>JBLWVK010000002.1:0-544572 GCA_048268505.1 Kangiella sp. | reverse complement strand
TGTGGGCTACCCTCGCTCATCAAAGTTATAACGCGCCGCCAATACGAAACGTCCTGTTTCGAAGTGGCTAAATTGGGCATCCTTGCCCAATTTACGCTATAACTTCTCCTCTCTCGGCTAACTCTAAGGGGTAATTAGAGCAAGCCCGAATAATTTGTACTCTCTATTTAAAGACAACGTACATTGTATGAGAACAAACCAAAGTTTGTGGGTGTCCAACACTTTTTTTCGTATTTATTGTATTGAAATATTCTTATTTAGCAGCTCATTTACTGAATTGATATACTTTAGTGGTTCTTCCAATTCTTTAAATGGAATAGTGTAACTAACAGTAATCTCTTTGGTGTAAAAATCTTCCACTGTGCAAGCTCCGTTCTTATTCGTAAATTTGATACCAAAGTTAGTCGAGCATTTTATCAATATGTCTCCAAAGCCTGAGCGGTTTGGAAGTAAATAATAACCTGTTACAGTCGCTGTATTAGGTGATAGTCTTTCTGTATAGATAATGAAATTGTCTGTTGTCTTATACAAAGAAAGATTTAGCCGGCTCTTATTCGATTTAAACCAATCGGCAACAGTATATTTTTCAGCATTAGCTTTAGAAGTAAAGGTTAATTCAATTTTTAACGTGCCACTAGAAGGCACCTCATGCAAATTACCAGTCAGTTTTTTAATATCTGATTGAGTAAAGGAGTAATAGGCCGCTCTTACTTCGGAATTAATTTTGGACTTGGAAAGAAATAGTCCATAGCTATCATTAAGAATCACCTTTTTACCATTTGCTAAAGAAACTGTGGTAGTGGATTTGCAACCAACCACTAAACCTAGAACCCAAAGAAAAACTATATATCTCATCGCGTTACCCTATCTATAGGTACTTCCGGAAAGTATTGAACACCAACAAATTTCTCTCTCAAGATTATCATAAATTAACCACTAACTTTGACTAAACTCTCAGAACCCTTTCCTCAATATTAGTAAGATTACTGCCCTTTGTGAATTTGCCTTCTAAACTCAATGTACGACGATATTCAGAATCCCCCTCAACCGCTTCCCCCATCGAAATTTAAGCCTTGGTTCTGGCTGTTAATTCTTCCGATTTATTTGTTCGGCTGTGTTTGGGCTCTTGCAGGCTCAGTTGCTGGTTGGCAGGAGTTACTTCAAATATCAAATCTTGCTGTACTCTCCCTAGTAGTCGCTGTATTTGCCGTATGCATGTTAATTTGGCTGTCCTATAAATTAATTCAAGGATTTAACAAGCTAACTGAGTGCTCACTTTATGAAGTTTATTTGGCCGAAGTTTTCGAGAATCGAGATCGGCAAAGACCTGCGCAAAATGCCATGCGATTGGATTACCTGAGAAAGTTACGTAAGATCAATAGCGAAGTACGGGTTAATACAGAAACTCGCCAAAGGCGGTTATTAGCTTTGGCGATTGTTGGACTACTTCTCTTATTATTTGGGACTATTGGACAGCTAACCAGCCAATTATTACTCCCTTAGCACTCAACTACTAATACTATATTTATCCATTAAGCTGTAGAGGGTCGGTCTGGTAAGCCCTAACAGTTTTGCGGCTTGTGAGATATTACCGTCAGATAAAACAATGGCGCGTTGGATGGCGCGGGTTTCGGCAGCTTCTCTGACCTGGCGTAAATTCAGCGGCATTTCACGTAACTGGGCTTCGTCAATCTGCAAGTCTTTCGCAGTAATCTGATTGCTGTCTGACATCACCACTGCACTTTTAATTTTGTTCTCGAGCTCGCGAACATTGCCAGGCCAACTGTAAGCTTCCATAGCCTGGACCGCATCTTTTGAGAAGCCTCGAATATTACGCGAGTATTGGCGATTAAATTTTTCTAGTAATGAACGGGCAATTAAAACCACATCGCCGTTTCGTTTTGCCAGCGCCGGTATATTCAATACCACTTCACTTAAGCGATAGAATAAATCTTCACGGAATTTGCCTTCATTGACCAGATCTTCCAGCGAATGATGAGTTGCTGCAATGATTCGAACATCCACCGGAATCGACTCACGGCCGCCAACTCTTTCAACCACTCGCTCTTGCAGGAACCTTAATAGTTTTGCCTGTAATGCCATTGGCATATCGCCAATCTCATCCAGAAATAAAGTACCGCCATTGGCGTATTCTATTTTGCCGATGGTGGTTTTATTGGCACCGGTAAATGCGCCGGCCTCATAACCAAACAATTCACTTTCGAGCAAGTTATCAGGAATGGCTGCGCAGTTAATAGCAACCATATTTTTACTACGACGCGGGCTGATGTCATGAATGGCCCTGGCCAGCAATTCTTTACCCGTCCCACTATCGCCTAAAAGTAAGACACTAACATCGGTGGGCGCGACTTTTTCAATCTTCTGGCAGACCGCCATCATCTCTGGACTGGTGGCGATAATACCGTGGAAACTTTCTTTTTGCTGTTGGAAGTGGCGACGGTTTTCGTCTTCCAGCTTTGCCAGCTCAAAGGCCCGCTTGATAATCAGCGTCAGCTCTTCCGGTTGAATCGGCTTCTGATAATAATCATAAGCACCGGCATTCACTGCCTGCATGGCAATTTCGCGTTGATCATTACCGGTTACGACAATGACCTTGCTGGTCGGTGACAGGGACAGGATTTCTTCGAGTAACTCAAGCCCTACGCTTGCATTGGCGGGATCAGGCGGTAGCCCCAAGTCTAAGGTAATGACCTGCGGCTGAAAGCGTCTTAGCTCAACCAGCGCGCTGTCGCGGTCTTCGGCTAGAATTACGTTGTATTGATCGAATGACCACTTGAGCTGCTTCTGAAGCCCTTTGTCATCCTCAATAATTAATAAGTCGGGTTTGTTTGATTGTGCCATCCTGTCCTCTTTATTTTCTAATCGCCGGGCGTCAACGTCTGCAAAATGACTATGCAGCGTGTTCCTTTCCCCAATTCACTTTGTATTATTAAATCACCACCAAAGCTTTGGAGCAAATAGCGGCATTGGTAAACACCAATTCCCATCCCCGCATTGCCCTTAGTAGTCGCGAAAGGTTTGAATAACTGCTTACGAACAAAGTCCGGGTCCATGCCTTTGCCCTTATCGACAATATGCCAGTGCAGTTCCTGGCCGAGCTGGTCAAATCGGTGGTGAATTCTATCACTCTCGTTACTGGCATCAATCGCATTCTGATGTAGATGCTGAATGATATTAAGCAGTTGCTCCTGATTAGCATACACCTCTACTTCGGGAATATCTCCTATCAGATTAAGTCGGCTAGCTGCTTCCTTGAATTTAGCAAAAACCTCTGGAATATAAGCCTGTAAGACTTCTTTTTTCGGTAATTGCTTACGTTGCAGCTGTTCCAGCATCTTATTCAAACGCTGAGTTGCGCTAGCGACGGTTTCAAAGCTGTCATCGACAAATTCAGGGTTATCACGGTAACGATGAGCATTATGGGTGATCAACTCCAGCTGGGCGGTCACATTTTTCAGGTCATGAACCACGAATGCCGATAATCGATTAAACGCATCAAACTGTTCGCGCTCATAAATTTGCGTGGTCGCTTCAAACAGCGCCAGATAACTGGCCATCTGCTGACCTGCAGCTTTGAGCAAGTCATGATCTTCCCAGTTCAGGCTCGGTTTTGAGTAGCTACTACGCAGCCCAACAACCGCTACCAATTCTTCGCCGCGACGTAAGGGGATAAAAATCTGATGTTGCTGAAAGAGCGGGGAGTGATGATCCAGCTTGAGCCCCTGATAGACGTTTCGATTGTTCTGATACTCTTTGATATCCACGACCCAATTGGTACGCTCGATAAAATCAATCAGTTCGGTCGGCAACTGATAAGCCAACTCATTATTCAATGGTGAGTTCAGTGGTGACTGCCAGTTGTCGGTATAAATAAAGAGATCGCCTCGACGGCTCCACAGCTTTCCGGCAGGGCTGCTGATGATATTGGCCAGTGCTTTAATCGACAACTGATAGAAATCGCCCTGCACATTGGCTTCATCCAGAGCACGGTTAAATCCCAGCCAGCTTTCACGATAATCATATTTATAGCTGGCGAACAGCTTGGTAATCATGATCTTAAGCTGACTGAGCAGTTTTTTCTTATAAGCCAGCCAGACAAAGGCAATAACCGCCAGAGCCAGTACTGCCGCTCCAATCAGCGGCTGCTGCCAGGCCACACCTATCAGCATGTAGCCAACCACCGCCAGCCAGCACAAAATGGCAAAGATATTGAGGCTGCTTTGCGGACGGTAGGTTTGCTGAATATTCTCCAGATCCAGACGCGACTGATCAATGCGCTGAATATGGACCAGACTGAACGCCATGGCGATGCTGGCAATAATCGCACGCGAAACATCCAGCGCTTCTGGATCAATGTTCAAATTAAGCATCAAGACCAGCATCGATAGCAGATCCCAGATCAGAACAATGCCCAGCGCACCGCCCAGCGTGGAGATTTCTGCTCTTAAGGTTTCAGCAAATTCATTACCCGCCCGCTCCATCATCTGCATCATCATTAACAGAATGAAGCCAGCGATTGCCGGGTTAATGACCGGCTTCATTTCACCGTTATAAAGCAGCTTAAAGCTACCCCAGCCAATAAAGGCAACGATGATAGCCAGGCTCAGCAGTTTATGATGGGTGGAAAAGTAGAACAGGAAAAAAGTCAGAGCGACAAAAATACCAAACAATCGAGCCCATTCAATCATCCAGTGATTGAGCTCAAAACTGGAGTCCAGCAGCTTCATTCCGCTCCAACCAATAAAAGTTATCGCCAACAGCAGAATCGGCCAGCCAAGCTTGGAGCCTCGCCAGCGCAATAGAACAGTCATGAACAACAAGCCTGCCAATACGATACAGGCGATAAATCCGGCCATTTCCCTGCTTACATGAATTGTTTGAAGTCTATGGGTGTTATAAAAGAAAAAGGCCGAAAAAGCTACTTTTCGGCCTTAAAAATCAATTATCTATGGTGCGTTTTAAATAGCAGTCGCGGCCTGCTGCACTTCAACAAACTCAGTCAGAGTGGTCACTGACTCAAATACTTCGCCGGTCAGCTCATCATCGGATATTTCTATGCCAAAGTTTTCTTCAATTTGCATCAGAATAGAGACAATCGCCATTGAGTCAAACTCTGGCAAATTTCCCAGCAGCAATGTATCAGCCGTCAGCTGATCGGCATCAATCGATAGCGTATCGCTTAGCAAAGCTATCATTTTATCGATGTTGGTCTGGTATGCCATTCGGCCAATCTCCTCAAGTCATGCCCTGACACTCATTTCAGGCGCAGTATCGCTTCGTGCCGCACCATCTGCGACGCAAGGCGGCAGATTGTAGCAAAAATGCCCCTTTTAGACACCTATTTTGCAACTGTGCATGATATTTATAGTGAATAACTATTAGCTACTTTTACAAGCTGATCGGATCTGTTTTAATAGACTTTCGTTGCCTATTTACCGCTGAACTAAATCAAGATGGCGAACACATCATTCGATAAACACCAACTGAAAGTTTTACTCCTTGAAGGAGTCCACCCTAAAGCAGAACAACTGTTCAGGCAAGATGGCTATCATCAGGTAGAAAGTCTTAAAACCGCCCTTTCGGCCTCAGAGCTGAAAAGCGCGCTGCAAGACTGTCATTTCCTGGGTATTCGCTCACGCTCGCAGATTACTCCGGATGTGCTGGCCGAGGCCCATAAACTGGTCGCCATCGGCTGTTTCTGCATCGGCACTAACCAGGTCAATCTGACTGCTGCACAGCATAAAGGCATTCCGGTTTTCAATGCCCCTTACTCCAATACGCGTAGTGTTGCCGAGCTGGTACTGGGCGAAATCATTATGCTGTTGCGCGGAATTCCTGCCAAGAATGCTGCAGCACACCGCGGTCAATGGCTTAAAACAGCCAGTAACTCCAATGAAGCACGCGGTAAAACACTGGGCATCATTGGTTACGGCCATATCGGCACACAACTTGGCATTTTGGCCGAAGGCATTGGGATGCAGGTTAAGTTCTATGATATTGAAACCAAGTTAACGCTTGGCAACGCCAGTCAAGTTGCCGATTTACATCAGCTGTTAGCCGAATCCGATGTGGTGACTTTACATGTTCCAGAAACACCACAGACCAAAGGCATGATGGGTAAAGCCGAACTGGCGGCGATGAAATCCGGCAGCATCCTAATCAATGCTTCACGCGGTACGGTTGTTGATATTGACGCTCTGGCCGATGCACTTAGAGCAGAGCAGATTCTGGGAGCAGCCATTGATGTATTCCCGACCGAACCCAAATCAAACAGCGAAGAGTTTCAATCGCCCTTACGCGAATTTGACAATGTAATATTAACGCCCCATATCGGTGGCTCAACGCTCGAAGCGCAGGAAAATATCGCCATCGAAGTCACTGAAAAGATGATCAAATACAGCAACAACGGCTCCACCGTCTCGGCAGTCAACTTCCCGCAGGTAGCATTACCGGAGCATGTTAATACTCACCGGATTCTGCATATTCACCACAATAAACCCGGCATCCTGTCGCAGATCAACCAGATCCTGTCGCACAACGATATCAATATTTCGGCACAATACCTGCAAACCCAAGGTGATATTGGTTACGTAGTTACCGATATAGACAAAGGCTCAAGCCATTTCGCACTGGAGAAAATGCGCGAAATTGAAGGAACGATTCGAGCTCGGGTGCTTTATTGACCTGAATTTTCACCATAAAAAAAGGCCAGCAAACGCTGGCCTTTTTATTTTCTGTGGAATTACTTAACGCGTGGGTCAAGCTTACCGGTTTTGTAGTCCAGCGCCATCTGTTCCATATTGATTGGCTTGATTTTGCCTGCATTACCGGCAGTGCCAAAGGCTTCATAACGCGCTTTACAGATTGCCTGCATCGCATCTTGTGCTGCCTTGTTGTATTTGCGTGGGTCAAATTCTTTTGGGTTGTGCTTCAAGAATTTGCGCACCGCACCTGTTGCAGCAAGACGTAAGTCGGTATCAATATTTACTTTGCGAACGCCGTGCTTAATGCCTTCCTGGATTTCTTCAACTGGCACACCATAAGTTTCACCCAGGTCACCACCATATTCATTGATGGTCGCCAACCAGTCTTGTGGCACTGATGAAGAACCGTGCATGACGAGGTGCGTGTCAGGAATCCGCGCATGGATTTCTTTAATGCGCTTAATAGCCAACACATCACCTGTTGGTGGACGAGTAAATTTATAGGCACCGTGTGAAGTACCGATTGCGATAGCCAAAGCATCCACTTTGGTGTCTTTCACGAACTGAGCAGCTTCTTCTGGATCTGTTAGCAGTTGGTCATGGCTTAATACGCCTTCTGCGCCTGAACCGTCTTCTTCACCAGCCATGCCAGTTTCCAATGAGCCCAAGCAACCTAGCTCACCTTCTACAGAAACACCACAGGCATGAGCCATCTCAGTGGCAAGCTTGGTTACTCGAACGTTGTATTCATAGCTCGCTGGCGTTTTCATATCTTCTTCCAATGAGCCATCCATCATCACTGATGAGAAGCCTAGCTGGATCGACTGCTGACACACTGCCGGTGACGAACCGTGATCCTGGTGCATACAAATTGGAATATGCGGAAACTCTTCGGTAGCTGCCAAGATCAGGTGACGCAGAAAGTTTGAACCTGCATATTTACGAGCACCTGCAGAAGCCTGAATGATCACTGGACTGTCAGTTTCATCCGCTGCCTGCATAACAGCACGCATCTGTTCAAGGTTGTTTACGTTAAATGCCGGAATACCATAGTCATGCTCTGCTGCATGATCGAGTAACTGACGTAATGTAATTAGAGCCATTTTCTTTCCCCTTAACTTTTTATCCTGTTCGACAGTCTCTTAAAGCTAGCCTTTCGCTCGCTCTTCTAAGATTGCCACTGCTGGTAATTCTTTGCCTTCCAGGAACTCCAGGAAAGCACCACCACCAGTTGAAATGTATGAAACCTTATCCGCAATGCCGTACTTATCAACCGCTGCTATGGTGTCGCCACCACCCGCAATTGAGAAGGCATCACTGTCAGCAATTGCCTTAGCAATCACTTCCGTACCGTGACCAAACTGATCAAATTCGAAAACACCTACTGGGCCATTCCAGACAATAGTTTTCGCTTCTTTTAGGATCTTGGCAAGATGCTCAGCTGACTGCGGTCCAATATCGAAAATCATATCATCTTCTGCCACATCATTAACTGACTTAGTCTCCGCGGCTGCCGATTCTGCGAACTCTTTACCAGTTACCACATCAACCGGCACCGGAATGTCGCCACCTTTTGATTGTGCCTGTTCGATTAGGCGCTTGGCTTCCGACATCAGGTCTTCTTCGTACAACGACTTGCCCACCGGATGACCCGTTGCTGCGATAAAGGTATTGGCAATACCACCGCCGACAATCAATTGATCAACAATGTGTGATAGCGAGTCCAATACTGTTAGCTTGGTCGAAACTTTTGAGCCACCCACAATCGCGACCATTGGACGGGCTGGATTATCTAAAGCTTTGCCTAAAGCTTCCAGCTCACCGGCCAGCAATGGGCCTGCGCAGGCAACTGGTGCAAATTTAGCAACGCCATGAGTGGATGCCTGAGCGCGATGAGCGGTGCCAAAAGCGTCATGCACAAATACATCGCACAAATCGGCGTACATTTTTGCAAGGCGATCATCATTGGCTTTTTCGCCAACGTTACAGCGAACGTTCTCGAATAAAACCACTTCGCCCTGGTTAACTTCAACGCCGTTTAAATATTCAGTGACCAAACGCACTGGAACATCCAAAACATCGTTTAAGTAATCCGCCACGATTTGCATGGAATCGTTTTTAGTCAGCACACCTTCAGTCGGACGACCACGGTGCGACATCACCATCAGCTTAGCACCTTTTTCCAGAGCCAGCTTAATGGTCGGCAAAGCCGCCTGGATACGAACATCACTGGTGATTTTGCCGTCTTTAACCGGCACATTGAGATCTTCACGAATTAAAACACGCTTTCCCTGAAGATCCAGATCAGACATTTTCAACACATTCATAGTCTTAAACCATTCATGGTAAATTGATTATCTGGGTTTAATTTGCCCAGACTTAAAAACACAAACGGTGCGTCACGACGCACCCTACGAAAAATTTCCAGTCAAACAGTGTGCGGATAGCTTAGCTCAGAAAGTTGCTCCTGCATTTTCTGCACTCCTGCCATCCATGGCAGTCGTTTTTCTTGTAAGACGCGGCAGTACGAAAACATACCACTACTTCTAAGCACATCGGTTAGTGAGGATTTTTGTTGTTAGACAAGGCGCTTACTATTTTCTATGAGCGACGTGTATATCAATACACCAGCGAAGAGAAAATAGTAAGCAACGCAGTATTACGACAAAAAGACCACTAAACGCTCATCATCTTGATGGCAACGTCCAACATACGGTTACTAAAACCCCACTCATTATCGTACCAGGTCACAACTTTCACGAAGTTGCCGTCCTGTACGCGAGTCAGGCCGGCATCAAACGTTGATGATGCTGGGCTGTGGTTGAAGTCTACTGAAACCAGTGGCTCGTCGTTGTAGCACAGTACATGACCATCCGCTGCTTTCTTAACGATTTCATTAATTTCTTCGGCTGTAGTGTCACGACCTGCTTCGAAAGTCAGGTCCACGCACGATACGTTGATGGTTGGTACGCGCATGGCGAAACCATCCAGTTTGCCGTTTAATTCTGGAAGTACTAAACCTACGGCTTTAGCAGCACCAGTTTTAGTTGGAATGATGCTTTGTGCTGCGGCACGCGCACGACGCAAGTCTGAATGCTGATTATCAATCAGACGCTGGTCGTTAGTGTAAGCGTGAATGGTGTTAACCAAACCTTTGTTGATGCCAATGGTATCATTTAAAACTTTAGCTAATGGCGCCAAGCAGTTAGTAGTACAGGATGCGTTTGATACCACGCGATGCTCTGGCTTAAGAATGTCATCATTGACGCCGAATACAACGGTTGCGTCAACGTCGGCAGCTCCCGGTGCTGAGATAAGAACTTTCTTGGCACCGCCTTTAAAGTGCTTAGATGCGCCAGCCTGATCTTTAAATACGCCAGTACATTCAAAAACTACGTCAACATCCTGCTCGCCCCACGGAATTAGCTCTGGGTTACGCTCGGCATACAATTTAATTTTATCGCCGTTAACGATCATGTATTCGCCATCGGTAGAAACGTCGGCATTAAAACGACCGTGAGTAGTATCATATTTTGTCAAATGAACGGTTGTTTCCGCTGGGTGCGAAGAGTTGATAGCAACCACTTGGATGCGATCACGGTAACCGTGCTCATAAATCGCTCGAAGGGCGGTACGTCCAATACGACCATAACCATTAATTGCAACTTTAACTGTCATCTTTATCTCCAGAAATTACTCAGGCGTTTAATCTAAAAGTTCTTCGGCTACAGCAACCACATTGTCTACTGTAAAACCAAAATGTTTGAATAGGTCACCGGCAGGAGCGGATTCACCAAAGCTGGTCATGCCAACGATGCGACCGTCAAGGCCAACATACTTGTACCAGTAGTCAGCAATGCCTGCTTCGATAGCCACACGGCTTGGTACATCACTTGGCAGTACCGCTTCTTTATAGCTGGCATCCTGTGCTTCAAAGACATCGGTCGATGGCATCGAAACCACGCGTACCTGTTTGCCTTTTTCTCTCAATGCTTTCGCTGCCTCAATCGCTAGCTCAACTTCGGAGCCAGTCGCGATGAAAATCAATTCTGGCTTTTCAGCACTATCCACCAACACATAACCACCACGTTCAACATTGGCAAGCTGCTGCGCGTCACGAGCCTGATGCTGAAGGTTCTGACGGCTCAAACTCAATGCTGTTGGACCATTGCGACGTTCAATCGCTGCTTTCCAGGCCACTGCAGTTTCTACCGCATCGCATGGACGCCATACCGACATGTTCGGCGTAGTGCGTAAATTCGCCAGCTGCTCAATAGGCTGGTGGGTCGGCCCATCTTCGCCCAGACCGATTGAATCGTGCGTGAAGACGTAAATCGCCTGCTGTTTCATAAGCGCCGCCATACGCAAAGCATTGCGCGCGTATTCCATGAAAATCAGGAAGGTACCGCCGTACGGCATTAAACCGCCATGTAGCGCCATGCCATTCATGATGGCGCACATGCCAAATTCACGAACACCGTAATAGACGTAGTTACCGCTTGCGTCTTTCGCTTCAATGCCTTTGGAGTGGCTGTGAATGGTCAGGTTTGAACCTGCAAGATCAGCCGAACCACCGACCAACTCAGGTAATAATGGTGCATAGGCGTTGATAGCCATTTGCGAAGCTTTACGTGAAGCGACCACCGGGCCTTCTTCCTGTAGCTTGTTGATATAGGCTTGCGCCTGTTCAGCAAAATCTTCTGGCAGGCGACGGCTTAAACGACGCTCCAGCTCATTGGCCAGCTCTGGGTGAGCTTCTTTATAGGCAACAAATTTCTTGTTCCAGGCAGCTTCCTGCTGTTGGCCAACTTCACGCGCACTCCATCCTTGCTGAATGTTTTCAGGTACTTCAAAAGCGGCATGCGGCCAGTTTAGCTGCTTACGTGCCAGCTCAATCTCATCATCACCCAGTGGCGCACCATGACATTCTTCTTTGCCTTGCTTGTTAGGCGAGCCAAAACCGATAATGGTTTTGCAACAAATCAGGGTTGGACGCTCACTGTCAGCACGCGCTTCTTCAATCGCAGCCTTGATCGCTTCCGGATCATGACCATCAACCGCAGGGATGACCTGCCAGCCATAGGCTTCAAAGCGTTTTGGCGTATCGTCAGAGAACCAGCCGTCTACTTCACCGTCAATCGAAATGCCGTTGTCGTCATAGAATGCGATTAGTTTGCCCAAACCCAGGGTACCGGCCAAAGAACAGACTTCATGGGAAATGCCTTCCATCATGCAACCATCACCCATGAATACGTAGGTGTAGTGATCAATGATGTTATGCTCAGGTTTATTAAATTCTGCTGCCAGTTTCTTTTCTGCAATCGCAAAACCTACCGCATTGGCAATGCCTTGGCCTAATGGGCCAGTGGTCGTTTCAACGCCAGGAGTGTAGCCATATTCTGGATGGCCAGGAGTTTTGGAATGCAGTTGACGGAAATTCTTCAGATCATCAATTGAGATGTCATAGCCTGTGAGGTGCAGTAGCGAATAAACCAGCATGGAGCCATGGCCATTCGACATCACAAAGCGGTCACGATTGACCCAGTCAGGGTTTGCAGGATTATGAACCAGATAATCGTTCCAGAGGACTTCAGCAATATCAGCCATGCCCATGGGTGCTCCGGGGTGGCCGGATTTGGCTTTCTGGACAGCATCCATACTCAATGCGCGGATTGCGTTAGCAAGTTGAAAACGGGTAAGCATGTCGTTACCTGACAGTGACATGAGGTCTCCTCAAAAGGCAGCATTTTTTAGGCCGCATATTGTCGCAGACCCGCCCTGACCAATCAAATGATTTGCCTGTTTTTTACTCAGTTTTTTCCTCTAGAAGGCAATAAATTCGGGCTTTGTGGCCAAATTAATGCAAATCCGAGTTATGCATTAGTAGAATTAGTCCGATTCGTTCTGCGTGATAAATTGGTCCAGATCAAAGTCCTTGATATTAAGCATGGTCTCAATATCCCATGGTGGAACCGGGCGACTGAAGATGAAACCCTGAATTTCTTCACAGCCCATTTCGCGCAAAGCATCGACCTGATTACGATTCTCCACCCCTTCGGCGACTACCTTGATGTCCAGATTATGAGCCAGGGTCACGATTGAGGCGACCAGATTGCGATCGCGCTCAGAATCTTCCAGATCCCAGACGAAAGTGCGGTCAATCTTGAGAGTATCAATCGGGAAATCCTTGAGGTTGCCCAGCGACGAGTAACCCACCCCAAAGTCATCCAGCGCCAGACTGATACCCATCTCACGCAAGGTGCGCATCTGCTGGATTGACTGGGTCAAATCTTCCATCACCATACCTTCGGTGATTTCAAACTCTAGCGCATCGGGTTCGATTTTAGCCAGATGCAGTGCATTCTTAACCGTTTCCCACAGGTTTTCATGGTAGAACTGAACTGCGGACAGGTTGACCGCAACCTTGCCATGGAAAATGCCACGATTTTGCCAGTCACGAATCTGCAGACAGGTTTTTTCAATCACCCGCTGGCTGATCGGAATAATAAAGCCCGCCTCTTCTGCCAGAGGAATGAACTCGTTCGGCAACACCAGACCGCGACGTGGGTTACGCCAGCGTACCAGCGCTTCCATTCCGGTAATCTTACCGGTTTGCAGGCTGACCTTCGGCTGGTAGAACATGACAAACTCATCTTTCTCAATCGCCTGGCGCAGTTCGCCCTCTAAAGTAATCCGCAGTTTGGCCTGTTCATTCATCTGGCGGGTATAGAACTGATAGGTGTTCTTGCCTTTCTTCTTTGCGTAATACATGGCGGTATCGGCATTTTTCAGCAGCTCTTCGGCTGTCAGGCCATTTTCTGGATACATCACGATACCAATACTGGGCGACACCACCACTTCCGTTGTAGACAGCGGCAGTGGCTTGGCAAACTCATCCAGTATCGCCTGAGCAATCTTGGCCGGCTTGTTCCAGGTATCCACTTCCTGCAACAGCACAGTAAACTCGTCGCCACCCAGACGCGCCACCACACCATGCTGCTCGCTGATAATTTCCTGCAGAATTTTTGCCACATAGACCAATAACTCATCGCCAATGCCATGACCTAATGAATCATTGATTCGCTTGAAGTTATCAAGGTCGATAAATAATAATGCATGCTGATCGCCACGCTCAGAGTGTGCAATCAAATGCTCGAAGTGATTTCTAAAGCTGGTGCGATTCTTCAGGTCAGTCAGCTGGTCTACAGTTGCCAGTCGACGTAGTTCTTTTTCTGCCTGCTTGCGGAAGGTAATGTCCGAGAAAACGCCGACATAGTTGATCACATTGCCATCGTTATCGCGCACTACATCGATATTAATTTCAATCGGATAGGTTGTATTATCTTTGCGCTTTGCTACCAGCTCACCGTACCAACACCCTTTATCCGCTAGCTCATCTCTTAGATCCTTGAACTCTTCATCGCTTATCTGATGCAGAGCATTGACCTTCATCAGCTTGCCCAGCACTTCAGTCTCTTCAAAGCCAGTGATCTTGGTAAAGGCTTTATTAACCGCAATGTAGTGGAAATTCTCGTCCAGAATCCAGACCCCATCAGAAATATTATCGAATGACTTTACAATCATGCTGAGCTGCTGCTCAGTGTTTTTCAGTTCGGTAATATTTTTTAAGGTGCCCGCCATGCGCAATGGCTTCTGATTGGCATCTCGGCTCACAACCTTGCCGCGATCGAGCACCCAAATCCAGCCGCCATGTTCATCACTGATACGATAAGTGCTTTCATAATGCATCGACTTATCGGTCAGGTGTGCATTTAGAGCCTGACGTACATAGGGCAAATCATTTGGGTGGATATTCGAATTGGCCATTGAGTAACCACTGCGCACGCCATCTCTGGGGAAGTCATAGGGCCATTCGTTGGAGAGGTGCAAAGCGCCCGACGGGATCTGCCAATCCCATAGCTCATCACCGCTGCCCCATAGCGATAACTTCAGACGCTCTTCACTTTGTGCCAGTTGCTGTGCGGCCATTCTTCGTTCACGCACCCGCGCCCAGATAAGATAGGAGAAGGCCAGTATGATTAGCCCCATGATGAAGCCATAAAGAGTGAAGGCGGATGGACTGAGCCAACCCGAAGTTTTGACATGCACTTTCAGCTCTGCCGGAACGTCACTCCAGACCCCATCCTTGTTAGAAGCCTTAACCAGAAAACGATAATCTCCCGGTTGCAGATTGGTATAAGTGACTCTGCGCCCCTTTGCATCGGTCTCGATCCACTCTTTGTCATACCCTTCAAGCATATATTTATAGCGATTATTCTTAGGATCGGCATAATTCAACCCCGAAAATTCAAAGCTGATACTGGTATCCTCAGGAAAAAAGGTCACTTCTTCGGCTAAATTCGGTGGCCTGGACAGCCTCTTCTTATGCTCATCACCAATGAGTATCGCGCTATTATTTATCAGAATTTCGGTAATCACCGGAGTGGGGGGAGTCTCATCAGGCTGGTAGGCCTCTGCTCGAAAGTTGATGATACCGTTAATACCGCCAAAATAAAGATTACCCTGACGGTCATGGGTACTGGCTCCTGTATTAAATTCAAGAATTGGCTGATCTTCTGCCAGCGTAAACTGGGTAACGCTGAAATCCGTAGGTGATACTCGAAACAACCCACGTCCAGTTCCGACCCAGATATATTTATTGCCATCCAGCTCCATACTGTAAATACTGTCATGTATTCCCGAAGTGGTACTATTGATCTTGGTCGCAACCTGCCGCGTCGGATCGATCATAATGATTCCATTACCAAATGTGCCAATCCATAGCCTCTGGAACTGATCAAGAGCCATGCTGAGAACCACATCCTTAGCTTCTTCCGGCACTTCCTTCACCAGTTGACTCAAGTTTTTGAAACTCGACGTTTCCATATCAAACAGATGTACGCCACTTTCGGTGCCAATCCATAATTCACGCCCATCACTGGTGGGTAGAATACTGTTGATCCGATTATTCCGATGGAAATCGGCATCAATCACTCGATAGCGACTGACATTGTAATTTTGATCCAGTTTCCACAAACCTTCAGTGGTGCCCAGCCATAAATTTCCCTCAAAGTACTTGGCAGTTAACAGTTCGGCAGTGTAGCTTTCATTTTCAAATACCTTTTGTAGCTCTCGTGTTTTGATGTTCAGCAGCCAGACTGCATCGAAGGTCATAACCCAAACCTTTCCAGAGCTGGCTGGGCCAATGTAATTGATACTTTTATTATTCAACTCAGGCGGATTGATAATAGCAATTTTTCTCAGATCGAGTGGGTCACGGGCATCCATCAGGGTAATCCCGTGCCCATCGCTTCCCACCAGCAAAATATCGTCAGCCGTCACATGTAATGAAAAGGTTGTATCAGCCGCTAAGGAATCAAACAGATCTGGCTGGAAAAAATTATGGTTGAACAGAATTGCGTTTGGATTGATTTTGTTAAGGTAGGCGGAAGTACCAACCCACAGAATGCCGTTGCTATCTTCGTAAAGAGAGTTAATAGTATTACTGCCAATCGATCCTGGGCGACCGTAACGGTAATGATTTGAGCGCCCTGTTTTACTGTTTACCGTATATAGACCTTCCTTTACCGTTCCTATCCAAAGATTATCCTTGCTATCAAAATAGATCATGCTGGCCTGCAGGTTGCTGTCACGCAGCCCCAAATCCGAATAAGTTAGAGTAATAAATTCATTTTTCTCGGGGCGATACTCGATGACTCCCCGCTGATAGGAAACCAGCCAGAGATTACCTTCCGGGGTCTCCTTTAAATCACCGATTGCACCCAGCTGGCCCCCAGTCGTGGAATTGATAATGAAGAACTGTTCACTGGATGGATTAAATAGTGCCAGCTCGCCGCGCGTAGTCACCGCCCACACTCGCTGCTGGCTATCCACATAGATTTTGCGTAACTCGCTGACAGTCGCCGTAACACGGCGGCTTAGCATGATCGGGTAAGTTTTGAAGCCCTCAATCGCGGGATCATAATAAGAAGGGCCATTATAGGTAGCCAGCCAGACACCACCTTTATTGTCTTTGGACAGACTGGTCACGAAGTCATTGGCCAGCGTGAATGGCTCCAGCGGGTTGTGGTGAAAATTAATGATCTTTCCAGTCTGTTGCTGAAAGATATTCAGGCCATTCTCGGTAGCAATCCAGATGTCACCGTTATCGGCAACCAGAAGGTCATGTATGGTAGTGTGGGAAAGATTACTATTCTGTTTCTGGAAAACCTTGATCTGGTAACCGTCATAACGGTTAAGGCCATCTTCAGTACCAATCCATAGAAAACCCTGAGGGTCTTCGACAATGGAAGTGATCACGCTCTGCGACAACTGATCTTCAATGCCAATAGCATCGACAAGCTGCTGGTTAGCTTGTATCTGTTGGCTTAAGAAAATTGTCCCAATTAAACAGAAAAGAAAAAGAAATCGTGTCACTATCAATGGCCCTTTGCGACGTTATGTTCGCCTTTGTGCATTCCTACCCGGCAGGCTGTCCTCTAGTTTCGGTTAAAACGTCTCAAAAATCAAAATTCTTACGCCTGACAGCCAATTTTGCTTATATTATGATGTTCATTAAATTCACATTAAGCAGGGAAACTTATGAAAAAGATTGCTGTTATTTTATCCGGTTGTGGCGTCTACGATGGTGCTGAAATCCATGAAAGCGTACTAACCTTGTTGGCGCTTGAGCAAAATGGTCTCGACTACCAATGTTTCGCTCCTAATATTCAGCAGATGCATGTCATTAATCACCTGACCGGCAATGTTTCCGAGGGCGAATCCCGTAATGTGCTGGTTGAAGCTGCGCGCATTGCACGCGGCAATATCAAGGACCTGGCAGAAGCCAAAGCCTCTGACTTTGATGCTGCTGTGCTGCCTGGCGGTTTTGGTGCCGCCAAGAACCTCTGCGATTTTGCGGTTAAAGGTAGTGATTGCACAGTAAATCCTGATCTTGAACGCTTTATCAAAGCCATGGCAGCTGAGAAAAAACCGGTCGGCTTTATCTGTATTGCACCAGCCATGATCCCTAGACTATATGGCGAAGGCAGCAAGCTGACGATTGGTAATGATAAGGATACTGCTGATGCCATCGAAGCCATGGGTGGCGTTCACATGGCCTGTCCGGTAGAAGATATTGTCTACGATGAAGAACGCAACCTGGTGTCGACACCTGCCTACATGCTGGCCGGCAGTGTCTCGGAAGCTGCCAGCGGGATCAATAAACTGGTCGCCAAACTGGCCAGCCTGCTGAAATAATCAGCAACTTAGTTTATTTGCAAAAATTCTTGAATTGCATCCAATGACTCCAGTGCAGGGAAGCACTGGCGGTTGCGGCAACAATAAGCAACGGCCTTTTCTTGCGGCGGATACTTATCGGTTAATAAATCACTGTCAGTTTTAAGGCTAAACACCCAGCGATTGCCATATTGACCAGTGGTCAGATACTCCTGCCAGGCAACCGTCTGATGCAGGTTCCCGCGTAACACCCAGATTTCAGAGCCTTTATCAAAGGCTTGTAGCAGTCGCACTACCGATGGATACTGCAAAGGCGCCTTGATGGCTTCTTGACTGGCACTGGCAAAACTTTTCTCAATAAACTCCTGCCAGTCCAGCTTGCCGGTCAACTCAGAAACCAGCCACAATACTTCCAGTGCCTGACAGGCGCTATTAGGCATGGCATCATCGCTCCAGCTTTTGTGACGGGTAATGACCGTTTCCGCATCATTGGCTGTGTAGAAAAATCCGCCGTTCTGCTGGTCGGCAAATCGTGTCCAGAGTCCATCACACAATTGCAGCAACCACTGCCAGCTACTCACATCAAAATCAAAAGTCAGTCTCATCAATAATGCTTTGGCCAGATAGGCGTAATCATCCAGAAACCCCGGCTGATAAGCTACACCGTCACGATAGCATGCCATCAACTGCTTATCGTTCCATACTGTTTGCTGAAGTCCCCGTTGGGTATTTTTAGCCTGTTGCAAAATATCTTCGTTTCCCAGCTGTCGTGCCGCACTGAAAAGACCCTGTAGCAGTAATCCATTCCAGCTGGTCAGCTGCTTATCGTCGAGAAAGGGTAAAGGTCGCGCATCACGTTGGCTCTTAAATTGTTGACGCACAGACTCAATCAACAGCGGTAACTGCTTAGGATGAACCCCTGTTTTTTCTGAAGCTTCAGTCAATGAACTGCGACAGACCAGATGCCACTTGCCTTCGAAATTCGCTTTGTCAGCCATGCCATAATAGTGTCTGGCAACCGCCTGTTCCTCAGAACTCAAACCCTGTAAATCATCTTGCCCCCAGACGTAATAGGCTCCTTCTTCGCTATGCCCATCTTCATTCAAACTGTCGGCATCCAGCGCCGAGTAATAGGTTGCCTGTTCGCTCTGCATCTGTTCCAATAACCAGCCGATGCTTTGCTTTACGCACTGCATCCAGTCGCCGCGAGCATAATAATGGCCTGCTTCAGACATCAGTTTGACCAGCTGCCCATTGTCATAGAGCATTTTTTCGAAGTGCGGAATATCCCAGCCTTCATCCACGCAGTAGCGGAAAAAACCACCGCCCAGATGATCGTAGAGACCATAGTCTGCAAAGGCGCTGAGGGTTTTCTGCAATTGGTCGCTTAATGCTTTGTGTTGGCTTTTCTCATTTAACACCAGCTCAAACACAGCTTGCCAGATTGCTGCCTGCGGAAACTTGGGCGCGCCCTGAAAGCCACCAAAATCCTTATCGGCGCGTTTCAATACCTCATCAATAAAGGCAGCGCTCAACTCATCAGCAGTTACCTCGGACGGTGTCTGCGAGCGACTGATTGAGCCAGAGACAAACTGCAACGCTTCCTGCAATTGGCCATTCTGTTGCCTGATTTCTTCACGCTTTTGCGCAAAGACATTGCCAATATTCTTCAATAAATCGGTAAATCCCGGCATACCGTATCTGGGCTGCTTCGGAAAATAGGTGCCGCTGAAAAAAGGGGTCAGAGTCTGCGGATCTAAAAAGGTGGTTAATGGCCAACCGCCAGCCTGGCGATTGAGAAGCTGGTGGGCCAACTGATAAGTCTTATCCAGATCTGGGCGCTCCTCGCGATCCAGCTTGATATTAATAAAAAGCTCATTCATAACCCCAGCGGTCATATCATCCTCAAATGACTCATGAGCCATGACATGACACCAATGACAGGACGAATAACCCACCGACAATAGAATCGGCTTATCCAGCTGCCGGGCAAGCTCCAGGGTTTCGGCTGTCCATTGCTGCCAGTGCACAGGGTTATCCTGGTGCTGTTGTAAATAAGGACTACTGGCATCCCGTAAATTATTCTTGAGCTCTGTCTGCTGTGTCATAAAGTTATGTAGCCATACCATAAAGTTACTTGAACTGAACCTCAAAGCATGGCACTTTTAACCACACTCCTGCAACCACTTATGCCTAAGTTTGAGGGTTTCTCATGGCCTTATCTTTTTTGCCGTTACTCGACTGGATCGCGCTGGTCTGGTTTTTAGTTTGCTGGGTCGGCTACACCCAATACGCGAGAATTCAACATGGCAAACGGCCAACCATTGCTAACCAGCTGGCTGCCAACCGGGAGCAATGGATTGAAAAGATGCTGAAACGCGACGTGAAAATTTCCGATATGACTGGACTTGGCATACTTCAGCGTAATGTTACTTTCTTTGCTTCAACCACTATATTTATTATCGCAGGTTTGTTAACGGTTCTCGGCTCAACTCAGCAGGCGATTAACCTGTTATCCGCCCTGCCCTGGATAGAAATCGCCTCACGCGCGGCATGGGAAGTTAAAATCATTTTGCTGGTGATTTGTTTTGCTTATGCATTTTTCAAATTCACCTGGTCAATGCGCCAGTATAACTTTGCAGTGGTTCTGTTTGGCGCAGCGCCAGATCAATCCGGAGATCCGGAAGAGCATAAGCTTTTCATCAAACATACCAACTGGCTGCTAAGCCGCGCCTCCAATTCCTTTAACTATGGACTGCGCGCCTACACCTTCGCCATCGCAGTGCTCGGCTGGTTCTTCAACTCCTGGATTTTCATCCTCTGCTCAAGCATCGTTGTGCTCGTTCTCTATCGACGCGAATGCCGCTCTGCGACCCTCGACGCACTCTATAACGCCAGCCACCATAGTAATGAAAAAACCTTGCCGGATTATTGGGGGTGATTTGTACTAACTCGTGCTCTGACATGCACTAACAATCCCCTTTTGATTGAGCTGAGTAGTAGCTAAGACATAGCAATTCAAAACAGGAAGTTTTGAATTGCACAAGTAGACTGAAAAAAAGGATTTACTAACACCGATCAATTAAGAGCAATACTAAATATTTGCTTCGTCATTCCCCAGCCTGACTGGGGAATCCAGATCTTTTAACGCTCTTTAATAAGTCACTGGATCCCGCGGTCAAGCCGCGGGATGACGATATTTAGGTTTAACTGAATGAAGTTAAAGAGTTAGTGCATTCCAACATTTAATTAGGCGAACGCAGTTCGCCCCTACAGACGACAGTTCTCGTACCGTACTACAAAGATTTCAGATAACGTAACACTTCTGCAAAACGGTCCACTGTCATGGTGTGATTGGCATCGGTGGCAAACTGCCCTTTGATGACGACTGTTGGTGCATATTGAATCTGATACTTGGCAGCGAGTTGCTCCGCTCTTTGAACGTGTTGATAAAGCTCTTTACTTTCAAGTAATTCCGTTAAGGCTTCCTCATCAACGCCCATGGCCAATAGCTCTTCCAGCATGGCATTAAAATCGGTTACGTCTATGTCGCCACTATCAATTTTAGCGTTCATGTCCGCTTTCTGCTGCTCACTGAGCTCCAGCAATTGCATGGTATAGTGCAGTTTTGCCGCAGCTCGCCATTCAGGGCGCGCAATTAGCGGCACATACTCAAGCTCTTCCAGCTCAGCGGAAAGTTCCCGCTCAAGCGCTCGACAAGAGGTGCAGCCCAGCCAACTGAAATAGAGATTATCCTCGGTGTTTAACTGCTTCGAATCTGGTAACTCAACTCGCCAGTAATCCTGCCCCTGTTCAATTGCTGCGGCGCTTGGGATACTGGCAGAAAAAGCCATACTTAGTGCAAAAACCGATAATAAATATTTCATAAACATTCTCTGGATAGATATTGGTTCAACTCATAGACAACTGATTAAACACAAGGTGCCACAATTACTTCGCCATAAAAAAAGGCGACTGATGTCGCCTTTTTTACCCTGATTCAACAGGTGTTTGCAACTTTAAGCGGTCAAATTAGTGAAGACCCAACATAAAGTGTGCAACCGCTTCAATTTGTTGCTCAGACATGCGGTTTGCGATATCGCGCATCACTGCATTGTCATCATTAGCTCGCTTAGCCCAGCTGAAGTCTTTCAACTGCTTGATCGTGTAATCTGGGTGTTGACCAGAAACCGATGGGTAGCCAGCTAAGTCAAGACCCTGGCCAGTTGCACCATGGCAAGCGGCACAAGCTGCAACGCCACGCTCAGCATCACCCTGGAAGTAGATTTTCTTACCTAGCTCAAGGAATTCTTTCTTCACCGCGCCCAGCTGAGTTTCCTGACTGGCATAATAAGCCGCCAAGTCTGCAATATCCTGATCGCTCAAGTTAGCAACCATTGGTGCCATTGACGGATCATAACGTCCTTGCGACTGGTCTTTTGCACCAGCCTGGAAATCTTTAATCTGCTTTTCAAGATACTTTGCATTTTGACCTGCTAATTTTGGCCAAATTGCATTAGCGCTATTACCATCTTTACCGTGACAAGCGGCACATGTAACAGCCAGTTCCGCACCTTTGGCGGCATCACCTTCCTGCGCAGAAGCAGTGGCACCAAATAAGAATAATGCAACAATCACTAACTTTTTCATCAGGTTACCCGTATAGTTCTGTTAAATGGTCATCGCGCATGTGCAATGACGGAGAATTCGAAAAAAGTTCGATGAATTATAGGGAACTAACCAGTAAAATGCCAATATCTCTTATAAAAAATACGTCTTTATGAACTATCAGACAGCTAAATATCTACTTGGCGCAGCCAAACTCGCCCAACTGCCGCCCGACGAAGGGATTGAGGTGGCTTTTGCTGGCCGTTCTAACGCTGGCAAATCCAGTGCGCTCAACACCCTGACCCAACAGAAGAGCCTCGCCCGAACCAGTAAAACGCCGGGCCGCACTCAACTGATTAATGTCTTTACCCTCGACGAACATCGTCGCCTGATTGACCTGCCGGGTTACGGTTATGCCAAGGTTCCCGAGGCCATGAAGCTACAATGGCAGGAAGAACTATCGCGTTATCTGCAGCAACGTAAATGCCTGCGAGGATTGGTGCTGTTAATGGATATTCGTCATTTCCTTAAGGATAGCGATCAGGACATGCTGGCCTGGGCCTACGAAGTGGGACTGCCCGTGCACTGCCTACTTAGTAAAGCCGATAAACTCAAACAAGGTGCTAAATCCAAAGCCGTTTTACAGTGCAAAAAAGCGGTTAAAGAGCTTCATCCAACCGCTACGGTTCAAGCCTTCTCTTCATTGAAGCGCGAAGGCCTTGACCAACTCTACAAAATACTTGACCAATGGTATGAAGCCTCAGCTGATCTAGAAACTACCAACAAAGAGTAAGTGATAGATCTAGCCTTTTCTCCTTTCTAATTTGTGCTAAGAGGTGCTTTGTTTTGCAAAGCACCAACGCCTTCGCTAGGATCGAGTCATTAAACCTTTGTTTATTCTAGCGAGGAAGCCCATGATTAGCCGTATCATCGCTGTAACTCTGTTGTTATTAACTGCAACCGCTTTTGCTGCAGAGCAACAAGAGCCAAAAGAGCAGGTAGCTAAAAGCAATGCCACCACAACACAGTACCCACCATTAATTGAGCGATACATCCTTGATGAGCTGAAAAGCATTCGTCAGGATCAGCAGGCATTCAGAGCGGAAGTTGAGAACAAAGTTGCCAACGCTCGTCTTGATGTTTCCGATCGGGCTATCCGATATACCACAGACACACTCAATAATGTCTTTATCATTATCACTACTGCGGCATCTTTACTGGTACTCATGGGATGGCGTTCGCTACGCGATGTTCGCAGCAAGCTGAATGAAGTGGTCGAAACTAAAATCACAGAATTAACCAGTAAATATGAAGAGCGTTTAAAAGATCTGGAAGACAAGCTCAAGCGTCGCTCGCAGGAAATCATTGAAGCTCAAGAAGATATTTCTAAAGCCAATGAAATACATTCTATATGGATGCGAGCCGGTCTTGAAACCAACATGCATCAGAAAATCAAACTTTACGATGAGCTATTAGCGATGAATCCAACTGATATCGAAGCCCTGATTTATAAAGCCGATGCAGCATTTGAACTGGGTGAGTATGAATGGGCATTTAGTTTAGCTAACCGAGCCATTGATCAGGACGAAGATTATGGTCTTGCCTACTGGCAAAGAGCCTGCGCAAATGCAGCCAATGGAGCCGTACAAGACGCCATCAGCGACATCAAAATAGCTGTCGAAAAAGCACCTAAGCTAGCTGAAGAAATCGAACGCGAGCCGGCTTTCGAGCCGCTACATGAACTGGAAGAATTTAAAGAGTTGCTTGCTTAATAAATCAACGGTAAAGAAAAGGCCAGCAAATGCTGGCCTTAAGTTAATTATTCAAAATTTACAGGTATCGGTAATTCAGATGGTTTGAACCAATATCTTGACAAACTAACATCCATAACCCATTTTTCAGAAAGCTCCGACGTTAAATCTTGATACCATTTTGGTAATTCTCCATATAGGATTTTATATATCGAATACTGCTTATCACCAACTTGCTCAAATAAATCAAAATAGCGTCGGCGCGACAAATAACATTCAGAAAAATCGACTTCACAATCTTCATTGGCAAGATTCTTATAGAAGTCAAGCTGCAACTTACTATCTACAATTTCCCACACAAATGGGGTGCGGTAATACTCACCAATATCCAAAATACCGTTGCCGTTAGTATCCTCACCACTAAGTTGATAACCAACATTTCCCTCCTGAACTTCAAACCAGTAATAACTTTCCCCCAAATTTAAAGTGGCAGAATGATAAATACCCATGGCATTTTGTTCATTCGTATTCGGAGCAACTCTTTTTGCACTATTACCAGCAGTGAAACCCAGAGACTGTCCTGAATCATCGTAAGCGGCAACAGTCCATTGATTAGTAGCTATTTTGTTTACGATTAAACGGGTGTTTCCAAAATACATATTAAGCACCCCGTTACTTAGATTCCAAGTTCCACTAGTGAGTACACCAGAACTACTCTCAACTACACCAGATTCTAAGAAATTAAAGGCTAGGGCATTTTCATAAATATTTTTATATTGCGTGCCATAAATGGTTTCAAAAGTTTCCACTCTGTCGAGATTACTCGATAATATTGAAAGCACTCTTTGACCCAATACATCTTCCTGGAATATTGGAAGTCTGTTTTTAGCAAAGAGCTTCACTTCATATTTTGTGAAAGGTTCATCATCAAAAGCATAATAAGGACTTGGTTCAACTTGATACTTCCCAACAGTTTTTATCGCCACTAAATCAGCGAAATTTGACGACTTAATTAACTGTATCTCTATATTAGTCCATACTTCTTCTTGAGTTACATAATACTCTTGCCCCATATACCATTTATTTATATTAAGTTGTGATACAACATCACCCTCTAGTTGGAGAGAAATTTTACTCTCAAAATTACTACCTACAAATAGTTGCTCAACCTCACGAAAATTCATAGTTCCAGATGAACCAGCATCATTGAAATTATATCGAGTAAATGTATCAAATTTGTTGTTTACTTCTGTATACATATTAGGTACTGAAATATGTTTTTCGTAGAGATTTTTATCCTCAAACTGCGACTCCTTCACCTCCTGCCATAAGTTTTCAAGCTCTGGTGTTATTTCTGAAGCATAACTTCCTAATGCAACTTTATTAGTGGCGAATTGCCAAGTATCTTCTATACCTTGTGGGAGGGCGAATTCTGGATATTCAACAGAAAAATCAACAATCATTTTAATTGATGTAGCAATACTTACTACTCTGCCACCATCAAGTGCATAAAAGGCGGATTCATAGCTACTTTTATTAGACAGATACTCCTCACCTTTCTCAATTGCTATTAGCCCTAAAATCGCTGTGGAGAAGTGAGTTACATTAACTCCATTGTTTTCATCGGCAGTTAGGATTCGGTCATCACCTGCCTGCTCTAGCAAATTGCCAAAACTGTCCACAACCGATTTTAATCTAATGTATGACTGCTCACCGACACCATCAGCAGTTAGTATTACTAACAGCTCACCTAAGTTTTCATCTTCATCAGCACCGAGCACTAATGAATAGTTACCATTTTCGTCAGCAGTTGATGTATACGTTCTTCCACCCAATTCAGCGGTAACCTGAGCATTAGCAATTGGGCCATCAGTCACCACGCCTTTCAGTGTTACTTTCTGCTCATCAACCGGATTCACTGTTACGATAACGCTATCAGAATCTGTAGCTCCATCGTTGTCAGTAACAGTTAATGTAAACTCCAGATTCGTCACTTGCTTGGCAACTGGTGCTGTAAATTCGAGGGTTTGTTGATTAGTAGTACTTAGAGTTATCTCTGGACCAGAAGTTTGTGCCCAGGAGTAAGAGGCAATGGTTCCATCACTATCAGAACCTGAGCCTTCGATTGTTACCGTTGCCTGCTCATCGACGGTTTGATCGGCCCCAGCATTCGCTGTTGGCTTTTGATTAACGGGCTCTTGATCAGGCGATGAGTCAGAACCACCACCGCCACAATTGATAATCCCCAAAGAAAGTAAGGAAACAAATAAGAGTTTAGTCCCTTTATTATTCATAATATATGTCCTATGTAATTATTAACAATGCGCTTTTTTGCCTTGGGAATAATAGCGGGATTTGATCACATTTCAAGCAAAAATGCCGTCTGTGAATTAATTCGTCTTACATTAGATGCCTTGCAACTGAATGAAACTTATCCAGGCATCTTTATTTTTTAAAGACTTAGAAAAGTGATTATTGATGATGATCACGAATTCATTTGAGGCAAAAAAAAAGGCCAGCAATTGCTGGCCTTTACAATTACATTGCTTCAGTTGAAATTGGTCGCTCTTCGGATTTGATTAAATATCTCGAAAAAATCATATCGTATACCCAAAGCGATTGAAGCTCTGGGGAAAGATCATTAAAACTTCCTGGAAGGAAATTCAACTGATACTGATAAGTTGCAAACTGCTTATCCCCCACTTTTTCAAACATATCAAATGTACGTCTTAAATAGACATAGCAATCGCTGGTAATGCTGGTGCAGACTTGATTTGATAGATTTCTGTATATATTCATCTGTAGCTTACCATCGACAATATCCCAGAAAAACTTGGTCTTATTGTATTCGCTTTCCTCTAGCAAACCATTATTATTAGAGTCATTACCTCCAACCTGATACCCGATACCGCCCTCTTGTACTTCAAACCAATAATATGTATCACTTGTATCGGAAATAAGACCATCTACAGAATAAACGCCTATAGCAGTCTGGTCATTAAGCAATGCTCCATCCTCAAAAGCAGACATTCCTGCGGCAAAACCTAGAGGGACACCTGCAAAATCATATGCCTCTACTGCCCATAGATTTGATGTTATTTTTCTAACTTCCAAAACTGCTTCGTCTAAATAGACTACAAGGACACCATTACCATTAATATTCCAACTACCGTCCCCGAAATTACCAGATAAACTTTGTGCAACTCCACTCTCAAAAAACTCAATTACAGCAGCCTCTGTAGAAACAATCTGGGGGAACGGGCCATAGGGTGTGTCCAGATCTTCTGTAGGATCTAAGCTAGGAGCATAAGCTGGAAGCATACGCACACCAACAATGTCATCACTGGTGATTGGTAATATGCTTTTTGCAAATAACTTAACTTCATACTTTGTGAAAAGCTCATCCTCAAAATCATAAAATGCAGTTGCCTGATATCTGTATCTTCCATCAATTTTTATAGCTACTAAATCTGCATTCTCAGATGACTCAATAAGTTTTATATCAATATTTTCCCAGATCTCCTCTTGATATACTTGATACTCTGTTCCCATATAGTTTTTAAAAACGGAACCAGTTGAGATTACCTTTCCTTCCAGGCTTATTTGAATTGTATCAATAGCATTATTTGCACTAAGCGACTGCTCGATAGATGCGTAGTTCATACGGCCATTACTAGAGCCACCAAAAGTAAACTGGGTTGTAGTCATGAATTTATTGTTTACTTCTATGTATCTTTGAGGTGTGTCAATGGTCGACTCAAAAAGCTGAGTATCCTCAAAAATTGAGTTCTTTATATCCTCATATAATGATTCATGTAGATCAGGTATATTTCTCAAATAATCATTAACCGCATTTTTATTGATAGCAAAGTCCCAAACATTATCAATCCCCTCAGGCAGTCCGAGCTCTGGATATTGAGTGGAATAATCAACAATCATTTTTACTGTAGAGGCTATTTCCCATACTCCGGATCCTGATAACGTAGGTAGCGCATCATCAAAACTGCTCTTATCAGTTAAATAATTATCGCCTTTCTCAATCGCTAATAACCCTAAAATTGCTGTTGAGACATGTGTAGTATTGACGTTTTTGTTCTCATCAGATGTAAGAACATTATCTTCACCTGCTTCTTCAAGAATATCACCAAAGCTTCCTACAACTGATTTAAGTATTACATGTGATTGCTCATTTTTACCTTTAGCCGTAACAATAACCAAAAGCTCACTCAAATCTTCATCTTCGTCGGCACCAATCTCTAACGTATAGTTGCCCATAGCATCAGCAGTTGTGGTGTAAGTTCTGCTGGAAACTTCAGCCGTTACTTCAGCATTAGCAATTGGCTCGTCGATTGCCTTACCTTGCAGAGTCACTTTTTGCTCTTCCACTGGATTAACAGTGACCATAATGCTATCACTAGCCGTTGCACCATCATTGTCAGTAACAGTTAACGTAAACTCCAGACTTGCCTCTTGCTTGGCAACTGGTGCTGTAAATTCGAGGGTTTGTTGACTGGTATTAGTTAAGGTTATCTCTGGACCAGAAGTTTGTGACCAGGTGTATGAGGCAACGCTGCCATCACTATCAGTACCAGAGCCTTCGATTGTAACCGTCGTCTGCTCATCAACGGCTTGATCAGCTCCAGCATTTGCTGTTGGCTTTTGATTAACAGGTTGTTGCTCTGGTGTCGAATCAGAGCCGCCACCACTACAACTGATAATCCCCAAAGAAAGAAAAGAAACAAATAAGAGTTTAGCCCCTTTATTATTCATAATATATGTCCTATGTAATTATTAACAATGCGCTTTTTTAGCCTTGGGAATAATAGCGGGATTTGATTACATTTCAAGCAAAAATGCCGTCTGTGAATTAATTCATCTTATATTAGATGGATTGCAAGTGAATGAAACTTATGCGGGCATCTTTATTTTTTAAAGACTTAGAAAAGCGATTATTGATAATGGTCACGGATATATTTGAGGCAAAAAAAAGGGGTGGCCTGAGGGAACAAGGCACCACCCCAAATGCGCAATCCGGCTTGGGGAGGCCGAACTGCAAGTCCCGCTTGGAAGGAGGGAGTCGCGGGGAGCGCATTCGTTGCGCTCAGTACAATAGACATTGGTTTGGGGTGTTTGTTGCAATAAAAGTGTCAGCTTTTGTAAAGACTGGTTAGAAATGTGAACAGGCTAACGATAGCCGTTTTTAGCATAAAAATGACTCACAGAATCTACCGCTAGCGGTTCACAGTTCTTACTTGTTTTACAGCTATCGAGCAAAAGAAATCTTAGTGCGCTTCATCCCAGTTGTCGCCTATGCCAACATCAGCGATCAATGGAACAGACAACTCAGCAACTCTTTCCATTAATTCAGGGATCTTCTTTTGTGCCAAATCTAATTGGCTTTCTTCAACTTCAAAAACCAGCTCATCGTGCACCTGCATGATCATCTTGATGCCTTTCACGTCCTTAAGCCATTTATCCACCTCCAGCATGGCCAGCTTGATAATATCTGCGGCACTACCCTGCATGGGTGCATTGATCGCGGTTCGCTCTGCAGCTTTGCGGCGCATGCCATTTTTTGAGTGGATTTCCGGAAGATACAGTCTACGCCCATACAATGTTTCGACATAACCCAGATCCGCGGCTTTCTGTCGTGTCGACTCCATGTAGTTCTCTACACCTGGATAACGTGCGAAATAAGTGTTGATGTAATCCTGTGCCGTATTGCGATCGGTGTCGATCTGCTTGGCCAGGCCAAAAGCTGACATACCGTAAATCAAACCAAAATTGATCGCCTTGGCGTTTCGGCGCTGATTGGAAGTCACTTGTTCCAATGGCACATCAAAAACCTCAGCAGCGGTCGCCGAGTGAACATCCAGCCCTTCTTCGAATGCTTTTAGCAAGCCTTTATCTTGCGACAGGTGCGCCATGATACGAAGCTCAATTTGCGAATAATCCGCTGCCAGAATCTTACAACCTTTGGGTGCAATAAATGCGGTTCGAATACTGCGTCCTTCTTCTGTTTTGATAGGAATATTCTGTAGGTTTGGATCAGTTGATGACAGTCTTCCTGTCGCTGCCACAGCCTGATGATAGGAGGTATGAACGCGACCGGTTTTATCATTAATCATTTGCGGCAGCTTATCGGTATAAGTCGATTTTAACTTGCTTAAACTTCTGTGTTCCAGAATTAACTTTGGCAGCGGATAATCTAACGCTAATTCCTGCAATACTTCTTCTGCAGTTGATGGCTGGCCTTTTGGCGTTTTCTTTAGAATCGGCAGACCCAGCTCTTCATAAAAAATAGTCTGTAATTGCTTGGGTGAGCCGAGATTAAACTCTTTACCCGCTATTTCAAACGCTTCTTTTTCAAGCTCTTTTAAGCGCTTCTCAAATAAATGACTTTTTTCCAGCAGCAGTTTTCCATCAACTAAAACACCATTACGTTCCACTTTTGAGAGTATCTTTAATAAAGGCATTTCAATATGCTGAAATACTTGAGTAGGACCTTCATTTTGTTTTAGTTCAGGCCATAATTTTTTATGCAGACGCATGGTAATATCTGCGTCTTCGGCTGCATAAGGTGCTGCTTTTTCCACCTCGATCTGATCAAAGGTTAGCTGATTTTTTCCCTTGCCAGCAATCTCTTCAAACTTAATGTTAACGTGATTTAGATGATGCAGCGCAAGCGTATCCATATCATGACGACTAGCAACGCTATTCAGACAGTAGGACTCAAGCATGGTATCGAACTCTATGCCACCTAGTTCTATTCCATAGTTTGCCAGTACACTCATATCGTACTTTAAATTCTGCCCAACCTTTTTATGCTTTTCTGATTCCAGAAGATCTTTTAGCTGCTTTAAAACCTCATCCCGACCCAGTTGTTTCGGTGCGCCCATGTAAGAGTGAGCGACAGGAAGATATGCAGCCTCACCATTATCAAGACCAAATGACATACCAACCAGCTCTGCTTCAATATAGTTAAGACTAGTCGTTTCCGTATCAAATGCGAAAAGTTCTGCTTCGCTTAATTTTTGTATCCACTTGTCTAAATCTTTCTGCTCTAAAATAGTTTCATATTTGGAGCGGTCGACCAGGGTTACACTTGAACCACTTTCTCGATCCTGACTTGATTCTTCACCCTCACCAAGTTCTTTTAATACCTCAGTCAACCAGCGCTTAAACTCCATCTCGCCATACAGCTTCTTTAATTCTTTTAGATCTGGTTTGCCAATATTTAAATCGCCTGGCTTATATTCCAGTTCGCAATCCAATTTGATGGTTGCTAACTCATATGAAAGCGGCAAACGGTCAATGGCTTCACGAAGGTTTTCACCAATCTTGCCGCCGATTTCGTCGGCATGCTCAATCACACCCTGCAAACTGTCGTATTGCTCCAACCATTTAACCGCAGTTTTGGGACCGCATTTATCCACTCCCGGGATGTTATCGACTTTATCGCCTACCAATGCCAGATAGTCGATTATCTGCTCTGGCCTGACACCAAACTTTTCAACCACTCGATCTTTATCCGTAATCGGATTATTTTTATCCATGGTATTGATCAAGGTGACATGATCGCTTACCAGCTGGGCCATATCCTTATCACCTGTGGATATCAGGGTTTCGCGACCTTCATTACAGGCCTGCTTTGCTAGTGTGCCAATCACATCATCGGCTTCAACGCCCTCAATCACTAGCAGAGGCAGCCCCATTGCTTTGACAATTTCATGAATAGGTTCAATCTGTTGACGCAAATCCTCCGGCATGGGAGGACGGTGGGCCTTGTATTCCGGATAGAGATCATTACGGAACGTCTTGCCCTTAGCATCAAACACCACCGCCATATGCTCAGGCTCGTATTCTTTGATCAAGCTCTTCAGCATATTGATGACACCAAACACGGCACCGGTCATCATGCCCTTGGAATTAGTCATTCGTTGTAATTGCGGTACATGATAGGCACGGAATAAATATGAGGATCCGTCAACTAGGATAAATGGTGGCTTTTTTTCAGACATTGAGATTTAACGATTAGGGTTAGATTTGCCTAGTGTAGCAAAAAATATCGCTATCTCGCAGGGTCTTTGCAGGATTAACTATTAAGGAAAAAACAAAGGCCGCAATTGCGGCCCTGTTCAACAGTATCATTACTTACTTTCTGGAATTTTGGCTACCAGACGCAATGACGTGCTCAGCTCTTCCAGCTGTAGCCATGGTTTTAACCAGGCTTTGGCATGATAAACACCGGGACTGCCCGGCACTTCTTCCACTTCCACCTTAGCTTCAGCTAATGGGTACTTGGCGCGAGATTCCTGACCTGCTGCCTCATCAGCATTGACATAGTTCAAGATCCAGCGGTTTAACCAGGCTTCACAATCTTCCGGCTCCATGAAAGAACCGATCTTGTCGCGGGCCAATACTTTCAAGTAATGGGCAAAACGCGAAGTCGCCATGATATAAGGCAAACGTGATGAAATATCGGCGTTGGCAGTTGCATCAGGGCTGTCATAGCGCTTAGGACGCTGAGTGGTATTGGAACCAAAGAACACTGCATAATCTGTATTCTTGTAATGACACAACGGCAGAAAGCCCAGCTTGCTTAGCTCAGCTTCACGGCGATCAGTAATACCAACTTCAGTCGGACATTGCATATCCATATCACCATCATCACTCAGGAAGTTGTGCATGGGCAATGCAGTGACTTTACCACCGCCTTCCGCACCGCGAATGGCAGTACACCAGCCATGCTCGGTAAATGCCTGAGTTAGCTTACTGCCCAACACATAAGATGCATTCATCCAGCAATAATCTTTATTATCAACACTGTTGGCTACTTTAGTATCACTATCGACTGGTAGTTCTTCAAAGGCGAACTCTTCGATTGGACGCGTTTGCTCACCATAAGGTAGACGTGCCAGTACGCGTGGCGCTGTTAAGGTCACGAAACGTGAATCCTCGGAATCACGGAAGCCACGCCAGCGGGCATATTCCAATGAGTCAAAGATTTTCTCCAGATCCCGTGGTTTTGATAACTCGGTCCAGTCATTAAACCCAAACAATTCCGGAGATGATGCTGAAATGAAAGGAGCGAAGGCTCCAGCGGCAACATTCGACGTGAGTTCCAGTGTTTCGATATCTTCTGGGTGGTTAGTAAATTCATAATCACCAATCAGAGCACCAAATGGCTCACCACCAGCAGTACCGAACTCACTCTCGTAAATCTTCTTGAACAGCTGGCTTTGATCAAACTCAACCGCTTTGCTTAAATCTTTGAACAGTTCACGCTTTGGCAAGTTAATCACTTTCAATTTCATGGAAACCGATGTGTCAGTATTCTGTACCAGATACTGTAAACCACGCCATGAACCTTCCAGCTTCTGAAAGCGCTCGTTATGCATAATTTTTGATAACTGCGCTGACAAGGCTTCATCAATCTTATCGATAGCTTCCTTAAAAGTTACTGTCAGGTTTTTGTTCCAGGTGACAGTCCCCTTCATTGCTTCTGAAGTTAAAGCTCTTAACAACTCTTCAGCACGACTGGCTTCGGTTTGTTTGGTCGCTGCTATCGCCTGGCTTAGAATATCCTGGCTCTGCTCGACTATCTGTTCCTTGGAGGAAACTTTTTCCATTTCAGTCATTATTCATTGCCTCCCTTGTCTTCAATTTGTCCAAGTGCTTCAGCCAGTGCATTAAGGTCATCGCTGTTCTGCAATACCCTTTCCATTAAGCCTTCAAGCTCTTCTGAACGATCAATTTTCGTCATCAGATCACGCAGCTTGTTACGCGTGTCCATCAATTTTTTCAATGGCTCTACCTGCTCAACGATTGCTGCGGGTTCAAAATCATCCATCGAATCAAACTTCAGATTGACGGCCATCTCCGAACCATCGTTCTGTAACGTGTTTTCCACTTTGATATTAAGACCCGGCGCCATATTTCGCATTACCTCATTGATATTGTCTTTATCAATTTGGATAAAGCGACGTTCTTTTAACGGCTTCACCGGCTTGGTTGAGTCAGCACTAAAGTCACCCATCACACCAACAACAAAAGGCAGTTCTTTTTCCAGTACTGCACCGTCAGTTTCGACATCATAGGTAATATGGACTCGTGGTTTACGCACTTTTTTCAAACGGTCATGTATACTCGCCATGTGGTTCTCCTTTAGCTTTAGGGTTCAAATTTACTGGTTACTACCCACATCGATCCCTGTTAGTTTAAAATATTGCTCACGCGCACCTTCTTCTGGAATTAATTGCTGCAACAGTTCTGGAAGCGACAAATCGCTCCAGCGAATACTCTGTTCCAACAGATAGGAAATAGGTGAGTGAGGTTCGGTTTTTCGGAAATATTCGGCTACCTGACGCAAAGTATTTACAGCCTGTTCGCGTCGATTAATCCCTTCTGCCTGGTAACCTGTTGTTTCTGCACCGCCTTCATCCTGCTCCTGACTGACAGACTCTTCAGTTGCTGCCAGCTTGTCTTTAGCCAGGTATTCAACTGCCTGCAGACACTCTCTTAGTGCATTTCTGATATTAGAAGTAGGTTGGGGCAATGACTCACAGACGCGATCAAACTTTTGAGTAAATGCTTCATAGGTTTCAAGTGCAGTCTGCAGATCACTGACCAGCTCCTGGTAGAAACTGTCAGGTGTTAGCACTACGGATTTTTTGATCGACTCCAAAGGGATGGCGCCATTATCGATACGGCTTTGTTTTTTCTCCGCATCCAATCGCTCCAGCTGTACGGCCTGCTCATACTGCCAGACACATGCCGGCAGGTAGTCATCATTTTGGGTCAGTAGTATTGATTTAATGGGTGTTATCAGGGTTCCAGCGCCATCAAAGCCATTGAGACCTGACAAGGGAGAAACCCGGGTTTCGATGCCATCCTCATCAATCACCGGATAAATTTCATCGTCCCAGAATCGACGAATTAATTTGCTTGCCAGTTGATAGCCCTGAATAAACCCCTTGATGCCGTCAATTCGCGTAGTCGCCTCAATAAACCAGGCTACTACCTCAAGATCTTTGGTTTCATTCTTTAAAGCATCTAAAGACAACTCTTTAAGCTGATACCAGTTTTCGTCTACAGTTCCAGCTTCGTCAGCATCTGCTAGCGCAATTCTTTCAGCTTTACGCGCTGAATTACGGGCATCTCTCAGCTTGTAGTAAATGGATTCGACACTGGTATCATTGCGCAGATCGCGACCACAAGGTTGTTCTTCACTAATTGGTTCGATGTAAGTTTCAATATCCATTGATGGTACTCTCCTCACCGGTTTGCGCACTTAGCGCAGGTATGGTCTGGTCATTTGCAACAGTCCCTTCCACCCGCACAGAAATTGCGGTGATGTTATCCTGCGCTCCACGCACTAAAGCGGAATGAATGAGCGCCTTATTGATTTCATCCACATCTCCTGAACTGAAAAAGGCTGAAATTTCCTGATCGGAAAGCTCCTTATTTAATCCATCGCTGCACAGCAGAAAAATATCACCATGCTGAATTTCTCCGTCAATCCGATCGAGGTTCAGTGTTTGAGAAGCTCCTATCGCTCGAGTAATGACGTTAGCCAAAGGGTGATCTTCCACCTCTTCCTCTGCCAGCAAACCCGAATCCACCATATCGTTTACCTGACTATGATCTCGGGTTAACTGTTGTAATGTGTGGTTTCGATAGCGATAGACGCGGCTATCTCCTGCCCACAATATGGTGAAGCGGTTTTCATGAATGATTAGAACCACAACAGTAGTGCCCATAACCGCCTGCCTATCAAACTTCTGGAAAGCCAGCTGTCTTAATTTTTGATTGGTAATACTTAAGACTTCTATCACGCGCTCAATAAATTCTTCATTGCTGCCGGTTCTTCTTACAGCGGAAAGTTCATCCACAACCATGCCACTGGCAACATCACCCGCACTATGCCCGCCCATACCATCGGCAACGACCCATAATCCAATCTCTGGCTTTTCTATCTGATTATCTTCATTCACTTCTCGTACAGCACCAACATGCGTTGCTGCTGCCGATAGCCAACGATAATCAATTGTTGTTTTATCCTGCTCAGCTTCAATCACAGCACTCTTCCATTGATAATTGTTCGTTTTCAGTTATTAATTGATTGTGTTCGTCATCAAATGATCGCCAGCCCGAGTCTTGCCAATTGCCATCCAGGGTTGCATGAATTCCGCATATCGGCGGTAAGTCATGACACAACAAAACAGTTGGCCCCATGTGCTCAGACCCTCTTGTCCACCAGATACTGGAATAGTCTCTTTCAGCTTCAGTTTCATGATAGAAAACATCAGGAGAGATAGCTTCATCTTCATGACTGAAAAAGTCTGAACAGAGTCTAGTGGCAATTTCGTGAGCTCCTTGCTCTAGTTCTTTCCCGCTGTTCTCAACGAGATCGGCGACTGAAACTTTTTCGCCACTAAAAGAGCGCTGGTTTAAGGTCTGTAGCCGCTCATCCAATTCATTAATCTCCAGCGAATTAGTCAACGTATCAAGCATCAGCTCTTCAATAGCCTCGCACTGCGCCATATCCAATAAGGTCCCATTTTCAAGAGTGCTAATGATCAACAGTGGATAATAACGACCAACTTTATCCAGACTCGGCATCATGCTGCCAAACAGTGTTGCATCAGTTATTGAATCTCTTATCAAAAAACGCCAGATAGGGCTGGTAAGATAGTAGTCAAGCCACTGCTGCTTGAGCCTTTCCCGAGTCTCGGCAAGGCCTTCTTCTAACCACTGATCAAATCGGTCTTGAATCGAATGAGGAACGTGGCGACTAACAAAATCACCACAGCTTCTCATTTTTCCGAAACATCCGAATCGAGCCACATTCTTATTCATCATAAATCTGTCGGGCAGTTGAACCCCTCCAAATCTGAGCCAAAGAATGGGTTATTGACGCTATGCGCCTGTAGTTCGAAGCTTGCATCAAATTCGCCATGCTTGAACTCCACCAAAAACTTATCGTAGGCCAGTGTCTTTTTCAGTTTTGCTTTATCCAGCAGTCGGAACAGACTCCAGAAACCGGTAGTTCTTACGGTTTCAGTTTGTCCACCATCAGTTGGAGTAAAAGCAATCGAAGTTGCAACCTGCGGTTTAGGTCCTGGCCAACGGGTCGGGTAGGCACGTAATGGACCATGGCGGTAAGACAAAACCTGGCCTTCAATATCAACCAGTACCTGCCCTGCATTAACGCTAAGACTCGACGGCTTTAAGGTAAAGTTCACCGCAATATCCGTCCCATTTCTGACAAAGAAACTTTCTCTGATGGCTTTTGCCTTTTCCAGCTGTCTCAAAGTGTAATTACTGATGCCAATATCTTTATGAAGTCGCCAACGGCCACGCGAAGTGTCAACAAAAACACTTAGATGTTGGTTAAAGAAGCGATCAATGGTTCCGCCATAGGAGAAGAAGCTTCTGAAATCATCCAGAGTAATGTCTTTTCTGCTGCGCTTATTGACCGGGTATCTTCCTTCAATCGCGCGTCGACATTCTGATAGCACCTCTGTTTTCCATAAGTTATTGAGGTAAGAGTAGGTTCCCGTATTAGTCAGCGTTTTACCGCTGTTCTCAACCTTGCCCAACCATTCGCTCATTGGCTGAGGTGTCACGCTGGCTTCTTTTTCCAGCTCACTGATAATGCTTGCAGCCTGTGGGCTACTGGTTACTTCGTAGGTTTTTTCTTCAGCATTATTGGCGTTACTGATTGACTCAAGAAACACCTGCATATTTTTAAGTGCGCCAAGACTCTGCTTTAAAGGGCTGTTACCGTTTGGCTCTCCTACATACTGAATGATGTCGTAAAATGCATCATTCACGACCTGCTCTGGTGCTGCATCAATATCAGCGCTATCAGGGATCAATCGCTCAAATCGGTTGGCATTATTGGTGACACGGGATGGAGCTGCGGTTTCAGCTATGTCTTTTGCCGCATCTATGTTGATGCCTTCATCTTTGGGCCGGGCCAGCATGACGTTATCACGCACTGCCGAGTACAATCGCTCTATCGGGGCCTTGACCCCGGTTAGCTCCTGTAGCATCAAAGCGCCTTCTTCCGGCGTTGAGAACTCTCTTACTGCCAGATCATTGATCAATTCTTTCCAATAAAAGATGTAATCATTGAAATACTTTTCACGCACCTGATCCTGAATATCAAGTATCGACAGCTTGTCCAGACTGTCTGCATTATCTGTCGGTAATACCCAGGAGTCTTTTGAAAGTATCTCACTGATTTTTTTGCTCTCACGCTTGAAAACAGCATGATAGCCAGCCTGCGTATAGAGACCCGGCACACCTTCACGCAATGATTTGCCACTTTTACGATAGAAGTAACCTTCAACCTGCTGCGACAGATAATCACTCGGCTTAAACTCCGGCATTGCATTGAGGTAGTTGTCGAGAATACTGTTGTAAACACGGTCAACTAACGACACCTGGCTTAACTTTTCCTGTGCAAAGTTAACCAGCCTGCGATCCTGCTCAGGTAAGCTCATCTGCTCGGTCAGGAAGTAGCCTAAATGAGCTCTTAGATCATTGCGCAATTCTTCATTGATCTCACCGGGATAATCTCGACGCCATAAATGCTCAAATAAAGAAGCGATATCCTTTTCTTCTTTATGCTGAGGCAGATAGAACATCAGGTAAATTCTTAGTAGCTCATATAAATAGTCATTATGTTGCTTGGCCTGAAGCATTTCCTTTTCCAGGCTGCTTTTCAGATAAGGTCCAAAGTAATTGGCCAAACCTTTGTTATAAACTTGCTGGGTAACACCACTAAATTTATCACCCTGATATAACCCAAAGCCTTCGCTTAATGCATTTTTATTTTCGATAATCTGGTTGGTGAATTTTTTTAACACATTCAGGCCACCATTCAATTCCAACAGGTTGGATTTGTCGGTAATACCACCGCTGCTTGCCTGGTTATATTCTGTAACCAGGGATGAAGTGCTAGTGATTAACTGCTTGTTATTGGCATAACTGTGTGACCATAGATAACTGAAGGCGACCAGGCAAAATCCCGCCACCCCGTAGCCAATTCGCTGGATCAGGCGCTGACGCTTTTGATAAGCAATATTGACGCCTACCAGCTTATCTTCTTTAAAGATGACATCTTTCAATAAACGCTTAATAAAATAACCTTTACCTTCTCCGCTACCGGTACTGACTCTTTCCGGTTTGAAGCCAAAGGTGTTTGAAATATCTCGCCCAATACGATTTATCGGCGTTCCTTCCTGCGTGGCACTGGTGAGATAAACACCTCTTAACAGAATTGGCTCTTCATAGCGGTTTTGACTAAAGGCAATCTTGATAAAGTCATCAATATTTTTCTGGGCCAGACGGAGCTGACGTGGAAAGCTATAGATTAGTGCTCGTCTTTGTTCGCTTTTTTCCTGCTGTAGCTTTTTTAGCAGCTTTCGTTCTATATTTTGTATCAGCTCTACAAAGTACTTATTAAATTTATCGACAGCTTTATGATGTGAGAAGTCTTCTCCAACCTCAAAAGTTAATCCGAAAACTTCTTCGCGCTCCTCGCGGGAAATATCTTCAAACAACTCATTAAACCCAGCCAGTAGATCACCCTTACTTAACACCAGGTATACCGGGATATTAATCCCCAGCTGCATCTTCAATTCTTGAATTCTTTTACGGATGGTTCCTGCGAGCTCGGTTAATTCTGACTGAGATTGCTGTAGTAACTCAGCAATGCTGATAGTCACTATGGCACCATTAACAGGTCTCATCGGTCGAGACTTTTTCAGCAGGTTTAAAAAACCATGCCATGCTCTAGAGTCAACTTCCTGATAACTATCCTGTGTCGTATAACGTCCAGCAGTATCCAGCAGGATAGCGTCATCAGTGAACCACCAATCACAATTTCGTGTTCCGCCAACTCCTTTAATCGGACTAGCGCCAAACTCGTCAGCCAGCGGCAGGTTTAATCCAGAATTGATGATGCTGGTTGTTTTACCGGCTCCGGGAGGACCAATTAATAAGTACCAGGGTAGTTGATAGAGGTTCTTGCCTTTAAAATCACTTTTTCTCAGATACTGCAATGCATCTGACATTCTTTTCTCTAACACTGCAATTTCATCATCGGAAGACTGCTCTATATCCAGCTGGTCCTGATCCTCTTTAGAAATATGCTGCATTAGTTTTTTGTTTTTTCGGCTCGCCTGCTGTAATTTCCACATTTTGATTGCCAGCCAGACACAGGCAATTACCAGCAACAGACTGAGTCTTGCCGCTACGCTGCTCAATACCTCATAACCACCAATACTGATTAATGGTCCACCAAACCAGACCACGGCTATAACAGCCAGGATCACTAGACTTATCAATGTGATTTTATGAGTTATTACCCTACCGATTTTTTTTATTATTCCAGCCATACTAACGCTCGCTCACTTCCATTGTTGCCTGTTCATCCAATCCATTTTTGACCCATAACAAAATTTCTACACGTCGATTCAGTGCTCTGTTCTGATCGCTATCGTTTGGCACTCTTGGTTCAGCAGCACCTCGTCCCTCTGCACTGACTCGACCTGCCAGATTTTGGTTCTGACTTAAAATACGTACCACCGAGTTTGCCCTTGCTAATGACAGTTCCCAGTTAGAATGGTATTTAGCCGTGAATATTTTTTGATCATCGCTATGTCCGACAACCTGAATGTGGCCAGGTGTGCTGGTTGCAATCTGGCCAATTTTTTCAATGATGGCGATACTGTTTTCATTCAGTTGCGCGCTCGCGGAGGAATACATCTGATTACTGGTCATAATGATTGCAACATGATCCAGATCTTCCACCACCTGCAATACCCCACGCTCTATTTCCGTACTTAACAGCTGTCTTAACCGCTCCGCATAATTGATGACGGTTTTACTTGTCTCCTGATTCACAGGTGCGTCAGGGACCAATCCGGCAATACTGTTATACACTGGCTCAGCCTGTCGACTTAGCTGATAGCTGTAATTCAAATAGACACCTAGTAGAATAGCCACACTCAAAACAGCAACTGCCCACAATGGAATTCTTCGCTGATTCTCTATCAGATCCGTAATATTTGAGCGCCAATGAGGGGATAGCTCCTTGCTATATTCCGGTTGTACTTTCTTCAGAACAGCAAACAACCTTTCTTTTTCCACTTCCAGTCTTTCGAATCCATTCTCCTGCACCCGATACTTGCCTTTAAACCCCAGTTGTAAACACAAGAAGAGCAACTCTAGTAGATATTGGTTGTTAAGCGGATTCTTGACTCTCTCATCGATAATCTTAAAAAATTGTTCTCCACCCCAGGTTTGCTTATAGAACACACTGAGCAGACTTTTAGTACTCCAGATACTGTTTGCGCCCCAGGGGGCATTCAAGACAATTTCATCCAGCAAGGAACAGATGGCATAACGCGCTTCAGCAATGGTGTCTGCATCAGTTTCATCCTGACGTAGCTGCTGCTCAAATTCTTTAATGTGTGTCATACACTGTTTATGCAGCATATTGATATTACTGATCTGGGTTGCCTGTTTTAACTCGATGGCAAGACTGAGCAAGGTTGTGGCGGCATCGATAATTGGATTAACTCCAATCTTGAAGGCAGCCAACGGAATCTTGTGTCCTCGGTTTAAATCCGGCTCCAGTGTCTGCTCATTACTGTCGACTGGTCGCTGCATCCCTCCCGGCCTTGGTACCAGAATTGTTCTATCCATATTTTTCATCTTTCTCTTTTGTTAATCCCTTGTTATCTATGGTTATGCTTCATTTTTAATTGCCCAAAGCTCCACATCCAGCCCCGGGAAATCTCCCGATACGTGAAAAGCAATACTTCTTGAATTGGTATTTTCTGCCCACAGTGGCGAACGCTGATCAATAGTAAAATAGCTGTATTCTTTTTTTACCGGCACTTCGCGTGGTGCCACTGACAATTCAGATAAATTGATACCAGGCAATTGTGCGTTTACCAGCTGTCTGATATTGCCCAGGCTGCCTATTTTTATTTGTCTTGGTAACTGTTCTTTTAATTCACGCGTCGTCATTTCAGCTCTTGCCGCTAACACAAAACTGGCTTGCTTAAACAGTTCAACCTGATCAATATGCGCAACTTTAATGCCATAACCTTTTTCCTCAAGGCTAATTTCATGGGCGCTTTCATCCAGCACATGACTTAAATATTGTTTAATCGTGATCTCTACCTGAATAAAGCATTGATCGATATTTTTGTGTGCATAAGGCAATTGCCTGGCTGGCTTTCGACCCTTACCATAAAAAGTTGCCAACTCTGATTCCAGATTGACTAGTTCTATATAAACTTCATGTGGCATCACCTGCTCCTGCTCCATCAACTGATGCAATCTGGCCAGGTTTTTATTCAGCAATTGAAGGATCAGGTAGTTATGAATGCTACTGGTGGTGCTGTTATCAACACCCAGAACCTTGGCGGCCAATTTTTCTCTTCTATGTTCAAGCAAGCTGATCAGGCTAAGCTGTCTACTGTGTAACACCTCACTGGCCTGAATATTTAAAATATCGGGGACAAAATCTTCGTCCAACTCTATGCTGCCATCCTGTTTCTGTTCTTTGATTCGGGCAATCGGTAAGCACTCATAGCCTTGTTGGCTTTTCCCCTCAACAATTAAGCAAAAGTTTTCTTCTGCGATTTCTAGAGTGGCATCACTCTCTTCGCCTTCATTAATGCTGCTTACCTGCTTCAGTTCCTTTCGATAACGTTTATTCGATTGACCGGAAAATTCCTGCGCTACCTGCTTTGAGTGATCAGTATTTTCTGCAATAGCCAGCATGATCCGCTTGTCATTAACTGCGTCTACTTCCGACAGATCCAGCATCGCCGGAAGCCTGTGCGTTTCTGGCATGCTGAAATAGGTGCCATCCTGCAAAATACCGCTGGCTGCCTTGATCCCAATTTTTCCCTGCAACAGACCCTCTTGATTTAACTTTAACTGACTAAAGCCGAAACCATTTGGTGCCAGCGCCTGAGTCAGCCTTTTAATCTGATAATCGTTATATCGATCCTGCTGCTGAAAATGTTCTGGCGTCAGGAATAAACCTTGTGACCAGACAACCTTGTTGCTCATCCAATATCCCTATTGCTTGACGATTGCTTTACCTTCAATAAACAGCGCTAACTCATCCGACTGCTCGATGTCATGCACAACTTTCCACTGGCTGTTATCAATATCTTTAAAAGCCGCTACCAGCATCAAATATTTGGTGGTCGCATCAGTAACCAGCAACTGTTCCAGCTTTTGGCCCGGATTGACCTGGAATTCTTTCATGCTGGATACGGCGGTCTTGAAATCCGGTTCGGTTTGGTCATAAATACTGAAAAAATCCATACCCTCTACGGCCACTTCTTTTTTCAACTCATACAGTCGAAGTACGATTGGCGATGAGCGCCCTAATTCATCCTGATTGACCTGCTCAGCAACACTGATGGTCAACTCAACTTCCTCACCCTTATTCCCTTTCAGTAAAGAGCAACCACTGACATTGACCAGTAATATGGTTGCTACCAATAATCTTTTAATGATCGTTAATTGTTTCATTCGTATCCCCTATCGCACACCTAATGCGGTCAATTGAGCTTCATAAGCCTCGGCAAATTCTTCAGAAAACCGTTTTCCAGAACCCTGGCCCAGTTCTTCATTTACTTTCCCGTATTGTTCTTTGTACTTGTCCCAGCTCTTTGCTTTTTTAGCTACCGGAATCCATTTTTCAATACTGTTACCCTGCTGTTCATCGCTGACAAAGTGATCCGGGTTAAGCTGCGATAACACGGCATTCACGGCTCCTTCCGTTCCAGCCATCAATGCCAGCTCATGACTGCTCATATCTTTAAAGCACTCCTGAATGGCCTGATCCCAACTCAAAAATCCGGTAATCCTTCGCGCAAATAAATTTCTGATCGCCTCATCCACATTGATCGAAAACTTCAAAGGGTTATTTTCCTGTGTACGAATGGTGGTTTGCATAACTCTGAATTCACTTTTCATGCTCGCTCTGGCACGCAAAATATCGAGCATGCCCTGTAACGACAGTCGTAACGCCGCACCAAGTCGATGATAAAATTCCGGTTGGTTATTGAGCTGAATTTCTTCGGCACTTAGCCCAAGTCCTTTTAGCAATTCATTCAAACAGACTTCTGCACCAGTACCATCAATCGTCGGTTGGCTATTCGCTAACCCGTACTGTGCTTGAGGCTGAGCCTGTGCTTGAGGTTGTTCCTGAACTTGATACTGGGATTGAGATTGAGGTTGAGCTTGTAAATGCGGCTGCACCGCTTGCGCAGTATCAGCATTCGCTGCCAGCTGTGTTGTCGTGTGCAGACTCACCTGCGAGCGATTCACTGTTTGCCGTGGCTGGTTTTGTATACTGTTCTGCGCGCTGGGATCCCAGTCATCTGGAATCTGCTGGGCCGCGGCTGGGGCTTTAGCAGCACTGACTTCAGACGGAACTATTTCCGGTTGAGCTTGCTTCAGGTTGGGTGCGCTGTAACTTTCATTAAGCGGGTTTGCCATCTGCTGATGCTCATAACCAGTTGCTCCGCTGTATACCGGCTCTGGTTCCAGCGGGCTTGGACTCTTAACTGGTGAAGGCACTGGCTGCTGATCACGGACAAGCGACGAGTCATGGCCGGTTACCTGATGATCCTCTAAGGCGACTTCGATTTCATATTCACCAATCTGCAGATAATCTCCATCCTGCACCATTCGAGTCTGACCCTTGCCTAGTGGCTCAACTCCTCGGTTGATGAAAAGTCCATTAGTAGAATAGTCAGTGATTGAATAGCTGCCCGCTTCGAAACTGATGACGGCATGGGTGCTCGATACGATTTTTTCCGGATCGGGCAATACCCAGTCAGCATCAGCCGAGCGGCCAATGACACCACCAATGCGGTCGAAGGTTTTTGTCGCAACCTGATCAGGTGCTAAACGGTGAAAACTGGTTATACGTAGTGTTAATTGCTTCATCCTCAATGACCTTTGTTCTTATCCCTTGTGACTTCCTGATGCACCCTGACTGCGCGTCCATGATTCAGTGCACGGTATCAATGCCTTACTTAAACCAAATTAATATTCCATATATAACAACAAGTTATATCAGTTTTTTCCGCCCGAGTGAGTGTGTTCCACCTTCCTTGCAGGGCAGGAATAAAAAATCAGGCGCCGATGATAGTGGATTTTGGTGATAAATTAAACTTCTTTTGGAATATTTGATAAATACTTCTCAGATATATTAAAGAATTGAAACCTGCTCCCAAATCGGGTAGATTAGCGCGCTTGAAATTGATTGGATCAGAGTTAGATTTGGATGGAACACTCACAGGACGACCAGCACAAAAATCAGAATCAGGCTGACAGCCATTCACCAGAAACCAGCCCAAATGAAGGGCCAACCAGCGAGCCGTTAGCCGAAGACAACGATAAAACAGTAGTACAGGACTTTAGCGCCAATACGGCGAACAATTCCGTTGTCGACCAACCCAAACTGGGCGATCTGCTCAGTGAACGCTACCGACTGGTTGAGCTCATCGGCACCGGCGGCATGAGCTATGTCTATAAAGCCATTGATTCTTTTGCCGAGAAAGCCGGCGATAGTGAGCCTTTCGTTGCGGTAAAAATACTGAGTTCCGAGTTTTCTGCCCACCCGGATGCAGTCACCATCATGCAGCGCGAAGCCAAGAAAACCCGCCTGCTGGCTCACCCAAACATTGTTCAGATTCATGATTTTGTACTGGATGACTCCCTCTGTTACATCGTCATGGAGTATCTGCAGGGCGAAACGCTCGATCAAATCATTAAACGCAGCAAGCCCAATGGGCTTCCCAAAACTGGTGTTCTTAATATTCTCAAGCAAATCACTTCGGCGCTTGAGTTTGCTCATCAGCAGGGCATTTTGCACAGCGATCTCAAGCCCAGCAATATTTTCATCACTCAGCAGCAGCGGGTCAAAATCTTCGACTTTGGGGTCTCTCGCGGCCTCAAGCAGAAAGTAGATGAATACGCAGTCCAGCTACATTCTGATGAACCGGAATATGAAGTTGGTGGCTATACCCCTGCCTATGCCAGCCTCAACATGCTGAATCAGCAAACCCATGATGTTAAAGATGATATTTACGGCCTGGCCTGCATCACCTATGAGATGTTTACCAGCAAACACCCTTATGTACGCAAGCCGGCTAACAAGGCTTTTGCTGAAAAAATCAAACCTAATATAGTATCCAAGTTGGCTTTGTTTAACTGGAAAGGGCTGGAAAAAGGCTTGCAACTGGAACACCATCAGCGCACCGAGTCTGTGCAGCAGTTCTATCAGGATTTAACGCGCACACTGTTCAAGCCGGTAGCGCTTGCCGCATCAGCTTTAATCTTTTCTGTGGTGGCGATCACTTTGTGGCAAAACTCCAGTCAGACCATTATTGAGACTCAGGCACAGTTAGCTCACTACCAACAACAGGAAGCCCAATACCAACAGCTTCTGGCGCTGGCTGAAACCGATCTTGAGGCAACCCTTGAGAGCATTAACCAACTGCCAGATGTTCACCGGACTTCGCTACTTAACATTTTAAATGATGATATCGTTCAGCACTTTTCAGCTCAGTCAGAGCAATATCTTCGTCCGACCGATACTGGCTATGCGGATTATCCAAACGCACTGCAGGCCATTGCTGAGGCAGAGCAGTTTCTGAAGGACTCCCAACAGCTTTCCAGCTTTAAGCAACAGGTACTGGATGCGCAGAATCAGCTGGTTTCGACACTAGAACAAAAGTTTAACCAGTTACTGGAACAGCAGGACTACAGAAAACGCGACACTGGCGATGACGTCTATTCATTACAACAGACCCTGCTCACTATCGCGCCTGAGCATACTCCTAAAATTTCGGAACAATCTCAATCACTCTTTTTGACGGGCATTCAGCAGGCGTTAGCCGAACACAATGTGGCTGAACTTAACCGCTATCAGCAGGTGGGTGATGTGATTTTTGTGGATAACCAGGAGTATCAGGCACTAAAACAGCAAAGCGCAGCCTTTCTGTTAGCAGCCAAACAGATTGATCAGTACAACAAGCAGGTTATTGAGCAGCCAGATACGCCATTCCCGACGAAAGCGGCCACGATTTTCTATCAACAGCCGATCAATAAACTCCTGGCTAAAATTGAAGAGGCTTCTAATACTCGCGAACTGGAGCAGGTCGATGAAGAAGTGTTTGCTCTGGTAACGACGTTACCTAGAGACTTTGCCTTGTCTCAGGAACTGCAGAATACACTGGCCAATGCTTATTTCAAGCGAGCGGATGAACTCAATGCCAGTCGCAGCTATCGTGCTGGCGCTAAGGCACTTAGTCGAGGTAGACAAATTCTTAACGACATGAATCAGGTTGCATCTGATCAAAGTTAGGATGAACTATCCAATGTGAAAGGTACGCCTTTTCGACATTGAAAAGGCTTTCTTTTCATCATAATAAGCGGCTTCATTGATAAAGCTGATGGTGCAGCTTTCCCCTTCATAGCACTCATCTTCGCCATTAAATAGATGAAAGATCGGTTCGCCTGATTTTAACGTCCGAAAATCTCTATCCTGAATATTTTTATGTACCATGCCACAAATATTACCCAACGGGTCAGTGGGTAGATGCATGACGTCAAAGTACTCGTAGATATCAATCGATTCGGAGGGTTGCGGTAAACTATGCTGGTTATAGTGTTCGATAAATTCTGCAATTAACTGCACTGCCTGCTCGGTTTTTTCAAACACCTCATGTTTAAGCTGACCTTGCGGCACAGGGCCTACTTCCACCAATACATGGCGATCAGCAACTGTCATCAAGAAATGATGATCTTCCTGCCGCTCCAGAGTCACGGTGACATCATCCATGCGCTGTTGCACATAATCGACCAGCATCAGATGAAAGGTGTCGGTTTTAGTCAGTACCAGATTCACACCCATCGGTGCCGTTGAAGTGTGCAGGTCAATGATCATATCGACACGGGCGTCACCTTTAGGGCCAAGCTGATCGTTAATTTCTTTTGCCCGTGCATTTTCATAACCAGCTAATAAAGGCTCTTTCAGGTCGGATAGTTTAAAGCTGCGATTCAAATCACGATCAAGGTAACGACGGTTCTGCTTAAAAGCCTCGGGGTTGGCCAGCAGATATTCGACCTCAAAAGTTTTGGGCTGCAACAAATGAGGATATTCATGATACTTTTCCAGCAAATAGACTCCGGTGTACTCATTACCGTGAGTCCCGCCAACGATGGCTACTTTATTGACTATTTCCCTTTCCGTTTCACTAGCCACAACGATTACCTCTTATGTTGTTTACGCCACTCCCATGGCTCGATCCTCTGACTTTCAGGCAAAGCCCAAAGTCCTTTATTTGCTTGTCTGGCAGTTTCTTCCAGCTCCTTGAGTTTTTTGCTTTTACTGTAACGCCACCGCCAGGCCATGCCTTCACCGATCATGATCTCATTCACTGACTGACCATTGACGATGACATCAACCAGCAAACGGCCATATTTATCACGCTTATCACCAAGCAACTGGATAGGCTTATTCATGACCAACTTTTGCAAGTATTCGCGTGACTCCTGCGCATGCGGTTGAGCTCGCTCAGGAGCATCAATATCCCTTAAGCGTATAGTAAACCCATTACCCCGCTCGCAACAAATCACCATGCTGTCGCCATCCTGCACAAATTTAACTCGATACTCGGCCTCAGCTGACTCACAACCTGTCAGCAGGAAGATAAGCACCAGGCACTGCAGTTGCTTTAACATATTCTACCCCCAACCTTTTTATCAATGCGTTAAGTCATGTCGTACTTGTCGAGGTCCCGCAATCCTGCCTCAACTCAATGGCTTGCCCAGCTTTGCCTTTGTTTTTGGTTTTGGCAAAGTGGCGATCGATGAAATCAATAAGCCTGTTACTAATGATATACCAATAATAATCATATTAAAGGCGGTATCCAAGCCACCGATTATGTCGTGTTCAAGCAGGGCTGTCAGGCTTTTAAAGCCAACACTGCCTGGAACCAAAATAATGAAACCCGGCATCATAATGGTTGCTGTTGGTACCTGCTTGATGCGATAGGCAAGATTGGCAAACAGTCCCACCGATAAAGCACCAACGAATGCGCCACTGGCTGGATCCATTAACTTAACCCCCCAGCGTGACACAAAGTAGGCGATACAGACCGCGGCGATAATCCACGGGAAACTTTTCCAACGGGTCTGAAACAAAACCACGAATGAAAAAGAAGTGGCCACAATCGCTATCCAGATGGTCCAGGTCGGCAGAAGTTCTAGAGTTGTTATTATTTCTGAGGGAAATAAGTAATTACCCAGCTGACTGCCAATCGCTACGCCAAAGGTCATCTGGATGAATATCACGCCAGCGCCTAACAGCCGCGCCGTACCCGACACCAGGTTCTGGGTCGCCAGTTCGGCCATAGCAATGGTTAGCATCATACCGGGCACCAAAATAATAATTCCAGCTACGATAGGAATATAGGTAGAACCAAGCCCTAACCATTTATTGAAACCTACGGAGATGACCGAGGCCATAAAGGCACACAGTGCAGGCATTAGATTGGCCACTGTTTCTGAACGGGTTCCGCCTATATTGACCAGCAGGCCCACTGATAAGCCGATCACGGCTCCAGTTATGACTTCTAACAGACCACCATTAAAAATTCTCGCGATTGAAGCCGACACCAGCATAAAACACAGAATCGTCCAGTAACGATTATGCACCGGCTTGGATTTGGTAATCTCATTAAGCCTATTAGCACCTTCTTCGGTGGTCATTTCTTCGTTGATCACAGCATAGGCCACCTCCATGGTGCGGCTCAGTTTGTCCACATCTACTTCGCCCGCATTCGAGCGGATCACATAAGTCTGCGGCTTATCCTCTTCCAACATAAAGGTCATGGTAATGCTGGTCGGCACGGCGATACATTGCAGACCGTAACCCAACTGCTCAGCAACATTGGTCAGCAAGCGCTCCAGTTCATAACTGGGTACGCCATAGGTATGCAGCGCTTTAACCAGTCGCAGCATAAAACCAACCGGCTCATGGCGATTAGGAAAATGAGGTACCTTGTCGAGCCTACGTTCTGAAATAGACTCTGGAATTTGTTCGGTTACCTTCTCACTCATAGTGGTCACTCATTATTTCTGGGATCTCAGCTTGACACAGAATTATCATGCGCAAACATGACGTTATCGCTCAATGCTACCTGTTTTTGTTCACTATTTGTAACATTAATCCGTTATTCTTATATTGCCTATAAGTTATAAGCTCTTTAGGATATATGGTCTCTGTAAGAGGAGTCGAAACACATGAGCAAATCCATTAAACACATACTACTGATTGTCGCCCTGCTTGGCATGGCGCTGGTAGGTGTTGCTCATGCTAAAGCTCCCGATCATGAGACCAGCGATTGTGCGATCTGTCTCCATCAGACTTTTAAAGACAGTCACAGCAGTTCGCCACAACTTTTCGTGCCGTCTCCTTCCCTGATTGCGGAGCAATCCTTAGCCTGGCCAACACCTGTTGTACAATCCATTCCACGAACGGGTTACCTTGGCCGCGCCCCTCCCGTTTCAGCTTAATTTCTCAATTCTTTTTCTAAATTTATTTGTGTATTAACTGAATGGACACAGGTCTATTCGCATGAGGAATCATAAGCATGAAATATTCTGCTATCGCGTTGCTACTATCGGCAGCTTTAACTCAGCAAGCACAAGCTGCTGATAACTCAACTCTTTCCGGCGTTCTTCAAGATAGTGAAGGCAAACCACTAGCCAATGTCGAGATCTTTATCTCTTCAGAAAATCAGTCGGTGACCACTGATGAAAATGGTCGTTTTGAATTTAGTGACCTTGAAACTGGACGTTATGTGCTGGATATCAAGGGTGGCAAACAGGGTCACATCAATAAGGCAGTTCAACATACCGGCGACAGTCTGACTGTAACGGTTGACTTTTCGGACACTCAAACTTTAGTCATAACAGGCAACCCACTGGAACACACCATTCTGGAGATGGCGGCTCCCGCAGTGATTATCAGCGGTGATGAGCTGACCCAGAAACGTGGCAGCAATATCGGCGAAACTCTGGCCGAAGTTCCTGGTGTCAACCTATCCAGCTTTGGCGCGGGTGCTGGCCGCCCAGTTATTCGCGGTCAACAGGGCAACCGTGTCACCGTACTCAGCAATAATAGCTCGACTCAGGATGCATCCAACGCCAGTCCTGACCACTGGATAGCAGCCGAGCCATTACTTGCAAAACGTGTCGAAATTCTAAAAGGACCAGCAACTCTACTTTATGGCGGCGGAGCGGTTGGCGGTGCGGTTAATGTAGTGGATAACCGCATCCCAACTGAATTACCGGACGGTATAGAAGGTGGCGTTGAAGTTCGCCTCGGCGACTCTGCGACGGGTGAGCGCAGTACCGTAGGCACTTTTTCAACCGCCAGCGGTGGCCTTGCTTTTAACATTGATGCTTTCAAATCAGAAACCGATGAGCTGAAAATTCCTGGTTTTGCCGAGTCTTATTACCTTCGCGAACTTGAAGAAGCAGAAGGCGAAGCAGGGCATGACGAACAAGCGTCAGGTATCCTTGAAAATAGTGACACAGACAGCAAGGGCGGTAGTGTCGGTTTCTCCTATATTTCAGATGCCGGCTATTGGGGTATGTCTTATTCAGATTATGAACGCAATTATGGATTGCCGGGGCATGCCGAGCACCACGACGAAGGAGATACCGAAGAGGTGCATGCCGAGGAAGCTGTACGCTTAGATCTTCGCCAAAAACGCTGGGATATGAAAGGACGTTGGAATGATCCGTTTGAGGGTTTCAGAAGCTTAAATCTGCAATTCGCCAGCACCGATTATAAGCATCAGGAAATAGAAGGCGCTGAAATCGGCACAACTTTCTTAAATGATGCCCAAGAAACTCGATTAGAGCTTGTTCATGATTCCTGGAGTGGCTGGCAGGGTGCTTTTGGTTTGCAATATTCGGACAGCGATTTTGTGACCATCGGTGATGAAGCCTATATTCCGGCCTCCAACACTGAAAAGCTTGGTTTATTCTGGCTAGAGGAATACGAAGTAGGCCACTGGCATACCGAGCTTGGCGCACGTTATGACAAGCAGACCATTACCACCGACCTTTTCGGTAAACGAGATGATAATGCATTCAGTGTCTCCTTCGGAAATCTGTGGCACCTCGATAAACATTGGACTTTGCCCATCAACATTACTCGCGCCCAAAGACTGGCTGCAGTTGAAGAGCTCTATTCCAATGCCGGTAACGATGAAGCCAATTACGTTCCGCATCTGGCAACTGCCAGCATCGAAGTGGGTAATTCTAACCTGGGTAAAGAAACCGCCAACAATATCGACATTGGTATTCGTTACAATTCTGATGGCGTGAGTGCTTCCGTTTCGGTATTCCATAACCGTATTGATGACTACATCTACCTCGCTCATCAGGAACACGAGCCGGCTCCGGGAGAAGTGCACGAACATGAAGAATTCCCAGTGTTCGTTTACAGTCAGGCCGATGCTGTGTTTGAAGGGGCTGAGGCTGAAATCAACTGGACTTTTGCCAGTGATGGGCTCGCAGTCTGGAAAACTGGTTTATTTGGTGACTATACCAATGCTGAGCTCAAGAGTGGTCCTTATCTGCCACGCACTCCTGCCAAACGTCTTGGCGGCTCAATCGGCCTTGATTACGATATGTTCACCAGTAATTTGTCCGCAACTAAAGTCTTTGACCAAGACCATTTGGCAGAAGATGAATTGCCAACCGAAGGTTATACTTTGATCAATCTTGATCTCGGTTATAACGTCTTTTTCGATGACTCAGAGCTGTTCCTGTTTTTACGCGGACAAAATCTGGCTGATGAAGAAATCCGCGATCACTCTTCATTCCTGAAGGATCGTGCCCCACGTGCTGGCCGCTCATTGACTGCAGGATTCCGCTGGACCTTTTAACTATTTGCTTTTCTGCAATAAATACACCTAAACTTAGAGCCTCAATTGAGGCTCTTTTTTTTGCCCATAGCTTTCTTCTGAGACAGGAAAAATAATCATGCCCAAGGACACCATGAAACTGCCGATTTCGATTGTACGCGCAAAGGGGGGCTATTGTGTGCCGATTGAAGTTGGTTGCAATCAGGAAGTCGTGCATCTGTTACTGGACACCGGAAGCAGTACCATTGCCGTAGAAACTCAAGCATACGACCATGCCAATGACCTTTATCTAGAGCCTACGTCCTATGCTCAAGCCATTACTTACGGCTCCGGAGGTTGGGCTGGCCCAGTGGTCAAAACGCATCTCTCATTGGAGCATGGTAAGAAACGAATGCTGCTTAAAGATGCGCATATTTCAGTGATTAAAACAGAGCAGCAAGACAACTTCTTTGGTGCGGATGGCATTCTTGGCCTAGGTTATCGAGAATTAAATAAAGTCTATGACTTAACTGAACATTTTACCCAGCGTAATATTGATCCTGCCCACACTTACCCTTGGCCATTTGAGATTGAATCTAGCAAACATGGTGTACGTCAGTTTCGCCAACAACTCAAAAACTATCCCAGAAAAAACCCCAAAGCATTCTTTACTCAGCTGGAAGAGCAAAAAATCAGTAAAAACAAATTTGCTCTTTATACCAAGCGCTCGATTGTTCATGTTGCTGAGCCTACTTATACCGAAGAAGACTTGCATGCCGATCCCTTAAATCAAGGACTGCTGATTCTTGGCGCAGGTGAAGTCCATCGTGAACTTTACCATGGCAACCTGGAAACGATTGATGTTGTACATGACAGCTACTACAACACCAAGCTGATTTCGATGCAGGTTGGCAATGGTCGTGAAATTGCCGCCCCACCCATTCAGGATAATTATCGTAGCAAGGGCCGCTCCAATAGCATCATTGACTGTGGCTCCAGCTTTCTGGTTCTGCAGCGCTATTTATATCAAGAATTGATGGATGAGTTAATTGATCTGAATGTTGATTTCATTCGTCATATCGAACGCTTCACCAATGCCAATCAGGCTGGCAAGGGCTATTTCCCCACTGACCTGGATTTAGCTAAATGGCCGGAAATACACTTCTATTTTCTAAGCCCCTATGGCGACAAAATTCGCATGAGCTGTACGCCTGACAACTACTGGCAGCTCAATGCACTGGAACATGGCAGGGCTCATTTCATGATCATGGATCAATTGAAAAACTGGCCTGATATGTCGATCATGGGTTTACCTTTGATGAGCGACTATTACTGCGTATTTGATCGTGAGTACGATGCCAACGGTGTGATTAAAGTTGCCAAGGTGAAACTCTAATCACCTCGGCAGATTTGCTCTAGAAAGGAAAAAATAACGGAATGACCGCGGTCGCCAACAACGCAAAAATAACATTCAGCGGAATACCAATTTTCAGGAAGTCTTTAAATTTATAACCACCCGCGCCATAGACGAATGTGTTGGTCTGGTAACCAATTGGCGTTGCAAAACTGGCACTGGCTGCAAACATCACCGCCATAATGAAAGGCCTGGGGTCCAATCCTAATTGTTCGGCAAGCGCGATAACCAGCGGCCCAATTAAAACCGCCACCGCATTATTACTTATCATCTCGGTTAATAGTGAAGTTAAAACATAGACTGCGAACAGTAAACCTACCGGGCCAATATTATCGGTGATTCCAACCACGGCACCGACCAACAATTCAGCCGCACCCGTTTTCTCCATACCTAAACTGAGCCCGAGCATACCGAAAATTAAAAACAGAATACGCCAGTCAATGGCATCAAAGGCTTCATCCGGATCGACACAACGCGTAATCATGACGATAGTGGCGCCAATAATTGCCAGCCCCGCGATCGGCAATACATTCATTGCAGCAAGCACCATAATTCCAATGATGGTGATAAAAGCAATCGGCGCTTTACTACGACGGATAGGCCTGTCCTGAGGCTCGGTCAGGTTAATGATATTGCCGTCTTCCAGCAATCGCTTGATGCCTTCTGCCGGCCCTTCCAGCAACAAAGTATCACCAAACTTCAGTTTTATACTCTCAAAGTCTTCATTGAGGTTCTCGTCATTTCTGTGAATCGCGATCACGTAAACCCCGTATTTCCGTGCCAAACCCAAATCCACCAACCGACGTCCCATTAAATTCGATTTCTCATTGATACTGGCTTCCATTAACAATGATTCGCTGGCAGTAACTGGCTCAAGACCCTGGGGCAACGATGAACTAAACTCAACCTGCCCATCTTCTTTTAGACTCAGTAATTCGCTGGCATCCGTTTTTAAAATAAAGCGGTCGCCGGCCCTGATTTCCAGATCCTTCATTCTTCGCCTAACTGAAATATTCCGTCGCACCATATCAATAATGCTGGCTCCTTCAACAGGCAGGGAAAAATCCTTAACCGGTTTGCCGATATGGTCTGAGTCTGCTGGTATCAAGATTTCTGCAATAAACTTTCGTTCGGGCTGACTGCTGACAATGTTAGCAAGCGAGTAGCGGTCGGGAAGCAAAAATCGGCTCAGTATCATCATATAGGTGAATCCTACCGCCACAAAAAAAAGCGCTGGCAAGGTCATTTCAAACATGCCGATTTCCGGCTGACCGTGCTCAGAAGCCACTGTACTCATCAGAATATTAGTCGAGGTGCCGACCAGCGTTAAGGTGCCGCCAAAAATCGAAGCAAAAGATAAGGGGATCAGAAGCTTAGAGGGTGCCATATTGATGCTGGCTGCCAGCGAAATCACCACAGGCGTCAGCATGATTACAATTGGCGTATTGTTCATGAAGGCAGATGAAATCATGCTAAAGAACATGATCACGAATAATGAGCGCAGATATGAGCCATCAGCACTTCTTTTAAGGATGTTGCTTATAATTTGCAACACGCCAGTTCGCTCAAGTGCGGCACTGATGATAAACATCATGGCAATAGTCATTGGCGCACTGCTGCTGAATACGGACAGAAATTCACTAGTATCCAGAATGCCCACCACCATCAATATCGCAGATGAGGCTAAGGCTATAACCTCAGGTGGGTATTTCTCCCAAATAAAAGCGATAAATACCGCAAGCACCAGTGCAAAAATGAAAATGACTTCTAAGGTCATACAAGCTCCGTTTGTACAAAGAATAAATCAATGTCCCAGTCAATTTATCACAAATCGGGCTATCACCAACACGATTCTTTTAGATTCTTTGGCACTTAAAAATTACTGATTTTCCGCTAACTTAGCAGCTGATTTCCGATCTCGACGCTTTTGGTTCTGCTGCCTTATTACACCAATGGTGTAGACAATTAGACCCACCCAGATCAAGGCAAAGGTGATCAGTAGATCGATATTGAAAGTTTCCTTGAATGCAAAAACTGCTAACAAGAAGGTTAAACTTGGTGCCAAATACTGCATAAAGCCAATAGTATTGAGCGGCAATAGCCTGGCTCCGGCAGAGAATAGGGCTAGCGGAACTGTGGTAATGACGCCACCCGCCAGCAACAGCCAGTCGATAGTGGCCGAGGTATGCAGGAAGGCTCCTGCGCCTGAGTACCATAAATAAAGGATATAACCCGCCGTGATTGGCAGTACGATAAGAGTCTCAACCAACAATCCCTGCAATGGACCAATATTGACCTGCTTGCGCAACAGTCCATAAACCCCGAACGAAAAGGCCAGCCATAGCGAAATCCAGGGCAGGCTTCCTAGCGAGACAATTCGGTAAAGTACGCCCAAGGTCGCCAAAATTAATGCTATCTTGCTCCAAGTGGTCAGCTTTTCCTTTAAGAACATAATTCCCAAAGCAACGCTGAACAGCGGATTGATGAAGTAACCGAGGCTGGTTTCCAGCACTCGTTCATTGGTCACCGCCCAGGTGAAGGCCAGCCAATTACCGGAAATTAACACCGAGGTGGCGATAAGAATGCCAATGGTTTTCTTATCCTGCAGGATATTTTTCGGAAATGGCCGCTTAATGGCCCACATAATAAGCAGCACCACCGGCACCGACCAGGCCACCCGATGCGCCAGAATCTCAAGCGCTGAAACACCCTCAAGCGCCTTAAAGTAGATGGGCGCCAGCCCCCAGATGACAAAGGCCAGAATGCCGTAAATGTATCCCGCGCGATTAAAGTTCTGCATGTGATTCTCTAGTGATTGATCAATGAAGTTGGGCTAACCCACCATATAAGTGCCGGTTCCCACCGCAATTAATGATCCTTCATTATTCTCCAGCTCCATACGCACCACGGCGACCTTACGGCCGGCACGCAGCAGTTGAGCCTTGGCAAAAAACTGCTCACCTTTACCTGGCCGTAGATAATCGACCCTAATATCAATGGTACTTAGTTTTGCCAGCTTGGTTTTCAGCTGAGGTAAATGAGTGGCCGGATTATCGTGCAAAATTCCTACTGCAGCCATAGTCCCGCCAACCATATCCAATGCCGAAGAAATAACTCCGCCATGAAGAATTCCGTGATAGTAATTACCTACTAACTCCGGCTTCATATCAAACTTGATGACACATTCCTGCTCACTGACACTATCGTACTCAAGGCCAATATGGCGATTAAAAGGAATCTTATTGACCAACGCCTCGCCGAGCATCTTGAGCGCTGTTTGCTTTAGAAAACCCATAAACTCCCCAACCAAGGCTTTTGCGCTAGTTTGCCTGATCTCAGGCTAAAAACCTATGCCTAATTCAAAGGCTTGCGATCACTGTTTAATCTGGCTATTTTTTGCCCTTGATAGTTGATGACTATTTGATCGTTTGCCAATAACCGTTATAATCTGCGCCACATGAATGCCTGCTTCTCACATCGAGGGCACAGGCAACAGGCATATACAGAGAGAGATGTCATGACAAACTTGAAAAACGTATTAGTTTTTATCACCAGTTTCACACTAGCTGGCTTTGCCGGAATCGCTACTGCAAAGCACATGAGCGACCACAATATTGAAGAACGCTTGAAGCCTGTTCACAGCGTTTATGTTGAAGGAGACGAAGTACCACAAGTTGCCAACGCAGCTCCAGCAGCCGCAGGCGGTGGTTCTTCAGCAGCACGTTCTAGTGAGCAGATTTACAACACTTACTGCATGGCTTGCCACACTACAGGCGCGGCAGGTGCTCCTAAAATTGGTGACGCTGCTGACTGGAATGCACGTATGGAAAAAGGTATTGATACTGTTTATTCTCATGCAATTAACGGTTTTAATGCTATGCCACCTAAAGGTACCTGTGCAGACTGTTCTGACGATGAGATCAAAGCAACTGTTGATTACATCTTAGAAAACAGCAACTAATTGATAGTGAAAGCCGATCCAAGTGATCGGCTTTTTTGTGCCTGCTATTTACAAAACCTCCGTATCATCGCCATGAAACCAACTCTTTTATCGATCACTGCCGCATCATTACTATTGCTATCCGCCTGCACCCCAGAACCACAGGAACGCACCGGTGAAAGCATCTATTACCAGTCCTGCTTCAGCTGTCATGAACGCGGCCACGGCGGTGCACCGATTCGCGGCAACATGGAACAATGGCAGGTACGTCTCGATAAAGGCGAAGAAGCCATGATGACCAGCATGATCGAAGGCTACAAAGGCATGCCACCCAAAGGCGCCTGCTTCGATTGCAGCGAAGCCGACCTGCAAATGGCACTCGACTTTATGTTATTGCCGAAGGAATAGATTGTAGAGATATAATTTTTTGTTTTATTTTAAATCCCTTTGCTGGGATTCGCTTTGCTCATCGCCAGCCTACCCTATACTGTGACTGCCAACTCATGCTGTAGGCTGGTGATGCACCCAAGGGGCAGACCCAGTGAAACGAATCCCAGCGTAGCCCGCTCTATGAGCACAGCAACTGCATGAGCTATTATTCGTAGGCTGGCGATGAGCAACGCGAATCCGAGCGAAGCCTGCCCTATGGGTGCAGCATTTTTTAATTAACACCGACTAACAAGGAATGTTACTCATGAACTACCGTCGCGCCTTCACCCCAGGCGGAACATATTTCTTCACCCTTACTCTTTCCAACCGCAAAAGCCAACTACTGACCCAACACATCCATCTACTACGGCAATCCATTCGCAATGTAAAAACTGCGCATCCGTTTAACATTGACGCCATTGCGGTACTTCCCGATCACCTCCATCTTCTGCTTACCTTGCCTGAAAATGATCAGGATTACCCAAACCGCATCTCTCGGTTTAAAGCGAATTTCTCAAGACAAATACCCAATCAGGAAAAACTCAGTCAAAGTCGCCTAAGAAAAGGAGAACGAGATATCTGGCAAAGACGTTATTGGGAGCACCAGATAAGGGACAAAACCGACTACAACAACCACATCAACTATATTCACTACAACCCAGTGAAGCATGGGTATGTTTCCTCTCCAACTGAATGGCCATATTCCAGTATTCATCGCTATATTAGAGAAGGAATCTTGCCGAAAGACTGGGGAGCTGATGTTCCCGCCACCTGGGGTAGGTTCGGAGAATAATTTGAAATGCTGGGATTCGCTTCGTTGATCCTGCCCTAGGGGTACATCACCAGCCTACAACAGGCTTGATAGTTAAAGAATAATACGTATAAACAGGCGCGCGTAGGTTGGCGATGAGCAACGCGAATCCCAACAATGTGAATCCCAGCAGTTCTAAAAAAGTAATCCAAATCCAATCCCCATTTGCTCAAACGCCTACATAGAGTTACCATTCTCCACACCCTAGGCTTTTGTAGACTGGCAGCACCACCAACAACTGCCTGCACTACGTAGGCTGGCGATGAGCAAAGCGAATCCCAGCAAACCCTATTCGACTAATACACACCAATGCCATTGACCGACCAACAACTCGAACAGATCAAACAAACGGCGGTTGAGCTGGCGAAACAGCATGGCTTTCAGGATTTAAGGGTTTCCGATACCGACACCAGCGGCTATTTCGAGCGTTTCAAGCAGTGGGTCGATGATGGTTATCATGGCTGCATGTCCTACCTTGAGCGCAATCAGGAGCTGCGTCAGAATCCTGCGGCATTGCATCCCAATACCTGTCGCGTCTTGTCCTTGCGCTTTGATTACCTCAATGACAACGCCAGTTTCACCACACCACTGAAAGACAAATCTATTGCCAACATTTCACGTTATGCCCTGGGTCGCGATTATCACAAGCTGATGCGCAAGCGCTTGCAGCAGGTGATTGAAGCCCTCAAAGCCTCTCTGAATGATGAGTTTGAACTCGATTACCGAGTACTGGTCGATAGCGCACCGGTGTTAGAAACCGCTTTCGCTGAAAAGTCTGGGCTGGGCTGGAAAGGCAAGCACACCCTGATTATCAATAAAAATGCTGGCTCTTGGTTTTTCCTGGGTGAAATCTTTATCAACCTGCCGTTGCCTGTCGATGAACCCGGCGAAGATATGTGTGGCGGCTGCACTTCCTGTATCGCACTGTGTCCGACCAACGCCATTCTTGATGATCGTAAGATTGATGCTCGTCGCTGCATCTCTTATCTGACCATTGAAAATCAGGGAGCTATCCCCGAAGAACTTCGTTCGTTAATGGGTAATCGAATTTATGGCTGCGATGACTGCCAGCTGGCCTGCCCCTGGAATCGTTATTCTGATCAGACACAAGTAGACGACTTTTCACCGCGCCATGATCTGCACAAAGTTTCGCTGGCCACTCTTTGGAGCTGGGACGAGCAAACTTTCCTCGACAATTTTCAGGGCAGTCCGATTCGTCGTATCGGCTATCAAAACTGGCTGCGCAACCTCGCGGTCGCCATCGGTAACTCGCAACAACCCTCAATGATCGACGATCTAAAAGAAAAGTACCAAGAAGCCAACGATATGGTTAAAGAGCACATCGACTGGGCCATTGACCAACTCAGCAACCCCGATAAAACCGACACCAGTGCCATTGATAAAAAGACTCAAAAACTGATTAACTGCGTTACAGTGATGTTGCCTAGAGACGCTTAAGACTCCACTTTTTTATAAGCTGTCTTCACGTTATAAATTCGGTAGCCAACACCTAAAACCAGGACAATAGCGCTGGGAATAATCAAGGCATTGAAGACCAGGGCATCGAATAACACAGCACCAATGACACCACCAACCACGAATCCACTAATAATAATTAGAAATAAAATGGCTTTTCGTTTATCAAATGACTCGCCTCGCAGCTTTGCTCCAAACATGATCCCCAGATCGGTAAAAATACCTGTGACATGAGTGGTTCGCACAATGGCTCCGCTATAAGTTGTAGCCAGTGCATTTTGTAAGCCGCAGGCTGCTGACGCCAAATAATGACCTGCAATTGCGCCATCATTGAGTAGCACCAAAGCACCTAGCAATAAGATGCATTCGAGGTATAAAGCGGTATCGTAATGGCGACCAAGCCGTAGCGAACTGCCATGTAAGATAAAGCCAGAAAGTCCCGCCCCCAGAAAAAAACTGACCAGAACGGTAATAAGATGAAGAACATTCTGTGCAGAAGAGCTGATTAACTCGGTGCCAAGCAGGGTTGCTGTACCGGATAAATGTGACACTGACTGATGCTCAAAGCCTAATAACCCCACCGCATTCACATAACCGGCGACAAAGGCCAGAATAAAGGCACCAAACTCAACCCAGCGAGGAAGTTTAGAAATCACGACAACACCATTAAAATTTTGAGAACAGCAGGAAGAGTCTAAGAATGTACGACTTGGGTCATCTTTTTACAAGCTATTGGCCAAAACTTCGAACTTCTTCAACCCATCTTCACTTTTTTATCGAGTAAACTAGTCAAGCTTTAATACTGCAGAGGATTGCTAGTTTCATGAAAATCAACATAACCACCACCATTAATGCTGATCTCAACACCGTATGGGATTGCTGGAATAACCCTGAAGACATCAAACAATGGAACGCCGCATCCGAAGACTGGCACACCACACAAAGTATGGTGGATCTTCGTGAGGGCGGAAAATTCAAAGCACGGATGGAAGCCAAAGACGGCAGCATAGGTTTTGATTTCACAGGCACCTACACTAAAGTCGAAAAGCCCAACCACATTGAATATGTCATGGACGATGGTCGTGAAGTATCAATCGACTTTAAACAAACCGATCAAGGCATCACAGTTACCGAAACCTTTGACGCGGAAGAGCAACACGATCCCGAATTTCAGAAACAAGGCTGGCAGAGTATTCTTGATAACTTCGCGAAACATGTGGAAAGCAAATAATAATTAACACAAACTAAAAAAAAGCCCTGCATCTTTGCAGGGCTTTGCATTCATACTTAAAACGATTATTTCGGCTCGCCCACCATGATAACGATATCCTTTTCTTCGCCCTCTTTCGTCTTCACTTTCAAATGAAGCTTTTCACCAGCCTTTTTGTCCATATGGTCCTGTGCATCATCGGTATCACATCCGGGTATTACGCAGTCTTCAATCGCCAACACCATATCACCCGCAGATAAACCAGCTTTCTCAGCGGGCGAATCAGGGTAAACCTCTTTTACTTCAAACGAAGCAACCTCAGGATTAAAAAAACCATCTACAGCTACATCCCCAGAGAAACCTATCGAACCCTTTTCTTCAGCATATCCGGTGCTGGCCGCGCATAACATAAGGCCTAGTAGTATTTTTTTCATCGTACTATTGTCCTTCTTGATTTATTATCGAAAAAACTTCGACTCTGAAAGTCTTAAATAATTCCGTCAAAAGTAACATTCTTGGCTTACTTATTCACCAAATAAAATCCAGCGCCGTGCCGCTTCAAACTCCTCAAAAGTATAGTTTCTGATCTGAGCATTAACAAAATGATTACCAATAGCCTCAGCAAAAGAACCTACCGGCGAATCGGTAACAAAAGCGATGCGCTGAATACTTTTATGATGCTCGCGCACAAAGCGAAGATGCGACACCAATGCCGCAAACGAAGCCCAGCCAGGAAATGAGCGCGTTTGAATGATTAATCCTTTCAATGAGCCATTCTTTTCAATGACTGGATCAATCAATTGAGCAGCCAAACGAAAATCATTATCGGTTAAAGCACCATCCGGTTCCAGAATCACCAATGCATGATCAGCATCAATTTTCACATTCAGCATATCCGTATCTCCTTTGTCTGTTTCCCCACTATATTAATCGGAATTGGTGACCAAGTGAATAATATTGGACGGACTCGAAATCCAGAACCCCTGAAAACCCTCCGGCAAAGGCTCAATCTCATCGCAACGAACAACGTCGCTCTCCTGAAAGTATTCAGCCGCAGCATCCAAATCATCCGTCACAACCTCCAGCCAGATCTCCGCCTGACTCACAGTTTCCACACGATCAATCCACAACACCTTATCGCCAAACTTAAAACGAATGGTATTGGTCTCCTCATCATTATCCAAAGGAATTAACTCAAACCCCAACACATCACGATAAAACGCCACCGTCTTATCATACTCATGCGCCGGCACCTTCATCGCCATATTCTGACCGGGTTTAAAATCTGGTTTCATAAATCCTCCTTGAAAGAGTCACTAGTTCTGTGCTTGCCAAATATCATTATCAAACAAAAGCGGCACAATAATCACCGTACCAGTACCACTTTTGTCTTAAAGATTCCGGATATACTGAACCTTACATCCTCTAATTACCAATAAGACCCAAGGAAGTGCCCGTGGTAGCCTAAAATCGACACTTGTATCAAAAGACTAATGATAATAAAGTCTTAGGAATTAATTCGTATAGTAAAATGTTAATGCTATGAACCCACATAAAGAAGAACAGCAGAGATTTGACGAACTTTTTCGACGAGTGCAATTTACTTGCAAGGCGAGGTACAACGCTGCGAGGAGACTAAAAACATATCACCTGTTTTCGCAGATTACGCCCGCGTGCATGGCCATTGGGCTGGTTATAATCCCTTTGTCGAATATGCTTGGTTTTAATAATGGATATTCAACCGAATATGTAGACCTGATGCAGATCGTATTTGCTGTTACCCTCCTAGCATATTCGCTATTGCTTGGGATCGGCAATTTCTCAGCTAGAGCTGAACGAATGCACGCTTGCGGAATGGACTTAGGTCGTTTGGCTAGGCAACTTTTTCCATATCGAAAAAAATCTGACTCAGATAATTTAGATAGCACGTATGAATCGATATCAAATGCCTATTATGAGTGCTTGGAAAAGCATGAGAATCATACACATGTAGACTTCCTTGCAGCTAAACATGACCTCCTTGACGCTGGTGAGGAGTTTGACTGGAAGATTGAGTTAAGGCGCTCCGGATTATGGATGAATAAATGTCTACGTGAACTAATGTCTCTTAGCCATTTCATTTTCTCAATTTCAGTTATTGCTATTTGGATATATTTCATGGTGCAGTCTAATGGTTAAGAAAGCCAAGCATAGCGACAGGTTTTCCGTTGCGGATTTGCCTCCACCACAAAGCCGCGCGGCTGGCAGCGTTAAATATCGAGAGAGAGTATGGGTATAGATCTAAATTATGGATTCGGCAACTCCAAGAATCTATTAGAGAAAGTGAAGCGGGATCAAAGCGCGCTCTATAACGCCGTAATTTCACAAGATCCATACTGTATTTCAGATGCAGTATTTAATTTTGCAGTTACTGGTTATCATATTAAAGACTGGCTAAAGAGCGAAGGGATCACCGGAGTAGAGGAATATATAAATACCAATCCCATGCTTCGCCTGTGCGCAGACCTGTGTAATGGTAGCAAACACAAGTTGCTGAGCTCACCAAGAGAGGTTGCTGACCCTGCTAAATCAATAAATGACTCCGTATTAACCTCTGATATGACAACAGTCACATGCGATGCAACCATGTCCAGTAATGGACACACAGTACGAATTCAGCTTACTTCGGGGCGAGAGGTAGAGATACTAGATTTCGCAAAACAAGTTGTAAGTAATTGGGTGTCGTTCTTCAATGCCAACAATATTTAACAAATTAAGTTTTGGACACCCACAAAGTCTTTACCAAGCAACCAAACATACCCTCGAAGCAACAACCGTGACTTCGAGGCTTTATTGAAGGAGTTTTTACTCTGACCCCATTAAAGATTCAAACGTTCTAGAATATATAAATAAATCCGATGCTTACTTCGGCTTCATAATCACTGCGTGCGATCGGGCTGTCCTGAACGTCGCTGCTAAAATGCTCATAGAGTGCTTCGCCGAATATCTGCCAGTTATCGTTGAGGTAATAGCGATACGTGTAATCAATCCCAATCGAGCGCAATCCGCCACTCAAGTTGGTTTGAGGCAATCCCGATGCAGCTGACTGCTGTGCGTTTACACCGAAACCTTTATTGGCATATTCGCTATCGTGGAATACCCCAACCAAATTAATTTCAGAGCCGGTTCCGTCAAGTTGGTCCCCGAAGCGATACCCAACTCCAAATAGACCAAGATTTCCTTCGCCGCCGGTCACAACTCGTCCCACAAGCCAATAACGCCAATCGTCATCGAGTGCGTAACGTGTTTGAAGTACTAATTCAGTCTCTTCTTCTGTATCACCGAGTCCATCCAGATAACCCTCATCCGAATCACCTTCTTCACGACCCTCATCGAAAGCCACAACGGCATCGAATAGCCACTTATCAGCGCGAAGACCACGCCAACCCAGAGCTTCACCCGCAAAGTAGAAAATATCATCACCGCTACGCCATTGAACGGCACCAGCAGGCTGGGCTTCGAAACCAAATTCATCTGAACCTTCGTAGGCCGTTTCATACTCAATACCCAAGCCTAACGCGAAAGCCCAGCCATCCTCACCCTTGGTGAAGTCGTCAACGGATGGTAAAGGCACCAAAGCCGTTTTCTCTTCCTGTGCCAATGCTGCTTGATTGAATACCGCATGTATCAATCCGGCTACCAGTAAAACTGTAAATTTTTTCATCTAAATTCCACTCCAATATGCGATGGTATACCACTATTTTTCGAGACTATATGGCATAGCAGATAAATTTTTCGTGAATGGATGGAACGTTTTGACATCCGCAAATCTCCTCTAATTAACCCATATCTATGGTTTTAGTTTCTCCCGCCTCGGCTATAATGAGTCACTGCTCCCATCTTTGCTGGATATTGGTATGACCGATGAAATAAATTACAAGAATAACCCTTTGAATGGCGTTGGCTTAAAAGCCCTGGTCACTGAATTGGTGGATCATTATGGTTTTGAAATCCTTTATGCGTATCTGAACATCAACTGCTTTAAGACCAATCCAAGCATTGCTTCCAGCGTTAAATTTCTTAAAAACACCACATGGGCGCGGGAGAAAGTAGAGGCTTTTTATTTATATCAATTCAAAAGCTTGCCCAAAGTTCCTTCCAAAGATTTACATATACCTCCCAGAGATCGGATCGTCCCAGACGATCAAAAACCGGGAAAACCTGCCGCATTAAGCCTCGAAGATGCTGAACAACTACGCGAAGAGCGAGCTAAAAAAGCCGCTGAATATGACGAGAATAAAAGAAACCGTTCAGCTAAAAACTCAAAGAATAGTAACGATCCCTGGGGGCAGTGGAAGAAGAGATAATTACAGTATAGCGATACAACCTATTACAATAATAAGAGGAAGTCAGTTTGAAGCTACAAGGCAAAATTAAAATTAACGGCAGACAGTACAAAAAAGGGGACAAAATATCAGGGTTTAAGATCTATCCATTTTTCCTGATTCATATGGGGATGTTTGGTTTCTCAGGATTTTATATGGCTTATGCCGCTACTAATGCAGACACCACCTTCTTATTCATGCACGGTGGCATTGCCATCCTGACCTATATAATCTTCTACTTAGCTATTTTTGGCAAAGAACAGGTCAAATGGTTATTCATTAATTCAGCGCTAGGTTTGTTCGGTATCTACGCTGAAATTAATTGGATATTGTCTTTGTTCGATAAGCAGATCCACGATTATCCATTTAGCAGACACATCATTCCGTTTCTTTATTATATTCTTTACACCTTCCTGATTCGGCAAATGTTCCTCGACTTTTTTAATGCACGTGAAGATGCTGATAGAGAACGAATAGTGAATCGTGCCTATGTTGTTTTATCGGTAACTATTTACGCTATTATTTATTTGAATCAGCCGGGTTAGTTATATTCAAGGGAAGCCTACAAACATTGAGTTTTACCTTTTTTGACTTTTGTACAAAAATACTGATGATATTAAGTCTTACACACGAATTCATAATTTGTAATAGAAACAGTATGGAAAAAAGAGATATTTTTGGTACTTTTGGTAAATGGTTTATTCTCTGCCTTTACTTTGCGTGGATAATAAGTGCCATGACAGCACTTGGGTTATTTGTCGGATTACTAATCAATTTAGCAATTAATAAAGATGAATTAATTCTAGCAGTTATAATTTCTGCATCAGCAGTAGGGTTTGTAGTAGGCATCCTTGCCGCTGAGCATAGAAGACGCAGTGACTTTTTGTAGTATGATTATTGATTATTTTTCACAGGGTATCTCAAAATCCACATGATAGTGCTCGTCGTGTCGCACCCATGAGCGCTTGGTTGAGAGTGTAATGTTATCTTTTATGTATTCCGCGTATTGTGTTTCGAGTAATCCACTTTGCAGCTCGGGATCAAATATGACACGCCACAATTTATGACCCCTTGCTTTTGCTGCTTTATCCAAGGCAACGATATGAGCGGCAAGTGCTTCGTAGTCAATTGTCATCCCCTCAAATTGATTATTTTCATCAAACTCAATATCGTATCCAAACCGATTGGCAGGATTCGTCGGCAAATGCACAGATTCACCTTTGCCATTAATGACTGGCGTCATAAAGTCTACTGAAAGCCCATTCCTGTGGGTTTTGTGTGGCTTAAAGTGACCGCCCTTTTCCCAACCTGTCTCAGCATATTTATAAACTTTATCGGGTAGCTCTTTTTCCAACTGTTTGTAGGCATCAATAACGATCTGCTTTACTTCAGAATGCACGTAAGTCCGCCCGACTAAATGGGCTATATCGCTATAGCCAACAAAGTTCGAGCCACTTTTTGGTAGTTGCACTCCAGCTTTAAGGCGTCCATTAGAGGTAGTGCCGTAGCAGATGCTTTCTTTGGCGTATGTGCGGTCTGGCGCTGTACTAGCAAGAACTGTTAGTAATATAGAAGCTATTGTTTTATTCATGAAGCTTTTATTGTTTATGAGATGTCTTGTAATATACATTATCTAGTCGGAATTAATTAATCCCATGCTGATTTCATTTATCAGTTTAACTGATAGTAACCAATAGGGTTTAATTACAGTGGAGGATTCACTATGTCGTCAAGGAATGTTCGAGTTTCAACAGACCAGATCAGAGAACTGTTGAGTTATGCTGTGCTTGCACCCTCCAGTCATAATACCCAGCCATGGAGATTTGAAGTATCAGCAGGAATTATCAATCTCTTTGCCGATCGATCGCGCGCGCTGGCTATCAATGACCCATACGATAGAGAATTAGCCATAAGTTGCGGCTGCGCTTTGATGAACCTACGCGTTGCTGCTGCTCACCATGGAATTGGCATTAACATCATTCCTTCCCCCGATGCCAACAACCATGACCTGCTTGCCACAGTCAGTTTTGAAACAGAAGCTTCCTCTTCAGACCTTTCACATTTATACAACTCTATTAAGAGCCGTCGAACTTACCGCAAGCACTTTGCTCCTAATGAGATTGCTCCATCAATACTCAGTGCTTTATCTACTGCTGCCAATGACGAAGGCTGTTGGCTCTCTATTATCGAATCAGAGGAAACTTGGCTGCAGGTTGCGCAGCTGGTATTTGAAGGTGATGTAATACAATGGTCAAACCCAGAATGGCGCAAGGAACTGGCTTCCTGGATGCATCCTCGTCGCCTGGGCGATGGATTAACTGTACCCGCCTTTATAGCGCCCATAACTAAAATTGTTGTGCAAATTTTTAATATGGGCAAAAGCGTTGGCGCTAAGGATAAACAGTTGTCGGCTGACTCTCCTGTGCTAGCAGTTCTCGGTACACGTGAGGACGATGCAAAAAACTGGTTAGCAACAGGTCAAGCCTTGCAGAAGGTTCTGCTGATGGCTGATTCTTTGGGATTACAGGCTTCTTTTATGAATCAACCTATCCAAGTTGATTCACTGCGCCCTGAATTACAAAAATTGTTGCAGCAAACTGGATTACCACAACTTTTGCTCAGACTGGGATACCCCGAAGCTGAGCTCAAAGCTGCACCTCGTCGCCCACTTGATGATGTAATATATTTTAAGTAACACTAAACCCATTAACTTATATGAGAAATCACGTCCAAAGCTGGATTCAAAAGCATCCTATTATCGCTTTTCCGCTAGTCTATCTTGGCTGGGCTTATTTATTCTGGAGCCCCATATTTTTTTCTGACGAATCAGTTTGGGCTTATCCCAATATTATCTGGTTTCTACTGGGCGGTGCCAGCCCAGTAATTGCTGGCCTCAGTCTGGCTTTACTCAGTGGTGGAAAAGAGCAGCTGCTTGATCTGAAACATCGCTTATTTGACTGGCGCCGTATTTCGGGCAGCTGGTGGCTAGCTATTCTTGTCTTCTGGCTATGTTTTGATCTACTTATGGCCTTCTTTGCCATTATGTTCGGCATAACCGATTCACCATTGGATGTCCACTGGTCTCTATTCATAGAACCACAGCAGCTATTGTTTCTAATTCTTTTGTCATTTGTATTTCCAGCAATTGAAGAAATTGGCTTACGTGGTTTTTATCTTGATGCATTACAAAAGCGATTAAGTACCACCATGGCAAGCTTGATAAATGGATTGGTATGGGCTGTATGGCATGCACCTTTCGTCTATTTCCCTGGTTACTATGCCAACACCACTTTTCATCCTGAACTCTATTGGTGGTTGCCAATGATCGTCTGCCATACATTGATGATAACCCATGTTTATAATTCTACACATCGTAGTATCCTGGCGGTTCTTATTTTTCACGCCATGATGAATTTCACTGGTGAATGGCTTCGAATTTCACCTGATATGTATCCTTTTGTGCTTTATGGTAATCTGCTACTGGCTGTTCTGCTGATTCTGTTTTGGAAAAGGAAACGTTAATGTCTCAACTTACTCTTACAACTTTCGATTGGGTTCCCGATTTACCGAGAGGTTATGTGCGTGATCTTCGCGTGCGTTGGGCGCTGGAGGAAGCTGGGTTGCCTTATACAGTTCACAGTGTGCCTTTTCGGGATAGGGATGCTGAACATTTTTCGAATCAACCTTTTGGCCAGGTTCCCTGGTTGACTGATGGTGATATGAGAATATTCGAAAGCGGTGCGATATTGCTGCATCTTGCGGAGCGCAGAGAAAAGTTAATGCCCTCCGATCCCTCAAGTCGCAGTGAGGTTATCCAGTGGATATTTGCAGCATTGAATTCAGTAGAAATGGCGAGTTTGCCGTGGTCTTTATATAAATTTTCTGATGACTCTACCGAAATGCCCGGCCGCAAACATTTAGATAATTTTCTCAATGCACGGCTTAGGCACATGGAAGCGGTATTGTCAGAACGCGAATGGCTTGCTAGTGATTTCTCGGTTGCGGATATTCTTATGGCAGATGTATTGCGTCTGGTAGATCGCTTTGATGGCCTGGCGGAGTTTCCAGCTTGTCGGGATTACGTGGCGCGCGCTACGGCACGGCCAGCCTTTAAGCAGGCTTACAATGATCAGATTGTGCATTTTGCGACAGCGGATTGAATTATTTTCAGACCTTATTAGAGTTTTGTGAACCGTAGGGTGCGTCGTGACGCACCCTAAGTTACTGGACAAGGATTAGATCACAAGGATTTATGCAATTAACAATCCATTGGTAAGAGCAGATTCCCTAAAGGGATTCCCGTCGGTCGCCTGAATCTAGTTCAGGATGACGAAACTAGTGCTTGTTGCACCCTTTGGCCGGCTTCGCTGGGATTCGCTTCGCTTATCACCAGCCTACAAAGTGCAACTTAAACTCCCCATTTAATCTTTTCTTACAATTTACTTGCCTGATCTTTTGCCTATTGGCTTTTGCCTCTCTATATTGCTAGGTTGAGTCATTTTCATTAACTAACGAAAGAGTCTGGCAATGAAGAAATTATCTATCTTATCCAGCCTGTTGGTGCTGTCTTTGGGGACTGTGGCGAATTCAGCTACGGCGGCAGACGAGGACAAGGCTAAGTGGGATGTGAACAATCCTCCCGGTACTCCTATTTTTGCGAATATTCAGGTCAATGAAGGCACCTGGATGAATCTTGATGTTAGCCCTGATGGCAAGACCATTGCCTTTGATTTGTTAGGCGATATCTACACGATGCCGATGTCTGGCGGTAAGGCGACTAACATAACTAACAGCATGGCGTGGGATATGCAGCCACGTTTTTCGCCTGATGGTAAGCAGTTGGCGTTTACCACCGATCAGGGTGGTGGTGACAATATCTGGGTCATGGATACCGATGGTTCGGATCAGTACCAGGTCACTAAAGAAAGTTTCCGTTTATTGAACAATCCTGTGTGGAGCCCTGACGGTAACTATATCGCGGCGCGTAAGCACTTTACCGGCACCCGTTCTTTGGGCGCGGGCGAAATCTGGCTTTACCATAAGTCAGGCGGTAGCGGCGTTCAGTTGAACAAGCGTCCGAATGAGCAGAAAGATCTGGGCGAGCCAGCCTTTACGCCAGACGGAAAATACGTTTTATTCTCCCGCGATTCAACGCCGGGCAATTATTTCGAATACAGCAAAGATTCAAATGAGCAGATCTATGAAGTCTTTGCGATAAACCGCGAAACAGGCGATATCGAAACCTGGATCGATGGCCCCGGTGGCGCAGTACGTCCTACGCCTTCGCCAGACGGCAAGTTCATTGCTTTCGTGCGTCGTATTCGTGCGCAAAGTGCTTTATTCCTGAAAAACCGTGAAACCGGTGCCGAGTTCCCGATTTATGAGGGTCTTGAGCGCGATATGCAGGAAACCTGGGCAATTCACGGCGTTTATCCAAACTTTGCCTGGACGCCAGATAGCGACGAAATCGTGTTCTGGGCGCAGGGAAAATTGCACAAAATTGACGTTGCTTCTAAAGAAGTGAGCAATATTCCTTTTGAGGTCAATGACCGTCGCGAAATGCGTCAGGCCATGACTCAGAAGAATGCTGCCTATGAAGCTAAGTTCAACGCGAAAATGCTGCGTTGGTTGCAGGTGTCTCCAGATGGTGATCAGGCCATTTTCCAGGCACTGGGCAAAATCTACACTATGAGTTTGCCGAATGGTAAGCCTAAGCGTTTAACCCGTCAGGATGAACATTTCGAGTTTTACCCGCGTTTTTCTGCTGATGGCAGCAAAATTGTTTACACCACCTGGGATGACAAAACGCTAGGTACTATTCGCGTGGTTTCTGCCCGTGGCGGTAGTGGCAAAGTCGTTTCGCAACAACCCGGTCATTACACCAACCCAAGCATCAGCCCAGATGGTGAAACGGTTGTGGCCCAGGCTATCTCTGGTGGTTACCTGACCAGCCCATTGTATTCGCAAGACACCGGCATCATTGCCATTAACCTTGATGATGATAAGCAGTATGTCCTGTCCAAGCGTGGCAACAATCCATTCTTCGCTGGTAGCTCTGATCGTGTGTTCTTCTCACAAACCACTCCGAGCGGCGAAACTTACAGCACTAAGTTGGTGAGCACTGACTTAAGCGGTAATGAAATGCAGGAGCATTATGAAGGCAACTGGATCAGTGACTTTGCAGTCTCTCCTGATCAACAGTGGCTAGCCTTCACGCAACGTTATCAGGTTTATGTCACCCCATTTGTGCAAAGCGGTAAAGCGATTAGCACTGGTCCAGGCGCTAATAACTTGCCGGTACGCAAGTTCTCGAAATTCGCCGGTAGCAATCTTGCTTGGTCAGAAGACAGCAAATCGCTTGCCTGGTCATTAGGCCCTGATTTATATCAGCAGGCGCTTAACGAGCGTTTCGAGTTTTTGAACGCAAAGACTGACGAAGATGCAGAAGCTCCCGAAGCGAAAGCAACCCGCATTAACTTCACGGTTGACGCCGATAAGCCTGATACTTCGATTGCTCTTGTAGGTGCCAAAGTCATCACTATGGAAGGCGAACAGGTCATCGAAGATGGCGTTGTTATCGTTGAAGATAACCGCATTAAAGCGGTTGGAAAACGTGGTGAGGTTACTATCCCATCGGGCGCTAAGACCATTGATGTTGCCGGTAAAACCATTATTCCTGGTTTAGTCGATGTGCACTGGCATGGCCCTTACGCCAATGACCAGATCCAGCCTCAGACCAACTGGAATGCGCTGGCTTCATTAGCTTTTGGCGTAACCACAACGCACAACCCTTCTGCAGATACCGAAGCGGTATTCTCGGCCAGCGAAATGCAGAAAGCCGGCGTCATTACAGCACCTCGCCTGTTCTCGACCGGTACTATCTTGTATGGCGCGAATCATTTCATTACTGCTGAAGTGGATAATCTGGAAGATGCGGTTGGTCACCTTGAGCGCATGAAAGCGGTGGGTGCCTTCTCGGTTAAGAGCTACAACCAGCCTCGTCGCGACCAGCGCCAGCAGGTTCTGGAAGCTGCCCGTCAAACTGGCTTGTTGGTAGTGCCAGAGGGCGGTTCATTGTTTATGCATAACATGTCGATGGTGATTGATGGCCACACCACTATTGAGCACTCAATCCCGGTTGAAAAAATCTATGATGATGTGAAGCAATTGTGGAGCCAAAGTCAGACTTCTTATGTGCCAACTCTTGGCGTTGCGTACGGCGGTATCTGGGGCGAGCGCTACTGGTATGACAAAACCAAGGTCTTTGACCATCCGTTATTGACCAAGTTTGTACCACGTGAAATTCTTGATCCTGTGTCACGTCGTCGCTATACCGCACCGGATGAGGATTACAACCATTTCAACAATGCTACGGTCACTGCGCAATTGCGTGAACTTGGCGTTAAAGTCGGTATCGGTGCGCACGGTCAGCGCGAAGGTCTGGCAGCTCATTGGGAACTGTGGATGTTTGAGCAGGGCGGTATGACGCCGCATCAAGCACTCGAAGCAGGCACAATGGACGGTGCTAAGATCCTGGGCATGGCCGATGAAATTGGCTCTATCAAGACAGGAAAGCTGGCTGATTTGGTTATTCTTGATGCCGATCCACTGGAAAATCTGAAGAACAGTGAAAAGGTCAATATGGTCATGTTGAATGGTCGTCTGTATGACGCCCAGACCATGAATCAGTTAGCCCCAGCGGAGAAAAAGCGTCCTGCTTTCTTCTTTGAGTAAGCTTTCTCAATAGATTGTTTCAATCTTGCAATGCCTTAATGCAAATTTGCATTAAGGCATTGTTCATTTTTGCATCAATTTGCGGTACAGTGAGCTAATTCACATTCTACTAATACAACAATTAAGGGATTAATGTGGTAAAGCTCAAATCACTATTGATGGTGCTGTTATTGTTGGGAAGCGCACTAAGCTATGCTGCTGCCCCAGCTGACAATTTGCCCCTGCAGAATCAACTATACGCTATGGGTAAGCTGTCAATCCCCGAACGCAGCCAAGAATCATTCTTTAATAAGCTCCAATCTATTCTTAACAATTCTCTGGATCCTCACTCAGAGGCTTTAGCTAACATTCTTGTAGCCGACTATTACATCCATACCAATGAACCAATACGTGCTCGCGAGCACCTGAATATTGCCAAACCACTGGTCAATACTATCAACCGGGCTTCCTTATATCAGGAATACAATTATGTGCTGATGCTGGTATTACGCACGGAAGGCAACCTTACCGATGCCAAGCAAACTGCAGATGCCCTGTATCGTGACGTCAGAGAATCATGGCCAGACAACAAGCTCAGCGATATTGTTTTAGAGCGGGCATACATTAATTCTTATATGTACCGCTATCAGGAAGCTTTCGAGTTGATGGAACTGGCGCTATCTCACGCCTACGAAAGCAACGACCCTTTCCAACTGGTCGAAACCTATAATTTATTCGCCATTTTATATGGCGGTCTTAACGATTATCCCTCTTCCATTGACTACCTTAAAAAGTCGATTGAGATCATGGAGGCTAATCCAAGCTTCACACAGAATACTTACCTCTACGTCAATCTTGCTGACTCCTATCGCGCATCGGAGCAGTTTGATCTGGCCAACGAATACCTCAACAAATCATTCGAGATTGCACGCAACACTAACGATGTTTCTCTAAAAGCCTATGCGCATCAGGTCAGAGGGCGCATGCTGGTGGATCAGGAAAAATATGAAAATGCCTTGAATGAAATCCTGTTATCGCAGCAACTGCACAAGCAAGTGGGTGAAGAGTTATTCAGTTTTGAAATTAATTCTGAGCTGGTAAAAATTTACACTGAGCTTGGCCAGCTTGATAAAGCACAATCACATCTGGAACTGGCTAAAGAATATGCTCGCCAGCTCGGCAGCCAGGATGCTCACTATATCAACCGACTGGAGAGCCAGCTTGCCTTTGAAAACGGTAACTTTGAAGAAGCCTACCAGCTGCTTAACCAGTCTTATACTCAATACCGAAAACAATTCAACGACAGTCTTACCTATGTTTCTAACCTCTCGCGGGAGCAGCTCGATCAGGAGCGGCTGGTGTTTGAGAACAAGTTATTGGAACAGGAAAACAAACTGAACACTCAGTACGTCGAAGAAAGCAAAAAGTACAGTTATATCCTTTGGGTACTGATTCTATTGTTGCTTCTGGTAGTTGGTATCGCGCTCTGGATTATGCTGCGTTACCGTAGCCTGGCCAGAACCAATCACCGTATGGCCTTTACCGACAATCTGACTAAACTCCCCAATCGTCGCCATGTGTTTCGCACATTAGAACTTCAACATAAAGCCACAGGCCAGGGTCGCAAACCATACAGCGTCATTTTGTTTGATATAGATTTCTTTAAAAGCATTAACGATCGGTTTGGTCATAATGTCGGCGACAGAGTGATTCAGGCCACTCGCAATATCTGCGAAGCAGTGTTAAGGGAAAGCGACACCGTGGGGCGAATCGGTGGTGAAGAATTCCTGATCTTACTACCTGACACAGATATTAAAGCTGCCTACAACATAGCCGAACGACTGCGCGAATACTTTGAAAGCTATAACTTCGACGACATAGCGCCTGGCCTGACTGTAACCTCCAGCTTCGGCGTCACTGAATATATGCCGGAAGATGAGACACTGGATCTGGTTATCAATCGTGCCGATCGTTTGTTATATAAAGCAAAAAATGAAGGGCGTAATCAGGTGATGGCGAGTTTTGCTTGAGAGTATAGACGAAACGAAGAGCGCGGGGACAAGCAACCGTCTGTTGTACGGACAACTCATGAGTTGTCCCTACGCCCAACGTTAAATTTCTTACTTCTGTAAATGAGACCTCAACATCCATGCAGTTTTTTCATGCACCACCAATCGATCTGAAATCAGGCTGGCCGATGATTCGTCATCTGCTTCCTGTGCCAGTGGCAAAATCTCACGCGCTGTTCTAACCACGGTTTCGTGACTGTCCACTAAACGCTCCAGCATTTCTTCGGCGCTGATATTGCCTTCGACTTCTTTGATGCTGGTTAACTTAGCGAATTCTTTATAGGTTCCTGGTGCCAGTATACCTAATGCACGAATACGCTCTGCAATGTCGTCCACTGCTACCGCCAACTCGGTGTAGTGAGTTTCGAACAGGGTATGCAATGACTGGAAGAATGGCCCAGTGACGTTCCAGTGAAAATTGTGAGTTTGCAGATAGAGGGTGTAGGTGTCTGCCAATAGACGTGATAAACCATCGCCAATTTTTTCGCGATGATCTTCATTGATTCCGATATTAATTGCTTTATTCATTCTGTACTCCTTATGATTAACTTTTCACCATACTAACTCAGTAACATTGTTAGTTAAAATCAATCATTTCTACCAAATTGATATATAGTTACTATATAAAGTGCTATTAGCTTCATGTTATGAGTGAAAAAGACTAAAATTCGCACAATTTCAGCATACAGCAATTGTTTTACTACCCTATGACACAGCTCAACTTTGATCAATATGACCGCAAACTCGATGCACTCGGCCTGCGTTGCCCTGAGCCTGTCATGATGGTGCGCCTCAATGTTCGCAAGATGGCGGATGGTGAGGTTTTGCTGGTTGTTGCTGACGATCCTTCCACTACCCGCGATATTCCCAAGTTCTGTACTTTTATGGATCACCAGCTGATTGGCAGTGATACTGAACAAGCTCCCTATCGTTATCTGATCAAAAAAGGCTTGGCAGCTTAACAATGAGCAGCTCAGACCCCGATCAACAAACCCAGCCTTCTAAAGATCTTGGCCAGATTCTCGCCGAGCTCGAGAAATCCAGCGACGGGCAATCTTTACCACCGGTTGAAAAGTGGGACCCTGATTTTTGCGGCGATATGGAACTGGTCATCAAACGTGATGGTAGCTGGCATTATCAGGGTTCGCCCATTGGCCGCCAGCGCCTGGTAAAATTATTCTCCACTGTACTCAAAAAAGAAGACGATAAGTATTTCTTGGTTACACCGGTTGAAAAGCTCGGTATTCGTGTCGAGGATGCGCCTTTCCTGGTCATTCGTATGCAGGTCAAAGAATCAGTTGAAGGGCCAATTATCACTTTTGAAGATAACTGCGATAATCAAATTGTTCTCACCAAAGATAACCCAATCTGGGTTGAGCATGATTCCAAAACCGGTGAGCCATCGCCCTATATTATGGTACGTCGTAATCTACACGCCCTGATTCACCGCAATGTCTTTTATGAATTGGTTGAACGCGCCGAAGAAAGAGTTATCGATGACCAAAAACACCTCGGCGTTATTTCTGCTGGTGAGTTTTTCAGTTTGGGCACCATCTAGATCATGGTTAAATTCCAGGCCCTCCCCAAAATCACCATCATCTGCTATATCATTTCGGTCATTATTATTGGCTTTGTGCTTGCTGAACAATTTGGCGAATGGGAACTGTTCAGTCGTAGAGTCAAAATCGGCATTCTGGTAAGCGCAGCTATTATTGGTGTCTTTGGTTCGATCATCAGCATCGCCAAACAGCTTGCCGGTTACCTCAAAGGCAACAAGCCTTCCAGGAAAGAATAACAGCTTACAGAATAGGAATCGGGCGAGTGCAACCCGCCCTTCGCAAGATCAGTCAGTGGCTTTGTGTTTCAGAACCATTACTAACATCAAGATTAAAGCAATTAGCACTAAAATCGACGAAATCGCCAGCACCGGCTCGACTTTTGCAGCATCAAATTTATGGCTATAAAGCAGATAGAGACCTATAACCATTGCCAGAACCCCAACCTGATGTATCCAAAACTGTATTTTAGCCAGCATGGTGCCATCAGCGTTCAGCCACAACTTATGGCATAGCGCATAGATGAATGACACTACAAAACCGACGAGTAGAATGTGTGCATGAGTGACGTGTTGCAGATGATTATGAGTAGCCGCCATGTGGATACCAATCAGCATACCGACAATGGCGTAAATTAACGCGGTAATAATAAACTTTCGATCCATAGTTGTTCCCTCTGTTTACCCAACAAATGTTCAGATTTGCCTGCCCTGACAGACATGTTCCCTTCAGCTTAGCGCTCTCCGGCACTTTAAGAAGCTAGAGAATTATCCAAATCTCAATATTTTTCAAGTGATTTATCGACTCACTGCCATAATTTAGGTTTGTAGTAAGACTTTCTATTTGCTGCACTTAAATGATTGAGCTAAAGTTAAAAAAATTATTTAGGTCGGAAGCCAATGAAAAACATTCTCTCTTTAGTCTTTCTCTTTGCCACTCTTACCGGAATATACCTTATTTATAATTATGGCCGTGCGTACTGGCATCCTTTGTATATTAAAGTTGCAGGTGCTCGTACTGTAGAGGATGTGATTCAGACTTATGGGGAAGAAGCACGAGACCGAATGGCTCCATACTTTCAAGCCGCTGGCATTAAGTATCCACCCGACTCTGTAGCGCTGATAGCCATAAAAGAAGAAGCAACACTGGAGTTATGGGACACCTCAGCAGCAAACCCAGTTTTTATTCGCAACTATTCTGTTCTTGCTCAAAGCGGAGTCGCCGGACCCAAATTACGTGAAGGCGATCTGCAGGTTCCTGAAGGTATTTATCAAATAGAATACTTAAATCCCAATAGCTCTTACCACTTATCCATGAAGTTAAATTATCCGAACGATTTTGACCTGACGCATGCTAAAGCAGAAGGACGAAGCGACCCGGGTACTAACATCTTTATCCATGGTAAGGCAGTCTCAATAGGCTGTTTAGCGATGGGAGATCCAGTTTCTGAAGAGTTATTTGTCCTGGCCAGCGACATTGGCCATCGCAATATAGAGGTCGCTATCGCTCCACAAGATCCAAGAGAGACTGAATTAATACCTATTGCCGAGCTACCTTGGACAGAAGAGCTCTACGAGGATTTAACGACTTACTTTGAACCTTTCGTAGCGAAACCATCAGCAGAACTTTAGTTATATAAAGATCGTACACTGGCTCTTAAATGCCTGGCGTTGAGAAGACGTATAACAAAACTCTGGACAAAAAAGACCTTTTTATTTTTTAAAGCAATCCTTAGTGTGATCATCCACCATCCCGGTCGCCTGCATAAAGGCGTAGCAGATAGTAGAGCCGACAAACTTAAAACCGTCTTTCTTCAGTTGCTTTGACATGGCGTCCGACTCAGGCGTGGTGACAGGAACTTCCTTAAGACTTTTCCAGTTATTGACGATGGGTTCACCTCCAACAAACTGCCACAGATAGTCACTGAAACTTTGCTGTTCTTTGATGCGCAAATAATTCTGCGCGTTGACGATAAAGGCGTTTACTTTGAGCTTGTTGCGAATAATGCCCGCATCAGAAAGTAACTGTTCGCGTTTGGCTTCATCATAGAGTGCGATTTTTTCGGCATTAAAGTTATCGAATACTTTTCGGTAGTGTTCGCGTTTTTTCAGCACCGTGATCCAGCTTAGACCTGCCTGCGCACCCTCCAGACACAGCATCTCGAATAATTCCCGATCGTCATAAGTCGGCACACCCCATTCGGTGTCATGGTAGTCAATGTAAAGTGGATCATCGTTGACCCAACCGCAACGTGTTTTCATAGATAGTCCTGTTGTTTCTTGCTTAGATTGCCACGTCGCTTCGCTCCTCGCAATGACGTATTTTTCTGTTGCTGGGCAAGGCCCATCCGCACAGCTCCGTAGGTTGAAAAAAACCAAGCATCAGCTTGGTTGCCTTCCAACATTTAATCATCCGGTTTATTTGTTGGATGGCGCTTCGCTTATCCAACCTACTTTGATTAATCATTTTATGGTGGGCCAAGGCCCACCCTACAACACCTCACATTCCAACACTTGCCCGTTAGCAGGAAAGTCGTAGGCTGGGATGAATAACATGAATCCCAGCTCTCTCTGGTAGGGGCAGGCCAATGTGCCTGCCCAATTCTATTTTGGTTGACGACTCGGGCGGGCACATTGGCCCGCCCCTATCAACGTATTTCTACCCAAACTTCAGGCAAACAATAATGGTACGGACAAGTCATGGCTTGTCCCTACGCCGACTTTCCGTAGATTAACTCTATTTGATTAGGATATTTCACGCTTTAAGGTTAGAAAATAACCTGAATTACCGTATAATTTCGCTCTTTGCACAGAATAAAGCATATAAGCATCCATTAAGGGCACAGATTGTGGCAGATACTAAGACCTTTCAGGGGTTAATCCTGACCTTACAAAATTATTGGGCCGAGCAGGGCTGCGTGATTCAGCAGCCGCTGGATCTTGAAGTCGGCGCTGGTACTTTCCATCCCGCAACCTTCCTGCGCGCCATTGGCCCTGAGCCTTGGAGCGCGGCCTATGTCCAACCTTGCCGTCGTCCAACCGATGGTCGCTACGGTGAAAACCCAAACCGCTTACAGCATTACTATCAATTCCAGGTGGTGATTAAACCTTCTCCTTTGGATATTCAGGAAATGTATCTTGGCTCATTGAAAGCAATGGGGCTTGATCCGCTGGAGCATGATATTCGTTTCGTAGAAGATAACTGGGAATCACCGACTCTGGGTGCCTGGGGTCTGGGCTGGGAAGTCTGGCTCAACGGTATGGAGGTGACTCAGTTTACCTACTTCCAGCAGGTAGGCGGTCTTGAGTGTAAGCCGGTGATGGGCGAGATTACCTACGGTCTTGAGCGTATTGCGATGTATTTACAGGGCGTGGACAGTATTTATGACCTGGTATGGACTGATGGTCCTTTGGGCACAGTCTATTACCGCGATGTGTTTCATCAGAATGAGGTGGAACAATCCACTTATAACTTCGAGCACGCCAATGTTGAAAAGCTGTTCGACTTTTTCGATTACTGCGAAAGCGAGTCGATGAGCCTGATGGAGCATAATTTGCCACTGCCTGCCTATGAAATGGTGCTTAAGGCGTCGCATGCCTTCAACCTGCTAGATGCACGTCATGCCATTTCAGTTACCGAACGCCAGCGCTTTATTTTGCGTGTGCGTGCTTTGGCGCGCTCAGTGGCCGAAAGCTATTATGCCGCTCGCGAAGCATTAGGCTTCCCAATGCTTAACAACAGTAAGAGCCAAGCCAATAAATCGGAGGAGAAATAATCATGTCACAACACGATTTATTGTTTGAATTGGGTACCGAAGAGTTACCACCCAAAGCCTTAAAAACATTAAGCGATGCATTGCGCGATAACTTGGCAGCAAATTTACAGAGCAATGACTTCTCCTTCGATAGCATAGAAAACTATGCGGCACCGCGTCGCTTGGCACTCATTATCCGTAATTTAGCGGATAGTCAGCCCGATAAGAATGTCGAACGCCTTGGCCCTGCGGTTGCCGGAGCCTTTAATGATGATGGTTCAGCCAAACCTGCAGCCGTTGGTTTTGCCAAATCCTGCGGTGTTGAAGTGGATCAACTGGATCACATCGAAACCGATAAGGGCGAACGTCTCGGTTACACCATTGCCCAAAAAGGCCAGCCACTGTCTGAATTGATTGAAGATATGCTCAATTCAGCATTAAAAAAGTTACCAATTCCTAAGCCCATGCGCTGGGGCGATCGCAGCGAACAGTTTATTCGTCCGGTACATTGGGCAGTTTTACTGTTTGGCGATCAAGTCTTAAACGCAACCGTATTGGGTGTTAAAACTTCCAACCAATCGCGTGGCCACCGTTTCATGTCACCGGACTGGGTTACTTTCAACAGCGCAGACGATTATTTACCTAAATTGCTGGCAGCTAAAGTTAATGCTAATTATGAGCAACGTAAAGAACAGATTCGTGGTCAGGTCAAAGCTGAAGCTGACAAGCTTGGCGGTGTTGCCCAGATTGATGAAGGCTTGCTAGATGAAGTGGCCAGTTTGGTTGAATGGCCAGTGGCCTTGACCGGTAAATTCGACACTGAATTCCTGTCAGTACCTGCCGAGTGTCTGATTTCATCCATGGCCGAGCATCAGAAGTATTTCCACGTACTTGATAAAGATGGAAAGTTGATGCCGAACTTCATTACCGTAAGCAACATCGAAAGCAAACGTCCGCAAAGCGTGATCGAAGGTAATGAAAAAGTCATTCGTCCTCGTCTAGCCGATGCGATGTTCTTCTTCGAGACCGATAAAAAAGTCAGTCTGGAAAGTCATCAGGCTCACTTAAAAAATGTGGTGTTCCAGAAACAGCTTGGCTCAGTGCAGGATAAAGCTGAACGTGTTGCTGAACTGGCTTCGAAAATCGCACCAATGATTGGTGCCGATTCGCAGCAGGCTCATCGCGCGGGCTTATTGTCGAAATGTGACCTGGCCACCAACATGGTCGGCGAGTTCGATAACCTGCAAGGTATTATGGGTACTTACTACGCCCGTCATGATGGCGAAGACGAAAACGTTGCTATCGCCATGACCGAGCAATACCTGCCTAAATTCTCCGGCGATGAACTAGCCAAGAATCCAGTCGGTCAATGTCTGGCAATTGCTGATCGCGTTGATTCTTTGGTTGGTATTTTTGGTATTGGTCAGGCACCTTCCGGTGCAAAAGATCCATTTGCTCTGCGTCGCGCAGCCATTGGTTTATTAAGAACGATACTAGAAAATAACCTTACTCTACACCTCAATGAACTTCTCCAGGATAGTGTGGAAATTTATGGTGACATATTACCTAAAGATATTCCCGAAGAAGAAAAAGGAGCTCATCGAGCTCATACTGGAAGTGCCTACATTAAAATTCGTTCTGAGCAGTTATTAGTTGAGAATCTAATGAAGTTCTTAAATGATCGTTTAACTTCTTTATATCTTGATCAAGGCGTCAGCAGCAATACCATTTCAGCCGTTATGGCATTGCGTCCGACGCAACCACTGGATTTCGATGCCCGCATCAAAGCAGTTCAATTCTTCCAGACGTTACCAGAAGCTGAGAGCTTATCGGCAGCGAATAAACGTGTGAAGAATATTTTGGCTAAAGCTGATATTGATGTTCCTAGCTCAATTGATGCAAGTCTATTGCAAGAAGCAGAAGAGCAGGCTTTAGCCAAAACCATTGCCGATGCTGAAGCTAAATTATCAGCCATGACCAGTTACCAGGATAAGCTGCAGCATCTTGCCAGTCTGCGCGATGATGTGGATGCATTCTTTGATAAGGTGATGGTCAATGCGGACGACGCAGCGGTCAAAGCTAATCGCTTGGCCATGCTGAAGAAATTGCAAGATTTGTTCGGCTCGGTCGCTGATATTTCCCTGCTACAAAACTAGCCATGTCTAAAATAGATTGGGATAAGATCAAAGTCATCGTTCTGGATCGTGATGGCGTCATTAATCACGATTCAGATGACTACATCAAATCAGCCGAAGAGTGGATTCCGATTGCCGGTAGCTTGCCCGCCATTGCCAAGCTGAATCAACGATTTAAAGTAGCGATTGCCACCAATCAGTCGGGCATTGCCCGCGGTTTTTACGATGAACCCATTTTGCATGCCATGCATGACAAGATGGATAGTATGCTTAAAGAATATCAGGGCCACATCGATCATATTGAGTATTGTCCCCATCATCCCGATGACGGTTGCGCTTGCCGTAAGCCAGAAACACAAATGCTAGAGCACATTGCTGCTAAATTTTCTGCAGAGCCACAAGAGATCGTCTTTATTGGCGACTCCACTTCTGATTACCACTGTGCGCAAAACTTTGGTTGCCCCTTTGTACTCTTGATGACCGGCAAGGGTCTAAAAACATTGAATAAATTGGCGGGCAAGGATCTTATTGTCGAGAAAAGCCTGGCCATGTTAGTGGAAGGAATTTAACGGTGGGATATTATAAAAATAGCTTTAAAAATAATAACAGTTTTGAAAGCAATGAGTTAACTAACTTAAAAGGATGGATTATCCTAGGAGGCTTATCCTTAACATCTTTATTTGTCATCTTATACGTTTTCCTGACGCCCGGCCCACATGAAGCCTTTTTAGTTATTAACATTACTATGTTAGTGGGTGGGTACCTTTTATCAATGATGTGTGATGCTTACCTGCTAGGTCGATTGTTATTGGCGCTCGGCGTTTTCTTGTCAATCGTTGCCGCACTTATCACCCTATCGACTTTTCGTTCCTACTTAAATCTTATCTACGCCTTATTCCAAACCTCCTATTTTGCAGGATTATTTCCTCTAATATGGAGATTGCATATGGCTAAACAAAGAGAAGAAGGTAATAGATGAGCCATTTAATCGTTGGTACTGGCAAGCTGGGACGTCGCTTTTATGAGTTCCTGCAATCGCAGCCGCAGTCTGTGATCACTTTATCCAGAAGCCCGAAGGCATGGTCGAAGCAGCATATTTGTTATGATTTGCTGAAAAACGATCAGTCTTTTCCAGAGCTTCCAAAATTAAGCAGGGTTTTCATTATCCTTGCGCCTGGTGAACGCTCTGAGTCAGCTTATCGGCAAACTTACATTACTGCTGTCTCCAACCTGATTTCCCATCTCCATCAACAGCAGACTGATTTTCACTGTGTATTTGTGTCTTCGACATCAGTTTATGCTACCAATACAGAATCAGTCATTAATGAACAGACTGTCCCCAAACCAGATTCTTTTTCGGGGCAGATTCTGCTGGAAGCTGAGGAAAACGTAAAAAGTCTCCACGCCAACACGTCTATTATCAGGCCCTCTGGCTTGTATTCATCACAACGCCAACGACTGATTGATAGCCTGCTCGACCCAAGCCAGCGAGAAAATCCTAAATGGTTAAATCTGGTGCATGAACAGGATGTCTGTCAGTGGCTGTGGCAGTCTGCTATCAATCAATGGTCATTGACCATCGCCTCAGATGGCTTTCCATTCCAGCGTAGAAAGCTGCAGGATTTTCAGCAATCACTTCCTGACGTAGAGACTCCCTCTTTGCCTGATCATTCAGCCAAGCGCTACCTGTCCCTTCATCTTGACCAGATAAAATTGCAATACCCATCAATTTTCCACTGGTTAAGCTCACGAATGTAACGTTTTATAACAATTCGTGTATTTTTATTAGTCACTGATTTGTTAAAATCACCAGCTTTAATGGCTTGTAGATTGATATAAAAAGCGAGAGTGGCATGAATTTCAAAAAATCCCTGGTGGCATTAGCAGTATGTTTTTCCTCACCAGCTTTGTTTGCGCAAAGCGGTTTACTTTCAGACGCACCTGAAGAAGGTTATATCGGTGCTTTAGACATTGGCTATATCAGCACTTCCGGTAATACAGAAACCGAAAGCCTCAATGGTGCCTTTAAGTACATCACAAGAATTTCAGATGAATGGTCAACAGGTGTGCATATCACTGGCATGACCAATACCAATGACGATGTGCGTGAGGCAGAGCGTTACACCTTCGTCTGGAATAACCGCTACGACCTCTCTGAACGCTCATTTGTTTACAGCGTCGTTGATTACATGAACGATTATTTCGGTGCCTATGACTATCAGGCGGGTGCCTATGTCGGTTACGGTCATGAATTATTCAAAGATGACACTGGCCACTTCTCGCTTGGTCTGGGTTTGGGTTATCGTGTTAACGCCCTGGAAGCTGGCGAAGACGAGAAAGAGAACGTGGTTCGTGGCGATCTGGATTATCAATACAATATTTCTGAGACAGCTACCTTTACTCAAGTTGTTGCCGCTATCTGGGGACAGGACTTCGATACCTATGCATCGGAAACAGCCTTAAGAACCAAAATCTCTGACAGCTTATCGCTGAAATTGGCTTATCATGTTAACTATAACTCTGAGGTACCGGTTGGTGCTGAAAAACGCGACACTACAACAACCGTTAGTGTCAGTTATAGTTTCTAGTAAAACTCTTGTATAAAAAAACCGGCAATAGCCGGTTTTTTTAATCTTGCTGATCCAAATACTGATTTTTTAGTTTGACGTAATTATCCGCTGAATATTTGAAGAATTCAGTTTCTTCTTCGGTGAGCTTTCGAATTTTTCGCGCTGGTGAACCAACCCAAAGGTAGCCGCTTTCTAATACCCGGCCTGGCGGTACCAGACTGTTTGCACCGACAATGACGTTTTCCTTAATCAAGGCGCCATCCATAACCACTGTACCCATACCAATCAAGCAGTTACTTTCAATACGGCAACCATGCAGAATTGCTTTATGCCCAATAGTGACATTGTCACCAACGTACAGATCATGACCTTCTGGATCGTAGGGGCCGGCATGGGTCACGTGGCATACGGTTCCATCTTGAATGCTGGTACGTGCGCCAATATGAATTGAATGCACGTCACCGCGCAATACGGCCATCGGCCAAATGGAGCTGTCTTCACCAATCTGCACATTGCCCACCACCAGAGCGGTTTCGTCAACATAGACCTTTTCGCCTAATTGCGGCTGGTGCTGATTAAATTTTCTAATCGTCATTAGGTTGTATCCTGTTACGTTCTGACGCTATTTTAGCCTTTCTTACCCTAATCTCAAACCTAAACTCTCTTAACAATCCATATTTCCTTTTATGCTATGAAAACAGTCTTTTGAGCAAGTCATATTTGCACTTGTGACAATTGATGGTTATGCTAATCAGACGAACAGGGAGTACATAAAAAAAGGCGGATTTAGTTTTGATATTCAGCAAACCTCCATTACCTGAATCTACCCTGCAAAGCCTTGTCGAAAACGACTATTCAGCAGTACTCGTATGCAATGATAAGTATGTCATTAAGGCGATTTGTATTGATAAGTCGATTCCCACTTCGACACTTCAAGGGATAGAGCTCAAAGAATGGCTACCAGCAGAATTACTGAGTGGCGAGAAGTTGCGCGCCATCGTTCCGCTCCCTGATATTCGCAAGCAGCGCTATTTCATTGCCTCTATTACCCGCCTGCCTAAAGACAAGTCGCATCTTAATGTGCTGGTTTCGCTGCAACCTGCTCCTGAACTCGATAATCATGATACTGAGAGCGCCCCCAACCTACTGTCGGTTTATAAAAACACCGTTCTCAATAAGGCACCCATTTTCCTTTATACCCTGGATTATCGTACTCAATTATTTGTTGAAGGCCTGGAGTATTTCAGCAATCTTCTGGGCTATAGCGAAGAAGAATTCTCGGCTATGCCAGAAGGTGTCTACTCCACCATCCATCCTGACGATATTCCGGTAGTAAAGCAGCAGGAAAAGCGGCTGGCAGCCAGTGACGATAAAGAAGTTATACCCGCCGATTTCCGGGTAAAGAAGAAAGATGGCGAATGGATCTGGATTCAGGTTCACAGCACCATCTATGCGCGCGATGAAGAAGGCAACGCCATCATAGAAATTGGCTCCATTCATCAAATCCAGAAAGATTTTGAAACCGAGCAGGCTCTTCGCCGCAAAGATAAGTATTACCGCACCCTGGTCGAGAATAGCTATGATTGTATTCTGATGTATGATCAGAATATGAATGTCACTTATATCTCTCCTTCAGTGACTCGTGTTACCGGCTATACCGAAGAGGATCTGGTCGGTAAAACCCTCGAAACCTTTATTTACGAAGAAGATCGTGAAGAAGCTGCGGCCAACCTGCGCTATGTTGCTGAGAACCCAGGAGCTCTTTCGGTGGTCGAGCGCCGCATCAATCACAAAGATGGCCATGTATTATGGATTGAGAGTCGTCTGGTCAACCATCTCGGTGATCCTGACATTCAGGGCGTGACCGTAAACTTCCACGTCATCACCGAGCGCAAGCAGGCGGAACGCAAAATTCATAACCTGGCGAATTATGACCCGCTTACTCAGTTGCCAAACCGCTACCTGTTGCGTAAGCGGTTGCTAAAAGGGCTGGCAGATTCGGTTAAGAACGATTCCAAACTGGCTCTGATGTATATCGATCTTGATCGGTTCAAGGAAATTAATGACACCCTGGGCCATTCGGTTGGTGATGCGCTGTTGCAGACAGTCGCCAAAACCATTCATAAGTGTTTGCGCAGTTCAGATACTTTGGCCCGTGTCGGTGGCGACGAGTTTACCATTGTGTTGCCTGAAACCTCCGAGAAAGAGGCTCGTCACATCGCTGACCGCATTCTGCAGCAGTTTAGAACACCTTTTCAGGCGGATAATCATACGGTGCAGACTGGCGCCAGCATTGGTATCAGTATTTTCCCCGATCACAGCAAAAAGGCCGAAGATCTGTTCCGCTTCGCTGATATTGCCATGTATTCCGCCAAGAAAGAACGCAATCAATATCAGCTGTATGAGCTACGCCACAGCGAACGCGAGAATCGCCGTCGCTCAGTAGAAAAGAAACTCAAAACCGCCATTGCCAATGATAACTTGCGACTGTATTACCAGCCGCGAGTTGATATCAAAACCGGCATGATCAAAAGTGTCGAAGCACTTTGCCGCTGGTACGATCCTGATCATGGTGATATCTCACCCAGCGTCTTTATCCCTATTGCAGAAGAAAGCACTTTGGTGCATGAACTGAGCCAGCAGGTTACCGATCTGGCCTGTAAGCAGATTGTTGCCTGGCGCAATATGGGGATTGATACTACTGTCGCTTTGAACTTATCGATCAAGGATCTTCGTAACTTCAACCTGGTCAATCAGTTTACCGACACCATGCGCACTTATGAAATTCCTGGCAGCGCGCTGGAGGTTGAGATTACAGAAAGTGCAGCCATGACCGACGTGGTCAATACCGTCAAAGTCCTTAATCAATTTAAAGAGCTGGGCATCAAATTATCCATAGATGATTTTGGCAAGGGCTATTCCTCTTTGGCCTATCTAAGCCAACTTCCGGTGGATAACCTTAAAATTGATATGTATTTTATCTCCCAGCTAAGCAGCCAAAAGCAGGATCGGATGACCAATGTGAATATCATCCGCAGTATCATCTCGCTTGCTCAAAGCCTTGATATGCACACGGTTGGCGAAGGTGTCGAAACCATTCAACAAATGTCAATTTTACAGTCTCTTGGTTGTGATATGGGACAGGGCATGCTGTTCTGTCGACCAATGTCAGCTACCGCAATTACCGACTTATTGCGCGAAGGAAAAGTCACTTTTGCACGTCGTTAATTGTGCCTATTTAGTTTGTACTCCATAATAACCGGCCATATAACTTGTCTTAACTTTACTCAATGAAGATAGCCATAGCGACTCGTCACAACCTTCCCGACTGGGAGCAGGATGACCAACCTTTTTTTAAGGCGCTGACTAATGCCGGTATAGAATTTGATGTGGTGCCATGGGACAGTAATACAGACTGGTCTAATTACGACTTATGTCTAATTCGTACCACCTGGGATTATCAGGAACGTTTCCACGAATTCACGCAATGGATCAAAAGCGTCAGTCAACAGACTAGCCTCTACAATCCTGAGTCCATCATTCACTGGAACAGCCATAAAAGTTACCTGCGAGAACTGGAGCAGAACGGTATTCAAATTGCGCCATCCGTCTGGCTCGATCGTGGTCAGAGCTATGATATTAAAGAAATCATGCAGGCCAAGGGCTGGCAAAAAGGATTTATCAAACCGTTAATTGGAGCCAACGCCCGCGAATGTTGTCGTTTTGATAACGACGAGAAAGGGTTATCCGCTGCTCAGGCTCACATTGACCGTCTGGTAATGACAGAAGATCTGGTATTACAGCCCTATCTGGCTACGGTTGAGAGCTTTGGTGAAACATCTGGTATTTTCTTTAATAATCAACTCAGCCACGGCACCCGCAAAGTTCCTGTGCAGGGTGACTTTAGAGTTCAGGATGATTATGGTGCCAGCGACTTTCCCTACCAGCTGAGTGATGCAGAAATCGAACTGGCCACTAAAGCGATGACTTATGTTTGTGACCACTATTTACCGGCTTCTGAAGATAGTTTACTGTACGCTCGTATTGATTTTTTACACGATCCGGCGGGAACACCCTACCTGAACGAAATGGAGCTGATTGAACCATCTCTATTTTTCAGGCACGGCGGTCAGGCATCCTGCGATGCGTTAGTTTCTGCTATCAAAGCTAAAATAAAGAACAAGGAGTGATCCATGAATAAAACAGTCCGTATCATTTTCATCGGCCTGTTGCTGTTGCTGGCAGGCATCGGCGTCGGCTATTTTGCCAAGAAGTATTTTGACACAAGCGAATCTCAGCCTGCGGTAGCTAATGATGAACAACAGCCCTTGGAACAGGTTAACCCTAATCCTCCAGAGAGCCGTCAGCTTGAGCCTGAAACCAAGCCAGAAACCAAAGCAGTTACTGAGCCCAACTATGACCCTGCTATCTGGAAAATTGAACATAATGGGGTCTCTTCCTACCTGTTTGGCTCCATCCACATGGGTGATCAAAGCATGTACCCACTACCCGAGCATGTTCGCAATGCTTTCTCAGAAAGTGAGATCCTGGTAGTAGAGATCGATATCACCAACCTTAACCAGCTTGAAATTGCACAGACTGTTCAGCAAATGGCGGTTACTCCCGATAAAAGTCTCAAGGATCAGATATCACAGGATACAGCAGCTAAATATGATGAGTATTGTGAAAAAACACGCTCTCCATGCCAGATGTTCAGTTCATTCGAACCCTGGTTTGCAGCCATGACGTTAGAGGCCTTGGCCATGCAACAGTCTGGTTACTCAGAGAAACTAGGCGTTGATATGCACTTCCTTACTGAAGCAAAAGACAGCAAAACTATTGTTGAGCTGGAAAGTTTCGAATCTCAGCTTGAAATGCTGGATAGTATGCCAGCGCACTTGCAAGACTTAATGTTATTGTCAGCAGTGACCAGAGAAGATGGATCGGCTGAAAAAATTTTAGAAGCCTGGAAAACTGGTGACATTCAATCTTTCATGGAAGAGTCAGAACTGTCAGCTAAAGAGCAGGGCATTTCTGAAGAAGATTACCAGGCATTTGCCGACCTTATCCTATATCAGCGAAATCAGGGCATGGCCGATGGTATTGCCGAATTGCTTGAACAAGGTAAGTCTGTCTTTGCAGTCGTAGGGGCAGCCCACTATGGTGGTGACAAAAGCGTTAACTACTATCTGGAGCAGAAAGGCTACAAAGTCACCCGACTATAATTTCTACAGGCCATCAGCCCTAATGCAGGCGGATGGCCTTTATTCAATCAATTAGCTCTGTTTACAGACTTTTCTCTCAATTTTTATAATTTCCTATCGACTCCACGCACAAATTACGTAGACTGGTTAATTCTTTAACATTTTGCTACAACTTCGGTATGCCCCTGGCAAAAATTACGCAAAAACTGTTTGGCCCTGCTCAGCTAGCTCCCTCAGAGAAACCATTCTTTGATAGTCAGACTATTGCTATCAACTTTTTTGAGACCACTCAGAATTGGGGCGATACCATTAATCTGTATCTGCTGGAAAAGATTTCCGGTAAAAAACCAGTGGTTGCACCGCCTAGTCAGCAACATATTTTAGCAGTCGGCAGTATTCTAAGAATTGCCAATCAGAACAGCATCGTCTGGGGCTCTGGGTTCATCTCCAAAAAGGGCAACATTAAATATAAGCCTTTAAAAGTTTGTGCGGTTCGCGGACCTCTGACTCGTAAACTGTTATTGAAGAAGGGTATTGAAACACCTGAAATTTATGGCGATCCAGCGCTTCTGATGCCACGCTTTTATCATCCAAAAGTCGAAAAGAAGTATAAACTTGGGGTCATTCCGCATTACAGAGATATTCAGCATCCAGTGGTGAAACAACTTGAGCAACAGGGTGCTCACATTCTTGATATCACTAAAAGTGCAGAAGCTTTTATTGATGATTTGCTCGAATGCGAACACACTATTTCGTCATCGTTGCACGGGCTGATCGCTTCGGACAGTTACGGCATTCCTAACCAGTGGATCACGCTAAAAAATGAGCTGACCGGCGGGACTTTCAAATTTCAGGATTATTACCAATCGATTGCACAGAAGTATCAAAAGCCAGTCTCTGCCAAACAGCTTGCCTCAATGCCTATTCAACAAATCATTGATCGCTGCCAGTTAAAGCCTATAACTCTGGACTTAGACAAGCTGCTCAATGCATTTCCACTGGCCGAAGAACTCGCTGGTACTCTCCTGGACGTTAACGCAGCGTAACAAACTCTTCCGCCGAGGTTGGGTGAATGGCAACGGTGGCGTCAAAGTCTGCCTTGGTCGCCCCCATCTTGACGGCAACCGCAAAACCCTGCAGGATTTCATCCATCCCTTCGCCAATGCCATGAATACCGACAACCTTTTCGTTCTCACCCTGACAGACCAGCTTAAAGGTACTTAAGGCACGGTGAGGGGTGATGGCATTATACATGGCGGCAAACTGCGATTTATAGACCTTGATGTCATCGGCACCATATTGCTCGACCGCTTCAGCTTCTGATAATCCCAGGCTGCCAATGGTCGGATGCGAGAAAACTACTGTTGGGATCTGGCTGTAGTCCATATAGACACCAGACATGGCTGGATTAAATAGACGCTCCGCCAACAGACGTGCCGCCTTGATAGCAACCGGCGTTAATTGTGCTTCACCTGTAATATCACCCACAGCATAAATACCCTCAACATTAGTATTCTGGTACTTATCGGTGCGAATAAAACCATCTTGATCGGTTTTAACTCCGGCCTTTTCCAGACCTATGTCATCGGTGGCTGCTTCGCGGCCAATTGCCCAGATCACACAATCCACATTATCAATGCACTCGCCTTTCTGAGTATGTACCTCCATCAGCCCATCAGCATTTTTCTCAATCCTACTGACTTCTGTATGGGTATGCAGCACAGGCCCATCCTGAGCAAACCTGTCCAGCAGAGCATCGGTAATGTCTTTGTCAAAGTAGCGTAACGGACGATCCTTGCGTACCAGAAGATGACTGTTACAGCCAAGCGCATGCAGAACACCGGCGATCTCCACTGCAATATAGCCAGCCCCAATCACCACCGCCTTCTTTGGACATTCCGTCAGCTCAAAGAAACCATCCGAATCAATACCATATTCAGCGCCCGGCACCTCCGGAATAATCGAGCGGCCACCGACAGCAATCACAATATGGTCAGCGGTGATCTTTTCATCATTAACCTCAACTGTCCTGTTATCAACAAAACGTGCATAACCCTCAATAAAATCAACGCCATTTGACTCAAAGCCGCGATGATAGGCACCATGAATTCGCTCAATATAGGCCTCACGGTTTTTTACCAGACGCGACCAGTCAAAACTCTTCTGCTCAAGATCAAAACCGTAGGCTTCGCTGTATTTGATGGCTTCTGCGATATGCGCGCCATACCACATGACTTTTTTCGGCACGCAACCTACGTTAACGCAGGTCCCACCAACGGCCTTGGCCTCGATTACAGCAGCTTTTGCGCCACGGATGGCAGATCGATTGGCCGAAGCGATACCACCGCTACCAGCGCCTATCGCCAGGAAGTCGTAATGTTTGATATTGTTGGACATAAGTTTCTGTTTTTTCGCTATAATGCGTCGATTATAAAGGTTTTAAATGTCATATAAAGCGAAGGTTTTTACGTGAAAATACTTTTCGATGTCGCCTATCTCTATTATTTGCCACACTTTACGCCGGTTCTTGAGGAACTTAAGGTGCAAGGTGTTGAATTAGGCATCGTGTTTCACAGCGAACCTCCAGCGGCCATTAAAACCCAGTTGGCCTCTCTGGCTGAAATACATATTATCAATGAAGATGATTTGGTTAGCTTTTACCTGGATCAAAAGCCTGATTGGATTGTGTTTGGTCATGCCGCAGAAATTGCAGAACAATTAAATCCACACATCAAAACCGTCTTGATTTTGCATGGTCTTGGGCCAAAGTCGACCTATTACAACGCTTCATCCAGTCCAATTCAGTATCGCTTCGTCGAGTCTGAACATCGTAAACAGACACTGCAAAAGCTTTATCCAGATAAAACCTTTATCACCACCGGCTACACCAAACTCGATCCCATTATTAATGGCACCTGCCAGGCCATTGATCTGGCAGAGAAAGGCCTGGTGCCGGGTAAAAAAACCATTCTCTACTCGCCAACCTTTTATCCGAGCACCATCGAGAACTTCCCTAAGAACTGGCCGGAACAATTTGCTGATTACAATATTCTGATCAAGCCGCACTATCTGTCCTTGATTAAATCGGCTTATAAAAAACAGCGAGAGCTGTTTGAGCATTGGAAAAACTACCCCAATGTCTATCTGGCCAGCCCTGAAGAACAAAGCTTATTGCCCTTCATGGCCACTGCCGATCTGATGATTAGCGAAACTTCGTCTGCTCTATTCGAGTTTATGGCGCTGAATAAACCGGTGATAGTTGGCCACTTCCTGAAACTTAGGGTGGGTTATTGGGGCTTCCTGAAATTTCGCTTACAAAAACGTCTTTCCGATGACTATAAGCTATTTAAGGAAATTGGCACCAATATCAATCATTACCGCGAACTCAAGGCAGCTGTTGAAAATAACCTGGATAACCCCAAGCTCTTTGAACAGCAACGCTTAAAATACATTGAGCAGATTGTCGGTACAGTCGACGGCCAGGCCTCTAAGCGTGCTGCAAACTTTTTACTCAGTCATACCTAGGACAATCTATGCGTGTCATCACTTTCGGTACTTTTGATGTTTTTCATGTCGGTCACGTCAATATTCTTGAACGGGCACGCGCCATGGGCACAGAGCTTTATGTTGGCGTTTCTTCCGATCAGCTTAACTTTGAAAAGAAGGGACGTTATCCGATTTATTCTGAAGAAGATCGCATGCATATTCTCAGCGCGCTAACCTGCGTCGACTTTGTGTTTCTGGAGGAGTCACTGGAAAAGAAGGCTGACTATATCCAGCAATATAAAGCCGATTTACTGGTCATGGGTGATGACTGGCAAGGCAAGTTTGATGAAATGAAGCAATTCTGCGATGTGAAGTACTTACCTCGCACACCGTCGATCTCAACCACTGAAATTATCGAAGTGGTTAGACATACTCCACACAAATAATTGGCAGTCAGACTATGAACCAAGACATGAGCCAAAACACAAATGAAAAAATCCCCGTCAGCGTTTTTATTATTGCCCAAAATGAAGAGCAGCATATTGCGCGAGTCATTAACAGCTGCAAAGATTTTGATGAAGTCATTGTGGTTGATAGTGGCAGCACCGATCACACTAAAAATATCGTTGAATCGTTAGGCGCTAAAGTTGTTCATAACGACTGGCCGGGATATGCAAGACAGAAACAATATGCCATGTCCTTATGTAAGCATGACTGGGTTTTAAACTTGGATGCCGATGAAGAGCTTACTTTGGAGTTTATTCATGAGATCCAAAGCTTTATTAAGCAGGATAACTTTGTAGCTTTGAAGTGCCGTAGGAATGACCTCTTCCTAGGTCGTTTTTTTCCTACTTCTATTCGATTACCTACCAACACCCGATTATTTAAGAAAGGTAGTATCCAGTATTACCTTGATAATCTGGTTCATGAGGGGCCTGAAATACAAGGAAAAACCAAACATACGTCAGTTTATTTCAAGCATTACGGTTATTCTGATATTGAAACCTTAAACAAAAAGTACGAATACTATTCAACGCTTAAAGCTCAGGAAAAATTCAATAAAGGTAAAAAACCTTCGCGTTTAAAATTACTCTTGGTTGCACCATTAGAGTTTATTCGTGTTTACCTTATTTACCGCTATTGCTTTGCCGGCTTGCGCGGTTTTATCTTCGCTAAGCTTTCCGCCCACTATGCATTTTTAAAAGAAGCGAAACTTTATTCCTATCATCAACGTCAAAAACATTCTCGAACACAAGATTCAGAAAAGGCTAAAAATCAATGACTAACCCTTTATTAAACCTAACTGGTTTGCCCCCATTTTCTAAAATTCAGCCTTCGCACATGCAGGAGGCTATCAAAACCATTATTGACGATAGTCGTAAGCAGATTAATGAACTGATTGATTCACTGGATAAAGAGTCAGTTACCTGGGAGAACTTTGTTCTACCCATGGAAGAAATTGGTGATCGCCTGGATCGCGCCTGGTCACCAATCAGCCATATGCAGGCAACGGTCAATTCTCCTGAGATACGTGATGCCTATAACAGCTGTTTACCTTTGCTGTCCGAATACGGTACTGAAATGGGCCAACATCAGGGACTTTATCAAACCATCGAAAACCTTAACGATAAAGCCGATGAATTAAAGCTCGATAAAGTTCAACTCAAAATTCTCAAAGATGATTTGCGTGACTTTAAATTGTCCGGTGTTGCGTTGCCTAAAGATAAACAAAAACGGTACGGTGAAATTCAGTTACGCCTGTCAGAACTGACCTCCAAGTTTGAACAAAACCTTTTGGATGCAACTATGGCCTGGCACAAGGATTTCAAAGATGCCTCTGCTTTGGAAGGGCTCCCAGAATCTGCCATAGAAGCCGCCCAACAAACAGCCAAGATGGCTGAAGTGGATGGCTATCGTATTACACTCGACTTCCCTTCCTATTTGCCTGTCATGATGCACGCCAATGATCGTGAGCTACGCAAGGAAGTCTATACTGCATTTTCTACTCGTGCCTCCGATCAGGGTCCTAACGCTGGAGAATTCGATAACTCGCCATTGATGCCGGAAATTCTCGCCTTGCGTCAGGAACTGGCAGAGCTTTTAGATTTTAAGAACTATGCCGAGTTATCGCTGGCCACCAAAATGGCAAAGGATCCTCAGCAAGTCATCGACTTCTTGAAAGACTTGGCCGATAAATCCCATCCACAAGCACAGGCTGAACTGGCAGAGCTTGAAGCTTATGCTAAAGACAAACACGGCCTTGATCATCTTGAAGCTTGGGATATTGCTTATTACAGCGAAAAACTGCGTATGGAAAAATACGCCATTTCGCAAGAAGAGCTACGCCCCTGGTTCCCCGAGCCACAAGTGATAAAAGGTTTATTCGATATCACTGGTCAGTTATTTAATATCCGCTTTGAACAACGCGATGATGTGGATATCTGGCACCCCGATGTACGTTTCTATGATATTTATAATGCCGACAATCAGCATATTGCCAGCTTCTACTTTGATCTCTACGCCCGCAAAAACAAGCGTGGCGGTGCCTGGATGGCAGACTGTATTGGCCGTCGTCGCACTCAGGATGGCATCCAGAAACCGGTTGCCTTCCTGACCTGTAATTTCAATAGCCCTGTCGGCGGCAAACCAGCGTTATTTACCCATGATGAAGTGACCACCCTGTTCCATGAGTTTGGTCATGGCCTGCATCATATGCTGACGCAGATCGAATATGCGTCAGTTTCTGGCATTAACGGTGTGCCTTGGGATGCGGTTGAACTACCGAGCCAGTTCCTGGAAAACTTCTGCTGGGTTAAAGAAGGGCTCGACAAAATCGCCAAGCATTATGAAACCGGTGAAGGTTTACCTGCAGACAAGCTCGAAAAACTGCTTGCTGCCAAGAACTTCCAATCCGCGATGCAGATGGTGCGCCAGCTGGAATTCTCGCTGTTTGATTTTGAAATTCATACCGAACTGGATCTGTCTCAAGACAACCCAATTCAACATGCGCTGGACGAAGTACGTAAAAGGGTGTCTGTCATTAAGCCACCAGCATTTAATCGTTTTCAGCACAGCTTCAGCCATATCTTTGCAGGCGGCTATGCTGCAGGCTACTATAGTTATAAATGGGCAGAAGTTCTGTCAGCCGATGCCTTCTCACGCTTTGAGGAAGAAGGTATTTTCAATCCTCAGGTCGGACAGGACTTTTTGCACCATATTTTGGAAAAAGGTGGCTCTGAAGAACCCGCTGATTTATTCAAAGCCTTCCGCGGTCGTGAACCTTCGGTTGAACCCTTACTAAAACACTCAGGAATAGGCCATTAATGACTGACAAGACCCTGCTCGCTATCGACAATGGAACGCAAAGTCTGCGCGCCATCTTGTTTGATATGCAGGGTCAGATTGTCGCCAAAGCCCAAATTCCTCTCGACTATTACAGTGATCATCCCGGCTGGTCTGAACAGGATCCCCAGGTATTCTGGAATAGTTTGTGTCGTGCCTGTAGTAAACTGTCACACCAGCCCAATGTAGATTTGTCTCACATTCAGGCAGTTTCTGTTACCACATTGCGCAATACTGTGGTTAATCTTGATGCCAATGGCGAACCTCTAAGACCAGCCATTATCTGGACTGATCAACGTGAACTGGAGTCGATTAAGCCCTTAACCGGTATCTGGCCCTATCTGTTTAAGCTGGTTGGCGTCAGCGATACCATCAAGAATTTCCAGACTCGCTGCCAGGCGGCCTGGATTGCCCATCATCAACCCGATATCTGGGCAAAGACGGATAAGTACCTGATGATGTCCGGCTATCTAAACTACAAGCTCACCGGTGAGTTCAAAGACTCAGTAGCCTCGCAGGTTGGTTATATTCCCTTTGATTACAAGCACCATCATTGGGCATCAGACAAAAGCTGGAAGTGGCAAATAGCACCGATTGAACTCAAGATGCTGCCGGAATTGGTAAAGCCCGGTGAGCTGATTGGTCACATCAGCCAAGGAGCCAGCGAAGCCACCGGTTTGCCACAAGGTCTTCCAGTCATAGCCTCCGGAGCCGACAAAGCCTCAGAAGTATTGGGCAGCGGCTGCATCGAGGATCATCAGGCCTGCCTTAGTTACGGCACCACCGCCACCATTAACGTAACCAGCCAGCGTTACATCGAACCGCTGCGATTTATTCCACCCTATCCTTCTACCGTGACCGATGCCTACACCATTGAGTATCAAATTTATCGCGGCTATTGGATGGTCAGCTGGTTTAAAGAACAGTTTGGTCATCGCGAACAGGATTTGTCTGTCGAGATGGGCGTATCAGCTGAGCAACTACTCGATGAAGCCATTTCGAAAATCCCGCCCGGTTCCGATGGTCTCATGCTGCAGCCCTACTGGTCACCAGGCGTCAAAGTCCCAGGGCCAGAAGCGCGCGGCGCCATTATCGGTTTTCATGAAGGCCATACTCGCGCTCATGTTTATCGTGCGATTCTGGAAGGCATAGCTTACGGTTTAAGGGATGGTAAAGAATCGATTCAACTTCGAACCAAGCATCCGATCGATGAACTGATGGTTTCCGGTGGTGGTTCACAAAGTGATGTCGCCATGCAGCTAACTGCCGATATCTTTAACCTTCCAGCAACACGACCTCATACCTATGAAACCTCCGCACTTGGCGCAGCTATAAATGCAGCAGTCGGTATTGGTCTTTTTGAAAATTACCAAGACGCGGTAAAAGCCATGTGCCACAAAGGCGAAACCTTCCAGCCAATCCCACTAAATGTCGAGCGCTATCAGGAACTTTACGAAAAGGTTTATAAGAAAATGTATCAACGACTGAAACCAATTTATCAGTCGTTGAGAAAGATGGGGTGATTTATAAAATATTGCTCTTTCTTTCTATACTTATAGCTTAAACTCAATTTAAGTTATTCTACTACTACTCAAGAACTCGACAATTTCTGCATAATTGTTAGACCTTGCAATATCAAGAGCGGTCAATCCATTTACTAATTTATGATTAATATCAGCACCATTATTCACTAATAACTTAACCATTTCTAAGTTGTTGTATGCTACTGCAATTATTAGAGCGGTTACTTTTTGGTCAGTATAAACATTATTGACGTAAGCACCTCCCTTTATAAGTCTCTCTGCTGCATTTCTGTCATTTGTTAGAATTGTACTTATTAATGCAGACTTATTATCAGAGTCCGTTATATCTAAACCACGCTTATTCTTGTTAAGGTTTTCTAATACACCTTCATCAATTGAAAATTGATATTTAGCTACTGTCGCCAATAAATCAACATAGTCCGGATTAATTACAGTTGCTTTGCGATAATAGGCTTCAGCTGTATCTTCCCCTTTTGATACTAGATAGTTCCACATTCTTAGATTTGCTACTGTTTTAATTTCTTTATAAGTATTCTTACAATATTTATAAGTATTTAATTCTAAATCATTTAATACTTCTTGATACTTATCTAGATATAAAGCATCCACTAACTGCATTTGTGCTTTGAAGCATTCTTTCTCACGAAATCTACCGCTAGCTTCTTTATTAAGTTCTGAAGCTTCTTCGTACATTTTTTGATCTATATACAATGAAGACAAGTATTTGTATGCAAATAGCATCCCCCTATAATATGAATTCTTTGGTCTAGGCCCTTCGATAGCCTTTTTATAGTAATATATTGCTTTATCCGGCTCTCCTTTTCGCTCATACATTTCTCCCCAATTTGTATACAGCCATAAATTATCGGTCCCAATTTCTTTAGCTCTCTCCAGTTCCTGTAGTGACTCATCAAACCTATTCTGCCATGAATATACATAACCAAGTAATACTCTGGTATTAGCATGCTCTGGATCAATTTCTTTAGCGGTCAATAATACTTGCTCTGCTTGCATTACACCTGAACTACTTGTTCCAAAGCCTTGTGTCTTCATTAAATAACGAGCTAGCTCATGGTAAGTATCAACAAAATTGGGGTTTCTAGCTAAACTGTAATCAATCAATCTCTTCGCTTTTTTATAAGACTCTGAACTGTTGTAATTATTTAAATAGACTATATGTTCATAGAGGTTTTTTAAAAAAGGTATGCTAGGATCTTTTATGTCATTAATGGCTGGCCATTCTATTCTTAAAGGGTATGTAGCTATGGCACGCTTTTCAGTTCCAAGCTCAGTAAACTCCATTGCAAAATAATTTGTGGTAAAGCTCTCTTCTTTTTCAACTGGCCTGAGTATCTGATAAGTCTCTAGTTTTTCAGAAGCGGCTAATTTTAACTCTATACTTGTTTCTTTAAATGACTCTCCAAGTAATATTAGCTTTGAGTTTACTATATAAGTTTTATTAGCTGTCCCACATAAATCAATATCTAAATACACGATATCCTGTAGCTTCTTCTCAACTTCAATACTTAGTATTTTAGGTTTTGCACAATCATCTTTTGAATATGCAATACTGGAATTTATTATCAAAGTTAAAATAATGACTGCCTTTATTATATGCCTCATATCTTTTCCTATCTGCTTATTTTAGTTAACCCCAAAATTTGTACTTCTCAATTATAAGTTGTGTGCATTTCAGAGCCCTGGCTCATTTTACGTTCATAATTCTCTATTTCACTTTGAGTAGGCAGCCTAATTTCGACATTTATTTCACCTATGTCAAGATTTGTACCTTCTAACAAATAAAGATCTTTTCCAAATGAAAAGATACCTGAAGATAGATTTATAATTAGCTTCTTTGGCGAGGTCCATTCAACATTCTCAATATATTTATACCAATCATAAGCAGAATCATAGAATCTAATGATTTCAATTTGTTGGTTATAATTATACCCATCAACAATTAATACTACTTTATACCCAAGTATGAAATTACCATTAACTTTTAGAGTTGCAGAGGCACTCTCAGAGTATTGCTTAAATATAATTCTATTCTGTGTCACATGCTCTGTTAGCTGGATAGTTAAATAAACAGTTATTATTAATGCAACCACCCAGGCTAGTTTTCCCTTCATTTTACTTATCCTTAGGTTGTCTTTCTATGCTCTCAATGTCTTCACATATTCCTGTAAACACTTCCCGGCTTCATCAAATGCCTGGTCACTCATGTAACATTTACACTGGCCGATGATGCCTTCGATGGTGGCTATCAGGAAGCGGGCGATATTTCGTGGGTTGACGTCTTTTTTGATAAGTCCATTTTGCTGGCCACGTTCAAAGGTTGCGGCCAATGCTTCATACCAGTCTTCCCAGATGGCAACAATGCGCACGCGGAACGATTCGTCCAGCGGTGACATTTCCTGCGTTAAATTGTTAAGCGGACAACCAGTATGTAGTTCATTAATATTAATTTCTTCACGCGAGTCATTCATCATCACGATAAGATCGTTGATAGGATCTTTGACATATTGCAGTGGCTTTATCCAGCGCTCATAAATCCACGGCTTTAATACTTCGTCAATGACCGCATGCCCGAGTTCTTTTTTGCTTTTGAAGTGATGATAAAAAGCACCTTTAGTAAAACCGGTTTTTTTCAATATTTCATCCACGCGCAAGCCCTGATAGCCTTTTAATAGAATTTCTTCAAAGGCTACCTGCAAAATGTTTTGCCGGGTTGCATCAGGATTTCTTACCGCTACTTTACTCATTGATTTACCTTTTACCATCACAAGATTATTGCTTATCGGGCGCGCTTCAGACTACTTTTATTAAAGTCATCTTCTGATAGGCCCACATTAAACTCATAGTCCTTCCAGATAATCGTTGTACTTTTACCCGTTTGTACGTTTTCCATTTCCTGGCGGTGTGCACGCCAGTATTTATCCATATATTGTTTAAACTCTGACATGTTGAGTTCTTTTAACTTATCATTTTTCTGATCAAAAAACTCGATGCGATGAACGCGATAATGCTCCTGATCTATCCAGGCAATGGTTTTGCTGTAACCCGAGTTGTTATAGGTGGGTACCATTTCAACCACAAACATTTTCTCGCCATTTAGCTCATCGTCACGTAAAAATTTGTAGTCGTATTTTTCTACTTCGAACGAGGATAAATCTTCATAGGCAAATTCGCTGCCCATCCAGGGACCTGATTTATTGGATGAGGAAATACGTTTTACACGTTTCAATGCTGGTAAGAACAACCATTGATCATCATTACCCTCAATATGCGAATAAGTTAGAAAAGCAGTACCTTCCACATCACGCGGCTGTTCAAACACACTTAAACCTTTATCGCCATCGCCTTTAACTTCAAGGCTTTTAACTTTAACGATTCGCTCGGCTTCATTACCGCCTTTGTCGCGCAAAATCATGGTCATGTCTGCCTGACTATCACCCCAGCCAGTATTTCTGGCTTTGGCTTCTTTGGCAATGGCTAAACCTTTTTCTTCCGGCGTTTCGGCGATAGCTGTTGCAGTCATGCTCACAGCTGCAACGGCCAATAGTAAACTTGCTAGTATTCGTTTCATGCGTTTCTCCTAATTCGCTACTTTATCTTTCAATTTTTTACCGCCCAGCATTAAGAGTGGGGGCAGTAATAAGAAATCAATAATCAAGGCTACGGCTAAAGTGATTGCCGTTAGAATGCCCATGTGGCTATTCATCACATAATGGGATAAACCTAATACCAAGAAGCCTAATACCAGAACAATGGTAGTCACGGTTAAAGCCATACCTACTGTGTGGAATGCGTATTTTACCGCTTCCTGTGGTGGCAGTTTTTTCTCGCGGCGAGCACGCAGGTACTTACTCAGGAAGTGTACCGTATCATCGACCACAATACCCAGCGTCATGCCGGTTACAACAGACAATCCCATACCGATCTGCCCCTGAAACAAGCCCCAGATACCGAAGGCCACAGCCATGGGTACAATATTGGGTATCAAGCTTAAGAGACCCAACTTCAAGGATCTTAGTGCAAATATCAATAATAGCGATATCAGCACCAATGCCCATGCAGTACCTTTTAGCATTGAGTAGATATTATTTTGTCCGATGTGCGCAAACATGATGGCCGGGCTTGAACCTGAGATTTCCATCTGTGGCGCATTTTGCTCAAACCATTGGCTGAAACGCTCTTCCAGATTCAATACCTGCACACTGGATAAGTTCTCAAGCGAAATTTGCACACGGGTAGCCGATTTATCACTATTGACCTGATTATTGATCGAGAGTCCGCGTGGTAATGAGGTCTCATAGATCAGGGTATATTGCGCGGTCAGTTCGCGAATTAATGTTTCTAACTCCGTCACTTCACCATCTTCCAGCAGCACTGCATTACAGCCCTTTTCTAAAGATGGTTTTGGCAACGCATAACATTCTTCACGATCACCGTTCATACTTTTATTGAGCCGCTTCATAACATCGGTGTAACTTTGTACGTGTATCACTTCTGGCTGCTGCTCTGCGTATTCGACAAAGTTTTCCAACATTGCCATAAACTCTGGCTCATGAATGCCGCTGCCAGTCTTAGTGTCGATGCTATAAAAAGCCGTATACAGACCAGTAAGATTTTCTGCCGTATAGTCAGAGTCCACTCGGAAATCGATAGTCTCATCAAAGTATTTAACGAACTCATCGTTCAATTCATTCTTCGGTATCGCAGCAATGATAGCGATGCTCGCTACCGCCATCACTGGCAGTAAAATTTTGCGTTTGTTTACTACAAAGTCAGCAAAGCGATCCATTAAATGATGGCCTTTGCTTTTTTGTTCGCTTACCTTAACACGCAGGAGCATCATCACAGCAGGCAGGAAGGTGATAGAGAAAATAAATGCCAGAGTCACACCGACTGCTACCGTATTACCCATATCACGAAGCGGCGGTACTTCGCTGAAATTCATGGTCAAAAAGCCAATTACAGTAGTAATACTGGTCAGGAAGATCGGCATCATATTGATACGAATACTTTCCACCATGGCATCCTGCTTGTTCATGCCATGGCGCATGCCCTGCAGGAAGGTGACCAACAGGTGCACCGAATCCGCTACCGCCATGGTCGCCACCACCGTCGGCACCGAGAACATTGGTGCTGTCATGGCAATGCCCAGCCAGCCCGCACCGCCTAATGCACCTATAATTGAGAAGATGATAATGATGACGCTGGCAACCGTACCGCTGGTGCTGCGAATCATAAAATACAGTGCTAACGGAATAACCAGGAATAACATGATCGGTGTTAAGGTCATCATGTCGTTCTTGCCGGTCTCGGCGAAGGTGTTGTTCATCATCACCACGCCAGTCAAACGCACCTCAAGGTTCGGATTACGCTCCATTAGCTGTGTCTGCAGTTCACTAACCTGCTCTGACACTTTAGTCACTGCAGTCAGAATTTCAGTTTTCTTCTCCTTCCAGGCCTTGCCTTCCAGTCCTTCCAAGTCAGGGTCCTGAGGCAATTGCACGGTCACATTAACTGCCGTGACGCTGGAATCTGGATTGATAATACGATTCAGTAACTGGGGTTCATGCAAAACGATATCTTGCAGACGTTTAATTTCAGCATCGCTCAAACCGTCAATCATCTGATCAGTGACCGACTCATGTTCGCATTCACTGTCGAAGTTGGATGATTTATCCGGAATACAGAGCAAGGCGCCGACCAGCATATAGTCTTCGTCTTCAGAGGTTACCCAGGTGTGCTGGTAATTAGTAATCGAGTCGACACGGGTGGTGTAGGGTATCTGCCAGGCCTGTTCTGTCAGCCAATGAATGCTTTTCAAGGTTTCGCGATCAAACACACTGCCTTCTTTCGGCGTGATCACAAACATCGCATTATCGGCCTTATCGTAGGTATTCTGGATATTTTCAAAGGCAATTAACTGGGGATTATCTTCGGCGAAAAAGACGCGATAGTCGGTCTTAATCTCCAGAAGTCGTGCACCATAGGTTGTTGCTACAACCAATAGTATTGAAGCAAGAATTACCAGCCATGGGTGGCTGATAACGAAACGACCAAATTTAACGGTATTATTTTCTGGCATAGTCGATCCTGACTAAATGATTCAAAACCACGCCAAGTGCGCAGTCTTGTTAAAGATCTTGGTTGAAAGGCTTGCTATTTAACTACAGACCAACTAGTCTGTCAATTCTTCAAAGACGACAATTGGTAAGGTCCTGCCAGGAGTTGTAACCATGTCACAAAATCTCAAAATCGCTTTTGCCAACGAGCTTAATCAAGGCAAGTTATTGTTTTATAAAGGCCAACTTGAGGCTGCTTTCAGGCATTTCGAACGTGCCCATATTCTCAGCCAGCCTTTTTATGGTCGTCATGTTAAAAGCCATTGGTGGATGTTCCGCATCGGTATCAATCGAATCGACTTGCGAGAAATATTTGGTCAAATCATTCGCATGATCGGCTCTGCAGGTTCATTGATCGGTAAATATCCCGTAGGCAACACCGGTGGTGCCAATGTTTCTCCCTTTAAACCCATGCCGATTCCAGAGGATTTGCAGTCATATTTCAATTAACTCTGCTATGATTAGCTAACTGTCTGAATTTCAATCCTATTATGTCCGAACCTTCAAATACAAGTGTCATCAAGGCTACCCGTTATTGGCTAGAACACACCGTCATTGGCTTTAACTTCTGCCCTTTTGCTAAACGGGAATTTGTCCGTCAGTCCATTCGCTATTGGGTGTCAGATGCAGACAAAATTGAACAGGCGCTGGAAGATTTGTTGAAAGTGATTTCAGAGCTTGAGCAAGATGCTTCAATTGAAACCACTTTAGTGATTTTGCCCAAGGGTTTTGCTGATTTTGAGGACTATCTGGATTTGTTGGATATGGCTAATGAGCTTTTGGCCATGCAGGAACTGGAAGGCGTTTTTCAACTGGCCAGCTTCCATCCTGATTACTGTTTCGAAGGCCAACTCAAACATGACCCTGCCAACTATACCAACCGGTCACCTTATCCGATGCTGCATCTGCTGCGTGAGGCCAGTATTGAAATGGCGTTAGAGTTTGTCGATGACCCCGATTCGATACCTGAAAGGAATGTTGAGTTAGCTCGTCAGAAAGGCGCTGAGGTTTTTCAAACCATCCTCTCAAACGCTTTAAGCAAAGCAAGAGACTAGTGGCCTACTAGCATTTCACTGAACAGCGCCAAACAAAATCCTAATACAGCTCCCAGTGGTGGAGCCCAATGTTTGTTCAGCTTTGATTGCGGTGCAATATCCTGAAAGATGAGATACAAAATCCCACCCGAGGCAAACAACATAATTCCGCCGAGGATATCAGGATAATCCGATAACAAATAATAGCCTGACAGTCCTGCAATTGGACCTAGCAGTACCAGACATAACATGACCAGCATTGTCCAATTTTTATCATTGCTCTTCTTTATTTGTTTGAGTTCTCGATAACTGTTAAATCCCTCAGGCAGGTTTTGCAGTCCAATCAATATCGCAAGCAGTGGTGCGGTTTTCGCTTCAATTGCCACCATTCCACCAAGCGCGATAGCTTCTGGTACATAGTCCAACACCATTCCCATTAACTGGGGCGCTTCTCTACGTCGCAATCCAAGCAGTCGCTCGATAATAAAAAAGCAGATCCCTCCAGTTAGAAAAATAGGAATCGCCAACATAGGTACTGAGAGTTGGTCTTTACCTTCTGGCACCAGCACCACTGCTACCGCACCAATCAAAATTCCACCACCAAACGCTATCAAAAAATGTCGGAACTCTTTTTCTAACCATTGCGGCCTGAATTTTTCAAATCGCGCCAGGAATCCTCCCAAGGGAATACAGGCGCCAGCCAAGGTGGTTAAAATGATAATTGTTAAGACTTCAGACATTTTGCATCCCTCTAGTTTCTAATGAGCTCCGACGCTCTCTTCCTTATAAATTTGACGACCTCTTCCTCAAACCAAGGGTTTTTCTTCAGCCAGATATTATTGCGTGGACTGGGATGTGGTAGTGGCAGGATAGGATTATCCTGTTCAATATAATGCTTCCAGTTTCTGACTGTTTCGGTGAGATTCTTTTCCTGTCGATTGGGTAGATGCCAGTCCATCGCGTACTTACCTATAACTAAAGTTAGCTCAATGTCAGGCAAAACATCGAGAATCTTATGGCGCCAGGTTTCTGCACAGATTGCTTTCGGAGCCAGGTCACCGGATTTTCCTTTGCCCGGAAAACAAAATCCCATCGGCACCACTGCTAACTGTTGAGGGTCATAGAAGATATCTCGATCAATGCCTAGCCAATCGCGAAGCCGATCACCACTGGCATCGTCGAAGGGCCGTCCTTTGTGATGAGTGATTTGTCCGGGCGCCTGGCCGGCGACCAAAATTTTTGCTTCGGCACTAAATTGCAGAATTGGATTCGGACCCAGCGGCAAGTCCTGACAAATGGTGCAGGCTTTAATTTCTTTAAGCAGCAGCTGGTCTTTTCGCATATTAATTGATTGGATTTATTCGAGCTGATACTGCTTTAAGTCGCCCGTTAATGGACATTTAAAGCTAAGCCGGTTGGCCAGTAATTGTAGATCGGGACTTTGATCATCGGTGGTGCCATACAGCCTGTCACCGATAATTGGAAAGCCCTGCGAAGACAAGTGAATACGGATCTGATGTTTCCTACCGGTCAGAATCTGCACCGACAGCAAGCTGCAATCCTTGTCGGCATCATATTCTTTCAAGGTCACGATACTTTTGGCAGGTTTCTTATCGATTGGTTTTTCTATGGTTATAGAATCATGAGGAAATTTGCCGCTAACCCATGCCAGATAATGCTTCTCTGCCGCACGTTTAGCGAACATAGCCGACAGAGCAGCAGCCGCTTCTTTATTGTGCGCCACAATGATTAAGCCTCTGGCGGCTCTATCGAGCCGATGCACCACATAGGTTTGTCGATTATAATCAAAATGCTCCTCAACCAGGCGACCAATAGAGCAGTGATCGCCCCATTTAGAGCCTTGCGACCAGACACCATAAGGCTTATTCCAGACCGAATAGTCACCTTCATCCGCAATTAACTCAGGCTTTGCTACCATTTCAGCAAGAACCTGCTCGTTATAGTACAGATGTAATTCATCAGTCGGGCTTAATTTGGCATTTTTACGGCGCACTGGCCTTGCCTGTTTGCCACGGGACAGCCACACCGCACCCTTGCTCATGGCGTCTTTAAGTTTCTGTTTTGACAAACCAGTGGCTTGTACCAATAATTCGAGCGGGTTGGTATCATTCAGATCAGCAACTTCTTCTAGCTTTATATGTTGCTCGATAATGGTATTCTGTGCGGGTTCTGTCATCATCATGTGAATTATTAACTGTGAAGCATTCTTTAGCTTTTTATCAAACCAATTCTTTAGCACCACCACCGTTATTGGCTGGTCTGCCAGTTATGACGGATGCTGATGAGCTGGAGCAGTTCGATGGCTATTTCTGTTTCGAGCCAAAGGATGCCAATCAAGTGTTACATTTTTACGCCAAGCTGGAGGGACATGCAACCGGCTTTTCGCTAGACTTCACACAGGGAGCCATCGCTTGGCGCCGAAGTCACGGCGGTGGGCGCAAGCAACAGATCGCCAAAGCCTGTGGTTTAAAGCATAACTGGCAGCCTTCAATCCTTGATGCGACAGGTGGTCTAGGCCGCGATGCATCTGAGCTGCGCAATCTCGGCTGTAGGCTAAGACTCATAGAACGTTCGCCTTATGTGGCTGCATTATTACAAGATGCTATTCAACGTGCCGCCAGTCATCCCGAAACCCAGGAGCTTTTTGGGCAGGATTTTCAGTTATTTCAGGGCCAGGCAAACCAGCTGATTCCAAAATTATCATCCGAACAGCAACCCGATATCATCTATCTCGACCCCATGTTCCCACCGCGCAACAAAAGTGCTGCGGTCAAAAAAGAAATGCGCCTGGTCAAATTGCTGGTTGGAGAAGACCTTGATGCTGATGAGCTGTTACCGCTGGCACTGGAACATGCCAAGTATCGGGTGGTCGTAAAACGGCCCAGTTACGCGCCCTATCTCAATCAGCAAAAGCCGTCCATGAGCATCGAAAGCAAAGCCAACCGCTTTGATGTGTATGTTGTGCAGGGCATTCCAAACATGTAATACTATGTAGTACAAAGTAATACTTATTGCCCCGGAGAGAATCATGTCAGTTACAAGTGTTCGATTTAGCTCAGAGCTTGAAACTCCTCTTGAAGAGCTCGCCAAAAAATCAAACCGAAGCAAAAATTTCTTGATAAATCAAGCGGTTAAAGAATTCATCCAGCGAAAAGAAATGGCCGAACAACAATGGCAGGATACTCTTGTGGCGTTAAACTCTGTGCAAAATGACGACCTGATAGACGAATCCAAGGTCAACAACTGGCTTCAGTCGTGGGGAAGTAACAACGAGAAAATAGCACCTAAGACATGAAAATAAGCTATACCAAGGAAGCGGTAGAAGATCTCCGGAGGCTTAGAGAGTTTATAGAAATCAAGAATCCTACAGCAGCTAATCGAATTGCTAACGAACTACTGGCTGGTATCAACAAACTTAAAGACTTTCCTGAGATTGGCTTGCCCGTTGATGAAGCCCCTGATCCTGAGCAGATCCGTGATTTGTTTGTTGCCAACTACACCATACGCTATCTTCTGGGAAACCAGCATATTGTGATCCTGCGCTTATGGCATGGCAGAGAGTTAAAGAAGTAAATGAGAACAAACTCAACTTTAAAAGTGAATTTTTATGGCGAAAGCATCTGCATTACACATACTAGTTAAAACGGAAAAAGATGCCCTTGCGCTCAAAGCCAAGCTGGAAAAAGGCGCTGACTTTTATCAGCTCGCCAAACGTCATTCCATGTGTCCGTCAAAAAAACAGGGCGGTGATTTAGGTGAATTTCGTCGTGGTCAGATGGTCAAGCCGTTTGATAATGCGGTATTCGCCAAAGGTAGCGAAGACAAACCCTTAATTGGCCCAGTCAAAACCCGCTTTGGTTACCACTTGATTAAAGTCTTGTATAAAAGTGGCTAGCTATTAGAGCCGACTTCAAACAACTTATATTGTAGCTGCCCTGCTTTTTTATCTTTCAGCTCTGTCCAGTTGTCCGGAACATTCAGTTCCAACCCCTGCTCTACCTCTATATAAATCAGGGTTTGCGGCTTGAGCCACTCTGCCTGCGCCAGTTGCTCGATAACTTTCTGGGCAATCCCTTTATGGAATGGCGGATCAAGAAAGATGATATCGAAGGTTTGTTGATTGCTTTGAATAAAGTCGAAGGCATCGCCGTGTAGTACATGGGCATTATCGGCATTAACCAGCCCGAGATTTTCTTCCAGCTGATGGAAAGCTTTGCGATTCAGCTCGACAAACTGAACATTAGCCGCTCCACGAGACAAGGCTTCGATGCCAATCGCGCCAGAGCCAGCGAAAAGGTCGAGGCAGGTGGCGCCATGAATGTCATTCTGTAGCCAGTTGAACAGAGTTTCACGAATTCTATCCAGGCTTGGCCTGAGTCCCTCTACTTCTATAAAGCGTAGTTTTCGGCCCTTCCAGTTACCGCCAATGACCCGGAACTGGCCAGTCTTTTTAGCGTGCGGTGATGAGGATTTCTTTTTACTTTGCTCAACAATCTTATTTCGATTAGCCATAAGTGGCCTCTTCTACTCTGGCGCTCAAGCTTGCGCTGTCCTTGGACTGCAAATCTCTTACGCACCTGCCTTGAAAGTGATAGGATAACGCCTTTATAAAGTTTAACAAGTCATCGATACCGTCACTGCCATGAGCGACTCAAAATCAAACGATAAATCAAAACGCGGCCTGTTTGGCTGGTTTGGCAAAAAAGATTCCTCACCACAGAATTCCAACCCCGAAACTGAGCAGGCTCCTGAAGAGGAGGTTCTTGAGGAGGCCGAGCACCAGTTAGAGGAGCAACTTGAAGAACAAATCGAGCATGACATCGAGGAAGCTTACGAGCATCAGGAACAACAGGAAGAGCAGATCGAATCTTCTGCCCCTACTCTGACCGAGCAAAACCCAGACCAAGCGCCGACTGAAAAGAAAGGCTTCTTTGCACGCCTCAAAGCCGGTCTTAGCCGTACTCGCGGTCAATTGGCCGATAGCCTGGCCAACCTGGTGCTGGGTAGCAAGGAAATTGATGACGAACTTCTTGAAGACATTGAAACTCAATTATTGCTGGCGGACGTCGGGGTTAGCGCTACCCGCAAGATTATTGATGATTTAACCGACAAGGCAGAGCGCAATGAACTCAAGGATCCGCAGGCATTGATGGAGCGATTACGCGAACTGCTCTCAGAAATTATTGATCCTTGTAGCAAGCCATTAGAGCTGACCCATAAGCCTTTTGTTATTCTGATGGTTGGAGTTAATGGCGTTGGAAAAACCACCACCATTGGCAAGCTGGCTAAAAAATTCCAGAGTGAGGGCAAATCAGTGATGCTTGCGGCGGGTGATACTTTCCGTGCCGCAGCGGTTGAGCAATTGCAGGTCTGGGGCGAGCGCAACAATATTCATGTTACTGCCCAGCATACTGGCGCGGACAGCGCTTCCGTAATTTTCGACGCGCTCAAAGCAGCACAGGCCCGAAATATTGATGTCTTGATTGCCGACACCGCAGGACGCCTGCATACCAAGTCTAATCTGATGGACGAGTTGGCAAAAGTTAAGCGGGTCATGCAAAAACTCGACCCCAGCGCACCGCACGAAACCATGCTGGTTGTTGATGCTGGTACCGGCCAGAACGCACTCAATCAGGCCGAACACTTTAATAAAGCAGTACCACTTAGCGGAATTACCATTACCAAGCTGGATGGAACGGCAAAAGGTGGTATCATTTTTGCATTGGCGGATAAGATGAAAACGCCGATTCGCTTCATTGGGGTGGGCGAAAGCATTGATGATCTGCGCGAATTTAATGGTCAGGATTTTATTCAGGCGCTTTTTGCCACTAACGACAACTCAGAACAATAACTAACGACTCATAACAGATGATTGAATTTCACCAGGTTTTTAAACGCTATGAAGGTGGCCACGAAGCGCTCAAGGGCGTCAGCTTCGAGTTGCCTGCTGGTGAAATGGCATTCTTGACCGGTCATAGTGGTGCCGGTAAAAGTACCCTGTTGAAGTTAATTGCACTTATGGAGCGCCCTACTCGCGGCCAGGTCATTCTCGACGGCCAGAATATCAGCAAGGTCAAAGATCGCCACATCCCCTATCATCGCCGTAAAATCGGCATGATCTTTCAGGATCACCGTCTGCTTTTCGACCGCACCGTATTTGATAATGTTGCCCTGCCCTTAATTATTGCCGGCGTATCGGATCGCGATATTCCTAAAAGAGTCAGAGCGGCATTAGACAAAGTAGGCTTACTTAGCAAAGAAAAGCAATTACCGATCCAGCTGTCTGGCGGTGAACAGCAACGCGTTGGCATTGCCCGTGCAGTGGTTAATAAACCGCCGCTTCTGCTGGCGGATGAGCCCACCGGTAATCTGGATCCTGAGCTGTCTGCCGACATCATGAATCTGTTCGCGGAATTCAATCAGGTTGGTGTTTCAGTGCTGATTGCTTCGCACGATCTGGCTTTAATCGCCCGTATGCGACATCCGGTCATTACCTTAAAGGAAGGCCGCACCATTCGTAACGAACTGGCCGAGGCAGCTTTCGATGAGTAAGAGCAGTCGCCAGAACACCACCTACAAAATCAGCCTGCTCGACCGCTTCAGGATGGCCATTTCATTGCATAAAAAGAATGCAATGACCACTTTACTGGATGTTTTTCGCCATCCAGCCAATAGCCTGCTGACCATTCTTGTGCTGGCCATTGCGCTTGCCCTGCCGACGGCTTTTTATGTCTTTAGCTCCAATGCCAAGGCGATCAGCAGTAACTGGAGTGGTGGCGTCAAAATGGCGCTGTTTCTTAAAGACAATGTCAGCGCTGAACAGCGAGCCGATTTTATTCAGGAATTAAGCTTTCGTCCTGAGTTCAAGGAGGTGGTGCTGGTGCCGAAAGAAGAAGCTATCGAGGACTTTAAACAGCAATCAGGTTTTGGCGATGCGCTTAATTATCTGAGCGATAACCCTCTACCAGACAGCATCATTCTTACGCCCTATGAAACCCATACCGCTGCAGCCACACTTGAGCAACTGGCTCAGAAGCTGGAGCAGAATCCTATGGTAGATCTGGCCCAGCTGGATATGGCATGGATTCAGCGTTACCAGGCAATTCTCGAAATTTCGCAGAAGATTGGTACTTTCGTAAGCATTTTACTTGCATTTGGAGTCCTTTTGATTGTGGGTAACACCATTCGACTGGCCATTCTGAACCGCCGCGAAGAGATCCAGGTGATCAAACTGGTTGGCGCAACTGACGCCTTTATTCGACGTCCCTTCTTATATAGTGGCTTCTGGTACGGCTTAATCGCTGCCCTGCTCGCCGCTTTAATGGTCAATATCGTTTTAATGCTGTTGCAGCGCCCTTCTTCTACACTGGCCGACCTCTATAACAGCGGCTTCTCGCTGATGGGGCTGGCACCAATCCAGACCCTTAGTCTGTTGGCCATTGGAGCTGGACTTGGCCTGTTCGGCGCCTGGTTTTCTGTCAGCAAACACCTCAAAGATATTCAGCCAACCTAGTCTAGTTAGAGACTTCATGACCTTTCACCTTTTGCTCACCATAAAGCCATACACTTAACACAGGTTTTAAAACTACTTATCAGCTATACCCTGAGGTAATACTCAAAATTCTATTATGCTATTTGCTTATAGTAAGCAAGCTTGTTTGAATAGACAGCGTTCATATTAACCGGAAAAGGAAACTCATCATGAAAACATTATTAGCATTAATGGCTGGCGCATTAGCTCTCACCAGCACAGCCAATGCCAAGCCAGCCGACTATGAATTTGATACTGTTCATAGCCAAATTATATTTAAAGTCAATCACTTAGGATATTCTAACTCTTACGGTAAGTTCCGTGCTTTCGATGGTACTTTAAGTTTTGATCCGGAAGACTGGTCAACGGCCAAAACAGAGGTATCAATCAACACTAAGAGCATCGATCTGGAAAACAAGGAATGGAACGATCACATGCGTAACCCGGATTTTTTTGATGTTGAGCAGTTTCCGGCCATGACTTTCAAGAGCACCAAGCTTGAGAAAACAGGCGAAAACACCGGTAAATTGCATGGAGACTTGACTATTCTTGGCAAAAGCCAGCCGATCACTCTTGATTTAACCTTAAATCAGGCCGGTATTCACCCGATGAGCGAGCAGCCTCATGTTGGCTTTTCAGCCACTGGCACAATCAAGCGTTCAGAGTGGGGCATGGAATATGGTGTTCCGGCCGTTGGCGACGATGTGCATATCATTATCGAAGTGGAAGCATCTGCCAAATAAGTCCTTTTTTAGCCCTGGTTCCTGCTAACTGACTGATTTACTGGTCTGGCAGGAACCCCTCTTTCAGCCTGTTAATGTCCTGTTACAAAGCCACTAAAAGACTTTAACAAGTTTCACTTTATTTCTTAGTACGATAGGTGTAGGTTACTTCTTTCAAAGATACAAATGACCCGCCAGGCCTTATAAACTCTCGCCTCGCTCTTCAATTTTGTATGGAACTTTTTAATCGATTAGCACTCTTAGGCTTAGAGTGCCAAAATATTAGCACTCTCGATTAAACAGTGCTAATATTGGTCAATCTTTAACACCCGGAGGGAATGCATGAGCAATATTCCAATGAACATGGCGTTAGCCGTTCCAACAGGCAGTATTGATGGTTATATCAGTACCGTCAGTGCTATTCCTGTCCTTTCCGTTGAAGAAGAGCAGCAGCTCGCTCACCAATTCCATGACAACAACGATCTTGAAGCAGCGCGCCAGTTAGTAATGGCTCACTTACGCTTTGTTGTCCATATTGCAAGAAGCTATAGCGGTTACGGCTTACCACAGGCCGATCTTATCCAGGAAGGTAATATTGGCCTGATGAAAGCGGTTAAGCGCTTTGACCCCAATGTTGGCGTTCGCCTGGTGTCTTTCGCAGTACACTGGATTAAAGCCGAAATTCACGAATACGTATTGCGTAACTGGCGTATCGTTAAGGTAGCGACCACTAAAGCGCAACGTAAATTATTTTTTAACCTTCGCTCCAAAAAGAAAACCTTAAACTGGCTCAGCAATGATGAAATCAATGCTGTTGCACAAGATTTAGGTGTCAGCGAAGAAGAAGTTAGACGCATGGAAGGGCGCCTGAACGCACATGATGCTTCATTTGATGCGCCACATGCCAGCGATGACGATGATGCGGTCTATGCGCCAGTTCATTATCTTGAGTCTCCGAACTCGGATCCGGCTGTAGCCATTGAACAGGAAGACTGGCAGGATCAACGTGAAACTCGCTTACTGTCTGCACTGAAAACTCTTGATGAAAGAAGTCAGGACATTCTGCAGCAGCGCTGGTTGAACGACCAGAAAGCAACCTTGCATGATCTGGCTGACAAATATGGGGTTTCCGCCGAGCGTATCCGTCAGCTTGAAAAGAATGCCATGAATAAAATCAAAAATGCTATCAGCTAATAAAATTCCTGATTAACATTTATGTTCACAAAGCGACCATTTTGGTCGCTTTTTTTATATCTGAGTCTTTTACTCACCAATTTCAGAATTTTTACACATCAAGTCACTTTTGGTTTACTTTTTAAACCATTTGTCGACATTTCAATCAACTATTGGCTACTTTTCATCCTTTTTGTCAATTTTTTATACAACAAATACTTGATCCAGTTCACATTTAGTAGCAAGATGAATGCGTCATTATAATTAAAAAGCTTGGGGAGGCTTTATGAATCGTCTAAGCACATTCTTGTTTGTGAGTAGTTTCTTGCTGGTGGCTTGCGGAGGAGGGGATACAAACCCTGCTACGACCGAAACTACCACCAATAATAACTACGATTGCGTTATTAAATACGGCTGGGAGCCACGCCCACCTTACCAGTTCTTACACAATGGTGAGATGCAGGGCATTGATATTGAAATCTTTAAAAAAGCCGCTGATAGTAATCAGTGCAACATTCAATATGTTCAGAAAAGCTGGACCGAACTGTTGACCGCTCTGGAGAATGGCGAAATTGACGTTCTCGGAGGCGCAACCGAAACCCCCGAGCGTAAAGTCTATGCTGATTTCTCGGTACCCTACCGTAGCGAATCCTTCTCTTTATTTGTACGCTCAACCAATGATTATCAGGGCGGGGATCTGGCCGGATTCTTGAGTGGTGGTAACAAAGTAGGTATTACCAATGATTACTACTATGGTGAGGATGTCTACAACCTGATGAACCATCCTCAGTATGGCCCCTTGTTTATTGATGGAAACTCTGGCGAACAGAGCTTCTATAACGTGATTTACAGCACTATCGACGGTGTCTTAACTGACCCAGTAGAAGGTCGTTATATCATCAAACGTAAGGGACTCGAGTCGCAGATCACAGAATCCAACATTAAGATTCCAAGCGACAATGTTTCTTTCATGTTCAGCAAAAAAAGCTTGTCACCTGAAAAGTCCAAAGCGCTGCAGGATACAATTAAAACCCTGGTCACTGGAAATGAAGTTAACCCAATCGTTGCCAAGTATCAGTAATTAAGACTTATTCTACTTTAAGCCACCCTCGGGTGGCTTTTTTGTGTCTAGTCCAACAACCCCATTTCACGTTTTATATTCAGGATATCGGAATGGATTGCACCTTTCTGCACATCGCGATTGACTAGATCTTGATAGACCGACATGACCATAGGCTCAGAACCACCTACATAAATGTCCATATTGGTTAAATCATCATGATCCAACATAAAGGCATGATGTACAAAGCCCTTGCGCCCTTGCCATTTCTCATCAAGCCCTGATAGTACCGGTACAAAAGTAAAGTGCTCAAACTGTTTCGCCCATTCTTGCGGTTCCTCCAGTAAATAAAGATCGGCCGACGTTTGCGCTCCCCAGTATAAAGTCAGTTCTCGTTTGTCACCGTTTTTTAAAGCTGTTTTGATAATGGAGTGAAATGGGGCAAAGCCAGTACCGCCGGCAATGAAAACCGCAGGTTGCTCAGAATCAGTAAGTACACACTCACCATAAGGCATCTGCACTCTGACCAAGTTACGATGTTTCAGCTGGCTTACAATTTTATCAGCCGCATCATGACCAGGCAGGCGTCGAATGTGTAGCTCCAGAACATCCTGCAAGGGTGAACTGGCTATAGAGAAAGGACACAAGGAACCATCGTCCAGCTCGAGCATTAAGTACTGGCCGGCAGTGTAGGAGGGAAGAGAGCCCTCGGTTGGCGTCAATTGTACCCAGTAGACATCGCGGCCAATTCGGCGCACCAGTGTAACTTCACAATCAACAAAAATGGCTTCTAAATTTTCGCTATTCTGTTCTGACATATTCTTTCCAGTTATGGGTTTTCGTTGTCGTCAATATCCAGACCCAATTCATCCCAAAGGGCATCTACTCTATCTTTAACTGCCTGGTCCATGACAATCGGTTTACCCCACTCACGGTCGGTTTCGCCGGGCATCTTGTTAGTAGCATCAATCCCCATTTTTGAGCCTAATCCTGATACTGGCGAGGCGAAATCCAGATAGTCAATCGGCGTGTTATCGATCATGGTGCAATCACGCGTGGGATCAACCCGCGTGGTAATCGCCCAGATCACATCTTTCCAGTCACGGGTATTCACATCATCATCCACCACAATCACAAACTTGGTGTACATGAATTGTCTCAGGAATGACCAGACGCCCATCATGATTCGTTTAGCGTGACCTGGGTATTGCTTCTTCATCGACACGATGGCCAGACGGTATGAGCAACCCTCGGGCGGCAAATAGAAATCGATAATTTCCGGAAACTGTTTCTGTAAAATCGGCACGAATACTTCATTTAAAGCTTCGCCTAGAATGGCGGGTTCATCCGGTGGCCGGCCTGTATAAGTCGAATGGTAGATAGGATCTTCGCGCATGGTAATCCGCTCAACCGTAAACACCGGGAAGCTGTCTACTTCATTGTAATAACCGGTGTGATCGCCATAAGGTCCTTCATCAGCCATTTCTTCAGGATCAATATAACCTTCCAGCACAAACTCCGCACTGGCCGGAACCTGCAAATCATTACCCAACGATTTGACCACTTCGGTTTTTTCGCCTCGCAATAGGCCAGCAAAACCGTATTCGCTTAGAGTATCCGGAACCGGCGTCACAGCGCCGAGAATTGTAGCGGGGTCGGCACCAAAGGCTACCGAAACAGGGAAAGGCTGACCAGGATTCTGCTGACACCACTCACGGAAATCGAGAGCGCCGCCTCGATGCGCCAACCAACGCATGATGAGTTTATTCTTAGCGATAACTTGCTGACGATAAATCCCCAAATTCTGACGTTTCTTATGCGGGCCTTTAGTAATGGTCAAACCCCAGGTCATCAAAGGTGCGGCATCTTCCGGCCAACAGGTTTGTACTGGAATTTTGCTTAAATCGACCTCATCGCCTTCCCAAACCACCTTCTGACAAGGCGCTTTCTTAACCACCTTAGGCGCCATGTTCAAAACCTGCTTGAACACCGGCAACTGCTGCCAGGCATCTTTGAATCCTTCAGGTGGTTTAGGCTCCTTTAAAAAAGCCAGCAACTCACCCAACTCACGCAAACCGGTCAAATCTTCCTTGCCCATCGCCAGAGCAACACGGCGAGTCGTACCAAACAAATTACCCAGCACCGGAATTGAATGACCTTTAACATTCTCAAACAAGATCGCCGGACCACCCGCCCGCAAAGTACGGTCACAGATTTCCGTCATCTCAAGATAAGGATCAACTTCCACAGAAACACGCTTAAGCTCGCCCATTGACTCAAGCTTAGCGATAAAATCACGCAGATCTTTGTATTGCATAGATTTTCACAGGTGTTTTAGATGCGGATATATTAACGAAAAAACGGCAGAAATGATATGAAACCCTTCTGCCGTTAGGCTCTGTCTAGGACATGAATGAAGTTAATCTATTAATTCTTTTAAAACAGCTTCGGAATAATTGGATTGATTTTCAAGAGTGTATGGATTTATCTTCATCTCGACGGGCTCTATATTTCTAAGCTTTCCGTCACTGGTTACTGACTTTGAATACGGCATTGTAATTACCGCTAATAATAACTCCCCATCTTGAGCCTTAAGTTTGGTCATTTCACCGACCGCTTTACTCTTTATCTCTCCACTTTGATCGCGATATAGATATAGTTTGATTCGAGCATAAGTTGCATCTTGCGCTGGTGGTATCCCATAAATTTTCGCCTTTGCATAATCTTTCATGCGCCAGACAAAATCATCGCATGACGATACACACATCCAATCAGTGATAATGGAAATTTTGTCTGCTTTAAAATGATCCTTTCTGGGTTCAATCCACTTTAAGGAACAGTCTTCGGCTCCTTGACAAAAATCTGCTCGAACAGGAAAGTATTTACCTTTGTGACTCTTAACTTTCTGATACCAGGTCTCGCCCTTAGGGTTCATGTAGAACAATTCATTTCTTATATCTGGATTGGTAATTTCTACAGTATTTTTGTATGCCACAGGTAGATCTTTAAAAGACTTAGGCATAAAAGCAGCCAGCCAAGGGCTATTTTCCATACCACCTATGTTATGCGTCATATCAAAAATCAAGTGCTCAGGTTTTAATTGATGTAATGATTTTAATAATCCAGCAATATCCGAGCAGTATGAGCTTGTTACCCCTTCTGAATCACAATAGATACTTGGCTCTTGATGATCAGGATAAATGAAATGCCTTAATCGAATGACAGCTTCCTTTCCATTTGAATAAAGGCAAGCATTAACACCTTCAAAAACAGTATCAAAATCTGCGTACCCCTCATGTTGTTTACAATAATCCTCGGCCATAAAATCTGGAGCTGGAGCAGGTTTTCCATTGTAGTCCAATGGGTGTTCTATCCGTTCACCTTTTTGATTAATCAGGGTTAAATCTGTTGCCGGTTTACCATTAACTTTAATTCCTCCAGAATTAAAAAACTCCGTATAACTTGCTGCACATCCAGCAGTATTATTATGACGACAGTGATAATTATTAAAGTATTCGAACGACTTGCTAATGAGCTCCCCATTAACAGCTAAAATTTGGTAGCCATTACTTTTAAGAAAGAATTTTAAATCTGGATACTCAAACTGCACCTCATCATTAAGCCAACCTACACTTTGGCTTGATGACTCAACAGCCAGAAATTCCGCACGTGTATGTAAATTGACCAGGCCCTGTGCGAATGAATCATAAGCAATCGCTAGCTCTTGCCAACTTTTAGCATTTTGAAAATGAGGGCGATAGTTGGCTACAAACTGATCCCATTTAACACTTTTTGAATAATTACGCGTTTCAATGACTTCCGCATCGAGCCTTTCAATTTCTGATATTAGAAGTGAATAAAATTCATTTTTTTGTTTTTCTGTTAGAAAGTCAGACTTCTCCTTTCCTTTTTCATTTGCAGACCCAATCTGTGCAACAAGAAACAATAATGCCGCTATAAATACCTTCACCTTCCAATCCTCTATTAATTATTAGCTCTTTTATTGGCACACATTACCGCGTATACGCTTATAGATCTATTTTCAAGTGTAAGGATGTATTAAATGTAGAGGGGAGATTAGAGTAGGCTAGTTAATTAATTACAACTCGAAAGGTAGTGTCAGAAAAGAGGTGTTTTAGGAATTCTGCAAGCTAGACTCGCACCCGAGGTCATTCCTTAAGTCACTCACAGCGGGGGCGCGTATAATAATACGTAAGAAGATCTAATTTTCGCTAACTAAAAATCAAGACTTTTGATGAAAGAAAGAGGCGGCGATTTATTTAAGTATACACGCCGCCTCTAAAAATTAAGTTTTTTCATTCTAGGCGAGGCGTAGCAAGCTTTTTAATGACGAGTTTACAAATAGTAAATGAGGGTAGTAATTATTGTTCACTAAAGATAGAGCCAGAAAAGTGGATTTTTAGGAATTTTGCGAGGCAGTCTCGCACCCGAGGGCATTCCTAAAGTCACTCACAGCGAGGGCGCTAATACGTAACTTATTTACTCGAGCTTCCTTACTTCACTAAAAATTAAGACTTTTGATGAAAGAACGAGGCGGTTTTGCGCACAATAGAGGGAGCGTATATCTAATACGTGACCGATATGAGCACAAAACCAACAAAGTTATTTCGCAAAAGGAAAATTTTTATGGTTACCTTTTCATGGCGTCGAAAAATTCGTCATTAGTCTTCGTCATCGCCATCTTATCAATCAAAAACTCAATCGCATCGATCTCATCCATTGGATGTAGGATCTTGCGCAGAATCCACATTTTCTGGAGTTCTTCTGGGCTGGTCAGTAGATCTTCTTTTCGCGAACCTGAGCGGTTGAAGTCGATGGCTGGGAATACACGTTTCTCGGCAATTTTGCGCGACAAGTGTAATTCCATATTACCGGTGCCTTTAAACTCTTCGTAGATCACTTCGTCCATCTTGGAGCCTGTGTCTACTAGAGCTGTGGCGATAATGGTTAAGCTACCACCTTCTTCGATATTACGCGCGGCACCGAAGAATCGCTTGGGGCGCTGTAATGCGTTAGCGTCAACACCACCAGTTAATACTTTACCGGATGATGGCACTACGGTGTTGTAGGCACGCGCTAAACGGGTAATCGAATCGAGCAGAATAATGACGTCTTTTTTATGCTCAACTAGGCGTTTCGCTTTTTCAATGACCATTTCGGCAACCTGAACGTGACGCGCTGCTGGTTCATCGAAAGTTGAGGCGACCACTTCACCTTTTACGGAACGCTGCATTTCGGTCACTTCTTCTGGACGCTCATCAATTAGAAGAACGATCAGCATACACTCTGGGTGATTGCTGGTAATCGATTGGGCAATGTTTTGCAGCATCATGGTTTTACCGGCTTTTGGCGGAGAAACGATGAGTGCGCGCTGGCCCTTACCGATAGGGGCTGCCAGGTCAATGACTCGCGCTGTAATATCTTCGGTTGAGCCATTACCACGCTCCATACGCATACGTTCGTCTGGGTGGAGTGGGGTAAGGTTTTCAAAGAGAAGTTTGTTGCGAGAGTTTTCGGGGCTGTCGTAGTTGATTTCTGCGACTTTCAGAAGGGCAAAATAGCGTTCACCGTCTTTCGGTGGGCGTATTTTGCCGAAAATAGTATCGCCCGTTCGCAAGTTAAAACGTCTGATTTGGCTTGGGGATACATAGATATCATCAGGACCAGCCAGGTATGAGCCTTCTGCTGAGCGTAGGAAACCGAAGCCGTCGGGAAGGATTTCGAGAACTCCACCACCAAAAATATCTTCGCCGCTTTTCGCGTGATTCTTCAATAGACCGAAGATGATGTCTTGTTTGCGCATACGCGCCATGTGGTCGAGACCAACGGCTTTCGCCATTTCAGACAGCTCTTGAGCTGACTTTTGCTTTAATTCAGTTAGATTCATAGTGTCGAATTGTTGATTGAAACATAGAAACGTCTTGAAACGAGTTCCTGTGAAATAAAATTATTTGGAAAAGATACGGAATTTGCCCCAGGGGCTTAGAGACGCTTTTTATTAGCTTGCTCAATGTAGCATTAGTTCTGCGGGGTGTCTAGTGTTTTGGAAATCAGATTAGGTACTAATTATTTTATCAATTAATAATGTGTGGGTACTCTGGATGGTGTATTGACTCTCCGAATTGCAATTTTCTAACTTTCTTTACCGTTAGTAGCCACTCATCAATTGGCTTTTCTTGAGACTCATATTTGACCAGAACCTCAACATGACTACCGTCTTTAATTTCATTAGCGCTTTCATCTAATTCAAGTTCTATGTAATGTCTTTTTTTATTATCTGGTGTACTTGGTATTGATAATACTGCTCTAGTTTCTTCGTCTCGCTTATAGAGTATCCCCCTTGTTTTAAAGCTTTCGAATGAATACTTATATTTTTTGAAATGCTCCGTTTTATAAAGTCTTGCATCGATAAAATCTTTACTTTCGATTTTTCTTTCGCCTAATTTAACCCAGATTAAATCTTGGAAAGAATGATTGTCTGCCTTTGCTTCATTATAAGTTACCGTAATACTCTTCTTTATCTCTCCATCCTTCACCAGAAAAGCCATTTCTTCCTCATAAATAGACTCAAAGCCCATATGCACATATTGTAACATTTCACCTTTTGTCACTCTTAATATGCCTGTATACCATTTGGCAAATACTTTATCAGCCGCATCAGGAAATAATAAACTGAGTTTTATTGGCCTTTTCTCAAATCCCCAAGACTTTCCATCATTTTTATTAACATCACACATCTCATCTAATTTAATTAGATATAGCCGCTGTTTATCAATCTTCCAAGTCCCATAGTACCCTCTCCAGTTAGAGGTTAACTCAACACCACATCTTCGAAAGTCAGAACGCTCTTCATATTGCTGTAAATATACTTCTAAGGGCAAGACCCTCATTGAGAACTCTTGCTCATCAACAATCAGAGTTTCCGGTGATTGTGCAGTTGCAAAAACCTGAAGTGATACTAAGAAAAGTATGAAAGGAAGGACTTTTTTCACTCTAAGCTCTTAGGTTATATGAATATTTAGATTCCATTCCCAAATATATACTTAAAAGAGGCAGTAGCCTCTTTTAAGTATCAATCCGGCATTAAACGTTGCTGTCGATAAATGCCATTAACTGAGATTTTGATAAAGCACCCACTTTGGTTGCTTCGATATTGCCGCCCTTGAATAACATCAGGGTTGGGATACCGCGGATACCGTATTTTGGTGGGGTTTCGCTGTTTTCGTCGATGTTAAGCTTGGCAACTTTAACTTTGCCTTCATACATCTCGGCTACTTCGTCCAGGATTGGCGCGATCATTTTGCATGGACCACACCATTCTGCCCAGTAATCGACCAATACTGGCTGATCAGAGTTTAAAACTTCTGCTTCAAAGGTTGCATCAGTCAGATATACAATTTTGTCACTCATCAAATTTCTCCTGCTATTTACTTGCGCTTGGCTCTGTACATACGCACAATGGCACTATTTCAAACAATCGCGCCTGTTAATGCAAGCGCTAATGGTAAAAATTACCTTATGGATACATCACATCTATCGACCATTAGATTTTCTGATCTAGGACTTGATCCCAAATTACTCAAGGCCGTTGCTGACCTTGGCTTTGAATATTGCACGCCGATTCAGGCGAAAACCCTGCCTTTATTACTTAAAGGCCAGAATGTTGCCGGTCAGGCTCAAACCGGAACCGGTAAAACTATCGCCTTTTTACTGGGCATCATGAACGATATTCTAACATTGCCCGAAATTGAACGTCGCCGTAAAAATGAACCCCGTTCATTAATTATGGCACCGACTCGCGAGCTGGCAGTGCAGATTGCCAAAGATGCCGTACAACTGGGCAAATATACCGATCTCAAGATTCGAGTGGTATATGGGGGCGAGGATCATGAAAAACAACGCCAGCAACTGATCGATGGTGTTGATATCCTGATTGGCACTACTGGTCGTCTGATTGATTACTATAAAACTAAGGCATTTGGCCTGGAAGCTATTGATAGCGTGGTTCTTGACGAAGCCGATCGTATGTTCGATCTGGGCTTTATTAAAGATATTCGTTATTTATTCAACCGCATGCCTCCCGCTACTGATCGCCTAAATATGTTGTTCTCCGCCACCCTGTCGCACCGCGTGCAGGAGCTGGCTTATGAACATATGAACAACCCTCAACATGTACAAATTCAGGCCCAACAGGTCACCGCCAAGAAAATTCGCGAAGCTTTGTTTTATCCGAGCCGAGAAGAGGCGTTACCTTTATTGGTCGGCCTTATGAATCGCCTGCAGCCAGAAAAGGCAATTGTCTTTACTAATACCAAACGCGCTGCCGAGCATGTTTGGGCCTGTTTAGCTGGTAATGATATCAAGGCTGAATTGCTAACCGGCGATGTTCATCAGAAAAAGCGTCTACGCCTTTTGGATGAACTCAAAAATGAAAATGTCAGCGTGCTGGTCTGCACCGACGTTGCCGCACGTGGCTTACACATTGATGGCATTACCCACGTGTTTAATTATCACCTGCCGGATGATGCCGAAGATTATGTGCACCGCATCGGCCGAACGGCGCGAGCAGGTGCCGAAGGTGATGCGATTAGTTTCGCTGGCGAAGACTTTGCCATGAACCTGACAGCGATAGAAGAATATGTTGGTCATCCCTTACCAAAGCTGGAAATTAAAGCTGAATATCTGGCCAACTTAAAACCATCACTGCCAATACAACAGAAAAGACGCCATCCAACACAACGTCGAGGCGGTGGCAAACCTCGTCATCCGCGAAACTGATATTCATTTCAATAATCAATAACCATTAAAAAAGGCTACCTGAGTAGCCTTTTTTAATTCTCAACAATACTGTCTGAAACCGTTACTGATGAGCCAGATTTAAATTCATGGATTTATTGATAAGCACTACTCGCATTTGTGCTTCCTCAATCGTTTCCGGCTCCATTACCATGGTTAAATCTTTCTTCAGATCCAGATCGCGGCCGGTTTCTTTTTCCAGAATGGCTTCCAGTTCCTCGATATCCAGATCTCCATCAAACTTTACAACACGTGTTCCATCATCATCATGCAAACTGCCCTGGGTACCCGGCAAATAGATGGTGCCATTATTAAAGTCCACAGCGAATGCAATAATGCCCGGGATCAAAAACAACAACAGACCTAAACCATCCAATACCGCTATTGAAGGATCGATTCGCCCATCAACCTGTCCCTTCCGTTCGGGGTGCAGAATCGTACCGCAACCAGATGCGTTAAATAGAAATACCGCGATTACCAGATAACTGACTAACTTCTTCATCGTGCTCTCCTTGTTGTTTGAGAATCAACATCTTACATCTTGATACTTTTTATACCCTCAAATCAAATGGCATTCAGATTTTTGCGCGAACCAGCTCACAAAATGTGATAGGATTTTGATTTATTTTACTTTATTTGTCACTTTTAACTAGGTAGGCTAGTCTTTTCATTGGAATCGCAACCATAAGGAAATAATTATGAAAAAGGTACTAATACTCTCTCTAGCCGCTTTATGTCTTAGCGCATGCTCTACGACTAGCACTAGTAATTTTGTATCTGAGCAGGCTGGCGCTGACTCACCTGAACAACAGATATGCTTTTACACAAAAAAACAAGGTTGGAATATTAAAGAAAAAACGTGCATGTCAAAACAAGAATACCAGACCAGTAGAGTGTCTTTCATGCCCAACAGCAGCCAATCTCAGTCCAGTCGCCCTATTTCGGTTGACGAGTTACCACATTCAAGCAAGTAATTATTATTAATTGAACCAATACAATCATTGGCTCTTACATATTCAGTTACAATTCTTATATATCGGTTTGCTTATCTGTCTGATAACTTCACGATACTTTACATAATTAAAGGGATAGTCATGTTAAAAAAATTATCATTTTTGTCAGCAATACTTTTAGTTTCTGCCTGCGCCACACAATCGCCAGTAGCCGGGCAAAAGGCACCAGAAGACTCAGAAAAGGTTGCTAGCAACGACTCAGATCGTGAGATCATTTGTAAGCGTACACAAAAAGTAGGCACTCACTTTAAAACTAAGCAGTGTTGGACTAAAGAAGATTATGAAGATCTACAGGAAAAAAGTAGACAAGCTATAGAAAACGCCCAAGGCTCCAGCATGACTGGTCCGGAAGGACGCTAAGAAAGTCAAAAAAAGGCTACCTCGGTAGCCTTTTTTTGTTGTTCTTATTTACTGCTCAATTATTGCATTGCTAAAATCCGTAGACATTTCCCTTACCCACTCACGAGCCGATTTGGAATCTGATTCCTCATAAATATATAGATAAATAATCTTTTCTTTAACATGTAATACATTCAATCCCATTGTGGTACTAATTGATTCCGATTGACCCTCAACTGCGACGCTTCCTGTCATTAGATTCATGGCTGAAAAACGTTGACCTTGGTTATAAAAAATCTCCAGCGGAACGTTATCGGTAATCTTTGCTGCCATCTCAACAGAGTATTTATTGCTAATTTCCTTTGAGCCTTTTTCAGCCAATTCATCTATTTTTGACTGAATTGCTTTAGTCATTTGTTCATATTGATTGTCGAGATAATTTCTTAACTGTTCAAATTCTCTTTTGCTCACAGATCTATTTTTAGTTGGAATATAGGTCTGCATAACAATATACCGATTATATTGCGGCTCTATACCCCGTATTTCAGCATCAATATCACTGTTTTCTATTTTTATATCCAACAATTCATTTGATGGCGGCACGAAGTTCAAAAGGATTTCATACATCATATGGCTTTGGCCAATACTCTGAAACCCCTCTACTTGCGGTAACTTAATTTCTGTATCGCCAATAACAATCGTATCTTCTGCATATGCAATTGATGTAATTATTAAGACAAGCCCCAACAGTATTTTTTTTATCATTTCCATTTCTCCACGACTTCCTTAATTCTGCCTTCACGACGGCCAACATGATCTTTTATTTGTTGCGCTAACTCACTCTGTTTCTTTTCTTTATCGGTTTCGATGATAAGTTCTGGCACTTCCGCCGGTACCCGTTGTTCATCAAAGGCCACTAAGGTAAAGTGCGCCGTGGTACTGAGCACATCGCCTTCTTCGCCGCCTTTATCGACGAACACATCGGTGCGTACCATCATTGAGGTTCTGCCTACCAACACTACTTTGGCTACTGTTTTAATTCTATCGCCAACAAAAATGGGCTTCTTAAAAATAACTCGCTCAACGGACGCAGTTGATACGGTTTTTTCTGCATAACGGATTGCGGCCATTGCAGCTGTAGTATCCATAATCGCAAGCAGTTCACCACCGAACATGTTGCCATAAGGATTACTCTGGTTTGGAAAAACGAAGTTCCAGGTTTCAATTTCTTCTGCTTTCTTCTTATTACGTTCTGCCATAGTGTTTGCCTACTGGTTTAAAAAATTAATCATAGGTTGCCATATTCCTTTAATGATTTCCTGCTTTTTCCTAAATAGGCCAAAGTGACCGATGCGTTTCAGTTTTAAGTCCTGTGGCAGTATATATTGGGTTACTCGGTGACTGTTAGAGTAGTGCGCCAACAGTGCATCTCTTGAGGATTGTGGGGCATACCAGTCGTCTGAAATAGTCAAAGCAAAGATATCCGCCCGAATTTCTTCGTACCCGGACAAGTCCAGACCATGTTTTGCAGTAAATAAATAATCTTCTGACTTTGCCCACTCAACCCATTGCTTAACCGCATGTTTGGGTACCGGAATAGGCCCCAGCATCTTCGAATGGAAAAAGTTCCCTCGCTGGAGCAACATCATTAAGGGCATCGCTAAATACCACATGGCCGCCAGCAGGTATTTTTGCATCCCCATCCAGGCACGCCAGGCGCCGACGCCTGTCGCTGCCAGAATAACCTTGTTAAATTTATCAGAAGAGGGAGCCAAACCCAAAATCTGGCCACCGGCACTATGGCCAAGATAATACAACTCATCAGGCCTATGGTGCTTTTCAACATATTGTATGACACCCTCTAAATCCAGCTGCCCCCAATGCTGCATCAACATATCTCTGGCGGACATATGACCCTTATTTGACTGACCAATCCCTCTATAATCAAAAGTCAGGCAGCTAATACCCTGCTCAGCAAAGTAATTGGCAATATGCTTATAATACTGATGTGGAACCCCAAACGCCGAACCAATAATTAATACTCGTTTTTTACTCGAAGTCTCGGCCTTGGAATTTTCTTCTACGGAATAAACTGATGCCGACAGGATAAACCCATCCTCGGCAGGAATTGTGATATTTTGGTGAGGATATGACAAGCAGACTTCCTGTTCATTATTCAAGCCTCTATAAATACCTGATCCTCAAGCAAAAGGCCAGTGGTCTGGCCTTTTGGGATGTATCTAATGTTCAATTTAAACGTTTCGTCTTCTACCCAATATTAATCCCAGCAAGATTAATAACCATAGACCGGTGTGACCACCCCCTGAGTTGATATCCTGTTTAGGTTTAATCGTTAAGTTCACCTGTGCCTGGTTATTATCGGGCACTGGGTCCAGCGACTGGGTACTCACACTGGTGGTCACTGTGGTCTGGCCCACACCAACAGCAACCAGTCTCAATGGTATTTGTCTTATATCACCAGCTGGCAAGTTGTCTAAGCTACAGACCATACTAGTTTGCTCAAGTGAACAACCCTCGCTGCCACTTCCAAACTCTATGATATTCACATTTGAATTGATGGATGTTTGAAGTTCGACATTTTGCGCAATGCCCGGCCCATTGTTTTGGACTATAATTTGTATGGTCACCACACCCTGTTCATTGACTGAAGTGGCGCTGGCAGCAGCCTCAACACTGATATCCGCTATGGCCTGTCCAAACTCACCATTGCCCTGATTAACGTAGAGTGCGCTTCCTTCTGTTAGGTCTTCCGCAAGGATCAAATCTTTTAATGAGCCTTCGCTCTGAGAGAGCCAGGATGCAAACGTTGAAACCTCGTTTACCAGTAACTTCGGCGCTAACTCATAAACACCCGACTCATTCAGATAGACTTGGTGCGCCCCCACTTTATTCATCACAAACAGATCTGAGTCACCATCATCATCAATATCGGAAACCAGAACTTGTACAGAGTCCATGCGGCCAATTGATTGCAGCAGATTAAAGCCGCTGCTCCAGCCATAAACCTTATTAGTCGGAATCTGCTGACGGTTCTGTTGATCTATTGCACCTGCAAAGATTATTTCATTCATCCCATCATTATTCACATCAACCGGTGCGATGCCTGACACAAGCCCGGTGGCTATACTGGTGAAGTTATTAGGTGGCGACAATTTATCCAGCAATTGATCATTTCGATAGAAACGGCTGGTGCCATCTTCCACAGCAAACACCCCGTCTACCAAGCCATCGCCATCAACGTCAGTCAGAGCGAGAGCTATGCTGTTCACGCTATCAATCATATGACTCAGTTGCAGGTCACTGCCTTGATTGAGATAGACCTCATCGGGCCCATAGTTTGCTACAACCACATCGGCTAAATCATCACCATTGAGGTCAGCTATATCCAGTGCATTACTATCAGCAACTGCGAGTACTTGATTGAGAATAAAGTTACCACTTCCGTCACCCAGATAGACCAGCGTTGGCTGATTTTGGGCAGTAGCTACCACCAAGTCTAAGTCACCGTCGCCATTAATATGAGCAAGTTTAGCGGCGACAACGGTTTCTTCACCAGAGATATCAAATCCTTTATTAAAGTTACCATTGCCATCGTTAATAAAGCTTGAACCGATGCCGTTTACACCTCTTAATAAAACGATATCATCGAACCCATCATTATTAATGTCGCCAGTTACAACAATTACAGCGGCTGCTTCGCCTACTGTTAAGCTTTTGTCATTCATTAACTCGCTAGTGACTGACAAGCCCTGACCAGATTGATTATTATCTAAAAGCTCATCATTCGAGCCCGTGATCTCTGCATAACTATATAAATCGTCAATTGAGTTTCCAGCAATATTTATCTGGATTTGCTCGGAAGCACCCTCGTCCATATCACCAATCAAACAACTGAACATTAGATTATTCACTGAGCATCGGCTGTCACTCTCAATCAGAGCAATATCACCTGTTAATTCAATTTCTACGCCCACATTAGTCGCCTGACTTGGGCCACTATTAGTCACTTCGTAACTTAATGTAAATGTTTCATCAACTAATGGAGCAATAGTTGATGAGGATTGTGAAATTGCCAGATCATTACTATTGGCTGAAACGACTCTTAACTCAAAATTCTGCTGACTTTGTCCAGTTCCATCAGAAGCTAAAAGTTCTATATCATAAACCCCAACATCTATATTCTGAGGAATACCTGTTAAGTTAGTACCAACTAGTTGCAACCATAGCGGCAGAGCTAAAGAAGAAATGTTGACTGTGTCACCGTCAGCATCAGCCACTTCAATTTGATAGTTATAATTATTACCTTCCACTATTGTCAGAACCGGATTTGAAGTAAATTCAGGCAAATCATTCACAGGGTTAACCGTTATATCAACAACGGCAACGTTAGACTCCTGGCCTTCAACATCATCAATTTGATACTCAATCTGATCCTGTCCATTAAAATCTTTCTGTGGACGGTAGCTCATTTCCCCATTGCTCTGATTAACAGTCACAGAGCCTGATGCAGGCTCTGAAATGATTCTTAATGTTGCTAAATCAAAACCTTGTCCGCTATGGTCATTATCAAGCGGATTAAATACTGCTACAGAATCTTCCTCAAATATTACTGAATCATTACCAAGAATCGGTACACCATCATCTTCTTCAACCGTAATTGAAAAGTTCTGCGTATCCGTTGCATCAAATTGATCCTTTGCCTCAACGGTAATCTCATAAACAGCACCAGCCTGAGCAATAGTCGGGGTCCAGTTAAACTCTCCTGTTACAGAATCAATACTGGCACCAGCCGGTGCGCCTGCAGCTAAGCTATAACTGATCACTGCTGATGGATCCGGATCGTTCGCCACCACCACAAATGAAATTTCTTGGAGTGGTGCCACGACTTGACTGCTAATCGGATCAATCGTTGGCGGATTATTGACTACATCCACACTGACCGATGTGGATACGCTACCACTGACCTCAGGAGAGTTACTAGAATAGGTAGCTGTCAGGCTTCGTGCTCCTGCACTGTTAAATTGAATGGAGCATGAACCCACACTGACATCCGCACTACAGCTTTCTGAACCGCTTGAAACTTCTACTGTTCCCACGATAGGTAAACCACTGGCTACGGCTTCAACTGCTACCGAGAAATTAAAGGCCACAGAATCACCCGGATAGATTGAAGATGAAGAATAAGAATCGATAGAGGTTATCGTACTCGCAGATACAGCCGTAATATTGCCGTTGGTTGTGGCAGAAGCAAATTCTGCATTGCCAAGATAATTAGCAGTTACCGTGTAATTACCGACAGAAAAGGCTTTATTAAAGCTTGCTTCACCCGAAGCATTGACCGCAACCGTTGTTTCGCTGATTCCATCAATTAAAAACTCAACATTTCCTGTTGGCGTTTCTAGATTAGGATCGCTAGTCGTAACCTGAGCGGTGAAGGTCACATTCTCGCTACTGGTAGGAGAGGTATCCGTTGCGTTCAAACTAACCGATGTATCAGCGCTGTCTATTGCAGTTATTGTTGCGTCGTCTGCAGTTCCTGTTGCAGGATCGTCAGTCACGAAACTGGTAAAATTAGCACCGGACACCGTTGCCTGAGATGAAATTTGATTACCGCTGGCATTATCATTAACTACAACGTCATAAGTTACGGTCACTGTTTTACCCGCAGGCATATTACCTAAATTCACTTGCGGCTCAGCCCACGTACTAATCGAGTAAGCTAAAGTGACAATCCATAATCCCAGGCCTATAATTCCACGGCTCATTGTTCCATCCTCACTAACCAGGTTAGGTTTAATTTTTTGGTGCAAAATACCATTCGTTTGTTACCATGTCCTGCAAATAACTTTTCAAGGAACTCACATGACAACTCTTAATCAGGATATATTTAAAAACTCTTTAAACACTCAGTTTTCTATTCAGCATGCAAATGACAAAACTCAACTGACACTGATTGAATGCACTAATTTGTCGTCCGAAAACGTACCTGATTATGAACGTTTTTCGTTAATCTTTGAGTCAAGTGACCCGCTGCTTTCTCAAGCAACCTATACACTTGAACATCCCGCGATTGGCAACCAGGACCTTTTCCTGGTACCAATTCACGGCGATGATAAATCTTTTCAGTATGAAGCAGTTATCAACCGAAAAATTGACATCGCTTAATGGCTCAGCCTGCGCAACGCATCTGTTGGGCAGGCTTTTCCATCAACCAATAAACACCTTTATCATCAGTTTTTTCAAACCCCAGACGCAGATACAAATTCAATGCTGGATTATTTTTTTCCACATGAATACGAACATTTAACTGCTTCTCGGCTGCATCATCTATGATGCTATTCAACAACTTTGTTCCAAGCCCCTTGCCCCGATATTCTGGGAGTAGGGCAATATCAACAATTCGCACTTCATCTTCACGAAAATCTAAGTACAAGCGACCAGCATCCTGACTTTCATATTGCACAATCTGATAATGAGCATCTGGAAACTGCTGTTTATAGAAAGTATCTTGGGCCTCAAACTGCATTCTTAAAAACTCATCGATCTGCTGTTGCGGCCAACCAGTCACCTGTAACTCTTCAAGTCGCGTACTGGCATATACCTCCGATAAAAAGTCCGAATCTTTCTCTTCTGCTAGTCTAAATGTCACAGTTGCTGCCATCATATTAACTTCTACTCGGGTACAACCCCTGCAATGCAATAATAAAGTTCATACTTAAAAAGGGCTGCATGTTGTTATGAGGCTGACTGCCACCGGTATTTTCAACAGCGGCTTCTGAGATCGGCTGTAAGTTGTTGGCATCGGCATATAATTCTTTGCCGCCTTCAACACTGCCTGGCAGAGAGTTTTGTGGATTATTGGTTCCATCAAACTCAGACTCTTCATTAGATCCCAGCTGGGCATGGGTATGATTTGGAATCTGCGCTTCACTTAATGTTACCGTCTCACTGCCTCCTCTTTGACCCAGTCGCCTATCTGTTAGCCCCGGGCCTCGGCCTGGATGCATCGGAGCGCGACCCTGCATATCCGGTAACGCCATGGTTGTACGACCATCACCACCATAAGTAGTACCGATTAAAGAAAATAGCGCTGTGTTTTGTGAGAGTGGCAGCAGTTGGCCGTTGCAGAAGGCCCAACCTCGCGGTGCGAAGTTCCCTGCAAATATTCTTATCTCAGCAATAAATGGTTCTGACATAATGTTCTCCTAATGTCTTGATGGGTAAATGCCAAATAAGGCAACGATGAAATTGACGCATAAAAAGGGCATTTCATTTGTATGCGATCTCGACCCACCTACAGCAGACACAGTATTATTACTCATGGGGGTTGCATTTTGGTTTGGCACATACGCATCGTAACCAACACTTTGCGCTAATGTTTCATTCGCTCCAGGGCTAGTTTCTGTCGCCTGAACATTCATTCCATTGAATGCATGACTATGCGTTGGGAGCTCATTTACTGTTACTGTTTCTTGCTCAGTTCCAGCTTTTGAGCCCAGATTTCTAGGTGATAATCCTGTCCCTTGCCCCGCATGAATGGGAATTCTTCCTCGCATATCCGGCAAGCCAAAGGTTGTTCTTCCATCACCGCCGTAAATGGTTCCGTACAAAGAATATAGCGCGTCATTTTGTGACACTGCTAAAAGCTGTCCGTCACAAAACGCCCAGCCGCGTGGAGCAAAGTTTCCGGCAAACATTCTTATTTCACCAACAAATGGTTCTGACATGACAACTCCTTAATTTCGCGAAGGGAACAATCCCTGTATCGCAATACAGAAATTTACAGTTAAATACGGTTGCATATTGTTATGCGCCTGGTTGCCACCAGCATTAGCTAAAAAGTCTGGCGCCATAGCAACTTTGTTACTGGCATCATACGGCGCATAGGTTCGCTCTCTCGCTGTAGCCAGACTTTTTCCACCCGGTTGGTTTGCAGTGGCGTTATCTGAAGTAGCAGAAACCGTATGTTTATGAGAAGGAATTTCATTGGCTGTTAATGTATGCGCTTCTTCACCCCCTTTTTGTCCTTCAGCATGCTCAGCACTTACCGCTATCGGTGTTCGTCCGCGTAGATCGGGCAGTGCGAAGGTAGTTACTCCATCGCCCCCATAGGTTGTTCCAATTAAAGAATACAATGATTGGTTTTGATTAATAGGCAGTATCTGTCCATCACAAAGCGCCCAGCCCCTTGGGGCAAAATTAAAACCAACCATTCTCACTTCAGCTAAAAATGGCTCTGACATTTATGACTCCTGTTGTTCACGTTACTTGTTATTTTGTTTAGTTACTATGGCAACGGTACGCTGCTACATTGGGTTGAATTAAAGGTTGGCTGTTGATCAGTAATGGTAACCGTTGAAGCATTATTATCAGCGGAAATTGTTGCTATCGAAGCCTGCGTCACTTGCCCTCCGGAACCAGTTGCATCAAAGTCCAACTCAATAGCGCCCACGCTATTGCCGGTCATATTGAAGCAAGCGCTTCGACCCGCATCACGGATGTCTTCCACCACAATATTTTTATCTAGAGGATCGATACCGCTAAAGCTATTGTTTTGAATGGCTACATTCAGTGTTGCTGCCCCTGCAGTCACATCATTGTCGCTGAATATGAAAATGCCATCGTCGCTATCCGTAGTTACACCATCATCACCAGCAATAACAGTGAAGGTGTTGTTTCGAATAGTGAAGTTACCCGTTCCCGCAGCATCTCTGAAATCTATACCGACACCGTCATCATCAAAATTAATCGTGTTGTTATTGACATCAATGGTGGTATTGATTGTGCTGCCTCCAGCCACATCACCATCAAAGTCCAGGTCTATTCCATCCCCATTCATCGAACTCATTTGATTTCCAGAAATGGTTCCACTCATGGTCAAGGTCTGATTGGTTCCGGCTAACCCAACAATTTGTATTCCTTCACCAAATACTTCTGATAAGTTGTTGTTATTGATATCAAATGTTGTGGTCGAACCATTAGAGCCAACTACCGCAATACCGCCACCATTAGGGAAGTTATCAGGGCCGCCGCCGTTAAGAGAGGTAATACCGGTTACGGTGACATTATTAGTGCCAGTACCTTGAGCAAAATAGGCAACCGCATCCAGTTCAAGGTTATTGAAGGTGCCGCCGGAAACCAGAACATCAGTATTGATCGAGCCTTCACTTTGTATGCGTATGGCGTCTTCACCCTGAGTATCATCATTATCATTAACGCTGACATTGATGATATCGAGATCGAGACTGCCAGAACCTTCGTTAACTATATCTATCGCTCTTTCATGCACGTCTGCGATGGTCAGATTCTGGAACAGGGCACTGCCAGTCAAGCCGTTGTCGCCAAAAGTTTCTCGATTAAAGCCAAAAACATCATCATCGGCTTCAGGCGCAGTAGTGCCAACATTGGTGAAGCTACCATTGGTCACGCTAATGCCATTAACCCGAACCCCTTTTATAGCCTCAAGGGTAATGTTCGACATGCTTAACCCATTGAAAGAAGGAGCCATAGTATCGGTTAACAGAATAGCTTCCTGACTTAAACCAGTGATAGTTCCGCCTGTTCCTGCGGTTGTTGCCACCCCGGTAATATTTAAGCTTCCATTGGTGCCCGTGTTGGTTAGGGTGATGGCGTTAGTGCCTCCCGATTGGGAAATGCTTTGGAAAGTCACATCATTTGCGCTGATTGGTGAGTTAACCAAGGTTAACGCGATTCCGCCAGTTGTGGTAATACTGTTCCCTGCGCCAGACACTTCCAATATGCCCCCGGACGTGGCAGAAAGTGCACTACCAGTTGTGGTGTCTATGTCTAATCCGCCATTGGTAAAGCGCGTTACGAAACCACTATTATTGCTGTTCAGAACTATCGCATTGCTGCCTGCTGTTGATAGCACTTTGGAAGTACCTGAGAAGACCAGTGTTCCAGCAGTGTTGTTGTTTGCGCTGACCCCCAGGCCGCTATCGGAAAACTGTCCGCTAACATTAATGGTGCCACCGCTTCGGTTGGTCACTTCTGCTAAATAATTTTGGCTATTGCTGATGGTCGCGGCCAAGGTGATGTTGCCAGAGCCTTGATCCACATCCAGTATTTTGCCGGTAACTGCGGTTGTCGCTGCAATCGTGCCACCATTAATTATTACTGAATTTGAATTATTGTTAATCACCACCGCGCTGCCACTGACGCCATCAATATCAACTGTGGAGATTGTGACTGCTCCATTGGCACCATTCAGATTAATGGCATTTGCCGCTATCGAGTCTGCTGTCAAAGAGTCGAGCGACAGGGTAGTGCTTGAGTTCGCCATATCCAATGCATCCGCTGTGCCGCTAGTACCGGCGATAGTAACGTTACCCAGGCTTACCGAATTATTATTAACTCCCGTCAAGCTCACTGCATCACTTGCCACAGTTCCAGTAGTTGCCACGCTATTAATATTCACTCCATCGTTGGCAACATTAATCCCATTCATACTTATCGGCACGCCAGTTTGGGTTGTAATGCTATTAGTAGCAGCGCCTAGAGCTAAGGTACCACCGCCAGAAGCGACTAAACCGCCGCCTGTTGTAGTGCTGATATTCAGTTGCCCCGCCAATGAAATAGTGGCGCCAGAATTATTGGCTAGGCTGATGGCATTGGCAGTGCTAGAGCTTAACGTCATGGCCGGAGCTAGCGAGATGGTGCCGCCGGTCAGATCTGCAATACTGACCCCAACATTAGCGCTGCTGTGGCTAATAGTTCCAGCCAAAACAGTCACTGTTGGGCTTCCGGTAGAAACATTGACCGCCGTACCGGAAGGATTGGTTATGGTTAAGTCCGCGAAATTAAAGGTACCGCTACTATTGGTGACATCAAGTGCTGCATCACCACCATTTAAAGTCGCCACCGCACTAATGTCATAAGTTCCTGAAGCATTGTTGAACTGCAGACCAGAACCACTGGTGGCATCGAGCGTTGCACCATCAAGCGTTATTGTGCCTGAACCATGATTGGCAACAGAAACTGCTGCGCCACTAGTGGCCTGCTCAATTGCGCCACTGTAATCAATCGTTGCTGTGCCACCACTGACGGTTAAAGGAGAGGCGGAACTGATAGAGCCGGTGCCTAAATCTATTGAACCGCTATTGTTGCCGGAGATTGCAACACCGCCTGAAGTCAATGAAGTCGTCTGACCCAATGAGACGCTATCCAGTGTAACCCCGCCCGAAGTGTTGCTAATCAGCAAACCCTGCGCACCCTGTTCTAGAGCATAATCCCCAAGTGTTACTGGACCCGTAGTATCACTGATGGATATACCATGAGTAGCCGATCCATTAGTTACTGAAATATTACCTAATGCAATATTACCTAATGTAGCACCCTCTATTTTGACCGCGCTAAGCCCTGGGTTATCAACGACAACGGAGCCGGTCACATTGGAAAAGGACAATGTACCTCCCGACAGTAAAACAGCATCGCCTGCGGCATCATTGACCGTGATATTGCCCAGCTCCAACGAGCCGGTAATATTGTTTAAATTAAGGCCTTCGCTGGTTGAACTGTTTGATGCAATCGAATCTAACGACAGGGTACCAATATTCACATCCGTCAGATCCAGTGCTGGCCCACCACTGATGTTAAATACATTGTTAACACTGGCAGCATCAGCAAGCGACAACAGGCCTGAGTTTGCAACCATGCCAGCGCCATTACTGGTGCTGACATTCACGTCGCCGTTAAACTGATAGGTTGCCGCACCATTATCAATCAGATTGATGGCAGTGCCGGAACCGTTGGTCACAGTGATATCAGCAAATTCAAACGCAGGATTACCGCTATTATTAATGAGATTAATTGCAGATCCCGCATCAATCGCCACCGTTCCGCTCGCTGTAACGCTACCCCCAGTAACATTTTGAACATCGATTGCTCTGCCACCTGTAAGCCCGATATTGCCACCTACAGTGTAGTTTGCATTACCACCATCAATTGCAATTGCAGAAACACTGGTTGTGCCGGAAACATTAGCATTCCAGTTAAAGCTGCCAGAATGGTTTTGCAGATTGACGATACCAGCACTGCCTGACAAGCTTGCAGAACTGTTGGTAACGACGCCACCAGCTGCAGCGCTGCCACTAATCGAATAGCCAGCGCTTGGATTAAAGTTGAAACCTTCAATGGTGTTATTGCTGGCTAACTCAAATGAACCGCCAAAGTCAGGTGCTACGCCTGCATTGACATAGTCATCGCCGTTAATGGTTAAGGCTACACCTGCACCCACAACTTTTTGATCAGCTTCTAATTCCAGGCTATCGTTGTAGGTACCCGCTGCAAAATAAATAATATCGCCAGATTCATCCACATCCCCGACACCGCCAGCACCATTTAAGCTGGTTACATCATTAAACGGCAACGCTTGTGAACCATCACCGCCTGCAGCTGCAGCGGCATCGACAAACCAGATTTGCCCATCCACTGCAATCGATACAACACCAGTATCCGTCATGGCATCATCATCATTGGCGGTATAGCTGAAGGTATCAGTTCCTGTGAAATTTGCCGGAGCCGTATAATCAAAGCTACCGTCGGCAAACAAAGTAGCGGAACCGCCCTCTGTAGTGGCAACAGTTTCTGCAACCACTGTCATGCCCACATTAGTCGGCGCATTGGCATCCTTTGGGTCAAAGTCATTGGCCAACAGCCCATTGGCAGCCGACACACTTAATGTGATCCCACCATAAGATTGAAAACTATCTGCAACTGCAACTGGTGTTACTTTAACCGAGCCTGCTACCAGCGTTGTATTTGCATCAATCGTGGCTTCATACAATACCGACTGCGCCTCATCGCCTCCCGCAGCATTTTCTATTTGCGCTTCGTAAGTTAGCGTATCCCCACGATCTAGATTACCGTCACTGTCGCCATCGGTTTTCTGCTGATCATCCAAGGTTGCAGTAACATTTGGAGCGGCAGTTAATCCGATCGCAGGAATTAAACCCAACCCCAAAAGGATGGGTAGATATATTTTTGATAATGAACGCTTAGGCATAGCACATTCCGTGTTGTTCTAGTTAACTGGATGGTTAATTTACGGCTGGTTTACCGACTCCGTAATTCCTCATGACACTTTGATGAAACAGTTCCCGCCAATTATTTGACGGTCATATCCGATAAATTGACGATCATGCCGCCACTTGGAAAGTGCAGCTGCACACAGCCATGCGCATCCACCTCAACTTCAACCTGTCCCTGGCCTTCATATCGAAAATATGCATCCAGGCCACGATAACGAATCAAACCACCCCAATGAGCTTTCGTCCAGGGCAGTTGTTCACTGGTGTATTGATCGAGTTTCTTATCGGCTAAATCTATGAAATTGATGGCTCCCATTCCGGGAACGAAGACAGGGTGGCTACCCCAGTTTTGGAAAATTTTGGTTTCGCCCTTACCAACCAGAAAGGCTACATTGTTAGCATCTGGTGAGTTTACAGCCAAGGTTTGAAAATAGTTATTAGTGATCTTGACGTCATACATGACTCTGTCCCTATCCTTTTCATTAGTATAATTATGAGAATCCCTTGGCTATATTTTTTTATTTCCTTATAGCTCGAATCCTCCTTCAGCTAGTCACTAACATACTGTTATCCTTGATGCGAATCAAGCTTTTGTGAGATAGGTCACACCAGTTTTACTGTTGAGCAAACACTTTTTGCAGCAATTCAGTGGTTCTGGCCAATGGATCGCGGCGAATTTTCGCTTCTTCCTCTGCCACTAATAAGAAGAGTCCGTCCATGGTTTCGGTCATCACATACTCTTCGATATCAAGGTTGGGCTTTTCGGTAAACGGAATATTATCGTAGGTGGTAAGCAAGCGACGGTAATCACTGTAAAAGCCTACTTTTTGCATGTTATTGCTAATAATGGGGGCGAATCTTTGTTCCAGCTGACGCTCGGTCTTATTTCTAAAATATTGTGTTGCCGCATTGTCGCCACCACGCAAAATACCCCAGGCATCTTGTACAGTCATTCCCGAGATAGCACTGAAGAAAACCTGCTTGGCTTCGCCAGAAGCCTGTTCTGCTGCACGGTTCATCTGTAACTCAAATTTATCCACATAGGAACCGAGACCAATTTGCCTGACCTTGCTGGCAACATCGCTAAACTGCTCCGGCACCATAATCTTAATCAGTGGATTATTGCTAAAGCCGCCGGTTTTGTTGGTTTTGAACACCGCGTTTTCAGTGCCAACTTCCAAAGCCTGCTTTAGTCCAGCCACCACTGTCTGTTCGGATAAAGGCTGGTTGGCACCACCCAAGGTATCCAGCACCCGTTGTACATCGGTGGTTTTGCAGGAACTGATGACTACAAGTGTCATGAGGAGAATAGAGACTTTAATGAGTTTACACATAAAGGCGTCCTGAGGGGTTGTGATGATTCATCATACAAAAGGCGATGCTCAGGCTCTAGCCCTGAACCAGCCAAATGGTAATTGGTATGCAAATTACTGACAGGAGGGTGGAAACGGCTATGGTACTATGCGCTACCTGACGATCAGTCTCGACTGCTTCAACAAAGGGCATCACACTGATCCCGGTTGGGCAGGCGGCAAGAATGACCAGTGAGATTAAAACTACCTCATCAAGCTCCATCACCCAGCGTCCAAAACTATAAACCACAAGTGGCAGAATCAATAATTTGATTGCCGTAATCAAGATGGTTTTCTGCAATAACTCGGCTTTTATTTTGCCCATCTGCGCCAGCGAGCTACCTAAAATGATCAAAGCCAAGGGCAGAGCAGCTTCAGACACCATTTCCAAAGGCGTCATCAGTTGCTTGGGTAACTCAATGCCACTGTAATTGAAAGCCAGACCGAGTAATAAACCAATAATGACCGGGTTACTGAACAGATTCATGCTGGCCTTGAATTTAGACGGGGTGACATTGACCTTGGTTGAAAAGAGGTAAAAAGCGCTGAACAGGATCAGACTGTGCGCTGATATGACGGCAAGAGTAATGGTCAGTCCTTGCTCGCCAGCCACCGATAAAATGACCGGTATGCCGACCAGCACGTTATTAGAAAAGGTAGAAGTCAGGGCCATGCGATGATTCAGCAATAAGGCAACCGCAACGAACACCACCAATACTGGAACAAAGTAAGCAATCAGAGTTTGACCAACGTCCTGCAAACCGCTGCGGTAGACACTGACAAACAGAAAGACCGGAACAAAGACTCTGAAAACCAGCTTTGATAGCTCGGGAAAAAAGCTATCGCTGACATAGCCGGATTTAACCAACAGGACGCCAATAATCACCACCAAAGCGATGGGAATAATGGCGTCCAGAATGAGCATCTATGCTTTCTCTTTTTTTACTTAGCTAAATAACGACAAATATCTTTTGCGAAATAAGTCAGGATCCCATCACAACCAGCGCGTTTGAAGCTCATCATGGCTTCCATCATAATTTGCTCTTCATCTAGCCAGCCATTGGCAGAGGCCGCTTTGATCATGGCGTATTCACCGCTGACCTGATAGGCAAAAGTTGGAACCTTAAACTCGTCTTTAACCCGACGCACAATGTCCAGATAAGGCATGCCCGGTTTGACCATTACCATATCGGCACCTTCTTCGATATCCAGCGCCACTTCATGCAAAGCCTCGTCAGTATTGGCCGGATCCATCTGATAGGTTTTCTTGTCTGCCTTGCCCAGAGCACCAGCCGAGCCCACCGCATCGCGAAAAGGTCCATAGAAGCTGGAAGCATATTTTGCCGCGTAAGACAGTATCATGGTGTTCACATAATCTGACGCTTCCAGCGCCTCGCGTATCGCACCAATCCGGCCATCCATCATATCCGAAGGAGCGACCACATCCGCGCCAGCCACTGCATGACTCAATGCCTGCTTGACCAACACCTCTTTGGTTATGTCATTCAGGATATAACCCTTGTCATCAATGATTCCGTCTTGCCCATGCGAGGTATAAGGATCGAGTGCAACATCGGTAATCACTCCTAGCTGCGGAAACTTCGCTTTAATGGCTTTTACTGTGGTCTGTACCAACCCATCCGGGTTATAGGCTTCTTCTGCTTCCAGTGATTTTTTCGAAGCGTCAATTACAGGAAACAGGGCAATTGCCGGAATACCCAGATCGACAATCTCCTGGCACTCCACTAATAACAAATCCAAGGTTTTGCGCTCAACGCCAGGCATCGAAGCTACCGATTCTTTTCTATTGTCGCCTTCGAGTACAAACACCGGATAGATTAAATCTTTGGCAGAGATGCTATTTTCACGCACTAAATCACGACTGAAAGCATTCGCTCTTGAACGACGTAAACGACGACTTGGGAAAAACCCGCTATTCATATCTTTTACCTATCCTCAACCTTATTGGTTTAACCAATCTTTCGGTTTTAAATAATAGTCTGTCAGTTCAGCTTCTCGACTGCCGGCTTCTGGTTGCCAGTTGTAGCGCCAGCGAACTTCGCTCGGCAATGACATCAGAATCGACTCAGTTCGACCACCGGTTTGCAAACCAAACAGAGTTCCGCGATCCCAGACCAGATTAAACTCCACATAACGACCGCGTCGATAGAGCTGAAAATCCCGCTCAGCTTCAGTGTAAGGCTTGTCTTTGTTTTTTGCCAAAATTGGGCGGTAAGCTTTGATGTAGTGATCGCCCACTGATCGCATAAAGGCAAAGCATTGCTCGAAATCCCAGCCGATGGTTTCGGTGTTAAGATCGTCAAAGAACAGACCACCAATACCGCGGTGCTCATCGCGATGCTTTAAATAAAAATAGTCATCACACCATTTTTTGTATTTATCATAAACATCTTCACCAAAGGGAGCGCAGGCTGCTTTCGCTTGCTGATGCCAGAAGATGCAGTCTTCTTTACTGCCATAATAGGGCGTTAAATCAAAACCACCACCAAACCACCAAATCGGTTCTTCACCTTCTTTTTCTGCGATGAAAAAGCGCACGTTCATGTGTGACGTTGGTACATGTGGATTGTTTGGGTGTATTACCAGTGACACACCCATTGCCTTAAAACTGCGTCCCGCCAACTCTGGTCTATGCGCGGTGGCCGAGGCGGGCATATTGGTGCCTTCTACATAGGAATAGTTGACGCCGCCTTTTTCAATCACACCGCCGTTTTCCATAACGCGGGTCAGGCCGCCACCACCTTGCGGGCGCTGCCATTCATCTACTATAAAATCCTTCTCGCCATCTTCCTCGGCAAGTTGCTGGCAAATATTTTTCTGCAGTTGCAGCAGATACTGCTGAACCTTCTCAATACTAATCTGTTGCATAATCGCTTTAAGCTCTTAATACTTCTCGTGTTTGTGCATCAATGATGGATGAAGGGCGAGTATGGCCGCCAGTAGGCCCAACAATAATCATGTCCACCTCGCTCGCCATCTGACATCGCACTTCTTCCGCGGTTGTCATTTCAGGCTGACCGGCACGATTGGCGCTGGTCGAAACCAAAGCGCTGTTTGCGGCATCACACAAGGCCTTAACATAAGGATTCTGGCTGAGTCGGATTGCTATCTTGCTATGGTTACCGCGAAGCAAAGGTGACACCTCAGGGCTCACCGGCAACAACCAGGTGACAGGCCTTTTATGAACTTCATTAAAGCAGTCTATCAACTTGATCCCCTCATCGCTAAGATAAGGCACAATCTGTTCCACTTTTGAGGCTACCAGGATCAGACCTTTCTGCCAGGGACGACGCTTGATATCGAGAATTCGTTGAATGGCCTTGATGGCCGATGGATGACAACCCAGGCCATAGACTGCCTCGGTTGGATAGGCTATCACACCGCCCTGATGTATGACCTGGGCGGCGACATGCATTTTAAAAGGATTGATATAGGCCAATGTCTGTCCTATCCAGTGATCGCTAAAGGATCGATTAACCTTTCAGTTTTTCTTGTAGTGCGGCATCTTTTGCCACAACCGCTTCCATATTGGCAACACGGTCATCAGCTACTGCTTTAGCCACTTTATCATCGATCAAAGCAATAATCTGAGCAGCAAGGTAAGCTGCATTTTTAGCACCGGCAGAACCAATGGCAACAGTTGCAACAGGAACGCCACCAGGCATCATGACCGTTGATAGCAAGGCATCATGACCTTGTAGTGGGCCGGCATCAATTGGCACACCAATAACCGGTTTTACTGTCAAACCAGCAACCGCACCCGCAAGGTGAGCCGCTAAACCGGCCGCACAGATAAACACTTTGCAGCCTCGCTCTTCAGCATCTTTCACGTATGCATGGGTTTGGGCTGGCGTACGGTGCGCAGAGGTGACCTTCATCTCAACCTTAACACCTAATTTTTTCAAAGTGTCATAGGTTTTTTGCATGGTAGGAAGGTCAGAATCCGAACCCATTAATATTGCTACAAAAGCATCAGACATGATAAACCTCGAAGTTTGCTGGTCTGGAAATGAAAAAACAGTGCGAATTTTACCGATTTGTGCCTGATTTGTGTAGGTTTTTTAGCCAAACAGTGTCGAATCTTATTAATCCGAATCAAGCTTGCGTAACTTCAGCTCGTTATTAGCCAGTTTCTCCAGTTTGGCCTTAAGGCTGGCTCTTGACAGCTCACCCAGGTGCGCATCAACCAGTTCACCGCGTGCATTGACAAAAATCGTAGTTGGTAAGGCACGGCTACCGACCTGATAGCCCAAACTGCCGGTACTGTCAGCCATCACATTCTTCAGGCTTAACGCCTCCTGCTGCAGATACTGTTCAATCACTGCTGAATGCTCGCCCTGATTAACAAACACAAAACCAATATCACTGTTGTTTTGCTGAGCCTCTTCCAGCACCGGCATTTCACGACGGCAGGGTGGACACCAGGTTGCCCACAGATTGATGACCCGAGGCTTGCCTTGTTCCACCTGATTCAGATCTATAGTCTCGCCATTCATCTGTTTAACCATAATGGTGGGTAATTGCGCAGACGTATCCTCAATGGTGCCTATGGCAAAAGTAGTTACGGTCCAAACCAGAGCGCCGGCAGAGAAGCCTTTGATTAAAGCTCGACGCCCCTTTGGTCTTTTCCAGGCAAACCCTGCCAGCGTCAGAGTCCCGACAATCACCGCAGTTATTCCATCAAAACCACCATCGCGTATATCAATGATCGACCAGAAGTTTGCCTGATATTCCGACCAATATTGTGCAACGAAGCTAATTCGAGCGGCCAGCATTGCCAGTATAAAGACACCGGCAATACTGCCGTCTACTGAAGTTTTATCTTTTTTCGCTGCAAACGCACCCACGATAAAGGCAATTGCCAGGCAAACAACAATTAAGAAACGATCAAAAGGGAGGCTAATGGGGCCAATTGAGAGTGACATCATATATTTATCAGTAGCTGCTAATGTTGGCGCTATCTTACGCCAACAGAGTATTAATGTGCGTCAACGGCCTGTAAAGATTGAGTAAAACTGGTTTGCTTGGGTTAGTTTTTAGACTAAAAGACTTTTAAGTAGTTAACATCTACTTTATTGAGAGTTCACGGCCCATTGCCGCTGTGGTGTAGCCCGAGGCTCCAATCGGTCTAGCTTGAAGACCAATTAATGAGGCTCAGATCTACTTTCCAGATTTTCTACCCAGGCAAACTCGGCATCTCGATCCTGTAGATTAAACAGGACCATCATGACCACCCAGCGTAGGCGATCCAGTTCGGTTTCAACGTCTTCTTGTGGACCCAGCGCCAACATACGATCGATGACCATCTCGCGAGCCTGCGGATCTAAAATCCCACGCTGCTCAAAATAGAGGATCATGCCTTGGGCATCTGCTGATAATAACAACTGCTCCTGTGGCGAAAAGACGCGCATGGAGTCGGTTGCCAGATCTTCCGATTTGCTGGACTCAGACGTGATTTCAACCAAACCATCAAGCCAATCGATAGCCCCTTTGATTTCACCATCGGTAAAACCAACGTCTTCAAGGGCTTCAATGAGTGAGTCATTGGCGAGAATATGATTGCTTTCTTCGTCTTGGAAGTTTTCAAAGATATAGAGTAGTACGTCGAGTACGTCTTCTTTCATTTAGCTCTCTTCTGTGGTTACTGGCAAGGCCAGGTTAAAAAGCTAGAGTAAAGCTAGATATACTACATGGTCGCTGTACTGATGCTTAACGGAGTCGCTGATAACCACCCGGCACGCTGGCTATGTAGTCATTTAATTCTAACAACAATAACATGTGGCTGACTACCTCTATTTCAAGTCCGCTGCGCTGAATAATGGTATCGACACTGGTGGTGCTATCATCAATAAACTTAAGCACTTCCTGATATTCTTCTTCTAAAACAATATCTTGTGCTTCTTCTTGCTGATTTTGCTCGGTTTGCCAGCTAGCCAGTGCCCCCAGCTCTTCAATAATTTCTTCGGCAGTTTCTACCAGCTTGGCACCCTGTTTGATCAGACTGTGACAGCCTCTGGCTAAAGTGTTATGAATCGAACCGGGAATGGCAAAAACCTCACGCCCCTGTTCCATTGCCAGCCGCGCAGTAATTAATGAACCGCTACGAATCGCAGCCTCTACTACCAGCGTTCCTAAACTCATGCCACAGATAATTCTATTGCGCACCGGAAAATTACTGGCGTTAACCGGCGTGCCAAGGGCAAACTCGGATACCAGCGCCCCCTGCTCACTGATCTGAATTGCCAGCTCTTTATGTCGCGCCGGATAAACCCGATCAAGACCTGTTCCCACCACCGCAATCGTTGGCTGCCTCACATCCAAAGCTGCCTGGTGGGCAATACCATCAACACCCAACGCCATGCCGCTGGTGATGACTGCTCCTGCAGCCGCCAATGTCTTGCCAAACTCACGAGTGTTTTCTTTACCCTGAGCAGTCGGATTACGGCTACCGACTATCGCTATCTGATGACGGTTAAGTAACCTTTTATCGCCGTGCACAAACAGCAGCTTGGGAGGATCTGGAATTTCTTTTAACAGGGCAGGGTAATCTTTACTGGTAATAGGGATGAGATGCTTGTGCTCAGAGTCAAACCATTCCAGATCCTGTTCAATCAACTCATCAGTCACTGAGCCGAGCTTTTTGGCCAGGCCAGCGCGGAAACCATGCTCCTGCAATGTTGAATCCGAGAGTTCAAATAAATGGGCAAGCGAATTACCAGCCGCTATAAAGGCCAGTAGTTTATTTGCACCAATATTAATATGAGAAAGCGCCAACCAGTGGCGCAATTCGGCTTGTTCCATAATGTTTAACCACCGTCCTTGGTGAAGAGATCTCTTTTAAGTTAACTTTTAATTAAAATGCTAATCGTTAAATTAGTATGGGTTACGTGCGATATCAAACAAATGAATCGGACGCGTCGCATTCATAATCAATGCCAGGCTGACCTTGTCATAGGTTCTGAAAATCATCAAGGTGCCAGCATGCTCTTCTGGCAATGTTACCTCGGCGTCACCACCACGCTTGGCCGCGATTTCATCATGAATCTTTTTACCACGCTGATAAACGCTAAGCACATGACCTTCTTCCAGACCATCACGCGAGCCTTTGTTTAAAGTAACTACGTTGTACTGGCCAATCTGAGTAACGCCGTCATAGACAGAGATGATTTGCGCTTTAACATCAGTTTCTGGAGCACGCGGTGCATAGACTGGAGGTAATGGATTTTCATTACGAGGTAACGCAACATCACCTTTTAAAACTTCCAATTTTGACTTTTTAATGGTCAAAGTTGAAGGATCGCCTTCGCGGCTAATATTTCCGTTGGCAAGATATCGAGCTTCAACACCCAACAACTCATCGGTTTCAGGATCGCGATACTCTTTACCTTTTCGATACAATCCATAAGCGCTGCCTGAGCCAGCATTTAAGCCACGGATATAAACTCTGTCGCCAAAGCCGCCACTGATTAGACGCTCTTCTTCTAAATCAACAACGTAAGGAGCTGTCTCAAATACAGAAGGATCAACAACCATCTCATCAATGAGATAAGGTTTGATCATGCTTAATGGAATAGTGGTGATAGCATCGCCTTCAGAAAGCACCCGCGCTTCCGGACGTAGCTTTATGGTGCCATCACTTGCTTTAACAATGTAAGGCTTCCCGTCGATATAAACTAATTTAAGGATATCACCAGGATAAATTAGATGAGGATTTTCAACCTTAGGATTAACGTGCCAGATTTCCGGCCATAACCATGGATCGGTCAGGAAAGTTGCCGAAATGTCCCACAAGGTATCACCTTTCTGGACCACATAAGTATCCGGATGATTAGCACGCAACTCGGCTGTCTGCGCGACTCCCCCAAATAAGACCGCTACCGAGGCAGTCAAAGCAATTATTAATTTTTTCATGGCTTTCCTTTGTAATTAACTGATATCGGATCCTATTGCGCTTACTATACCTCGAAAAAAAGCAATAGGAAATAGCCAAAACCCGACCTTCCAGCCAGCCTACAGGCCTTATCCCACAAGGTCAAAGTCTAAAAGGATCATCATCTTATCAACATTTCTTATCACATTACTACAACTTAATCACAGTCTAATCATAATTTTAAGCACTATCGCATTGATTTACTCTTTAAAATGGTCTTTGTCGCCGTTATTTATTATGATCTGACTCCCTGATGACACAGATTTACAGAATCAATGGCTATTTTAGAGATTTTAGAGTTTCCTGACCCACGTTTACGCACCAAAGCCAAGCCGGTAACCGACTTTGGTGACGAGCTGCAACAGCAGATTGATGACATGTTCGAAACCATGTATGCCGCGCCTGGAATTGGTCTGGCAGCAACCCAGGTCAATATTCACAAGCAGTTTTTCGTTATCGACGTTTCCGAGGATAAAAGCGAACCACTGGTTTTCATCAACCCTGAAATCGTTGAAAAGCGCGGTGTTGAAGAAATGGAAGAGGGTTGCCTGTCTTTTCCGGGCGTTTACGCCAAGGTTCAACGTGCCAATGAAATTGTCGTCAAGGCGCATGATCGTCACGGCAACCCATTTGAAATCGACACAGGTGAATTGCTTGCCGTCTGTATCCAGCACGAAAACGATCATATCGAAGGCAAACTCTTTGTCGATTATTTATCGCCATTAAAACGTAACCGAATTCGAAAAATGCTTGAAAAACAGCAGAAGCAACAACAGTAAGCACTTACATGCCAAAATCTCTGAAAGTCATATTTGCCGGTACGCCCGACTTTGCGGCCAGCTCTCTAGCGGCTGTTCTCAATAGCCATCATCAGGTGGTTGCCGTTTACACTCAGCCCGACCGCAAATCGGGTCGCGGTAAGAAGATAAGTATGAGTCCTGTTAAAGAGCTGGCTCTGGAGCACAATATCCCTGTCGAACAACCTGTGAACTTTAAGTCTGAAGAGTCATTACACCAGTTGGCCAGCTACCAGGCTGATGTTATGGTGGTTGTGGCTTATGGACTTCTGCTACCGCAATCAGTGCTTGATACACCAAAGCTCGGCTGTATTAATGTTCACGGCTCATTACTGCCACGTTGGCGTGGCGCAGCACCTATCCAACGCGCCATTCAGACCGGCGATAAAGAAACTGGCATTACCATCATGCAGATGGAGGCAGGCCTGGATACTGGGCCCATGTTATTGACCACCTCCTTACCCATTACCGAGCAGGACACCGGCTCAAGCCTGCATGACAAATTAGCAGAGCAGGGCGCGCAACTGTTGGTCAAAGCTCTGGATAAACTCGCTGATAATCAATTAAGCCCGACGTCACAAGATGATAACCAGGCCACCTATGCAAACAAACTGAGTAAGGCTGAAGCTCAACTGGACTGGCGACTTAGTGCGCAACAACTGGAGCGTACCATTCGAGCCTTTAACAGCTGGCCGGTTGCCTATAGTCTCATCGACGAGAAAACGGTCAGAATTTGGCAGGCAAAGGTTATTGAAACTAATACCAGCTCACAGCCGGGAACCATCTTGCAAGCCAATAGCGATGGTATTCAGGTCGCCTGCGGCAAAGGCTCATTACTGCTAACCGAGCTACAACTGCCGGGCTCACGATCAATGTCGGTTAAGGATTTGCTCAATGCCCCAAAAAACCAACAATTATTTGCGCCTGGCCAGCAGTTTGCTAGTCTGTAATGACTTGCATTCAATTTTGAACGCCAGCAACACTCTTAGGGACAGCTAGTGCAGCCAACAGCAAATCAACAAACCTTTACTAATCAACAGCTTCGCCAGCAGGCCTGCCTGGCATTGCATTCGATTGCCTTTGAAGGCCGCTCGGCCAATGACATTCTCAGTAACGTCCATTTCGAGCAGGGCTCTGATAATGGCCTATTTCGTGCACTGGTGTTAGGCAGTTGTCGTTACTTTATTCGACTGCAAGCAATTGCCAATCAATTACTGCAAAAACCCTTCAAGCCCAAAGATCGCGATTTGCTGTGCCTGATCATCATTGGCCTTTATCAGCTCGAATACAGCCGCGTGCCTGATCATGCAGCGATTTCAGAAACCGTTTCTGTCTGCCAGCAGCTGAAAAAAAACTGGGCTACCAAGCTCGTTAATGGGGTTCTGCGCAATTTTGGGCGGCAAAAAGCTGAGTTGCTGACCAATGTGGATGCTAACTGGGATACCAAATTTGCCATGCCCGACTGGTTGATTAGCATGCTTAAACCCTATTACAAAGGGCAGATGGAAGCGCTGATGGAGGCCATTAACCAACAGGCACCGATGACGCTCAGGGTTAACCGGCAAAAGATTGGCCGTGATCAATACCTTGAATTATTGCTGGAGCAGGGCCTGTCCGCCACGGTGCATCCGATTGCCGCCAATGCGCTGGTGTTAGAACATCCGGTCGGTGTCGAACAGCTGCCACACTTTGCTGATGGCTATGTTTCAGTGCAGGATGCCGCGGCTCAACTGGCCGCAGCGATTCTGTCGCCAGCACCTAGCACGACCGTTTTGGATGCCTGCGCGGCACCTGGTGGTAAAAGCTGTCACCTGCTGGAGCTATACGATTCCATTGAGCTGACCGCCAGCGATATTGACCATGAGCGCTGTCAGCGTATTTCAGAGAATCTGCTTCGCCTGCAATTATCAGCTAAAGTGGATTGTCAGGATTTAACCGACAGCAATTTTCCTGATCATCATTTCGACGCAATCTTACTGGACGCTCCCTGCAGTGCGACCGGTGTTATTCGCCGTCATCCCGATATCAAATTGCTACGCCATGCCAGCGATATCGATCAACTGGTTCAGCTACAACAACACATCCTGGAACATCTGTGGCATAAGCTTAAGCCTGGTGGTCGCCTGCTGTACGCCACCTGTTCGATTCTGCCACAGGAAAATGAACAGCAAATTGCCAGTTTTCTGGAGCGCCATTCCGATGCCGAACTGATGCCGTTGAGCCCGCAGATACAGGAGCTGTCACACTCAAAAATCGGCTGCCAGCTGATCCCGGGCCAGTTATCGATGGATGGCTTTTATTACGCACTGCTCGAAAAAGCTAATAATTAAGCAAAAAACCCTTTAGATCAGATGCTTATAGCGTTAGCATAGGCAAAGTTAAGCGAATAATAAGGCAAGGATCTTAATTGTCGTTATGAAAATCATCATTCTTGGAGCCGGTCAGGTTGGCACAACATTGGCGCTTAATCTGGAAGGCGAAGATAACGACATCACGCTGATCGATACTGATAGCAAGCGTTTACGCGATATCCAGGATCATCTGGATCTTCGAACTATTGTCGGTCATGGCGCCTATCCTGACGTGCTTTACAACGCAGGGATTGAAGATGCCGACATGCTGGTGGCAGTGACCAACAGCGATGAAGTCAACATGATTGCCTGTCAGATCGCACACAGTCTGTATCAAACCCCCACCAAAATCGCCCGAATCCGCTCACCGAATTACCATAATAAAGACATCATCTTTAAAGATAACCATATTCCAGTTGATGTGGTTATCAGCCCAGAAAAGCTGGTCACTCAATATATTACCCGTCTGATTGAAAATCCCGGTGCTTTTCAGGTGCTTGATTTTGCCGAAGGCAAAGTGCGTCTGGTAGCGGTTCGTGCTTACTATGGCGGCCCTCTGGTGGGTAATGCCTTATCAGAATTGAAACACCATTTACCCAATGTCGATACACGAGTGGCAGCAATTTTCCGCCGTGGCGCTCCGATTGTCCCCACCGGCCACACCATTATCGAAGCCGATGATGAAGTCTTCTTCCTGGCTGCTAAAAAACATATTCGCTCGGTGATGAGCGAGCTACAACGGCTGGAGAAAAACTACAGTCGTGTGATGATCGCTGGTGGCGGTAATATTGGCGAAGGCCTTGCCAAAGCTTTAGAAAGCAAAATGCAGGTTAAAATCATCGAGCGTAGTCCTGAGCGAGCTCAGGAGCTGGCCGATGTCCTGCACGATACGCTGGTGCTGCAAGGCGACGTTTCTGATGAAGACATGCTCAAAGACGAAAATATCAGCGACTTTGATCTCTTCATTTCGGTGACCAATGACGATGAAGCCAATATTATGTCAGCGCTATTGGCCAAGAAGCTGGGAGTTCGCAAGACCATGGTGCTAATTAATCGCACCGCCTATGTAGACTTAATCCAGGGCCACCAAATCGACATCGCCATTTCGCCACAACAGGTTACTATAGGCAGCTTGCTCAAACATATCCGTCGTGGCCTGGTTTCTAATGTCTACTCATTGCGTCGTGGCGCAGCCGAAGCCATTGAAGCGGTTGCCAAGGGCAATGAACAAAGCTCGCTGGTTGTCGGGCGCACCATTGGTGAGCTTCCCTTGCCACCGGGTACTTCGATTGGTGCCATTGTGCGTGATGATCAGGTTATCATCGCCCATGAAAATGTCATTATTCGCGAAAATGACCATGTAGTGCTTTTCATGGTGGATAAAGCCTATATCCACGATGTTGAGCGCCTGTTCCAAGTCAACGTTACTTACTTCTAGTTAGGCCTGACTTAATGCAGTACGCAACTATTATCCGCATCCTTGGCATTCTGCTGATGGTTTTCAGTGTTACCATGTTGCCGCCAGCCATTGTTTCTGCCATCTACGAAGACGGTGGCGGCAGCGCCTTCATCAGTACTTTTTTCCTGTCACTGATTACAGGCTTTATATTATTCTGGCCAAAAAGGAAAGCACGCGCCGAATTGAAGATCCGCGATGGTTTTTTAATTGTCGTTCTGTTCTGGACAGTACTTAGTACCTTTGGTGCTGTACCTCTTATTTTGGCACAGTCACTTCCGGTCAGTTTAGCTGATGCCATTTTTGAATCCTTCTCCGGCCTGACGACCACAGGTGCTACCGTTATCAGTAGTCTCGACGAGCTGCCCCACTCTATCCTTTACTACCGTCAGCAACTTCAGTGGCTTGGCGGCATGGGTATTATCGTATTAGCAGTAGCCATTCTTCCTCTGCTCGGTATTGGGGGGATGCAATTGTATCGCGCCGAAATGCCGGGGCCCATGAAGGATAACAAATTAACACCACGCATTGCGGGTACCGCCAAAGCGCTCTGGTATATTTATCTTGGACTGACCATTGCCTGCGCCCTAGCCTATTGGCTGGCTGGTATGACAGCCTTTGATGCCATAGCACATAGTTTTTCTACTGTCGCCATTGGTGGTTTTTCCACTCACGATGCAAGCATGGGATTCTTCGATAGCAATGCCATAGAATTAATCTGTGCTTTTTTCATGTTTATCGCGGGCATCAATTTCGCCTTACATTTTATTTCCGTTCGCAACCTGACCATTCGCCCTTATCTTAAGGATCCAGAATTCAAAGGTTACTTCGCCATTTTGTCCGTGGTTATTTTATGTTGCACAGCGGTACTTCTTTATTATCAGGAATACGAGTTTACAGATGCGCTGGTCAAAAGTATCTTCCACTCGGTTTCTATCGCAACCACTGCAGGTTTTGCCAGCGCTGACTTTGCTGCGTGGCCGACCCTGCTGCCTGTTTTACTTATCTTTTCCAGTTTTATTGGCGCAAGTGCTGGTTCTACCGGTGGCGGTATGAAAGTGATACGTGTGTTGCTTCTGTTTAAGCAGGGTATGCGTGAAATAAAACGACTAATTCATCCTAATGGCATATTCCTGATCAAACTCGGTAAAAACTCAGTTTCGGATCGGGTAGTTCAGGCGGTGTGGGGGTTTTTCGCCACCTATGTTGTGCTGTTTGTAGTGCTAATGCTTATTCTGCTGGCAGACGGATTGGATCAAATTACCGCCTTCTCGGCTGTCGCCGCCTGTATGAACAACCTGGGGCCTGGCTTGGGCGATGTTGCGGTCAATTACAGCGGATTGAGTGACCTGGCCAAATATGTATTAAGCTTTGCAATGCTACTCGGGCGGCTAGAAATCTTTACTTTGCTGGTGCTCTTCACGCCTTATTTCTGGCGCCGTTGATCTTCTACTTGTTGCTACTGGCGATAAATATTTTTTGAGCCATCTTCAGTGGTTTTAAATCGTTTATAAGACCACTGGTACTGCTCTGGGAATTGGCGGATCATCTTTTCTAAATGTTGATTGACCTTACTGGCGTAAGCTAACTCATCAAGTTCTGGCTCCATGTTCAAAGGCTCCAGATAGATATCAAACTTACCTTTTTCATTTCTTATTGCTGCAATTTGATATACATCAGCATGACTCTTTTGTTGTACCTTTTGCACCAAGGTCATGGTTAGGGCTGGCTTACCAAAGAAAGGTACAAAAACACCTGCTCGACGGCCTGGTTCCTGATCGCTTAAGATGGCTGCTACCTCACTATGTTTCAGTGCATCAATTAACTGCATAACACCCCTGCTATTGCCTTTAACCATAGTAGTTTTGTTCTTACAACGCCCTTTGCATATCACCTCATCCATTTCTAACTGGCGAGGAGGGCGGTACATACAACAAAACTTATAGCGACTTCCCAGGTAATATAAAGCCACTTCCCAGTTGCCGACATGAGCCCCTGTGATCAAAACACCTTTGCCACTTTTAAGGGTAGCCTTGACTGCATCTTCACCATAAATGTTATCAAGCCAGTCTTCTGCATCATCCTTACACCAAATCTTCGCCGCTTCCGAAAACAATTTACCTGTATTGGCTAAGCTTTCGTGAATGATTTTCTGCTGTTGCTGTGTGGATAGCTCTGGGAGGCACAGCTCAATATTAGTTTTACTGGTGGTATAGGCACGACTTTTATTCCAGCGACTAGCATTGGCGAAAAGACTTCCCACCCAGCGCCCAACAAATTTTGGCATAATCGAAAAGACTCGAATCATGGTTCGAATGATAAATACCTTGGTTGGACTGGAAACGACCGCTTTACCTTTTGCCATGAGCTTTCTGCCTATAGAAAAAATGCCGGCGAACCGGCATTTAGTATAACTTGAATATTAATTATTGTGCTTTTTCAATTGGGAATTTGCTCAACATGTAATCCAGGTTTTCATAGCTTTCAACTTTATATTTTTGATTCACTACAAACATTGGGAAGCTCATCACTTTGAATTCACGAGCCAGTTTCTTAGCATGCTGAACTTTGCTTTCCACTGCAAATGAGGTGTAAGCTTTTTCAAAGTCGGCTCTTTCCACACCGGCCGCCTGGAAAATAGGAATTAAATCATTTTTATTTTTTACAATTTTCTTCTGTGCATGCCACTGATTAAAGATAGCTGGATGAACCTGGTCCAAAACACCTAAGACTTCTGCTGTGTAATAACCATAGGTTAAATGTGCAACCTGAGGCAGGAATACTGGTACCTGCTTGAATTCAACTTCTGCTGGTTTAGTTGGTTCCCATTTATGCAGGAAACCTTCAACGTTGTAGCAGTGTGGACAGGTATAAGAGAAAAACTCCATAACTTCAGGTTTATTCACGCCTTTAGCGCCTGAGATTACTGAATAATCCTTACCTTCTTTAGCTTCACTAGCACCTGTAGCCTCTGCGCAAGCTACTTGAGTTAATGCAAATAGCGCTAAAGCAGCACTTAACAATGTTTTTAATTTCATTAATTTCTCCGGTTTACTCAACAGTTACAGATTTCGCCAGGTTTCGTGGCTGATCAACATCTGTACCTTTAATAACAGCTACATAATAAGACAATAATTGCATTGGGATGGTATAGACCATCGGCGCAGTTATTGCGTACTGACTCTTTATAGGAAAGACAGTTATACCATCAGAACTCTGAATATTAGCTGACTCATCGGCAAAAACAAAGAGTTGGCCACCTCTGGAGCGAACTTCTTCAATGTTTGACTTCAACTTTTCTAATAAATTATCCTTCGGTGCAACCACAACAATCGGCATTTCTTTGTCAATCAGCGCTAAAGGTCCATGCTTAAGCTCACCGGCTGCATAGGCTTCCGCATGAATATAGGAAATTTCTTTGAGTTTCAATGCTGCTTCCATAGCAATCGGGTACTGCTGACCACGCCCCAGGAACAGGGTGTGATGTTTTTCCGCAAATTGCTCTGATAAATCCTCAATTGCTTCAGCTTGTTCTAACGCTGCCTGAATTTCATTGGGTAAATGCTCCAATGCCTCAGCGATAGCCTTTTCTTTTGCCTCATCGAGGCCTTGTGCCTTACCGATAGATACCATCAACAGCATCAAAGATACCAACTGTGCAGTAAAGGCTTTGGTTGAAGCCACACCTATTTCTGTTCCAGCACGGGTCAATAAGGTGAAATCTGACTCACGAACCATGGATGAAGCAGGGGAGTTGCATACCGTCAAAGTGCCAAGATAGCTCTGTTCTTTTGCTTTCTTTAATGCCGCCAAAGTATCAGCAGTTTCACCCGACTGAGAAATAGTGACAAACAAACTATTCGGTAAAACAGCTGTCTCGCGGTAACGGTATTCGCTGGCAATCTCAACCAGACAAGGGATCTGTAGATAATCTTCAATCCAGTATTTTGCTACCATGGCAGCATGATAGCTGGTACCGCAGGCAATAATCTGTACAGCCTGAGTATCAGCAAAAACCTTATTAGCGTTAGCGCCTAAGGTTTCAATAATAATTTTATGATTGACCAGGCGTCCTTCAAGGGTGTCATTAACCACTTGCGGCTGCTCAAAAATTTCTTTGAGCATAAAGTGGCGATAGCGGCCTTTATCTACAGCATCATGCTGGATATCAGAAGTTTCGAACTCGCGCTCTACCTCTTTTCCATCGCTATCCAATATGGTCACGCCGTCACGACGCACTTCAGCCACTTCGCCTTCTTCTAGATAGATAAAGTCACGAGTTACCGGTAGCAGCGCAAGTTGATCGGATGCCACAAAGTATTCACCAATGCCTTTACCAATCACTAGCGGGCTGCCCGAACGCGCCACGACCATCTTGTCGGGATCGTTAGCATCAATCGCTACAGTACCGTAAGCACCTTCCAGTTTTTTTGTCGTTTTCTGTAAGGCTACCAGCAGATTACTGCTTGTTTTCAACTCTTCATGTAAGCAATGAGCCATTACTTCAGTATCAGTATCAGAAGTAAACACATAGCCCTTTGCTTTCAACTCATCACGCAATTCATCATGGTTTTCGATAATGCCGTTATGTACCAACGCGATATTGTTTTCTGACATGTGTGGGTGGGCGTTCCGCTCACTCGGCTCACCATGTGTTGCCCAACGGGTGTGGGCAATACCGAGACCACCCGGTAGTGGCGTCTCTTTTAAAGCCTGATCGAGCTCAGAAACTTTACCTAAACGACGTAACCGTTGAATCTGGTTGTTGTTATAAATCGCCAGGCCAGCTGAATCATAACCACGGTATTCAAGGCGCTTTAAACCTTCCACTAATATCTGGCTAACATCTCTTTGCGCAATAGCACCAACAATGCCACACATTATTTCTTATCCTCTAAATTATTCTTGGTCTGTTTTTTTACTGGTCGCTGCCAGCCTTCGATGTGCTTTTGGGCAACGCGACTGATGCAAAGTTCACCGGCGGTGACATCCTTTGTGACCGTTGTTCCGGCACCTACAGTCGCACCCTTACCAATGGTCACTGGCGCAACTAACTGCGAATCAGAACCAATAAATACATTATCTTCAATTGTTGTCTTATGTTTGTTAGCACCATCGTAATTACAGGTAATTACGCCTGCGCCTATATTAACACCGCTACCAACCTCGGCATCACCGATGTAGCTTAAATGGCTTGCCTTGCTGTTTTGGCCTATTATCGTATTTTTGGTTTCCACAAAGTTACCGATAAAGGCACCCTGTGCAAGCTGCGTACCCGGTCTTATTCGTGCAAAAGGGCCAACCGAGCATTCTGACTCAATCACAGCACCTTCAATAATGCTGTTTGGCTTGATAACACAGTTAGCTCCGATTTTTGAATTGATGATAATGCAGTTGGCGCCAATATGAGTACCGCGGCCAATAGTAACCTCACCTTCGGTGATTAGATTTACATCTATAACCACGTCCGTAGCGCAACTTAAACTACCGCGCACATCGAAGCGAGCCGGATCAATTAAAGTGACCCCTTCACTCATCAGAGTTTCTGCCTGCTGTTTTTGGAATGCGCGTTCAAGCTGAGCCAGTTGCACTCGGCTATTCACCCCCTCAACTTCAATCGGCGAAGCAGGGTGGCAAGCTCTAACGCCGCCTTCATTGGCCGCCATGGCGATGGTATCGGTCAGATAATATTCGCCTTGCGCATTATTATTATCAATATTACTAAGCCATTGCTTAAGTTTATGGCTAGCGACTGCCAATATGCCGGTATTCACTTCACTAATGGCCAGCTGATCCATGCTGGCATCTTTCTGCTCAACAATGGCGGTCACGCGACCCTCGTTATTGCGGATAATTCGTCCATAACCTGAAGGGTCTTTTAGTTTAACCGTTAATAAGCCAATGCCATCTTTTGGTTGTGCATCAATCAGTTGCTTCAGAGTCTCTTTCTGAATTAAAGGTACATCACCATAAAGCACCAGTACCTGGTTACCTTCTGTAACTAATGGCAGAGCCTGATCTACTGCGTGACCGGTGCCCAGTTGCTCCGATTGCTCAGCAATGAGAATATTCTGCTCGGATACACTGGTTCTAACCTGATCAATTTCATGCCCGGCAACCACGATCATTTGCTCTGGTTGTAGCTGCTGCGCGGCATCTATAACGTGCTGCAGCATGCTTTTCCCCGCAATTTTATGCAGTACTTTTGGCATGTTGGATTGCATGCGAGTTCCTTTACCCGCAGCGAGAATAACGACACTTAAACCCATAATATATTCGAATTTCCTAAATAAGCGCGCATTTTACCACTTTTACCGTTTTTTTAACCCTTACTGTAAAGTTTTTTTTACAGTTTCCGCACCATTCACTTTTTAGCTCTTGAGCAAGTCATTTTTAACTATAGAGAAGGCAGCTTTTTCAGCGATTTCTCAACTCATCTATCGCTAATTCGCCTCACATTTAAACTGTTTATTTTTTATACTGGTCCAGCTTTCATGAATAAAGCATTCAACAAGGACAATTTTCCAGGAGGAATTATGAAATACTTGCTTTTACTCTCACTGGCCACTATTTCTTTAAGTGGTTGTATTTACGGTAACGTAAAAGATGCTAATACTGGCGCAGCAGTAGCTTCTGCCAAAGTTAGTGTTATCAAAGGTAACTGTTATGGTAATGGATGTGGTTTCCCTGAACCTACAACCAGCGCAGGCTTATATGTTTTTGATGCTTATGGCGATACCAATGGTGATGCCAATACTAGAATGATCTTGCCAGCCAGCGGTGAAGAAGCCATTACCTTCAGAGTCTCTAAACCTGGTTATATCTCACGAACTTTCTACCACAAGCCAAAATACCGTGAAGTCACACACAACGGCAAAACCTATCAAATTAGCGAAGTGCCCGAAATTTATCTTTGCGCGTACGGTAACATTGATAGTGATGGCGATTCAGTCTGCAACGCTGCCGAAATCAAGTATGGCACCAACCCTTACAACTCTGATACTGATGGCGACCGGATTAGCGACGGTGCAGAATTGTTTGGCTCTGCTGGAGTAGATCTGGTTTATTACGGTGCAGATCCATTACGCAAAAACATCTTCATAGAAGCTGACTATTATGCAGCTATGAAACCTTCACAAGCAGCTCTTGACCAGGTTGTTCAGGCCTTTGCCGACGCACCTGTGTCTAATCCCGATGGTTCCACTGGTATTACTCTAACCATCGATCTGGATGATCGGATTAGTAGTGCAGATGAGGATGCCGATCTTAATCCAGTCTGGACTGATTTTGACGTCATCAAGAATAAATACTTTCCTAGCCGTCGTAGCAAGCTGTTTCACTACACTCTTTTTGCTAACCGCTACAATGGTGGTTCATCTAGCGGTATTTCACGCGGTATTCCAGCGCAGGACTTTATTGTTTCATTAGGTGCATGGCCGGTTTCTGGCGGTACAGTTCAACAACAGGCCGGCACTTTAATGCACGAATTGGGGCATAACCTTGGAATTAGACATGGTGGTAATGAAAATACTAATCGCAAAATCAATTACTTGAGTGTTATGAGTTACAACTATCAAATGCCCGGGTTGCGAGTTAACGGCAATTCTGGAGTGCTTGATTATTCGCGCTTGAAAATTAACGCTGTGACTAGTCCTTTCAATGAGTTTGCAGCCATGTCTGGTTATGGCGGGACCACAGAAACAGACCTTGCGGGATACTCTGTATTCCATAATGGTGCTTGGTTAAATGGTACTGCAAGCGCTAATCTGGATATCAATAACAACGGAATATTACAGTCATCTGTAGCTGGCCCAACCGCAAATGCATCGCAAAACGATTGGGATAATATTATCTACTCTGGTTCTGGCGGTTCCATTGGTGACAATTTATTGGGTAGCAGTGCTCAATTACTCAGTTATAGCCTACTTGCAAATCAAGTACCCGAATATATGGTTGAACCATGTATGACGCCACACGATCTTTAATCTAGGAGGAAGGGGTCTTACGACCCCTTACATCATTATGAAGTCGCTATGCAAAATCGTCCTTATCTCACTGTGGACTCAGTCTGTTTTAGGACAAAGCACCGTTATTGATCTCGCAGACTGTATAAGCAGCACCGAAAATCAGCTGGTTATTGATCAGTTTTATCAACAAACCTCTGGCAAACTCACCATTTATTACAGTTTTGGTAGTCTTGTTCTGGAACACCAACCAAAACTGAAATCGTTGAGAGTTATAGCTGAAGAAGAATTAAGTGAGGAGGTCGCTGAACCAGATGAAGTAAGCTGCCCATTAAATATAGCAACTCGAATTAACTGGCTATACTTACAAGAGGGTAGAGCTCGTGATAACCCGCCAAGTAAAAGACAGCTTATCGAAGCAGGTTGCTATCCTGTTAAACCACAATAATAATTTATGGCAATAAAAAAGGTGGCCAAATAACCACCTTTTTTAACTCTCCATTAAGAAACTTACTTACCAGCCTTCTTGCGAATAGCACGTAATGTTCTTAACTGAGCAACCGCTTCCGCAAGTTCAGCCGCAGCTTTAGAGTATTCAATCTCCGAGCTTTGATCCTGAAGCGCTTCGCGTGCCATTTTTTCTGCTTCCAGAGCTTTCGCTTCATCCACATCTTCGGCACGTACCGCTGTATCAGCTAGCACCGTCACAACATGTGGTAGAACTTCAAGCATACCACCAGAAACGAAGAAGAATTCTTCTTCGCCGCCTGGTAACGTGACCTTGATTGGCCCTGGGTTCAGGGACGTTAGCAAAGGGGCGTGGCCTGGCTCAACACCAAGCTCACCCAAGTCACCGTTTGCAATCAATCGCTCAACTTTACCAGAGAAGATTGATTCTTCGGCGCTAACGATATCCAAATGTACTGTCATTGCCATTAGGTCCCCCTAATTTTAGGGCTGGATTAAATATTTTTCGCCTTTTCAACCGCTTCTTCGATTGAACCGACCATGTAGAATGCTTGCTCAGGTAAGTGATCGTATTCACCGTTCAAAATACCTTTAAAGCCAGCAATGGTGTCTTTTAGCGATACATATTTACCAGGAGAACCTGTAAATACTTCTGCTACGAAGAATGGTTGTGACAAGAAACGTTGAATTTTACGAGCACGGGCAACGGTTTGCTTATCTTCTTCAGAAAGCTCGTCCATACCCAGAATCGCAATAATATCTTTCAACTCTTTATAACGCTGCAATACACCCTGAACGCCACGAGCAACATCATAATGCTCGCTACCGATCACTAGAGGATCAAGCTGACGAGAAGTAGAGTCAAGTGGGTCAACCGCAGGGTAAATACCTAGCTCAGCGATTTGACGAGACAATACAACTGTCGCATCCAAGTGAGCAAAGGTTGTTGCTGGAGAAGGGTCAGTCAAGTCATCCGCAGGTACGTATACCGCCTGAATCGATGTAATCGAACCAGTTTTAGTTGAAGTAATACGCTCCTGAAGAACACCCATCTCTTCAGCTAGAGTTGGCTGATAACCTACCGCAGAAGGCATACGACCTAGAAGTGCTGATACCTCAGTACCTGCTAGTGTATAACGGTAGATGTTATCGATGAACAATAGTACGTCACGACCTTCGTCACGGAATTTTTCGGCCATTGTCAAACCAGTCAAAGCAACACGTAGACGGTTACCTGGTGGTTCATTCATCTGACCATATACCAATGATACTTTGTCGATAACGTTAGAATCTGTCATTTCGTGGTAGAAGTCATTACCCTCACGAGTACGCTCACCAACACCGGCAAATACAGAATAACCTGAGTGCTCAATCGCAATGTTACGAATAAGCTCCATCATGTTTACTGTTTTACCAACACCAGCACCACCGAATAGACCAACTTTACCACCCTTTGCGAAAGGGCAAACCAGGTCAATAACTTTAATACCGGTTTCTAGCAATTCGTTTGCAGGCGCAAGTTCTTCCAGCTTAGGCGCTTTACGGTGAATGGACATACGCTCCTGTTCACCAATAGGGCCTTTCTGATCGATTGGGTTACCAAGCACATCCATGATACGGCCGAGGGTTTCTTTACCCACAGGTACCTGAATTGGCGCGCCAGTATTCGTTGCTTCTAAGCCACGACGTAAACCATCTGATGAACCCATCGCAATACAACGAACAACACCGTCACCTAACTGCTGCTGAACTTCGAGAGTCAACTCAGTTTCTTTAACGGTTAATGCGTCGTATACCTTAGGTACACTATCACGCGGGAACTCAACGTCGATAACCGCGCCGATAATTTCTACAATCTTACCTGTGCTCATATTGATTTCCTCAATCTTAAGCTTTAAAAACTTATCAATAAATTATTGGGTTATACCGCAGCCGCACCTGCACAAATCTCAGAAAGCTCTTGAGTAATCGCAGCCTGACGAGCCTTGTTGTATACCAACTCAAGATCGTCAATAAGATCGCCGGCATTATCAGAAGCTGCTTTCATTGCAACCATTCTTGCCGCCTGTTCACATGCGATGTTTTCAACCACTGCCTGATAAACCTGTGATTCGATAAAACGAACCATTAGCTTATCTAACAAAGGTTTAGCTTCTGGCTCATACAAATAATCCCAGTGATGCTTAAGCTCGTCATCTTCGCCAGCTGGTAGCGGCAGTAACTGCTCAACTACTGGGCTTTGCGTCATAGAGTTAACGAACTCATTGGTCACTACGAATAAACGATCAATACGTTTTTCATCGTAGGCTTTTAGCATAACTTTAACTGAACCAATCAGATCTTCGATTTCTGGCGTATCACCTAAGTTCGAAGTCTTAGCAACAACAGAGCCACCGAACTTACGGAAGAATGAAGTCGCTTTGTTGCCGATTAGGCACAAGTCAATTTCGATATCCTGTTCAGACCAGGTTTTCATATCGTTTAATGCTGCTTTGAACAAGTTGATATTCAAACCACCACATAAACCACGGTCCGTGGATACGACAATATATCCCACACGTTTTATATCTCTTTCCGAAATATAGGCGTGTCGGTATTCTGGAGTACCTTGTGCAATGTGCTTGATCACGTTGCGGATTTTCTCTGCATAAGGTCGAGAAGCCGCCATACGATCTTGCGCTTTACGCATTTTACTCGCAGCAACCATTTCCATTGCTGAAGTAATTTTTTGCGTATTTTTAATCGACCCTATTTTGGTACGAATCTCTTTAGCGCCTGACATAGTATGTTTCCAGTCTTAATCTAATTAATTGGTGAAAGTACAAAAGGGTGCATAGCACCCTGATGTTTTTACCAAGTTTGGGTAGCCTTAAATTTGGTTACCGCTTCTTCAAGTTTACCTGCAACTTCGTCGTTGTAATCACATTTTTCATTGATTTCTTTCAACAAGTCAGCGTGTTGGTTCTTGAAATAATCTAACAATGCACCTTCAAAGTCACCCACTTTGCTGATTTCAACATCTTTCAAGTGACCTTTCTCAGCTGCATACAATGAAACAGCCATTTCTGCTACTGATAGTGGAGCATATTGGTTCTGCTTCATTAACTCAGTTACTCGTTGCCCATGCTCTAGCTGTGCACGTGTCGCATCATCAAGATCTGAAGCGAACTGTGCGAACGCAGCAAGTTCACGATACTGTGCCAATGCAAGACGAACACCACCACCAAGCTTTTTGATGATTTTAGTCTGTGCTGCACCACCTACACGAGATACCGAAAGACCCGCGTTAACCGCTGGACGAATACCTGCGTTGAACAAATCAGTTTCCAAGAAGATCTGACCGTCAGTAATCGAAATAACGTTAGTTGGTACGAAAGCAGATACGTCACCAGCCTGAGTTTCAATGATTGGCAATGCAGTCAATGAACCGGTTTTACCTTTAACTTCACCATTCGTGAATTTTTCTACATAGTCAGCGTTAACACGCGCTGCACGCTCTAGTAGGCGAGAGTGCAAGTAGAAAACGTCACCAGGATAAGCTTCACGACCTGGAGGACGACGTAGCAACAATGAAATTTGTCGATAAGCCCATGCTTGTTTCGTCAAGTCATCGTAAACGATTAAGCCATCTTCACCGCGGTCACGGAAGTATTCGCCCATGGTACAACCCGCGAACGGAGCAATAAATTGCAACGCTGCAGAGTCAGAAGCTGTTGCCGCAACGATAATGGTGTGATCCATCGCGCCATGCTCTTCCAACTTACGAACGATACCAGCAATAGTAGACGCTTTCTGACCAACCGCAACATAAACACAGATTACGCCAGTGCCTTTCTGGTTGATAATAGCATCTACTGCAATAGCAGTTTTGCCGGTTTGACGGTCACCAATAATCAACTCACGCTGACCACGACCAACTGGGATCATGGCGTCAATTGATTTAATACCGGTTTGCACTGGCTGATCAACTGATTGACGCTCAATTACACCAGGTGCAATCTTCTCAACTGGTGAGAAACCGTCATTATCAATCGGACCTTTACCGTCGATTGGGTTACCCAAAGCGTCAACCACACGGCCTAGTAGACCACGGCCAACAGGCACTTCCAAAATACGACCAGTACATTTAGCAGTCATACCTTCGACGATATCAGTATAGTCACCTAGAACAACCGCACCGACAGAGTCGCGCTCAAGGTTTAAGGCCATACCGTACTTACCGCCAGGCAATTCAATCATTTCACCCGCCATAACATCTGTTAGGCCGTGAATACGTAAAATACCGTCAGATACGCTGACGATAGTACCTTCATTGCGAGCTTCGCTCACGACTTCAAAAGAGTCGATACGCTTTTTAATTAGCTCGCTAATTTCTGATGGATTCAGTTGCACACTCATGCTTCTTCCTCACTAAGCTCTTAGCGTTTCGGAAAGCTTGTTGAGCTTACCGCGTACGGATCCGTCAATTACCATATCGCCAGCCTTAATAACCAGACCACCAATCATGGACGAATCTACTTGTGTTTGAATATTAACTTTACGACCAAGTTTTGCCGTTAACTTTTCAGTTAAACGTTGCAATTGATCATCGCTCAACGCTGTCGCAGAAGTTACTTCTACTTCAACCGCTTTGTCAAAATCCGCTTTCAATACATCAAAACGAGTTTTTATCGCTGGCAAAGCTTCTAAACGATGGTTTCTTGCAAGCAACTTAATAAAGTTTTCAACTTTATCAGTTATCTGACCTTCACTTATTTTCAAAATCACTTCGCCTTTTTGCTCAGCAGAAAGGGAAGGGTTACTGATAATGTTGGCCACGTCATTGTTGCTAACGGCTTGAGCGACAAAATCTAACATGCTTGCCCACTCAGATACAGCCTGAGCGCCAAGAGCATATTCGAATGCTGCTTTTGCGTATGGTCTTGCAATAGTAGTCAGCTCAGCCATAGTTAACCCTTATAACTCTTTAACCAGCTTTTCGAACAAATCGTTGTTCGCAGCTTCGTCGATATTTCGCTCGATTACTTTCTCAGCACCAGCTACAGCCAAAGTAGCCACTTTTGAGCGAAGCTGTTCACGAGCACGGTTAACTTCTTGCTCAATCTCAGCCATAGCGCCATTCTTGATTTTCTCAGCTTCAGAACGAGCATCGTCCTTGGCAGAGTCAACAATTTCAGCGTGACGTTTCTTGGCAGAGTCAACAATCTCTGCAGACTGTTGCTTAGCTTCACGCAACAATTCAGCAGCTTTTTCTTGAGCCAGCTCCAGATCTTTTTGACTTCTTTCAGAAGCAGCCAGACCTTCAGCTATTTTATCTTGACGTTCTTTGATTGCACTCATGATATGCGGCCACACGAACTTCATGCAGAACCACACGAATGCAGCAAAGAAAATCATATTGATTATTAGGGTAGCGTTTACATTCACGTCTATTCCCCCTCTAGTTGGTTAGTCAAAAGTAATCGTTCGGTTGTCTGAATTAACCAATCAATGATTGCAATTGACCAACGTATGGGCTTGCGAATGTGAACCACATGCCGATACCAATACCGATCATGGTTACCGCATCAAGAAGACCCGCAACTAGGAACATTTTGGTTTGTAGCATAGGAGCTAGTTCTGGTTGACGAGCAGAAGCTTCAAGGAATTTACCACCTAGAAGACCAAAGCCAATCGCAGTACCTAGAGCACCAAGACCTAATACCAACAACACACCTAATGCTGTGAACGCGAACAAAGTTTCCATTGTTTTCCTCCAATCGAGAAATGGTTAAATGTTAAAAACTAAACTTAAAATAAAACTAAAAACTGTTACTAGTGATCTTCATGTGCCTGGCTTAGATACACGATCGTCAACATCATGAAAATAAACGCTTGCAACGGAATGACCAGGATGTGGAAGATAGCCCAACCCATATAGCTGATAAAGCCACCGATAAAGCCACCCACACCAGTTGAGAACAGGATTGCGATCAAGATGAACAGCAATTCTGCCGCATACAGGTTTCCGAACAAACGCAGACCCAGTGAAATTGGCTTAGCCACCAGGCCAATGGTTTCCATTAGCAGGTTCACAGGGATTAATAGTACTTGTACAAACTTGTTCTTGCTGGAGAAAGGATGCAACGTCAATTCACCAAGGAAGCCGCCAATGCCTTTCACTTTAATGCTGTAGAACAAGATCATCAGGAATACGCCAATCGATAAGCTGAATGTAATATTCACATCAGCCGTAGGCAGGAACTTCAAGTAAGAAGTATGAGGCTCATTGCCTAGAACATGGACATTGGTTTGCTCTGCAACCCAAGGAAGAAGGTCAACTGGCACCCAGTCCATCATATTCATCAAAATAACCCATACAAAAATGGTCAGTGCAAGTGGTGCAATTAATGGGTTACGACCATGGAAGGTATCTTTAACACTTTTATCCACGAACTCAACAATCATTTCGACCATTGACTGCCAGCGTCCAGGATTATCAATTTTGGCGTTTTTCGCCACGCGCCAGAAAGAGAAGCAGAAGATAGCGCCTAGAATAAAGGCAAAGAATAAACTATCTACGTTAAACGTCCAGAACCCTGCCCCTTGGCATTCGTTCCAGACCCAACCTTCTTCAGTTTTACATACCTGCAAATTCTGTAAGTGGTGCTTAATATAACCAACACTATCAAGATTTTCTGATGAAGCCATTCTGAAGCCTTCTCTTTGTCATCTGGTCTTATTCAAGACGATTTAATGATTAAGGGTGCAAACCACTGCGACAACACGATAATCACATAGCCGATTAATAGTGAGGGCGGATGCACCGGTAATACTGTAAAAGCAAAAATCAGCAGCCCTATGGTCAGCAAAATCTTTAAACTTTCGCCTATTTTGAAAGCTTTTTTAACGGCTTCTGCTGCCTGAGCCCCTGATTTTCTAAATACTATCGTAGCGAAAATGAAGTGGGCGATAATCACTATTAGACTTCCGACACCCAATGACATACTCACCTGTAAGGAAAATAGCAAGCCGATTAACACTAAAGCTAAGCTAATGCCCAACTGGAGTAGAATCATTTTATAGGCCTGATTGCGACCTTTTTTAGCCAATGATTCACTCATAAGGAGTTGCCCTTCCACCATGCATCAATGCATAGGTTCACCACATATTCGGGCGGCAAGTATAAAGATTTAGTGCCCTTTAATCAACCAAACCTCAGCGAAAAAACACAAAATTTAAAGGCTTTTCATGCCCTTACCTATAAGTAGAACTAATGACCCTATAATTTGTGCTTTAGTCTTCTTTTATACCTAGATGTTGTAGTATTCCGTCGAGTTCATCCAGGCTGTGATAGTTAATTACCAGGCTACCTTTACCTTTGCTGCCGTGATTTATTGCCACGCTGGCACCAATTTTTTCCGCCAGTTGCTGCTCAAGCGATTGAATATGATGATCTTTTTCAATTGTCTTGGGCTTTTTCTTAGGTTCATTGATATTGCGTACCAGTTTTTCTGTTTCGCGCACGGTCAGCGCCTTGGCCACCACAGCCTTTGCTGCTTCGGTTTGTTTGGCTGGCTCCAACGACAACAGAGCACGCGCATGTCCCATTTCCAGATCACCACGCTCCAGCAAGGTCTTACAGTGTTCGCTTAACTGCATTAATCGCAACAGATTGGTCACCGTGGTGCGGCTTTTACCCACCGCATCGGCGGTCTGCTGATGGGTCAGTCCAAACTCCTGCATTAAACGGTGCAGGGCATAGGCTTCTTCCATCGCATTCAGATCTTCACGCTGGATATTCTCAATCAGCGCCATGGCGATGGCTGCTTCATCCGGCACTTCTTTAATGATTACCGGAACTTCATGCAGACCAGCTCTCTGCGCAGCTCGCCAGCGACGCTCACCGGCAATAATTTCGTATTTATCTTTGCCGACTGGACGAATGACTATGGGCTGGATCATGCCCTGCGCTTTTATCGAGTCTGCCAGCTCATCCAGACCTTCTTCAGTCATCACGCGACGTGGTTGATATTGGCCTGGCTGTAAGAACTCGATGGGCATTTCGCGCAAATGACGTTCAGCTTCCGTCAGCTCACTAGCAGAACTCTCGCCGGTCTTCTTGGTTGGCTTATTCATGGCTCCGCCAAGCAGAGCATCTAAACCTTTTCCTAATCCACGCTTACTCATTCTTATCCTCTATCACTCTAATTCTTTTGTTAGACGGTAGCTTCTTTGTTTCGGCGAATGATTTCGCCAGCCAAGGCCAGATAAGCCTTAGAGCCACTCGAGCCTTTGTCGTGATACATTACCGGTACCCCAAAACTGGGCGCTTCCGCCAGTCGCACATTGCGCGGTATCACTGTTCGATAAACCTTATCCGCAAAGTGATTAAACAATTGGCGCGATACCTCCAGTGACAGACGGTTTCGCGGGTCATACATGGTTCTCAGTATGCCCTCGATTTCCAGTTCCGGATTGATGTGATCCTGCACTTGCCCAATTGTGTTGAGCAATGCCGACAGACCTTCCAGTGCATAATATTCACACTGCATCGGAATGATCACGGAGTTAGCCGCAACCAACGAATTCAGGGTTAACATGTTCAGGGAAGGAGGGCAGTCTATCAGCACGTAATCATAATAGCGCTCGATCTGTTGAATCACCTGGCGTAGACGTTTTTCCTTATCATCCAGTTTCAACAAATGAACTTCGGCCGCAGTCAGGTCAGCATTAGCAGGCAAGACGTCAAACTTTCCTGCCTCAGATATCACGATATGGCTTTTGGTTTCTACCGGCTCCATTAATGAATCATAGACCGACAGCTCCAAATCACCTTTTTCAATACCCGAGCCCATGGTCGCATTACCTTGCGGATCCATATCAATCAAGAGTACGCGTTTGCCTTCTTCAGCTAAAGATGCTGCAAGGTTTACGCTAGTTGTTGTTTTACCAACACCACCTTTTTGATTTGTAATGGCAATTACATGCGCCACGCTTCACCTCTTATTCTATTTTGTGCAGCTTGCTGACTGCTTCTGTTTTAAATAGATAAACCAACGATTGGCATTGATCCCCGGCAACTTCACCTGCTGCGCTTCGACCAGCTCAACCGTTTCTGGTAACTCATCGAGCTCCTGCTGTGGATATTGGCCCTTCATGGCTAACCAGTGACCCTTGTCCGCTAATAGGTGTTCGGTCCATTGCACCATGTCAGACAGGCTGGCAAAAGCTCGAGAAAGAATGCAAGCATACCCTGATTGATTGTCAAAGTCTTGTACTCGCTGATTAATAACCGTCACATTATCAAGCCCCAGCTCATAGACCACCTGCTTCAGAAAACGAGTCTTTTTACTGTTGGTATCGAGCAGGGTAAATTTTTTTTCCGGGTTCAATATCGCCAATGGAACCCCCGGCAGACCGCCGCCAGTACCCACATCCAACAAGGAGTCATAGGCTGCTATTGCTGGCGAGACCGACACCGAATCCAATAAATGAAGGTTCAGCGCTTCTTCAGGGTTGGTTATTGCGGTCAGGTTGAATGCCTTGTTCCACTTGAGAAGCAGGGATAAGTAACCAAGTAAGCGCTCACTTTGGGTTTCAGTAAGCGAAATTCCAATATCCTGGCATTTTTGATTAAAAATATGCTGGCGTTTCAATAATTCCGGGTTCACAAATCTGTTCTTCTTAATATCTTTTTGGATTAGCGGTTATAAATAGAGGGCAGAAGCCCTCATGCGTTTTTATGCTGATTTTAACTGCTGACGCTTTTTAAGATGAACCAGCAGCAGGGAAATAGCCGCAGGAGTTACCCCGGAAACTCGACTGGCCTGACCGATGGTTTCTGGCTTAATATTCATCAGCTTCTGGACTACTTCGTTGGACAGGCCTTTGACCTGGCTATAATCCAGATCTTTGGGTAAGGCTGTGTTCTCATTACGCAAGCTGCGCTCGATTTCATCTTTCTGACGATCGATATAACCGGAGTACTTAATCTGAATTTCGACCTGTTCTGCGACCTTGTCAGCCACTGTCTGTTCAAGCATCCCTGGCAAGGCCATCAATTCCGCATAAGTAATATCAGGACGGCGCAATAATTCCTCGCCTTTATAGGCGCGGCTTAACGGTTTTTCCAACTGTTGATTCAGCTGCTGACCAGCTTCGCTATCCGGCTGGACAACCAGGTTTTTAATCCGCGTTGTTTCGCGCTCGATGGCTTCTTTCTTCTCGCTAAAGGCCTGCCAACGTTTGTCATCAATCAATCCCAGTTCACGGCCTTTTTCGGTCAAGCGTAAATCTGCGTTGTCTTCTCGCAAAATCAGACGATACTCCGCTCTTGAAGTAAACATGCGGTATGGCTCTTGCGTCCCGCGGGTAATCAGGTCGTCAATCAGCACACCAATATAGGCTTCATCTCGACGTGGTGACCAGGCTTCTTTACCCTGAGCCTGTAGCGCTGCGTTCATACCGGCAATCAAACCTTGAGCACCGGCCTCTTCGTAACCAGTTGTTCCGTTGATTTGACCAGCAAAGAATAGACCATCAATAAATTTAGTTTCCAATGAAGCCTTCAAGTCACGAGGGTCGAAGTAATCATATTCAATGGCATAGCCCGGGCGGGTAATATGGGCGTTTTCAAAGCCTTTGATGGAACGAACCAGATTCATCTGCACATCGAACGGCAGACTGGTGGAAATTCCATTCGGGTAGAGCTCATGACTGTTCAGGCCTTCCGGTTCGACAAAAATCTGGTGGCTGTTTTTGTCGCTGAAGCGCATGATCTTGTCTTCGATAGAAGGGCAGTAGCGTGGACCAACGCCTTCGATCACTCCAGAATACATCGGCGAACGATCAAGACCGCCGCGAATAATATCGTGGGTGGATTCATTGGTGTGGGTAATCCAGCAGGAAATTTGTCTTGGGTGCAGATCCGGGGTGCCCATGAAAGAGAAGGTTGGCACAGGATTATCCCCTGGCTGCTCTTCCATCACTGAAAAATCAACACTTTTGGCATCAATACGCGGCGGCGTACCGGTTTTCAGGCGATCAACTCGAAATGGCAGTTCCCGTAAACGCTCGGCCAAGGCGATAGAAGGCGGATCGCCAGCACGGCCACCGGAATGATTCTGCATACCGATGTGGATCAGGCCACCCAGGAAAGTACCCACGGTCAAAACCACGCCAGGGGCATAAAAATCCAGCCCCATCTGAGTCTTGACGCCTACCACCTTATTTTGCTCAACAATCAGATCAACCACTGCATTCTGGAAAATGGTCAGATTAGGCTGATTCTCTAAGATCTCACGGATGGCACCTTTATACAGCGCGCGGTCGGCCTGAGCACGAGTGGCTCGGACTGCCGGGCCTTTACTGGCGTTCAGGGTTCTAAACTGGATCCCGGCACGATCAATAGCCTGCGCCATGGCACCGCCCAGCGCATCAATTTCTTTTACCAGGTGTCCTTTACCAATACCACCTATCGCCGGATTACAGGACATCTGGCCCAGAGTTTCAATATTATGCGTCAATAATAAGGTCTTCACACCCATGCGAGCAGAAGCTAGGGCCGCCTCGGTGCCTGCATGGCCGCCGCCAATAACAATGACTGAATAATTTTCTGGATAACGCATAATTTAATGTTCTCTGATCATTAGCTGATAATATAAAACTTACACACACCCCTATTCAGCAGGGGGAGCGAGATCATACCGATCTTTGTATAAGTTTTGAACAGTTTTTAGCCATCTTTTAGTGTATTTTCCGACTTTGAGATTAGCCGCTGCATATCGCTTCTTCGCCTGCTGAATCCTGTCACTTCGTTGTAGTTTACACTATGATATAAGCATTAGATAAAAAGAAACTATGAAAAACAATAAGATGGAGTTTAATTTGGCTAATGACAATGATAAATATCCTTTTGCAGAAAGCATTATACTAACCTGCTTGACCCTGGTGCTATTAGCTTTCACCACTAGCAGTATTCTGTTCTTAACCTATTACCTTGCTGATTTACCAAAGGAGTCAGAACCTCCAGCACTTATGCTTGCCATGTCTGTTTTCCTTGGTCTCTTCATCAGCTATGCGTTAGTGATGCGCTTAAGTAGCTCTTTTTTCAGTAACATATTTATTCCTCAATTTAGGTGCTCATTACCCTGGTCTCTAATTGCGATTGTTTCAGGCAGTATCTATTGCTTACTGGCCGTATGGTTTGGACAGTTTTTCATACCTCCCTCCGGTATAGAGTCCACTTTGGAACAAATCATAAGCGGCGGTCAGCTAGCCAATTTTCTATTGTTTTTTTCCGTAGTGGTGCTGGCTCCGATTGGTGAAGAATATCTGTTTCGCGGTATTTTATTATCAGGCCTTTCCAACAAAGTTCCGACTTTCGCAGCAATTTGGCTTTCCTCTGTTGTTTTTATGTCCTTCCACCTACTAGAATACTACGGTTATTGGTTCGCACTGGTGGCCATCCTGATATTGGGGGTTTTGTTGGCTATTATTCGTCTGCGTAGCAAGTCGATGTTGGCACCTGTTATTTGCCACGCCAGTTATAACTTACTTATGTTAACCCTTGCTTAGCGATTTTAATTTAACGCTAAACAATATGTGAAGGAGAAAAGGGTGAAGATCTTTATTCGTTTATTTATTTTTCTATTGATTGCCGCTGCATTAGCTTACGGCTACATCTGGTATAAAAACAAACAAATTATTGATGAAGCTTTTACCAGCCTGCGGACTTTTACTGCAGCAAGCTATGACTCAACCTTTGTTAGTGCTGACGGCAAATCAGTCACTCGCGGCATTAAGCTAACCCTACCCGGTACTAACACTGATGCAACCATTGAAGAAATTCAGGTTGGTACTGGCAATCTCATTGATTCATTCAAGTTTATCCGCAGCATTGACTCAGGTATGTGGGCAGAAGATCCCAACACAGTTGTGTTTAAAATTAAAAACCTTCAGTTTCCGCTGACTTCAGAGCTTGATTCAAGCTCAGCTTTTTCTGCTACATCAGATTCAGATTTGTTAACTGAAATGCAATTAGCCGGCTGCAGCAACAAAAAAAGAATATCTATCAGCGACTTAAATGAAATGGGCTACAGCCAACTTTCGGTTGATTTCGATTCTAGCATTAACATCGATCCCAACCTTAACCAGGCCAAGTTTTCGATCTACGCCAGTGCTCGTGATTATGGTAGCTACCAACTAGAGTTCTTGCTGGACAATTTCTCTCAAAACTCTTTTGCCTCCAAATTAAAAAACGTTACCATGGTGTTGAATAACGATGGCTATGTAAATCGTTTAAATGAATTTTGCGCTGACCTGGTGGGGGTTTCAAAAGAAGTCTATCAGCAACGTCATATTGATTACCTTACTCATGTTTTTTATAACCAATCCATTTACCTTAGCGAAGAGTTCTATACACAATACGCAGAGTATGTAGATAATCCTCGTAACATCAAGATCTCAAGTTATCCTGATAATTCAATGGATCCTTTTCAGTTAATGTCGATGTCTCCCCAGCTCATGATTAGCAGCCTTAATATGTCTGTGACCATTAACGACCACGAGATCAGGCAGCTTTTTGGTGCCCGTCCAAATCCAGAAGATCTACCGGCGCTGGATGAGCCTGTTAAAGTTGTTGATGACAGTATTGAAACAGTTCAAGGATTAACCTTACAGGCAACCGATCCTTCTCAGCTTGGTAACTACATCAACTATCAGGCTTATTTTGATTATCGTGGTAAATCCTATAAAGGCACCATTGAATCTGTTGAAGGATCCGTTGCTCGCATTAATACCCAGGTGTCTGCCGGCAACTATTTGCAGATGCCTTTTAGAATTTCTGAAATTCGCAACCTACAAGTCCGTCGTGAATTTCAAGCTAACTAATCACTAACTTACATCAATCCAATCCCGCTTCGGCGGGATTTTCTTTATAAGTTCCTTTTTTTCTCATTATCCTGCTGATTTTAGGACTTTTTTGTATAGCGCTTCACACTGCTAACAGCACCCACCAGCTTATTGTGAACTGATTCATAGATACTGCTTTGTGTCCTTCAACTGGTGTGCAATAATCGCTCACAATTTTGTTCACGCTAATTCCTTTTTGGTACACAGCAGAACCTATATGATTAAATTTTTTAAACAGCAAGCATTAACGACCAAACTGATTGTTGCCAGCCTTTACCTGTTGTCTGCAACCGTTTTAGTAATGGCTTTTATTTCTGATGGCCCTGTTTCTGAATCCTTACAAGGTTTAAAAGGCTTTCTATTTGTTCTAGTAATACCGTTGATTAGCAAATTGCTGGTTCAGATTTATGCGGCTATCCGCTATTCTTTTCTGCCTGTGAATCAAGGCTACACAACCATGACTCCTTATAAGGTCAGTGTACTGTTGCCTGCCTGGAACGAAGAAGTGGGCATTATTAAAACCATCGAATCCGTTTTACAGTCTAACTATCATGATTTTGAATTGATTGTGATTAATGATGGTTCTACTGATAACACCGATCAACTGGTGCGAAACTTCATTGCGGATTACCAACAGCAGTCTGAGCAAATCATTCCTATCAAGTACTTATCTTTGACCAATGGCGGAAAGGCTCGTGCTTTAAATAAAGGCCTTGAAGTAGCTGAAGGCAATATTATTATCACTATTGATGCAGATTGTATTGTTGATAAAAATGCCATTTACAAATTCGTGCAACGCTTTGACGATCCTTCAGTTGGTGCGGTTGCAGGTAACATCATTGTCGGTAACAAGAAAAAGCCTCTGGAATGGTTACAGCAGCTTGAATATGTATGCGGTTTTTTCTACAAGCGCGCAGATTCTTATTTTAATGCCGTGCATATCATTGGTGGCGCTGCTGCTGCCTATCGTCGTGACGTGCTAACTAACCTTAAAGGTTTTGATGAAGAAATCATTACCGAAGATATCGATCTTTCGATGAGTATTTTAAGTCATGGCTACAAAACCCGTTACGCACATGATGCGGTAGTTTATACCGAAGGTCCGACAGACTGGAAAGGTCTTCGCAAGCAGCGCCTGCGTTGGAAGTATGGCCGCATTCTTTGTTACTTCAAACATAAAGAACTGTTCTTAAGTAGCAATAATCAGCACAGTCGCTATTTGTCCTGGTTTATTTTGCCATTGGCTGTTTATGCTGAAATTATGCTGTTGAATGTGGGCTTGTTTTTATCGCTTTTCTACTGCTACGTGATTGTCAGCCAAGACTTTGCCTTGCTAGCCTCGGTGATTCTGGTTTCATCAGCGCTGGTAACGATGCAGATAAAACTTGATTCCAAGTCCAGTTTCCACAAAAACCTGATCCCGTTTATTCCTGTGGCCTGGTTGCTGCTTTACGTGATTGAGTTTATCGAACTGGTTGCTCTAACTATGAGCCTGCAGAAACTCTATAATCGCGAATCGGTTAAATGGCAGAAATGGAATCGGATTGGTTTGCAACAGCAAACTGCTGAACAAACTTCTTAAAGTTGTTCATCTCTAATTACTTACCAATACAGAAACTACTAAAGATTCGTCCTAATAAATCATCGGCGGTAAACTCGCCGGTGATTTCTGACAATGCATTTTGCGCCTGTCTTAATTCATCCGCCAGTAACTCTCCGGCATGATAAACCTCCAGTTGCTGCTTTCCATTTTCACAATATTCTAATGCTCTCTCGATGGCATCAAGATGTCGGCGACGGGCAATAAAGGAGCCTTCGGAGGTTTGTTTAAATCCAACAATATCTTTTAATGTTTCTTTTAGTTGCTCAATACCTTGTCCGGTTTTAGCACTCAAAGGGAGTACTTTATACCTTGGGTTTTCGATCAGTTTATCGTTGCTGGTCAGATCCAGCTTGTTCGCAACAATTAATAATTTATCCTTAAATTGTTCGAAGCGGGTAAAGGCAGGATCAATTTCATGGGGAACAAACTTTTGGGTTTCGCTGGCATCTGCCACCAGAATAATTTGGTCTGCTTTTTCAATTTCCTGCCAGGCTCGCTCGATACCAATTTTTTCAACCGTATCATCACTGTCACGTAAACCCGCAGTATCAATAATGTGAACAGGTAATCCATCAATATGAATATGTTCACGTAATACATCGCGGGTTGTTCCCGCAATGTCCGTTACAATGGCGGACTCTTTTCCAGCTAATGCATTAAGCAAGCTTGATTTCCCTGCGTTAGGCTTACCGGCGATTACTACCGTCATACCTTCTCGCAAAATCGAACCTTGCTGAGCTTCATTCTTGAGTTGTTTTATGGCATCAATGATAGCGTATAGATCAGCCTGCACCTTGCCATCGGATAAGAAGTCTATTTCTTCTTCTGGAAAATCAATCGCAGCTTCAACATAGATTCTTAAATGAATCAGTGACTCAACTAATTGATTCACTTTGTTAGAAAATTCACCCTGCAATGAACGCATAGCTGAACGTGCGGCCTGCTCTGAGGTTGATTCAATTAAATCGGCAATTGCTTCAGCCTGAGCAAGATCTAGCTTGTCGTTCAGGAAAGCCCTTTCAGAAAACTCGCCAGGTTTTGCGATTCTCGCACCCGCCGAGAGCGCTTCCCTTAACAACAGATCTAGAATAACCGGCCCACCATGTCCTTGTAATTCCAGTACATCTTCGCCGGTAAACGAATTGGGGCCCTTAAATAAAATGGCAATGCCCTGATCAAGAACATTGTTTTTACTGTCATAGAAGGGGAGGTAAGTGGCTTCGCGAACCTTAAGCGGTTTATGTAGTATTTTTTGCGCTATTAATTCACAGTTTTTTCCCGATACCCTAATAATGCCAACGCCACCACGACCGGGTGGCGTTGCTATTGCGGCTATCGTATCTCGATTATCCACGATACTTTCTGTGCTATTTAGCTTTAGCTTTTACGGTTCCCTGTCTTTCGATCTTCTTGGTGATGTACTGTTGCTGAGCAACTGAAATCAGGTTGTTGCATAGCCAGTAAAGAACCAGACCCGCAGGGAAGAACAGCATAAAGACGGTAAAGACTACAGGTAGATAACTCATGATTTTCTGCTGCATCGGATCCATGGTTGGTGACTGTGGTTGTAATTTCTGCATCAACCACATACTACCGCCCATCAACAGAGGCAATACAAAATAAGGATCGGCTACCGATAAATCCTGAATCCAGCCAAAGAAAGGTGCATGGCGTAACTCAACCGCTTCAAACAAAACATAATAAAGTGCGATAAAGATTGGGAACTGCAGCAACATTGGAAGACAGCCACCAAATGGATTGGCTCCTTCCTCCTTATACATCTTCATCATTTCCTGCTGCATACGCTGTTTGTCTTCTCCATAACGCTCTTTCAATTGCTGCATTTTAGGTGCCAACTTACGCATATTGGCCATTGAGCGATATTGTGCTGCTGACAATGGATAAAGCAATGCTTTTACCACCAGCGTAACCAGGATAATAGCCACACCCCAGTTAGCAACAAACGAGTAGAAGAACTGCATTAACTTATATAAAGGTAAGCCAATCCACCATACCCAGCTTAGATCGAGCGACTTTTCAAGACCTGGCGCAGCCGCTTCTAAGCGCTTCAGAATCTTAGGGCCCACATACAGAGTTGCCCCGATAACTTTTTCGCTTTGAGCCGGAACCGATACAGTCGGCTGAATAAAACGAATAATCGTATCCTGGTTAGGTTTGACCGTAGAGGTCACTTTAATCTGTTCCTGCTGCTCAGGGATCCAGGCAGAAATAAAGTAATGTTGCAAATAGCCAATCCAGCCACCCTGACGGGTTACATCAATTGGTTCTTCTGCAATATCTTCAAAGGAAATTTTTTCGTATTTTCTTTCTTCAGGAGAGTAAGCCACGCCAATAAAAGGCGACATACCAAATGATGATTTTTCTTCCAACCCTGTTGGCTTCTGATCACGAATCAGTTCGGCAACAAAGTTATAGGTTCTATCATTGGCAGACTGATTATTAACCTTATATTCTACGCCAATTTCATAGTCATCACGTTTAAATTTAAAGGTCTTGGTAAACTCAACACCTTCCTCGTTGGTCCAACTTAATGGAACATCAAGCGCATCTTGTTCTGCATTTAATTGATAACTTTTCTGTTGTGCCTGATAGCTGGCGCGCGGTAACTGATTATCGGGAGCACCATTGCCCAACAAAGCACTTTTTGCCTGATAAAGTCGATCGCGATAATCAAACAGGACCACTTTTTCAGCTTCGCTATCCAGCTCACGGTTGTAGTTATTCAACTCGGCGTAGACCACATCACCGCCGACACGATCGATTTTAACTTTTAATACATCAGTAACTACTTCAATCAGGTTGTCGGTTTCAACTTTACTATTGGCCACAGAGTCATTTTGGCCAAACTGTTCATTGATTTCCTGTTGTGACTGTGGGCCATAGTCTTTTTGCCAGGCTTGATAAAGCAAGAAACTACAAATAGCAAAACCTAAAATAAAAAATCCGCGCATCGATTCCATAGCAATCTCTTTAATTCTTTGCGTGTACTGTTATTGGTTTACGGGAGGGACAGGATCATGTCCACCCTCACATCCGGGATGACAACGAGCAATTCGCTTAACGGTTAACCAGCTGCCCTTAATGGCTCCATGCTGCTCTAAAGCTTCTATCGAATAATTAGAACAGGTGGGATAAAAACGGCACTGATTACCCATCACTGGGCTTAATACCTTCTGATATCCACGAACGATTCCAATCAATAATCGATTAATCACTTGTTAACCCTTTTCTGTAAACGAATCCAGAGTTGTTCAAGGTGCTCGAATAATACCTTATTCGCTAACTGACTACTACCACGACGCGCTAATAAAACAATGTCGTATGCCGGTAGTTGCTGCTGTTGCAAACGGAAGCTTTCTCGAGCCAGGCGCTTAAGCCGGTTGCGATCAACGGCTCTTCGTACATTTTTTTTAGCCACGATCAGGCCAAGCCTAGAAAACTGTTTTTGATTTGGAACGGCAAGAAGGGTAAAAGGAGGGCAAACTAACTTGATTGGGTTATTATTAAAAACCCTTTTGTAATCCTCTGCTGTGAGCAGTCGCAGACTTGCAGGAAAGCCAGCAAAAAGCTGTTTAGTACAAGTCTGACTGTCACTCACATCAAGGAATACTTTACTTATCAGGCGGTTAAACGCTTACGACCTTTAGCACGACGACGGTTGATAACCTGACGACCGTTTTTGGTGGCCATACGTGCACGGAAGCCGTGAGTACGCTTACGCTTGATTACGCTTGGTTGAAATGTTCTTTTCATCGGATTAATCCACTAGCCAATAAAATTTAAGCTGGAACCTTGTTTCTCAAGTCATTGATTAGAACTTCGAAACCAGATCATGTATCAGCCTTACTACAAGGACGCGAGATTCTATAGGATCTGGAGCCTTTGTGCAACGGTATTATAGCCTATTTAACAATCTTTTAGCTTTATCAGGATCTCTTAAAAAATAAGATAATCACACAAAGCTTCCTCTTTTTCGATTATCTTGTGTTTTAACTTACTTAACACCACAAGATGGTCTATATCTTCCCCTCTTCAGCAAGCTCTCTGTGGATATGTTACTGCATCACCCTAAGTCTCCGGTTGCTGGTATTTTGATTTTTCACCACTTTTTGTTGTTTTTGCAAGAAACGGGGATAAAAAAGGTACTTAAGTCTTTATGAACGAGTCTTTTCAGGTTATTAACTGCGTAATATTAATAAAGTTATTTAAAAAGATCTTATTATTATTATTAGTGTATATAACTCCTGTTGATAACTAACTATTTACCCATAAAATCAAACGGATACTGAATTAATAACTCTTTGTGTAACATGTCATCAAACGGGTGTGTAAAAACTGCATAAGTGTGAAATTTAAGCTTGTTATGCTTCTATCAACAGATTTAAACGGTTTTTATACATGATATACTCACAAATCTGTCCTTTGAGTAGTTTTTAATCAGATTCTGTATAGTTTTAAATCTAACTACGTCAATCATGAGGGAGTCGCTTATAGGAAAAATATATAGGTAAACTTGTGGATTATTTCAGCCTTCGGATCTACACTAGCTGATACTGATTTAAGAACAGTTGTTAATGACTGTTCTTAGGTAAAATCTAGAAGTGACAATCAGCGTTAATTACATTGCTGGCCAGCGGGGCGGGCTTCAGTGTAACAGACGCACTAATAACTAAAGTTTTAGGACTCTAATAATAATGATGGGTAACGTCTGGCGAAGTTGTTTACAAAAATTACAGTCTGAATTGTCTGCAACTGAGTTCAATACCTGGATCAAGCCGCTACAGGTTAAAGAAACCGACTCTGAGATGGCTCTGTATGCGCCGAACCCTTTCTTCGTTGACTGGATTCGACAGCAATATCTGGATCGGATTAATGAATTTCTTGAGCAACGTGATAACGACTCCCAGAAACACATCTCTCTGCATGTGGGTAATTTAAACCAGGATGTTGCGGCATCCTCTGTTGCCATCAATGGTTCAGGTTCCGCTCCAGCCACCTCAAGTGGCCAGTCTGTCCCCCGTCCTGTCGTACAGTCGCATTCAGAAAGTCCTCCTTCTGGTTTCCAACAGAATAATCTCAATCCTCACTTTACCTTCAATAACTTTGTTGAGGGTAAGTCCAATCAATTAGCAAGAGCGGCTGCACAGCAGGTCACCGAAAATCCAGGCGAAGCTTATAATCCTTTATTTATTTACGGTGGGGTCGGCCTAGGTAAGACTCACCTTATGCACTCTGTTGGCAATGCCATTCTTGAACAGAAGCCTAATGCCCGTATTGTTTATCTTCATTCTGAACGTTTCATGGCTAACATGGTCAAGGCTTTACAGACTGGAACCATGGATAAGTTTAAGAACTTTTATCGCTCGGTTGATGCGTTACTAATTGATGATATTCAGTTCTTTGCTAATAAAGGCCGTACCCAGGAAGAGTTTTTCCACACCTTTAACAACCTGATAGAAAAGAATAAACAGGTTATTATTACCTGTGATCGTTTCCCCAAAGAAGTCGAGGGCCTGGAAGAGAGGTTAAAATCACGATTTGGCTGGGGACTGACGGTTGCAGTTGAGCCGCCAGAACTTGAAACGCGGGTTGCCATTCTAATGAGCAAGGCTCATTCTTCGAAAATCGAGTTACCCAACGAAGTCGCTTTTTTTATTGCTAAAAGAATTCGCTCCAATGTACGTGAGCTCGAAGGCGCTCTTAAACGGGTTATTGCCAATGCGCAGTTTACCGGTCGTGCCATTACCCTTGATTTCGTTAAAGACGCGCTAAAAGACCTGATTGCCGCTCAGGACAAACTGATTTCTATCGAAAATATTCAAAAAACGGTGGCCAGCTATTACAAGATAAAGGTTTCTGATCTATTATCTCAGAGACGTAGTCGGTCGATTGCCAGACCACGCCAAATGGCTATGGCTCTAGCAAAGAATCTGACCAATCACAGTCTGCCAGAAATTGGTGATGCTTTTGGGGGGAAAGACCATACCACGGTTTTGCATGCCTGCCGTAAGATTGAGCAGCTGAAAGGCGAAAGCATCGATATTGAAGAAGATTTCTCTAATTTACTCAGGACTCTGTCCAGCTAATAATAAGGTGTCTCTATGCGTTTTACCATAAGCCGGGATCAATTGCTGGCGCCGCTTCAATTAGTCAGCGGTGCAGTAGAAAAACGACAAACACTTCCTGTTCTTTCTAATGTTCTAATGGTTGTTGATGGTAGTAAGTTATCACTAACCGCCACTGATCTTGAGGTCGAACTTAAGGCTCAGGTGGATTTAGAGGGAGAGTTTGAACCCGGTGAGATCACCGTTCCAGCCAGAAAGTTACTGGATATTGTTCGCAGTCTTGGTGATGGTGAGAATGTTAAAGTTGAGCAGTCTGAGACACGCCTTAAAATCATAACCCCAAGCAGTCGTTTCAGCCTTTCAACCATGTCGGCCAATGAGTTTCCTAATCTAGACGAGACCGCTAGTCTTGCTTCTTTAGAGCTAACTCAGGAAGTTCTTAAGACTCTGATTGAGAAAACTCAATTTGCGATGGCTCAACAGGATGTTCGCTATTATCTTAATGGCATGCTTTTCGAATTCGATAATGATCGTTTAACCACAGTTGCTACCGATGGTCATCGCCTGGCTTTATCTCGCGCCAAAGCTTCGATTGATGCAGAAGATAAGATTAGCGCCATCATTCCTCGCAAAGGGGTGACAGAATTAGCCCGACTCCTCGAACATAGTGATGAAAAGGTCACTCTTAACTTGGGCTCTAACCATATTAAAGTTATCGGTGCTGACTATTCCTTTACTTCAAAATTGGTTGATGGTCGTTTCCCTGAATACGATAAAGTGTTACCACGTAACGGTGACAAGATCGTGATTGCTGACCGTGAGTTATTTAAAGAGTCTCTTTCGAGAGCTTCCATTCTTTGTAATGAAAAATTCCGCGGTGTCCGCTTCATGCTTTCCAATGGCCAGGTGCGTTTACATGCTAACAACCCGGAGCAGGAAGAAGCAGAAGTCGAGTTTGGTGTTGACTATCAAGGTTCTGATCTGGAAATTGGTTTTAATGTCAGTTACATGATCGACGTTATGAATACCATCAAAACAGCTCAGGTCAAACTGACTTTCATTGATGCTAACAGCAGCACCTTGATAGAAGAAGTTGATGGCGGCGAGAGTCTCTACGTTGTTATGCCAATGCGTCTTTAATAACCATTCACTGCTAATCAGTAAGCATCTTTGATGCACATCCAATCCCTATCTATTCAAAACTTTCGAAATCTGCAGCCCACGAGGCTGCATTTTTCTCCTCAGCTTAATATTATCTACGGCAATAACGCTGCCGGGAAAACCAGCATTCTCGAATCCCTCTACATTCTCGGTCACGGTCGTTCATTTAGAACCAGTCGGCATAATAAGCTTGTTAATCATGAGCACGATTCTTTTACTTTGTTTAGTGAGCTGACCGCCCATGGTTCTAGTCATAAGTTAGGGATTCAGCGTTTCCGTAACAACGATGTACGAATGCGATTAGATCAGGAGCCACTGTCAAAACTCAGTGACCTGGTGACTCTTGCCCCAGTGCAGGTTCTGGCTCCAGAACACTATGAGTTATTAACCAAAGGCTCTAGTGGTCGAAGAAAAATGTTGGATTGGGGAGTGTTCCACGTGGAACATTCTTTTCTCAAACGCTGGCAAGATTGCCAAAGGCTGATATTACAAAGAAATAAGTTACTTAAAACAAGTAAAAGCTATCGAGAGTTAGAAGCTTGGGATAGTCAGTTGGTGCCACTTTCTATTAGGGTTAATCAATACCGCGAGGAATATTGCCAACTTCTAAAGCCTTTTTTCAATAGCATCATCAAGTCGTTTCTTCCTGATGTTGATGTCTCCTTACAGTTTTATCAAGGTTGGCAGGGGGACGACCTAAAGCAGTTATTGATTGAACAGTACCCAAAAGATGCAAAGCAAGGTTATACCCACTCTACCATTCAAAAGGCTGATCTAAAGATTATGTCTGGAAAAAGGCTTGCTGCAGACTATCTATCTCGCGGTCAACAAAAGCTGGTTACCACTGCTTTGAAGCTTGCTCAATTAAGTCTTGCACAAGAAAGAGGGCAACAGTATCCTGTTTTTTTGCTTGATGATATAGGCGCCGAGCTGGATCAACAGCATCAACAGATGTTGCTTGATTTCCTTGCTCAACAACCCGAAAGCCAACAGATATTTATTACTTGTGTGCATTTAGATCCTCTCAAAAGCCTCATAAACAGGTATAATAACGTCAGGTTGTTCCACGTGGAACATGGGGCTGTTACTGTGATAGGTACAGCCTCAGAGAAGTATGCGCAATAAGCTCAATAGAACAATCATAAGGAATCCGTATGTCGGAAAATAACAGTTACGATTCGTCCAGTATTAAGGTATTGAAAGGCTTGGATGCTGTTCGTAAGCGTCCAGGTATGTATATTGGTGATACCGATGATGGTACCGGTTTGCACCACATGGTCTTTGAGGTAGTGGATAACTCTATCGATGAGGCTCTGGCTGGTCACTGTACAGATATTTATGTCACTATTCATAGCGATAACTCAGTATCGGTAAAAGATAATGGGCGTGGTATTCCTACTGAAATCCACGAAGAAGAAGGAGTTTCAGCCGCTCAGGTAATTCTGACGGTACTCCATGCTGGTGGTAAGTTCGATGATAATTCCTACAAGGTATCTGGTGGTCTGCATGGCGTTGGTGTATCGGTAGTTAACGCCTTGTCTGAAGAATTAAAGCTGACTATCCGTCGAGCTGGTAAGCGCTATGAGCAGACTTATGTTCATGGTGAGCCGCAGGCGCCGCTTGAAGTGGTGGGCGATGCAGAAACCACAGGAACAGAAATCCGCTTTAAGCCGAGTAATAAAACCTTTACTAACACCGAATATCATTACGATATTCTGGCCAAACGCTTGCGTGAACTTTCCTTCTTAAACTCAGGCGTCAGTATTCGACTGGCTGATGAGCGTTCTGGTAAACAGGATCACTTCATGTATGAAGGGGGTATCAAGGCCTTTGTTGAATACTTGAATAGTAAGAAAACCCCAATTCATGAAAAGGTCTTCCACTTTACCCATGAGCGTGAAGAAGATGGCATCACCGTTGAAGTGGCTATGCAGTGGAATGACGGCTTCCAGGAAAGTATCTTCTGCTTTACCAACAATATCCCGCAGCGCGATGGTGGTACTCACCTTGCAGGATTCCGCGCAGCTTTGACCCGCGGTCTTAACAACTTTATGGAAAATGAAGGCTACAACAAGAAAGGTAAGGTTAACACCACGGGTGATGATGCTCGAGAGGGTTTAACTGCTGTTATTTCGGTTAAGGTTCCAGATCCAAAGTTCAGCTCACAGACTAAAGATAAGCTGGTTTCCAGTGAAGTGAAGACAGCAGTAGAGCAGGCAATGGGTGAACATCTGAAAGATTTCCTTTTGGAAAACCCGGGTGAAGCTAAGTCGGTGGTCAACAAGATGATCGATGCGGCCAGAGCCCGCGAAGCTGCCCGTAAGGCTCGCGAGATGACCCGACGTAAAGGTGCCCTGGATATCGCTGGACTGCCTGGAAAACTGGCAGATTGTCAGGAAAAAGATCCTGCGTTATCAGAACTTTATATTGTGGAGGGTGATTCTGCGGGTGGTTCGGCCAAGCAGGGTCGAGATCGTAAGAATCAGGCGATTCTACCGCTGAAAGGTAAGATTCTGAATGTAGAGAAAGCTCGCTTTGATAAGATGCTTTCTTCGCAAGAGGTTGGTACTTTGATTACCGCTTTGGGCTGCGGAATTGGTCGTGAAGAGTTTGATGCGGATAAAACCCGTTATCATCGAATCATCATCATGACCGATGCGGACGTCGATGGAGCGCACATTCGCACCCTGTTACTGACCTTCTTTTACCGTCAGGTACCGCAGTTAATTGAGCGTGGTTACATCTATATCGCTCAGCCACCTTTGTATAAGGTTAAAAAAGGCAAGCAGGAGCAGTACCTGAAAGACGATGAAGCACTGGAAAACTACCTCACTCAGTTAGCGTTGAATAATACTGAGTTGTATGTGACTAAAGATGCGCTACCGATCACAGGTGAAGGTCTTGAGAAACTGGTAAATGAATACCGCGACGTTCAGACTACCATTCGTCGTCTGGGCCGCTTATACCCATCAAATATCCTTAACAGCATGATCTATCATCCAACCTTAAAAACGGATGACTTAAAAGATGAGGCAAAAGTTAAAGAGTGGATGGAAACTCTGTCAGTAAAACTGAATAAAGATCAGAAGAGCGGTGCCGTACGCTTTATCTTTAACCTGCGTAAGGATAATGAATTAGAGCACTATCTACCACACTTCACAATGTTCCATCATGGTGTTGAAAGTGAATACTTACTGTCAACAGACTTCTTTGCCTCCAGTGATTACAAAAAAATCTCATTATTAGGCGAGAAGCTGGAAACTTTGATAGAAGAAGGTGCCTTCGTTAAGCGCGGTGAAAAGATCCAGGAGATCGAGTCCTTTAAGGATGCACTGGATTGGTTGATGTCGGAAGCTCGACGTGGCCAGTCCATTCAGCGTTATAAAGGTTTGGGTGAAATGAACCCTGGTCAGCTTTGGGAAACCACCATGGACCCAGAAAGCAGACGTATGCTTCAGGTTACTATTGAAGATGCAGTAGCAGCCGACCAGCTGTTTACTACCTTGATGGGTGATCAGGTGGAACCACGCCGCGAATTCATTGAAAGTAATGCTCTTTCAGTATCTAATCTGGATGTTTAGAGCTTAATTTAACAAGTTCATAGCAAAAGACCGCCTCAATGGCGGTTTTTTGTTAAGAGTGAAAAAGTCGAAGTGAATACTTACTTGGGTTCTAGGTTATTATTCAGAATGGCCTCATAAACAGGTAAGGCCTGCTGGTCTTCAGCTGATAATTGAGGAAAAGCGAGAGGGAGTTGCTGCATGTTTTGCAATACCAGCTTAGAAACTATTGCCCGCATTGCGGACTTGTCATCGGCTGGTATGACATACCAGGGAGCCCAGGGCCGAGAGGTGTGAGACAAGGCTTGCTGATAGGCATACTGGTATTTGTCCCATAACTGACTTTCTTCAATATCATCACTGGAAAACTTCCAGTTCTTTTCCGGATTGTTAATACGTGACAGGAACCGCTGGTGTTGTTCCTGTTGTGAAACATTAAGAAAGAATTTCAGAATGATGGTGCCATTACGTGCCAGATGCGCCTCATGGTCATTGATAGACTGATAGCGAGCAGCCCAGAAAGCATCATTAGAACCAATGGTTGCGATATCATCAGGGGTAAGGTCAGGTAAGTGCTGATTAAGCAGGAACTTGGGATGGACTCTAACAACCAGAACTTCTTCATAGTAGCTGCGATTAAAAATTCCAATGCGGCCGCGTTCAGGCAAAGCTTTTGCAGTACGCCAAAGAAAATCATGCTCTAATTCTAGAGGCGATGGTTGTTTGAAACTATGAACCTGAAATCCGGCTGGGTTGATGCCACTGAAAACTTTGCGAATGGTGCTGTCCTTCCCCGCTGCATCCAATGCCTGAAAAATGAGCAGGACAGAAAAGCGATTGTCGGCGTACATCTTATGCTGCAGGTGATATAGCGCGTCGGAGTTAACCATTAACTGGGCTTTATATTCTTCTTTTGACAGCGGTTCTATAGGTTTGGTGGGTTGCTTGTTCAGGCTAAGCTTGCCATCAAAAGGCATCAGGAAGGGGGAATCAATACAACGAAAGCCTGGGGTTACAGAGCTATCGGATAGGGTCATGATGGCTGCTCCACAAAAATGGTAACCTCAAGATCTAATAATTACCGGTAAATGACAAGCTTGAATTGTTAAACTTTTGAAAATGAGCCATATATCATTGAGTTATGTAACAGCAGGAGTAAGATAAAAAACGAATCAATAAGAAAAAGGAGTTAATATGTCTGTAGCAAAAGTTACTGAAATTATCGCTGATTCTAGTGAAAGTTTTGAAGATGCAGTGAAGCAAGGTATTCGCAGAGCTAACAAAACCCTCGATCAGGTAAAATCAGCCTGGGTTAAAGAGCAGCAGGTTATGATTAAAGATGGGGAAGTCGAAAAGTTTAGAGTCGTGATGAAAGTCACTTTCTTACTTAAAGATTAGAAACTAGAGTAATAAGTATGAAAAGCCCATGAATATTCATGGGCTTTTTTTTATCAGGAGCTTACGAAGAAGTAACTACTTACTACCGAGAATAGAACCAAGTAGGCCACGAACGATTCTACGACCAAGTCCTGAGCTGATGGTTCGAACCAGAGTTTTAGTGAAGGCTTCGCCAACTGACTGGCGATTCGATCGACGGCTGGTTTTAGATTTGTTGCGAATGGCTTCCGCTTCCTTCATTTCCTTTGCTTGTCGCTGCTCAAGCTCCTGTTCTCGCTTAAGCAGAATTTCATAGGCGGATTGTCTATCGATCGCATCATCATAAACACCTTTAAGAATCGATTTCTTGAAGGAAGTCTCCCAGTCTGCATCAGACAGGGGGCCGATCTGAGAACAGGGTGGACAGATCAGGGTTTGTTCAACTGGCGTTGGTCGGCCCTTTTCGTCCAATACGGATACCAATGCTTCACCAACTGAAAGCTGGGTGATAACGGACTGGGTATCGAGCTTAGGGTTCGGCCTGAAAGTGTCAGCAGCGGCTTTAATGGCTTTTTGATCCTTGGGGGTGAAGGCGCGTAAAGCATGTTGCACACGATTACCAAGCTGACCCAGTACAGAATCGGGAATATCGGTTGGATTCTGAGTAACAAAATAAACACCAACACCTTTGGAGCGAATCAGGCGAACCACCTGCTCAATACGTTGCAATAAGATTTTGGGTGCATGATCAAATAAAAGATGGGCTTCGTCGAAAAAGAACACCAGACGGGGTTTATTGGGATCGCCAACCTCGTCCAGTTCTTCAAAAAGCTCAGATAGCATCCAGAGCAGGAAGGTGGAGTAAATTTTCGGGTTGAGCATGAGTTGACGGCTGTATAAAAGGTTAATAAAACCTTTGCCATTATGGTCAATCCGCATGAGGTCTTTGATATTAAGAGCGGGCTCACCAAAAAAGTGATTGCCACCAGAGTTTTCCAGAACCAATAGTTTGCGAATAATAGCAGCGACCGTTTGTGGTGTGACATTGCCATAATCGCGGCTGACCTGCTGACGGTTGTCACTCAGCCAGTTCAACATGGAACGCAGATCCTTGAGATCAAGCAACAGCAGACCTTCTTCATCAGCTATATCAAAGGCGATATGCAGAACGCCGCTTTGAGTATCGTTAAGTTCAAGCAGGTGCGACAGCAGTAATGGCCCCATCTCACTGATGGTCGTTCTGACAGGGTGGCCATGCTTGCCGTAGACATCCCAATAGAGAACAGGGTTGGCGCGCGGTTGATAATCAGGGATCTGAATGTGGTTGATACGCTCGGTGATTTTCGGATGAGAACCTGCTGCTTTAGCTATACCGCTAAGATCGCCTTTAATATCAGCGGCGAAAACCGGCACGCCAATGTTGGAAAAGGCTTCGGCCAGGACCTGCAGGGTGACCGTTTTACCGGTGCCGGTTGCACCGGCGATCAATCCATGCCGATTGGCCATTTTGGGGTTTAACTCAATATGCTGTTGTTCTTTATTACCACCAATGAGTATCATAGGGTTGGTCCATGCATAAATAATAATTCAGAATAAATAATCAGAACGAAAAGGCAAGAAAAAAGATCATCATAGCTGAATAGAAATATTGATAGTAATCAAGAAACAAAAACCAAAGTCAGGTAAAGTGGGATCTCAACAAAGGAGAAAGCATGAACTTCAATCAATTGCTCAGCAATGCCATAGGCGCTAATCAGGATCAGGCTGCCAACAGTGTTTTTTGTGATAAGAAAAATAAACTAGAGGATGTAAAACTAGTTGAAGTTAATTTTGAAGAGCAGTTATTTGTGACCGAAGAGCAGAGCATTCCCTTTAATGATGTTCAGTATGTTGTGATCCAGAAGCCAGTCTATGAAAACCTCGAAGAGTATCAAAAAGAAACCGGAAATCTAAACTATTCTAATTACCGTATTGAGATGAGCGATAAATTTACCATTACAGGACAATGTGTTTATTGCGAAAAAGAAGAGGGGTTATGGAAAGTTCTCCGATTACATAAAAACCATATCTTTATTATTTTAATCTCGGAAAAAAACGTTACCAATATGGATCTTATTCAAAGCAATGGTCGTTCAACATTTGGCCGAGAAGAAGACCGTTACACCGGAGAGATTAAAGAAGTAGATTTAAGCACTGTAAAAATTGATGAAAAATGGGTGCATAAATTTCCACCTGAATTACTGTTTAAATATCAGGCATTACCGCTATTTAAGAAAAATAACTTCCTTGAAGTAGCTTTTACCAACCCACAACAAATTGATGCCATGCAGGTGATGAGCTTTATAGCCGGTTGCAACATAGAACCACTAAAAGCCAATAAACGCGACTTGCTCGAGTATTTAAGTGGCATAGTACAGTTTCAGAATGAAAAAGAAGCGCTGAATGAACTGGAGCGAGTGGGGATTGATGCCAGTAAAAATTTAGCAACTAATGAAATTGAAAGCTTAGGTAAGAAAAAAGGTGTCATCAATTTAATGGCATCCATTATTACTGATGCAATCGAAAAAGGGGCATCGGATATCCACCTCCATCCAAGGGAAAAATACTTGCAATTATTGTATAGAATGGATGGAACATTAACCCCAATCAGAAAATTGAATTTATCATTACATCAGGCTCTGGTCAGTCGAATAAAAATCATCGGTGGCATGGATATATCAGAGAGACGCTTACCGCAGGATGGACGAATCGAATATGCAGGGGGCGGCAAAAGTATTGATATGCGGATCTCGGTGATGCCAACGGTTTATGGTGAAAGTGTGGTGATTCGTATTCTGGATAGCTCACAGGGTTTACGTGATATTAGTGAATTAGGGTTTAATCAAAAAGATACAGAACGGTTCGTCAATTTGTTGCACTCAAGTTATGGCATGTTTCTAGTAACAGGCCCAACAGGTTCTGGTAAAACGACAACGCTTTATGCCGCCATTAACGAAAAAATTAAAGAAGGACCGCACATCGTCACGGTAGAAGAGCCGGTGGAGTACAAGATGGAAGGCGTAACCCAAATACCGGTGAATCATAAAATTGGATATACCTTTGCCCGGGCGCTGAGAAATATTTTACGACATGATCCGGATGTCATCATGGTCGGAGAAATCCGTGATGGGGAAACAGCAAAAATAGCTGTAGAAAGTTCACTAACGGGTCATCTGGTGTTAAGCACGCTGCATACTAATAGTGCAGTCAGTACCATTACTCGTCTGATAGAAATGGGTGTTGAGCCATATTTATTAAAAGATGCATTAGTGGGAATTTTAGCTCAACGTCTGGTCAAGAAAAATTGTCAGCACTGTCTGGAAGAAGAAGTTATCCCAGAATCAATTCGCAAAGAAATTCAAGCTGCAAAAAATGATAAGTTTTATAAAGGAGCCGGTTGTTCGGAGTGCTTTAATACCGGAATAGCAGGCAGACGATCTGTGTATGAGTTACTCAGTATTTCACCTGAAGTAGCACGCGAAATTAATGAGACATTGGATATAAACAAACTCAATGAAATAGCAAAAAAACAGGGAATGGTAACCCTGGCAGAGATGGCCCTTGAATTAGCCCGAAAAAAAGAAATTTCTGCATTAGAAGTTTATAAAATCAGAGCTAATGCCAGCCAGATAAAAACACTGGAAGAAGAATAATGTAACCCTTTCAAAGTGAAAAACGTCTATTAGTTGTCGATAAATTTTACAATTCGTAGAAAAGCATGGTCAATGATGGTAACGTGCTGATATTCATTAATATAGGAGAGGGTAGAATGAGAAAAATACTAAGTGTTTTAGGAATTATAATTGCTTTGGTTGGTTGCAAAACTGATTCAGACTCGCCTAACTTAAGAACCGAAATGGTTTTCAGTAAAGCTAATGGTGAAGTAACACAAGAGTTTGAATATGGAGAAACAATTTATTTTGAAGTTTATATTATTAATCAAGATGAATTAAACACAGCGGTTTTGACTTATGGAGAATGCGAAGTTTTTAATATGGCCATTATAAGTGGTAACCAAATTGTCTGGACAGAAAACGATCGAGGAATAGGCTGCACAGCAGATATGAAGGAGTTAATAATATACCCCCAAGAACGATTAAGAGTTTATGAAGGAAAAGTTGATTATTTTGATGATGAAACTATAAGCAATATAGATTTGCACTTAGAGCCAAATACTTATCATGTAGAAATTGAGTTAATAGGTGATAATGGTGGCTTTAGCACTAAAGATATAACAGTATTGCCTGCACTAGAAACAGCTCAATAGTGATATCAGAGATTAAACGGAGCCAGTTAGCTTAAATTTTTATATACAGGGTAAAGCTTGACTATCATAAATTAAATGATAGATATGGGGTTTAGGCTAAAGCGAAAAAATTACTTAATTAAAATATAAAGAGGAGAAGAGAATGAAAAACTGGATAAAATTGATAGCTGGATTGGTGCTATTAAGTTTAGTGGGCTGTAAAAGTGATAATGAAACAAAATTAGAAGCCAGTTTAACAATGAAGACTTGGGAATATGGAAATCAGGAAATAATTTATGGAGAAGATAAAGGCATTTTTTTAGAGCGCGAGCCTATTGCATTCGATATGAAGTTAACTAATAGAGGCCTTAAAACAGAAAGAGTAGAGTTTACGTGTGGCTTTGATGTTATTGAAATATATAATGCAAACGGTGAAAAAGTTTATGACTCTGAACAGGCTCCTGTAGGATGCTCACCTTCATTAAGTATAGAAGTGGTTTATATGGGAGAGTCGATAGGAACACCAACACTTTGGGATCAAGAGTTATTTCTGATAGATGCTGAAGGTGGTGAAAGAGGGAGTACTGGTGAGTATCTTCCGCCTGGTGACTATACGGTTACTGGGTATGCTGAAGTTTATATCGAATCAGTCGGTTCAACAATTATTCCGCTGCCAAAAGAATATAGTCTTACGATAGAGGCATCTGAATAAGAAGTGTAACAAATTTGAGGTAGTATTAAGTGCAGTTAAAAAAGGAGCCGATGGCTCCTTTTGTCATATAAAAGAACTAAAGTTTAGACTCGATATCAGCCAGCTTTTTTTCCAGCTCTTCAAGCATCAAACGAGTTCTTTGCAGTACTTTGGTTTGTGCATCGAACTCTTCACGAGTGACAAGGTCGAGCTTGGCTAATTGACTCTGTAGAATCTGCTTAGCCTGCTTTGCGAATTCATCACTTGTGTTTTTAACCGATTGAGGGATTGCATCAGACAATTTATTGGCAATATCATCAAGTACTTTGGGGTCGATCATTTTTAGTATTCCTCGATTACCAGAGTGGTGGTTTAACTCTTGCCAAGTAAAGAACGGCTAAAACACTGGCGAGTGCTAGCACAAAAAAGATCAGTCGCTTTTTGTTTTCAGTGGCATGAAACATTTTTATGCCAAACATGATGTAGGTAACTATAAGCAGAATCTTTACTGTTAACCAGGGTTGATGATGTGGGTACATCTTAAACTGCACCATTAATACGATACCGCTAGCTAACAAAAAAGTATCAATAATGTGCGGTAAGATTTTTACTACTTTTTTCTGTAATAACTGACTGCCTCTAAATAGCCAGACGCTACGAATTAAAAAACCTAAAACGGTCAATGCCGCTAACGTCATGTGAAAATGCTTTAATGCTAACATTGAATTTTATCCACCTTTATTTGATTTCGGTTTAGGTAAGCCTCTAGCGCAGAATCAAGTTCACTTAAATAATTAATAGGAACTTCCGCGCGAATGGTTACCTGATCAGAAAATTGGGTATCAATAATATCTGCCTGTGCTTCTTTAAGCAGGTATTCTACCTGTTTTTGAAGATCATAAGCACAGGTTAGATCAATTTTTTGGGTGTAGATCCGCGAACCAAGTGTAAGTTGCTCCATGGCCTGCTTAACTGAACCGCCATAGGCGCGAGCCAGACCGCCAGTTCCCAATTTAGTGCCGCCGTAATAGCGAGTCACCACGGCAGTAATATCGCCAACATCGCTGTGCTGCAACACATTAAGCATCGGCATACCGGCGGTGCCGCTCGGTTCGCCATCATCGGAACAGGCAATTAAAGTTGTGCTCGATGGGTTGCCAACAATATAGGCCCAGCAATGATGGGTTGCATCAGGTTCTGTCTGATTAAAGTACTGAACAAAGGCTTTGGCATCCTCGACCGACGGCGTATAGGCAACACGGGCAATGAAACGACTGCCTTTTATCACTTCTTCAAATGAAAACGGGTGCTCAACGCTATGTCGAGGCACCCGATAACCAGCAAGTTCCTGCTTTGTTGAATCTGACATCAAAAGAAATTAATCCAGATGCTCACGAGTCAAGTTACGGGGGCCGGTAGCAGTAACCAGTACTTCATCCTCAATACGAATACCACCGAAAGGCTTAAACTGTTCGATCTTTTCCCAGTTGATGCTTTTAGCGTGTTCGGTCTGTTTGAGATCACCGAGCAGAGAGTCGATGAAATAAAGGCCTGGCTCAATAGTCAGGATATTGCCGACTTCGATGTCACGGGTATTACGTAGGAATGGATGTGCTTTCGGTGGCGGAGCCGGATCGCCGGCAACATTGGCCTGGTGTCCACCGACATCATGCACCTGTAGACCAATATGGTGACCAAGCCCATGCGGGAAGAAGGTCGAGGTTACGCCCGCTTCAACCATAGATTCTGGTGACATATCGCAGAATTTGTATTTATTGAGCAGCTTGGCAATTTCATGGTGCGTTTCAATATGCAGATCCACATAAGACTGACCAGTCGTAACTTTGCCGCAGATGCGCTGTTCCAATGCATCCATATCACCAATCAGCTCAGCAAACTCGTTATGCTCGAAAGCATAAGTACGAGTAATGTCCGCTGCATAATTATTGTATCGGGCACCGGCATCAATCAGGAAGGTTCTGTGCTGATTGGGTGCTGTATTGTTATATAAGGTGTAGTGCAGAATAGCTGCGTGTTCATTCAGCGCAACAATGCTGCCATAAGGAAGCTGGTGCTCGGTATGGCCAGTTGCCAGTTGGTAGGCCAGGTGAATCTCCAGCTCCGAACCTTTCTTAAAGAACATGTCGCGAGCAGCCATGTGGCCCAGTGCTGCACGTTTGTTGGCACGTGAAACACACTCAACCTCATAATCAGACTTGATGGCACGGTGCCAGTTGATCTCATTCATGAAGTAACCTGGATTGACTGCGGCAAAACCGTCTTCATCGAATGGAAACGCCATTTCACCAATATAGGCAACGTTACCGCTGGTCGGAATATGAGACAGCACCTCATCTTTGGTGCGGGTCATGACGATATCAAAATGCTCAACCCAGAAACCTTCCGGATCGCCAGCTACATAGTGCCAAAAGTCCACTGGCTGGTAATAACACAACTTGCGCGTACCGTCAGCAGAGATGATAAGAACGCTATCATGTAGGTCATCCAGTGGCACAAAGCTGTTAAAGTGGAAATTAGATTTAAACGGATAAGACATGTCATCGAGGAAGATGCCATGCTGTGAGCCGGCCGGGATCACCAGGTGATCGAAGTCGTGGTTAGCCATCGCTTTTTGATAGCGCTGGGTAACAACGTCAATATGATGCTTGAATAAAGGGGCCAACGAAGAATCGTGCATAAAATATCCGATTGTGGTTAATCAATAGTGGCACCATTATTCCAGAAATCACGCCCGATCAGAAGGGTAGTCGGGGGCTTTCGTTTACCGGCAAACTTCGTTATGATTGGTCAGACCAGAAGTTTCAATTGTGTCTGCCGACCTGCGGCAGTACACTGGTTTTCTTTATTTTGGCGCTGATTCAACTAACAGACTCTGCCGCCAGAACAATTACCGCCATAGCATTTCTTGCTAGACAATTGGCAGCCAGCAATGGAGATTAAGAATGATATTTGAAGGTCAATCGATTCAATGCAGATTGCACCCAACAGGGGTTGCTGAAGTCTGTTTTGACAATCAAAAAGAGTCGGTCAATAAATTTGACCGCGCCACCTTAGAAGAGCTCAATGAAGTTAACGCCCTGTTAAAGGATAACTCAGGTGTAAAAGCGGCCATGGTTACCAGTGGCAAACCGGTATTCATTGTCGGTGCAGACATTACAGAATTCGTCGATTTATTCGCATTACCGCGTGAAGAGCTGTTGCAATGGACCATTAAGGCTAACGAGATTTTCAGCGGATTTGAAAACTTGCCATTCCCAACTGCAGCGGCGATTAATGGTGTTGCTCTGGGTGGCGGCATGGAAATGTGCTTAAGTTGTGACCTGCGTGTGGCTTCGACTAACGCTCAGGTTGGACTACCGGAAACCAAACTAGGATTAATTCCGGGCTTTGGTGGCACCACTCGCCTACCACGTGTGATTGGCGCCGATAACGCCTTTGAATGGATTGCCGGTGGTAAGCCAAGTAAGCCGGATGCAGCCTTAAAAATTGGTGCAATTGATGCGGTAGTCGATGGCGACAGTCTGTTTGAAGCGACCGAGCGTATGCTGATTGAAGCAATAGAAGGCAAGCTGGACTGGAAAGGCCGTCGTGCTGAAAAAACTGGCCCTTTGCAGCTTAACAAGATTGAAGCGACCATGTCATTCATGACTTCAAAAGCCTATATCGCTGGACAGGCGGGCCCGCATTACCCTGCACCGGTCAAAGCGGTTGAAGCAATAGAAAAAGGTGCTGGCTTGCCGTTGGCGGAAGCGATTAAGTTTGAACATGAAGCCTTTGTTGATGTTGCACAAACCCCTCAGGCGTCATCGTTGATCCAGTTATTCCTTAATGATCAGGTATTAAAGAAAAAAGCCAAACAAGCCTCTAAAGCGAAAAATGTCGATGTGAAAGCCGCTACCGTTTTAGGTGCCGGCATCATGGGCGGAGGCATTGCTTATCAGTCAGCCTCACGAGGCGTACCGGCAATCATGAAAGACATTCGCCAGGAAGCGCTTGAGCAGGGCATGAACGAAGCCATCAAGCTATTCGGCAAAGGTGTTAAATACGGCAAAATCAGCACCGAAAAAATGGCTCAAGGCATTGCCAGTATCAAACCAACCTTAAGTTACGACGAAATAAAGCACACCAATATCGTCGTCGAGGCAGTGGTTGAAAATCCAAAGGTTAAAGAAGCGGTATTGAAAGAAGTGGAAGAAATGATGCCGGAAGACGCTATCATTTGTTCAAACACATCTACTATTTCAATTGATCGCTTAGCAGGAGCTTTGAAGCGTCCAGAAAAATTCTGCGGTATGCATTTCTTCAATCCGGTACACAAGATGCCTTTGGTGGAAGTGATTCGTGGCAAGGACACATCAGAAGAAACCATTGCCAGCGTGGTGGCTTATGCCAGCGCCATGGGTAAATCGCCGGTTGTTGTTAACGATTGCCCGGGCTTCTTCGTTAATCGCGTTTTATTCCCTTATTTTGGTGGCTTCACAAAGTTGTTGCGTGATGGTGCTGACTTCCAGCAGGTGGATAAAATCATGAGCAAAAAATTCGGCTGGCCAATGGGACCTGCTTATTTGCTTGATGTCGTAGGCATGGATACCGGCAAACATGCTGCCGAAGTGATGGCGGAAGGTTTCCCTGATCGCATGAGTAAAGAAGAAAAAGATGCTATCGACGTGATGTTTGAACATGAGCGCTATGGCCAGAAAAACGGCAAAGGCTTTTATGTTTATGGAACAGACAAGCGCGGTAAACCAACTAAAGAAGCTGACCCCAAGGCTTATGAAATCCTCAAAGAAGTATGCGCAGACAGCAAAGATTTCAGTGATGAAGAAATCATTGCTCGCAGCATGTTACCGATGATTATCGAAACTATTCGCTGTCTGGAAGAGGGTATTATTGCCAGCCCGGCAGAAGGTGATATGGCGCTAATCTACGGATTAGGTTTCCCTCCATTCCGTGGCGGTGTCTTCAAGTATGTAGATGACAGCGGCATACAAAATATTGTTGATTTGGCCAACAAGTACAAGCATTTAGGAAAGGCCTATGAGCCGACCGAAGGCATGTTAGCGATGGCTAAAGACAACAAAACATTCTACAACGCATAACCAAAGGGGAAATAATGATGAATGAAGTAGTAATAGTTGATGCCATTCGTACCCCAATGGGGCGTTCGAAAGGCGGTATGTTCAGAAACACACGCGCCGAGGAATTATCCGCACGTTTGATTCAAGGCTTACTGGATCGCAACGAAGCAGTGGATCCTGCAGAAGTGGAAGATGTGATCTGGGGTTGTGTGCAACAGACTCTGGAGCAGGGCTTTAACATCGCGCGTAACGCCATGCTGAAAACCAGCTTGCCGCACACAGTTGCTGCACAGACCATTAACCGCTTGTGCGGTTCATCAATGCAGGCATTGCATACAGCCGCCCGCTCAATCATGGTCGGTGATGGCGACGTCTTTATTATTGGCGGTGTCGAGCACATGGGTCATGTACCGATGAATCACGGTATTGATTTTGATCCGGAACTGGCCAAGTACACAGCAAAAGCATCAGGCATGATGGGATTAACCGCAGAAATGCTGGCGATTATGCATAAAGTATCTCGCCAGGAGCAGGATGAGTTTGGTTACCGTTCGCATCAGTTAGCTCACAAAGCTACTGTCGAAGGACGTTTCAAAAAAGAAATCCTGGCAATGGAAGCGCATGATGAAACTGGCGGCCTGAGACTGTATGACTTTGATGAAGTGATTCGTCCTGAGTCAACAATAGAAGATATGGCAAAGTTACGTCCAGTTTTTAATCCAAAAGACGGTACTGTAACGGCAGCAACCTCATCAGCAATTTCGGATGGTGCAGCAGCGATGCTGGTCATGTCGCGTGAAAAAGCGGATGCACTAGGCTTAAAACCGATTGCAAAAATCGTTTCCATGGGTGTCGCTGGTTGTGACCCATCCATCATGGGATTTGGCCCGGTTCCAGCAGTCAATAAAGCACTAAAACGTGCCGGTATGAAGTTGTCAGATATCGACCTGTTTGAGCTGAACGAAGCTTTCGCCGCACAATCTATCGCTGTATTGGATGGGTTGGGCATGCGCGACAACTGGCAAGACAAAGTTAACCTAAATGGTGGCGCTATTGCACTTGGCCACCCGCTGGGTTGTTCCGGTGCCAGAATCTCAACCACCTTGCTTCGCTTGATGGAAGATAAAGATAAAGAGTTTGGTATATCAACCATGTGTATCGGATTAGGGCAGGGTATCGCCACTGTTTTCCAGAGGTTGAATTAAGCTTTAACTTTGAAACAGAAAAAGGCTCCTGATGGAGCCTTTTTTTATTGGAAAAGTAAAAAAGTAGTATCGGGTTAGTAACAAAAAGACCTGGTAGGCTGGCGATGAGCGAAGCGAATCCCAGCACCTAAACGATCAATACAAAACCTTGCTGGGATTCGCTTCGCTCATCGCCAGCCTACAAATCAAAATTAAACGAGGGTCAATCAAGGTTTATTTTTGAGTTTTTGATCGGGCGGGCTTTGATTGCGTTGGCTATCAAAGAATATGCTGCCAGTTACACCAGCGAGACCAAACAGGAATATAAGTAGTGATACTAATATCACTATGATCCACTCGAATATTGTCATGGGGCACCTCCTGTGCTTTTCTTTCATATTGGCTAATAAAAGAAAAGTTAGCAACTAAAAGAATGTAAAAGTTTAATTGCAGTTTATACTGAAACGAGTGAATCAAAGGTGAATAGCGAAGGGAGAAATGTGATGCAATCGAACTGTCAGAAGATAACAAATGTGATTGTTGTCAAAAACCTTGAAAAAGGTATCAAGTTTTGGGAAAAAATTGGCTTTGAAGTAGTCACTTCAGTACCGCAGGGTGATGACATTGGTTTTGTCATTTTAAGTAATGGTAAAACTGAAGTTATGTATCAAACTACTGCCAGTATTGAAGAAGATATCAATCAAAAGCTGCCAGAATCAAAAACCTTTTTGTTTGTTGAGGTTGATGATCTTAAGGTGATTCAAAGAAGCTTGGTAGGGGAGAAAATTCTCATTGAAGAGCGGGAAACTTTTTACGGTGCAACCGAAACTATTTGTACTGACCCTTATGATAATTGGGTTTGTTTCGCACAGTTTAAGGAAGGCAAACCATAGTAAACTTTTTAATCAGCAAAAAGTGATTTCAACATCGAAATATTATCGGTAGCGAGCTGTTCCTGTTCTTCTTCGGATAGCGGCTTGCGCTTTGCATCCCAGTCGAGATCATCCTGAGGCAGTTCTTCAAGAAAACGACTGGGTTCGCAGGCCATCACCTCACCATACTTTGAGCGTTTTTTGCAAAGCGTAAAAGTCAGAGTTTTCTGCGCGCGGGTAATGCCAACATAAGCGAGGCGTCTTTCTTCTTCGATGTCATCGTTTTCGATACTGGATTTATGTGGCAAGAACTCTTCTTCCATACCGACCAGGTAAACATGTGGGAATTCAAGACCTTTGGCTGCGTGTAAAGTCATCAACTGTACTTCGTTGGAATCCTCTTCTTCTTTTTCATTACGATCCAGCATATCGCGCAGCATTAGATTAGCTACGGCCGCTGCAAAAGGATTTGGATCCTGCTCATTGTCATCAATGCCTTTTTCTACCCAACCTAGCAGCTCTTGAATATTGTTCCAACGGTATTCAGCGGCTTTTGGTGTGCTGGAGGTTTCATGCAGCCAGGAGTGATAACCGATGCGTGCTACCAGATCATGAATAACGCCGACGCTATCACCACGCTCGGCATTATCCGCAGCGCGCGAAATTAAATCAGAGAAACGACGAACATTTTCCAGACCCTTGCCCTGCAAGTGTTGCTCCAGACCTATTTCCTGAGTGGCAGCAAACAAACTGACATGTCGCATATTGGCGTAGGAGCCCAATTGTTCCAATGTTGTTGGACCAATACCGCGACGCGGTGTATTGGCTATGCGCAAAAAGGCATTATCGTCATCTGGATTAGTCAACAGACGCAGGTAAGCCATAATGTCTTTAATCTCTGCGCGAGAAAAGAAGGATGTGCTTCCGGAAATTTTATAGGGAACATTATTGGCAATTAGGGTACGTTCAAAAATTTTGGCCTGATGATTGCCACGATATAAAATGGCAAAGTCAGAATAGCGACCATTTTTCGTGCGCACCTTGCGGCTGATAATCTCGGTGACTACCTTTTCCGCTTCAGCATCCTCATTGGGACAGGTGACGACTTTCAGTGGATCCCCGTAAGGTTTATCTGACCACAGTTTCTTTTCAAAGGCATGAGGATTGTTTTCAATAAGTACGTTGGCAGCTTTAAGAATACGGCCATAAGAACGGTAATTCTGTTCAAGCTTAATGACTTGTAGATTGGGATAATCTTTGGCTAATTGATCAAGGTTTTCGGGGCGTGCACCGCGCCATGAGTAGATAGACTGATCGTCGTCACCGACCACTGTAAAATTGCCAAATTGCCCGACCAGATGCTTGATTAATTCATACTGGCTGGTATTAGTATCCTGATATTCATCGACTAATAGATAGCGGATTTTGTTTTGCCACTTTTCACGAACTTCCGGATCATCGCGCAACAATAAAGTTGGAATCAGGATCAGATCATCGAAATCAACCGCATTATAAGCTTTCATGCTGCGGGCATATTTTTCATAGACCTTAGAGAAAATCAGCTGTTCCTGATCTTTGGCATGATTGATTGCCTGCTCAGGAAGAATCAGATCATTTTTCCAGGCTGAAATTTGTTGCTGCAGGCGAAACAGTAATTGCTTGTCGCTTTCCGCTTCCTTGAATCCCAGATCTTTAATCAGCGCCAGACTGTCCTGATCATCGAAAATGGTAAAGTTAGATTTCATGCCGAGCTTTTTATATTCGCGACGAATAAAGTTAAGGCCAAAGTTATGGAAGGTCGAAACCGTCAGGCCCTGGGTAGCGTTTGCACCGGCCAGCTTACTGACGCGCTGTTTCATTTCGCGAGCTGCTTTGTTGGTAAAGGTTACGGCAATAATATTGCGGGCAGGTATCGCTTTTTCTTTGATTAGATAGACCATCTTGCGCGTAATCACACTTGTTTTACCACTTCCGGCACCGGCCAATACCAGGAGCGGACCCTGGGTGGCTAACAATGCTTCGCGTTGTTTATTGTTGAGTTGTGGTAGTGACAAAAGGCTGCAAGAGGGTTAATGAAAACTGGCGGCAAGTTTAGCAATTTGCCGCCAGCAAAGACAATGGAAAATCAAGAAATGGGCAGAGTGGCGAATATCAACTGTTGTCTTTTTGTACAAACAAAGGCATTTTCAGATACTTACGTCCGTTGGTCTCATCCTGCGGTAATTCAGCAGCGCGAATATTTAATTGAACCGACGGATAAATCAGACGGGGCACCGCCAGGGTGGAGTCACGTTGGGTGCGGATCGCGACAAATTCGTCCTTATTGTTATGCGCCTGTTGCAAATGGACATTTTGCCTCATATCAGCCACCGTGATGCCGGTTTCCGGTTCACGGCCATCGGGATAGTCATGACACAGCCACAATTTATAGCCATCTGGGAAGGAAACCAGGAATTGCAGGCTGTCGAACAGCTTTTCGGCATCGCCACCGGGAAAGTCACAGCGCGCGGTGCCTGTATCAGGGTGAAAGAAGGTATCGCCAATAAACAGGTTACCCTCAATCAGGTAACTCATGCTGTCGTTAGTGTGGCCGGGGGTTGGATAGGCAGTAAATTCGAAAGAACCGAAAGGCAGCTTTTCACCCTTGGCCAACAGACGGTCAAACTGACTGCCATCAATTGGCATATCAATATTGAAGAAACCGCTGAAATGGCTTTGCACCTCTTTTATGCCTTCGCCGATAACAATTTTACCGCCAAGCTGCTGTTTTATGTGCTGTGCCGCAGAAATGTGATCTGCGTGGGCATGAGTTTCAAGTATCCATTGTAAGCTGAGCGAGTTTTGTTTAATGTAATCAATAAGTTGGTTTGCGGATTGAAAACTAACTTTGCCGGAGCTGAGGTCGTAGTCCATGACTGGGTCAATAATAGTGGTTATTTTTTGATCAGGATCAATAAGGATGTAACTCCAGGTGCCAGTATCATCATGATAGAAGGATTTAATTTCGATAGACATGCTATATTGAATTAATAAATTTGCTATCTAGGATAGATTATTGTTTGAATATTAGCAAATACTAATCTACAATATATTAGATTTCTCTAATAAAGAGCTTAAATGGAAGGTCCTATGAAACAGTCTCTGCTTAAATTCTCGATGACCAAACCTAAATGGGTGTTCATCATTACATTGCTACTGACGGCAATTACCGGAGCCATGATTCCGAACATTGTGGTGGATACGGATCCGGAGAATATGTTGGCTGAAGATCAGGCATCGCGTGTTTATCACAATGAGGTCAAGGATCGGTTTGATCTGTATGACATTATTGTCGTTGGCGCGGTCAATCAATCAGAAAAAGGTATCTACAACCCCAAATCCCTGCAGGCCATAAAACAGTTAACGGATGGCATTGCCGAGATTGAAGGTGTGGTTGCGCCAGATATGATGGCGTTATCAACGGTTGATAACATCAGCCAGGAAGGGCCCGGCACCATACGTTTCGAATGGTTGATGAAAGAGGCTCCAGAGACTCAGCAGCGAGCTGACTGGATTAACCAACAGGTCGAACGCCTTCCTTTATTACAGGATACGCTGGCATCAGGTGACGACAAAGCGACGGCAATTTATGTGCCTATTTTGGATAAAGATGAAAGTTATCGTATTTCAGAGGAAATCAGAGGGTTAATAAGCCAACTGGACTCTGATGATGAATACCATATTACCGGGTTACCAGTAGCAGAAGATACCTTTGGCTATCAGATGTTTGTGCAGATGGGAATTTCAGCACCGCTGGCGGCATTGGTGATTTTCATCCTGATGTGGGTCTTTTTCCGTAACTTTAAGTTTATTGCGGCACCTATGATTATCGCCATGGCGACTGTGATTATCACCATGGGATTGCTGATTGGCATGGGCTTTACTGTACACATCATGAGCTCAATGATTCCAATCTTCCTGATGCCGATTGCGGTGGTGGATTCCATCCACATCATGTCAGAGTTTGCCGATAGCTATAAGCCGGGGCGTGATCGTAAAGAGGTGATTAAAGAAGTCATTGGTCATCTGTTCACACCCATGTTGTACACCAGTGTGACCTCGGCGGTGGGTTTTTTCTCGCTATTACTAACGCCAATTCCACCGGTACAGATTTTCGGTGCCTATGTTGGTTTTGGTATTTTGTTGGCATTCCTGCTAACCATCATCTTTATTCCAGCCTATCTGGTTGCATTAAAGCCAAAAGCATTGGCGTCATTGCAAACAGAAGCGAAAAAAGAAGGTGTGTTACAAAAGGTATTGCACAAGATTGGCATAGGAAGTTTGGCGGCCAGTAAACTAGTGACAGTGTTCTTTGTCGCCGTGGTGGCATTAAGTGTCTGGGGTATTACACAGATTCAGATTAACGACAACCCAGTACGTTGGTTTAAGGCAGATCATGAAATACGGGTGGCTGACAGAGTGTTAAATGATCATTTTGCCGGAACCTATGATGCCTATCTGATTTTAGAAGCTGACGAATCTTCGGCAAAGGCTGCCTGGATGAAAGCAGTTGATGCAATTAAAGATGAGCCATTGAAAAGCGAAGTTGAAAGCGTCATGCAAAATGGCAATCAGCTAACTACACAGCTGAATCAGGTCATGATGCTGTTGGAAGACAAGTTGTTTGATGCAACCGATGAGCAGGCTGAAGTTTTGGAAAAATTGATCATGCAGGCTGATGAAGCGCGTATAAAAGTGGCTTACTTCCAGCAACCAGAAATTTTACATGAAATAGAACAGCTACAACAGGCGCTGGCAGACAGTGGCTATGTAGGTAAAAGTAACTCGCTGGCAGATGTGGTTAAAACGGTGACGCGTGAATTGAAAACCGGTCAACCAAAGGACTTTGTGATTCCTGATAGCCAGAATGGTGTTGCTCAAGCATTGTTGCAGTATCAGTCATCGCACCGGCCACAAGATTTATGGCATATGGTAACCAAGGAGTATAGCTCTACAGCAGTATGGTTACAGCTTACCAGCGGTGATAATCAGGATATGACGCAGGTGGTGGAGTTTGTTGACCAATACTTTGCTGAAAATCCGCTACCGGAAGGGGTTAAGGCACAATGGGCCGGTAAGAGTTATCTCAACATGGTATGGCAGGATGAAATGGTCAAAGGGATGCTGGACAGTTTGATGAGTGCCTTTGTGGTAGTGCTTCTGATGATGATCATTCTGTTCCGAAGCATTCTATTTGGACTGCTGGCGATGTTGCCATTGAGCATTACCATTCTGTTTATTTACGGACTGATTGGCTGGGTTGGTAAAGATTATGATATGCCGATTGCGGTATTGTCATCGCTAACCCTGGGATTGTCGATTGACTTTGCAATCCACTTCCTGGAGCGGGCAAGAGATATTTTCAAGCAGACAGGAGACTTTAAACAGACTATGGTCAGAATGTATGAAGAACCTGCATCGGCAATCAGTCGCAACGCAATAGTTATTGCAATAGGTTTTACACCATTACTGTTTGCGCCATTAGTGCCCTACATAACAGTAGGATTCTTCCTGGCAACAATTATGGCTGCGTCAGCAGTGGTAACACTGGTTCTATTACCAGTGGCATTAAAAGCTACACGCAAGTGGGCATTTAAATCATAAGGAGGCTTTACATGAAAAGCTTACACAAAATTTTGAAACAAAAAGTTTTAACATTATTGGCAACAGGTCTTGCACTGCCAATGATGGCCGCCAGCCTTCAGGCAGCGGAAAGCGACAGCGAATTAAGCGTTGAAGAAATCATCAGTAAGGCAAATAAAGTGTCCTACTATGCTGGCGATGATGGACGCAGTGATGCGCGTATGATGATTGTCGATAAAAGTGGCAATCGTCAGCTGAGACAGTTTGTGATTTTGCGAAAAGATATCGAAGATGAAGGCGACCAGAATTTTCTGGTGGTGTTCAGTCGCCCATCTGATGTTCGTGGCACAGTGTTTCTAGTGAATAAGCATGTGGATCGTGATGACGATCGCTGGTTGTATCTTCCTGGTCTGGATCTAGAAAAGCGGATCTCAGCAGGCGACAAGCGAACCAGCTTTGTTGGATCTGACTTTTTCTATGAAGATGTATCCGGACGCAATCCAGCACTGGATAATCATGAATTATTGGAAGTAACAGATACCGCTTACATTGTTAAAAATACGCCGATGGATAAAGCGAATGTTGAGTTTGCCTATTACATTGCGAACATCAATAAAGAAACCTTTTTGCCGATGACGGTGGAATACTTTAACGATAAAGGCGAAGTCTATCGTCGGATGGATGTTGCCGAAGTTGAAGAAGTGCAGGGCATTCCAACGGTTATGAAATCGAAAATTTCTAATCTGGAAACTGGCAGCGTAACCTACATGGAATTCCGTCGCCCAGTCTATAATATTGGCGTTCCGGAGGATGTGTTTACTTCACGCTCGTTAAGAAATCCGCCAAGCGAATGGCTCGAAGCAGAGCAAGAGTAAGTACACAACTTGAAGGGAAGAATGATGAGTAACAAAACTCAAATTGCGAAATGGTTATTTGTGAGCGGTCTACTGGCCGCTCATGGATTGCCAACCAGCATGGCTGCTGAAGAAGGTGAGTGGGGCGATGTATGGGAAGAGGAATGGGATGAAGAAGAATCTTCCAATTGGTCCTGGGCGGGGTTTGTTGAAGCAGGTTACGGCAGTCGGTTGCAAACCGATCCACTATTTGATGATAAAGAAACCCTGAATGAAATACGCGGACATCTGGAAGCTGACTACAACGGTGAAGATGTTGATTTCAGTTTTCGAGGTGATACCTGGTATGACGGTGTGACCGATGATATGGAATTGGATATTCGGGAATTAGCCTGGAGCTTTTCTGCGTTCGGAAATACCGACTTTAAAATTGGTCGTCAAATCAGTACCTGGGGAACTGGAGATCTGGTTTTCCTGAATGATCTGTTCCCAAAAGACTGGCAGTCATTTTTTTCAGGGCGTGAAGATACTTACTTGAAAGCGCCTGCAAATTCGATACGAATCACCAGTTATTTTGATGCACTGAATGTGGATTTAGTATGGACGCCAGTGTTTGAAGAAGATCGTTACATTAATGGCGAACGTTTTTCATTATTTAATCCCATCGTAGGTGACAACATTGGTGGCTTTGATGTGGTTAATCCGGTGGAGCCTGATGAAAACTTTGGTAACAGCGAAATAGCGTTGCGATTATACAAAAATGTGGAAGGCACAGAGTACGCTTTATATGGTTATCGAGGATTCGATAAACAGCCAGTTGGTATTACCAACAATTTTCAACCGACCTTCCACCGCAAAGATATTTTTGGTGCCAGTGTTCGGGGAAGTATAGAAAGTGGGCTCTATAACTTTGAAGTGGCTTACCACGATGCAGTTGAAGACTCTAATGGCACCGACCCCTTTGTGAAAAATTCGCAATGGCGATTTTTAGCTGGGTATGAATCGGAAATTGCGACGCGACTAACACTTGGAATTCAGTACTACCTGGAGTGGACGCAGGATTATGACGAACTGATTGCGAATTCACCATTCCCGCAATATGAGGGAGAGGAAAAACGTCATCTGGTGACAACAAGAGTGACCTATCGTACACCTAAAGATAAGTTTGTCTGGTCATTGTTTGCATTCTATTCGCCGAGTGATGATGACAGTTATTTACGCCCCAGCATGAATTACCGTTTCAGTGATGAATGGTTGTTTACGGTTGGCGCAAACCTATTCAATGGTCAAGAAGCACATACCTTCTTTGGTCAATTTGAAGATGCAAGTAACGCCTATGTGCGTGTGAGATATCAATTTTAGGAGGTATATCCTATGGCAGAGAAAAAAATGACCGCAGAAAGAGTACTGATGGCTTTCGCCGGTTTTATGGTTTTATTATCAGTGGTGTTAACCTGGTTCGTGCATCCGTACTGGCTTTGGTTAACGGTTTTTGTTGGCGCTAATTTATTCCAGTCAGCATTCACAGGATTCTGCCCGGCCATGATGGTGATAAAGAAGTTAGGGTTTAAAACTGAGAGACAGGCTGCAACAGGATCTTAGTAAGAAGCAGGGTTTGTATAACCTGGTAGGGGCGCACCGATGTGTGCGCCCGGATACTGTAAAAATATTTGATAGTGTGATGAAAAAAGGGCAGGCGTATCGGCCTGCCCCTACCTAATGATTATCAAAGGACGAAGATTTAAGGCTTAACAATCTTGCCGCCGCTTTCGGCCCATTGTTTAATACCACCGGCAACCGAAAAAACATTCTTAAAACCAATTTGCTCAAGAGCATGAGCACTACAGGCAGAGCGACCACCTGTTGCACAATAGATATAAACTGGTTTGTTAAGAACTTCTTCCTCTGACAGGCCTTCTACTTCAGGGTGGCTGAATAATTTAAATTCCAGAACGCCACGAGGAATTGGCAAAGCACCTTCAATAATTCCTTCTGCATGTTCAGCAGGCTCGCGAACGTCAATCACAAGCGCGTCTGAACAATCGGTGCATTTAAAATCTTCAATAGTAATTTCTTTGATGTTTTGTTTAATTGAGCCAATATAATTTTGTAAACAAGGTTGCATTAACAAGTCTCCTGACAATAGATTTCATGCAGTAAGTGTATGATTCGAGCGACTTCAGTCGATGCCAAAGAGTAATAAATAGTTTGTGAATGACGACGGGTATTGACCAGATCACTTTTGCGCAGTAAAGCTAAGTGTTGTGATAAAGCAGATTGGCTTAATTGAGGTAACATTTCATTCAATTCACCAACGGATAACTCTTTCTCCAGCAGAATGCAGAGAATCGTCAATCGCTGTTCATTGGAAATATTTTTAAGCAGCTTTGCAGCTTCGGCAGAGTGCTTTTGCATCTCATCGGTGAATGCCATAGTACTGGTCGTAAGTCGTTTATTCATTATCAAATTTTGCCTTAATCTATAGCAATGCGCAATTGACTATTTCTAAAATGAGAAAAGCTATAAAGGTGAAAAGTCCCGCAATGATTTTAAGTCTGGTTGTGAAAACTTAGGAATAAAGTCGCCAGTGGCCGGATTAAAGTCATACTCTTGAGACCAATTCTCTGCATTTTCAATAACCTGACGTAACGCATCAACAATAAAATGCGCCTCTTCATCATGATTGCTCGGATGCAAAGAAACTCGAACCCAACCCGGCTTATCAGTAAGATCTCCCTGATCAATTTTATTAGTGATTTCATGACTTTGTAATTGATCAACGCCAAGCAATAAATGCCCATAGGTACCAGCGCAGGAGCAACCGCCACGAGTCTGAATACCGAACTTGTCGTTCAATAAGCGAACAATAAGGTTGTGATGAATGCCGAGAACATAAAAAGAAATAATACAGAGACGATCCCTTTGTTCACCTTCTAGAATGCGAACATCAGGAATTGAGGAAAAACCATCTAATAATATTTTCGCAAGCTCTGCCTCGCGAGCCTGAATTTTATCAACACCCATGGCATCTTTAAGCTGAAAGGCCAAAGCCGCTTTGATGGTTTGTAGGAAACCTGGCGTACCGCCATCTTCGCGTGCCTCGATATTATCGAAAAAACGATGCTCGCCCCAAGGGTTAGTCCATGACACAGTGCCGCCGCCTGGCTGATCAGGCACCTTGCAGTCGTACAGCTGCTTATCAAAAATCAGAATACCGCTACTGCCGGGACCGCCCAGAAACTTATGCGGTGAGATAAAGATTGCATCCAGCTTTTGTTCCGGATCGGCAGGGTGCATATCAATATCGACATAAGGTGCGGAAGCAGCAAAATCCACAAAGCACAGACCATTATGCTGATGCATGATTTTCGCCATTTCATGGTAGGGCGTCTTAATCCCAGTAACATTACTACAGGCCGTAAAAGAACCAACCTTAACCAGTCGATCCTGATACTTTTCAAGCAGTTCGCGCATGTGACCCAAGTCAGGGCGACCACGCGAATCGGAGCGAATAATCTCTAAAGTCACTTCGCACTCATGCCAGGTGGTCTGGTTAGAATGATGCTCCATGTGAGTCACCAGCACTAATGGCTTTTCATGTTCCTGAATATCTAACCGGTCGCGCCACTTTTCAGGAACGCGCAAACCCAACATGCGCTGGAACTTGTTAATCACCAGTGTCATACCTGAACCGGCAGCAATTAACACATCATTCTCATCAGCGTTAACATGGCGCTTAATAATTTGCTGCGCATCATGATAAGCATTGGTCATGGTGGTGCCGGTCAGCGTCGTTTCGGTATGGGTATTGGCCACATAAGGACCTAAGGTATTGATAATAAAGTTTTCAATCGGACGATACAGGCGGCCGCTCGCAGTCCAGTCAGCGTATAAAATGGAATCACCATTTGGCGCAGCGTCGTAACTATGGTTCTCGCCAATGATTCCCTGACGGAAAGGCGCAAAGTATTCAGTAAGGCTCATTATAGGAATAGTTGTCTGGAAAAATATGCAAAGGAGCTAATATAGACAGGGTATGGAAGAGAAGCAAGTAACTACTCGGCATAAAGCGACTGGCTAGACCAATAAAGGATATACGGTAGGGGGTGCTTTGGCACACCACAACACTGATTGGAATTAAGGAAAGAAGGAATCAACAGAAAGCTCAAGACAAAAGGTATGTCATTCTGAACTGGATTCAGACGGCCAAGGGAAATACCTTTAGGGAATCGCTCTTACAGGATGGGTTTACCCAAGGGGACTGATTCAGCATTAATGCGTAACTTTAGGTAGGGGCGGGCCAGTGTGCCCGCCCAAACAGTCAGAACAAAAACGTAGGGGCGACCTGCGGTCGCCCGATCCAATGTTGGAAGGGGACTCATACCGAGTCTTTACCAACCTACTGAAAGAGAATTTTTCCAACCACGAAACCTCACGGCAACTGCGCAAGATACCGCTCCATCTTGCGGTAATTCAAAGTCTCGCTAATATGATGTGGTTCAATCATTTTTTCGTTAGCCAAATCCGCAATGGTACGTGACACTTTAATAATCCGATGATAGGAACGCGCAGAAAGATTGAGTTGCTCCAGAGCTTTATTAAGGAGAAGCTTCGCGGAGTCTGACAATTGGCAGTGTTCATCAATTTCCCCAGCCTGCAATTGACCATTGAGTTTGCCTTGTCTTTGGTACTGAGCTGCCTGACACTTTATCACGCGCTCGCGTAAATATGTACTGGTCTCCTGCGGCTTAGCTTCTTTAGGTTTGCCATTGGTCAACTCCTGCTGACTTAATAGTGGCACCTCAACCTGCATATCAATGCGATCCAATAACGGCCCGGAAATCTTTCCCAAGTAGCGACGAATGACATCGGGGGAGCAACGACAGGAACCTTTCGGATTGCCATAATGCCCACAGGGGCAGGGGTTGGTTGCCGCAAGAAACATGAAGTTGGCTGGATACTCTGCCTGATGAGCCGCGCGAGATATGGTGACTTTTCCGCTTTCCAACGGCTCACGCAAATTATCCAAAACCTGACGCGAAAACTCGGTCAGCTCATCAAGAAATAAAACCCCATTATGCGACAAAGATATTTCGCCAGGCTTTGGATGACTTCCGCCACCAATTAATGCCGGCGCAGAACAGGAGTGGTGAGGCGCGCGATATTTGCGTACGAAAAACTGGCTGGCATCAAATCCAAAATGACTCACCGAATAAATGGATGCTGACTCTTTGGCTTCCTGTTCCGTCATGGGTGACAGAATGGTCTGCATCCTTGAAGCGAGCATACTTTTTCCTGTACCCGGTGGCCCAATAAATAACAGATGATGCTTACCCGCCGCGGCAATGGTTAAGGCGCGCTTGGCCGACTCCTGCGCAATGACATCCGACATATCCATATCAAAGTCGTAATCATTTTCCACAGCATCATTAATACATTCAGGCAAAGGCGTGTTGCGCATCAACGACTGACAGACATCTAGCAAGTGCTTGGCATGCACCGCCTGCACCGACGGCACCAAACCCGCCTCTGCAGAATTCGTTTCTGGCACAACCAGCGTTCGCTTATCCTCAGTGCAAGCCAGCGCCACCGGCAAAACTCCTTTAACCGGACGCAATTCACCGGTCAAAGCCAGTTCACCGATAAATTCATAATTGGAAAGATAGTCTGACGGAAGCTGGCCCGAAGCAGCTAAAATTCCAAGCGCGATAGGCAAATCGAAACGACCACCTTCTTTGGGCAAATCCGCAGGTGCCAGGTTGATCGTGATACGCCGAGCGGGAAATTCAAAGTTAGAATTGATAATCGCACTACGAACCCGATCTTTGCTTTCCTTAACCGCCGCCTCCGGCAAGCCAACAATATTCAAACTCGGCAATCCGTGCGACAAATGCACCTCAACAGTAACCAACGGTGCTTCAATTCCAACCCCAGCTCGGGAATAGACAATAGCGAGAGACATCCTTTGTCCTTGTTATAAGAAATATAACCGGAAATCGTAAAGAGCTTACTATCGGGAATAAATATAAGAAGTCTTAAAGGGTTGTAGGAAAAGGATGAAATAAGGATTATTCAAAATATAATAGATGCTTGTAAAAAGAGGAGTTTGGGAATAGTCTCACCTTAAATCAATAACTCAGGACGATCCTTTATTATGAATACTACCAACTTATTTGTTGAACTGATAGTGGTGGGTATTGGAACATTTACTTGGGTATGTCTTCTATTGCTAGCAGTATTTGGTGTAGATATTGAAGTTATAAATCAACTTATATCAACTCCAGTGTTAATAGTACCAGTCTTAACAATTATCTATCTTCTGGGTATAGTTACGGACCGTCTCACTGATAGTTTCTTTAACTTAACAAGAGTTGAGAAAAAGCATCGTGATCATTACTCAGGTGGACGAGAGCAATACTATAAAGATCGTGCTTATGCGCTTTTACACTCAGAACAGTTTGCTGAGCATTATGAATATAGCAGAAGCCGACAGCGAATATGTCGTGGATGGACGTTAAACTCTCTTCTAATTTTATTAAGTCTAAGTATATTTTTAGGGAGTAATAACTTTACTTCCTACTCATGGGGTTACTTAGTTTTTTTGCTATCAATATTCTTTATAACATTATCATTAGGATGTTGGTGGTCATGGGAATCAATGAATAATACAGAGTTAAAGCGAATTAAAGAGCAGGTAAATGCTTTGCGTGAGATTGAAGCCAGTAACGATAAAACATTGCAATTACAAAAGAGCCAATTACTATAAGGCCTATAGGCCATTGATCATGGAATCTGTAAACGCAATCATAAAAGTATACCAGAACAGGAGTATCCGATTTTATGTGGTATTTACAGGAAAAACGGACATTAAAAATAAATCATTTTAAATCAATAGGTTATCGGCGATGTCTGGTAATATAATGTTAAAACTACTAAGGAAGATGAATGTCTATAAAAATCAAAAACTCCCAAGGTAAAGAACTACTGTTTGAAACTATAGGGAGTACTCACTTACGTGTTCGTTTGGGAGATGAGCTGGAAATTCTGTCTGGGAATTTAAATCCAACCATTGTGAAAAGTGCCGACAACAACATCGTTGTCATTGGATTTGAGAACCCTTCAGAATCAATTGGAACTGCACTGAAGATAGAGTTGCCAGAGGATGAGCTTACAAAACTTAAAGGGTATTTCGGGAAGTGAAGGGGCTTTAACAATGGCTCGCACTGATACCTCTAATAAATTGGGGCTTTGCCTCAAATCCTTAGCCGTATGCTGGCTGTTGTTATGTGCATGATTTTGAGTTTAGCCAACCTTTATATAAGACTGTATAGTATGATGAACGCGCTGAAAATAGTGAAAGTAAGATGAATCGCCAAGACTATCAAAAATCGGTTATAAACTCGCTTACTTGGCTTTCTACTCAGGTCACAGTACACAATAGACTGAACCTTACGGACATAAACGTTCATTCTGAGAACTTCTATCGCGATCTGTTGAATCTGGCTTTTGGTTACAGTTTAGTCAACATAAACATCATTGACCCCAACGCTGCCGCTATAGACCTTGGAGACGAAGACAATAAGTTTGCTATTCAGGTGACTTCTACTTCAGCACTCGCCAAAACAAGACACACCGTTACTAAGTTTATTGAAAAAGGCTTGTACAAAAAATACGACCGCCTAGTAATTCTAAACATCTCAGCGAAGACTGCACACACTGCCCCAACTGTTGGCAACGACACTTACAGCCTGAACACCAAGGAAGATATATGGGACATTGGTGACTTGGCTGTAATGTTCAATGACTTGGAGCTGTCAAAAATTCAGGAAATCAGTAACTTTCTGAATCAGCAGCTATACATGAAGCCCACTGAAAGCCTTCCGCGTAATGTAGAAACCATTTTACGGCTAATTGAACTAATCAGTGACGAAGAACACCCCGCCGCTGGTGAAGGGTTTCTTGTTGAACCATTTCCAGACGAAAAAATTAATAAACGTTTTGCAGATCATTCAGATTTCTTGAAACAAGAGTTTCTGACACTTTATCAGGATTACGGTGCTGTTCTTGATTCAGTTGAACAAGAATCAGATATTGGTCAGGTTAAAATTCGCCGGGTTTCTCAACATTTGCGAGTTTACAGTGATAAGGTGTTAACAGAATGCGCCGGTGACCCGAAAAAGGCGCTTGAAAAGCTAATTGATAACTTTATAGGAATGTTGAATGAAAACGGTTTTGAAGCTGATACAGGTGCTGCACAGTTCTATATTGTTAAGCATCTAATTAAGTGCAACGTATTTCCAAACAAGGAAGTAACAAATGGCTAACTTGTTCACAAAAGATGAAGACTTAATGAAATCAGCCCCATTTATCGGGTCAGAAATATTAAAGCAGCTACAGAGTAGTGATGATGGTCGAATTAGCATTTTCGATCTGGCAAAGAACTTAAGAAAGACCAATAAAATAACGGCAAGAAGTATCTACTATGGAATGCTTTTCTTGTATTCCTTAGATATAGTTGAATTCGACGAACCATATTTGATTAAAAATGTTGCAGATTAAGAAACTTTACAGCGAACCTGAAGTTTTTGAACCCATTACTTTTAAAGATGGGTTCAACCTTATATTAGGTGAAACCACTGAAGATAATGTAAAAACTAACGGTGTGGGGAAGTCTATGGCAGTAGAGTTCATCAACTACGCCTTGCTGAAACGCCACAATGATAGTCGCGTATCACTGATACCTGAAGAAGATTTATCACGTGATACAACTGTGTGTTTAGACTTTGAAATAAATGGTCACACCATTACTTCTAGGCGAGTTATAAATGATCAAGAGTGCCCTACTCTCATCATAGACGGCGAAAGAAAATCTTACTCTAGGCTTTCTGATGCTAATGACCATCTAAGCACCTTGCTATTTGCAGATACAGCGTATGAAAACCCACCATCATTTAGAATGATGATGGGTCCATTGATTCGTGATGAAGGTTCTGAATTTAAGTCCATTATTGGCTGTTTCGACACAAACAAAAGGATACCACCTGATTACACGCCACATCTTTTTTTACTGCATATTGACCCTAATCCATACAGAGAAGCCAAGCGGTTATACACTGAAATGGAAAACGTTTCAAAAGCCAGAAAAAAAATGGAGGAAAACATAACCGCGCTTACAAGCAAAAACGTATCAGAATCAAAAGCAGACTTAAACGAATTAGAAAACCAAGTACGCAGAATTCAGGGTGACATTGATAGGCTTGAGAATATCGAAGGCTTTGATACCGTAAAAGATGAAATCATTGAAATTGAGAATCAACTTGAACAAGAACGCTCAAAGCAAGGTGTTCTAAAATCAGAGTTGTCAAAAATAAATCTCTTTCGCGGCGACAATTACATTGACGGCCAGGAAGTTGCAGACCTATACAATCAGTTCAAAGAGGGCTTGGGTGACTTAATTAAACGTGAGCTGGATGAGGTCACTGCTTTTAAACAAAAGATTGACGACTTTCAACGAAGTATAATGGATGATAGAAAATCTTCGATAGAACAAGAAATAAGGGTGTTCGAAGAAAATATATCTTCACTTAACAAGCTGTACAGAGAAAAAATATCATTGCTTGATCAAGAGGGTCTTCTTGTCAGCTTAAAGCAGACTATTGCAATACATGAGAAAAAGATTGAAGAGTTTTCCGCCTTATCATCATTTATCCAAAAACACTCTGATTACGACAGTGAACACAAAGCAAAAAAGCGTGATCGAGAAAGTGAAGTTTATCTGTTAGAAAGCTATGTGAACAACTCACAAGAAGTGATTGAGTCTTTTGAAAGAACAATCCTTGATATGCATGATTATATATTTGGAAACAGAAGAAGCTCTTTTGAAATTGAAGTTTCAAAACGAAAAGAAGTTTTGAAGTTTGAACTTCGCACTGACTCTGATGGTAGCCACAGCATCAATAGAGAAAAAGTTTTTCTATATGACTTTGCCTTGTTGATAAATCCAGAAACATCGAAGCATCATCCCGGCTTTTTAGTTCATGACAATATTTTCGATGTTGACCAAGACACTTTAATAAAAAGCATTAATTACATTGGCGAAAATATAGGTTTGCTTAGTGGAAGGCAATACATACTTACTATTAATAGCGATAAATTTAGCAATTCAGATTTAGAATTATTAAACATAAATCTTAAAGACTATTCTCGCGCGTCATTTACAAAAGAGAACAGATTTTTAAAGATGCAATACCAAGAGTTGTCTCCCTAGCAACCATGCAAATGCTCATAATAAAGCGCTTCTGCTATATGATTTTCCGATACACCTCAATTAACTGAAACTCTAAAGTTAAGGAAGTAACCACGGGCCACATAGAAACCATGTAGCCCGTTATCGTCACTAAGCACCGTGTCTACCGTTACTCCTTGTTTTTGTCACCGCATGGTTTGCGAGGACGTTTTCCATGATCATTAGGAACCGCAGCCAACACACCAGACACTTTCTTGCATGTCGCTTCCAAAGTTTCGCCATTCGGTGCTTCAAAACTCACTGAGTCACCTTCAATATAACCTTCACAAGCCGCTACCGCTTCTTCCGGTGGGCCATGGCGTTTGCCGGATTCTGAAGGATGGGCCATGGCGCTCGTCATTGAGAGTGTGGTTAGCAGTGCGAATCCGCTTAATAGCATTGTGGTTTTAGTCTTCATATCATTACCTCTTAATTAATGGTTAGGGGTGATAATGGCTGGCATAACTTTGCCAACCATTAGAAGTAAGACTACAGGCAAGATTTGCAGGAATTGTTCAGCGAATGTGGAAAAAAATGACAAGTTGGCAGTCACGATTTGGTGCGAAGGTGTGCCAGGTGTATATTGCTTACAGACGTTTGAGATAAGCTGACCAAAGCCTTTAGTTTGCCTGCGGGCGATTGTGGACCAGAACCGGCGGTACAAATGCAGATCCGATATAAGCAATTTTTAGTCATACTAGTAGCCAACCTGTTGTTGGCGGCAGCCTTGTTTACCGCAGTAAGCTGGAACTTTAACCGCAGCTTTCAGGAGTATGTCCGTAACGACCAGGCCAAAGAGTTGCAGCCATTAGTGGAAGGTTTGGTTGAAGCCTATCAGCAAAATGACCAAAGCTGGCAATGGCTAGATAATAATCGCAGACAATGGCAGCGGCTACTACAGCAAAATTTAATCCTGAGAGATAACTCTGAAAGTGCTGCTGAGGAACAATTCTCACCGGCAAAGCCACCGAGACGAATGCCGGGCCCGCCACATCCCATGACGCAGCGACTGCTACTCAGCGACGCACAGGGAAATCCTATTATTACCTTACCTGCCAATAATTCGGGTCAGCGAAAACCCAGCATCCAGTGGTTACCCATCAGGCTAGATGGCGAAGTGATAGGGCAATTAGGGGTGGCGCATTCGACCGAACTGCAAAGGGAAATGGATCGATTGTTTGTAACGCATCAGTTGCAACAGTCGGCCTGGATCGTGTTAGGCATTTTGCTGATTTCGGTTGGCCTGGCCTTTCCGTTTGCAAAACGCCTGGTACGGCCAGTGACGCGTTTGCAAGAGTCCATGCAACAACTGGCCGCCGGCAATATAGAAAAACTGGAGCCGTTGCCCGTAACTTCTGATGATGAGCTGGGGCGGCTTGCTCATGCGTTTAATCTGCTGACCGATACGCTCAAAGACAACCTGAAGGCACGCCAGCAATGGATAGCGGATATTTCTCATGAATTACGGACACCAGTGGCTATTCTGCAGGGAGAGTTGGAAGCTTTAATGGATGGAGTCAGACCTTTGCAGCCGTCAGCACTGGAGTCGTTGCATACAGAGGTGGAACGGCTTACCCGTTTAATTAATGATCTATATGAGCTGTCGCTATCGGATCAGGGCTCCTTGTCATACCACCGCCAGGAATGTTCTCTGGGGACAGTATTAGGCGATTTTTTAGAGCAAAGCCAAACCCGGTTGTCTGAGAAAAACATCAAACTGGATTTCCAACTCCCTAAACGACCATTGATATTGTTTGCCGACGAATCACGACTGATTCAGTTGTTCCGCAACTTACTGAACAATTCAGTGCGCTACACTAATGCGGGGGGTCAACTAAGGGTGCGTCTTATTGAAGACCGACAAAAAGGCATGGTCACTCTGTTATGGGAAGACAGCCTGCCCAGTGTGTCTGATGAGGATTTAGGAAAGTTGTTTGAGCGACTCTATCGGACGGACAGTGCCAGGAATCGTGCAAGCGGTGGTGCCGGGTTGGGACTTGCCATATGCCGCGCCATTGCCGAAGGGCATCAGGGTTGGATTGAAGCCAGCCATAGCGAATTGGGTGGCCTCGCCATTGCCGTGCATTTTCCGCTATACCGATAAGCAAATTTTAAGAGAGCAGAGATATGAATACGCCTATTTTGATTGTCGAAGACGAGATTAAAATTGCTGAGCTGATGCGTGACTATCTCATTTGCGAAGGTTATGAGGTGGAAATGCTGCATCGCGGCGATGAAGTCATGCCGTGGCTTAGCAAACATCAGGCTCGATTGATTCTGCTGGACTTAATGCTACCGGGAATGGATGGATTGAGCCTGTGTCGAGACATCAGAAAAAACTCTAATCTGCCGATTATTATGGTGACGGCTCGGGTGGAAGAAATCGATCGCCTGCTTGGTCTTTCAGCGGGTGCCGATGATTATATCTGTAAACCGTTCAGCCCGCGGGAAGTATGCGCACGGGTGGCAGCGGTGCTGCGTCGAGTGGAAGGAATGGCAGCGGTGCAGGACACCCTGGAAATCGATGAAGACAAATATCAGGTACGTGCCGGAGGACAGGTACTGGAACTGACAGCATTAGAGTTCCGACTGATCAGCACATTGGCGAAACAGCCTGGCCGGGTGTTTTCGCGTGATCAATTGATGGATGCCATCTATACCGATCAACGACTGGTTTCCGAGCGAACCATAGACAGCCACGTCAAAAAGTTACGCAAAAAACTGGAGCAGTTACCATTAGCAGATTATCCCATCCGCTCGATTTATGGCGTGGGTTATAAATTTGACTGAACACTGGTGATAGCAGTTTCACAATCCTTGCACATTGTTTGAAAAATGGATCGTTAAGCTTAGAAGGGTAAACACACTTTATCGTACAACCCTTGGAGCAGTGTATGAAATCCATCAAACAATACCTTCCGCTATTGCTGTTGGGCGGAACCTTAACCGCCTGCGATAGCAACTCGAATACTGAGACGAACAGCGTTGATGAAACCAGTTCTAGCCTGGACGTTACTTTGAAATTAACTCCCGACGAAACCACTTCCTTTCGCTATGCGCAGTTTGAGTTCAGTGCACCTGATGCTGCGGGTTATGAGTGCGCCATTAACGAAGAGAGTTACAGTGAGTGTGAATCACCATTGTTCAAAGAAGACATTGCACTTGGCAGCAACTGGTTAAGCGTACGGGCTTATGATGAGTCGGGAGAGTTTGGTGAAGTAACATCCTATAACTGGTATGTAAACAATGTCATTTTTGAAGGCCATGAAGATCTGGTCGCCACCAATGTTACACCTAGCCCTGTAGAACCCAATAGCTGGCGCGGAATTTTTCGGATCAATTGTGACTTCGCCCACAGCAGTTACAATGACCCGATTGTCTTTCCCGGACAAAAAGATGCCGCGCACCTGCACCGCTTCTACGGCAACACTGTGGTAGATGAAAACACCACAATGGCGACCTTGTATACCGAGGGCGAATCAACCTGTCAGGGTAATTTGCTCAACCTGTCGTCGTATTGGGTTCCGGCACTTTTGGCGCCAGTCTATGATCAGATAACCGGTGAGCGCGAGTTGGATGACAATGGTGATCCCGCCTGGCAGGTGGTGCCGGCAGTGGTCGGCAATGACGATGAAGCGCATGAAGTCTTCTACTATTCCGCAGGCGTCGATGGACTGGAATCGATCCAACCTTTACCGCCAGGCTTACGTATGATTGCTGGCGTTGCCAGTACCCGACCCGGTGAAGAACAGGACACTAGCATAGCCCGCTGGCACTGTCAGACCTGGGAATCAAACGACGCCAGCAACCCACAGTTCAGTGCGACAATACCAGAGTGCCAGGAACCGGATCGCCTGCGAATGGATTTGTTTTTTCCCAGCTGTTGGGATGGAGAAAATTTGGACTCAGAAGACCACCGCAGCCACATGGCTTATCCGGTAAACGATGGCGGCCCAGAAGGAGCACACTGTCCGGATTCTCACCCAGTACCGGTAGTTCGCGTTAGTTACCATTACGTATTTGGAGTCATGCCAGAGTTCACGCATCCAGTTGAAAAAAGTAGCAAGGGTTGGCGCCTGGCCGCGGATATGTACGAAGTGATCAATGAACAGGCTGGTGGACTGTCATTACATGGCGACTGGTTCAACGCATGGCATCCCACCATTATGGAAGCAATTCTAAATAACTGCATCAAAGCAGGGCTTGACTGCCATGATGGTAATCTAGCGAATGGATATCGATTGTCAGGAACCCGGGAGGGAACACAGGAAGAACCACCTATCGTCAATAGAGGCTTAGGATATTAATAATAAATTTACTTAATTAAGAAAACCGACAATTCAAGTTGTCGGTTTTTTATGTAAATTAGTAAAGAAACCGTTAGCAAAAATAATACCGAAGAAAACCATTGCAAATACAGAAGAGCAAATTACTATAAGGCCTCTAGTTTATTGACCATGGTATCTGTAACCTCTATTAAAAAGAGATACCAGAACAGGAATGTCCGGAAATATAATATTATGTGTCTTAATCGGAGGATCATCATTGAGTTCTGAGCCAAACTTTCAAAGTATTTGGGAATACGAAATCAGAGACGAATATCGAGCTGAATTTCTCGATGCTTATCGTTCAGATGGTTTATGGGTTAACCTATTTTCGGGATGTAAGGGCTATATAAAGACGGAATTAAAGCAAGACCTTGAGAATCATAAAAGGTATTTGACAATTGACTACTGGCGATCTCAATCAGATTTCTTAGCGATGAATCAAAATAAAGGTGACGAGTACAAGAGATTGGATAAGCAATGTGAATCCTATACTTTGTCCGAGAATCACATAGGTTATTTCAGTAATGAGTAAATTATAATTTTGTCGCTAGCGACAGATAACAAACGCATGTAGTCGGATCAAATGCCCGCTACACAGCCTTTTGGATGCTGATGCGAGGCGTTAGCTAACTTAGGAATACCATGAATCGATTAACCATTTTTTTATTTGTTCTGGCTCTTTCAGGTTGTAGTGCCGTATCTGATTATCGCAATGTGTCTTCAATCATCCACTCGGATAAAGGGGTTATCACTCGCTTGGCTGATGAACTTCAGGGAGAACACATGGCGGGTACTTTTGATGGGCTGGTTCTGGTTGCTGAGGGTGATGCTGTTTTATTTAAGAGTGCATATGGTTACGCGGACAGAGAAGGCTCTGTGAAGAATAGTGCTGTCACTATCTTTGATATGGGGTCAATTGCGAAAACGTTTACTGCAGCTGCGGTGCTACAACTTGTCCAGAATGAAAAGTTACAGCTTTCCGATACAATTGGAAATTTTTATCCTACGGCTCCTGATGAAGTAAAGCCGATAACAATTATGCAGCTCTTAGGGCATTCAAGTGGTTTGGATAACTTTCACAATGATTCTGACTTTGAGTTGATGGATAAAGCTCAGGCTGAAAGTAGAATCTTAGCTATGCCACTAATTGCGAAGCCGGGCGAGAAAATTGCATATTCCAATGCGGGCTATACCCTGTTGGCGGCTCTCGTCGAGAAAGTCAGCGAGCAGCCTTTTCAGGATTACGTCCACAACAACATACTGACCCCGTTAAATTTAAGTAACACCGGCTTCTATCAAGATCAACGAATATCAGTAAGTAACATGGCTCGTGGATACGGAGGCGATGATCAAGGCAGTACCACTTATGAAAAAGGCTTAACCTGGGCGCTGGTTGGTGCTGGAGGTATGGTTACGACAATTGATGATTTGGCTGCTTGGTCTACTGCACTTAAAAATGGAACAATATTTCCTGATGGGGCGTCAAATTCAGTTTTTTCTGAGGTGAACGAGCGATGGTTATTAGGTAGTTTGGCTCAGGTAGAAATAAGTGGTGAATCCATCATTCAGATGGGAGGCAGCACTGACTATGGTTACACTGCACTAATTCAATTTGTTCCGAGTCAAGATCTATTGATTGTTCTGTTACTGAATGCTCATGATAGTAAATATAAAAATGCAACGCACCATCGGCTGAGTAGAAATCACATATTGCCTATATTGTTTGGCGAGGGAGAACAAGCAAATTTTGGACACTCACAAACTAACCCTCTTTTTATATCCCTACCATAAAGTGGAACCTTTTAAAGTCAGTGGATTGTCATGACCGAGTTTTAGCTTGAGCAACATGTAATTTGATCAATATCAATGAGTAATAAAACGGTCATTGACTATTCTTTCTAAAAGTTCATTATGGAAAATGAAGTGAACATGGGGATGTCCTATTTAATAAAGTATGTGTTGCAGAGGGGACATTAAGGAAAGTCGATTTTTAACAGGGGGTATCGGCGAGGTCCGATAATCTAGTCTTATGCATATCAAATCTTGGCAAGCCGTTCTGATCCCGGTGGTTATAAGCTTTGTGTTGGTAGCTATCGAGATTCCTAATAATACTTGGTTTACAACCGCTGGCTTCAGCCTGGCCGCCGGCGTTGCGGCGCTGAGCTTAATGGGGATTGCTGCCTTGCTTGCTGCACGCTGGAGTTTTGTGGAGTCGTGGTTTGGTGGGCTTGACCGTATCTATCAGGCACACAAATGGATGGGTGTCTGGGCGCTGGTCCTGGCTTCCTTCCACCTGGTATTTAAGGCAGATTTGGATGAGTGGCAGGTGGCCTCTATCCTCACCTTACCTTCCGGCATGACCCGCCTGGTTCGGCAACTGAGTTATGTCGTGGTTGTGTTTATTGTTCTGCTGGCGCTAAACCGTACGATACCCTATAAAACCTGGCGCTGGTGGCACAAGCTTTCCGGCCCGCTGTTTTTAATCGTTATTCTGCACTGGTTGAGCTTTCGCTCTCCAATCGAGCTGACAAGCCCCTCTGGCATGTGGTTGGCACTTGTCGCGATAGTTGGGGTGGCGGCTGCCGCTTACAAGCTATTACTTTATCCTTTTCTTTCGAACCACGCAGAATATGAGGTGGTTGGCGTCATACCTGGCGAGCAGGCCGTTAAACTGCAACTGGTTCCGACCAAGAACCGACCCGTAGAATTTGAGGCCGGACAGTTCGGATTTTTACGTCTGAAAGAGGAGGGGCTGCGCGAACCGCACCCATTTACCATTGCAAGCGGGCAAGCCCAAGATGGGCAGGTTGAATTCCTTATACGAGGGCTTGGTGATTATACCCAGAAACTAATCGCAGAAGCTAAAACTGGAATGTATGCCGATATTTACGCACCTTACGGCCGATTTAGACGCCATCAGGAGGATAAGCGGGAGATCTGGATCGGTGGTGGCGTGGGTATTTCCCCGTTTGTTGCTTGGCTTAAGGATGAAGACGCAGCGAAGTTCGACACGGTAACCCTGTTCTATTTCTACACTCCAGGGCGAGAGTTTCCGAGCACCGCTGAGATGCAGGAGATGGCTCAGATGCGGGGCGCGGAATTGGTCAGCGCTCCAGAGGGGCCGGCCAGCCCCGCTTTCCTTCAACGCTTTGAGCAAATTGTGAAAGAAGTTGGGCCATCGTCGGTAAGCGTTAATTTTTGTGGTCCCAAGGGATTATTAAAAGCAGTTCAGAAGCAAATGCGCAGGCAGGGTATACCAGAGTCTAATCTGCGTTATGAATACTTTGAGTTTAGATGAGTGGCTAAATGTCACTGAAAAATCAAAGTGCTCGTATACTTATAACTTACTTTTAATTGACTGAATTATAGAAAAAATCATATGAAGCAAATCAGTATTGGTAATGCTCAGCCGGAAGACTTCGATCGTATCGGAAATCTTCTGGTGCGTGTGTATTCGGCATTGGATGGCTTTCCAAAACCTGAAGAACAACCCGCCTATTATCAAATGCTAAGGAATGTCGGTCGATTAATTGAAACAGCATCAACGGAGATTTTCGTAGCCAGAAATTCTCGACAGGAATTGCTTGGTGCGGTCGTGTTTTTTGGTGACATGAAGGACTACGGTTCGGGCGGTACTGCGGTACAGGAACAGGATGCCTGTGGTTTCAGGTTATTGGCAGTCGATCCAGCTGTACGTGGGTTGGGTATTGGTAAAGATTTATCGACCGCCTGTATCGAGCGAACGCGCGAACTAGGACGCAAGAAAGTTGTGATTCACAGTACAGAGGCAATGCAAGTGGCTTGGGGAATGTACGAGCGATTGGGTTTTAAAAGAGCGTTTGATTTAGATTTTATGCAACAGCAATTACCCGTGTACGGTTTTAGGCTGCATCTAGATTAATTACAGGTTTTCATCTAAATGGATATGGCGGTAGCTAATACATTTCAGTAGCGATACTCCATTCTTAATTACTTCAGTTCTTCCATTATAAATAGCAAATGATCTTTGATATCTGATATAGCTATTGAAACAGTGGCAATACCCGACTACATTGAGATGCATTTCTGATATTTGAGCTAAATGCCATTTGTCATTAGAATCGGTAAACAATGGTTAACATTGGTGCTTGATTAAAGTTGTGGAAATCGGGTTACAAACGGACTGAGTGTCCGTTTAAGAATAAGATGGGGATTAATATGAGAACTTTAGCGTCATTGGGGATTTTTTTAGCTGTACTAATGTCAAGCTCAGCAGTCAAAGCAGTAAATTACAGTCAATATGTCGTTCAACTGCTAAGAGATAATGGCTATGAAGGCTATGTTCATGAATATCAAGAAGCGGTTTCTGGTGATGCAGAAAGTCGATTGGAGTTTTCAGAAACGCTTCGCTTGTTTTCAACCAATGGTAAGGCATTATGGGGTAAGCATGAACATCTGGATTATGGCTACTGGTTAATGCAAGTACCGGAAGATAAGTTGATTGAGTGGGCGGTGCAAGAGGGTTTCAAATGGGTGAGTTGCGATTACTCTAGGGGATTGTTCGGCTCCTGTAATGTGGATCAAGGTGAATATTTCTTCAAGATAGCCGCTAAAGCTGATGATAATGCAGGCAAAGTGGGTATGGGTATCGTGGCTTGGATACGGGGTAGCGATAACAAGGTGCTGCGTAATGAAGCAAAAGAGTGGTGGGAAGATGCCTATAAAAATGGTGCTGATTATTCACTGCTGGAAAGAATCTTTGGCTTATGGTGGGAACGTGCGGGAGAAATGCCGGGCGCCGAAGCTGAAGCAATGAAGTGGTTGCAGCGAGCGCAGGAGCGTGGTTCGCCTCATGCGGAATTTTCGATCGCCTACTTACGAGCTACAACACCCGCTCTCAATATGGGCGAACAAGGTATTAAGGATCTGAAGAAGTTTGCAGAGGCAAAAAATGGAGAAGCAGCATTCAGGTTGGGGCTAATTTACGATAACGGTATCAATACTGATGTCGATCCCGAGGAAGCCATGAAGTGGTTCCAGAAAGGTTGGGATCTGGGTCATTACGATTCGTTTTTGAATGTAGTGATAAAGTTAATGGACGGTTCAGAGGAAGAACAGAAAAAAGCTTTTAAACTTTTTGAGCCATACAAGTACAAGGATACTTACCCAGCCTTTTATATAGGCGTCATGTATCGTGATGGTATCGGCACAAAAGTTGATTTGGAAAAAGCACTATATCAATTCAAACTTGCCGCAAAGATGAACCATCCTGAGGCAGAGAAGCACGCTAAGGAACTTGAAAAGCGCATGGAAAAAAATAAGTAACTGGCTTAGCAAGGCTCTACTGGTGTGTAGTTTGATCTGCTGGTCAGTTTTGGATGATACTTTCTGAAAAAATCATTCACCTGCTGAACAGTTTCAAGGTGGCCAGAACGGCTTTGCTTCGTTATTTCATGAATAATAGGATGATCGATAGTTTCATCAATTGCAGTAAGCTTTGAAATGACATTCGCTAATGCGCCATTAATATCACCTACCAATAAATCAAATTGGACTGACTCTAAAACGGAACAAATGTAATCGTTTATTTCTTCTTCTGACATGGGAACAAAATAATTAATATTCATGGGTCTGTATCGAGAGTATCAGGGTTTTGACTGAGCAGAAACTGTGAAGTTAATTTAAGCTCCTGTATTGCGTGCTGAATGAAGCAATAAGGTCGTAAAATCAAAGCAAAAAATCCTTATAAGTTAAAAACCTTATCCATACAGAAAAATGACCAATGTCATAGACTCATTCAATACTTCTAATACATGATGAGAAGTGTCTTTTATTTGTGTTATAACAAAACAATGCACTTTGGAAACTGCTTATAAATGTTGCTAATAATCCATTGTAAGTAGTGAGTAGTTATGGAAAAGGAGTAAGTCATGTCAGAGAAAAAATGTCCTGTGATGCATGGTGGCGTCACAAAAAATAACATGTCAAATATGGATTGGTGGCCGAACGCTTTAAACCTCGATATTCTTCATCAACACGATCGAAAGACTAACCCGATGGGTGAGGCGTTTAATTACCGGGAAGAGGTTAAGAAACTTGACTTCGAAGCCCTGAAAAAAGACTTACACGCTCTGATGACTGATAGTCAGGATTGGTGGCCAGCGGACTGGGGTCATTATGGCGGTCTGATGATTCGTTTGAGTTGGCACGCTGCAGGGACTTACAGAATTGCCGACGGTCGCGGTGGTGCAGCAACCGGTAATCAACGCTTTGCACCAATTAATTCCTGGCCGGATAACGTCAACCTCGACAAGGCTCGTCGCCTGCTTTGGCCTATTAAAAAGAAATACGGTAACAAACTCAGCTGGGCAGACTTAATTACTTATGCCGGAACCATCGCTTATGAGTCGATGGGACTTAAAACCTACGGCTTTGCTTTTGGGCGCGAGGATATCTGGCATCCGGAGAAGGATACTTATTGGGGTTCGGAGAAAGAGTGGCTCGCACCGAGTGATAATGAGCATAGCCGATACTCCGGTGAGCGTGATCTGGAAAATCCGCTGGCTGCGGTAATGATGGGGCTGATTTATGTTAACCCAGAAGGGGTTGATGGTAATCCTGATCCTCTAAAAACGGCAAAGGATATTCGTGTGACCTTTGAGCGGATGGCGATGAATGATGAGGAAACAGTCGCCTTAACTGCTGGCGGTCATACCGTTGGTAAGTGTCATGGTAATGGCGATGCGGAGTTACTTGGTCCTGATCCAGAAGCTGCTGACTTGGAAGAGCAAGGGCTTGGCTGGATTAATAAAACCAAGCGAGGTATTGGTCGCGATACAGTGACCAGCGGTATTGAAGGTGCCTGGACGACGCATCCAACCAAATGGGACAACGGCTATTTTGAAATGCTGCTTAATCACGAGTGGGAGCTAAGCAAGAGCCCAGCAGGTGCCTGGCAGTGGCAGCCCAAAGATATCAAGGAAGAAGACAAGCCTGTCGACGTTGAAGACCCTTCGATTAAAACAATCCCAATCATGACCGACGCCGATATGGCGATGAAAATGGATCCGGACTATCGCAAAATTTCTGAAAAATTCTATAAAGATCCCGAGTATTTTTCGGAAGTGTTCGCGCGTGCCTGGTTTAAGTTGACTCATCGCGATATGGGGCCCAAGGAACGATACATTGGACCGGATGCACCGCAGGAAGAGTTGATATGGCAGGATCCGGTTCCAGCAGGCAACAGAGATTACGATGTTGCAGCAGTACAAGAGAAAATAAAATCGAGCGGACTGTCCGTTAGTGAAATGGTGGCGACTGCTTGGGATAGCGCAAGAACCTTCCGCGGATCGGATTATCGTGGCGGTAGCAATGGAGCGCGTATCCGTTTAGCACCACAAAAAGACTGGCAGGGCAATGAACCAGAACGATTGGCAAAAGTGCTGAAAGTGCTGGAGCCGATTGCTAAAGACAGTGGTGCCAGTATTGCTGATGTCATTGTCTTAGCAGGCAATGTCGGTGTTGAGATAGCTGCTGAAAAAGCAGGCTTCAGCATTGATGTTCCATTCTCGGCAGGACGCGGTGATGCCACTGAGGAGATGACGGATGCCGAGTCATTTGAACCGCTGGAGCCACTGCACGACGGCTATCGAAACTGGGTGAAAAAAGATTATGTGGTTACCCCAGAAGAGATGTTATTGGATCGTACGCAACTGATGAGGTTGACAGCCCCTGAAATGACAGTCTTGATTGGTGGTATGCGTATGTTGGGTGCTAACTATGGCAACAGTAAGCATGGCGTCTTTACCGATCAGGAAGGCGCCTTGACCAATGACTTCTTTGTCAACTTAACTGATATGAATTTCACCTGGAAGCCAATCGGTAATAATCTGTACGAAGTGTGTGAGCGGAAAACCGGCAAGGCAAAGTGGACGGCAACGAGGGTGGATCTGGTGTTTGGTTCAAATTCGATTCTTCGAGCCTTGGCTGAAGTCTATGCTCAGGACGATAACAAGGAAAAATTTGTCAAAGACTTTGTTGCCGCCTGGACTAAAGTCATGAACGCCGATCGTTATGACTTAAAATAAACCCTGCAATGCCGCATCAGAAAGCTGGTGCGGCAACCTTTCTAAATATCTTCAATATTTCCTACGAAATAAGCATTGGCTAACGGTGTGTTGATGCGCGTTGATTATAATAAAGAGGCTAAATAAAGGAGAAAGCCATGGATAAAAAAATTGCACTAATAACCATACATGGGATGGGGGATACCGAAAGGGATTATTACACCGGCTTTTACGATCAGATGAAAAAATCATTAGGGGAAAAGGCATGGCCTAAAGTGATTTTTAAATCGCTTTACTATCAGGATATCCTGCAAGGACAACAGGAAGAAATTCTCGGCCGAATGCGCGACCAGGTAGACTGGATCAAACTGAGACGATTTCTGCTATATGGCTTTTCCGATGCGGCGAGTCTTGAATATAAAAAACGGGTAAAGAACAGCCCTTATTACCTGACACAAAAAATGATAATGAAAGCCATGGATGATGTGTTTGAAGAAGCGGGTAATCGACAGATTCCGGTAATGGTTGTTGCTAATTCACTGGGTGGTCAGGTCATCTCAAGCTACATCTGGGATGCGCAACGGATAGATGCTTCAGTGGGCGTCTGGAGCATGCAGCGGGATGATGAGGTTCATGAGGGTTCGCCGCGAGATCAGTTCAGAAGAATGAAAAGCCTTCATCAATTTTATACGCTCGGCTGTAATATCCCCATATTTGTTGCCGGCCACAAAAACATCGAAGCGATAAAACCACCAACTGCTGATTTTAAATGGCACAATTTTTACGACAAGGATGATGTCCTGGGTTGGCCATTACAGCCTTTAAGCCAATCTTATGAAAAGCTGGTAGAAGATATTCAAATTAATGTAGGCAGAGGATTGTTCAGTAAAATCTTTAAATCATGGAACCCGTTAAGCCATGGTCAGTATTGGCAGGATAAGAATGTAATTCGTCATATCGCGGTAAATATGAAGAAAATCATTAGCACTTCTACCTAAAATAGGAGTCAGAGCAAACAGAAATTTTAACCTTCTAATTCAGTATAAAAGGAGAACATAATGTATTACATAGTCGACAGTGAAAAAACATTCGAGGATGCTGCTAAAGCAGTTGAAGTTGCCACAAAGGATAATAATTTTGGCGTGCTTCATATTCACAACTTAGGTGAAACGTTGCGTAGCAAAGGGATTAAATTTGATGAAGAATGTAAAGTGTTTGAGGTTTGCAATCCTGGCCAGGCGGTAAAGGTGATGTCAGTAGATATGCGCTTAAATATGGCTTTGCCATGCCGCATTTCAGTTTATACTGAAAAAGGCAGGGTGAAAATTGGATATATTAAACCAGTAGAAATGCTCAGTGGTTTATCGAAAGATGAGGCATTGCTTAAAATTGCTGAGGAAGTTGAAAGTTCAATGGTTAATATAGTTAATGCAGCAAAATAAAGATATCTTGTTCTGGAAAAGCGATTATTGCTGATTTAATGACAAGGAGGATGCCATGAAGCATAGCGAGAATCATAGGACACAACGAATCGGTTGGCTTCGCGCTGCCGTGATGGGAGCCAATGACGGGATTGTATCCACAGCAAGTCTTATTTTAGGTGTTGTTGCGGCAGGTGCTGATGCAAGAAATATATTGGCAGCTGGGGTTGCCGGTTTGGTAGCAGGGGCTATGTCTATGGCTGCGGGAGAGTATGTTTCCGTAAGCTCTCAGGCGGACACTGAAAGCGCTGATCTGGAGCGAGAAAAAATCGAGTTATCGACAAGTCCTATACGGGAGCATGAAGAACTTAAAGGGATATACGTTAGTCGTGGACTAGATCCGGAGCTTGCTGATGCAGTGGCGAAGCAGCTGGCACAACACGATGCGCTCGGTGCACATGCTCGTGACGAATTGGGGATATCTGATGTGATATCAGCGCGGCCAGTTCAAGCAGCTCTTGCTTCTGCTGCAACATTTTCAGTCGGGGCAGCTCTGCCTTTGCTTGTGGTTATATTGCTTCCGGTATCTATGCTAATGTGGGCTGTGCCCGTCAGTTCGCTGATATTTCTTGCATTGCTGGGTGCTATTTCTGCTAAAACGGGAGGGGCTCCAATACTTGTCGCTACATCGAGAGTTACATTCTGGGGGGCTTTGGCAATGGCGTTGACCGCTGGGGTAGGTGCGCTGTTTGGGGTTGCTGTTTAATAAAAACGTTAATGGGGATAAATATGTCTTATAAAGATGATAATGAGCGTTATGGTCAGGTAAGCCGAATTCTGCATTGGGGTATGGCGCTATTGTTGTTGTGGCAATTTCTAAGTGCGGCATCGCACTTCTTTTTTGATGATACCGCTATTGAAGCTTTTTTCTGGCCAACGCATAAACCTATGGGTTTCTTGTTGTTTGTACTGATCGTTATTCGAATCATCTGGGCGCTGATGAATGTGTCCCGTCGTCCGCCGTCAATCAATTGGTTTGCAAGACTCGGTCATATCACGCTTTATGTTCTGATGCTGGCAATACCTACCCTTGGGTTATTACGCCAATATGGATCGGGGCGCTCCTTTGAAGTCTTTGGTATAACGATCTTCAGTGGCTTTGAAAGTGAGAAAATACAGTGGACTATCGATCTGGGCGGATTACTGCACGGAGAGTTAGGCTGGCTGTTACTGGCCTTAACCATTGGCCACGTCATAATGAGCTACTGGCACAAAAAATCAAAAACAACTAACAATGTCATGTCACGCATGTGGGGAAAATAATAGGAAAAAGCAATGAATGTATTTCTAAAGATGAAGCACTGGCAACTGTTTATACTTTTATTTGGTGTGATGATTCTTGGCCATATGATGTTTATAGGATCTATTCGGTCAGGACAGCAACCTAATATGATACTGTTTATGGCGCTTTCAGTATTCATAATGCTGATATTTATGAGTTGGTTGTGGGCAATTGCAACGGCATGTTATGAAGCATTACCGGATCATCTGGCTCAATCACCCAAGGTAATGAAAATAGGAATTGTTTATGCACTAATCTATATGGCTATCAGTAGTATGATATTTATAGAAATGCAACCGAATGTAATTATGTTAATCTTACATTTATTAGCAATGGCAGCAATTTTTTATGCGTTAGGATTTACGGCAAAACAAATAATCAAGCTGGAACAACAGAAGGAAGTGACTTTTGTAGATTACTCAGGACCATTTTTCTTATTCTGGTTCTTCCCAATAGGGGTTTGGTTTATTCAACCCAAAGTAAATAAATTATTAGCTTCAGAAAAGCACGAAGAAGTGAGTAACTAAAAGGAGGGGGACATGACAAAAAACGTTAAAAGTCTTATAGCATTTATCATTTCATATTTTTTTACTCGCCTAAGTTATTACTTATTAGGGTACAACCCGTTTGAACTCAATACGTTTTGGGTTGGCTTATTAATTGACTTTGGTATATGGGTAGCAGTGTTTGGTTTAATACTTTGGTTGCTTCATAAAATAAGTCCAGCAAAGCAAAGCTAGATTAGTTTTATCCAAAAGTTCAGGGAGATGAAAATGACTAAGGTAAATAGTAAAGAAAAGTCCGAGGCAAGAGTCGACTTTAGTCATTTCGAAGGACTGCCTGAGCCTGTACAGCGATATTTCAAACATGTGCTGACCAACGGTCAGCCAATGATTCGTACGATTAATATTGCTCAGGCAGGTGCCTTAAGAACAAGCACGGACAGCAACAAATGGCTCACATTTGAGGCTATTCAATCAGTTACCCCTTTAGATAAAAATTTCACCTGGAACGCAAAAATTAAGTTTTTCCCAGGCATGTTCATCTCAGTAGAAGATAGGCTTGAAGATGGCATGGGTTCCGGCAAGGTGAAATTATTCAGTATCATTCCAATTGCAAGCGATAAAAACCATAAGCCACTCAATTCTGGCGCACTTCATAGGTACCTTGCAGAAGCGGTCTGGTTTCCCACAGCTTTACTACCAGAATCGGGTGTAGTCTGGACTGCAATTGATGATAGAAGTGCTTTAGCTAGCCTAACAGTCAGGGAACTAAGGGTAGAGCTAGAGTTTAGATTCAATGATGAGAATGAAGTGGAATCGGTCTATGCCGAAGGCCGATACGGTCAGTTTGATGGAGGCTATCAAAAACGACCCTGGGAAGGGCATTTCAAAGATTACCATGACATTAATGGCATGAAGGTTCCTAAGTATGGCGAAGTGGGATGGTGGATGGATGGCAGATTTGAGCTAGTTTGGAAGGGTGAAGTAATCAATGTCAGTATTGATTACTAGGATTCAAAGCAGGAATATCATGAAAAGAACTGTGTTACTGGCAGGACTTGTTTTATTTAGCGCACCGGTACTGGCAAAAACTGCAAGCGACCAATTAGTAGAAGCAGCATTGGAGAGAACGCAATTTGAGGTTAGGTATGATGGCCGATACATGGCCATCGACTATCCCAATGGGGATGTCCCGCCTGAGATTGGCGTCTGTACCGATGTCATTATCCGTTCCTATCGAAAGCTGGGAATAGATTTACAGCAATTGGTGCATGAAGATATGCGTGATAATTTTGAGTTGTATCCTTCGAAAAGAATCTGGGGATTAACCTCAACGGATAAGAATATCGATCATCGACGCGTGCCTAACCTGCAAGCCTTCTTTAGTCGTCATGGTGAAAGCCTGCCAATAAGTAATGATCAGCAGCACTATCAGCCCGGAGATATCGTCAGCTGGATGTTGCCAGGCAATCTACCCCATATCGGTATCGTATCTGACCAGAAAGACGCAGAAACTGGTAACCCATTGATTGTGCACAATATTGGAGCTGGCCCAAAGCTCGAAGATATGCTGTTCGATTATGACATAACCGGTCACTACCGCTATTTCCCGCAAAGCGAAGAATAAGCCTGAATAAGCTTTAGTATTGGCTCAGAAAAGGCTAATCTATGGTTATTAATTGCAAAAAACTATTGAGCTGTAAGTGAGCAGAGTTATGTCGACAAAACCAAATATTATTATTTCTTCGCTTGATGTAGAAAGACTGGAAAAGATATTAGAAGCCTTGCCACACGGCACCGTGGGTAAAGAAGAATTGGAAACTGAGTTGGAAAGAGCGGAAATTGTTGAGCCTGAAGAAATTCCTGCCAATGTTGTTACCATGAATTCAACTGTTCGCTTCAAAGTTGCTTCATCCAACGAAGAATTTGAATATACCCTGGTCTATCCGAAGGATGCCGATGGCTCAAAACACAAGATATCAATTTTGGCCCCAGTGGGAAGCGCTATGTTAGGCTTGAAAGAAGGGGATGAAATTGAATGGCCCAAACCGGGCGGCGGCAGCTTAACAGTACACATTGATAAGATCGTCTATCAGCCAGAAAGAGAAGGCCTTTTTTATAGATAAAGAGTAATAGGTAAAGAGCAATTGCCAATTACTTATTGAAACTCAAGCAAGCAGTAGCATGAAATAAAAGGAGTCCGTTATGTCGAATGAAGTTTACCATGAACCTTATGAAGAATTATCCGATGAGACTAAGGATATGCATCGCGCCATCATTTCCTTGATGGAAGAACTCGAAGCAGTCGATTGGTATAACCAGCGCATTGATTGCTGCAAAGATGACGATTTAAAAAAAATTCTAAAGCACAATCGGGACGAGGAAAAAGAACATGCTGCTATGGTTCTGGAATGGATTCGTCGACGTGACCCAACATTCGATCAGGAACTAAAAGATTATTTATTTACAGAAGATGAGATTGGTCACTAACTGAATAACCTCGAAGGAACAATAGGATCTTCGAGTTTTTTTATAAGCCGGAATAAGAGATGCCAAATCTCAATAGATGTTAATAAAGTCACTAGCTGAATGATAGGAAAATGTCTTTGGCAGAGCATAAAAATAACGACATTCATTGGCTAACGGGGCAGTTTCGTGACCGTAGCCATGAGTTAAAATACCGCGATTCTATCGAGAAAAGTGTACGCTTTGAGTCACGCTTTGCATTGATTGTAGTAGCGGTGTTGTTTGCAATGTTTGGCATAACCGACTACAACCTGCTCGGATTAACCCATGAGTATTATTTATTGCTAACCATGCGTATTGTAGTGGTTAGCTCATGTTTGATTTTGGCATTTGTGATTGGGCGTAGTGGCGGTTTATCTCGAAATGTGTGGTTGCATGCTTTGCCGCTGTGGATAGTCGCGACCGGTATTGTTTTAATTGTTCCATTGCGCCCAGAAAGTCTCTCCACCCAGGTCACTGCAATCGTGGTGGCGATAATGGCATTTTACCTGCTTATTCCCAACCTGCTCACCGTGTCAGCGTTAGCGAGCTTATATTTAAGTATCAGCTTTTTAGCAGCAGCAGTGGTTTTTGCGGAATTATCGCCAGTGGCAACGGTAACTATCGGGCTGTTGATAATGGTAGCAAATATAGTTGGTTACACCGCTTTGTTGCGGATAGAGTTTCTGCAACGCAAGCAATTTGCGCTGCTTAACGAGGAGCGTGAGCAAAACAGACATCTGGAAAAAGAAATAGCACATCGAAAATCCCTGGAAGAGCGATTGCGAACGGCTGCTGAAAGTGATGCGCTAACAGGTGTCGATAACCGAGGCCATTTTATGAAACGGGCCAAATCGCTGTTGCAACGCTCTCAATTTGATAAAGCACCCTTCAGTCTGTTCATGATCGATGTTGATCATTTTAAGCGTGTTAATGATACCTGGGGTCACACCTTCGGCGATCTGATTTTGATCAAAATTGTCGAGGTCTGTCAGCAGTCACTGCGACCAAATGACATTATTGGACGCTTTGGCGGAGAAGAATTTGTAGTGGGATTGCCGAACACCAATGCAAAAGAGGCGCAAGCCATCGCAGAACGCTTAAAAGAAAGTGTCACTGCGATAAAGTTAGAAGGTGATATGAGCGACGAGCGCCTGAGCGTCACTATTGGAGTAGCCGTGGCTAATGACGAAGATGACCTAGATACACTGATAACGCGAGCCGACGACAAGTTATATGTCGGTAAGCGTGAAGGTAGAAATCGGGTGGTGGTTTGAAAGATGGTTCTCGCACAAGAAATCCCTCGAACAAGTTTGAGGCAATAAAGCTTATAAATAAGTGAAGGCACAGCGTTTATGACAATTAATTGGTTAATAACAATTGCAATTATATTCTTTTCTGCAAGCATTCAAGCTTGCTCTATAGAAAAAGGTACGGAACAACAATATTCTCGATTCTTTAATTTATGGGCCGAAAAAACAAAAGAAGATGGTAGCGAATATAAAGTTAGAACTATGACTGAAAGTGAAAGAATTGAGGCATGGAGCTGCCTTATTAGTTCAGCAGAATCAGGAGGCTTTTCTGCTGTACAAGTTTTAGAATTATTTTATCGCTTTGGTTCAGACGATTTTGGAATTGAGCCGGATGAAGAATTAGCAGACTACTACAGAGGTTTAAAATTGGAGCGAACGCCAGAGGAAACAAAGAAGTAAGTGTTAAATACTAAAATGTAGGGTGCGTCGTGACGCACCATTGAACTAGCTTTGAACTAATCGGTGCGTCACGACGCACCCTACATTAGTTTTTTTAGTCCTATAAATCAGAGGAAAAAGTATGACTGTCGAGATGCATGTGGTGGATGCCTTTACGGAAGAGTTGTTTAAGGGCAATGCTGCGGCGGTTGTAATGACTGATGAGTGGCTTGATGATGATTTGATGTTGTCGATTGCTGCTGAGAATAATCTTTCCGAGACTGCCTTTTTAAAACCTGTCCAGAATAATCATTACCAGATTCGTTGGTTTTCCCCTTTAACTGAAATTGATTTTTGTGGTCATGCGACCATGGCTTCAGCGTTTGTGCTGTTTCTAAAAAATGATGAATTAACTGAGGTGACTTTCAGTGCGCCTGCCGTTGGCGAATTGACAGTGACTCGGCAAGCAGATGGCATGATAGATATGAGTTTTCCCAATCGTAAGCCGCAGGCTGTAGCTAAGATTCCTGAGGCATTAGTGAAAGGGTTGTCCAAGAAACCAAGCGCGGTATTAAGAAGTCAGCAGGCTTACTTTGCGATATATGATGACGAAGCCAGTGTTCGGGAGCTCGAATATAATAGTGAGCAGCTCAAACTGTTAGCGCCTTATGATGTGGTAGTTTCAGCGCCTGGCAGTGAGTTTGATTTTGTGTCGCGCTATTTCTGGCCAGCCAATGGTGGTGATGAAGATCCAGTGACGGGTTCGATTCATGCCGGGCTAGCGCCCTATTGGGCGGAGCAACTAGACCAGTTGGAATTCAGAGCATTTCAGGCATCTAAAAGAGGTGGTGTAATTTTTTGCAAGTTACTAGGTGACCGAGTACACATATCGGGAAAAGCCGTTTTATATGCAAAAAGCCAGCTGTATATTTAAGAATAAGGGCAGAATTTAGAATGAGGTATTTACTTTTTCTAGGAACGGTACGAGATAGTACCCCACCTAAACCAGCAAGGTTAGGATTGCGCGTTGCTAAGGCCTGTCTTAATCATTTGAAGCAATTCCAACCAGAGCATGATGTCGAGCTAGTCGATCCAATGTATTATGACTTTAGCGCTCCATTCAAACCGCACTTTGCTTATGCCAAAGGAAAGGCACCGAAATCGCTTGATGAATTAGCCGAAAAAATCAAACAAGCAGATGGCTATATTATGGTCAGCCCTGAATACAATCACACCATGAGCCCAGCCTTATCGCATCTTTTGAATCATTTCGGTAGCTCGCTTTTTTCCTATAAGCCAAGCGTTATCGTGACCTATTCCGCCGGACAATGGGGCGGTGTTCGAGCGGCCATGTCCATGCGTGGAATACTGTCTGAACTAGGCTGTCTACCAGTCTCAGCCATGACTAATATTCCAAAGGCACAGGAAGTGTTCAATGAGGATGGTAGTTTTCAGGAAGGTCAAAACAGCGAGCGCTGGAATAACTATTTAGCGCGAGGATTTTTACAGCTGGAATGGTGGGCACAGGCCACTAGCCAGCATAGAAAAGAAGTAAACCCTGATGAAGTCATTAAGGCATTTAAAAAGGATCCGTCGCAACGCAATACGCCAGAAGTGAAACCGACAGCAAGATAATTAATACGCTAGGGTTTCTTATGGATCGGCTTTTAGCTTACTGTAGTGAGTAACCACCTTTAACGTGAGTGAAGAATGGCACAGCAGCAACAGGATATTGCTTGGCATACATTAGATGCCAAAACAGTTCTCAATAAGCAAGACTCCAGTCAACAGGGCTTGAGTTTAGAGCAAGTTGATGAACGTCTAAAGAAACATGGCGATAACCGTTTGCCACAGCCAGCTCGACGAAGCTGGCTGGGACGTTTTATTCTGCAATTCCATAATACACTGATCTATGTACTGCTTATTTCTGCTGCGATAACTGCACTATTAAACCATTGGGTTGATACCTCAGTGATTGTTGCTGTGGTGTTGATTAACGCCATAGTGGGATTGCTGCAGGAAGGAAAAGCAGAGCGTGCGTTAGATGCGATTAGAAAAATGCTGGCACTTAAAGCTGCCGTTATTAGAAATGGTAAACGCATAACGATTGATGCCGAAAACTTGGTTCCTGGCGATATCGTCATCATTGAAGCCGGCGATAAGGTTCCGGCAGACATTCGTTTATTAAACGCACATAACTTGAGCATACAGGAAGCCATTTTAACGGGTGAATCATTAGCCGTAGAAAAACAGACTGCGGCCGTAGAAGCCGGGGCGGCTTTAGGTGATAGAAACTGTATGGCCTATAGTGGAACAACGGTCACTCGAGGTCAGGGACAGGGTGTTGTGATTGCAACTGCGGAACAGACCGAAATTGGGCGAATCAGCGGTATGTTATCGCAAGTTAAAACCCTGACAACGCCATTGGTAGAACAGATGGATATTTTTGCTAAGTGGCTGAGTATCGTGATTGTAGTCATTGCAGCCACCATTTTTGTTGTGGGTTATTGGCTACTCAATTATGAGTTCAGTGAGTTATTCATGGCGGTGGTGGGATTGACGGTTGCCGCCATTCCTGAAGGATTGCCTGCAGTTCTGACAATTACATTGGCAGTTGGTGTGCAGGCCATGGCGAAACGAAATGCCATAGTTCGACAGCTGCCAGCGATTGAAACGCTGGGCTCCATTTCAGTGATATGTACTGATAAAACCGGGACACTGACACGTAATGAGATGAGTGTGGTAGCGCTGAATACCTATGAAAAGCAATATGAAATTGACGGAGACGGTTATACACCTATAGGAAGTATCTGCTGTGGAAAACAGGCAGTTGAGCCGAACACGGAAAAGGACTTAAGGGTGATAGGGTTAGTCGCTCTGCTGTGCAATGGCTCGCAGCTAAAGAGAGAAGGGAATGAATGGGGTGTTGAAGGTGACCCGATGGAAGGAGCATTATTAACCTTTGCGGGGAAGCTAGGCCTTGATTTAGACAATGATAAAAAGAAATGGACGCGAACGGATATTATCCCTTTTGATGCTAATCATCGTTACATGGCAACTTTAAATCATGATCATCAGGGGAATGCTGCAATATATGTAAAGGGAGCTCCAGAAAAACTGTTAGAGCTCTGTACTAAACAACAAATCGATAGTGATAATACAGCTGATATTGATCAGCAATATTGGCAGGATAAAGCAGATGAGCTAGCCAGAAAGGGGCAGCGGGTATTAGCTTTAGCCACAAAAAAAGTCCCGGTTGAGCATACGGTATTAACACAACAGGATGTAGAAACAGAACTTGTCCTGGTAGGTTTGGTTGGGTTGATGGACCCTCCGCGTAGTGAAGTGATCAAAGCAATTCAGGAGTGCTACAGCGCGGGAATTGAAGTGAAGATGATTACCGGTGACCATGCACTTACGGCCTCATCGATTGGAGCCAGGATTGGTCTACATAATACAGATAGAGTGTTGACCGGAGCTGAACTTGACCAGTTAGATGATGAGGCGCTGGCTAGAGCGGTAAAGGAGGTCGATATATTTGCCCGTACCAGCCCGGAGCATAAGCTACGTTTAGTGTCAGCGCTGCAGGCAGATGGACTGGTAGTGGCAATGACTGGTGATGGCGTTAATGATGCGCCAGCGTTGAAGCGTGCAGATGCCGGTATTGCCATGGGTGTTAAAGGAAGCGAGGCAGCTAAGGAAGCCTCCTCAATCGTATTAGCCGATGATAATTTCGTGTCGATAGTGGCAGCCATCAGAGAAGGACGAACGGTTTACGACAATACCAAAAAAGTCATCAGCTGGTCGCTACCGACCAGTACCGGCGAAGCCTTTACTATTATTGTGGCACTGATGTTAAGCATGGCTTTACCAATCACTCCAGTGCAGATATTGTGGGTTAATATGATCACAGCCGTCACACTCGGTATTGCGCTGGCATTTGAACCGACCGAGACAAACACTATGAAGCAGTCTCCGCGTCCGAGAAACCAGCCACTGCTGACTGGAACTTTGTTATGGCATATTGTCTTTATCACAATCTTATTTGTGCTGGGTGTGTTTGGAATCTATCGTTATGCGATTGAACAGGGTTACGCTATTGAGCTGGCAAGAACTATGGCCATGAACACTTTGGTGGTGATGGAAATATTTCATTTATTTTTTATCAGAAACATGTACGGAACCTCTTTGACCTGGAATGCAATTAAGGGAACAAAGGTAGTCTGGTATGCAGTAATATTGGTAATAGCTGGACAGTTGGCAATCACTTATTTACCTTTAATGCAATCCATCTTTGCGACGCAGGCGGTACCATTGAAAGAGGGCATCATTGTTGTGCTAATCGGTGTTGTAGTGTTTGCATTAGCTGAAACGGAAAAGCAGATAAGATTGGCCTTAAATAAAAAAATGAGAAAATATCGGTGAATACACGATTTAACGACATAGCTTCGCGTGTACTCGATCTTTTAATGGATGTCGTCTGTGTAGTCGATCAGGAAGGGACGTTTGTCTATATTAGTTCAACCTGTGAAAAAGTCTTTGGTTATAAGCAGGAAGAAATGGTTGGGACCAATATGATCAACTATATCCATCCGGATGATCGGGAAAAGACATTGGAGGTCGCTGCGCAGGTCATGCGTGGGGATGAGCAGCCTTATTTTGAAAACCGTTATATAAAGAAAAACGGAAAGACAGTTTATATCATGTGGTCTGCTCGATGGTCAGAAAATGATAAGGTCAGAGTAGCGGTTGCAAGGGATGTGACAGAGTACAAAAGATATGAACGAACACAAAACTCAATTTATAAAATTTCTCAACTGGCGCATCAGACCAATGACTTATCAGAGCTATTTAAACAATCGCATAAAATAATTCAGGACTTTATTGCTGCAGACACATTTATCATTGCAATCAAAGAAGGCAACAATAAAAGCGAAAGTGACCATAATAAAGTGAAACTGGCTTATTGCAGCAGTGATAATACTCCATCCGGAAGTATCCATCATGTAGCGCAAAATAGCGCCTTGCAAGAAGTCATTAGCAGTGGCACAACGGTGCTAGTCAATAACCATAATAAATCCGACTCGTCGCTGGATTTAAAAGAGACAGCGAAGGAGCAAGAGCAAGGAAACTGGCTCGGAATTCCATTGATGGCGCAGGGCAATGTTTTGGGTGCAATAATCATCAGTGCAGAGCAACCTGAAAGCTATTCAAAGAAGGATATCAAATTAATGGGGTTTGTTGCCGAGCAAATCACATCAACCATTGAACGCAAGGAATATGAGCATAAACTCCATCATATGGCCAGCCATGACTGGCTGACCGGATTGCCTAATCGTTTGTTGTTTAATGACCGGCTAGATGTGGCGATTAAGCGGGCTAAGCGGCTGAACGAAAAATTATCATTGCTGTTTATGGATCTGGATGGATTCAAAGAAGTGAATGATACCTTGGGTCATTCAAAAGGCGATCTATTATTGAGCAAAGCAGCTACAAGATTAAAGAGCTGTGTTCGTGAGTCAGACACGGTAGCTAGAATGGGTGGTGATGAATTTACCGTTTTGCTGACGGAAATCAATGAGCAGTCAGCCATTGATATTGTTTTGGATAAAATAAGGAAGGCTTTTAAGATGCCTTTTTTATTGGATGGCACCGAAGTCTTTATTGGTATCAGTATCGGGGTGGCAACCTTTGACAAGGATGGAGAAGACAGCGAATCCCTGTTAAGGAGTGCCGATAAAGCCATGTATGATGATAAACGTCACAATAATTCAAAGAAAACATAGCATCAGACTGCAGACGATTATCTGCGGTAGTAATATTTTAATGGGTGGAATAGTATCAAACGATAAAAACATAACTGGGGGAAATCATGAGCAACTTAACGAAAACAAAAGATCTGCTAGGATTGCTGGCATGGCTTATTTTGGCATTTGCCACAGCAACCATCGGCGCCATTGCTTCAATTGATGCAGGCCAGTTTTATAGCCAGCTGGATCAGCCTTCATGGGCTCCGCCGGGCTGGTTGTTCGGTCCGGTGTGGACGGTTCTTTATTCTTTCATGGGTATTGCTGCCTGGCTTGTTTGGCGAGAGCGCTATAACTTGAATGCGTCGTTGAAAAGAATTCATGCGGCATTAACCGTGTTCGTACTACAACTGATCTTGAATGCGCTTTGGAGCTGGTTATTCTTTGGCTGGCATCTGGGCGGCTGGGCCTTTGTGGATATTGTACTCTTGTGGATTTTTATTGGCTTTACCCTGGTAGGGTTTTTACGAGTTAATAACTGGGCAGCATTGCTAATGGCTCCCTATTTGCTATGGGTTCTGTTCGCAGCAATACTCAACTATGCCGTCTGGAAAATGAATCCTGCTTTGCTGGGCTAAGGAAGATACTAGCAGTCGCATAACAAACAAAATAAACTTACAATGAGCGCCATTAGTAATAACAGTCAAAAGTCATGATAGAAGTTATTATTTTGGCGCTTGCCTTAAGTATGGACGCCTTTGCGGTGTCGATTGGTCTTGGGTCAAAACCTGTTGGAAGTCATAAGAAGCTCGCCATCTGGGCCGCTGTTTACTTTGGTCTGTTTCAGGGCTTGATGCCGCTGATCGGCTACTTGGGTGGCAAGGGTCTGCTTGGCTGGATAGAAGTTTATGCCCCCTGGATTGCCTTTCTCTTACTGATATTTGTGGGCGGTAAAATGATCTTTGAAGCCTTTTCCGAGGGTATAGAAGAAGACATTAGTAAGATCACGCAGAGAGTGATGTTGACTCTGGCAATCGCCACCAGCATAGATGCCATGGCCGCTGGCTTTGCCCTCAATCTATTACCTGTGAATCCATTTATCGCTTGCAGCATCATTGGCCTGGTTACCATGCTGATGAGTGCGGTTGGTGTCTATATCGGTAAGCGGAGCGGAACCTGGCTGGAAAGCAAAGCCGAGCTGCTGGGCGGGGTAATTCTTATCCTGATCGCATTCAAGCTTGTGTTAAGCTAGCTTTCCAATGTCCATGCTTTAAATTCTAAGAAGATTGTAACCATGTCTGTGAATAAACTGATTATCGGTGGGGTTCTATTTCTGCTGGGTCTGCTGTTGGTGGGGCCAGTCCAGGCAGGCAGTGCTAACTTGGAAATTACTGAAGTAACCAGCCTTGATTGGGCCTTGTTGGCTATCTATATTCTGATAGCGATACTCTTTTCATTTCTATGCTCCATTGCAGAAGCCGTTCTACTAAGCATCACCCCTTCCTATATTGAGCATTTACAGGAAAAAAAGCCAAAAAAAGCCAAGGTGCTACGTACCCTGCGTATCACCAGTGTCGATCGTTCGCTGGCCGCCATTTTGACGCTCAATACCATTGCCCATACGGTGGGAGCTATTGCTGCTGGAGCACAGGCTACCATTGTCTTTGGTAGCGTCTGGATCGGGCTCTTCTCAGTGATTATGACATTGGCAATCCTGTTCTTTTCCGAAATAGTTCCAAAGACGATTGGGGCGGTGTACTGGAAGCAGCTGGCATCCGTAACAGCCGTTTATGTTCAGTGGCTAATTAAAATCCTCTATCCCCTGATCTGGCTTTCGGAAATGATTACCAAATGGATATCGCATGGTAAGAAGCAGCACATCTTCAGTCGTGATGAATTCCTGGCGATGGCCGGGCTTGGCGAGCGAACCGGCGAAATTGATAAGCATGAATTTAGAATTGTTAGAAATCTTTTTCGATTCCGCCAACTTAGAGCCAAAGATATTATGACACCGCGAACGGTCATGGTATCGCTACCTGCCAGCGCAAAAGTAGAAGATGTGTTTCAGCGGGTGCTGGATATCCGGTTTTCGAGATTGCCTATCTATAGCGAAGACAATGACGATATCACTGACTTTGTGCTCAAAGATGATATTTTAATGACTCAGGCTAAGGAGCATGGAACTCGAACTCTGGGCCATCTGAAGCGTAAATTAATGGTAGTGCTGGCAGAGATGCCATTGCCTGATTTGATGGAAGTGTTGCTCAATGAGCGCCAGCATATTGCGCTGGTGGTTGATGAATATGGCCAGACATCGGGGCTGGTGACTCTGGAAGATGTGGTCGAAACCCTGCTTGGACTTGAGATAATGGATGAGATGGATGAAGTTAAGGATATGCAGCTATTGGCCCGTCAGCAGTGGCGAAAGCGGGCGGAAAAACGGGGACTAATCATCGACAACGACTCTGAAAGTTAATAAAACAAGTCAAATTTGACAAAATTTGTCAGTTTTTAAGTCAATATTAACTTGATACAGATCGCATTGCTACATTTTAGCTACCAAATAGCTAGCTAGTGAAACAATTTATAACCTATTGATTTATAAGAACAAAAAACAGCGATTAGCGTAAAATATAAGAATCAGCCTAGAAGATGTAAAAAATACTGACACTGTGATCTATTTCTCATTATGTTTCTTTGCTAGAGTGTAAAGAGGTCAGACATGAGGAAATCCTATGGCTCGTCGTATTCGAGTTGCTCAGATGGCTGCCTCGATTGTAGATTGTGAAAGGAACTCCATATGCCAAGCGAGGCAACCTTCCCTATTTTATTATCTTTGCTCCCCTTTGTGGGCGGTTATCCTGCTGTATGTGCTTAGTAGTACGGTAGCAATTGCGGCAAATCAATCTTTAAGTATCAAAGGGTCATTTGATGATCAGTATGATGACAAGGTGATTGCCGCTGATGATGTAGAGCTAACACCGGAACAAATGGCTTTCGATGACTTGCTCTATGAGATTGAAAGCGGAGCCTTGAAGCTAACAACACAAAAGGCTTTTGACGAGCAGCTAGAAAAGCTTGCGACATTAATTCCGGAGGGGGATGAAGAGCGTCGGTTAATCAATGTTTATTACTCCTGTGTATTAAAAAGCGTCTTTGACCCTAAGCGTGGTATTAAGATTGCTAATGGCATGCTAAGTGATGCAAAAAATAGGGCCGAGCGAACAGAAGAAGGCCTACTGTATTTATGTTTGTCAAACTATCAAGATAGATCAGGAGAAACCTCAAGTGCCTTGTTGAGTATTGAAAAAGCAATTGAAATTGGCGAAGAAGTCAATGACAACCAGCTCATGGCAGATGGTTATGTAAGTCGATGTGGTATCAGATCCTTGCTAGGAGAGAATGACTTTGCTTTGCAGGACTGCATAAAAGCAGAAGAGTTATACCGCAAAGAAGGTGTTCTAGAGTCATCGGACGGTCTAATTTTTGATATAGGCATTATCTATCGTAGATTAGGATTCTTAGACCGGGCCGATAAGTATTTAGAACGTTCACAAAAGATAGTGGAAGAAGAGAATCTACCCTACGGCAAGATAAGAGTATATTTACAACGTGGATTTCTACAAGAACAACGCGGAAACTATCAGCAGGCAATTGATAGATATTTAAAGGCATTGCAAGTCGCTCAAGAAAACCACATCAGCGTTGAATTAGTACCGATACGAATTGCACTTGCAGGTGGCTATAACCTCAATGGACAATATGGTAAGGCGCTACAAGAACTGGAGTTGGCAGAAGAGCTTAGGCAAAAGCTTGGCAATAGCGGTTATGACGGAATGGCTTCGATGCAATATGGTGTGGCACTCAGTCATTTGGAGCAGCCAACTCAGTCGGAAGTATTTTTTAAAGCCGCTGAAGACTATATGTTAAAGGATAGAAATAAACGCTATCTGGCATTGCTGTATGAGGCCTGGGCAGATAGCTATAAGCGAGCAGGTAATAGCGAGCTTGCACTAGAAAAATTTGAGAAATATATAGCACTGCAGTCGGAATTGGATCGCCAGCGTTCTGATCAGCAAACTCAGGTACTGCGCTTTGAATACGATAGTGAAAAGACGGAACTAGAAAATGAGCAGTTACAAAAAGAGCAGAAATTAAAAGACGAACAGTTGCAATCGCTGCAGACCGCTCGCAAGTGGCAAACGCTTGCTATGATCCTGGGGGGTTTACTAACTGTTGTTCTGATCTGGTTCTCGATGCGACAGGTTGCCAATTCGCGTAAATTCAAACAGTTGGCCTATACTGACAGTCTGACCGGGCTTGCCAATCGTCGTCAGATTGAGCGAGCCTTAAAACAGGCAATGGAAAATGCTAATGAGTCGGAAAAGCCGCTGAGTATTCTGATGTATGACATTGACCATTTCAAAATCATTAATGATCGTCATGGCCACTCGGTGGGTGATATTGTGCTAACAAACCTGTCGAATTTCAGCAAGGAATTGCTACGTGATAATGATGTGCTGGGCAGAACCGGGGGAGAGGAGTTTTTGGCCATTCTTCCTAATGCCAGTCTTGATCAGGCGATACAGGTTGCCAAACGACTGCAGCGCGAAGTGGATCTAAAGCAGTACACGAATATTGAAAGTGACTTAAATGCGACCATCAGTGTTGGCGTAACTGAGTTTAAGCCTGGTGAAAACATGGATCAGTTGCTGCACCGTGTGGATGAGGCGTTGTATCAGGCCAAGGAAAACGGTCGTAATCGTGTTGAGTATGTGATTTAGAAATGACTATAAGTGAGGGGTTAGATGACTAACCCCTCATTAACTCTATACCAGCCGGTAAGACTGAAACGAGATTTATTGGCAGGTAGCACTTCATGCGGAAACACTTCACTTAAGAAAACCACTAAAGTACCAAACTCAGGTATCACCGTTTCAATTGGTGTTTTTTCACGTTTGCGATAAATCAAAAGTTCACCGCCATCATCTGCATTCCATTGTGGATTCAAATAAAGCACTGTGGTCAAACGACGATTGGTGCTACCGCGGAACGCATCCAGGTGGCGTTTATAGAATGCACCTTCCGGGTAATGAGCAAACATACACTCGTAATCAAACAGGCCAAGAAACAGGTGGCGATTAAGGCGCAGCCTTAGTTCTTCAATCCAGTCAAAATAGCCCTGAGCAAAGGGCTGATGTGGCTCAAGCCATTGGATCTGATCCGTGCGCACGAATTCATTGGTATGAAAATCCTGCTCACGACCAATTCCAGCCAGGTCAAACTGATGCGGGTTGCTGTCGATAAGACCCGTGAACAGATGATTCAGGGTATCAAGTGGTAAAGCATTTTGCAGGACGATATAGCCCTTATCGGTGATAGCATCACAGATGCGACCAAAGATATCGTCGTCAAAAAAGCCAGTCGAACTGGAAGAAACGGACTTTAATGCTTGGTTCAATGCAGTCAAACCTCAAGAATGATATGCGCGCTTTATACTCCAAAATGAGGGCTTTGTGAACAAAAATTATACACAAAGAACTGCTGGATATGGGCTCAGTCGCATTTCAGCCCCAGCTGATTTAGACTTAATGGCATTGACCTGTAGATTGAGATAACTCCAATGAGCTATAAGCAAGATGTCGCTGAATTAATCGGCAACACTGATTTATTAAGAATTCCTTCCCTGTCGCAACTGACCGGTTGCGAGATATTGGTTAAATGCGAATTTCAAAATCCCGGCGGTTCGATAAAGGATCGAGCTGCGCTACAGATGGTACAGGATGCAATAGAGTCGGGCGAGTTAAAGCCGGGTATGACTATTGTCGAAGGCACTGCCGGTAATACGGGCATTGGGCTGGCGGTGGTGGCCAAAGCGCTGGGCTTTAAGATGCTGACCGTGATGCCAAAAGGCCAGACACCAGAAAAGGAAAAGATGATTGCTTTGCATGGCTCAGAATTGATGCTGGTAGATCCTTGCCCATTTGCCAATCCAAATCATTTCTATCACACGGCGCGACGACTGGCAGAAGAAAATGAGAACTACTGGTGGGCCAATCAGTTTGAAAACACCAGCAACGCGAAAGCACATTATGAACATACTGGCCCTGAAATCTGGCAGCAGACTGAAGGCAAGATTGATGCGCTGGTGTCTGTATCTGGCACCGGTGGCACCATTGGTGGTAATTCCCGATATTTAAAAGAACAGAACCCTGAGTTAGAAGTGTGGTCGGTGGATCCTGACGGTTCGGGCATCTATCACTACTTAAAAACTGGCGAATACAAGGCTCAGGGCAGTTCATTCACCGAAGGCATTGGCATCATGCGCACAGTAGCCAATTTTGCCCAGGCTAAAATCGACAAAGGCATTACCTTGCCTGATCAGGATCTGGTGACGGTATCCAGAGCAGTGAGAAATAATGACGGGCTGGTGTTGGGTAGCAGTTCCGCCCTGAATATTGCTGGCGCACTTTTTGCCGCAGCCAAGACTGGACCGGGAAAAACCATCGTCACCTTTGCCTGTGATGCGGGCGAGCGCTCTTATTCAAAACTGTGGAATCCGGATTTTCTGGCGGAAAAAGGCATCCGAGATGACCTGGAAACCATTGAGCAGATGTTTAAACGTTATCAGGCAATGGACGACAGTTTGATTGTCAATGTAACCGAGAGAGAATGACTATGGAGCAAAAACCCCGCTTAAGGTTGCTCGATGCACAGCTGGATGTACATAAACTGGCATCAGTGATGCAACTGGAAGATCTACAAGGAAACTGGTTTTTATCCTCGACCGATGAAGAGTTATCGCTGGTTTGTGAAAGCCTGAATCGAGAGCTGATAAAAGACTCGGTACAGAAAAGCGAACTCAACTGGCGCTCGATAAAAGTCGAAGGACCGCTCGATTTTGAAATGACCGGGGTGATTGCAGGTCTTAGCCAGGAACTGGCAAAAGCGGAAATACCCATCTTCGTCGTCTCCACCTTTGATACCGACTATGTGCTGATAAAGGAAAGAAAGCTTGCCGAAGCCCTGGTAGTGTTGAAGAAAGCGGGCTATGTGTTTGTTTAAATAGAGGAAGAGGCAAAGGCAGGCTGATTTTAGCTGAAATTGCAAATCGGTCGGCAAAATGGAAAAGTAGCGAGAATGGGCGAAATAAAGTAATAATAAATGCACGTTAAGGGAATTTAACAGCATTTGCAGACAAGTAAAAGGTTTATCCCATTTTGTCACCAAACCGAACAAAAAAATAAAAATTAATAAAATGATAATGCTATTAATATCAATAAGTTACATTGGTAAGCAAGTGTAAAAGGGACTCAAGGTTTAAAATTTGTTCAATTCGGTTCGCCAAAGCTCCTGAAATAATCACAATATATTCAATGGCTTATGGAAATAGCGAAAATTAATTGAAAGTACCGATCTATCGTTAATTCCTATCACTCAAAGTAACATTTTGAAATACAAGTCTTTGCTAGTCTGTAACTGTGCAGCGAACAAGCTCGTTGCCGATTTTAGATTTCAGACGAGGAAAAAGTGATGAACCACGAAGACGATAAAAAACCTGAAGGCACTGGTGACAGCAAACCAGAACAAGACAATCAGGGTAAAGAGCGGGTCTATGAAGGGGAAGCAGAAGTGCTAGGCACTGAAGAGATACGCGGCGAAGAAAAAACCTGGGCCATGTTTGCTCATCTGGCGGCTTTCGTAGCAATGGTGCCATTGGTGCCTGTCATCGGCATGATCCTTGGGCCATTGATTGTATGGTTACTGAAGAAAGATGAGATGCCCTTGGTGGCGGAAAATGGTAAGCGCGCATTGAACTTTAACATCACCATGTTCATTGCTTACTGTGCGGCGTTAATCCTGTGCATCATCCTGATCGGAATTCCAATTCTGTTTGGCCTGATCATTTTCCACTTCATCGTGACCATTTTGGCAGCGATCAAGGCCAGCGAAGGTGGGGTTTATGAGTATCCCTTCTCGATGAAGCTGATTCAGTAATTGGTAAAGAAAGATTCTAATAATAAAAAATGACTCTCCACAGGGGGCGCTATCGACTCTCAAGTAACGCCCCATTCTCCCCAGCGGCTACCTTAGGTGCCGCTTTTTTTTTGGCTTTGAGATAAGCCCTGTTTTATTTTGTTTAAGGCTGTGTATAATTTGCGACAACTCTCGGGGTGCGCTTGAACTATCTACTAGGCAGTTTCTAGATTCAAGAGCTGAGATGCATTTGCAAACCCGTATAACCTGATCCGACTCGCATCGGCGTAGGGAAGAGTAATGCACAATCTATTGATCTACTGTAGATCCGTTCCCATTACCTCTTTGCCCCTTTACGCTATGCGGTCATTACGCTGGAGGCTAATGTGGCAAAGAATGATCCTGTCGAAATAAACAAACATCAAATAACGCGCGCTCCCTTACCCAACTCGAAAAAGATTTATGTGCCGGGGGAAATTCATAATGATATTCACGTGCCAATGCGTGAAATCAGCCTGACCAATGGTGAAGCGGTGACCGTTTACGATACTTCAGGGCCCTATACTGACCCGGCCGTTGAAATTGATGTGCGTAAGGGTTTGCAGCAGGTACGTCGAGAATGGGTAATAGGCCGTGGGGATGTGGAAGAGTATGCTGGGCGTGAAGTTAAGCCAATCGATAATGGTTATGAAGATGGCGACAAAGCCTTTGCCACCCATAACCCAGAACTACAACGTAAACCACTGCGAGCAAAAGCCGGCAAGAATGTCACCCAGTTACATTATGCACGCCAGGGAATTATTACCCCTGAGATGGAGTATGTGGCGATTCGCGAAAACCAGCAGCGGGAGGCTTTGCGAGAAGTTTTACGAGAGTCTGCGGATAACGAGAGAGAAGCACGTCTTAAAGGCAACTCCTTTGGTGCCAATACCCCTCAAATCATAACCCCTGAATTCGTGCGTGATGAAATTGCTGCTGGGCGCGCGATCATTCCAGCCAATATTAATCACACTGAACTGGAGCCAATGATTATTGGGCGTAATTTCCTGGTAAAAATTAATGCCAACATCGGTAATTCGGCCGTAACCTCCAGCATTGAGGAAGAAGTGGAAAAGCTGGTGTGGTCGACCCGTTGGGGTGGTGACACCGTGATGGATTTATCGACCGGAAAAAATATTCATGCCACGCGTGATTATATTTTGCGTAACTCGCCGGTCCCAATCGGCACAGTACCGATTTATCAGGCGTTGGAAAAAGTAGGCGGGGTCGCTGAAGATCTGACCTGGGAAGTGTTCAGGGATACCTTGATTGAACAAGCCGAACAAGGGGTGGATTACTTTACCATTCATGCCGGTGTCTTATTGCGCTATGTTCCACTAACGGCTGATCGTATCACCGGTATTGTGTCGCGCGGTGGTTCGATAATGGCGAAGTGGTGTATCGCGCATCATAAAGAAAACTTCCTCTATACTCACTTCAAAGAAATCTGTGAAATCATGAAAGCTTATGATGTGAGCTTCTCGCTGGGCGATGGCTTGCGTCCTGGCTCATTGGCTGATGCCAATGATGCGGCGCAATTTGGTGAGTTAGAAACCTTAGGCGAACTGACAAAGATTGCCTGGGAGCATGACGTACAGGTGATGATTGAAGGTCCGGGCCACGTGCCGATGCACATGATCAAAGAAAATATGGATAAGCAGCTCAAAGAATGCCACGAAGCACCTTTCTATACGCTTGGGCCATTGACCACCGATATAGCACCGGGCTATGACCATATTACTTCAGGGATTGGCGCGGCCATGATTGGCTGGTTTGGATGTGCCATGCTGTGTTATGTCACGCCAAAGGAACATTTAGGCCTGCCAAACCGAGATGATGTCAAAACCGGAATCATTACCTATAAATTAGCAGCTCATGCAGCAGATGTCGCAAAAGGACATCCTGGTGCGCGTTACCGAGATGATCAATTGTCGCAAGCACGTTTTGAATTCCGTTGGGAAGACCAGTTTAACCTGGGACTGGATCCAGATACGGCACGTGAATTCCATGATGAAACGCTTCCTAAAGATTCTGCCAAAGTGGCTCACTTCTGTTCCATGTGTGGTCCCAAGTTCTGCTCCATGAAAATCTCTCAGGACGTCAGAGATTATGCTGATGAGAAGAAAAAAATAGAGCAGGGCATGGCGGAAAAATCACAGGAATTTAAACAGCAGGGCGCAGAGATTTACGTTGAAGTGAAATAATGAAAAAGAGAAGCTGAGACTATGAACATCGGAATTGTGGGCGCAGGAATTGCCGGCAGACTACTGGCCTGGCAAATGATAAAAAAAGGGCATGAAGTAACACTGTTTGATAAAAATCCATTAGACAGTGAAGCAGCATGCTCATTTGCTGCGGCGGGAATTTTATCGCCACTGGCCGAACTTGAAATGGCGGAGCCTACAATTTTTGAACTGGGCACACGCTCGATGCAACTCTATCCTAAGTTAATAGAAGAGTTGGAGTATCCAGTCTACTATCGACAAATCGGTTCACTGGTCACTGCCCACGGCTCAGATAAAGTCGAGCTGAATCACTTTCATAGTATGCTTAGACATAAATTAAGCGATTGTGATAATTATGTGCAAAACATTGCAATAGCTGATAAAGAACCAGAATTGGCGCACATGGGCGAAGGTCTATGGGTAACCAATGAAGGACAGGTAGATACCATAGGCTTGCTTAACGCACTGCAACAGGGTTTGCTAAAAAAAGGTATTGAGTGGAAAGAGCAGGTTGAGGTTCAGGCGATAGAGCCAGGGAAGATCAAAACGGCAACAGACACTTATTACTATGACTGGGTGTTTGATTGCCGAGGCATGGGAGCAAAAAAAGAATTGCCCTTGCGTGCGGTTCGAGGAGAGTTACTTTGGTTGAAAGCAGACGATGTAAAAATAGAGCACCTAACCCGACTGATTCATCCTCGCTATCGAATCTACATAGTGCCGCGTCCTGATAATATTTATCTATTGGGAGCAACAGAGATTGAAAGCGAAGATTATAGTCCAGTATCCGTACGCTCATCGCTGGAATTATTATCCGCAGCATACAGTTTGCATAAATCATTTGGTGAAGCACGCATCATCAAACAGGTGGTCAACTGTCGTCCGGCGATGCCGGATAACCTGCCAAAAGTAGCACTCGAAGATGGAATCGGAAAAATTAACGGTCTATATCGCCATGGCATTCTGCTGGCACCGGCAGTAGTAGAACAAATGATGATAAAGTTTAACCAGGCAATGGGCGCACACAACGAGGCTGAAAATGCAGTTAATAGTTAATGACGAAACGATAGAAATACCAAAGCCAATGAGTATTGCAGAATTTATTGATTGGTTTAAACAGCAAGGCAATTTTGCAATTGCTGTGAATATGGAGTTTGTGCCGAAATCTTTATATTCGGAGACGATGCTGAGAGATAGTGACAGAGTAGAAATTGTTTTGCCCATGCAAGGCGGATAAAACAAAAAATCGTCACAATTACTTTGTTAAAAAACAGTGTTCTGCAAGGTCATTTACTGAAGTAAACTCCCTCTTGAACACTGTTTTTCGCCCCGTACTTGTTTAGCTTTTTTTCTTTATCGGGGAGATCAGAGTTTGGTTTAGGCAATTAAATATCAGGTTAGTGGTAGGGTACCCCTAGGGCAGGATCTGCGTCGTGACGCACTGCTCTTTATACAGTAGAACAAGGTTGTAGGTTGGTGATGAGCGAAGCGAATCCCAACATTTTAAATATTTGAAGGATAGTGTTGGGATTCGCTACGCTCATCACCAACCTACGGGAATTGAAAGTAATATGCTAAAAATTGCTGGAAAAGAAATTAACAGTAGATTATTTGTCGGGACGGCTTTGTATCCGTCACCGCAAATTATGCTGGATTCTATTAAGGCGTCTGAGGCGGACATCGTGACTGTGTCTGTTCGCCGTCAGGGTTTAGGTGGTGAAAATTTCTGGAAACAGTTGCAGCAATTGGATTGTCACTGGTTGCCGAATACGGCGGGTTGTCATTCGGCGAAGGAAGCGATAACGACGGCTGAAATGGCGCGGGAAGTTTTCCAAACCAATTGGATAAAGTTGGAAGTCATTGGTGATGAATACAATCTGCAGCCGGATCCATTTCAATTGGTTGAAGCGACAAAAGAATTGGCCAAGCGTGGTTTTGAAGTGTTTCCGTACTGCACTGACGATTTGGTGTTGTGCCAGCATTTATTGGACGCAGGCTGTAATATTTTAATGCCGTGGGGCGCACCAATTGGAACGGGTCGTGGTTTGACAGATCCTTATGCATTACAAACTTTACGTAAACGCTTACCTGATGTGCCGATGGTGATTGATGCCGGATTAGGATTACCTTCTCATGCAGCGCAGGCCATGGAAATGGGCTTTGATGCAGTGCTGCTAAATACGGCGATTGCGCAGGCGGAAAATCCAGTGTTAATGGCGACAGCATTTAAAGATGCGGTAAATGCAGGTCGAAATGCATATCAGGCTGGAGCCATGCCGGAACGTGATCTGGCACAACCAAGTACGCCTGTCCTAGGAACGCCTTTCTGGCAACAAGAATCATGAAGAAAAAAACCAAACCTGTGATCTGGTCCTATGCTGGACTGGATAACTCCGGCCTTGCAGGTCAGTTAGCCGACATTAGAACCATAGAAGCGATGGGTGGACATGGCTGCTGTATCACAACTGCCAACACTGCGCAGAACAGTCAGAGAGTTGTAGCGGTCAACCTTGCTGCAAAACAGCAGTTGCAGACTCAGTTAATGGCTTTATGCGAAATGGGCCAGCCGGATGCGATTAAAGTTGGCTTGCTGCCAAGTATGGATGCAGTAACAGTTCTGAAAGATTTTCAAGAAAAAAATAAGAAACCAATCCCACTTATATTAGATCCGGTTATCACAACCTCCTCCGGTGCAGAGTGTATGCCAAAGGAAGTGGTTGCGCAGTTAAAAACTTTACTACCTTATGTCACTGTGCTGACGCCAAATATTGATGAACTTGAAATATTAAGCGGCGAGGTGATTGAATCAATAGACGACATTGAGCGTCAGGCCAAGCAGCTGTTGGTGTCAGGTGTTGGAGCGGTCTTAATCAAGGGAGGGCATTTGCAAACCGAGAAAGCAGCAGACTTCTTTGTCAGTCACAATCATCAGTTCTGGCTACATAGCGATAGAAAAAATTGCGCGAACACTCGCGGCACAGGATGTGTTCTCTCTTCTGCCATAGCAACTGCACTGGCGCTGGAATATTCAATCGAAGATGCGGTAGTGATTGGCAAAATGGCACTCAATCAGGGGCTAAGAAACAGTTATTCGGTGAAAAATGACAAAGGCCCATTATGCGTACAGTCATGGCCGGCTGATGAAGAAGATATGCCGCATTTATCTAAATCGTACGCAATGAATGACTATCAGTTTCCTTCGTTAAAGGGACAGGTGCTAGGTCTGTATCCGGTGGTGGACCGAGCGGATTGGCTTAAGCGTTTATTACCATTGGGAATTTCAACGATTCAATTGCGAGTAAAAAATCTCAAAGATGAAGAGCTGGAAAGTGAAATCATAGAAGCGGTTAAGATTGCCCAGCAATATGATGCAAAACTTTTTATTAATGACTATTGGCAGCTGGCGATTAAGTATCAAGCCTATGGCGTACACTTGGGGCAGGAAGATATGGATGATGTGGATCTCGCAGCAATCAGTCAGGCAGGATTGTACTTAGGAGTCAGCACCCACTGCTTTTACGAGGTGGCACGTGCTCACGCGATAAAACCAAGCTATCTGGCTTGTGGCCCCGTGTACCACACCGACAGTAAGCAAATGCCCTGGATTCCACATGGAATTGAGAATTTAAATTATTGGAAAAATTTGATGCAGAGTTATCCATGGGTTGCCATCGGGGGCATCAATACTGATAGAATCGCAGACGTAGCAAGCACGGGTGTGTCTGGTATTGCGATGATTTCAGCAATTACTAAGGCCCATAATCCTGAACAGACAGCTACAAATATGATGCAACTGATTGAACAACACAGGCCTAGGGTATGAGCAAATTTGAGTGGCAGGAATCTGAAAAGGTACAGCTGATCAGTCCAGAGCAGTTAAAACAATGGGTAAGCCAGCAGGATGCACCCTTAGTGATCGATGTGCGAAACGGCGAAGAACATGATGCTGATAAGGCTTTACTGGAGTTTGCGACAGTAGGAACACTTAAAAACATTCCGATTACAGAGTTCGGCAGTCATATCAATCAACTGGATCCTGATCAGCCAACCGTGCTTGTCTGCCAAGTAGGACAGAAAAGCTTTAACGCTGCCAGCCTGCTGATTCAGGCAGACTTTTCCTGTGTCTACAGTTTGCATGGCGGCTTGGAAGCGTTGAAGCGGGAAGCCGCCGAATAATAGACTGTAACATTCTGCTACAGTCTTGTATGAGGTATTTCGATATACTCATGAGGTTTCTATTAAATCGAATAATAAAGTAGGCATTGGGGATTTTCGTTTATGAGCAGTGAACAAGAACAGCAGCAGGAAGCCCAGCAAACAAATGCACAAGGGCAGGCAGAACAGCAGGACAATCTTATTTCGCGCCTCCCAGAAAGCAGTCAGAGACTCCATCCTGACTCCATCAAGGTATCAAGAATTACAGTAGCATTTGTTAGTCTTATTATTATGTTGGTACCGACGGTAGTAGCATTATTAAGCGAATCTTATCTGATCATCACAATTGGTGTGGCGGCGGGACTCATCGTTTTTACCATTGGATTTATCTGGGCCAAAAAATCGTATGACTATACCTGGTACTGGCTGGCTGATGAAGGGCTGTATATTCAAAGCGGTGTCTGGTGGCGGAAAAAAACACTGATTCCTTTTAATCGGGTTCAGCACACTGATGTGGCGCAAGGGCCTTTAGAACGCAAGTATAAACTTGGAAAGTTGGTGACGCATACAGCTGGCACACGTGATGCATCAGTTTCGTTGGATGGCATTCTGCTTGAAACAGCTCATGAGTTACGTTCAGTGCTACAGGAAGAAGGCGAAAGTGATGCAGTCTGAAGTACAGGCCCACCGGCTTCATAAAATCTCTCCGTTATTTATTCTGTTCGAGAATATAAAGAAACTGATATTCCCTATTGTGCTGGCTTTATTTAGTACGCGGGGCAGCTCATGGGAATTATTTGCTTTAGGTTTTGCTTTAATCATCAGTTTAGGTGCCATTGTCCAATACCGTTTTTATCGCTATTGGTTGGAGGGCGATAAAATAAGAGTCCAGGAAGGCATCTTCTTTCGCAATGTACGCCAGGTTCCCTATAAAAAAATCCAGAACCTAAACTTAGTACAGTCGCCATTACATCGATTATTTGGTGTGGTTAAAGTGCAGCTTGAATCTGCATCAGGTGGTAAACCCGAAGCGGTTATCAACGTGATCGATATGAAGGCTGTGAAGGCACTTAAACAAAAAGTTAATGGTGAAGAAGCAGAGCAGAAAGAAGAAGATGTTGCGCAAGCAAAAGACAGTATCCTGAGCTTATCCTTTGGCGAGATTGTTCGTTACGGCATGATTACCAATCGAGGGCTCGTCGCTGTGGCCATCTTTTTTGGTTTCATCATGCAATTTATGGATGACCAGGTTGAGCGTCTGATCACTAACTATATCAGTCAGTTCACACAATGGATTGACGGTTTGGTGAGTAGCATCCAGTTCGAAAATGGCTGGCTTTATTACACCTTGATAACCATCATTGGAGTTGTCGCGGCAACTATTGCCTTGTGGCTATTGTCGATTGCGATGGCGTTGCTCAAGTTTCATGGTTTCGTACTGACCAAAAATAAAGACAAGCTACAGGCTACGATGGGATTACTGACACGCCTGCAGGCCACCATTCCCATGACCAGAATACAAACCTTGACCATTCATGAGTCGTTATTGCACCGTTGGTTTAAGCGAATTGGTATCACCATCGAAACTGCCGGTGGCGTCAATAATGAACAGCAGGGTGTCAGTATGAAACAGGTGGTGCCGGTTGCTCCGAATGGCATGCGTCATGAATTGCTAAAAGAAATTCAGGGCGATGTTGATTGGGAGGCCATTGAATGGCAACCGATTAATCAGAAAGGCTGGCGCCGCGTGCTTAAAGTCATGGTTTTGATAGGGGTAGTCATTACCGCACCACTAGCCTTGTGGAGCATTTATGCTTATCCGATTGGCTTTGTGTTATGGCTTATCTATAGCGTTTATTATTCTAAAGCTTACGTTAAAGGGGCCGGCTATCACATTAATGGTCAATTGGTTGCCTTTAAAGACGGAGTCATTTTTACCAAGTTTACCTTTGTCAGATTACCGAAAACTCAGACTATAGCGGTTAAAGAAAGTCCATTTGACCGTCGTCATGGCATGGCCAGCCTTGTAATCGACACGGCCGGTGCCATGGTCGGTGCACATCATATCAATATTCCCTATCTGGATCTTGGCGTGGCTATTTCTATCAAAGACCGTATCAGCGATAACATAAAAGGCACCAAGTTCAATTGGTAATTAATCATTCCAATTACTCATGATCAAACTATCAGAGTCAGTCTTTTACTGGCTCTGACTTCCATTGAAAGCAACTATCGGCGGTATATTTTTCATACCGTAATAGAGTAAATTTCAGGCGTAGATGTTAGAATGGCGTCAATTTTATCAGTTTCAAACAGCCTGCCATGAGCAGGTATCCAATATTCAAAAGGTTATTTCATGAATCAAGAATTTCTTAAGCATATTCAGCAAAACATTGACGAAGTTAAGGAAGCTGGCCTCTATAAAAAAGAACGGGTCATCGACTCACAGCAGGCGGCGGATATTCATGTCACAACAGGCGAGAGTGTTCTGAACTTCTGCGCCAATAACTATCTTGGTCTGGCTAACAGTCCTGAGCTGATTAAGGCTGGTCAGGAAGCGCTGGACCATTATGGTTACGGCATGGCTTCGGTGCGTTTCATCTGCGGTACTCAGGATGTACACAAAAAGCTGGAGAAACGCATCAGCGATTTCCTGGGTATGGAAGATACCATTCTTTATTCGTCCTGTTTCGATGCCAATGGTGGTTTGTTTGAAACACTTCTGGATCCTGAAGATGCGGTAATTTCTGATGCATTGAATCATGCTTCGATTATTGATGGCGTACGTTTATGTAAAGCAAAACGTTACCGCTATGCCAATAACGACATGGCTGATCTTGAAAAACAATTGCAACAGGCAGATGCCGATGGCGCACGCTATAAGCTGATTGTTACCGATGGTGTTTTTTCAATGGACGGCATCATTGCCGACCTTAAGTCAGTCTGTGACTTGGCCGATAAATACAATGCGTTAGTTATGGTTGATGATTCACATGCCGTGGGCTTTATTGGTGAGAAAGGTAAAGGCTCGCATGAATTCTGCGATGTGATGGGTCGAGTGGATATTATTACCGGTACTTTAGGTAAGGCACTTGGCGGTGCATCCGGTGGTTACACCGCAGCCAGCAAAGAAGTGGTTGAATGGTTGCGCCAGCGTTCGCGCCCTTATCTGTTTTCTAATACCTTGGCGCCGGTGATTGCGGCGGCCAGTCTAAAAGTGTTGGACATGTTGGAAAATGGTGACGAGTTACGTAAAAAATTGCGTCATAACAGCGAATACTTCCGCGAAAAAATGACCGCCCTGGGTTTTGAATTAGTTCCAGGCGAACATCCAATTATTCCAGTGATGCTGGGCGATGCGGCATTGGCCAGCAAGTTTGCAGACATGATGCTACAAGAAGGCATCTATGTTATCGGCTTCTCATTCCCGGTGGTGCCAAAAGGTCAGGCGCGTATTCGTACGCAAATGTCAGCCGCACATGATATCGAACACATTGATCGTGCTATTGCCGCTTTTGAAAAAGTCGGCAAAGAACTTGGCGTAATCAGCTAATCCTGTTTGGGGTAGAGAGCATGAAAACATTAAGCAAGGCCAAAGCCGAAAAAGGTATTTGGATGGTGGATCAGCCAAAACCTGAGCTGGGCCATAATGACGTATTAATCAAGATTAAAAAAACTGCTATTTGTGGTACCGACATGCACATTTATCACTGGGATGAGTGGGCGCAGCATACCATTCCAGTGCCGATGACGGTGGGTCATGAGTATGTTGGTGTGATCGAAGAAGTTGGTCAGGAAGTGAAAGGTTTCAAAATTGGCGATCGCGTTTCTGGCGAGGGTCATATTACTTGTGGCTTCTGCCGTAATTGTCGTGCAGGCCGTCGTCACCTGTGCCGTAATACTACGGGCGTTGGCGTGAATCGCCCCGGCGCTTTTGGTGAGTATCTGGTGATACCGGCTGAAAATGCCTACAAGATTCCCGATGATATTTCTGATGAAGTCGCCTCAATTCTTGATCCACTAGGTAACGCTGCACATACCGCCTTATCTTTTGACCTGGTCGGTGAAGATGTATTGATCACTGGCGCAGGCCCGATTGGTATTATGGCCGCTGCCATAGCCCGTCATGCAGGCGCACGCCATGTGGTGATTACCGATATTAATGACTACCGTCTCGACTTGGCAAAGCAGATGGGCGCAACGCGCACTGTGAATGTCAGCCAGGAAAAGCTTGAAGATGTCATGAAAGAAATTGGCATGAAAGAAGGCTTTGATGTGGGCATGGAAATGTCGGGCGTACCTTCAGCTTTCCGTTCGATGCTACAAACCATTAATCATGGCGGTAAGATTGCCATGTTGGGTATTCCATCCAGCGATCTGGCCATCGACTGGAATCAGGTAATTTTCAAAGGCCTCATCATCAAAGGTATTTATGGTCGTGAAATGTATGAAACCTGGTACAAGATGATCGCCATGCTGCAGTCGGGACTGGATGTTTCACCAATCATTACTCATCGTTTCAAGATTGACGAATTTGAAACCGGCTTTGAGACTATGGCCAGTGGTCAGTCGGGTAAGGTGGTTTTGAGTTGGGATTAATAGGACATTATTGACCTTGACCTCATTACGCTGGCGAAGTTGGAATGGGTTATCCAAGAAGGAGTTGTATGACCTGATACAGCTTCGCCTTGCTGTTTTTTGTGTAGAACAGAATTGTCCTTATCAGGATCTGGATGGTCTGGATAAAGAGGCAATGCATTTGCTGGCTTATGATGATGGCCAGCTGGTTGGTTATTTGCGTTTGTTTGAGTCGATGGAGCAGTATTATGGCTTGGCGGCGATTGGACGGGTCTGCACCGATAGTTCTGTTCGAGGCAAAGGATTGGCGCGCGAAATGATGCAGCTGGCGTTGAATTACAGCGATCAACACTTTGCTAAGAATATTAAAATAAGCGCGCAGGAATATCTTGAGGATTTTTACTCGAGTTTAGATTTTGTCACGGTAACGGAACCCTATCTCGAAGACGGCATCCCACATATAGGCATGATAAGACAATACGAGGAAAACGATGCTTAAAGATTTTTTGGCACAAGCCGGCTGGATGACTAAAACGCTGGTTGCTATTTCGGTGTTGGTCAGTATTTTGACCATGTCAGGTACCAATGAATACACTTACTGGTTTGCTTTTAACTGGAAGTTGATATTGCAGGGTGAAGTTCATCGGCTTATCACTCCTATCTTTTTACATTTTATGATCGGTGCTTTCCCCATTCACTTGTTATTTAACATGATGTGGCTATGGGATCAGGGTGGTTCAATTGAGAAGGCACGAAGCGCCTGGTATTTATTGGTGATAGTACTCATTACAGGTGTTGCCTCTAATGTGGGTGAGTATTTCTCATCAGTTTATTTCGGCTCTGGAAGAGCTTATTTATTTGGTGGTATGTCGGGCGTTGTATATGGCTTATTAGGTTTTAACTTTGTACGTCGTCGTTTTGATCCTTTCTTCCCAGTGCATGTGCACCCGGGCCTGATGCAGTTTATGTTGTTGTGGTTAGTACTCGGCTTTACTGGCTTATTAGGCAATATTGCAAATGCGGCCCATTTGATTGGCTTACTGAGTGGTGGCTTGTTAGGCTACATTACGGCGAAAACTAAAGGTTTTTAAAAAATGAGTATGTTTAAAAGAATCAGCATTGAACAGACAAAAGAGCTCATGGATAACCAAGAAGTTCTGCTGGCTGATATTCGTGATCCACAATCTTATGCAGCTGGGCATATGCCCAATGCAAAGAATATAAACAATCAGAATGCTGCCGAGTTTATTCAGGAATCAGATAAAGACAAGCCATTAGTGGTCATCTGTTATCATGGCAATAGTAGCCAGCCCGCAGCGCAATACTTCGCCGGACAAGGCTTTAAAGAAGTTTACAGCATGGATGGTGGCTTTGAGTTGTGGAAGCTGAATAATCCGGTGGAGCGTTAGCTCTTTCCCGTCTTTATTACGCCGAAAAACTTTCTATGGGATCGGGTGGAAGTTCGTCAGTTAGAATTTCCCTCGCACGTATATAGTTCTCTTCATCAACCATCAATGGAACTTCGCCAATAGTGAAGGATGCAGTGCTGAGCGTATGTTCATGCAGTATGGTGGCGTGAATGCCATGGGATTCAAGGAGGCCACGGGCGATGTGCGCCTGCATGGTATTGGGGTAAGTTTCAACGACCACTAATGACATAAAACCTCCTGGGTTAAGAGTTATTAAGCCATGATGGAGGTAGGATTGCAATTGGGATTGTAGGGACAAGTCATGACTTGTCCGTACCAAAAGCTAGTCGTAGGTTGGGATGTACCCTTAGGGCAGGATCAGCGAAGCGAATCACAACATATCCGAATCGACGATACCTAAGTTGTTGGGATTCACTGTGTTCATCACCAACCTACAAATAAATTGTCATTAAAAGAGCGGACACGTAGGTCCGCCCCTACCAGAAGATGAATAAAAAAGGCGGGCACTTTGGCCCGCCATGACTAACTCAACAAGATAACTATTTATGCTGCTGCCGACTGGCTTGATTGATGATCCTGGTACATGGCTTCGAGCTTTGCGGAGTTGGCCAGCAGGTACTCGAAGGATGCCAGTGATGCTTTAGCGCCTTCGCCCATCGCCACTACGATTTGTTTATAAGGTACAGTAGTTACGTCTCCACAGGCAAAGATACCCGGCTGAGATGTTTCGCATTTTTCGTTGATCACTACCTCACCGAAGCGGCTCAACTCTACTAGGTCACCCAGGAACTTGCTGTTAGGTACCAGACCAATCTGTACAAAAACACCATCCAGCTTCAAGCTATGCAATGTTTCTGTGGCGCGATCCTGATATCCAATCGCTGAAACCTTGCCGTTGTCGGCATGAATTTCTTTGGTCGCTACATTACGTAGAATGGTAATGTTGTCACGGGCTTCTGCCTGATCCACCAGCACCTTGTCCGCTTTCAATTCTGGCATAAACTCAAACACGGTTACTGATTTTACGATACCTGCTAAATCGAGCGCAGCTTCGATACCAGAGTTACCGCCACCGATTACCGCCACGTCTTTACCTTTGAAGAAAGGACCATCGCAGTGCGGACAGTAGGCAACGCCATTACCGATGTTTTCTTTCTCGCCGGGGATGCCCAGTTCGCGCCATTTGGCGCCAGTAGCAATGATTAGGGTTTTGCTATCAATCACTTCGCCTGATGATAAAGTCACACTTTTGATATCACCCTGCTCAATGTCAGTCACACGTAAATGTTCTTTGACCATGACGTCATAATCATTCAGGTGTGCCTGCATAGCACCTGACAATTCTGGGCCGGTGGTTTTTGGTACAGAAATCAGGTTTTCAATACCCATGGTGTCTTTGACCTGACCACCGATACGGTCAGCAATCAAGGTGACTTTAAGACCTTTGCGAGCACTGTAAATGGCTGCGCCAACGCCTGCCGGGCCCCCGCCGATAACAACCACATCCTGCAATGGCATCTTTTCGCCAGCACCTGCCTTTGCAATGCTGGGATCTTTTTCCAGCAATTTATCAATCAGTTCGGCTGCCGTGACTTTACCGTTAGCGAATAGTTCGCCATTCAGGTAAACACTGGGCACGCCTTGGATGTCGCGTTCTTTGACCATGTCCTGGAACAAGCCACCGTCAATCATCTCTGCCTCAATGTTAGGGTTTAACAGGGCAAACTGATTCAGGGCCTGTACCACGTCAGGACAGTTGTGACAGCTCAGGCTGATGAAAACTTCAAACTTCATCGGTTGCTGTACATTGGCGACCATCTTCTTCAATGATTCATCCAGCTTCACTGGGCTACCGGCTGCCTGTAATACCGCCAGTACTAATGAGTTGAACTCATGGCCCGATGGAATACCTGAGAAACGGATACCTGTATCGTTGCCATCTGCCTCAAGAATAAAGCTGATCGGACTGCGCACCTGACCTGACAGGTCACGTTCTTCAAGTTGCAGCTTGTCGCTAACGCTGACAAAGCTGGTTAAGAATTCTTTAAGTTCGTGTCGTTTTGAGTGCTCACCGGTTTGCAAAACGAAAGTCACCGTCTTTTGCATCTTGGCGGTATAGCCTTTTAAGGCTTCTAAAATTTGATTATTCAACATTGGGATTACACCTTTGTCTTGCGTTGGTTGGATATTTTCCACCCAGCATCAGCTCTATAGATAAAATGCTGGGAGGAAAATGCTCAAGCTCCGGAGAGCTGGCTGGCCGAAGCCAGCCAAGGGTCTAAAGTAAGCTTAGATTTTGCCTACCAGGTCTAATGAAGGAGCAAGAGTTTCTTCGCCTTCTTTCCAGGCTGCTGGGCAAACTTGACCTGGGTTGTTACGTACATATTGAGCGGCTTTAATTTTACGAACCAACTCTTCTGCGTCACGACCAACACCTTCAGCAGTGATTTCCATAACCTGGATTACGCCATCAGGGTCAACCACGAAAGTACCGCGGTCTGCAAGACCTTGACCTTCACGCATAACGTCAAAGTTACGAGTGATTTCGCCAGTTGGGTCGCCGATCATGGCATAGTTGATTTTGCCGATAGTGTCTGAAGTTTCGTGCCATGCTTTGTGTGTGAAGTGAGTGTCAGTTGATACCGAGAAAACTTCTACGCCACGGCTTTGAAGCTCTTCGTAGTGATCAGCAAGGTCGCCAAGCTCGGTAGGACATACGAAAGTAAAGTCAGCTGGGTAAAAGAAAAATACTGCCCATTTGCCTTCGATGTCTTTATTAGATACTTCTACGAATTCACCATTTTTAAATGCTGTTGCTTTAAATGGTTTAATTTCAGTGTTAATTAGTGCCATAGTTAGGATCTCCTAATAGTATTAATAAGTAAGGATTAATTGACTTCGGGGACTACTTTAACGATGCACGTATGATAAGTAAATTTGGATATATTGAAGTTTATGTTCTAAAATACTGAACATAGGTCGCGAACTTTAGGGTGTAACCCATGCTTTCATTCAAACAGCTCACTTATGCTCTGGCAGCCGAAGAGACGCTTCACTTTAAGAAGGCAGCAGATAAGTGCCATGTTAGCCAGTCAGCGCTAAGCACCGCACTAAGCCAGCTGGAAGAGCAGTTGGGCGTACAGATATTCGAGCGTGATAACAAAAAGGTGCTGGTGACGCCGATTGGACGCGAGGTATTAGATAGAGCGCGTGAGATCGTGGCACAGGTCAATTCACTGCAAAACCTGTCTTCCAGTCTGAAAGAACCATTAAGTTTCCCCTTATCTGTTGGCGTTATTCCAACCATTGCGCCTTATTTACTGCCAAGAATGTTCCCTATTCTGAATCAGCGCTTCCCTAATGCAGAGCTGAGGATTGTCGAAGAGCAATCCCATGTGCTGGTGGATAAGGTGCGTAAAGGAGAGCTGGATACGGCGATACTGGCGTTGCCTTATGACTGTAGCGGGCTTTTGACCCTGGAGTTCTGGCAGGAAGATTTCTTCTGGGTGACCTTAAAAGGCGATAAATATAGCCAGCAGAAAGAAATCACCAGCGATGAGATGATGCACAGCAACCTGATGCTGCTTAAAGAAGGACATTGCCTGAAAGACCATATTCTGGATGCCTGTAAATTAAGCGAAGAGCAGACGGAGCATGGCTTTGGTGCAACCAGTCTCAACACCCTGATACAAATGGTGCTTGGCAAGCTTGGAACGACACTGATCCCGGAGATGGCATTGGATCAGCTTATTTCGCAGAATAAAGAATTAACTGCTGTGCATTTAAAAGAACCGGGTCCGCATCGTCGTATCGCCTTTATCATCCGCCCAAACTTCACTCGCCTGTCCAGTGTGGAAGCCTTAAAAGACGTCTGTAAAAATGCGCTGGCTGGCAAGAGTGCTTAGCGGTTGGGTAATGTGATTAAGATCCAGTACAATGACTCCACTTTAGTTTAGGCTGGCAATTGATGAATTTTAATAACTGGCAAAACGCAGACGATACAGCGATAAAGGAGCTGCCTTTTTATGTCGCAGAATGGCTTGCAGAGTTTGGTTCCCTGACCGAAAAGCTATCGCGTTATGTGGAGCAGGTAAAACTGGATGTCCTGCATGAAGGCACTGGTATTTTAACCGCGGAAGAGGCTGTAGCATTAAATACAGAGGGTGATGTCAACTGTCAGGTTCGTGAAGTCGTTCTATACGGCCCGGAGAAGCCGTGGATCTTTGCCAGAACCAGTATGCCATTGAGTAGCAGGCATTTGATTGAAAAACTCGGCAATAAGCCACTGGGCAGTATCCTGTTTTCCGATGAAGAACTAAGGCGACATTTCTTACAGGTTTGCCAGTTAAATGAAAGAAGTGAGCTGTATCAAAGTGCTATTCGTTATTTGGAAAAAGAAAACCTGATAAAGAATAACGAGCAACCAAAATTGTGGGCAAGACGCTCGCTTTGGAAGAAGAAAGATAAAGATGACGGTATGTTGGTGTGTGAGGTGTTTTTGCCGGATGCGCCTTTGTATCGGTAACATTTATCTTATTTTTGGTTAGAGTTAATGCTTTGTAACGGATGTATGCTTAAGGTCAATATAAGGTTTCGGCTTTGGGCGAGTTACTTTTCTTCTGTGAGTAAGGAAAAAGCGTAACTTAACAGCATATAGTCGATATACCATTAAACAAGTAAGTAGGTTTCATAGACCACTAGAGATAGTGGCTAGCACCAAATAACCCATTAAAAGTTAGCCGAAGTATTCAAAATTATAGTGTAAATTGGGCAAGGATAGCCCAATTTAGCAAATTCGAAACATGGATGTTTCGTTTTGCGGCACGTTAAGTGATTTTGAATAGTGAGGGAAGCGCGAAAGCGCCTGACTTTTAGGGCGAGATTTTGGTTCGTTTTTTGCTCGTCCAAAAAATGAACATAAGAAAAAATTCATACAAAGACTTGCAACAAGGGGATGAACTTGAATAAAGACAAATGGCACCAGTATGCGTTATTGATGCGGTTGGATAAGCCGATTGGCACTTTTTTGTTGCTATGGCCGACGCTGTGGGCGTTGTGGATTGCGGCGGAGGGTTTGCCGCCGTTGTGGATTTTGTTGGTGTTTTGTCTTGGTGTATTTTTAATGCGCTCAGCGGGTTGTGTCATTAATGACTATGCGGATAGGGACTTTGATGCGCATGTGGAGCGTACACGTGAACGTCCTTTGGCGCAGAATAAGGTGACATCGCGTGAAGCGTTAGGGCTTTTTGTGCTACTGGTGTTAATTGCTTTTGCTCTGGCACTGACCTTGAACTGGTTTGCGGTTAGCTTAAGCTTTGTGGCGATTGGTTTGGCCGCCACTTATCCTTTCATGAAGCGTTACACTTATTTCCCGCAGGTGATTCTGGGAGCTGCTTTTGCCTGGTCTATTCCGATGGCGTTTGCTGCAATTCAAGATGAGCTACCGTTGATTGTCTGGGTCATGTATACCTCAACGGTTTTGTGGGTACTGGCCTACGATACCTTATATGGCATGGTGGATCGGGAAGATGATTTGCGACTGGGTCTAAAGTCTACCGCTATTTTGTTTGGTGAGATGGACTTGGTGATGGTGGGGACCATACAAGCATTATTCATGATCGGCATGTACTTAGTTGGCGAGCAGTTAGAATTTGGAATCTACTATTATATATGCTGGATAGTTGCAGCAATTTTGATAGGAATTCAAATGTGGCGTTGTCGCACCCGTGATCGACAAGAATGTTTCAACGCCTTTTTGAACAATAATTATGTTGGATTAGTCCTCTTTCTTGGGATCGTCCTGCACTACCAATTTGGCTGAAGATTCAGGTTCAGGAAGAATCTGATCACGAGCCTTTTGGCGTAAACTACGAGAGGCCTGCTGCAAACCTTGCTGTACTGGCACGCTGAGTAGGCTCAGGATACTGTGATATAGCTCCTTACAGCTTTCGGTAACCCGCATACCGATCCCTTCCCGGTGTTCAACCCAGCCCTGTTCTTTTAGCACTTTGACCTGAGTTTTAAATAAGTTCTTATCGAAAAATTCAGGGGCATTTATTCCGTATAGGGCCGCAATACGTTGCGCCAGCTTCTGACTTTCCTGTTCCAGCTCAGCGCGATGAATAACCTGTTCCGGTTGCAGGCTGAACAGAATGGTTAAGCTCATGGCATAGCGCTGAAGAGCTGGCTGTACTGCCTGGGCAAGTAGCATCAGGCGTGACCATTGCGGTGCTTCACTGTCTGCTGGAACATATTCATCACCACGTTTGAATATCAACTTATGATCTAGCATGGTCTGGATTAGCTGTTCAGCGCGTTGCTCAAGTTCTGCGATATCCCAGCGTACATAGAGTTCCTGATGCAGGAAAGGATAAACCGATTTAACCGCATTGATGATATGGTCATGGGAAACATCATCGTGCCGTTGGAAGATAGAAGCAATCAAGGAGGTTAAAGCAAAAACGTGTAGAATATTATTGCTGTAATAGGTGGAAAGAATAGCTTCGTCACCCTCAATTGAAATTACATCACCAGCAGGATCGTTAATCTCCTGAACCATGCCCAGTTTTTGCGCGGTATCCAGTAATTCAGCACCACTTTCTTCGGGGATATTAATATGCTCGCTATAAGGCGCCTGTCTGGCAAAAGTCATCAGCAGATCGAGGTGATCGATGAGTTCCTGCTTGTCCATCGCAAGGCGAGGAGTAGCCAGCAGGGAAAGACTGACCAGGCACACGCTGTTGAGGCTGACTGCTGCGTTAATCCTGCGATTGATTTCATCACCGAGATCGACCACAAAATTAGAAAGCCAGTCAGGACGAGCCTGTGCCTGACCCTGAAAATCGCTCCAGTCAATGTCCTGCTGCTTTAAGTAATCTACCAGTGGCAATGGCTGACCAAAGTTTAAGTAAACCTTACCGTAAAAACGCTTAAGTGCTTTGCGCACACCTAACAGCTGACCTACGGACTCCTGCTTCTTGGCATGGCCACGTAACTCGCCGACATAGCTTTTGCCTTCGAACATGCGTTCATAACCGATATAAACCGGCACGAACATGATCGGGCGGCGAACGCCACGTAACATGCTTTGCACGGTCATTGCCAGCATACCGGTTTTCGGTGTAAGTAAACGACCGGTGCGGCTACGCCCACCTTCCTGGAAATATTCAACTGGAATACCTTTGTTAAATAAGCGGTAGAGATACTCGTTGAAGACAGCGGTATAGAGTTTGTTGCCACGGAAACTACGACGAAGGAAAAATGCACCGCCACGACGTAAAACTGAACCAATCGGCCAGAAGTTTAAATTAATTCCGGCAGCAATATGCGGTGGCACCAGACCTTCATGGTATAGTTGATAGGACAGTAATAAATAATCGGCGTGACTGCGATGGCAGGGCACATAAACCAGTTCATAATCTTTCGCTAATTGACGCACCTCTTTCAGATTGTGGACTTCAATACCGGCATAAATCTTGTTCCACAGTCGCGTCAGGAAGGTGGACAGAAAACGAATCATACGAGGACTGAAATTGGCGGCAATTTCTTTAACGTATTTGCCGGCCTGCTTTTCAATCTGGGCACGAGATTTGCCGGTTTTTTTCATCTCACGCTCAAGCGCACCCTGCACCAGATCGGAAGCCACAATACCATCAATCAAGTCGCGGCGATTTTGCGTGCGCGGGCCAACGGTAGCAACCCATTGACGATTGAAGTGAACACGTAAAATACGGCTTATTTTATGGGCGGTTTTTTCAGGGGCATTATCTAAGTTCACCTGACCAGAATTAAGTGCAATCGGCTCACCGTACTGAACCAGACATTGGCGCCCCATGAACAGCAGAATAAAGAATTTTGCGATGCGGCCAGACTGCTCTACGTTTGACATGAAGTAGCGCAGGAACGACTTTTCCTTGCCTGGATTACGTCCCCAATAAATGGAAACCGGAACCAGTTTAAAAGATTTATCAGGATTAGCCTGTTGCGCCTGAACCAGTTTTGCCAGCGATTGCTTATGAGCCGCATTGACTTTGCTGCGACGAAAAATACCCGGACGATTATTCAGGAACAGACAGCTGCCAGACTCTGGAACCGCCAGCTTTTTATCGGTGGCGCGAGCAGAAGGCAACTCGAGCTGTGAGGCCTGACGGCGTAACACTTCTATCGCCGTCATTGACTGAGTTCTCAACACATAAATAATGTGATCATCATTATGGAGCTCGAATTCTTTTTTGGGATCCGATGGCGCCCCCTGTTCGCGAACCAATAGTTTTAAGGGCAGGCGTAACAGCGAAACGGTCAGGTTTTTTAAGGAAGATGAAATCGACATAAAAATCTCAATTCGTTGTAAACAGTTAGAGCAGCAGCTCAACAGGGTGTGGATGGCTTAAGAAGTCGCGCGGACTGGCAGTAAAGCCATAAGCGCCGGACTGAAAAATAACCACCCAGTCACCAATTTCTGCCTTCGGGAGTTCCATCTTGTTGGCAAGGATATCGAGCGGCGTACATAAAGGACCGACTATGTTCACCAGCTCGGTGTCAGATTGTTGCATACGATTAGCGATTGCAACAGGATAATTTTTGCGGATGACCTGGCCAAAATTGCCGGAAGCCGCCAGATGATGATGCAGGCCGCCATTGCAGATTAGATAGGTCTGGTCACGTGAAACTTTTTTATCGGTAATCTGGCAAACATAGATACCAGCATTGCCGACCAGATAACGACCTAGTTCTAAAATCAGTTCACAATCTGTGAGCAACTGTTGATGATCTGCGATCAGCTGGTTGAGGTTGTCGGCAATAGGTTCTAGATCAAGCAGTTGATCACCGGGAAAATAAGGAATGCCAAGGCCACCCCCAATATTGAGGTGTTTCAGTGAGAAACCATAGTCCTGCTGCAAGCGTTCGACCAATGCAAAAATACTGTTATGTGCGGTGATGATAGAACCAGAGTTCAGGTTTTGAGAGCCGGTGAAAATATGCAGGCCCATGAACTTCAGCCGGGGATGTTGTAGCAGTTCAAAAACCTGATCAAGTTGTTCGACGTCAATGCCAAACTGTTGTGGCCCGCCGCCCATCTTCATGCCTGACGATTTCAATTCAAAGTCAGGGTTCAGGCGTAATGCGACGTTCGCATAGCGGTCATGGCTATCGGTAACCTTGATAATTCTTTCCAGCTCGGTAATAGATTCGACATTAATGGTGATGCCGGAAAAGATCGCCATGGTCAGTTCTTGTTCCGATTTACCGGGGCCAGCAAAGCTAATTTTAGTTGGTGCAATACCGGTGGAAAGGGCGGTGTGTAATTCTTTGCCCGAAGCAACATCAAGGCCATCGACCAGCTGCGATAAATGATTAACCACCGCCGGCATCGGATTGGCTTTAATGGCGTAATGCAAACTGACCTTTGGGAAAAGGCTGCGCAGATTGTCGACGTTTTGCCTGATTACCGAGCGATCGTAAAGATAACAAGGGGTCTGTCCTGCAATAGCCACAGCTTCATCAATCGTATGGCCGCCAATGACCAGCTGGCCATCACGGATGGAAAATTGATTCATGTAAGCATGTGTTTTGGGACTCATTGGTTCAGACCTTATTCTATCGGACTTATTTAATGGCAAAGTCAGTTTGTAATTGCTTGCGATCAATTTTGCCGTTGGGATTGCGCGGCAGCTGCTCAACAAACTGTATGTATTTGGGTTGCATATAATTGGGCAGTTGCTGTTGGCAATAGCGTTTCACACCCCGGTCGGTGAGCGCCTTATCTGTTTTGATTAACAGCATGATTGCCTGCCCCAGCTCTTGATCAGCCAGGCCAATTGCAACGACTTCGGCAACGCCGTCCAGCTGATAGAGGCTTTCTTCCAGCTCAGCGGGGCTGATGCGATAACCTGAACATTTTATCATATCGTCCTTGCGACCGATAAAATAGAGCAGGCCGTCTTTATCACGACGCACCGTATCGCCGGACCAGACCGCCAGCTCAGGCAGATAATTTGCTGTGTCGCCAATCGGCTTAAAGCGTTCAGCGGTCTTTTCTGGCGCATTCCAGTAACCCAGGCTGACATGGACACCACGATGCACCAGCTCGCCTGGCTCATCCACATCGCATTCTGTGCCGTCCGGCCTTAAAACCAACACTTGTGCATTGGGAATCGCCTTGCCAATAGAGTCGGGGTGGGAATCGACCAGTGCTGGCTCAAGGTAGGTAGAGCGAAAAGCTTCGGTTAGGCCATACATCAGATAAGGCGCGGCATCAGGTAGTTGAGCTCGTAATTGCTGTAATGTCGCTTGTGGCATGGCGCCGCCACTGTTGGTGAAATAACGCAAACAGCGGGCTTCATCGGGCCATTCCAGTTTTGCCAGTTGAATCCACAGCGGGGGAACGGCGGCCAGTCCTGTGATTTGATGCTTGGCGACCTGACGAATGACATCGCGTGGGAGCAGATATTCCATCAGAATCACAGTGGCACCGACTAACAGGCTGGTTGTGATCTGGCTCAGGCCATAATCAAAACTTAGCGGCAGAACGGCAAGGATTTTGTCTTCAGAAGAGTTATGTAAGTACTGACTGACGCTCTGCGCCCCGGCAATCAGGTTGCGGTGTGACAGGCAGACGCCTTTTGGCTGGCCGGTCGAGCCTGAAGTATAGAGAATGGCGGCCAGATCCTGATCGATAACCGAATGAGCTGGAGCAGTGAATTTCTGTGGTGACAGCTCGGGCCAGCGATGCTGCTTTACGGATAATGGGTCAAGATCATCTGTCAGCTCATCGACCAGCAAAAGATGCACAAGATCAGGGCACTGCTGTAAAGCTTCAGCCAACAGCTTGGCTCTTTGCTGGCTGGTAATAAGCAACCGGACATTGCAGTCGCGCAGAATATAAGCCACCTGAGCAGGTTTCAGGACCGGATTGACCGGCACAAACACCAGTCCGGCGCGGCTAGCAGCAAGAATGCTAATAACCGTTTCAACCTGCTTGGGCAGATAGACTGCAATCCGCTCACCTTTAGCCAGCCCCATGTTGAGAAAGGTTTGTGCGAGCTGATTAATGGCATGCTCAAGTTGGCTATAAGTCAGCTGACGTTTGTTATCGTCAATCGCGACTTTGTCCGCGAATTTTTGCTGGCTTGCAGTTACAATGGCGTCAAGCTGGCAATACATGGTGTTACTCATTGGAAAGAATGCGGCTATTGTAGCTTTTTCAATGAATTACGTCAGCAATTGACGTGCAGCTATGTCACCATCAGTGCCTACACTACAAAAAGCTCAATCCGTCGTGATCTAAATCGAGCGAGAAAAGACAAAAAGAAAAGGGTTATATGAGGCTAATCTGGTACATCGTTATTTTATTTATCACCTATGGCTCCCTGTATCCATTCGATTTTGGTCTGAGCCGCGATTTGCCAGATAACTTTTCTCAATGGCTGTTCAGTTGGCATCATCGAACCATTCGTAGTGACCTGATAGCCAACATTCTACTCTTTATCCCTTTCGGCTTTTTCGCTGCCCTGACCATTAAGGAAGAAAACCGTCGCTGGCCGATACTCTGGATTATTCTGACCTTTATTGGTGGCTTCCTGTTCGCGCTGTTTCTACAGATCCTGCAATTTTACCTACCCTCCAGAATTCCGGAGGCTGCCGATGCGCTGACCAATTCCATCGGCATTTTGATCGGCTTTGCGCTGGCGGGATTTACCAACAGCCAAAGAGTACAGCGCCTAATACCCAGAGGAATGCGCTTTCAGTTAACGCCAGCGTTGCTGGTACTGGTTTTGTGGCTGGCTTGGCAATTTTTTCCTTATATCCCGGTTTTTGAAGGCAAACAGTTTGGTGATGGTCTGAGCCATATCGTGCGAAGTGGCTGGTCGCTGGACTTGTGGCTGGAAAGAGTGCTGTTCTGGATGGTGTTTTATTATGTGCTGGAGCGGGTGGTGGCTAAAAAATACAGCATGACGGTGATCATAGGCATCACCTTATTTGTGCTGATCATTAAACTCGCCATGTACCGCAGTCAGCTCGGCTGGAGCGAAATCAGTGCGGTGCCGCTAGCCATATTGTTGCATGCCTATCTGGGGCATGGCGTGAAGGTCGCGCTAATCAGCATTGGCGCAGCCACGCTGTTTGTCTGGCAAAACCTGTTTCCCTGGCAGTGGCAAACAGCCATCAACAGCTTTGAGTGGATGCCTTTTGATAACTTCATGACCGGCAGTACCTGGAACAATCTTAGCGCCTTGTTGCGTGAATCCCTGCTATTGGCATCCTTTGGTTACTTCCTTGGCAAATGGTTATCCAGTTACAGAGCAGCAGGCACTGTGTTGACGGTTTTCGTGATTGCTGTAACTGCAATACAATTCTTCATCGCCGGCAAGCAGCCCGACAGCACCTCGATTGTAATGGCGCTGGTATTGGCCATCTTGTTCCAGAGGCTGGCAAGAATAGCGCCATAGTAAGACTTTCAAATAATATGTTGTGAGGATGGGTTGTAAAAAATAGCACCTGAAATGGATGGGAGCTTAGTCAGGTGCTTAAAGTAAAGTGAAGCTTAAAAAAATAGTAGTTAGTTAGGCTGGTACAGGGTATAAAGCTCGTTTTCTTCTAATGAAACACGATGGGTTAGTACCTTGCCCACGGTTTCAAACTCCTTCTTAAATGCTTCTTTCTGTTCAGCTGTGATAATGGGTTTCGAATAGGTTTTGCAGAAACGAATCACCGCTTGTGCAATATCATTCATTTCATTTCGGAAGTCTTTAACCAGATCCATGCTCGAAGAATCGTCAGATAGCTTCTGTTCAAGATAGACATAGAATTTAACGTTTTCTTTGAGCAAGTGAGCCTGAAAGTCACGTTTAAACTGGGTGACCAGATCAGCAAGCTTTTGACGATCATTAGCTTCAAAACCTTCCGTCCAGATACGACCGTAGAGCGCTACTAGATGATTATGATCGCCTTTCAGATTATCAATCAGATGGGGATCATAACTGACACCGTAATGATTACGCTTTTTAGTGAAATCAACTTCTTGGATTGGGTTTGGCTCTCGTGTATCAGCGGGTTCTGGCCGATCGCGAAAAAAGTTTTTAATAAAACCAAACATGGTGCGACTCCTCAGCTATATGTGAAAGTAGAAAAAATTTTATATTTTTATATCTTCCTAGTAGACACTAATTATTGATATATATCAATAGCTTAGAATGCAGAAATGACCACTGGATCAATGCATAAATGCATCGCGAAAAATAGTATTTTTTATGCAGGATTTATAACAATTTTGTTAAAAAGACAGCCAAAAGTGATAACCATTTCATAATCCCTGCAAATAACCCTTTGCCGTATATGGTTATTTGCCTTGCGGTGTGATTATTTAGGGGTGCATAGAAAAACTGTAATAAAAAGAAACAGTTAATGCAGATCTGCATTTTTAAATGTCAGGAAAGAAAAAAATATTTTTACAACTATAGCTGAACGAAGGAAGGAAATTATGATTGAACAGAAACTCTCACCCTTAAAGCAGGCCTTATCCCACCATAAAGCCTATGAACTACTCAACTCAACCGCCAATATTCGCACTTTCATGGAATATCACGTCTATGCCGTTTGGGATTTCATGACTTTGCTGAAAGCTCTGCAGCGTCGATTGACCTGCGTCGATATTCCGTGGCGTGAATCAAGTTATCCCACCGAAGTAGTGCGTTTCATCAATGAAATTGTCATTGGTGAAGAAAGCGACCTGGATCAGAACGGCCAGCCGATCAGTCACTACTCTCTCTATCTGCAAGCGATGCAGGAAGTAGGTGCAGATACCAGCAAAGTAGAAGAGTTCGTTGTTTCGCTGGATAGCAGCATTATTCCGGCAGGTGCGCGCGAATTTGTTGAATATAATCTTAAATTAGCCAAAGAAGGAACTGACGAAGAAGTTGCGGCAGCCTTCCTGTATGGTCGTGAAAAATTGATTCCGGAAATGTTTACCGGCATCAAGGACGCACTGCTTAGAGAAAATGCAGATTGCCCGACGCTCATCTACTACCTCGAACGCCACATCGAACTCGACGGCGATGAGCATGGCCCGCTGGCCGAAAAATGCCTGCAAGCCATCTGCGGAGACGACAAAGACAAATGGCAACGTGCTTTAACCGTCGGCGAAGAATGCCTGCAAATGCGCGACGCCCTTTGGAACCAGGTCGAAAAAGCCCTGGTGCAAAAATCAGGAATAAAAGCTGCATAAGTGATTAAGACGTGATGTCTGGTCATAAAACCAACCCCTCGCTGCCTACTCGCTTAGCCGAGTAGGTGGCTCTTTTTATCCAACAGTCTCCATTAGCACTTAAAATCAAGTTTAGTTACAATGCGTTAAATCCATCCAATAAGTGCTGATATGAAAGATATCGTAATTGCCCCCTCCATTTTATCCGCAGATTTTGCCCGCCTTGGCGAAGAAGTTGAAAATGTTCTAAAGGCCGGCGCCGACTGGGTTCATTTTGATGTGATGGACAATCACTATGTACCTAATTTAACGATTGGCCCTATGGTCTGCGAAGCTTTAAGAAATTACGGTATCGAAGCACCGATTGATGTGCATTTGATGGTTGAACCGGTGGATAGAATTATTCCGGATTTTGCTAAAGCCGGCGCCAGCTATATAACCTTCCACCCGGAAGCGTCAAAGCATGTTGACCGCACCATTGGTTTAATCAAGGAGCAGGGTTGTAAGGCCGGTGTCGTGCTTAATCCTGCAACGCCCTTAAGTGTTCTTGATTATGTGATTGAAAAGCTGGATATGGTGCTGTTAATGTCGGTTAACCCAGGTTTCGGCGGCCAGAGTTTTATTCCGCACACTTTGCAGAAATGTCAGCAAGTACGGAGCATGATTGATGAGCGTGGGCTGGATATCCGTCTCGAGATTGATGGTGGGGTTAAAGTAGACAATATTGAAGAAATCGCAGCCTGTGGTGCGGATACCTTTGTTGCTGGTTCGGCAGTGTTTAATGCCGATGATTACGCCAAAGTTATCCATACCATGAAAGAAAATGCAGCCAAAGGGCGTCTTGGCTAGTTCTTAATGAAGCATCATTTGAAAGATAAGCGTCAGCTTGTTAGGTTGAGTCTATGAGAAAAGTTTGGTGGGTTTTAGTGGCATTAGTGGTGGCAGCATTTATTGGCCACTACATTTCAGAGCAGGCTGCCATTGATCAATGCCTCGACTCTGGGGGCAGCTATTTTTATGATCAACATTACTGTTCAAAAACAGAAACTTATACCGGCTCTACTAACTATATCGCAAATCACCTTGGCTTCATCATTCTACTGGTATTAAGTATCGCCTTTGCGATTGGTGCCTATTTTATCAAGGCACCAAAACCGTTAGTAGGCAAACATAAACGTTTGCTGATGATCGATAACTACGATTCATTCACCTATAACCTAGTGCAATATTTTGCTGACCTCGGATTGGACGTGCTGGTCAAACGTAATGATGAATTGACCGTTAAGGAAGCTAAGGAAATCAATCCAGACTATATCGTCATCTCACCTGGTCCTGCGACACCCAATGAGTCAGGTATTTCTCTGGCCGTCATCGAGGAATTAGCGCATGACTATCCGATCCTAGGAGTCTGTCTAGGACATCAGGCCATGGCGCAGGTGTTTGGCGGTAAAATTGTCCGCGCCAAGCAGGTCATGCATGGTAAAACCTCAGAAATTTTCCATATCAACAAAGGGGTCTTTAAAGACCTGCCCAATCCATTAGAAGCAACTCGCTACCATTCACTGGTAGTAGACAATGAAAGCCTGCCACAAGACTTCGAAGTCACCGCCTGGACCGAAGACGAAGAAGGTGAGCTTGAATACATCATGGGTATCAAACACCGCAGTCTCAAACTGGAAGGCGTGCAATTCCATCCCGAATCGATCATGAGCCAGCATGGCCATCAAATGTTGAAGAATTTTATCTTGGAATATAGGAACTAAAAGAATGAAAAAAGTTATTGGATTAATTTGTCTATTGTTTGCTTTGTCAGCATCTGCGGAACCTCAGGGTAGGCACATTATGATACAAGGAGAGGGGGTTGTTACTGCAAAACCTGACGTGGTTGAAATCAAGTTTGAATTAATAGCAAAAAAAGATACAGGCTTAGAAGCAAAGAAAGTAGTGGATAAAATATTCAATGATTTTTTATCAGGTATTGATAAGTTTAGCATTAAGAAAAAGGATATCTCTGCATCCAGCATTTTAACCGAGAATAACCATCAGTATGATGATAATGGTAACGAACAAATTATAGGAATAATTGCTACTAGAACAGTCACGGTTAAATTATTAGAGATGAGTGAGTTGAATCGTTTTTTAGACTATGCGTTAGAAAAGAAGATGGATGTAGTCGATAAAATCAACTTAACGAGCTCAAAAATAAGTCAGTTGAAAGATGAGGCAAGGAAAAAAGCTGTAGATGACGCGGTGAGAAAAGCAAAGGTTAGTGCGGAGTTCTTTGATGCCAAACTTGGACCTGTATACAGCGTTAATTATGGTTATTCAAGTAGTTATCAAAACTATGGCTTCCATAATGATGCAGAAACCATCATTGTGACGGCTTCAAGAATTGATAAGAAAGATCTTGTTCAGGGGCAGTATTTGGAAGCACAAATAACCTTCACAGAATCTGTTAATGTGATATTTGACTTGATTGTAGATTAAGCAAAAAAAAGCCATGTGGAGACACATGGCTTTCTTATTATAACTAACCAGTAAAACTAGCGTGCTCCGAAGATCACCATTGTTTTACCTTTCACATGAATATGGCCTTCTTCTTCCAGCGCTTTGAGTACGCGGCCAACCATTTCACGCGAACAGCCAACAATACGGCTTAATTCCTGACGGGTAACTTTAATCTGCATGCCGTCTGGGTGAGTCATGGCATCCGGCTCTTTGGCGAGTTCAAGTAGTGCATGCGCCACGCGTCCAGTAACATCCAGAAAGGCCAAGTCGCCAACTTTGCGACTGGTTTTGCGCAGACGGGTTGCTAACTGAGTTGCCAGGCGGAATAGCACGTCTGGATTTTCGCGAGTCAGCTGACGGAATTTATCGTAGCTGATTTCGGCTACTTCACATTCTGATTTAGTACGAACCCAGGCAGTACGATCATGATCGTCAGTAAACAAACCCATCTCACCAAAGAAATCACCTGGATTAAGGTAAGCGAGTACTAACTCGCGACCTTCGTCATCTTCAATCAATACGGTTACAGAGCCTTCAAGCAGGAAATACAGTGTATTTGACGAATCGCCGGCATAAATCAGAGTGCTTTTCGCTGGGAAGCGACGTCTTTGACAATGGTTGAGGAACCATTGAATGGTCTCGTCTTGTGCCAAATGATATGGTAGCGCCATGAAGTCGTCCTATTTTATTGTAATCTAATGAAAATATAGCATGAAATCTTAGTCATGTACCCCTTCAAAATCAAATTTGTTGTGGCACTATATAGCCCCTGAATTATACAACTGAGTCACAAAACACCATGAAAGTAAGCTTAGACTGGGTCGGCGACCTGAATTTCGTCGGAAAGAACAGCAAACGTCAGCGTGTCATGTTTGGCGGCGAGGGCGATTACGTCTCGCCTATGGAGAATTTATTGATGTCGGCGGGTGCCTGCGCCTCGATAGACGTGGTCATGATTCTGGAGAAAGCGCGTCAGAATATTACTGGTTGCCATTGTGAAATCGAAGCGGATCGTGCTGATGAACCGCCGCGTCGTTTTACCGGCATCAAGTTCCATTTTGTGGTCAATGGAAAAGACTTGTCGCCTAAGCATGTACAGAAGGCAATTGACCTGTCAGTTGAAAAGTACTGTTCAGTGATGCACTCGTTGGATCGCAATATGCCGATTAAGACCTCTTTTGATATTGTTCCTGTATAAAGCGTCTTAGCAAGAACCGCGCAGTAGCTTCATGAGTTTGTGGCTACTGCGCAATCGGCTATGAGTTGAGTTTATCTGCTGGTTGCTTGGCCACTCTTTGGTGCAGCCAGGCAAGAGCCAGCAACGAAAGACCAAGCCCCATAAAGGAAGCTACGCGCCACAGGCCAGCCAGTCCCGCCATATCAATTAGAAATATTTTTCCAATAACAACCGCCAATAAACCCATCCCGGCTCGGTAGAGATCCTTGTTATTCCAATGAGCGCCGAGCAGAACGGCTGGGATCGACATCAATAACCAGACTATGGAGTAGCTGTAAATTTCGCCATCGCTGGTTGAGCGACTCAAGGCCAATGAGCTGCCTTGCCACAATTGTCGGATTTCCAGTGTAACGAACAGAAGCAGAGCTATGCCGGCCAGGATCGAAGCGAATCTTTTAAAGTCTGGATTGTGCAGGCGGGCGATCAGGAAGGCCCAGATTACCGGTGCACCGTAGGACAGCAACAGTAGATTAAAGATTGGCAGGCTGGATACGGTTTCACCACTCCACCACGGATTTTTGATAAAAACTAGAAAGGCGTAACTGGTCAACGCCATGATCAGCAGTATGTTCGAACAGACCCGATAGAAGCTCGCCAGCACATTGCTTAATTGGGCGCGATGGTAATAGACCAGCGCCAAGGCAGCCCATAGCGAGGTGTGGATAGAAGCCTCAACAAAGCCGTATTCCTGTATGAAGATCTCACCATCATATAGCCAATAGCGAAGCTCGGTGGCAAAAGTTAGCACCAGTAAATGGAGCGTTGCCGCTTCCAGCCATCGCTTGAGAGGGCTGTCCGGAGCACAGAGTCGGCTGGACAAAAACGCAAATAATGTTGACCCGCCATAGGTATAAAGCGACCAGTGAACATCGGTAGGGTAGTCAGCCAACCAGGGATTCAAGGTCAGGCGTATGACGACCAGTGATAACACCGCCTTGGTAAGAAGCTCCAGCCATGGGTAATGATAGCGCTTAATCAGCCAGCTTAATGACAGCAGTTGTGCTGCCAATGCCAGCGATAGCAATGCTTCGCGGAATAGCAAAACGGCGGCCAATGAATAGGCAAAGTGCGCAGACAGGGTTAACCATAAGGCGATGTCGTCCTGTTTGTTTTTTTGCAGTCGCAGGCCAGCAACCAGCGCATAAATTAATCCCAGCAACAAGGTGAATGCGCTCCATAGAATGGATGGCGCTTGACCATGAACATGCAGGTAGGCCAATGAAACCCAGGCCAGCGGTGCGGTGAGAGCCATTGACACTCGGCTGTGACTGAAGCCGCGACTCTGCCATTGCCAGGCCGCTAAACCTGAATAAATTAGCGTCATGATGCTGGCGAAGACGATGAACTGGTCCTTAAGACCGTCCGGCAATACTTGGAATCGGTATCCATTGCTGGCCACAACAGCATCAAAGCCTATCGCAAACCAGACCAGCCATTGGATAATCAATAAGAACCAGGGGAGCAGGGATAGCGATGGACGCCCTCTGCTGGCAAAAAAGGCAACCACAACGAGGGGTACGGACAGCGAATAGGAGATGGCGGCGTGACCCTGTCGGTACATGGATATACCCCAGGCAATCGTGATCAGCAGTAATACCAGCTGATGCATGGAAACAGGCTGGTTAACAATGCTGAACTTGTGGGTGTCCACCTCGGATGTACTCTGCGGCTTGCGATGTGATAAAAGCCAGTCAAAATAGGGAATTGCCAGTATTCCCCACGCCAGCAAGGCTAAATAGACACCATGGAATGAGTCAGCCTGATTTGTTGATAATGAAATAAGCCACCAGCCCATTGAGCCGGCAACCAGACTCCACCACAGCCATTCTCGATAAACATAGCGGATCAGCAATAATGCCGAGCCAGTGATAATCAGGGTATAAATCAGAGCCGCTGTCATATTGCCGCTATTGGTGTTAACCAGAATAGGCACAATATAGGCACCGATCAAGCCCATGATGGCAAGCACCAGACCATGCAACAGCGCCAATCCCATGGTCAGTAGCGAAACCACAGCAAGCAACACGAAAACCCAGCCCGGCTGCATAAGCTGATAAATGTGCAGGGCAGCAAGCAAAGCCGCGTAGAGGGTTATGCTGGCACCGCCGGCAAGGGAGGCAAAAACAGGGTCGCTTTTACCATTGCGACGACGTAGCCATTCGGCAACAGAGTGTAGGGCCAGACCAATAACAATTGCCAGAGTGATTTGTGTTTTAGGCCCTAATAAGCCGGCACTGATACTGTATTTAACCAGAAAGATGCCCGCCAGTCCGACGCAGATACCACCAAGCCAGATCATCCAGTTATCGACCAAGTTGTCGAGAAAGTTATCGAACCTGCTAGGGCTTGAAATTGATGTGGTAGCTGTTGCTGGAGATGAGGGGCGCGATGAGTTAGAAGGCCTGGCTGGAGTTGGAGCCTTAACCTGGGAGGGTTTGCTCGGTTGTGGTGGCTGTGGCTCGGCTGTCACGGTTGTAGCTTCAGGAGCTTTGGTAGCCTGTGGCTTCTCGACTCTGACCGCCTTGAGTTTAGATAGCTCGTGGGCTAGCCGCTGGTGCTCTTCGTTGAGTTTATTAATGCGAAAGTAAGAAATAAACCCAAGTATTCCGCCAATAAACGCCACCAACAAGAGTAATATTATTATCATTATGAGTGACTCCATAGTCTTATCCCCTAATTCCCTGCAGTTGTAATCATTAGAATTTATGTATAAGCAAAATATACCAAGTTCGCTGAGCAAGCAAACAACTGGCTCAATAAAGCATTAGCGTGCTGTGCTATTAGGTTTTACGAATATAAGATTGAATTCGTAGGTGGAGAGGATTACCCTAGTTTAAATAAGGGTGTATTCTCACCAAGGTGTAACTTGGTATGGCTAGGGGTAGCCGGCAAGGAAGTTAGGTTTTCTGTCTCTATGCAAATCTGACTTTTGATTAACAAAATCTATCTATCTCATAGTTCATTAAAAATGTAAGCGACTCCATGGTGGGAGTATATTCATATGGAATCTTGTATTTCTAATACATAAGGAGTCGTAAAAATGTTAAAAAAATCAATCCCTTTAATCTCTGCATTGGCAGTGGCGGTGTCTTTAGGAATGGCATCTACCCACGCAGTGGCGGCAGATGAAACTGGGTCCATGGCTAACGAATATTGGTGGCCTAATAAACTGGACCTTGAACCCCTCCGTCAGCATAGTCCTGAATCCGATCCCTACGGCGATGACTTTGACTATGCCGAAGCATTCAGCAAATTAGATCTCGACCAAGTCAAAAAAGATATCGAAGCCCTGATGACCTCGGATCAGGAATGGTGGCCGGCCGACTATGGTCATTATGGTCCGTTCTTTATTCGTATGGCATGGCACGGCGCGGGTACTTACCGTGTGCAAGATGGTCGTGGCGGTGCTGGTGGTGGTCAGCAACGTTTCGAGCCGCTCAACAGTTGGCCGGATAACGTCAGTCTGGATAAGGCGCGTCGTTTGTTATGGCCAGTTAAACAAAAATACGGCCGCAGCATTTCCTGGGCCGATTTGATGGTATTAACTGGTAACGTAGCGCTGGAGTCCATGGGCTTCAAGACTTTCGGTTTTGCCGGTGGTCGCGTCGACCAATGGGAACCTGATATTGTCTATTGGGGTCCTGAAAAGGAGTGGTTAGCCGATAAGCGCTACAAAGGAGATCGCAAATTAGATAATCCTCTGGCCGCAGTGCAAATGGGTTTAATTTATGTAAATCCAGAAGGGCCTAACGGTAACCCTGATCCATTATTAGCCGCTAAAGATATTCGCGATACCTTTGGTCGTATGGCGATGAATGACGAAGAAACTGTGGCACTTATTGCTGGTGGTCACACCTTCGGTAAGGCGCACGGTGCGCATAAGCCTGGTGACTGCCTGGGTCCTGATCCAGCGGGGGCGCCAATCGAAAACCAAGGTCTTGGCTGGGAAAATAAATGCGGTAAAGGTAATGCCGAAGACACCATTACCAGTGGTCTTGAAGGTGCCTGGTCGGTGAACCCAATTGCCTGGACAACCCAATACTTTGATAACCTGTTTGGTTTCGAGTGGGAACAGACTCGTAGTCCAGCCGGAGCTGTTCAGTGGATACCAAAAGATGGTCAGGCCGCAAACCTGGTTCCTGATGCACACGTCGAAGGTAAGCGCCATGCGCCAATCATGTTTACCACAGACTTATCGCTCAAGTTTGACCCAGAGTATCGCAAAATTTCGAAGCGTTTCCATGAGAATCCAGAAGAGTTCGAGTTGGCATTCGCCAAAGCCTGGTTCAAATTGACGCATCGCGATATGGGCCCTAAAGCACGCTATCTTGGTAGCGAAGTGCCAAAAGAAGATTTGATTTGGCAAGACCCAGTTCCAGCGGTCGATTACACCTTGATCGATGAAGACGATATCGCAGATCTGAAAGAAGAAATCCTTGATTCAGGTTTGACTGTCGATCAACTGGTTAGAACAGCATGGGCATCTGCGGCAACCTTCCGTAATACCGACATGCGTGGTGGTGCCAATGGTGCACGCCTTCGTCTGGCCCCACAGAAAGACTGGCCGGTAAACGATCCGAAAGAGTTAGCCAAAGTTTTAAAGAAACTTGAGTCTGTGCATAAAAGCTTTAACAAAAGCTTAAAGAGTGGCAAAAAAGTTTCAATGGCTGACGTGATTGTGCTGGGTGGTGCCGCTGCTATTGAGAAAGCAGCGAAAGATGCTGGCTATGATGTCACTGTTCCGTTCCAACCTGGTCGCACTGACGCAACCGCAGCAATGACCGAAGTGGATTCGTTCCAGTACCTTGAGCCAAAAGCTGATGCCTTCCGCAACTACTTTGGCGAAGACAATCGCTTATCGCCAGCACAGATGATGGTCGATAAAGCCGATACCTTAGGCCTGACTGTGCCAGAAATGACGGTATTGGTTGGTGGTATGCGTGCACTCGGTGCTAACACCGGCGGCGTTAAGCATGGTGTCTTTACTGATAAACCAGGTGCCTTGACCAATGACTTCTTTGTGAACCTGCTAAGCATGGACACCAAGTGGTCAAAAGCAAAAGGGACAGAAGGTTTATACGAGGGTAAGGATCGTAAAACAGGCAAAGTGAAGTGGACAGCCACTCCAGTTGACCTAATCTTCGGTTCAAACTCAGAGCTTCGCGCTGTAGCAGAAGTCTATGCACAAAGTGACTCGAAAGAGAAATTTGTCAACGACTTCATTGCCGCCTGGAGCAAAGTGATGACCAATGATCGATTTGATCTTGAGTAATTACAGGTAAGTCAAATAGCTGTAAGATGAGAAACCACCTGCGGGTGGTTTCTTTTATGGATGTGCAAAATAACAAGAAACTTAAAAGGTAAAAAATTGTCATCCCGCGACTAGACCGCGGGATCCAGTGACTTTCTAGATTTGAAAATAATTGGTGCAACGCAACTCAGAACTCGTCTTTGACGCACCCTACGGAAGAAGCATGAAAAAGATATTGATATTAACGTTCTTCACAGTGTTGTCTGGCTGCACCCTCTCAGCCGAACAAACACAGGAAGAATCACAAACACAAAAGAACAACAGCTCTGTTGCGAGCAGTGCTGCCTCGAAAGAATTAATTACTCAGGGGGCAAAATATTTCCGATTCCGCTGTGGTGGTTGCCATGAAATGAGTGTCGAAGCAGGCTCCAACTTTGGCCCGCATCTCGAAGATATTATCGGTAGGCAAGCTGGAGCGGTGGAAGGCTATGATTATTCCAAAGCATTAAAAGAAGCTGACTTTGTGTGGACTGAAGAAGTAATGGATGGCTGGTTGGCAAAACCTGAATCATTGCTGCCGGGTATGTGTATGACGTTTAAAGGGGTGCCCGACGAAGACGTGCGCAGGGCCATGATTGCCTTTATGAAAGAACCTGAATAATGGTGGCTATAAAGAGTAAGAAAAAATAATTAAAGAGTAATTAAACTGGTGTCTGGGTACTTGCCTGTCCATAATCCAAACGCTTCTGCACCTTGCTCAATCAACATGCCCAACCCATCAAACTGTTGTTGAGTGTAATTCTTGGCGGCAGCTAAAAAATTCTCAGCCTTTGCACCATAGTTTAAATCATAGGCGACCGCATTATTATCAAAGTTAATCTGTGATAAAAATTGCTCCGCATTGAAGCTGACCGAGTTGACCACCAGGTCTACTGCAATATCACTGGTATAAAGTTGAATATTCCCGAGATGTTGTAACGCATCCGCCATGGCCTGCGCTTTACTTTGCGTTCGATTAATTAAATAGACTTCAAAGCCATCAAGCAACAAAGCCTGGGCAATGCAACGAGCAACGCCACCAGCACCTAATAAGACTGCACGCTTATTATTAAAGTCGAGTTGCTTGTGATGCAGGTCTTTAACAAAACCAATGCCATCAGTACTGTCGCCAAGAATGCCTTCCTTAGTTTTGACCAGTGTATTAACGCTTTGCGAATCTTCAGCGCGCTGAGTGACGATGGTGGCGTACTGTAATGCTTGCTGCTTGAAAGGAGCAGTAACATTCAACCCATAGCCACCACTTTGAAAGAAATCATTAAGTACGCGATTAAACCCCTTTGTGGTTGGACATATTTTTGCATACTGAATCTTAATGCCAAATTGCTGGGCAAACTGCTGATGCAGTTGCGGTGACATGCTGTGCGAAATAGGGTTGCCGACCACACCAAGGCGCAGCGGACGACTAGGGTCAATAATAGTACTCATACAAAGCTTTAACCGATTAAACCAAAAATAATATACAGCACAATACTGATGCCGCCAGCGAACATGGCATAAGGCAACTGAGTTTTAACGTGATCCAAAAGATCACAACCAGCGGCCAACGACGAAATCACTGTGGTATCGGAAATAGGTGATGCATGATCACCGAAAACGCTACCACCAAGAACTGCGGCTAACACCAGACTGGGTGAAATCCCCAGACTGACAGCCAAGGGAACTGCAATAGGGATCAGAATGCCAAAAGTACCCCATGAGGTTCCGGTGGTAAAAGAAATAAAACCAGCCAGTACAAAAACGAGAGCTGGAATAATCCATAGAGGTAGAAACTTACCTACCGCGCCTGCCACGAAATCACCGGTTTTTAATTCAATCATGGAACCCGATAAAGCAAAAGCCAATAACACCAAAGTGACCAAGGGTAATAGGTGGCCAAGGCCCTTGAAGGATTCTTCCATCAGTTCTTTGGTTTTGCGTTTGGCATCAAAGCGAAGCAAACCGAAAATCAAAAGGGTGGATAGGATTACCGACCAAAGAACCGACTCGGAGCCAGAACCTTTACGCAGATCGCCATCGCCAGTGATATACATAAACACCAGAATACTGATTACCATGAAGGACAGAGGCCAAAGCATGTAGCGCTTCTTAGTCGCAGGGGGTAACGGTTCGCTTGGAACTTCCAAAGCTTTTGACTCTTCGGCTTTCATAGGGCCGTAGACCTTGCCGGTATAAACGGTATAAAACACCATCAGTAAGGTTACAATGGCATAAAAATTAAGGCCGATACTGGTAACTAAAACTTCGTTGGAATTAACAATCTTAGCTTTTTCAAGATGTCCTAGAATGGCCGCACCCCAACCGTTTAGTAAAATGAGTACGCTAATAGGTGCGCAGGTCGAGTCAATAATGTAGGCCAGTCGCGCGCGACTCATCTTAAACTTATCGAATAACGCCTGTGACGAAAGGCCAGCGGTTAGCACGCTCATATTGGTATCAATGAAGATGCTGCTACCCAGAATCGTTGGCAACATACCAGCCCGGCGCTGATTGTGGACATACTCTTTACGAGTCAACCAATTGACCAACGCCGATACCCCACCGGAAATCTTAATCAACTGAATCAGGGCACCAATCAAAAGGCTAAACATCAAAATACGGGTGTTGTAAGCGCTGGAAAAAACACTCACCAGGCGGTCAACGGTATCGGTAAACGCATGAACAGGATTACCGCCGACCAGAATCAATTCAGCCGTGAAAATAGCCATCAACAGAGCGATGATGACTTGACGTTTCCAGACAGCAATTAAAATCGCTACAATGGGTGGAAGGATGCTTAACCAGGACATATTGGTAATGGTTTTGTTATTCGAGTTTTCCGTCAAAGCACCATATAGCAATCATCAGGTAAATTCAATGCAAGAGAAAACCAGCCCTAAACGCTTCGTCGCAGGTGCCATCTGCCCCAAATGCCAGACCATGGACAGTACCGTCTGCTATTACGAAGATGATATCTTTGTACGTGAATGCCTCGACTGCGGGTTTCATGAAAGGATAGGGCATGACGAAGAGCAAGAAAATCAATCAAAGCCGCAGATTATTCAGGTCAAAGAGTTATAGGGGTATAGCGAAGAGATCTGATGGTGGGCTGACTTAGAGGTAGGGTGCGTCTTGACGCACCGATAAACTGGAAGTTCTGATGCGGCTAATGAATAAACTAGGAATAATATGAGAATCAAAATGAAGACACTGTTGTTGCTTGGTTTTTTACTTTTTATCAGTCTGAATATTAATGCTGAGGAAGCTTGTGAGAAAAAGGTATCTAAAGCTGAAGCTAAGAAAATAGCAGTCTTGTTTTTAGAACAACAGGAATGGGCTGATAAGTATATAAAAGATCCTGAGCCTATAATTGAAAATAGATGTCAGTGGATAGTCAGCTTTAAGCATATAAACTGGAATAAGATTAAGCCTGCCGAAGGTTGGGTTGCCGTTCATCAAACTTCAGGTCATGCGAAGTGGATACCGCTGAGATAAGATCAATGGATTCCCGCCTACGCGGGAATGACAAGCTGGTGTGGTTGTTCAATAAAGTTAAGCATTTGAATTTCCATTAGTTGAAGAGTAAGAAAGAAGTAATTTTAGTATTAGATTTTCCGACATGTCATTCCCGCGTAGGCGGGAATCCATATCTTTTAAAGAAAGTCACTGGATACCGCGGTCGAGCCGCGGTATGACAGACCAGGGCGGTTCGTGAACCGCCCCTACATACTCAATAAAGGGTTAACTCTTTTCCGTTAAGTCACCAATCAAATCATATTCCCTTCTTGGTTTGACTTCATTAGCCAATCCTTTTTGATAAGCTTCCTGCGCCTGTATTGGGTGGCCAAGTTCATTATACGCCTGAGCAAGGTAGTAGTGTGCAGCAGGTGTCGGAATGATGGCCAGACTTTGTTCCAGATAATTTTTGGCTTTGCCCCAGAGTTGGGCTTTTAGAGAAAGCTTACCGAGAGTGGTGAGCAGTACTGCGTTGTGTGGTTTTGGTTTGAGCCAAGTTTCTGCGTAAGCTAATGTTTTATCCGGCTGTGGTGTATCGATATCACCAAACAGTTGAATCAGCTCATCTTGCCATTGATGTTTAACCGAATCTTTAACCAATACTTCCAGTTCCTGATCCTGTTGCAATTGTGCCAGTGCTTTACCATAGGTCAGTTGTAGCTCGGGTGATTTGCGAACATGTGCAGGTATTCCATTCCAGAATGCTGACAGCTTATCGAAGTTGGCGGTTTCCGCATGCTTCTGCAGCTGATTTTGCCAGGCAGTGATTTCGATGCTGCTTAATTGCTCTGAATCAAAAACACGGTTCTTACGCAGCTTCGGTAATATGTCGATGACATGTTGCCAGTCGTTTAGACGCGCATATAGCTGATACAACAGTTTGAGTACGTAAGGATGGTGCGGTGATAAGTCACGCAGGTGCGAGAGTGTTGCAAGCGCCTGTTCATATTGCTTGTGTTGCATTTGCAGCTGAGCCTGTGTCAGGCCAATCGCAACCTGTGCATCCGGTTGGGTTTTTGCAGCAATATGCAGGTAGTGATCGCGACCTTTGTCATCGCCCTGTTCTTGAGCGGCGCGGGCAGCAGCCAGATAATTAATCAGTTTGGTGTTGCGAATCTGAGCACCTTTGGCCAGCAATTTTTCGGCAGTTTTCCAATGACCTTCGGCTAGGGCAATCATGCCATCAATCGTGTTCTGGCGAGCCTTGCGCAGGTTGCGATCGCCGAACCAGTTAAGCGTCAGGTTGCTGGTACGCAATAAGTATCGAACCAATATCCAGACTAGCCACAACAGGACGATAGCAAGAATTAACAGACCGAGCGCAACATTGTTCTTAAACTCAATGGCAGTCTTGTCGAGCAGGATGTAAGTTGAGCCAGGAATTTTGCTGATCAGAGGCCCAATAATCAGACCACCAAACAGGCCAAATAATAAATACCATTTTAACTTCATTGCGCTACCTCCTCAGAGGTTGCTGGCGCTGTTTCCTGTTCTGGTTCTTGCTTAGTATCTTCTTGAATAGAACGTGAAGCCTGGCGTCCGGTCATCTGCTCAATGGCGCGCAATGATTCCAGTTGTTGCGGCAAGTTAAGCGCCACGCTCATCTGCACTAATTCATCCAACTGTTGCATAAATGCGGTTGTGTTTGCCGGTTCGCTTTTGAAATATTGGCTAACCCAGTCCTCGATTTCGTTAAGCGAACTTTGGTACATGGCATCATTGTGTTGAATGGCAGCCAGTTGTGCGGTCTGCAAATTCAAAAGAATGTTTTGGCGAAGCAGGGCATCATGTTGTGGTGAGATAAAAGGCTTCATCGATTCGTCGTAGCGATGAACTGTGTAGTACTGGCTAAGCGCGGAACTGAAAGAGTCTTTAAAGCGTTGCCAACCAGAGGTTTCTTCTTCACTGGTGACATCGGTAGCTTCGGTTGTTTCAGCTTCTTCGCCATCAGGTAATTGCACTGTTGCTAACTCAAGCTCTTCCACCAGCGGCTTAAGGCTTTGCAACTTGATGGTAACGCCTTCGATATCCAGCGCACCGCTGGCACGCACGGCATTGATGTCATTGCTAATCGCCTGACGCAAAGATTGCAGGCTAGAGTCGTTCATGGCTAACACCTGACGATCAGCGGCCTGTAGTAAAGCAACGATAGTTTTAGCATTGTCGGTGTAGTGCAGCTTGTAGGAAGCCTGACGGATCAGATACTCGGCTTCAGCGAGCATCCATTGGTTCTGTTGTTCGTCAGTGGAGGTAATTTTCTGTTGGGTTTCTCTTAATTCTTTTTGTAGCTGTTCAAGCTGTAGAGAAAGTTGATGGTTAACCTGCGACAGCTCATTGGCCTGTTGCCTGCTATCACTTTCCAGACTGTCGATAACATTTTGTTGCTGCTGTACCTGCTGATTGAGTCGATCAAGCGTACTGGCTTTGTTTTGCGCTGTCTGATAATTGTTCCAAAGAGTCCAGCCGTAATAGCCGCCTGCACCAATAATCGCCAGAATAATGACGATGATAATCCACTTGATGGGCGATGATTTTTTGGCAGTCGAAGCATTAGCTGGTGGTGTTTTTTTGCCAGAGTGAGCATCAGATTGAGCGCCTGAGCTAGTAGCCTTTTTGTTTTGAGTGGTTGTTGATGGAGAATCACTGGAGCTTTTATCTGACTTGGCAGAGCTACCAGCCTTAGAGTCATTGCTTGAGGTCGCTTTGTTGTCGTCCTGGCTGGCAGGCGTGGTCTCTTGCTTAACCGTATCTTTTGCGTCCTTATCCTTTTTGCTCATAGGTTCTCTCTCTTTACTTATTCGTTATCAGGAATAAAACATTACCGGCTGAATTGCGCGAATTCTGAGTCAGGGCTTTTGCCACTCGGAACAGGCGCGGATGATTTCAGCGTTAGATGCGTCTTTTGCAGTATAACAATTTGTATAGCCCTTTTGTCGAGCCAAATCACTAATTCGCGCACTACCGCTGATAATAGCAACCTGTTCAGGTTTAATCCCGGCAGTTGAGAGCATTTTATCGCTCAGTTCAAGAATTTGGCCACTGGTGACGACCCAGCCAATAGGCTTATCTGCGCTTGCCTGTTGCACGGCTGGAGGCAGAGCTGCGGTTAATTCGATGCGATGATAGACCGGCAAAACGCCAAGCCGATAAGGGTCGTTCAGTTCCTGTTCCAGCAGGCCGCGTCCTTTATCACCGCGAATTAAAAGAATCGGGTAATCCGCAGGCAATGAGAATTGATTGATGAGTGCCAGAATGCCCTCACTGTCCGGTGTTTTCGGAACTAAAGCTGACAGGCCATAAGGTTGTAATGCTTTCTGGGTGGCTTTGCCGACCGCAATCAGGGTATGGCCAAGAAACTGATCGAGCTGCTCTTGGCTGAGGTCTTTTAATGCAAAATCAACAGCCTGCTTACTGACGAAAATCCACAGCTTGTGCTGTTTCAATAAGGCTAATTGCTGTTCAGGCGAGCGATCGGTATTGGCGGTAAAACGGATCAGTGGGCAATGAATGGCTCGATACCCGTGTTCATTGAGTTCCTGGCACAGGCTCTCGCCCATTGGAGAAGGGCGAGTAACAATAATGGTTGGCGAGTTAGCCATAGATCGGGGTGCTCTCTAGTGGTCAGCAGTAGCTGCCAGCTCTTGAATCAATTCACGCGCGCCAAGCTCAAGCAATTCCTGCGATACCTTTTGACCAATCGCCAATGCATCTTGCGCTGGGCCTTCGGCGCTGGCTTCGATAATTTGCTGGTCAAGGCCGCCGACCAAAGCGCGCAACGACAGGGTGTCATTGTCGATAGTAGCAAAAGCGGCTACCGGAACCTGACAGCTGGCCTGCAAGGTTTTGGTAATGGTGCGCTCGGCAAGTACGCGCAGGCTGGTGGTGTCATCCTGCAAGGGTTTGAGAATGGCGTCCAGTTCAGGATCATTGGTGCGTGCTTCGATGCCAACAGCGCCCTGACCGGGTGCGGGTAGCATCAGTTCTGACTCAAACTGGCTGCGAATACGTTCTTCCAGACCTAAACGCTTAAGGCCAGCGGAAGCCAGCACAATGGCATCATAGTTGCCGTCATCCAGTTTGGATAAACGGGTACCAACGTTGCCGCGCAGGTCAGTGATCTTAAGATCGGGACGAGCTTTCAATAGCTGAATTTTACGACGCAGACTTGAAGTGCCGACATTGGCACCACAGGGCAGGTCATCCAGATTATGGTATTTATTGGAAACGAAGGCATCGGTTGGATCTTCGCGTTCGCAAATCACCTTGAGTTCTAACCCTTCGGGAAATTGGTAAGGCACGTCCTTCATCGAGTGCACTGCGATATCGGCGCGACCTTCGAGCATCGCCTGTTCCAGTTCTTTAACGAACAAGCCTTTGCCGCCGATTTTGGTTAGTGGCGTACCCAGAATCTTATCGCCCTGAGTAGTCATGGGCACCAGTTCGACAGTGAGATCAGGGTGCAGTTGTTGTAAGCGGGATTGAACGTACTCGGCTTGCCACATGGCTAAAGGACTTTGGCGGGTGGCGATGCGCAGGGTTGAGATACTCATAATTGGATTGTTAACTCTTAACGGTTAGATGCTTGCAGCGTTCAGATATAATCGCGGATCTTAGCATAGTTAAAGGCTTATCTGCCTATTTTAGGCAGAATTTGCGGTCAAAAATTGACGTACATCAGGTTGATGGCGACGACTGATTTCAGGTTTATGCTTGCTATGCTCAATTAGCGCCAGACAGCAATTATCATCCTGCTCCACGCCGACCAGATGTTGGCGATTGACCAGAGTGGAGCGATGGATACGAATAAAGTCATGGGCAAAGCGTTGCTCCAGCTCTTTAAGACTGTCGCTGGTCAGCAACATTTCTTTAAGCGTATGTACTTCGGTATATTTTTGATCGGAATGGAGGAACAGAATCTGATCAATGGCCACGCGCCTGACCGAGTCGCGTTCGCGAATGGTTAAAAAGCGTTGGTTTTGGGTGGTCTGCGTTTGCGGCAGCTTTTGTAGCGCTTTATTCAGACGTTCCTGCCGGATGGGTTTGAGCAGGTAATCCTGCGCATCCACATCAAAAGCCTGTAGCGCATATTCGTCATAGGCGGTGGTGAAGATGATATAGGGCTGGTGGCTGGCCCGATTAAGTTGTTTGGCAACCTGCATACCGTTCATGACAGGCATCGAAATATCAAGAAACACCAGATCAGGCTGTTGCTGTGCGATAAGTTCCAGCGCCTGCTGGCCATTCTCAGCTTCGCCAACAATGGTCAGCTGCGGATGGGAATCCAGCAATCGTTTGAGGCGCTGGCGAGCCGGCTGTTCATCATCAACTATCAATACAGAAATCATAATCTATCAGCTTAAGCGTTTGGGAATGGTCAGGGTGCAATAAAAACGGCCATTGGCCTGATGATAATTAACCGATGCCTTATTGCCAAATAGAACATCCAGTCTTTGTTGAATATTGCTCAAGGCCAGCGAGTTGCCCTTGTGATTTTTTGCGTCACTTTCCGGCAAGGGGTTAATCACTTCAAGCTGGATATGTTTTTGATAGCTTATTCCTTTAATAATAATTGAACCGCCCTCTGAGCGTGCCTGAATACCATGATACACCGCATTTTCAATAATCGGTTGTAGCAGAAGCGGCGGCACTAACAAGTTGGAATCGATGGTTTCGGTCTGCCACTCAAAACGCAGCTTGTCGCCAAGGCGTTGTTTCTCAAGATTCAGGTACTGGGTGCAGAGGTGCTTTTCTTCGCTGAACGGAATCAGCACATCGGAGCGTTGCATGCTGGCGCGGAAAATGTCTGCCATGTCGAGAATCATGTGCTCGGTTTTCACAGGATCGACAATCGCAAGATTGGCCAGTGTGTTGAGGCTGTTAAATAGAAAGTGCGGACGAATACGCGATTGCAGAGCCTGGATTCGTGCCTCAGCCTCAGACCGAATACGACGCAGACCTTCTTCACGTAAATAGAAATAGCGGAAGAATATACCGCTGACAATCAGCGCGATAAAGAGATTGCGCAGTAAAAACCATAATGATGGCTGTTCACTCAAATAGAAGCTGATCAAGAGGCTATAACTTAAAGTGACCAGTAAAATGACACCAATGGCCAAGGCGGAAAAACGTTGCAAGCTGACGTTCGGCAGTTTCAGCAGAATATAACGCCTGAGCAGACAAAGAATGCCAAGGCTGGTCAACGAGGTCCAAAGAATGAACAGTGAATATAAACTGAGGTGGATCCAGAACTGCTGTTGCCAATTGGATGTGGCAAAACTGAGCAACAGGGCCAACAGAACGCTGGCAATCACAATCAAATAAACAGTGGCCGCCTGACAGAAATCAGGCAGAGGGTTGAGAGAGCTGATAGCTTGTTTATTTGGCTTCATGCGCTAATAGTCGCGCAAAAGTACAGGAAAATCCATAAGTTAGTGTAAAAATAGAAACTTATCCGGCAAATTACCGCGGCTAAATCCTTGTATAAAATTTCAACAAATGTCACTTGCGGCTAATCAAGCTAAGTTTTAGGATAGAACCATCGGCAGTTGAGCCGAGCCTTGGCCTGCTCGCAGGCTTAGTTGAAGGAGTCGACATGGAAGCAACACAAGTATTCGACTGGATAGGACGACACAAGAAAACTATCCAGGCCTATATCATTCCCGGACTGGTGGTTCTCGCTGGTCTGGTTTATGCGCTGGTCTATGCCACTGGCGGCATCAAATACGTTTATTCCCACTCAATGTACATCCCTATTCTGCTGGCCGGTTTTATTTTTGGGCTTAAAGGTGGAATTTTAATGGGGCTTTTTGCTGGTTTTGTGTTGGGGCCATTCATGCCCATCAATGTAGAGACAGGCGAAATGCAGCAAACTGCCAACTGGCTTTACCGCACAGGATTTTTTACTTTGATAGGGGCTTTCAGTGGAGCAGTCAGTGATGGTGTGGCTTATTACATGCGACATCTGAAATGGTTGTCACACCATAATGAAGCGACAGAGTTGCCAAATCGTAGCGCGTTATTCGAAGCCCTTAAGGCATTACGTGAAAACCGCAAAAGTGGCAGTTCCGTTTACCTGGTACTTGTTTCAATTGAAAATACGCTAGAACTCAAGTCGGCGTTTGGCTTTGACGTCATTGACCAGACAACTTGTCAGCTGGCAAAGAGGCTCCAGGACTGTAATGGAGGGCAGGTAGTCTATCAGACCGATTCGGCTCAGCTGGCTTTGATACTAATCGGCAGTGAGGAGCATAATCATGAGGTGCTGGGGCAGCTCAGTGAGGTGGTGCAGGAACCGGTATTATTCAATAACATCCCTATTCATATTGAGGCGCGTATGGGTTACGCAATGCTCAATAAGATTCAAAAGGATCCCCATATTTATCTGCAACGAGCCGAAGCTGCGCTGGCCCTGGCGCAGGAGCGTGATCAGGATGTGACTGTATTTAGTCCTGAGATAGTCAGTAAGACGGAAGAAAATCTAGTAATTCTTGGTGAGCTTAAGAATGCATTATCGGAGGGGCAGATAAGCCTGCATTACCAGCCAAAGATTGATTTAAGTAATGGCAATATTTGCAGTGTGGAAGCTTTAATGCGCTGGAATCATCCTGAACGCGGTATGATTCCGCCGGGCCTGTTTATCCCAAGAGCCGAGCAAAGCACCCTGATTCAGACGGTCACCGAGTTCGCCCTCGAAGAAGCGTTAAGTCAGATCAAACGTTGGAAAAAACAGGGCATCGAAATCCCCATTGCGGTAAATATTTCAACCAGAAACCTGCTTCATCCTAATTTCACAGAGCTCGTTTTGTCGCTACTTAAAAAGTACGAACTTAGTGGCGAATGTCTTGAACTTGAAGTCACGGAAGGATCATTGATGGTCGACATGGAGAAAACCATTGATGAGCTCATTCGGTTGGCTGGGGCAAAAATGACGATTTCGATTGATGACTTTGGAACCGGTTATTCGTCTCTGCAATATCTCCACCGATTACCCGCTTCCTTAATCAAAATCGATCAATCCTTTGTCCGCAGACTACCCGGTGATAAAGGTGCCGCCCATATCATCGACGCCGCTGTTACTCTGGCTAAGAAAATGGGCATAGAAACAATCGCCGAAGGCGTCGAGACTCGTGAAGTCTATGATTACTTAAAAAGCATCGGCTGTAACATGGTTCAGGGTTATTACATCTCCAAGCCACTGCCAATTAAAGAGTTTAATGACTGGTATATGCAGCGGCATGGAGTTTATGGGTAGGAGAAAATTTATTCACAGGTTAAACATCTTTCTATGTAAAAGTAACTCATCATATTTTCTTCATTAAGAAAGAAAGTATAATTTCGGTGTAGATTCATATCTACATTAGATAGTTTCTGTATGAGCTTGCTTTGATGTTTTAAAATAGATTCTTTGTCATTTGTTGAATGAGTAAAAGTAACTTGGCAAAAATGCATTTTACATTCGCGAGAGTTTAAATTAACACCCTGAACAACAAGTTGACCGTTATTATCTAACAATAGCTCGTCAACTTGACGCTCAACATTGGGAGCCCACACAGGATCGTAGCTGTCATTATTGAAGAAATCTGTATAGTCCTGGTTGGATTGGAAGTCTCTTGAAACTCTATTTTTATCAACTTGTGCTTGCTTGATAAAAAACTTCTTATCTTCTTCTGATTCTGCTAAAGCTATATTCTGTTGGTTCATTCTATCGATTATTTCATTTTGTTCTTCTTTGCTAGTATTTGTCTTTTCAGTAAGTTGTGGAGGTGAATTTTTTATTTTAGATATATTCTTATCTTGCGATTTAGAAGGTTCGGCTTTAGTTTGAACTTGCACAAGCTCATTTTTTTCTTGAATAGAAAGGTCTTGTGCTTGCTCCACGGGGTTAGAAAGAATTAATAAATCGAGTAAGAAATATAAACATCCTCCTAGGACTATAAGAGGATGCTTTTAATTGTACTAGCTAACATGATTATGGCTCTTTCGTAGTCGTATAAACTTTAACGCAACCACCGCCATTTTCACAAACTCTGTACCCACCAGGTATAGTGGTGTAACTACTGCAACCATTATCACAAGAGCTAGTGCCGTCAGGGTATACATGTATGTCAGCAATTGCGAATGTTGAGAATATTAGTCCTATAGTACCAATTAATATTAGTATCTTTTTTAACGAACTGAGCTTTAAACTCCTTTTGCTATATGGGAAATTAAAAATACAAATTCATCTCAGGTATATCAAGTAGTTAAATGTAAAATTTACGCCAATGCCTGTTCTATATATCTCCCCAATGCCTGTATTTCTTCTAAACACACCGCATGTGGCATTGGATAGTCGCTCCATTGGACTTTAAAGCCATTATCTTCAAGCACTTTAGCGCTGTATTGACCGCGTTGCATAGGAACCACGGGATCTTGCTGGCCGTGGGCCATGAAGATGGTTGTATCAAGATTGGCGTTGGACTTTTCGTCAGCCAGCTTGTCTGGAATGGTCAGATAGGTTGATAGGGCGACGATTCCGGCTAGGTTTTGATTCAGGCGTGTGGCTAGGTGCAAAGTCACTGCACCGCCTTGCGAGAAGCCTGCAAGGATGATTCTGTCTGCTGGAATTCCTTGCTCAATTTCATGTTTGATCAGTTGCTCGACTTGCTCGGCAGACTGACGGACGCCGGTCTCGTCTTCACGTTGTGACAGATCGGCGTTACGAATATCGTACCAGGCACGCATTTGATAGCCGCCATTGATGGTGACCGGAATGACCGGGGCATGGGGGAAGACAAATTTAACACCAAGTTCTGCAGGGAGCTTTAACTCGGGCACAATCGGCTCAAAGTCATGACCATCAGCCCCTAGTCCATGAAGCCAGATCACGGTAGCTTTATGTTCAGCAGTCGGTTCAACGGTAACGCAAGGAAGTAATTCAGACATAGTAAGAAGCTTTTAGTTATAAGGTAATGGTTATAAAGTTATAGTCACTGACTCGCCAGACTGCTGAGTCATAACGCGTGATAATAATTGAGAAAGCGGTTCCTGATCTTTGTCAGTAACCCATTGTTCATCAACCCAGTCTAAATGATAGCCGCCATCTTTGGCTGCTAACCACAATTGTTTAACTGGTGTTTGACGATTGATGATGACCTTGGTGCCGTTTTCTAGTGTGATAGTCAAAATCCCGCCGCTGGTTTCATAGTCAATATCAAGATCCAGCTCGTCCAGCGCCTCTTCGATGGCAATCAGAGTATCATCAACCTGTTGATTGAATTCAGATTCAGTCATAGCAATTCCTAATAATCTTAATGATTAATGCTGGCACATTGTGCCAGATTGGTAGCCCAGGGTTAAGTGAAAATAGTCTATCAGGCCAGATTTTATGGGCGATGTGAACTTGCAGGAAACGGCAAGCTGTAGGAAGATAGAGCTAATTCTAAAATTGATGAAAAAAATCGACACACAATGTGTAAAAATCGAATCGGACAGTTATTAGCACTGTCATTGCTGGCCTTGATTAATACAGGCTGTGGCCAAAAAGGTGACTTGTTCTTGCCGGAACCTGAAACTACTGAAAGCGAACTAGAGAAGAAAGATTCGCCTGAAGAGCAGGACCCAAAAGATGGACCTATCATGGAAGCCGAGCAACAGGTTGAACAGGAGCCTGTTCAGGCAAAAGGTGACCAGCCATGATTATGCCCTTCAGCAAAATGCAGGGGCTGGGAAATGACTTTGTGGTGGTGGATGCGATATCGCAGCCGGTCTATTTAAACCAAGGACAGATCGCCAATTTGGCCCATAGAAATTTTGGTATTGGATTTGACCAGTTACTGATTGTCGAAGCACCGCAACACCCGGAATCTGATTTCCATTTTCGGATATTTAATGCCGATGGTAGTGAAGCTGGGCATTGTGGCAACGGTGCGCGCGCTGTTGCAAAGTATGTTCGTCAAAAGGGGCTAACCTGGAAGAAACAGCTCAAATTGTCGACTAATACTGCGACCATGCAGGCGACACTGGAAGATAATGGCTTGATAACCATTGATATGGGTGAGCCACGATTGGAACCGGCACAGATCCCATTGCGTTTTGCGGAAAAACAGATCCTGTATTCAATAGACGCTGGTGGAATTAGTTATAAGGTGGGTGCGGTTTCAATGGGTAATCCTCACTGTGTCCTTAAAGTAGACAGTGTGGAAAAAGCACCGGTTCAAGCCGTTGGCCCATTGCTGAGTCAGCATAGTTATTTTCCTGCACAAGCCAATGTTGGCTTTATGGAAGTCATTGATCGTCAGAATATTAAACTGCGTGTGTATGAGCGTGGTGTCGGTGAAACACTGGCTTGTGGAACAGGGGCCTGTGCTGCGGTGGTGGCTAGTCGTTTGCAAGGGCTGACAGATGAAAAGGTTAAAGTAACGCTACCAGGCGGCAGCCTATGGATTACATGGCAAGGTGAGGGCTCTACAGTATTAATGAGTGGTCCTGCCAAAGTGGTTTTTGAAGGTCAGGTAGAGATTTAATAGTTGGCATTTAATAGGTTGGATTATTAATAATAAAAATAGCGCGAGTTGCGCACTAGTTGGGAAATGGTTTTAGTAATTTATCAAGGGAATACCTTTTTTGGGGAAGTAAAATGACAGAAGGCAATTCAGCAGAAGACCGATTGAAAAAAGAACAGGAAGTAGCTGCTTATTTAGAGCGGCATCCAGAGTTCTTTGAGAATCATCAAGAAATTTTAGAGAAGCTGAGATTACAGCATAAAGTGTATGGCTCAGTTTCTTTGGTTGAACGACAGATTTTAGGCTTAAGAAATAAAGCAGAAAAACTGCAAACGCAACTTAATACGCTAATTGATAACGCTCACAGCAATGGTGAGTTACTAAATAAATGTGCAGAGCTGTTTGTGGCCATGATCTCGGCTCACTCAACTCAGGAAATGGTAGACCGTCTGCTTGAGCATCTGCGCGATAATTTCGAATTGGATAATGTTCAATTGTGGTTATGTGACGATGTGGGGACATTGCATCATGTGAACTATAGTGATATTGAAATTATTCGCCAGCTAACCGATCAGCATTTCATTCAAAACGATCCTGTTTGTGGCAGAGTCACTGAAAGTATTTCGCAACTTTTTGGTGGTGACCATGAACTGGAATCATATTCAATGATACCGCTTGGCGAGAATGCAAGCATTGGTGTAATAGCGCTAGGCAGTAAAGATGTTGATTTGTTTACCGCTGATATGGGCACTTTATTTTTACGCTTAATTGGTGATGTAACAGAAGCGTGCCTGGCAAAACAGGAGAGTTAAATTTAACTGGTGACCATGGAATCTGATATTCAACGCTATCTGAATAGACTGCTGCATGAAAAAAGGTATTCAGATCACACGGTCAATAATTATCGGCGTCAGCTGGAAAAGTTATTAGCATTCTGTCAAAACGCTGGCTACAACAACTGGCAACAAATCACTACTCAGGATATTCGGATGCTCATTGCCAAGCAACATCGGCAAGGAGCATCACCTTCAACCTGTGCATTGCTATTATCAGCTTCGCGACGCTTTCTAGAATTCTTACTTAGCGAAAGGAAAATCAAAGTTAACCCTGCTGTTGGTGTGCGTGGACCTAAAAAAGCAAAACGTCTTCCCAAAAATATTGATGTCGATAGCTTGAATCATTTTCTTGACCAAATGCCCGAAGATGAACCATTACAGATTCGTGATAAGGCGATGATGGAGCTTTTATATTCATCTGGAATTCGATTATCAGAACTCAGCGGCATGGATGTTAATGATTTAAGCTTCTCGGATCAGACACTACGAGTACTCGGTAAAGGAAATAAAATTCGCGAAGTACCTTTTGGCAATAGCGCACAGAAAATTTTAAGCCGATGGGTGAAAGAGCGGAATCAGTTGATAAAAAACAATGAAGAAAAAGCACTCTTTGTCAGCCAGCAAGGTAATCGATTAACCAATCGCGCGATTCAGCAGAGGCTTTCTCACTGGGGAAAGCAACTGGGATTAAATGATCGATTACACCCTCATAAGTTAAGACACTCCTGTGCGACCCATGTTCTAGAATCTTCCAGCGACTTGCGAGCGGTACAGGAGTTGCTAGGTCACGCAAGCATCTCAACCACCCAGATTTACACGCACCTTGACTTTCAGCATCTCGCGAAAACCTACGATGCAGCGCATCCTCGAGCAAGAAAAAAGAAAGATTAAACCATGACCGAAAAGATTAAAGAAATCGACTGGCAAAAAGTTAAAGTAATTAGTTTCGATTTAGATGATACTCTGTGGGATAACCAGGGAGTAATAGAGAAATGCGAACAGGATTTGTTGCATTATCTGGCCAAAGAACATCCTCCCGTTGGTGAGCAGTTTGACATCGAAGCCATGCAGGCTATCTCGAAAAAACTCATACAAGAAGATCGTCCTGAACTCGATAACATGACCGTTTTGCGGAAAGAAATGATTCATCAAATGCTTGAGCAAACTGATGGTGACCTTGCGTTGATAAATCCAGCTTTTGCAGTCTTCTATCGTTGTCGCAGCCAAATTGACATTCCGAAACTCACTCATGATTTATTATCAACTCTAAAATCAAAATACAGTCTATTCGCCACCAGCAACGGTAATTCCAATTTGTATGCACTGGGATTAATGGATTACTTTGAACAGCACTTCATTGCAGGCATTCATGGCCGCGCCAAACCATCGCCAGAAATGTTACATAAAATTTGCGAACTCAAGGATATTGAGCCACAAGAGCTCCTGCATATTGGTGACAGCTTTGAAACTGATATTAAAAGTAGCATCGCTGCCGATTGTCAGCATTTAGAAATTCACGTAAAGGATATTGGGAAGCTATATGAGTGGGTGGTGGGTTAATCTAACCTTTTCATACCGCGGCTCTGTGGGAACTTCCTCCAATAGCTAACCGCGGTCAAAATCGTCTGAAGCGATTTGGAACAGCGCAGCTGACTTTGGGTGGAATACAAAGACGTATTTAATTGGATTATGTGATGAATAAAATTATATTGCTATTGCTTGCACTAAGCTTACAAGCTTGTGGACCCGCCATAGATCAAAATTCTTCGTTAGAAAAAGTAATTAAAGTTACTAAGCAGAATTTTCAGGATAACGTTGAGGAATTTGAGTTTATTAAGAATTATTACTATAACAATAATCACAAATTTATAGGTGAAGAACACTGCATTTATTACTTTGATGGAGAGGATGTAAGAGAAGATGAGTATTTTAAATCACTATCTCTACAGGAGCAGAAAGAAATATTAAACTATGAAGAGATTTGTACAGCTTTATATAATGCTAAGGCTAATCCCTTAGGTGGAGGTGACCCTAATAGATTCGTTCTTTTGACGTTTGATACTGTAAAGCAAAATCGGTCTCATTCATTTTCTTATGAGTATTATAAGTCACCTGTAGCAGAATCTTATTTGTGTGAGGAAGATTACTTAGAAAATTTAGGTGAGAGTGGCATTTGTTACTTTGAACTCGATAAAAACTGGACTTTAGTACATCGATACATTGTTATTCCACCAAGAACACGAATAGATAAAAACTAGACTTAGTAGGGTAGCCAGTGGGTTAGACCCTACTTAACTATTGACTCACTTGTAATTGTTGGATTTGGTCACTCCAGTTTTTTGCATGAGCTCTTCCATATTCAAAAAGATCCTTAGCTACTCCATTGCAGTCTTGATATTTTTCTTCTTGAGTCGCCTGTTTAGCACCCGCCTGAATCATAAACAACATTTGTGGATTGCCTATATCATTACCAAGCGCAACAGTAATATTGGCAACATTATCTTCAAAAGCTTTAAGTTCTTGTCCTGTAATATAAAGACATCGTTGATTAAGAAACCAGGCGCCGGCAACTTTTCCATATTCATCCAGAGCGGAGGCAAGCATATTTTGTTGATTGGTGGACTCAGCTGCTTGCGTGGAAAAGGAGAGTAAGCAAAACAGGCTTAGAATAGAAAAGGCTTTCATATAAATATCCAACTATTAATAAAGAAAAGTACTAATCATTACTTATAGATCCATGCAGTTATTGATTTGAAGCTATAAAATTTTTCATGTTTTCAGCCATACCATCTATCAGTCGAATTTTTGCTTCGTGACTGGCCCAGGCGATATGCGGCGTAATGCAAGTGCTAGGCACATCGTTTTGTAACAGTGGATTGTCCGGACTTGGTGGTTCAACGGAGAGTACATCGAGTCCGGCGCCGGCGAGTTTGCCACTTTTGAGAGCGTCCGCCAGATCCTGCTCATTGATAATAGGGCCGCGTGCGGTGTTGATGATAAAGCTGCCGGTTTTCATGAGATCTATAAAGTCTTTGTTGACCAGCTCTTTAGTTTCCTTGGTCAATGGGCAGTGGATGGAAACAAAGTTGGCTTGCGGTAATGCGGTATGCAGTGGTACCTGATTCTCGCGCATGGGTCGTCCGGGAATATTGGCAATCAGTACGCGCATACCAAATGCTTTGGCTAACACTTCAACTTGTTGCGCGATGTTGCCATAACCAATCAGAACTAATGTTTTGTCGGCTACTTCCATGGTTGGGAAATCAGTAAGAGTAAACATACGGCTTTCCTGCCACGCACCTTGACGAGTCAGATTAAAGTGATCGCTGGCACGGGTGGCGAAGTTTAAAATAAACTGCATGGTCAGCTGCGCTACTGCAAAAGTTGAGTAGTCGGCGACATTAAAGCATTGAATGTCTCTCTCTTTGGCTGCTTCCAGATCAATGTTATTCATGCCGGTAGCAGCCAATTGGATCGCTTTAAGATTGGGCAGTTGATCCATCAACTCACGATCAATAACCACCTTGTTGGTGATGATGACATCAGCATCCTGGCAACGCTCTAGTCGCTGCTCCGGGCTGGTTAGTCCATACAATTTGCATTCGTCAAAACAGCTGGTAAGTGGTGATAAATCCACTTTGGCTTTTTGGTGGTCACTATCCTGCCATTGACCCAAAGTGTCTGCATCAAGAAAAACTGCACGCATAAATATCGTTCCTGCTTAAAAAAATTTATATTTCAAATTATCGAATCGAGAAAGCCAGGCGACCTAGTTCGCCAAAGTCCGCATCGTATTGACCTCGCTCTGCCGGAATCATGGGCCCTAAACCCCCGGTAATCAACAGGTTGCCTTCACTGACTGGATAACCTGTTTTTAGGCTACGATTAATCAGCCATGCCAAAGCTTGCCATTGATCACCCATGGCATCGGTGGCTTTGCCTTCAATCACCCTCTGACCATTTCGCGTAAGTAGTGTAGTAATTTGATTAATATCGATGGAGTTTACATCGACTGGTTTACCTACCAGAACGCTATTAGAGGCTACATTGTTAACGATCAAGCCATGTCCTGAAATGCTGGATGGATCTTCAAATCGAAGGTCGGGTAATTCGATCACCGGTACCACGCTTTTGATCATTGCTGGTAGCTGCTCAGCGGTGACCAGCTGTGTAATATTCTGATTAAGGATGAAACCAATTTCCGTTTCCAGCATGAGGTTGGTGTAATTGCTGAGTAAATATGCGCTACGGTCAAAAGCGAGTCCTTCCTGGAACAAGGCTCCAGCCACTGGCTCGCTGACATTAAACTTCTTTTGCCCTGCTTCACTGGTTAGTCCTGCCTTGTAGCCTATGACAGGAAAGGCAACTCCTTGAACTAATTGATATTGTAGCTGATAAGCTGATTCTAGATCGTCAGCAGATGGATTCTTTTCTGGTGCATTCGTAGAGACGCATGCGACAACTAATGACGAGAAAACGAGGCTAATACCGAGCAATGCTTTTTTCATAGTGGCTTTTTCCCTACAATAGGCCGATTATTTTCAATAGAAGCAAGCATACCCTAATGGATGCCAGTAGCATAATACAACCCCTGAATGACGCTCAGAAAGAAGCGGTAACCGCACCTAATAAAGCTTTGTTGGTGCTGGCCGGTGCCGGTTCCGGTAAAACTCGCGTATTGGTTCATCGTATCGCCTGGTTGGTGCAGGTGGAGCGCGTTTCTGCTCATTCCATATTGGCTGTGACTTTTACCAATAAAGCAGCCAAGGAAATGCTGGGGCGTGTTGAGGATATGCTGGCCATGCCTGCACGAGGTATGTGGATTGGAACTTTCCACAGTATTGCCCATCGCCTGTTGCGAGCTCATTATCGCGATGCAGGATTGCCCGAAGGCTTCCAGATTCTCGATGCACAGGATCAGCTAAGGGTTATCAAGCGGGTGATGAAAGAGCTCAATCTGGATGATAACGAATGGCCACCCAAGCAGGCACAATGGTTTATCAATGCTAAGAAAGACGATGGCCTGCGTCCCGGTGATATTCATCATCATGGTGATTTCTTTGTCAGCACCATGGTCAAAGTCTATTACGCCTACGAGGAAGCCTGCAAAAGAGGCGGTTTGGTCGATTTCAATGAGCTACTGCTGCGAGCCTATGAATTGTGGGCCAATAATCCACATCTACTAAAACACTACCAGGATCGTTTTCAGCATATTCTGGTGGATGAGTTTCAAGATACCAACGCCATTCAGTACGCCTGGATTCGCCTGTTATGCAATGACAACAACCGGATTACAATTGTAGGGGATGATGACCAGTCGATTTATGGTTGGCGTGGCGCGCGCATCGAAAACATTCAGCAGTTTGAAAAAGATTTCCCAGACTGCAAGGTGTCTCGCCTTGAGCAGAACTATCGCTCCACCTCGACCATTCTAAAAGCAGCCAACGCAGTGATTGCCAACAATCAGGATCGCATGGGTAAGAGTTTATGGACTGAGGGCAACGAGGGCGAACCGATTATTCTGTATTCGGCGTTTAACGAGCAGGAAGAAGCGCGTTTTATTGCTGCCCGGATTGAAGACTGGGTGCAGCAGGGCAACAGTTACGACGATATAGCCATTCTGTACCGCAGTAATGCTCAGTCACGGATTCTGGAAGACGCGATGCTACAAAAAGGCATTCCTTACCGAATCTATGGGGGTTTACGCTTCTTCGAGCGTGCGGAAATTAAAGATACGCTGGCTTATATGCGCTTAATGGCCAATCGCGATGATGACACTTCCTTTGAACGGGTAGTGAATCAGCCGGCGAGAGGTCTGGGCGAGAAATCGGTTGATATGATTCGAATGCAGGCCCGTCAGGATGAAACCTCATTGTGGCAGGCGGCCAGTAAAATGGTGGTGGAACAGCTGTTACCGCCACGCGCCAAGAACGCACTGGCCGGATTCCTGCATTTGGTCAATGAACTGGAAACCAGCACCGCAGAGCTGGATTTGTGGGAACAGACCGACATTGTGATTGAGCACTCTGGCTTGCTGGAAATGTACAGCAAGGAAAAAGGTGAGAAAGGTCAGGCGCGTAAAGAGAACTTACAGGAGCTGGTTAATGCGACCCGTGAGTTCGATCCGGACGAAGCGATTCCTGAAGAAACGCCAGACATGACGCCACTACAGGCCTTTATCGCGCACGCGACTCTGGAGGCCGGTGAAACTCAGGCTGATGAATATCAGGAGTCAGTGCAGATGATGACGCTGCACTCGGCCAAAGGCCTTGAGTTCCCGCTGGTGTTTATTGCCGGTGTCGAAGAGAAGCTGTTCCCTCATCAGATGTCGCTGGATGAACCTGGTGGTCTGGAAGAAGAGCGTCGCCTGGCGTATGTCGGCATTACTCGCGCCATGAAGCAGCTCTATCTGACCTTCGCAGAAAAACGTCGAATTTTTGGTCGCGAAACCTATCCGCAACAATCGCGTTTTATCCGCGAAATCCCTGACGAACTGCTAACCGAAGTGCGACTGAATACTCAGGTGCAGCGCCCTGTGTTTAACCGCTCTCCTAAATCACCGATCCAGCGCAAAGGCCCCGAAGGATTTTATCTTGGTCAATTGGTCAAGCATCCGAAATTTGGCAAAGGCATCATTATCAACTATGAAGGGGAAGGACCGCAGGCCTCCGTTCAGATCAATTTTGAGAAGGAAGGACTGAAAAAATTAATGCTGGCTTATGCCAAGTTGGAGCCAGTAACTTAAGATTTTGATTAATATAACTTTAATAAGAAAGTAATGGGTTCTCGGCAGTACATCTATTACTGTAACTAATACAAAACTACCCTTGTAATCAATTTTTCTAACTGGTATAACCAGACCCAGCCCTAATCTCTTAAGACGGAACTCGTGAGTTAGTCTTCGGAGTTAGGGCTTTTTTATTAACTAAAAAATATAGCTAAGGGGTATTTAAATGTCTTTTAAATTAAAGATGGCTTGTGCCGCAACACTATTAGCAATGGGCGTCACCGCTCATGCAGCTAATGATCTCGGTAATCAGGCAACCAAAGCGCCAGCCACTGCAAAAGGTAAAGAGCGCGTTATCATTAAATTTAAACCAGGACATGGAAGCAATGTTAAATCCGCAGCGGCAAGAGCTGGCGGTGAACTTAAAGTAGACTTGAAAAAGCATGATGCTTTTGCCATTGAGGTGCCTACTCAGGCATTGAAAGGTTTACGCAATAATCCAAATGTTGAATACATCGAGCCTGATCTAACTCGTAAGTTACTATCAACCAATCTTGATACTACTGAGGTTGAACCATGGGGTCTTGCGCGAGTAGAAGCTGATTTAGTTTCTGATGCCAATGCTGGTAATCGTACCGTTTGTATCATCGACTCAGGTTATGACATAAACCATTCTGATTTAAGTTCGAATAGCGTTTCTGGCACAAATGACTCAGGAACTGGTAACTGGTATCAACCAGGTGGCTCGCATGGTACTCACGTGGCGGGAACTATTGCCGCAGTGGCTAACGGCTCTGGTGTTGAAGGGGTATTACCCAACGCGAATGTTAATTTGCACATCATCAAAGTCTTCAATGAGTCTGGTTGGGGTTACTCATCAGATTTGGTTAGTGCAGTAGACGACTGCGTTGCTGCCGGGTCGAATATCATCAGTATGAGTTTAGGTGGCAGCGGCTCCTCAACGACTGAGGGCAATGCCTTCTCTAACTACTACAGCAATGGCGTATTAAGCATCGCTGCAGCAGGTAACGGTGGCGACACTTCATACTCATATCCTGCGTCTTATGATGATGTCGTATCAATTGCGGCAGTTGATTCTGGTAATCAGCACGCGAATTTCTCACAGCGCAATGATCAGGTTGAGCTAGCCGGCCCAGGTGAAGCAATCCTTTCAAGTGTTGCAATTGGTGACGGTTATTTAGGCCAGCTTGTTGTAGGTGGTGTGGATTATTTCGACAATGGCGTGGTTCCACAGAACTTCTATAACAGCAGCTTGCAGTTCGATAATGGTGCCAACGTAGGCTCAGCTTCAGGGACATTAGGTGTTTGTTCAACCTCTGGTACCAGCTACAGTTGTCCTAGCATGGTGGGCAAAGTATGTTTGGTTGAGCGTGGTGAAAACCAGGCTGATAACACCAGTTCAACAGAAAACAACTATCCTGAATATCGTGCGGTTAATGCCTGTATGGATGCTGGTGCTTCAGGCGTAGTAGTTTACAGTAACGCTGCTCGTCCTGGCTTACAGCACCCATTCCTGATCGATTTCGACAGTAAGATTGGTACTACACCAGTTGTTTCGGTTGACCGTGCAACAGGTTTGGAGCTTGCTAATCGTGCTGGTCAAAGCGTAACCATGTCTAAAGACGGTGGTCAGGATTGGGAATATTACAACGGTACATCAATGGCAACACCACACGTCAGTGCCGTTGCAGCGTTAACCTGGAGCTACCATCCAAGTTGTACAGCAGCAGAAATACGCAGTGCGTTACAAGCAACTGCTGTGGATCTGGATGTCTCAGGTGTTGATAACAAAACAGGTTACGGATTGGTAAAAACACAGGCCGCAGTTAATTATTTGAACACTAACGGGTGTGCCGGTGGCTCAGAACCTCCGCCAAGCGGTAATGAACTGAGCAAGGGCGTAGCGCTTACAGGTTTAAGTGGTGCTCAGGGTTCAGAAACCTTCTATACCTTTGAAGTACCTGCAGGTGCTACTGATCTGACTTTTGATATCAGTGGCGGTTCAGGCGATGCTGATCTGTACGTAAGGTATGGCGCGGATCCAACCACATCAAGTTATGATTGTCGTCCATATAAAGGTGGTAACACTGAAAACTGTAGTTTCACGGCACCACAGGCTGGTACATGGCATGTGATGATTCGTGGCTATCAGGCCTATTCGGGTATGAGCCTGGTTGCGGACTATGTGGATGGTGGTTCTAATCCAATCAATGACACGCTGAGTGAGTCAAACCTGTCGGGCGCACAAGGTAGCAAGCAGTACTTCACGTTGGAAGTGCCAGCTGGTCGTTCGGCTGTTGATATTGTGATGTCAGGCGGCTCAGGCGACGCAGACTTATACGTTAAGTTTGGTTCGCAGCCGACCACCTCAAGCTACGATTGCCGTCCTTACAAATACGGTAATGAGGAATCCTGTTCGCTTACCGCTCAGGAAGGTACTTATTACATAATGATAAGTGGCTACAGCAGCTATTCAGGAGTTAGCCTAAACGGCAGTTCAAACTAATAAACCCTGTGGTAGCAAGAAAAAGGTCGCTTAGGCGGCCTTTTTTTATAGGGGTATAGAGCGTAAACAGAATCCATGGCCAACAATACAAGCCATAAACTTCTATCGAATTTTGCCTTAGAAAAACTAATTCTATAGTTTTAGTAAATTGAATGCATCTTATCAATTAATGTCGAGATTCTTTACATTCTTACCGATACTTAATGATACATTCCTGATAGGTTTACTTACAATCATGATAAATTTAGCTAATTAATCACATTAGCTGGATTATTCCTTGACTGCTTTTCCTTCGCTCTGTTAAATCATTGTCGCCTCATTTGCTATGGACGAAAAAATTAAATCTAGAGGTCCATAGCAAATGGGGTCGTGACTAATCTGAATAATCCAGATAATGATTAGTAAAGTTATTTAATCAAGATAGGGGTAGTAATTAATGTCCTTTAAAATCAAATTAGCCTGTGCAGCTTCATTGCTGGCAATGGGGGTTTCGGCTCAGGCAGCTCAAGAACGAGTTATCGTTAAGTTCAAAGAAGGTAAAGGTCCGTCGGTTAAAGCTGTTGCAGCTAAAGCTGGTGGTGACATTAAGGTTGAACTTAATAGCCAGAACGCATTTGCGGTTGAAATGCCTGCAACAGCCATCAAAGGTCTGCGTAACAATCCGCACGTTGAATTGATCGAGCAGGATCTAAAGCGGTATCCAATGGCAATCTGGAATGATGACGCTGGTGATCCAACTGCACAGCAATTGACTCCCTACGCTATTTACCAATCTCAAGCTAACCAGTTGTCGCTACAATCAGGTCAGAAGGTTTGTGTGATTGATTCAGGTATTGCCGGTGCTCAAGGTGAAACTGGTGGCAAGAACAACGATTTCGACTGGTCAGTGATCACTGGTGACAATGATTCAGGTACCGGCGACTGGTTCCGTGATGGTGGTCCACACGGTACGCACGTAGCGGGTACGGTTGGTGCTGCTGATAATGGTATCGGTGTAGTTGGTATGGCTCCTGGCGTGCCAATGCACATCATCAAAGTATTTAATAACTCAGGTTGGGGTTATTCATCTGATCTGGCTTATGCCGCGGACAAATGTGCGCAAGCTGGCGCCAACATCATCACCATGTCACTTGGTGGCGGTGGTTCAAACAGTACCGAAGAGAATGCGTTCAATAGCTTCACTTCCAACGGTGGTTTGGTTTTAGCTGCAGCGGGTAACGACGGTAACACAACTCGCTCATTCCCAGCTGGTTACAAATCAGTGATGATGGTTGGCGCCAATGACGCTGACAATAACATCGCAAGTTTCTCTCAATACCCAAGCTGTTCTTCAGGCTTTGGTGGTAGCGCTGAAACTGACGACGGTTACTGTGTTGAAGTGACAGCCGGTGGTGTTGATACTTTATCAACCTATCCAGCAGGTGCGACTTCACTGGCTTCTGCATCAGTAGATGGTCAAGGCATTGCATCTTCTGCGATGGAAAACAATGGTTCTGCCAGTGGTGATGCTTATTTCATGGGCACAGCCGAGGCAACTGATTCAGGCGCTAATGGTAAAGTGTGTATCATCGACCGTGGTAATATTTCTTTCCACGACAAAGTCATGAACTGTGAAAACTCAGGTGGTCTGGGTGCGATCATTGTCAACAATGAGCCGGGTATGCTTTACGGTACATTAGGTACTTCAAACATGACCAGCATCCCTGCAGTTGGCGCTGCACTGGAAGATCGTAATGCCATCGTTGGTGCTGCAACAGCTTCGGTTAACGTAGGTCCAAGCGATTATGGTTACATGAGTGGTACTTCAATGGCGACTCCTGGCGTTGCGGGTGTGGCAGCTCTTGTATGGTCAAACTTCCCAAGTTGTACCGGTACTGAAATCCGCGAAGCTTTAAAAGCAACTGCAGAAGATCAGGGCGCAGCAGGTAAAGACGTCTATTTCGGTTACGGTATCGTAAAAGCGAAGAATGCTTACGATTACTTGTTGGCTAATGGTTGCGCAGGTGGAGACGTAAATCAGGCGCCAGTGTCATCCTTCACATATAGCTGTACCGATCTTGGCTGTAGCTTCGATGGTTCAGCAAGCTCAGACAGCGATGGCAACATTGCTTCTTACAGCTGGAACTTCGGTGACGGAAGTACTGCAACGGGTTCAAACCCTTCGCATACTTATGCATCAGCCGGTGATTATACTGTTACGTTAACGGTAACTGATAATGAAGGCGCAACTGGCCAAAGCTCAGAAAACGTATCAGTAACAGGCGGTGGTGATGTGAATCAGGCCCCAGTCGCTGATTACAGCTTCAACTGTACTGATCTAGGCTGTAGCTTCGATGGTTCAGCAAGTTCAGACAGTGATGGTAGCATTGCTTCTTACAGCTGGAACTTCGGTGAAGGTAATACAGCAACTGGTGCAACACCTTCACATACTTATGCATCAGCCGGTGATTACACCGTTACATTAACAGTGACTGACAACGACGGTGCCACTGATAGTGTTAGCCAGACTGTCAGTGTTTCGGATAGCAGCGCAAGCTTAAGTCTGAATGGATACGGCTATAAGGTTAAAGGTCGTCACCATGTGGATCTAACCTGGAGCGGTGCATCGTCAGCTAGCGTGGATATCTATCGTAACGGCAGTGTAGTAGCTACAACTGCGAACGATGGTGCTTACACCGATGCAATGAACAATAAAGGTTGGGGCAACTACACGTATAAAGTGTGTGAAGCCGGAACATCAACCTGTTCAGCTGAAGTGGCTGTTAATTTCTAAAATAAGCAGTCAATTGTAAAGAAATAAGAAGCGGACTTAGGTCCGCTTTTTTTTGCGTGTATGCCTTGCAGTCTAATGCACATCTGCATTAGTTGTACAAAAAACCTCCTCTTTTTCGATACAAACTGATACATACTTGTAAATAAATGTTACATTTCGCATAAAATCACCTAATTTGTACAATTAGTAAAATTATTGCTTGACGACTTTTTGATCACTTTGCTTTAATCGTTATCGCCTCATTTGCTATGGATGGAAATTTGAGATTTGCAATTCATAGCAAATGGGGCTTTTTTGTGCCCGGAAAATATTCATTGAGAAGATCAGCGAAAGTATTCTGATAAACACAAAAGAAAATTACTGATTTATTTAAGACATAAGTTAACCAACGAGGGGTAGGTTTAATGTCATTTAAAGTGAAGATGGCTTGCGCGGCCACATTATTAGCGCTAGGTTCAGCAGCACACGCTGAGCGCATGATCGTTTCTTACGACAGCAACGGTCAAGGCCTTAAGAAAGGTCACGATGTTAAAGTAGAAGGTAATGGCTGGTTTGCTGTTGAGCTGGACGAGAATGGCAAAAGCGCTATTCGCGGCCAAAAAGGCTTCAAGTCAATGGAAAAAGATTTCCAACGTTTCCCAATGGCTATCTATAACGACGATGCGGGCGATCCAAGCGCGCAGCAGTTAACTCCATATGCAGTTTACCAATCACAAGCTGACCAGCTAGTACTTCAGTCTGGTCAAAAAGTGTGTGTTATCGACTCAGGTATTGCTGGTGGTAACGGCGAAACTGGCGGTAAGAATAACGACTTCAACTGGTCAGTAATCACTGGTGACAGCGATTCAGGTACTGGCGATTGGTTCACTGACGGTGGCCCACACGGTACGCACGTAGCAGGTACAGTCGGTGCTGCGGACAACGGTATTGGTGTTGTGGGTATGGCTCCTGGCGTACCAATGCACATCATCAAAGTATTCAACGCTGCAGGCTGGGGCTACTCTTCTGATTTGGCTTACGCTGCAGAAAAATGTACGCAAGCTGGCGCCAACATCATCACCATGTCACTTGGTGGCGGCGGTGCTAACTCGGTTGAAGAGAATGCATTCAACACTTTCACCAACAACGGTGGTCTAGTATTGGCAGCAGCTGGCAACGATGGTAACAATGTTCGTTCATACCCAGCGGGCTATAAATCAGTCATGATGGTTGGTGCTAACGATGCAAACAACAACATCGCGAGCTTCTCTCAATTTCCAACTAACACAGTAACTTCTGGTCGTGGTAAACAGGCAACTACTGAAACACATGATGGTTATGGCGTTGAAGTAACTGCCGGTGGTGTTGATACCTTGTCAACTTACCCAGCCGGTGGCGCTACTATTGCTAGCTTAACCGTTGATGGTGTTGGTGTTCCTACAGCAGCAACTGACAATACGGGTTCAGTATCAGGTGCAACCTATTTCATGGGTACTGGTGAAGCAGTTGATTCAGGCGCGAACGGTAAAATCTGTTTGATTGACCGTGGCAACATTTCTTTTGCTGACAAGATCAACAACTGTGGTAACTCAGGCGGTATCGGCGCGGTTGTGATCAACAACGTAGCTGGCGAAGGCGTTATCTACATGGATATCACTGGTGTTACAACCAATATCCCAGCAGTAGGTACAGCATTTGAAGATCGTGCAGCTATCGTTGGTGCAGCTAATGCCAGCATTAGCTCAGGTGCAAGCGATTACGGTTACATGAGCGGTACTTCAATGGCGACTCCAGCAGTAGCCGGTGTTGCAGCGCTAGTATGGTCAAATCACCCAACCTGTACCGGTACTGAAATCCGCGAAGCATTAAAAGCGACTGCGGAAGATCAGGGCGCAGCAGGTCGTGATGACTACTTCGGTTACGGTATCGTTAAAGCTAAAGCTGCTAGTGATTACATCACTGCAAACGGTTGTCAGGGCGGCGGCACAACTGAACCACCACCATCAGGTGGCGATCTACAGGCATCTGGTAGCCGTTCAAAAGGTGGTAGCCAGTTAGATCTAGTATGGAGCGGTTTTGCAAGTGCTAACGTAGACATAAACATCTCTTCAGGTGGTGCTACGGTTCTAGACGACACACAAGTTAACGATGGTGCGGTTTCATACTCGGGCGCAAGCAAGAGTGTGACCTACACTGTGACAATTTGTGAGTCTGGCACTACAAACTGTGCAGCTTCATTCCAACTATAATAATTATCTATTGTAAGTTTAAGCCCCGCTTCGGCGGGGCTTTTTTATGCGCAAATGAAATTTCAACAATGCATATTTGCATTAGAAAAACTTATTGGTAAGACCTCTACATAAAATATAAGAATTTGTTTGATTGTATCTATATATGTTGATATAAGTACTTTGCTTTCATTAGAAAAAATAATATATGAAAGCAAAACCATTAAACAGAAATGATATACACACTAAGGGGTAGGTATATGAAAAAAACGCTAATCGCTAGTGCCGTTGGTATGGCTGTCGTGTCATTCTCAGCTTCAGCAACTCAACCAACCTATTCATCAAACGATGAGTTAAATGTTCAAAATCGTTGTATCGTCAGCTTCCATGACAATATTGATGCTTCCCAAGTAAAAGGCCTGGCCAAAGGCTTGGCACAACGTGCCAATGCTTCTGTTCGTCACGTCTATCAAAACTCCATCAAAGGTTTCACCGTTAATGCGCCTTGTCATGCAGCAGAAAAAGCGTTTGGTGGTGACATGAATGTGAAAAGCATGAGTCCTGATGGCGTTGTTAGCGTTAGTTTTAAAGGTAAGCCAGGTGGCGGCGGTGGTGGCGGTAGCCAGACTACGCCATGGAGCGTCACACGTGTTGGTGGTCCGGTTAGTGGAGCTGGGTACACAGCATGGGTTATCGATACGGGTATTGATGTTGACCACACTGACTTGAATGTTGACGCAAATCGCGGTTTCTCAGCGTTTACCTCTGGTCGTGATGCGGGTGTTGATGATGGCAACGGTCACGGTACCCACGTAGCGGGAACAATTGCAGCACTCGATAACACTCAAGACGTAGTTGGTGTAGCTGCGGGCGCAACGGTGGTTCCAGTTAAAGTATTGGATTCACGTGGTTCAGGTTCATACTCAGGCGTGATCGCTGGTGTTGATTATGTGGCTGCCAATGCAAATTCAGGCGACTGTGCCAACATGAGTTTGGGCGGTCCTGTAAGTCAGGAGCTAGACGATGCGGTTAAAGCTGCGGCTCAAAGCTCAGGAGCATACTTCGTATTAGCAGCGGGTAATGATGGTGACCATGCCAGTAACCACTCTCCAGCACGTGCTAACGGTAATAATGTTTATACCATCTCAGCCACTGACTCAAGTGACAACATGCCTTACTGGTCAAACTATGGTAACCCACCAGTTGATTATGCAGCACCGGGCGTGAGCATTCTTTCGCTTCGTGCTGGCGGTGGTACAACAACCATGTCAGGTACCTCAATGGCATCACCAGCTGCCTGTGCTGTGATCATGATGCGTAACGGTAACCCATCAACTGATGGCACAGCCGGCAATGATCCAGACGGCAATCCAGATCCAATCATCCATCTATAGATAAGTTTGGATACTTTGGGGTAGAAACAGGCGCTCTTTTCGAGCGCCTTTTTTTATGGAGAATGAAGATCTAAACGCAAAATGCTAGGACTTACCTTTTGCTAACTAATGCTACAAAACGCTACAAAAGCAGGGGTTTTTGTAAAGGATGTCGACACTTTTCGCATTATATTAAATTATTGGTTTGTCCAGTTCTCAATATTAAAAATAATGATTGCATGGAAAAAATTTGGTTGCTATAAAAATGCAATCTGTTCATTCGAACACAAAGTGAGCAGTACGCAAAATATAAATAGAGCAATTCACAAATCCTAAGGGGTAGGTATATGAAAAAATCTCTTGTCGCAAGCGCCGTTGGATTAGCGGTACTTTCAACTTCAGCAATGGCAGTCGAGCCAACCTTCTCATCAAGTGACGAACTTAATGTCCAGAGCCGTTGCATCGTCAGCTTCCATGACAACATTGATGCATCACAGGTTAAAGGCCTTGCCAAAGGTTTAGCGCAACGCGCTAACGCATCTGTACGTCACGTTTATAAAAACTCAATCAAGGGCTTCACCGTTAATGCGCCATGCCATGCGGCAGAAAAAGCTTTCGGCGGTGACATGAACGTTAAAAGCATGAGTCCAGACGGTGTTGTCAGTGTCAGCTTTAAAGGCAAGCCAGGTGGTGGCGGCGGCGGTGGCGGTGGCCAGACTACCCCATGGAGCGTGACTCGCGTTGGCGGCCCAGTCAGTGGCGCAGGCTACACCGCTTGGGTTATTGATACCGGTATCGACGTGGATCACGGTGATTTGAATGTTGATGCCAGTCGTGGTTTTACTGCATTCACCAAGGGCAAAGATGCTTCAGTAGATGACGGCAATGGCCATGGCACCCACGTAGCGGGTACTATCGCTGCCATTAATAATACGCAGGATGTAGTGGGCGTAGCAGCTGGTGCAACAGTTGTGCCAATTAAAGTATTGGATTCTCGTGGTTCAGGTTCATACTCGGGCGTTATCGCGGGTATCGACTATGTGGCAGCCAATGCTAATTCTGGCGACTGTGTGAACATGAGTTTGGGCGGCCCAGCCAGCTCCGATGTTGATAATGCAGTAGAAGCAGCAGCGCAAAACTCAGGTGCTTACTTTGTGGTTGCGGCAGGTAATGACGGCAGTCACGCCAGCAATTACTCTCCAGCACGCGCCAGCGGTAATCGCGTTTATACCATTTCAGCTACTGATTCAAATGACAACATGCCTTACTGGTCAAACTATGGCAATCCTCCAGTAGATTACGCAGCACCAGGCGTTAGCATTTTATCGCTTAGAAATGGTGGCGGTACTACGACTATGTCAGGTACTTCAATGGCATCTCCAGCAGCTTGTGCTGTGATCATGCTGAAAAACGGTAACCCATCTACTGATGGCACAGCCGGTAATGATCCAGACGGCAATCCAGATCCGATTATTCATCTGTAAAGGATTGTTGTCTAGAATAAATAATAACTAATGGATAGTTAACTCAAGCGCTCTTCGGAGCGCTTTTTTTTTGCGTGGGATAAAAGTGTGGAATTATCTATAAGAGAGAATGGTAGGGGCGGGCCAATGTGCCCGCCCTGGAGAAAATGTGTCTGATAATAGGCTTCGCTGGGATTCATGATATTCATCCCAGCCTACCAATCAATACTCTTAATATAGAGTCAGTTTACTACTGTGGCTTTTGTTGATTCTGCGGAGCTACCCCATACATATCCTGAGCGCGCTGATAAAGCACCCAGCTGGTAAAAATATATTTGTCGCCAGAGATGGGTTTTTGACCACGGTGGGTATGGGTAAAACCGGCGGGGAAGATAACCAAGGAGCCTTGCTCAGGTTTGCTTTTAATTTGCTGGTAGAAAAACTCAGTCTCGCCACCTTCTTCAACATCATTAAGATAAAACATCCAAACCAGACTACGGTGCAGGCTGTCCTGATGAGGATCGGTTGGGTGTGGGTAATGCTCTGAATGCCAATGGAAATAGCCACCCTGGCCTTTATCATATTTCTGCATATTGACAGGGCCAAGACGGTAAACCGCCTTAATAAATTCACCTAAGGAAGCGTCATCCATCTTCTCAACATCAACATAGCTAAGATTCTCCATCTCGCCTTCCTTGTTCTGATATTGAAGTGAAATTGCACCAGCCAACAGGAAGGGATATTGACGAACGTAATGAATCAGGCCACGCAGAACAACGTTCTGCAAATGCAGCATTTCTTCCTGCCACTCATCAGGAAAACTGGTGCAGGTGATGTCGGTACTGTTCTTTTTAATTTTATCGACACCGGCACCAGTTTGGCCTTGATGTTTATGTTTGCTTTTCTCGAATTTTTCGATGCAACGCTTACAGAACTCAGGATCTAACGCTTGTTTATAAATGTTAATGAAACTGGACATACCTCTAACCCCATTTGTGAATTTGATGTTGGTCTTTTATTAATCAAAGTTGCCATAGCCTATTATACTGGGTACATTGTTGCCAGTCCTTTTATGTAATCATGTCGATACAAAATAAAACGGTATAAATGATGAAAAGAAGAAAGTTTATTGGAGCTTTGGGGGCAGGCGCAGCGGTTGCTGGTTTGGCTGCCTGTGGGGGTGTGCCTGTTGAATGTGCTGATGGGCAAAAGGTGGTTAAGAGTGGCAAGAAAATCAAATGGACCATGGTTACCACCTGGCCGAAAAACTTTGCTGGTTTAGGTGAAGGTGCCGAGTATCTGGCCGAACTTATCGGTCAGTTGAGCGGCGGCCGTATGGAAGTCAAAGTCTATGGTGCCGGAGAACTGGTTCCTGCGCTACAGGTGTTCGAAGCAGTGGCAACAGGCGCAGCGCAAATGGGCCATGGCGCAGCCTATTACTGGTCAGGAAAATTATCGATGTCACCATTTTTTGCTGCTGTCCCCTTTGGGCTTAATGCGCAGGAAATGAATGGCTGGTTGCTACATGGCGGTGGTATTGAATTATGGCGCGAGTTATATGCACCCTTTAATTTAATTCCTGAGCCAGCAGGTAACACGGGTGTACAGATGGCGGGCTGGTTCAACAAAGAAATTAACTCGATGGACGATATTAAAGGACTAAAAATGCGCATTCCGGGTCTAGGCGGCGAAGTCTGGAAACGAGCCGGCGGTATTCCGGTATTGATGCCCGGTAGCGAAGTCTTTACCTCATTAGAGACTGGTGCCATCGATGCGGCGGAGTGGGTCGGCCCCTATAATGATCTGGCCTTCGGCTTATTCAAAGCCGCTAAATACTATTACTATCCGGGGTGGCAGGAGCCAGGTTCGACTTTAGAAGCACTGATTAATAAAGAAGCTTTTGAAGCACTGCCTCAGGATTTACAGGATGTGGTGCGTCACGCTTGTCGAGTGACCAACGCAGATATGCTGGCTCATTTCACTTCAGAAAATAATAAGGCGCTACAGACATTAGTCACCAAGCATGGCGTTGAATTGAAAGAGTTGCCGAAAGATGTTCTTAATGAGTTAAAAGCAATTTCAGATGAAATGATAGAAGAGCAAGCCAAAACGGAACTGGATAAACGAATCCTCGAATCATTTAAAACCTTCAGAGATCAGGCCAAGAGTTGGCATCAGGTTTCAGAGGTCAGTTATTATCGAGGAAGGGAATAACCTTAAATATCGGTATAGAGAAGGCGCCAACAGAAGTGCCTGTGGTAAATTCATAAAAGCTATGTTTTAAACAATAGACTCCCGCCTTCGCGGGAGTGACAATACTTGAATTAGTAGCCAGCTTGTTAGAGAGAGTGTATGACGTGTTTCAATTAGAGCTTTTGTATGAGCTCTGAGTTTAGTTGCCTGGTAAAGAATCCACTTTAACTTGCTCACTGAGTAGTACAGAAAAGACCTGCGTAGAGTGATCAGGCTCACCGCTGGTATAGTACTTAACATACTCATGATCTTTAAAGTTAAGTAAGTCGTTTTCAGCCAGTACGCGTGTTAGCTGTAGCGAGACCGCATCAGCGGTATGGATAATTTGCAGATCTTGATTGCCTGCTACCTGTTGCGAGGAAATCTTGCGCATCAGGGGGGCGAGAAATGGATAGTGGGTGCAACCGAGGACCAGCACATCGATGTGTTCATCAATCATGGGTTGCAGATATTTCTCTACCAACTGGAAAGCTTCAACGCTGGTCAGGTCGCCGCTTTCCACCAGTTCGACAAAACCATCACAACTGGATTCAAATACTTTTTTGTCTTTAGCGTATTCTGCTAACAGCTTTTTATAGCGATCACTTTTAAGAGTATTCTCGGTAGCAAAGACCCCGATTTTACCTGTCCGTGTGGCAAGTGCCGCTGGCTTGATGGCTGGCTCCATGGCGATGATTGGGATATCAAATTCTTTGCGAAGCCATTCGGCCATAACCGCTGTTGCGGTATTGCAGGCAATAACCATCGCCTTGGCGCCTTGCTGAACAAAGAATCTGGCGATGTGGCTACAGCGTTTGTGCAATACATCCTTCGGCAGTCGGCCATAAGGTGCATAGGCAGAATCAGCCACATAAAGTAGGTTTTCGTTTGGCAAGTGCTCACGAATGGCTTGTAGGATGGTCAGGCCGCCAACACCTGAATCGAAAACACCGATCGGTGCATTACTCATCGCAATACACCTCTGCTAATTGCCGACATAATTTGGCAGCCAGGTTGCCAGCGATGGCCAGGCCGCGATCATAATCAAGACCAGGATCTGAATCGCAATAAAGGGTATTGCGCCACGATAGATCTGGGCGGTGCGAATACTTTTAGGAGCAACACCGCGTAAATAAAACAGTGCAAACCCAAAGGGTGGTGTCAGGAATGAGGTTTGCAGGTTGATAGCGATCAAAATACCCAGCCAGATTGGATCGGCACCCATCATCAAGAGCACCGGCCCAACAATTGGCACCACCACAAAAGTGATTTCGATAAAGTCGAGAATAAAGCCAAGCAGGAACATCACCAGCATAATGATCAGCAATGCAGTGAATAGGCCTCCCGGCAGGTCAGCGAAAAATTGTTGAATCAGATCATCGCCACCATACATGCGAAAGACCAGCGAGAAGATGGAAGCGCCAATCAGAATCAGGAATACCATACTGGTAGTCTTGACCGTTGACTGCATCACGTCCACAAGGCGGGTAAAGGTCAATTGGCGGCGTAACATGGCCAGCACAATGGCGCCTAGAGCACCGATTGCGGCAGCTTCGGTTGGCGTTGCGATACCGTATAAAATTGAACCCAGTACCGCGACAATTAGAATCAAGGGTAGCGACAGATTAATCAGAGCCTTCCAGATGACGCTACGCATATCGACGCTATCGTCAAACTCGATGGCCGGCGCTGCATCAGGTCTGCGCCAAGCGACAAAAGCCACATACAGCATATAACCTACCACCAGAATCATGCCCGGAATAATCGCACCCATAAAGAGATCACCAATCGAAGCAACCTGATCGGTTTGCAAGCCTAGACTCTTCGCTTCGGTCATGGAGTTAGCCAGCACATCGCCCAGTAACACCAGAACAATAGAAGGTGGAATAATCTGGCCAAGCGTTCCCGAGGCGCAAATAACCCCAGTCGCCAGTTCCGGTTGGTAGCCGCGTTTAATCATGGCTGGCAAAGAGAGAAGCCCCATGGTCACAACCGTTGCACCAACAATACCGGTGCTGGCTGCCAGTAACATGCCGACAATAGTTACCGCAAAGCCCATACCGCCGCGTAATTTACCGAAAAGGGTTGCCATCGAATCCAGCAGATCTTCAGCAATCTTGGTCCGTTCCAGCATCAAGCCCATGAAGATAAACAGTGGCACTGCAATCAGGGTGCTGCGCTCCATGATTTTATAGAGACGACCGGGCAGGAAATTGAGCTGAATCGGATCCAGCATCCCGGTGCTGGCACCAATCGCAACAAAGATTAGAGAGACCCCGGCCAAAGACAGAGCTACCGGATAACCCCATAGCAGAACCAGACACACTGACAGGAACAGCAGCAATGGCATTAGAGAAAAAATAGAATCAGCCATGATGCAGCCCCTTATCACTGGTTACTTGCGGGACAGATTCGGTGTCTTCATCGGCACCATGCGGCAAAGGCTTCCAGCCTAATAAATAAGCCAGATTGTGCAGGAACTGGGCCGTACCCTGAATGATTAAGGTGATTGGCAGCGCTAGTAGAAGAGCCTTAAGCATATAAAGGTAGGGCAGGCCGCCCGGTTGACTTGAGCCTTCTTTGAGCTTCCAGTTGAAAATAACGTAATCCAGGCTATAAACAATCAGGAAAATACACACTGGCAACAACAAGATTAAAAAGCCCGCCATATCGACCAGAGCCTTGGTGCGATGCGAAAAGCGATGATAAAACACATCGACTCGGACATGATCACTATGCTTCAAGGTATAAGCCGCGCCGAGCATAAAAACGATGGCATGCATATAGGTGACGGACTCTTGCAGTGGGATGGCGCTAAAACCAAAAATGTTACGTAGGACCAAAACAGCAACCACGACCAGTACCATAAACAGGGTCAGCCAGCTGATCAGCTTGCCCGTCCATTCGGTAAAACTTTCGAGGATGTGTATTAGCGCAAGAATAGGGCGTTTGACCATAATCCTGACTCTTAAATTTATGTTTATTAAGCTCTAAATGAAAATTTAGGCACGGCTTATCCACAGGTTTGCATAAATATTAACAAACCCGCATATTCATAAGGTTCTTTTAATTGGCTTTGTAACAGCCTGAAAATACTGAGAAAATTGACGAAGGATAGATTCCCCAAAACCTATATAGGTGAATTATTATATATTTCTCAGTTTCCCCAAAAAGTTTTCACCAAAGTTATCCACAGAAATATTCATGCTGTGGATAAAAAATAAGCAAAAACTCGAGCTGATAAAGATACTCCAAAACTGCCCAAAGATCCAATAGCTCAGAATGTAAAAATTTACAATTTCAGCCCGCTGTTAACACTTATTAAATATCTTCGCCATAAACTGTTGGAATAAAATGCTATTGTCAGCGTTATAGCCATGAAGCGTAACAAAACTGACCAATGAAATAACAACATAACAGGGGAAATACTAATGCATTCAGCAATTAACTATGCTCTATTAAGTCTGGCAGTCATAGCTAGCCCGTTAGCAATGGCTGAGGTGGATAAAAAGCCAGCGGAGCAATTGAGTCCACAAAGCACCCAGCAACTGAACCAATATTTTCAAACCTTGGCCGACAATGGCCGCTTTATTGGAACCGCTGCGGTATATCATGACACACAGCCGCTCTATCAGATCACTATTCAGCCAGACAACAAAGCCAAGCATGGCTGGTCATTAACTTCAAATCAGGATCTGAAATATAAAATAGGCTCAATTAGCAAAACCTATACCTCAACCATCATTTTTCAGCTGATTGAAGAAGGCAAACTAACGCTCGACACCAAGCTTTCAAAGTTCTATCCGAAGGTTAAGAACGCCGACAAGATCACCATCAAGCATCTACTTAACCATCAATCAGGCATCTTCAATTACACCAACGAACCGGGCTTTATTGATTATGTTTATCTGCCAAAAGATAAAGACTTCCTGCTTGGCAAAATTGAAAGTTTCGACTCGGTATTTGAACCCGGCGAAAAAGCCGAGTACAGCAATAGTGGTTACTTACTATTGGGCTTCATTGCAGAAGATATAGAAAACAAACCCTATGCTGAGATTGTGAAAGATCGAATCAGCAAACCCTATACCTTGAATGACACCTACTACGGCAGCGATATTAAAGAGCGTAATGGAGAGGTGCATTCCTACGAATACAAAGGTCGCTGGGGCAAAATGGCACAGTGGAACATGAATATACCGGGAGCTGCCGGTGCGCTGGTCTCCAACGCAGACGACCTCAATCAATTCATTAACTTATTATTCGACGGCAAGATCATCAGCAAAGACAGCCTTAAAACCATGACCACCATGGATATGAAATATGGCCTTGGTATCTTTGAAACCAGCTATGGCGAAGAAGACAACAAACTCAAAGGTTACTGGCACAATGGTGGCATCGAAGGGTTCAGAACACATCTGGCCTACTATCCTGAAAAAGACCTGAGTGTTGTCCTGTTATCTAATGGCCTGCGCTATGACATGCGCGAAATCTACGAAGCCATGCTCGACGCCTACCACGGCAAAGATATTGAAGAACCGACCTTCCCAGAATCAATAGAACTAAGCAAAGAGCAGCTGCAACCATTGGTCGGCAACTACAGTAGCGACACCTTTCCGCTGGATATTGAACTGAGCATTAAAAATGGACAACTTTATGCCCAGGCAACAGGCCAAGGCGCATTCCCATTGACCGCCTATCCGGATGACAAGTTTGAATACATAGAGTCAGGCATCGAAATACGCTATGACCGCGACAACGAACAGTTCCTATTGATTCAAGGAGGACAAGGCTACGCCTTCAACAAACAAGGCGCGACCAAAAAGAAAGGCTTTGAAGTTCCGCAGGCCGTGCTAGAGCAATACGTTGGAGTGTACGGCGCCGACGACTTCCCACTCGATCTGGAAATAAAAATCAAAGACGGCAGCCTCTACGGACAAGCCACCGGCCAATCCGAATTCCCGCTAACCGCCGAAAGCGAAACCCGCTTCCGCTTTAAACTAGCCGGAATCGTCATCAACTTCGAAGCCGACAAAAACCAGCTCACCATCACCCAGCATGGAAAAGATACAGTGCTGGTAAAGAAATAATATCCTTCCATTGTCACCCCGTGGCTTTTATTTGGAGAAGCGGCTCGTCCACATTAATACTAAGGCTCACATATTTGGGTAGGGGCGGGCCAATGTGCCCGCCCTTTAATCTTGTCACTCCCGCGAAGGCGGGAGTCCATGCTTGTAAACAAACAACAATAACGAGATTGCAATCTAATCTCCGTTATAAGAACTAAGAAACATTGCTTTCTATCTAAAAAGAGGATCAATTCCCAAGTAAGATTGTTGCAGCCAAATATTCAATCTCTTCATGAGTAACATCAAACTCCATTCTGGCTATGTCTGGTCCGAATGCGCTGACTGAATCAAGACCAGCTAAGGAAAAGTCAGTTGGAGCAAGTTGGCTGACGCTTAATCCGGTATCTGAAATTGAAGCTTGGGTTAAACTTCCACGGTTTAGTGAAGCCATCACAGTGCGATCGGCTTCTCTAAGCTGAAGTGCTCTGGAGCTGGAGGTTGATTGACTTCCAAAAGTAAAAGCACCGCGAGATGAACGTGAGTGGGATCTTGCGACATCGCGAATATGCCTTTCTGCAGTAATTTCCATTGGGGCAGTTGTTCCAGAACCACTGCCAAAACGGTATAACTTAGCATCTGCGGGTAAGTGGAGGGTTACGCCATCTTGAATCCTATCGTCCCAACGAAGTACCTGATGGACGCCATCTACTCCACCGTTAAGTGAACTTTTGATTTCAAACACATGCAAAATGGCCAAATTACCATCTTCCGTAATAAGGCCAATAATGTTGTCAGTGAACAAGCGTGGTGCGCCTGAACCACCAATTTGAGCACGTAAATCTGTAATAAGGACAGCTCTGCCGGGATAGAGTTTGTTATAAACTGATAGAACATAAAGTTGTCGCGGTATAGATAATATTTCTGCGATATTACCTTTAAGAATATTCATGTAGCCCAGACTGACTTCTCGACTGGTTCTGAGAATTTGTCGGGCTTCACTGGCGGAATCGAAGAGGTTACCTAATCTGTCTTGGAGCTTACGAGTTGTATCACCATTTGTAAGCATTGCTTGAAGTTGACGGAAGCGCTGAGTCGGTTGACCGTTATGAAAAAAACGAGATGGTTTAGGTAGTGACAGTAGATCAATCATAACAGGCGCAGATGAACGCAAGCCTCGGCGTAATCTAAGCCAATTATTACGCCCAATTACACTTAAAATAGCGGAGAGTCGGCGCCCCCTATGACCCATTGCTAGCCACTCAATAGCACGACGCGGACTTCTACTTGATTTTCGATAGGCAGCATACAGTGTTTGAAGACCTGCATGAAGAATGGAATTACCATCGGGTGATAAAACTTCATCAACGTCTAAACAGGACATTCGGGTAATCTCCGTAAAATGGCCTGAGCACGTTCAAATTGTTGACGTGTCAAACGTGCTCCTGAGCGTAATCGTTCGGACATTTGCTCGATAAATCTGCGGTCACCTTGTGATAACTGCGCATTCTGCAGGCGACGCAAAATACGATTGAAAGGTTGTTCCATAGTTCTTAAGCGTCGCTGCATTGAAGCAGTTCGTCTAGCTGTTGAAGTAATATCGCCTAAATGACGAATGCTAGCAATACTAGGCCCTACAAGTGATAGTACAACACCCACACCCATTAGAGTTTTATCAAATGAGGAAACAGGATGTCCCCATCTATCTTCGTCACTTCTTAAGGCATAAACAAATTCGACTAAATCAACTGCATCACCAACTCCTGGAATAAACCCAATGACAACATCAGTAATAGCTTGTACCCAACTAACGGATGACGGCAAACTTACATTGAACTGAGTGGGTTGCCTTCCTCTTTGCCATGGAAGGTTGTTGCCAGGTAAAGGGACAACATTAAAATTAGCGTCTTTGACGTCAAAAACTGGAAGCGTTACACGGCGGCGGAATTCTTGTCTGGACTCACTAGTATCGACCATCTCAAAATTGACTTGCAAGGTTACTCTAACAGATGGTGTTTTCATAACTCGAACTTGAGTTATACCTTGCTCGTTAGTAGCAATATCCCAGCAAAATCTGGCTTCGTGATCGCGACGCTCCGCGCGTGGAGTGCCGTTCCAATGAAAAGCTGGACAATCAATGATTAGCCGTTGACCGCTGTATGGGTGCTCGATGATAAGGCCATTGTTTCTTTCTGAAAATTCAAATACTGAAGGTGATTCTAAAACTAAATATCGGGTACCGCGACTTGCTGCGGATCGAGGAGTCTGTCTATCTGCCAGTTCCAATAAACTATTGTGAATATCACCTATTGGATCAGTGACAGAAATAATTGGCAGCGTTAAAGATCGAGTGAAGTCATTAAGATAGTTCTGGTACTGTTCGGGTGAAGCAATACGAGAGTCGAAATAGTCTTCTTGCAACCCTGCTGAGGTTAATATTCCAGTACGGTAGCTTGCAGGGGGATTAGTATCAATTCTATAGCGCTGTAAGAAATACTCAGTGTTGAAGCGACGGCCAATAGTGGGAACTAGACTAGGATCTTGCACACGGTATATCTCTAAAATAAGACTACTATTGTCTTGGAACAGGCGGCGAAAGGTGCCTAAGCGAACAGATACGCCAGGGCCTACAATAAGGACTAAGCGAGACGGTTCACGACTGTTGGGAATAAGCATTGTATAGCTTCCCATTCTTACCTCCGCTTGAGGAGGAGGTAGGAATCTGTAATAAATGGGAAAGCGCTGAACCTGACTTTCGCGAACACGCCTCGATAAAGTTAAGTAGATTCTAAGTGGACGTTCTGATGGTCGGTCACTGGTAAATGTTAATCTCATTGTTGGCCGTCTAGCCGATAGAGGAGTTAATAACTCCGCATTGAAACTCGGCATAAATTAAACCTCGACCCAGTCACCGCTATCTTGCTTTTCCCATTTTGGAAGTGAATCATCAGGGCGTAATTTAACGAGCGATGTCGGAACGATAACATCCCACGGTTCGCCAACTTCGATCTCTTCTTCGAAATTACCAGAAGCCTCTTTAAACTCTTGAACAATGGAGACATAGTTTGGACTGGTAACATCAGGCGGTGTACCTCGACCATTCCAGGTCGTTCCTGTTTCAAGAAAATGTAACACCGCAGCTTCATAACCAGGCCTAACGGGTAACACAACTCTGGCAGCACCGGCTTTTAGGAAGTCAAGATGTTGAGGATCAGTATTATCCGCTAACAATCGCTCTAACCACTTAGACTTTCTGCCCCAGAAATAACCATAAAGAGAGAACATCATTTGTTCCCATTCGAATGCATTCTCAAAAAATTGTATGTACTGACCCTCTCTGCGAGCTTGATGAAAATCAAAATACGGCATTGGCTCGTCTCTAGTTGCATCAAAAAGCTCGAAACGTTGCTCAGTAAGTAACTCTATAGACTGTCTTTTTAGTTCATCTCGCTCGATTTCACGATTAAGTTTAGGATTTCTACCTTTTATTTCTATACCTTCACTTACATCCTGCAAAATACCGGCAACCTTATTCTCCCAGTCAGCAACACGTATTTCATAAGCATTTCGAATTTTTTGATAGGTCTCATGTGCCCATTTCTGCATGGCATAGTTGGTACGTTTACACTTGATAACAATGGTTAAAGCGTAAGAGTCATAACCAACAGCTGAAAATGCAACTGGGACCTTGTTAGTTAAGTCACGATCACCACCCATATCGGTCATCACTGGCAAGAATGGTTTTTCAATAAGGTCGATAATACCGACAACGGTAGAGATACGTTCCATATAGTTACCGACGACTACAGTAAAAGTACGGTGGTCATGACGGGTGAATGTTGAAGCAGCTCCCCGTGCTGTGAAAGACTGCGCTTCGAAACCATCAGGAATGGAAATTTCATCATTATGATTAATTACGGGGTCATCATGGTCGGCACTCTTTGGTGCAGAAAATGCTTTGGAAACAGATTCATAACTCTTAGGAGGAGGGGTTATATCAGATGCTCCATACAGACTAGCGTAGTAGGCATAGTTACTTTCATCTATTTCATTCGGTTGGACATCAAACTGTGGAATTGGAGGTGGTAATTGCTCACCACTTTTAGGAGACCGCATTGAATACCATAATAAAGCGGCTGGCTCTGGAATAACAAATTCAAATAATTGGCGTTTACCATAGTTAAATATCTGAGCTTCATAAACCTTATCAACCCATTGATAAACTCCACTTATATGATCGCCATCTCCTGGTGCCGTAAGCTTATGGGTATTTGTTTCTTCTATCTCGCGTAAGATCCGAAGCGTTTTAGTGGTTTTCTTCTTCTCGACTATGCGGCTAAGGGAGCGGTCTACAACATCTTTGGCATAACGGGTAGAGGCTTTGGTGGCTTCCTGTTTCGTTGATGAAATTGAGCCTTCCGCAGATGCAGTAAAACTAACTGAAGGGCCATATGAACCAGAAACTGAGAGCGCTGCTTTAGCACTTTGATCTTCTTTAATGGTTCGACTTGCTTCGGACTGCATTTCAAACCTTTCAGTTGTTTCGAGTTCATTTTCCGTTGTGGAATCAACTTCAATAGTTTCGCTTTCTGTACGCTCCATAGTGTCAAGTTTACGGTGCTCTCTAGTCTTCTCTTCTCCACGTAAAACATTCTCGATATGTGCAACTTCGCCACTTTGATATTGTTTAAGCTGTTGTCTAACTATCATTAGATCAGCAACCCCCGCAGGTTCAACTTTACCTTTCGAGACTGGTATGTCCGGACGGGGGAAAAATAATAATGGTGGTGTGATGATTAGCTGTGAACGCCAAACTTCTTCGAGGGCGTTTACAATATCCGGTAGAGAGTGCTTTGCAAGATCTAAACCAGTTTCAGCCTTAATGAGATTCTGTGAAGTTAAAGGTAGTTCATTGACTGTTTCTTCTTTAAGTAGATAAGGAGTGAATTTTATTGGCTTCAATATATCACTGTTAATTTTTCCTCTAGACAAAGCGGATGTCTTTGAGAATGGGTTGAAATAGGAAAAAAAGTTTTTGGAGCGAATTAGTGGTACTTCTGAAACCTCGGGCTTTAAGTCAGTAATAACAGGCTTTTTATACTTATCTGGCGAATCTAGTTTTTTTAGCCTACCAATTGTAAGTTCAATATTTTTTAAACGTTCGTCGTTGGTATTGGCAGGAGGTTCATCAGAAACCCCTTCAACTATTTCGACTCCTTCCTTAATTTCAGCACCAAATACTAAAGGACTAATCATTAATTCTCTAACAGTGAGACTTAAAGAATTAGACACAGTAGCCGTAAGCGCTTTGGCTAAGGCTAAAACTGATTCTTGGTCTGGTATATCCTTGCTGGTATACCGGTAGGCTAAAACACTATCCAAAAGTAGCTGCTCATTGGCTTCAAAATGATTAGAGCCAGATAATGGTTCAGAGAAAACAGTGTTTATGACCTCTGATAATCTTAGGTCCCGATTATCGGCCTCAAGCAATTTATGTGACAAATTTCGGTAGAGTTGCGATTCTTGAAGAGCCTCTATGATGTCAGCGAAATTATGTTCATTAAGATAATCTTGAGAAACGGCAGCAAGCTCTAGCCTAGATTCTTGCTTATTCTTTTGTAAAGACTCAGAAAGACTGGCTCTGAAATCGGTGGAAGAAGAAATATGTAAAACTGTTTGATTTAACTCTGAAACTGGAGGTCTTCTAACCGAAAACCTAAAGACTTCGTTCAATGAAGATGGCGTGCTCATGTCGACTCCCTGTCATAGTATTGAGATCACCCATATTAAGGTGGTGCGAGATGAATTTACAATATATTTTACAAATTAGGCTTTGCTTTGCTCAAATAATGTGTAGTAACTCACAAGTAGTTGATAATATGTTTATATTCAAGCTAGCTTGCTATGCAAGATAAATGCTAGATAAGGCAATTATTTAGGTGCATCAATCAATAGTGAATTAGACTCGTATGTTTAAAAGAATTAAAAACTGGTATCAGCAGAGAAAAATGTCGGCCCTGTTTGAAGCTGAGGTGACTGTAACCGATAAAGATGGAACTATTACAGTTGCTTATCCCGATGGTACGATACAAACAATCCTGTGGGATAAAATGGAAAGCATAGAAGTTCATACGAATGACTCTGGGCCATGGGGAGCAGATGTCTGGTGGGTATTAAGAGCAACCGATTGTTTTTGTAGTTATCCTCAGGGAGCCACTGGAGAAGATGTACTTATTCCGAAATACCAAGCACTACCAGGCTTTGATAATGAGGAACTGATAAAAGCAATGGGCTGCACTAGCAATAGGGAATTCATCTGTTGGCATAGAAAGTAATATTTATGGCTGACTGGCAGCTAATACAAAAATAAAACTGCCAGTGTAGTCATAGTAGTGAAACAGATAAGGTCAAGGCAATTGATACTCGAACTCGTAAAAGTGATTGCCGTCTTCTATATAAATATTCATCTGCCCAGATAATCCCGCTAATTGCCCCACGCCCGAATCGGGGATGACTTCAAGGGTTAACTTTTCAGCGCCTAATTCCATTACTCCGTAATGCTGTAGGACAAAACTCCCCTGTTTGCCTTCAAGTGAGCCAACAACCTGCTCAATAGCTACATAACCCGCCGATCCTTTGGTTGGGGTCATAATACTGAGCATTTCGCCGTTACTGGTAGCATTCAAGGGGCCAGTGAAGACTTTTTCTATCGACATGCAGCGAAAGGTCATGCCGTCAGTTCCATTGATGGCAGATTCCATTGGATTCAGGGTGACAGAAAACTGACCTTCTATTTTCATTATTACTCCTTAGTTATAAATTTCTTAATCAAATCTATCGGTAATGGGAAAACAATGGTATTGCTATTTTCACCAGCGATCTCGGTGAGGGTTTGAAGATACCTAAGTTGTAGCGCTTCTTCTTTTTGCCCTAGCACTTGCGCGGCTTCGAATAGTTTTTGCGAGGCTTCCATTTCACCTTGTGCGTGAATGACTTTGGCGCGACGGCGGCGTTCGGCTTCGGCCTGTTGAGCGATGGCTCGGATCATGCTTTCGTCGAGGTCGACGTGTTTAATTTCCACGTTGGAAACTTTAATGCCCCAGGCATCGGTTTGGCTGTCGAGAATTTCCTGAATGTCTTCGTTGAGCTGGTCTCGAGAGGCGAGCATTTCGTCCAGTTCATGTTGACCCAGTACGGAGCGCAGTGTGGTTTGTGCTAACTGGCTGGTGGCATCATAGTAGTGCTCTACATTGATGATGGATTTTTGCGGGTCGACTACGCGGAAGTAAACCACTGCGTTTACTTTGACCGAGACGTTGTCACGCGAGATTACATCTTGTGTAGGAACGTCCATGACGATAATCCGCAAATCGACGCGTACGATTTGTTGCACGAAAGGGATTAGGATAATTAGCCCTGGTCCTTTGACTTTCCAGAAGCGACCAAGCATGAAGATTACGCCGCGTTCATATTCGCGAAGAATCTTAAACATGCTGGCGATTGTCAGTATGATCAGTGCCAGAATAACCGGATAAAAAATGTTCATAATAAATCCTTCTATTGAGCTTAAAGTTTGGGTTTGTCATCCGCGATGGGGGTGACGTCTAAATCTAAATCATTAACGGCTACTACTTTGACTTGTTGTCCTGCTTTTAAGGGTTGCGAGCTGCGTGCTTTCCAGATTTCTCCATGAATCTTAATCCAGCCTTTGTCCTCAAAATCGTGTTCCACTACGCCAACTTCTGAGAGCATTTCTTCAGTGCCGGTGACTACGGGTCTATTCCTGGCCCGAATGGCGAGACTAAGTACGAAGCTCAGTAATATAACGCTGACGATTGTGACGAAGATGAGAATCGGCATGGCAATCGCCATTCCTGTTTCCGGCTCATTAAAGAGCAGGAAGGAGCCCAGAATAAAGGCGATAATCCCGCCAACGCCAAGAATGCCAAAGCTGGGCGCAAAAGCCTCGACCACTAGCAGGGCAATGCCTAACACTAGCAGGCCTGCCGCGACATAGTTGACCGGCATGATTTGCAGCGCATAGAAAGCAAGCAGCAGGCAGATAGCGCCGATGACGCCGGGAATAAAGGTTCCGGGGTTGTAGCCTTCGAAAATCAGGCCATAGATACCAACGATCAGGAGGATATAGGCAATATTCGGATCGCTGATAATGCTTAAGAGCTGCGTCTTCCAGTCGATTTCAACTTCATCAATGATCATGCCGTCTGTATAAATTTGCGCTTGCCCGGTGGGCAGCCTAACCGACTTTTGATGAATCATGGATAAGAGTTGCTGTGGGTTCTCGGCAATCAGATCAATAACCCCAATTTCCAGCGCCTCATTTGAAGATAAACTCTCTCCTTCACGAACAGCATTTCGGACCCAGTCAATATTACGGCCATGGTAATCAGCAAGACTTCTTAGATAGGCTTCGGCATCATTGATGACCTTTTTTTCCATGGCGGTTTTATTGGATGGCGCGGACTGAGTAGGTTGATCGTTAGACTTTTCTGAGCTTTCCCCGTCTTTTGTAGGTTTTTTGTCTTGTTCTGGCTGGTTCGGCTGCTCGGGAGACGGCATACCGCCGATAGACACAGGCGTTGCTGCGCCAAGATTAGTGGCCGGCGCCATTGCCGAAACATGGCTGGCATACAGAATATAGGTTCCTGCACTGGCAGCACGCGAACCAGGAGGGTAAACATAAGTAGCAACAGGAATAGGTGAGGATAATATGGCGCGGATGATGTCACGCATGGCCAGATCGAGTCCGCCAGGCGTATTCATTTTGATGATAATGAGCTGATAATCCTGCTCAGCGGCTTCTTCAATATTCTGTACCAGGAAATGGGCAATGGCAGGATTGACTGAACCATCAAGCGTCAACTGCATGGCGCGCTTGGATGAGTTTGTTTCGGCAGAATGAACCTGCTGCGCAGAAAAGCACAGAAGAAGAAAAGACAGAGCAATGTATATAGCCTGTTTCATACCAAATCCTTCTAGCTTGAGCTTCCTTGATCAGGAAGCAGGATTCATGGCTTCATGCCATAGTGAATAATGTAGCGCGAATAGCACTTGAATACAAAAATAGTATAAGAAATGTACAGCAAGAAAGCGTGAAGGTGTAATTTAAAAGAGACTATTAATTATTAAAATATTGTAGACACAAAAAAGCCCGACTATTTCTAGTCAGGCTTTCTGAATAATGGTGGCCCGGGGCAGAATTGAACTGCCGACACAAGGATTTTCAATCCTCCGCTCTACCAACTGAGCTACCAGGCCGCAGGACGCGTATTAAACCGATTGAGAGGCTTTAAGTCAAGCCCCTTTCTTAAAATTATTGGCAATTTTATGGGCTTAGCTTTACGGGCCTTTATTTGTCTTCTTCTGGGACGTAGCCTTCGGGCTTTTCGTAGTCGCCACCAAACAGATACATTTCCATTTGTTCGGCCAAATAGGACTGCGCTTGAGGGTCCATCAAGCTGAGTCTTTTTTCATTAATCAGCATGGTTTGATGGTTTAACCATTGGGTCCATGCTTCTTGCGAAATTTCGTTGTATATTTTTTCGCCAAGTTCACCCGGGTAAGGTTTGAAGGACAGGCCTTCGGCTTCTTTTTGCAGTTTTTTGCAGAATACGGTGCGTGACATTTCTATCTCCACTTGTCATCGGTTGAGTGGTTTGCCTTTGGTATCGAAACTCAGGAGTGCTCAAGGAGTTTCATTAAAAGTTTGCTGACCGGAGTGGGCAAGCCAATCTCGCTCAGCTGGTTTAGGCTAAACCAGTCTGCTTGTGCGGGCTCCATGATACTCGTATGGGAATTTTTTTCCACTAATGCTTTATCGGCTTTTGAAGTGACTAAAAGAGGCTGAACCTGCAAATCGTAATGGCTGAATTTATGAACAAAAGGTTCAAGGGTTTGTAAATCGCCGCTGGTAGTTCCACTCTGCGCTACTTCAGGTAGAGCCCAGAGTCCGCCCCAGATGCCACTGGGTGGTCTTTTATGTAGCAGGACTTTTGCCTGGTCATTGGCGTCACTGATATTGATGAGCCAATAAACCGATTTACTAGGGCGTGCTTTCTTGGGCTTTTTGCCGGGATACTGCTCGATAGTGTCATTGTGATAAGCCAGACAGTGCTTGGACAATGGGCAGTTTGGGCAGTCGGGTTTGCTGCGGGTACAGACTACTGCCCCCAAGTCCATCATCGCCTGGTTGTAGGCGGCGGTTTCCTGCTTGGGCGTGTTAGCTTCGGCTCGTTGCCACAAAGCCTTTAATACTTTGCCGTTACCTGGCCAGCCTTCAATGGCATAGCTACGCGCCAGCACGCGTTTAACGTTGCCATCAAGAATGGCGGTGGGCTGTTCGAAAGCAAAAGAAGCGATTGCCCCTGCTGTCGAGCGACCAATGCCCGGCAGGGTTTCGATAGTGTCGGGATCTTGCGGAAATTGTCCGGCAAATTCGGAGTGGATAATTTTTGCGGCTTTATGCAGGTTACGGGCGCGGCTGTAGTAACCCAGCCCACTCCAGTGTTGCATCACCTGATCATCCGTCGCTTGCGCAAGATCCGTTACCGTTGGAAAGCTTTCGATGAAGCGCTCAAAGTAGGGAATGACGGTGGTGACTTGAGTCTGTTGTAGCATGATTTCCGAAAGCCAGATTCGGTAAGGATCCTGAGTGTTCTGCCAGGGCAGGTGCTTGCGGCCATGAGCATGGTAGTACTCTATGACCTTTGTAGCAAAGTCTGTGGGAGACCAGGGTTTTGTCATGGGCTTATGGGTTAGAACTGGTAAAGGATCGGCAGAACGATGGACAGGGTAATCCACATCAATATCACAAGTGGTACGCCGACCTTGATGAAATCCGAGAACTTGTAACCGCCGGCACTCATGACCAGTAAGTTGGTTTTATAGGCCATAGGGGTCGCAAAACTCATATTGGCACCAAACAGAACCGCAATAACAAAAGGTTCAGCAGGCAGGTTCAGCTGATTGGCGATACTGACCGCAATCGGCGTGCCAATAACCGCTGCTGCGTTGTTGGAGACCACGTTGGTGAGCAGCGCAAGGAGCAGCATCAGACCGCTTAACAGCACCGCAGGTGGAGCGCCATACAGCGAAGCGACGAAGGCTTGCGCAAGATACTCGGCAGCACCGGTTTCGATCATGGCGATACCGAGCGCCAGACTCGAAGCAACAATCAGAATGACTTGTGCGCTCAAGGCATGCATGGCTTCACGCCAGGTCATGCAATGAACAAGAATCATCAGCATGGCGCCGCCGAGGGCGCTGATTGCAATTGGCAGTGCGCCAATGGCAGCAAGCAGAACCACCAACCCCATAATAATCAGGGCACGAGGTGCGCGGTGTGATTTAGGCAGGTCGGTGGTGGCGTCAAGAATCAGGATTTCGCCACTTTTCTTAAACTCGGCAATGTCTTTTTGGCCACCCTGCACCAGCAACACATCGCCCACATGCAAAGTTACGGTGCCAAGGCCCTTGTTGTGCATATCGACTACGCTATCACCGCGGTGCAGTGCAATTGCCACCAGCCCATATTGATCGATAAACTCCACATCTTTCAACGTACGCCCAGCAAGTGGCGAGCCCGGCGTGACAACGATTTCAGAAAGCTGCTGGTTCTCGGCAGTTAACGGGTGGTCATCACTAATCTGCTTGCCGCGACGATACAGCTTTGCGCCTAAAACCTGCTCATATTCTTTCAGGTGTTCCGGGCTATCAATGACTCTCAGGCGGTCGCCAGCCTTAACTTTGGCATCAGGCATTGGCACGATTGAAATCTCTTCACCACGCTGAATTCGTATCACTTTCATCTGACCGTCGGTTTTATTAATGACTTCAGACAAGGTTTTGCCATCAGCGAAAGAGCCTTGTTCGATATGGAGTTGGGCAGTAAAAACGCGAGGCGAAGTATTTTTCATCACTGCCTGACGCTCTGGCAAAATACGAGGAGCAATCAGCCAAAGATAGACAATGGCTACGCTGGCAGCGATGCTGGCCGGTAATAGGAAGTCAAACATACCAAACTCTGGCAAGCCAAGATCTGACGCGACTGAGACTACCAGTAGGTTGGTCGAAGTACCAATGGTTGTGGCCATACCACCAATAATGGTAGCAAAACCCATCGGCATTAGAAGAGCAGAGGGGCTACTTTTAGTACGGATGGCGACGCTGACTAGAATAGGCAAGAGCAACACCACAATTGGGGTGTTGTTAACAAAAGCACTTAGAAAACCGGCAATTAAGAGTGTTAATAATAGAGAAAAGAGTGGTGAAGTTTTCCAGATCTGACCAAGAAAGCGACCAATCGGTTCCAGAGCGCCTGTGCGAACAAGCCCCTGACCGCAAATCATCAAACTACAGACGGCAACCAATGCTTCATGACCGAAGCCACTGAAGAACTGCATGGGCTCAAGGCGGCCATTAAAGTTATGGAACGGAGCAAAGCTAAAGCCGATAGTCAGCAGAAGCAAAACGATTACGCAGGAAGTTTCGAGCGGGATATCGTCGCGGCGAAACAGGTACAACGCAAAAACCGTCAGTAACAGCACAAAAAGAGCGTGATTGTTGGGTAAATCAGGAAACGGCATTCCTTAGTTCCACTCCTACTCTATGTCATTGTTTTTATGCCGGGTCGAACTGCTCACCTTACTGATTTAGGGCTATTTTCGCAATCCTTTTTGTCAGGTCAAAGCTAATGATGCAAAACCGTATAAAGAGTGTGCTAAAATCGCGCCAATCCCGGCAAGTCGAGACAAATCAGTGAGTTCCGAAGAGACCAAAAGTGAAAAGCGAATCCGCAAAATCCGTAGTTACGTGCTGCGTGAAGGGCGTTTAACCAAAGGACAACAGCGCGCATTGGAAGAGTTATTCCCAACCATGGGACTGGAGTTCCAGGAGCAGCCTTACGATTATGAGGACATTTTCGGTCGCAAAGCGCCAGTGGTACTGGAAATTGGTTTCGGTATGGGCAAATCACTTGCAGAGCAAGCCGCCTCCGAGCGCGATAAAGACTTTATCGGCATCGAAGTACACAAACCCGGAGTTGGTGCCTGTCTGGTACTGGCCGAAGAATACGAGTTAACCAACTTGCGTGTCATTAATCACGATGCAGTAGAAATTATTGATAAGTGTATTCCTGATAGCAGCCTCGACCGAATTCAAATCTTCTTCCCCGATCCCTGGCACAAAAAGAAACACCACAAACGTCGCATCGTGCAAACCGAGTTTTGCCAGAAGCTGCATAAAAAATTGGTTAAAGGCGGAGTCCTGCATCTGGCAACAGACTGGGAAAATTACGCCGAGCATATGCTCGAAGTATTAAACCCGATGGAAGAATTTAAAAATCTGTCAGAGACAGGTGACTATGTGCCAAAACCTGATTCGCGTCCTTTGACCAAGTTTGAAGCGAGGGGGCAAAAATTGGGACATGGGGTATGGGATCTGATGTTTTCCGCCAAATAATTGTTTATTTTGCCGATAACTTTGTTATTTCATGATCTCAAAATCGTCATTACCCATTGTGGTAACTCCTCTTTTTCACTCATGAAATGCTGCGTTCTCGGCAAAATATCCTAATTATTTTAAAGGGCATGGTTGCAGCAAGAATGTACTGATGAAAGGTAAGGTTTTACACCATGCCTTCTTTCTTAAGGCTGCCTTGCGATGATGGTTTTGCCATCATCTGTGGTAAGAATTAATGCGCCGAAACCGTCAATATCATAACGGTTGACTTTAACTAATAAATCCAGGAATTTCCGTTCCTGCATCATGATGGCTGGTGGGCATGCTTTTAGTGTTCCAACTGGTGGCGTAAACATTAGACTTTCACCAGTAATCTCATAACTTGAATTGTAATTATTACAGGATGATGTTCCAAAGATCTTACCTTCTCGATTGAAGTTGATGGTTACCTTTGAACTATCAATAATGCCTTCATTGACAATATCCTCAACGAACCATTCAATCCCTACCAGAAGATCCAGCGGATCACCGCCACAGCCTTGAAGTGTCTCGCCATCAAGATTAAGGGTAACGAAGGCAGGAAAGGGGCGTCCTGTCATACTGTCGTAGCAAAGCTTTTTATGAACATTAAGTGTGGCGCTATGAGCGTCGTTTTTGGTGTGGAACTGGTAACCGCCCAATATCTGCTTTATTTGAGGTGTGGGTAAAGAGATGGTGTTTTTGCCATAATCTGTGGTCAATTCAAGTTGTTCTGCAGACATTCTGAGCATCCATCCTGGCTCATTACCTATGGCGGTAAATGGCAACTCAATACTATTACGACTGGCTGTTGCTTGCTGTACAGTAACTTTTTCGCAGTTGCTGTATCGTTGTCCATTAATCTCTAAGCTGGCACTATCGCCTTTTTGCCAGAAGCTTATAGAGTTGCTTTGGTTGACGTATTTACTACCGGATGCGCTTTCAGTCTGGGACAGTTGATAACTTTTGTCTTCGATAGTGAGGGTCAGGCTGTCCCCAATAAGGTCAGTTTTAACCAACAAGTGAGAACAAATAAAATTCGATGATTTCTTGTCAGTAGTGATTTTGCTGGTATTTCCATTGCTGGATTCTTCTGTCTGACTGGGGTTTGAGTCACAGCCAATAATAGACAGCAAGCTGAGCAGGCTAATGGCGGTTAATCGGTTGAAGTCCATAACGAATATCCTTTTTGTATTTATTTAAGCTATATAGTGGTTTATAAGTTTTAGTCCAGAGATTTTATATGAATTTGATTGTCCTGTGGGTGATTTGTTTGTGAAGAAATGTCCATTTCGCCAATAAACTGGTGCAGTAGCTCGTTAAGGAACAGACTGCCTTTTTCAGTCGGGGCAATGGTATTACTGTTACTTTTCAAAAGACCGTCTTCGATTGCTTGTTGTAACATCGGTTGGATGGAATTGATGGCTAGTCCTGTTCTCTGCTCAAAATAGGAGCTGGGAACCCCTTCCAGCATACGCAAGGCATTGAGCATAAACTCAAAAGGCAGTTCATGAGCTGGAATCGCCTGGCTTGAACGAATGTCCGCTACTGATTTTTGCAAATAGTCTTTGGGGTGACGACTTTTGGTGGTGCGTTCAATCTGATTCAGATCGAGTCGCGTAATTTTGCCATGCGCACCGGCACCAATGCCAAGATAATCACCAAACTGCCAATAGTTCAGGTTATGCTGTGAGCGGTATTCTGGAGAGCGAGAATAGGCTGAGATTTCGTACTGCTGGTAGCCATGTTGCTGTAACAGCGACTGCCCCAGCTCCTGAATGGTCCAAAGGGTTTCATCAACCGGTAATGTAGGCGGTTGCTGATAAAATAAGGTATTGGGCTCAATGGTCAGTTGATACCAGGATATATGTTGGGGCTTAAGATTAATCGCAGTTTGCAGATCGGCCAGTGCCTGCTCAGTTGTCTGGTCAGGCAGTCCATGCATCAAATCAAGGTTGAAGGAACGAAAGCCGGCCTGATGGGCAAATTCTGCTGCTGCGATTGCCTGTTCAGGATTATGCACTCGACCCAATCGTTCCAGGTGCTTGGCATTGAAGCTTTGTACGCCTATCGAAAGTCGATTAATACCTGCCTGACGAAAACCGGCAAAACGTTCGGCTTCGAAAGTACCGGGGTTGGCTTCCATGGTGATTTCAATATCACCCTCAAAAGGAATTCGTGCACGAACTCCGCTGATTAACCGATCCATTCCTTCGGCCGAAAAAAGACTGGGGGTGCCGCCACCAATGAAGATACTGTGCAACCGTCTTCCCCAGACCAGCGGCAATTCCTGCTCCAAATCAAGCAATAGCCTGTCGATGTATTCCTGCTCCGGAATTTGATCCAGCCCACCCAGCTGTTTGATGCCGTGCGAATTGAAGTCGCAATAAGGGCATTTATGAATACACCAGGGAATATGGATGTATAGGGATAAAGGAGGGTTGGTCAGGAGCGACATGTTACTTATAGGTTCCTGGCGGTGCGTAAAGCGGATAATTGTTCCATCAGGCTACGTAGAGCCTTGCCGCGATGGCTGATGGCAGCTTTCTGCTCGGCGGAGAGTTCGGCGGCGGCGCACTGATGCTCAGGATTCCAGAACAAGGGATCATAACCAAAACCGCCACTTCCTTGCTCCTGCTCTAAAATACGACCTTCCCAGCTACCTTGACAGATAACTGGGGTGGGGTCATCGGCATGCTCCATAAACACCAGAATACATTGGTAACGGGCCGTTCGATCAGGCGTTGCTACGCCTTTGAGTTTCTGCAGCAGCAAATCGTTATTGGCCTGATCGTCAGCATTGCCCTGATGTTCAGGATCATTGAGCGCAGCAAAGCGCGCAGAATAGATGCCTGGCATGCCTTTGAGGTAATCGACTTCAATGCCTGAATCATCGGCAATAGCAGGCAGGCCGGTGACTTTGGCGGCGTGGCGGGCCTTGATAATGGCGTTTTCAACAAAGGTAGTACCCGTTTCCGGAACCTCGGAAACATTGAGTTCTGTCTGTGGAATTATCTGGTAGTCGAAGCTTGCGAGCAGCTCGCTGAGTTCTTTAACTTTTTTGGCATTACCGGATGCGAGAACGATTTTTTGCATGAATAAGCTTATTTGAGCGTATGAGTCAGGGGATTATAACGTAAAAAGGTTGCGCCACTTAACTAAAAGCTCGTTGGCTTGAAGAGCAGTGGCGCAGGATGTCAGGAGGAGCGACTTTATTCTGCGAAGAATTTTTGCTTGAAGTTGATGGTTTCGGGGCGCTCCATTCCGGGCACTTTTACCGTAAATTCAATATCAGTATCTTCTTCGGGACGAAACTGGAAGTCAGCAATGTAATAAATGGCTTGCTCTTCCTTAATTTCCTTAAATGCCAGATCCTTAAATTGTGACAGGCTATTGGTTACTTTGCCCTGAATGTTCGCAGGAACTGCAGGCTGCTCTGTGGGCTTCCCATCTTTATGAATAGATACATTCAACACTGCTGTTAAACCGCTACGAGGTATTTTGTATTGGCTGGCTATATCGGGCTGCAGAAATGAGCTGTTAAAAGCGTTGTAGTAGATAATGTAATCACCTACTTTCTTTTCGGCCGCCATTGCGGGGCTCGCAAGCAAACTGGCCGCGACAATAAACGAGAAAATGAGACTTGAGATTCTAGTATTCATAATGACCTCCAATATTCCCTGGATGATGAGGCTTTCGGTTGAGAAAACCTGTCAAAGTTCTGCTTTAAAGCTCTAGTCTAATACAATAATAGCGGTGGATCATTGAAGAGTTGCCCGAATGCATAAAAAACATTCGGGGGGAACAAGCGTTAAACTATGAAAAAAGTTGCCTATTGACTGAGCAGGCTGACGCCAAAGTTGTAAAGAATACCTTGCAGGAAAAATAAGCCTACAAGAACAATCATCGGAGAAAGGTCGATAGTTCCGCCCAGTGGTGGAATGATGCGCTGAATGGGTCGCAAAATAGGGCGAGTTACCTGCACTAGAAAAACCAGACCAGGATTGTAGCGTCCGCCACTCATAAAGCTGGCAATCATCAAACCTATGAACAGAATCAGCAGCAGGTTTGAAATCACCATAAAAAGGCCAGAAATTGGCCCCAAACCAACCAGTATCAAAAACAACATAACAGGTGCTGTCAGCGAGGCCGCATCACCCTCGGATAGGAAGTAATGTTTGAATACGAAAATCTTGGCTGTGATTAGAATCAGCGCGAAGGTAAAGCCCGCAAGGTTAAATTTACCCAGATCTGGAAGCACCGTGCGTAGCGGGTTAATGATAGGTGCTGTGAATTTATGGATAAATTGAGCAACTGGATTAAAAAAGTCAGCGCTTCCCAGTTGCAACAGGACTCTTAACAAAAAGACCATGGCAAACAGGTTGATAACATATTCAACAATAGTAAATACAGGGTTCATGCGTCAGGATTCTCAATAAAATCAATCGTTGTCAGTCTGGCTGGCGATTTCGGCCAGTTCTTTGCCGCGTACCACGGAGGCGTTAATGGCTTTGGCTATTAGCTCGGGAAGTCCACCGTCATTGAGCACATCGAGTGCCGCGGCAGTGGTGCCACCCGGAGAAGTAACATTGCGGCGCAACTGGCTAATTTCAAGCTCTACGTTGTCCTGAACCATGCGCGCAGCACCAAGCGCAGTCTGCGCTGCCAGTTGGCGGGCGGTTTCTTCAGGAAGGCCTTGCTCAATAGCCGCTGCGACCACTGATTCCATATACAAAAAGTAATGGGCTGGGCCGCTACCGGAAACGGCGGTGACCAGATCCATTTGTGATTCATCATCGACCCAGACACTTAAACCCACTGCATCGAAAATTGCGGTTGCAGCTTCTTTATGCTGCTCGCTGGTATGTTGATTGGCGAATAGGCCGGTAGCGCCAGCGCCAATCAGTGATGGAGTATTCGGCATGGAACGAATAACCGGTAAAGGCTTGCCCAGCAATTCTTCTATGGTCTGGCAGGCAACACCGGCGGCAACTGAAATCACGCAGCAATTTAAATCGAGCGATTGCAAAGGCTTGCAGGCAAGAGCCATCTTCTGCGGCTTAACTGACAGCAATAGATAGTCAACGTTTTCGGCTACATAACCATTATCGTTGCTGGTGTTCAGATCGGGGTGGCGTTCCAGTAATGCATCCAGCTTGCCCTGGCTTGGGTTGCTGACATAAATCTGATTTGCGGGAAGGCCGGACTGGATCAGACCGCCAAGAATACTGGCCGCCATATTACCGGCGCCGATAAAACCAATTTTTGCATTTGCTATAGCTTGAATTGCGTCAGACATGAGTACCTTATTCGTTTAAATCAAAATGGGTTGGAGAATTATGAGCTAGAAAAGTGCGCATAGCATAACAAAGGCTGGCCTGACTGGCTATTTTACGGGCCTGCAGGTGTTTTAATCGCGCTCGCCGAAGATGGCGGTTCCTAACCTGATCATGGTGCTGCCAGCTAAAATGGCTTGCTCAAAATCACCGGACATGCCCATCGACAGGGTGTCAATGTGAGGATATTGATTCTGCAGCTCCTGATAAAGCTTATAAATCTGCTCAAATTGAGCATATTGATCCTGTGCATCGGTTTGTTTCGGTGGAATTGCCATCAATCCGCGCAATTGTAGTCGCGGCAGCTGCATAATGGCCTCAGCGAGCTGTTTGCACGCAGCAGTATCAACGCCCGCCTTCTGGTCTTCGCCAAACAGATTAACCTGAATCAGCACATTCAGCGGTGCTTGACTGTCATCGCGATGCTGATTGAGCTTATTGGCCACTTTCAGGCGATCGACACTTTGTACCCAGTCAAAATGCTGCGCAATGTCTTTGCACTTGCGGCTTTGAATGGCACCAATCATGTGCCAATTAATGTCCAGATCTGACAATTGAGAAATTTTATCGAGCGCTTCCTGCACCTGATTCTCGCCAAAATCGCGCTGACCAGCAGCATAAGCTTCGCGGATGCTGTCCGCTGGATGCCTTTTACTGACAGCGACTAATTGCACATTGTGTTTAAAAATCCGTCGCTTAGCACAGGTTTTTACGATTTGTAGTTGCAGATCTGCAAGATGAGAGGCTATCCTAGACATATTATTAAAACGCAATTATCAGGTGTGGGGTCTAACATATGGATATTACAGAGCTTTTAGCTTTCAGTGTAAAGAATAATGCATCGGATTTGCATATTTCTGCGGGTATGCCACCGCTTATTCGTGTTGATGGTGACATTCGTCGAATCAATGTACCACCATTGGAAGACAAGGAAGTACACTCGCTAATCTACGATATCATGAACGATAAGCAGCGAAAGGATTATGAAGAATTCCTCGAGGCTGACTTCTCATTCGAACTTAAAGATTTAGCCCGTTTCCGTGTGAACGCCTTTGTGCAAAACCGTGGCCGTGCTGCAGTATTTCGTACCATTCCTTCCCGCGTACTGACTCTTGAAGAGTTGAACGCACCGAAAATTTTCCAGGATATTTCGTTAGAACCTCGTGGTCTGGTGTTGGTAACAGGACCAACTGGTTCCGGTAAATCAACCACTCTTGCTGGCATGATCGATTATGTGAATGAAAATAAACATGATCACATTTTGACCATTGAGGACCCGATCGAGTTTGTTCACGAAAGTAAGAAGTGTCTGGTTAACCAGCGTGAGGTTCATCGTGATACCCACAGTTTCTCAAATGCATTGCGCTCGGCGTTGCGTGAAGACCCAGACATCATTCTGGTTGGTGAGATGCGTGACCTTGAAACCATTCGCTTAGCTTTGACAGCGGCAGAAACCGGCCACTTGGTATTTGGTACACTGCATACGACCTCTGCGGCAAAAACCATTGACCGTGTGATTGACGTATTCCCGGCTGGTGAGAAAGCGATGGTTCGCTCCATGTTGTCGGAGTCCTTGCAGGCGGTTATCGCGCAGACCCTGTTGAAGAAAAATGGTGGTGGTCGTGTTGCAGCACATGAAATTCTGGTGGGTACACCAGCAATTCGTAACCTGATTCGTGAAGATAAGGTTGCGCAGATGTATTCAGCAATGCAGACCGGTTTATCGCTAGGTATGCAGACGCTTGATCACAGCTTAAAGCAATTGGTTAGTAAAGGTATTGTGTCGCGTACCGATGCACGTATGAAAGCCAAGAACAAAGAAGAGTTCTAGGAGTCGCTAATGGATATTAATCCACTGTTAAAAGCCTTGATGGAACACAAGGGGTCGGACTTATTTATTACCGTTCATCGTCCGCCCTGTATTAAAATTAACGGGCAGATTCGTCCGGTCACTAAAAGCATGTTGACGCCGGCGCAGGTGGAAGCACTGATTCACTCTTCAATGACTGAAAAGCAGATGAAGGAATTTGAAGAGAAGAAAGAGTGCCAATATGCAATTAGTGTTGAAAATATTGGCCGTTTCCGTGCCAGTGCTTTTTATCAGCGTAATCAGCCTGGTCTGGTAGTGCGTCGTATTGAAACCAAGATCCCAACCACTGAAGAATTGAAAATCCCGAATATCCTCAATGAACTGGCGATGAAAAAACGTGGGATTATTATTTTCGTGGGCGCAACCGGTACCGGTAAATCAACCTCATTGGCCGCCATGATCGGTTATCGCAACCGTAACTCAGCGGGCCACATTATCAGTATTGAGGATCCGATCGAGTATGTGCATCGTCATGATAAGTGCATCATTACCCAGCGCGAGGTGGGCATTGATACTGAATCATTTGAAACGGCTCTGAAAAATACACTGCGTCAGGCGCCAGATGTGATTCTGATTGGTGAGGTTCGTAGTAAAGAAACCATGTCGAATGCGATTACCTTCGCGGAAACGGGTCACCTGTGTCTATGTACCCTACACGCCAACAACGCGAACCAGGCGATTGACCGTATCCTGCACTTCTTCCCGAAAGAAGAGCACTCACGGGTGTTGATGGATTTGTCACTGAACACGCGCGCGATTATCGCGCAGCAGCTGGTGCCAACCAAAGATGGTAAAGGGCGTCGTGCAGCGATTGAGATTCTGATCAATACACCATTGATTTCGGATCATATTCGCAAAGGTGAAGTTCACCTGTTAAAAGAGTTAATGGCCCGCTCCAGAGAGCTTGGTATGCAGACCTTTGACCAGGCGCTATTCGATCTTTATGTCGAGGGCGAAATCAGCTATGAAGATGCTCTTCTATACGCTGATTCTGCAAATGACCTGCGTTTGAAAATCAAGTTGCATGAAAAGGATGCGGACTCGCTCACCGAAGGCACCGAAGGCTTGCAGGTTGAAATGGACGAGGATCGTGGTGGTCGAATGTTCTGACCGTGAGTTCAATAATGAAGTTATTATCAAGGTCAGCATGTTAGCTGGCCTTTTTTTGTGCGTCTGAACGCTACTTATTGAGTGATGAGTTTCTTGTGCTGCTGATGTGAATTCCACCTATCAACAAACTCAAATAGTTCATCCACAGTTAGAGGTTTGCTGAATAAGTAGCCTTGAATCTGATAACAGCCATGCTGCTTAAGAAGCTCTAATTGTTCTTTTGTTTCAACCCCTTCGGCAACGACCTTTAGCTCAAATTCCTTTCCGATATCAATGATTGCCTTACTTAGAGCAAGATCTGACTGACTATCGGGTAAGGACTTAATAAAGGTACGATCAATCTTGATGGTATCAATGGGTAAGTATTTTAAATAAGTCAATGAAGAGTAACCGGTACCGAAGTCATCAATGGCAATCGAGATACCATGGTTGCGCATGGTTTGCAGGGGGTTGTCGCTATCTGAAAACAGCTCCAGGGAAATATGCTCCGTGATTTCGACTTGTAGCAGTTCTGCAGGAATGTTGTAACTTTTCATCAGCTGAAAGAACTGCTTGATAAACACAGGATCATGAAGATTCATGCTCGATAGATTAATAGCAAAACTTGGTACTGGTAGTCGCGACTTGAGCCATGAATTGATATAACCAAACAGCGAGTGGAGCAGCCAGATGGATAGCTTACGAATCAGATGGTGCTTCTCCGCGAGCGGAATAAAGACCTGTGGTGAAATAGATTTATTTAAACTATTGGAGTGCCAACGTGTAAAAACCTCAACCCCGGTAATTTTATTGGTTGAGCAGTCAATCTGTGGCTGAAAAACCAGATTCAGCTCATCATTCTGCAAAGCATTATGAAATGCCTGAATAAGTTCAGACTCGGTGGCTAGCTGTTTGATCACATTGTTGTGATATTGAGTGTAATGTGAGCTTGAATTTTGCAGTGTGGATAGCGCCATATTGGCCTTGTTTATAATATCGAAAACACCTGCATCTTCAGGGTAACGGGCGCTGGCAAGATTGATGGCTGTCAGAATAGTGTGTTGCTCCTGATTATTATCCTCGACATGAAAAGGTGCATTCAGCACTGATTCGAGATGCTGTAGGCGTCGTTCGACAAAGGTATTGTTCGGAGAGTTCCGGAAAGGAACGAAGAGGGCAAACTGGTCATGCGAAACTGAGCCGACAATATAATCACGAACAAAGCTGTTTTTTATGCGTGTCAAAGTTTTACGTTGAATTTCTAACACCATGCCTTGCGGGTAACTGGATAGCAGAGAAGACATATCCTTAAAATGGACTAGGATGCATAAGCCATGTTTTAAGTTTGTCCGGGTCAGTTTATTCATCTGTTCGATAAAGGTGTTCTTGTTCGGTAAGTCTGTGTGATAGTCCGTCTGCATTTTGCGCAGAATAGGCTTATAGACACGGCGAGCGTAAATCTTTTGCAACAAAATGGTGGTCAGTGCTATAGCTAGAAAGAGCAGCAATATATTGGTCAGGTTTTGATAGACGGGCGATAGCAAAACCTTTTTGTCGACTTCAGCAGCCAGCCACCAGTTCACATTCTGCAGTGGGTAAAAAACTATGATTGATGATTTGCCTGTGAACTGGGTGATAGAAGTGGCGCTTAAACTATTTCTTAATTGGTCGCGACTTAAGCTTGTTGAAAAGAATTGTGCAGGAGTATCTTTGCTTTCAGGGTCTATGGGGCGAAGCACCGTATCGCCATTACTTTTAATGAGATTAAACTGACCATTATAGCTGACCGGTGTTGAGAGAATCTTTTGATGAATATCGTTGAAGCTGACATCGCCTGTGACTACACCATAGAACTGGTCGTTATTTATAATCGGTGCGGTAAAGGCCAGATAGGTCGTCGTGTAATCATCGACCCCAAGATAGGGCTCTGAAATAGTTGGCTCCAAGGCCTGCTTGCCGCTGCGATACCAGGGGCGCAGGCGTGGGTCAAAGCCGTCGGGTAACGGCCAGGGATTCGAGATATAGAAGCCATTCTCAAGCCCATAACCTAAATATTGCAGTAAATCGGTTTCTACGATGCGCTCAAAGTAAACCTGTGGAATAGATTCATGTTCATTGGGTGGCTTGTTGGCTATTTCATTGGCTAGGCCGGTAACTAATCCCATTCTTGAGGACATCCATTCGTCAAGAGTGCTGCCGGTGAGTTCGGACTGATGGGTCAGTTGCTGGAAGGCATTTTCGATAAGCTGTTCGCGTTGCGCAAAGTAGCTGAAAGCGGCAAAAATGACAAAGTTAATCCACAGGAGCGCTAAAAAGCTCCACAGCAACTTTTGGTCATTTGAGAGTTTTTGCAGCATTTATCCCTTAGCGCTCTCCTTATTATTCGCTATTGTGCTACCACTCAGTGGATAACAAGCTGCATTGATTATAAGCAGGTTTGAGCTGAATTGACAAATATCAAGTCAGGCAGACTGATGTTGTTCGAAGAAGCCTTTAAGGATGAGCTCTGCGGCGTAGGCATCAATGGGGTTTTGTTTGAGCTTTTTATAGCCACCCATTTCAAATAAGTAATCCTTAACTTCTGCGGAACTTAGGCGCTCGTCATGCAGATAGGCTGGCAGGCCAAATCGGCCATGCAGCCGGTCGGCAAATTTACGGGCTTTTTGAGTAAGAAGCTGTTCACTGGTATCCATGTTAAGAGGCAGGCCCACTACGAATGCTTCAACACGCCACTCTTTGATCAGCTTTTCAACTTGAGCCCAGTCTGGTTGATCATTAGTCACGCTAAGCACTGTAAGTGCCTGGCTGGACAATTGAGAGCGTACACCTGTCGCAACTCCCAGTCTCTTTTCACCAAAGTCGAAGCATAGATAGCGCTGAGCATCGGTCAGTTGTGTCATCAGGCATGACCATCCTGTTCACTGATTTGCGTCCAATCAATACCGAGTAACTGAGTAGCCTTGAGCCAACGTTCTTCGGGACGGGTCCTAAAAATAATATCCTTGTCAGCGGGAGCAAATAACCAGGAGTTTTCTTCGATTTCTTTTTCCAGCTGTCCTTCTTCCCAGCCAGCATATCCAAGAGTAATGACAACATCCTCTGGGCCCTGTTGTTTTGCAATAGCTTTTAAAATATCTTCGGAGGTTGATAAGGCAATGTCATCGCTGATCGCCAAAGAGGAATCCCAGTTACCAAGCGGGCTATGCAGAATAAAACCACGCTCTCTATCCACTGGGCCGCCAGCTAGTAATGCTCGGTCATCTAAATTGCCTGCTGTTTCAATATTAAGGTGTTTGAACAGTTCATCGTAGGTGGCCTCGAGCGGAAGGCTTAACACCAGCCCCAGGGCGCCCTGCTCGTTATGCTCGCAAACATAGGTCACGCTGCGAGAAAAGAAAGGGTCATGCAGACTGGGCATGGCCACAAGTAGATGATTGGCGAGTGATTGGATTGCTTCCATGTGCTAACTATCACAAAATATTTGGATTAATTGATGGTTCTATTGTATCAATTTCTGGTATTTAAGCTATTGTCTGGTTTGAACTGCCAGGTGCGAACAATTTCAAGAATATCGGTATTATGACGAATGGATTCTGGCAGTGGTTCGAACGGTGCGGATAAACGTACTATGTCGAGCGCTGCTTGATCGAGAATCTTTTCTCCTGAAGTTCTTAAAATAACAACATCGAGCAGACTACCGTCCTTATCAATGCTGACCTTTAATGTGAGGCTGCCATAAATGCCGAGTCGTTTGGCCTGCTCCGGGTAATGTAGGTTGCCTACCTGTTCAACCTTTTTGCGCCACAGCTCAAGATACTCAGCATCGGCGGGTGATTCATAGATGGCGGCAGAAATCTGGCGTTTCTTAATACCACGAGTTTGCAGCTGATTGACCACATCCTGTTCAAGATTGTACTGCTCAAGCTGTTCTGGTGGAGGGGTAATTTCAGTTGGCTTGTCAATTTGATCGGGTGTGTTCTGTTGACTGTCTTCGGTTTCAATAGGTTGTTCAACCGCCTGTTGCGAATCATCACTGGTCACCAGCTGTAAAGCCTGCTGAGACTGGTGTTGCTCGGGAATCAGTTCCAGTGAGGGCATATCGGTTTGCCCTTCAACATTCTTGAAGTTTTCAAGTTTTGTAGTAGCACGCTCTGCTGTTTCAGACTCTCCGGCACCCTGTTGATTGGTCTGGCCTACAAAGTCAGCATTTTCTGGTGGATCAATGCTTTCTCGTTGCGCAAGGGTTACATCAAGAGCGATAGGGATCTGGCTTGGCTCAGATTCAGGCAAAACAAAACGCACCCCTAAAAAAAGTAGCAGATGGAAGCAAATGGCCAGAAACAGGGTGAACTTAAGGCGATCACCATCTCTAACCGGGGATTGGCTGAGTTTTACTAACTCTTTATCGGCTGCTGCTGTAACCTGACTCATAGGCTCTTATTTCATAGTACTTTATAGTAGTGCAAAGAGATGCGGACGATTATGGTCTAATTATCTGCTCCAGGCCTTCAAACAGCTTGGCAGCGATATTGATATTATACTCTTTGTCCAATTCTCGCATACAAGTTGGGCTGGTAACGTTTATTTCGGTCACATAGTTACCAATTACATCCAGACCAACGAAATAAAGTCCACGTTTAACCAGCTCCGGAGCAATGGTTTCAGCAAGTGTCTTCTCTTGTTCACTGATTGGCATCGGCACACCGCTGCCACCGGCAGCCAAATTGCCACGAGTCTCGCCCTTTTGCGGGATTCGCGCAAGAACATAAGGAATGACTTCGCCATTCACAATCAGAATGCGTTTATCGCCTGCAGTGATTTCAGGAATAAAACGCTGTGCCATGGCCAGATGATTGCCGCCACCGGTCAGGGTTTCAATGATGACAGAAGTATTCGGGTCACCTTGATTGATTCGAAAAATGGAAGCGCCTCCCATACCATCCAGAGGCTTGAGGATTACGTCCTTCTGTTCGGCAACAAACTGCTTGAGAAGCTGGGCATTGGAAGTCACCAGCGTCGGTGGAGTCAGCTCAGGGAACCAGGCCGTAAACAACTTCTCATTACAATCTCTAAGGCTTCTAGGGTTATTAATTACGAGAGTTCCCTGCTGTTCAGCCAGCTCCAGCAAGTAGGTGCTGTAAATATAATTCATGTCAAAAGGCGGATCTTTGCGCATAAAGACCGCATCAAAGCGGTGCAGGCCTTTTTGCTCGCTGGCTTCAACTTCAAACCATTTGTCAGCATTATTAAATACCTTAAGTGGCTGGCAGTTAGCCCGTACCTCACTTTGCTCAAGGTAGAGATCCTGTTGCTGGCAATAATACAGGTCCCAGCCGCGACGCTCAGCTTCTAGCAGTAGGCCGAAACTGGTATCTTTGATGATATTAACCTGGTCAATGGGATCCATGACCATTAAAAGAGAATGTGGCATAAAAGAAAAAGCATGTGGTTTAATAATAAGTTATCATGAAGCACTAACCAGCAAAACCTTTATTCTTGCAAGAAAAAGGTTGCATGGATTCAGCAACAGAATTAGTCTGAAAATGTGAACTGTTTTGCGACTTCTTGACTTTTATGATAAAAGGTAAGTAGAAATCTAAAAAAAAGTTGAAGAAAAGGCGCTAACTCTTTATTAAATAGTGAATTTTCGCTGTTCATAGGTAGCCATACATGAGTGATTTGTTCAAAGGTTTGAAAGTGATGGTGGTGGATGATAGTAAGACTATTCGTCGCACTGCTGAGACACTTTTGAAAAAACAGGGATGCGATGTTGTAACTGGCGTAGATGGATATGACGCTTTATCCAAAATTGCCGACTATAAACCGGATATCATATTTATTGATATTATGATGCCCCGCCTTGACGGGTATCAAACCTGTGCACTTGTAAAAAGTAACCAGAATTTTAAAAGCACTCCCATTATCATGTTGTCGAGTAAAGATGGGGTGTTTGATAAGGCTAAAGGGCGAGTCGTTGGTTCCGATAATTATCTGACTAAGCCATTTAGCCGCGACGAATTATTAAATGCCATATCCCAGCAATTGCAAAACAAACCGGCTGTGGCTTGATTAAGAATTTAAGATTTTAAAGAGAGGTAATTTATAATGGCGCGTGTACTTATTGTTGATGATTCTCCAACAGAAGCACATATTTTAACCGGTATGCTTGAGAAAAATGGCCACCAAGTTATTACGGCTCCTGATGGCGAGTCTGGTATCGTTTCTGCTAAGGCCAATCATCCTGATGTGATCTTGATGGATGTTGTGATGCCAGGTCTGAATGGTTTCCAGGCTACACGTCAACTGAAAAAAGATCCTGCTACATCGTCAATCCCAATCATCATCGTATCCACAAAATCTCAAGCAACTGACCGTGTTTGGGGCATGCGTCAAGGCGCTAATGATTACATTACCAAGCCAGTTGATGAAGCCTCTTTATTAGAGTCTGTGAATAACGTTTTAGGATCATAACCTCTTATGTCTGGAACTGATGCGACCAATATTGTTGGCATACTTGCCGACATAGCAGAACGTAGTCAGAAACATCGCGATTCGCTGCCGCAACATGATGTTAGTGGTGGCGCTTTCTATAGCGGGGTTGGTTTTTTGCTTAATGGCGTGAACTATCTTGCACCCTTAGATGAAATTTCTGAAATTATACCTGTCCCACAAACGACCAAAGTCCCCGGGGCTAAAGGTTGGCTGAAAGGCGTGGCCAATTTGCGCGGTGTACTGTTGGCTTTAGTGGATTTGCAGGAGTATTTAGGTCGTCCAAGTTCCAGGAATATATTGAAACAAAGAGTTTTGGTGCTTGATCAACAAGGATCTTATTTAGGACTGATTGTTGATGAAGTACGCGGCCTGCACCATTTTGAAGAAGATGAGCAGGTTGAAGGCAGTTTGACTGCCGATGCAGTTATTGCTCCTTACATTGTAGGGGGCTTCGAAAGAAACGGGGAGTTATGGCGGGTTTTTGGGATGAAGGAGTTATCGGAAAGTCCGGAACTTCACCAGGTCGCTGTGTAAATTTTACAACAATATTAAGTCAAGATGTCTCGGGAGCAACCTATGAGTGAGACCAAAAAGAAAATGAAGAAAGCTAGCCGATCTGGGATCGGTGTTTATGCTTTTTTATTGATCGTTGTCTTGATCGCGCTGGCGGTTAACGCAGGTTATGGTTTCTTAGAAAGTCAGAACCGTATTCAGCGTACAGAGCTTGCATCTGAAATGAAGGTATTGTCGCAACAGATTGCTACAAACGCTTCGGAATCAGCGCAGGGTACCCAGTCGGCGTTTGCTGAACTGGACGCAGCGACCAAGCAGTTCAGTGGCAATTTACGTAAGTTGATCGATGGAGAAGGGGTAACCAACTTACCTCCAGCGCCGGCCAATGTACGTAATAATGAGTTGAAAGCTCTAGAGAACTTGTGGCGTGAGGTTGAGCCGCAAACTCAATCTATCTTGGCAAACCAGGAAGTTGTAAATCGCATGTACACCAATGCGGATGAGTTGGCAGAACAAATTCCAACCATGCAACGTCAGTATGATAGCGTGATTGATATACTTCTTGATAATCGAGCTGATGGTGAAGAAGTTCACCAGGCGACCAGGCAAAAATGGTTGGCTGAGCGTATTTCATCAGGTATGCAGAAAGTACTGCGTGGTGGTGAAGAAGCTCAGATTGCGGCAGAGGACTTCGGTCAGGACGTTGATACGTTCGGTGTTTATCTGGAAGGTCAGTTGAATGGCGACGCTTTGCTTGAGATTCGACGCGTAAATAATCCCGAGGCACGCGCGGCTCTTGAGTCAATTGTTAGTGAATTCCAGAGTGTCAGTGAAAAAGTTGACTACATTGTATTCAGTACGCCAAAACTGTTCGAAGTACAGAATGCATCGGATTCAATCTATAACTCAGCTGATGCCTTATTGAGCAGTACGACTAATGTAGAAGCAGCTTTTGCGGCTATGACTACGAGCTTCACCGAGCCTGGTAGCCCATACATCTCCGGTGCACTGTTTGTTCTAATTTTGCTATTGCTAGTAGGCATGTATGCGAACCAGCGTAAAGCGGAGAAAGTTCGCTTACGTGAATCTGAGATCGCAGCTGAACGTGAAAAAGAAGAGAATGCTCGAAACCAGGAAGCGATTATCCGTCTTCTGGATGAGATTGATAGCTTGGCAGATGGTGACTTGACTGTGAAAGCGACCGTAACCGAGGACTTCACGGGTGCGATTGCTGACTCATTTAACTTAACCATTGACCAGTTGCGTGGTGTGGTAGGTGCGATAAACGAAGCGGTTGATCAGGTATCTAAATCTGCCGAAGAAACGCAGCAGACATCGACGGCCCTGGCCGAAGCATCTCGCCAGCAGGCGCAGGAAATTACCGGAGCTTCAGCAGCGATTAACGAAATGGCTGTCTCTATTGAGCAAGTATCTGCCAACGCCTCTGAGTCTTCTCAGGTTGCGGAAAAATCGGTGGAAATTGCGAAGAAGGGTGGTGAGGTTGTACGAAACACTATCCGAGGCATGGATACCATTCGTGAGCAGATTCAGGAAACATCGAAACGTATTAAGCGTCTGGGTGAGTCATCGCAAGAGATTGGTAACATCGTATCCTTGATTAACGATATTGCTGACCAAACGAACATCCTGGCATTGAACGCGGCAATTCAGGCATCGGCAGCGGGTGAAGCTGGTCGTGGTTTCGCGGTTGTTGCGGATGAGGTTCAGCGATTAGCGGAACGTTCATCAAATGCGACAAAACAGATTGAAGCACTGGTTAAAACGATTCAAACGGATACTAACGAAGCGGTAATTTCGATGGAAGATACCACTTCTGAAGTTGTTCGTGGTGCTCGACTGGCGCAAGACGCGGGTGTGGCACTGGAAGAAATCGAAACGGTATCAACCAACCTGGCGGACTTGATTCAAAGCATCTCGAACGCTGCACGTCAACAGGCTGCTTCAGCTGGTCATGTATCCAATACGATGACGGTTATTCAGGAGATTACAACGCAAACTTCTGAAGGTACGCAGGAAACTGCTCGCTCGATTGGTAAATTGACTGAGTTGTCTGAAGATCTTCGTCGTTCGGTTTCAGGTTTCAAACTCGACTCAACTAACGATGACTACTTCCGTAGCGATGACGTGACAGTTGCTGAAGATGACTCTGAAGAAAGTTTCGAGAATATGTTTGATGATGTTGAAGAGTCAGAAGAGTCATTAAACGATGAGCTAGACGAGTCACTGGAGTCTTTGAGTGAGGAAACCGATGAGCTAGAGGAAGCGAATAATGAATTGCAGGATTCTAGCGATGAACTTGAAGATTTCTTAAAAGAAGCTGGTGAGAGTCTCGAAGAATTAGACGAAGACATCTTTTTGGAAGAAGACACTAAAAAGAAAGACTGATTGCGAGCCACTAGTTGAAACATAGCTCTTTAACTCATGTTCCTGATATGGAGACTGCCACTTTTGAGCGCTGGCAGTCTCTCATAAGAAAATATTCAGGGATCTGGATTCCAGCTAATAGGCAGCTGTTTTTAAAAACAAGTTTGTTGAAGCGAATTCGAGACCTGAATCTTAAAGACTATGACGAATACTATTTGAAGCTACAGGATAAAAACTGGGCTTCATTAGAATGGTTTCAATTAATTGATGCATTAACCATTCATGAGACGAGTTTCTTTAGACATAAAGAATCGTTCGATTTAGTTCAACATGTTTGTCAGCAAAAAATCATTCAATCAGCTAATTCAAATAGTGATTGTAATGTGCAAGTCTGGAGTGTTGGCTGCTCAACGGGTGAAGAGCCTTACAGTCTGGCCATTGCATTAGAAGAGTTGAGCTTAAACTCGTTGACAGATAAAGGGCTGCGGTTCTATTACGGTATAACCGGGATAGATATCAGTTATCCAGCGCTGAGCGCAGCAAGACGAGCAATCTACAGCGACAGAAAATTACACATGATGTCTCCAGAAATACAGGCATCGTATTTTAATCGTCATGATAGTAGGCACTGGCGAGTAAAAGAACATATTCGAAATCGAGTACTGTTCTTACAGGGGAATCTCAATGATATTGGGAATTCACCAAAGCGAAATTATGACGTCATATTTTGTCAGAACGTACTAATTTATTTTCGCCCTGAAGATCGTATTAATATATTGGAAGGGCTAGTTGAAAGATTAATTCCGGGCGGCGTGTTGATATTGGGTCTGGGTGAAATCATTAACTGGATGCATCCAGAGCTAGTACGGATTGACGAGAAAAACTGTTTGGCATATCAGCGGCAGCTATAGCTACAAAAAATGGTGTAGGCATGAGAGATAATCAGACAAAAGTAGCTTTAAATTGGGTTAAAGATGAAATCGAAAGCACGCTAGAGCAGGCGCAAAATGCTATCAGAGCGTACGCTGAAGATGAAACGGATAAAACTCAAATTCACTTCTGTGCAAATTGCATGCACCAGATCCGTGGCACCATGCAAATGCTTGAGTTTTCTGGGGCCGCGCTACTGGCTGAAGAAATGGAGGCCTTGGCCGAGGCTATTGGCGAGAGAAAAGTAGACTCCAATGAGAAGGCCTATGAGGTATTCCTTTCAGCCATTTTAAGATTCCGCAGCTACCTTTCACGTTACGCAGAAGGTAAGTCAGATCTCCCCGTTATTTTGTTGCCAGCCATTAATGATATGCGTGCTTGTCGCGGCGTCGATAGTTTGGGCGCAGGCAATTTAATCAGTATTCCAACAGAAGGCATTGAAGCGCCAGAACCAAAACAGAAAGTAGAGTTAAAAGGCGACATTCTTGCTGAAGTAAAAACATTACGCTCGAAATTCCAACAAGGCTTGTTAGGTGTAATTAGAGATGTTGATACACAAAGTAACCTTGATCGCATGCATCAGGTTACAGAAACATTATGGGGATTGGGAAATCGTGTTCCTTACGAAACTTTGTGGTGGGTCACTTCAGTTTTCCTAAAGAATATAGGACTTCTTTCAAAGAAAGATAAACCAGTTGTAAAGAGTCTACTTGGTCAAGTTGACCGTCGTATTCGTGAGTTAATTGAAAAGACAGCCAATCAGGAAGAAGCAAATAAAGTTCTCATTAATATCCTATTCTATGTTGCTCAATTTGATACCGAAGATGAGCAGGTCAAAGACGTTCAGGATAAATTCCAGCTAAATCAATTAATGGATTCTCTTGGAGATCTTGAAAGTGAGTCCAGTGATCTTACTGGGCCGGATACAGAAAGTGTTCGTATTGCACTAAACGTTATTAAAGAAGACTTGGGTGAGATCAAAGAGTCCCTCGATCTGTACATCAGAACAAAATCTCAAGAAAGTGAACCACTAGAAGATATGGTTCCTGCTATGCAGAAAATTTCCGATACCATGTCAATGCTTGGTTTGACGCAGTCAAAGGAAATGATCAGCAAGCAAATGAAATCAATTGGGGACTTGCTTGATGGTTCTGAAGCGGATCGTGAGCAAGGCCTGGTTTACATTGCAGAAGGTATTTTATCGCTTGAAGATTATATCGAGCGAGCCCTAAAAATGGATAGCAAGCAACTCGCCAATGAAAGCCTGGGTCAGGGTGAAGGCGAGTCCCTGCAGATTATTAACGCACGATACCAACTGGTTCAAGAAAGTCGTGGCAACCTGCATAAAGTTAAAGATGCTATTACAGACTATCTGGATGAGAGCCATAATATTAAACGACTGGAGCAGGCACCAGAGCTGTTAAAAGAAGTTGAGGGTGCGTTAACTTTCGCACAATTAGACAATCTGCTTGATGTCATATCTAAAGCTAAAAACTTTATCGTTAAATATCTGATCAGTGAAAAGGTCGTACTCAGTGAAGCCGAGATTTCGACATTGGCAGATGCAATCAGTTCGGTGGATTATTATTTAGAAGGCTTAATGTCTTCGGGACTGCATGGCTTGCCGGTAATTTTACAAAGAGCCATTGATAGTATCGGTGAGCTGGAAGCACACTATGGCAGTCTTGATGAAGAATCACTACCGATACTGGATGATGCGCTTGAAATGCCTGAAATCGAGATGGTTGAAAGCGAGCCTTACGATGCATCCGATGATAGCGACGAGCTGATTGATGATGAAGTACGCGAGATCTTCATCGAAGAAGCCGACGAAGTTCTTGAAGAAATGCACAGCCTGCTCCCAGAATGGAAACAGGATCAAACCAATAGTGAAGCTATAAATACTATTCGCCGTAATTTCCATACGCTAAAAGGTAGCGGTCGTATGGTTGGCGCGACGGATATCGGTGAGCTCAGCTGGGCGATTGAAAATATGTTGAATCGCCTGATCGACCATAGTATCGAATATTCACCAGCACTGTTCGTAACAACGGAAGAAGTAGCAAAATTGTTACCATCGATGGTTAAGCAATTCGCTAAAGGTGAAAAGACACAGTTCCCGAAAGAATTAGCAGACAGAGCAAACCGAATTAGTAGAGGTGAAATAATCACCGAGATTCAGCCTCAGCAGGAGCAAACAGAGGAAGAGGCTGATAAGGCTGCAGAGCAGGAACTGTTTGATATCTTCAAGCAGGAGGCTGAAGGTCATGTTACCAGTCTGGAAATGTTTGCTAATCAACGTCAACAGGGTATTACTCAAAGTCAAATCAGCGACAATCTGTTGCGTTCTCTACACACGCTTAAGGGTGTGGCGCATATTGCAAATATTCAGTCATTAACTAATGTAATTGTGCCTGTTGAAAGCTATTTTCAGGAGCTAAAAACTCGTGAGTTGTTAGCCGAAGAAGGCGATATGGCTTTAATTGCTCACACCAAGGATCTATTGAAGCATATTATTAGTGCACCTGAAGACGACCAGGTTATTTCGGTACACGAAGAAGATATTCTGCAGCAACTGGCTCAACAGCAGAAACGTTTTGATGAGTCTGGTGAGTCTGGGCAAGAACAGGGACGCGATCCTGAGCTGATTAAGGATATCTTTAATATTGCTTCGGATGTGTTGGTCGATATTGAAAGAACCAATTTACAGGAAACTCCAGAGCAGGAACGTCTTGAGAGCATTTCTTACCTTATGGCATCAGTGGACCGTCTGAAGAGTATCTTGGGCGAAGCTGAGCTAAATGAAATTGATAATGTTGTGGCAGCATTGAGTGATGCGTTGCAAAGGAATATGACGGCAAGCAAAGTTGACACATCGATTGGTGTTCTATTGCAAGATGCTTATAACCAACTTGAAAATCAGTTCGATTGCCTGGCGGCAAATCTGTCTATTCCTGAAGCCCGTGATCTGGTACAGGCATTACAAACCTGGAAGCCAGCTGAAACATCTGGGCTAGAACTTGAGCCTGTGTCTGAAGAAACATTGCAGGTTGAGGAAGAGCAAGGTCAGCAGGAAGAAACAATGGAAGCTGCTGAACAAGAACCTGGTAAAGAAGACAAAGCGGAAGAGCAAACAGCTGTACAAGATGATAACTCAATTGAGTTTAATCTAGATGACTTTATGACCTCAAAGCAGGAAGATAAACCAGCTGAGGAAGTCAAAGAGAAAGAGACGGCAGAAGATGATAACTCCCTTGAGTTTACTCTTGATGATGATTTCTTGACTAAAAAGTCTGAAGAGAAGAAAGAAGAGACATCTGAAGCTAAGGAAAAAGCAGCCGCAGACGATAACACGGTTGAATTTGAGTTCTCGGATGAGTTCTTGGCAGATGAACCAGTTGAAGAGCAGGCCGTATCGGATGAATTTGAAGATACAAAAGACTTAAGTTTAGAAGATGCTGCCGAAGAGCTAGGCCTGGACTTGGGTGATGAGTTAGATCTCTCTGAAGAGCTAACTGCAGACGAAACAGAAGAAGCTCCAGAAGAGACAACTCAGGATGAGGTGCTTGAGTCTGAGCCAGAACAGCCGGAAGAAGAAGTAGAGTCTGCGCCTGAAGTGTCAGAGGATCATGTGGAAGAGCATACTGCTGAAGTGGAAGAGGCAGCAGTAGAAGAACCTGAAATTGAAGAACCTGATACAGAGCTGACGGAAAAAGTTAGTGAAAAAGCAGCAGAAGGAGAAACTGCTGAGCAAATTTCAGAAGTTAGCGAGAATACTACCGAGGCACCGAAAGAGTTCGCGAAAACTATCAGTCTCGATCTTGATGTCGATGATGAGTTGCTTGAAATCTTCAGTGAAGAAGCCGAAGAGTTGTTCGACAGCGATGCCGCATTACTCCAGAAGTGGCGTCAGGAACCAAACAACCTGAAAATTATTGCTGAATTACAGCGTAACCTTCATACCCTGAAAGGTAGCGCAAGAATGGCAGGCTTCTCACCAATAGGTGACTTAGCCCATGGCCTGGAAGATTTGTACACGGCTATTACCGATCAATTATTTGCCCCATCGGAACAGGCCATTGATCTGGCTGAACGGGCAGAAGATCAGTTATTGGCGATATTTAACGCGCGCAATACGCCAGATAAAATCCCATCACCTGCAGCAATGCTTGATGAGATTGAAGGTTTCATTGCTGCTCAGAAAGCAGGTAGAGCTTATGCTCGCCCAGAGGTGGCGCCTGAGCCAGAAGAAGTTAAGCCGGCAGAGGCAGAGGTATTAGAAGAAGCTAAACCGGATGAAAAAGCTGAGCAACCCGCCAAGGCGGACGCGACGAAAGAGACTGAGGAGGTTGCGGTTGAAGAAGCGGCATGGAACGAAGAATTAGCTGAACTGTTCCTGGGCGAGGCTTCTGAACTCTTAACTTCCTATGAAGAAGCGATTGAACGTTGGTCAACCGATCTGCATAACGTAGAACCATTAAACACAGCCATGCGTAACCTGCACACCCTGAAAAGTGGTGCAAAACTGGCGGCCATTAGTCCTGTAGGTGACTTGACTCATAAGCTTGAAGGTGTTGTTGAGATTCTGGCCAGAGATCCAAGACTGGGTAATAGCCGTTGGGCAGATATGTTACGCCGTAGCTATGATGAATTACATCAAATGGTTGAAAAGGTTCGTAGCGGAAAGATGCCTGGGCAACCTGTTGAGTTATTGCGAAAGCTTGAGAATGATAAAGCTGCTATCGAGTCGCAACTTGATCAACTCGACAAGCGTGATTTAGCGGAGTCGGGTGAGCAGGCCGAAGTTAAGATTGTTTCGCTTGCTGACAGACAGAAACAGAAAGAAGAAGAAGCCAAAGAAGCAGCTAACCGTGACGTTATTCGAGTACGATCAGAAGTTCTGGATAACTTGGTTAACCTTTCTGGCGAGGCTTCAATTTTCCGTTCACGTCTAGAGCAGCAAGTTGCTGACCTCAACTTCAACTTGAGTGAAATGTCATCCACGGTTGATCGCCTTCGTGAGCAGTTGCGGAACCTTGAAATAGAAACAGAAGCGCAGGTTCTTTACCGTCGTGAAATCGCTGGCGTTGATTTTGATGAGTTTGACCCGCTTGAAATGGACCGATATACGCGTCAACAGGAGTTGACTCGAAGCTTGCTTGAGGCTGCAAGTGACTTGATGTCAATTCAGGAAACACTGGAAACTAAGGTTGGTGATGCAGAAGCTACATTGCTGGCACAAGGCCGCGTAAATACCGAGTTGCAAGATCGTTTGATGCGTACTCGAATGGTTCCATTTAACAGCATTGAAAGCCGTTTGCGCCGCATGGTTCGCCAGATTTCGACTGAATTAAATAAAGATGTTGATCTGATTCTAGAGTCTGAAGGTGAGATGGACCGTACCGTGATTGAGCGGATGGTTGCTCCTCTTGACCACATGCTTCGAAATGCAATAGACCATGGTATCGAATCAAAAGACGATCGTAAAAAAGCAGGCAAAGTTGAAAAGGGAACTGTTCACTTAAGTCTGTCACGTCGTGGTAACGAGGTTTACATTCAGATTCAGGACGATGGTGCCGGTATTCGTAAAGATAAGGTACGGGCCCGTGCAATTTCACAAGGCATGATTGACGAATCATACAATCCAACCGATCGTGAATTGTTCCGCCTAATTCTCCAGCCAGGCTTCTCTACCGCGGAAACGGTAACACAGATTTCGGGCCGTGGTGTAGGTATGGACGTCGTTCATAGTGAAATACTACAGCTAGGTGGCTCACTGAACATTAGTTCAGAAGAAGGTAAAGGCACGACTATGACCGTGCGTCTGCCGTTTACACTTTCATCTAACCAGGCGTTAATGGTGAGAGTTAAAGGTGAGCCTTATGCGATTCCTTTATCTAATATCACTACAGTTGCACGTGTTAGTGCGAAAGAAGTACTGGAAATATACCAGGATAAAGACAAGACCTTCTCGCACCTGGGTGATGAGTATGAGTTACGTTATCTGGGTCAGATTCTCGATCGTAATTCAGATATTGTTCCACCTGTGGATGAGTTTGTTCCAGTTCTTATTATCCAGGGTGAAGATAAGCCAATTGCGGTACACGTTGATGAACTTATCGGTTCTCGTGAGATCGTGGTTAAAAATATTGGTCGTCAGATCTCGACAGTACCAGGTATTTCCGGCGCCTCGATTTTGGGTGATGGTAGTGTTGTACTGATTCTTGATATGCAGACATTAGTTGACCGTTTCCACGAATGGGACTTCTCACACGAAGCCGGCATGGTTCAGGAAACACCTGTCGAAGATCGCATACCTGTGGTTATGGTTGTAGATGACTCAATTACGGTCCGTAAAGTAACTGCAAGATTATTGCAACGCCACCAGTTCCAAGTGATGACGGCCAAAGATGGTGTCGATGCGATCACTCAGTTGCACGATGATATCCCTGATGTGATGTTGCTGGATATTGAGATGCCACGAATGGATGGTTTCGAATTAGCTACCATTATTCGACACGATGAAAGACTTAAGCATTTACCTATCATCATGATTACATCGCGTACAGGTGAAAAGCACCGTGAACGTGCAGAGCAGATTGGCGTTAACCGTTACTTGGGTAAGCCTTATAACGAGGAAACTCTTCTAGGCACTATTGATGAAATGCTGAAGTTGGAAGACTAAAGGATTTAACAAACTGTAATGAACATAATGTTGGTGCTGTTGGCTGCCTCAACCGGAGGCCCAGCAGCAGTAAAGGCTTTTATTGATGCCTTGCCCGATAAGCCGTTACCGGTTTGTTTTGTTCTGGCAAACCACATTAATGAAGGGTCACTGCCAAATTTACAAGCAATGCTCAATGAGCATGCTTTCATTGATGCTGAAATAATTGATCAGTATAAGGACATAAAGCCTGGCAAGCTGTATATCGCGCCAATTGATAAGAAAATCAGTTTTGTGGTGCAGGGCAAAATCATTCTTACTGATGAAGAATGGAGCAAGCCTTATGCTCCTAATATTAACGAATTATTTGCCGAATCACTCGAGCTAAAGGATGCAGAAAAGTTAGCAATCGTTTTTAGTGGTATGGGTGATGATGGGTCAGCAAATGCAGATTTGCTGACCGAGAGTGGGGTTGATATCTGGTGTCAGACTGTTGAAAGTTGCATTCAGTCATCAATGCCCGAAAGTATGATTAAAACGGGAAAAGTGACTTATAAAGATGACCCGGCAGGATTAGCCGAACAACTGGTCATATTATTAGAAGCTCTGTTTCCAGTTGACCAATACGCGTGAGAGAAAGCATGACCGACACAGTAAAAGATGTTTATAGCTTTTTAATTCCAATGATTGAGAACAGTCTTTTGTTGCCGAACGCAACGGTTGCAGAAATTGTTCCCTTTATGAATGTGGATCTGATGGAGGATGCTGAGTCGAGCGACGACTGGCAAATCGGAGAAATTATTTGGCGAAATATTAAAATTCCGGTGGTTTCATTGGAAAGGGTGCAGGGCAAAAAAGATCTCGGCGAACTGCGCCGCTCACGTATTGCGATTGTTTATACTTTGAATGGTAATCAGGAAATACCTTATATTGCGATTATGGTGCAGGGCATTCCACGGCTTGTTCCAGTTGATGAAGACAATAGTAAAATGCTGGATGAAAACTTGCCAAAAGGTGTTAAGGCCTGGGCTGATCTGGAAGGACGTAAAGCGCTCGTACCTGATTTGGATCTGATTGAAACGATGCTTGCAGATCGAGCCTGATCTCAAAAGTCTCCCCAGACGCTATTCATAACCGCAACGGCAGCTAAGGCTGCCGTTTCCGTTCTTAGAACTCTTGGCCCAAGTCTAACAGGTTTGCAGCCATGCGTTTCTACCCAGTTAATTTCCTCGCCACTGAAACCACCCTCCGGGCCAACCCATAACTGAAGTTCTGACTTGGTGTCAGCGTTAATTGATTTGAAGCTATCGCTGGCGTCAGGATGCATAAAAAAACTGTTACTGGTGAGCTGCTCAAGGGCTGCCTGCAATTTAATCGCTGGATGAAGTGTTGGGATACTATTACGACCACACTGCTCACAGGCGCTTTCGATAACCTTCTGCCAGTGTTCGTGCTTCTTTTGCCAGCGCTTTTCGTCCAGCTTTACCCCACAACGCTCTGTAATAAGCGGGGTAAACTCTTTAACACCCAGTTCAACACCTTTTTGAAGCGTAAGATCCATTTTATCGCCACGAGAAACTCCCTGAAATAAATGAATATTTAAGGGTGATTCATTGTCGCTAGCTCGTGACTCTACAATTTCAACGCTGACCTGGTTTCGCTCTATCGAAACAATATTGCCAAAATAACAATGCCCGTCCCCATTAAATAATTCGACTTGCAGTCCGGCTGTCATACGCAAAACCCGGCTGACATGATTGGCAGCAACTTTTTCAAGCTGAACCTGAAGTGGGGCAGATAAATCCTGTGGGGTGAAAATACGGGGGATGCGCATTTTTAATCCTTAGTCGCCAACTGGATACCTTGCCAGGCAATGTCAGCCAGCTTGTCTATCTCTTCGGGCGTGATGACATAGGGTGGCATGAAATAAACGACGTTGCCGAGAGGGCGCAGCAGTGCGCCCTGAGACAGAGCATGCTCATAGACACGCATTCCTCGACGCTCTTTCCAGTCATAAGGTTTGCGACTGGCTTTGTCCTGAACCATCTCTGCAGCAAGGATCATGCCGGTCTGGCGAACTTCGGCAATGTTTGGGTGATCAGAGAAATGAGCAGTGGCCTGAGCCATGTGTTGAGCTAACACCTTATTGTTTTCAATAATCGGTTGGCTTTGGAAAATATCAAGAGTCGCTTTGGCTACAGCGCAACCCGTGGCGTAGCCGGTATAACTGTGGGAATGAAGAAAAGCCGTTAACTTTTCATAGTCATCATAGAAAGCCTGGAAGATTGATTCGCGGGTTAGCATGGCAGACAGCGGCAGGAAGCCCGCGGTCAGGCCTTTTGAGACGCACATAAAGTCAGGGCTGATATCTGCCTGTTCACAGGCAAATAAAGTACCGGTACGGCCAAAACCAACAGCAATCTCATCAGCAATTAAATGAACATCATATTCATCACACAATTTACGTAATTCGGTGAGGTATACGGGATGATACATACGCATGCCGGAAGCACATTGAACCAGCGGCTCAACGATAATGGCCGCGACATTTTGATGCTCTCGCTCAACCAGCTCACGCATTTTTTCAAACTGTCTTAATGAATAATCGTGCCAGCTTTCGCCTTCCTCACGATAAAAACAATCCGGCGAGGGTGCGGTCATAACATCAAACATGAGTGGCTTGTATGGAGCCTTGTATAAACCGAGATCGGAAACAGCAAGCGCACCAGTGGTTTCGCCATGATAACCACTTTCTAGAGCGATAAATTGGGTTTTCTCAGGTTTACCGGCCAACTGCCAGTAGTGCAGACTCATCTTTAAGGCAATTTCGACGGCTGAAGAACCATTCTCACCGTAGAAAACACGTTCTAGCCCTTCGGGGGTCATAGCCACCAGTTGCTCGGCCAAGTCGATTGCTGGCTCATGAGTAAAGCCAGCAAAAATCACATGCTCGAGCTTATCGACCTGCTCTTTCATGGCATTGGCAATAACAGGGTTGCTATGACCAAACAGATTGACCCACCAGGAGCTGACCGCATCAATATAGCGGTTGCCATCAAAGTCCTCTAAATAGACACCGTCACCGCGTTTAATTGGCGTCATAGGGTAGCGCTCATAATCCTTCATTTGACTGCAAGGATGCCATAGCACGGCCAGGTCACGTTTTTTCAGGGAAGCGTTATCCATAGAGATAGTTTGAAACCATTGAAAAATGATGGCGCCATTATCGCGCATTTGCAGGTGAGACTCAAAGTGCTAAATCTTATGATAGAATTCGAGCTTTTGAAAATAAGGAAATAAGAGGGAGTCATGACAAATTTAAAAAAGATTGTGCAAGATGCAACCAGGATGGTCATAGAAAACAAGTTAACGTTACTAAGAGTATCAATCGTACCAATCACATTAGCGGTTCTCTTGGGGTGGCTAGGGCTTCATATAACAGAATCCTATCAAGTCTTTTTATATAACATTGCCGATGCAGTGATCTGGGCGCTGCTGGCAATAGCTGTTCATAGGGTAATACTGTTGGGACCAACCGCAACCGGCTTGCTTGGAAATCTTCGGTTTACGAAGCGAGAGGTTTTGTATGTGGCTTATGGCTTTCTTATTGGGCTTCTGATTACGCCAATCGTGTTTATATCAGCATTTTTTACAATCGTGGGTGTAATAATTGGGGTGATTGTGGGGGTAATCGTCTGGAGTCGATTGTCGATAGTGCTACCTGCAATAGCGCTAGATAAAGATATTGGCATTGGCAAGGCATGGCACTTAACCAGCGGGTTTACACTGACCTGTTTAGGTTCTGTTGTGATCATTCCGGTAATAACAGTACTGCCCGCTTATCTTTTGATGACATACTCCCTCGGACTGCTAGAAACGGTATTGTCCACTGTCTATATCATGCTGGTGATGATTTACAACATAGCGCTATTATCGATAACCTATAAACACTTAGCAGTACTGGATGATCCAGAAGAGAAACGAGTTGATCTTTAATACAAAAAAGCCGGCAATTGCCGGCTTTCTTGAAGTACTACCAGGACACTGATTAATAACGATAATGTTCGGGTTTGTAAGGACCTTCAACCGGTACGTTAATGTAATCTGCCTGATCCTGACGTAGTGTCGTTAAGCGAGCACCAATTCTGTCCAGGTGAAGCTTGGCAACTTTTTCATCAAGATGCTTTGGTAAGATATAAACATCGTTATCGTACTTATCGCCATTCTTCCACAGCTCAATCTGGGCTAATACCTGGTTGGTGAAAGAATTAGACATAACGAAGCTTGGGTGACCCGTTGCACAACCAAGGTTTACCAGGCGACCTTTTGCTAATAAGGTAATACGCTTACCATCTGGGAAGCGAATTTGATCAACTTGCTCTTTTACGTTGATCCACTCATATTTCTCAAGGCTGGCAACATCAATTTCGTTATCGAAGTGACCAATATTACAAACGATAGCCTGATCTTTCATACGAACCATATGCTCGTGGCGAATGATGTCGTAGTTACCAGTTGCGGTTACAAAAATATCAGCCTGCTCAATCACGTTTGGATCTTCAAGGTTAACCACGCGGAAACCTTCCATTGCAGCCTGTAACGCACAGATTGGGTCGATTTCTGTGACCCAAACGGTAGCACCTAAACCGCGTAGCGATTGTGCAGAACCTTTGCCTACATCACCATAACCACAAACGATTGAAATTTTACCGGCGATCATGACATCAGTTGCACGCTTAATGCCATCGACTAGCGACTCACGACAACCGTATAAGTTATCGAATTTAGACTTAGTGACTGAGTCATTAACATTAATTGCTGGGAAAGGAAGTTCGCCACGTTTTTTCATTTGATACAAGCGAGCAACACCTGTAGTGGTTTCTTCGGTAACACCCTGGATATTGGCTAGAGTACGTGAATAGAAGTTGCTGTCTTCCGAAAGTTTAACTTTGATTGCTTTGAACAATGCAACTTCTTCTTCGCTTTTAGGATTATCTAAAACTGAGATATCTTTTTCAGCGCGAGTACCTAGAATTAGTAGAGTGGTAGCATCGCCACCATCGTCAAGAATCATGTTTGGTGAGCCGCCATCATGCCATTCCATGATGTGGTGCGTGTATTCCCAGTACTCATCTAGAGTTTCGCCTTTGTAAGCAAAAACTGGGATGCCCTGATCTGCAATTGCCGCAGCAGCATGATCCTGAGTCGAGTAAATATTACATGATGCCCAACGAACTTCAGCGCCAAGTGAAACTAATGTTTCAATCAACATGGCAGTCTGGATGGTCATGTGTAGAGAACCCGCAATACGAGCGCCCTTTAGAGGTTGTTCTGAACCATATTCTTCGCGGATTGCCATCAAGCCAGGCATTTCGCTTTTTGCGATATCAATTTCTTTGTGGCCCCAATCGGCTAGAGCAATATCTTTAATGATGTGGTCAGTCATAATGTTCCCAATTTGTGTGGCTCTTCCGCAACAGGTTATGCACCAGTGCTAGAGAAAGAGCCATAGAGTGAGTGTAAAAGTGAATAAATTATAGGCCAGCAGCAGCGCGCAAGGCTTCGGCTTTATCAGTTTTTTCCCAGGTAAAGCTGTCTTCAGTACGGCCAAAATGTCCATAAGCCGCTGTAGCCTGATAAATCGGTTGCAACAGGTTCAACATCTTGGTTAAGCCGCGAGGACGCAGATCAAAGTGCTCGCGAACCAGCTCTACCAGTTTATCTTCGCTGATTTTGCCAGTACCAAAGGTATTAATGCTTATAGACGTTGGCTCAGCAACACCAATCGCGTAAGAAACCTGAATTTCGCAACGATCAGCAAGACCAGCAGCCACAATATTCTTGGCAACGTAGCGACCAGCATAAGCTGCGCTGCGGTCAACTTTTGACGGATCTTTACCAGAGAAAGCACCGCCACCGTGACGAGCCATGCCGCCATAGGTATCAACAATAATTTTACGTCCCGTCAAACCGCAGTCGCCCATTGGACCGCCGATAACGAATTTACCGGTTGGGTTAACGAAGTATTTGGTTTTGTCGCTGATCCATTCGGCTGGTAGAACTGGTTTGATAATTTCTTCGATCACAGCTTCCTGTAAATCTTTTTGCGAGATATCAGGGTTGTGTTGAGTAGACAGCACTACCGCATCAATACCGACAGGCTTGTCATTCTCGTAACGGAAAGTCAGCTGGCTTTTAGCATCTGGGCGTAACCAGGCTAGAGTACCGTTTTTACGCAGCTCAGCCTGCTTTTGCACCAAACGATGTGAGTAGGTGATAGGAGCTGGCATTAGCACGTCAGTTTCGTTGCTTGCATAACCAAACATTAAGCCTTGGTCGCCAGCGCCTTGTGCTTCAGGGTCGTCTCGGTCAACACCTTGAGCAATATCCGGGCTTTGCTTGCCGATGGCGTTCAGGACTGCGCAGGATTCCCAGTCGAAACCCATCTCAGAACTGTTATAACCAATCTCTTTAATGGTATTACGAGCAAGCTCTTCAATATCAACCCAGGCAGAGGTCGCCACTTCGCCAGCAACGATAACCATGCCGGTTTTAACCATGGTTTCCACGGCAACGCGAGCATTAGTATCTTGGGCGAGGATTGCATCGAGAACTGCATCGGAAATTTGATCGGCAATTTTGTCTGGATGTCCTTCGGAAACGGACTCCGACGTAAATACGGAATAATTGCTCATTTCTAATTAGTTACCTTTTATTAAAAACTAAAGTGAAAAACCAACCTGACAACACTGACATTGCAACACTGAAAAGCTGGTCAAAAAGTAGGCGGATTTTACACTGTTTAGACGTCTAAATCACCTATTTTTACACCTTTGCCTGTGAAAATCACATGAAAAGAATTGGCTTTTATTATAATCAGACTAATAGATAATGAAACCGAGAAAAAGTTACAATTATTAACGAAATCAATAACAAAAACCTTACTTAAATTAATGGTATTCCGCCAGTCATGGGCTGGCTTTAAATTAGTAATTGCTAAATATGAGTTGATACATACCACCTATAACTAATCGTAATAATTGATTAGAATCTTATGATAAGCAAAATGACATATTGAATAATTGGGACAGTACATATGACGCCAGAGTTTAAATACAGGAAGCACAAGTTTGATGAAGGAGAGCCGTTAGCTCCATGGCGCGAAAAAATTCATGAAGTCATATTTGAGGCAGACACCTTTGCAGGAAAGGCTTTTGACGTAGCCTTAATAATTACCATCTTCCTGAGTGTTCTTGCTGTCATGCTTGATAGCGTCCAGATCATTTCTGTGCAATATGGAAGCCTGCTGTTTGCTGCAGAATGGGCTTTTACGATTCTGTTCACCATTGAATACGTTTTACGGCTAATCAGCGTTCGCAAGCCTATTCTGTATGCTAAAAGCTTTTATGGCGTCGTCGATCTACTATCCATCCTACCCACATACCTTACATTGATCATTGTTGATGCTAAATACTTCCTGGTCATCCGAATCCTAAGGGTTCTACGGATATTTAGGATCTTCAAGCTGGCAAATTATATGGGCGAAGCGAGCATGATGATGAATGCGCTGCGCAATAGCCGCGCTAAAATCAGTGTTTTCCTGTATACCGTATTGATGTCAGTGATAGTGTTTGGCTCGTTAGTCTACGTCATCGAAGGACCGGAAAATGGCTTCAGCAGTATTCCCAAATCCGTTTACTGGGCGATAGTAACACTGACTACTGTAGGTTATGGCGACATTTCTCCACAAACCCCTGTCGGTCAATTTCTGGCTTCCTGCATTATGATTTTAGGTTATGGATTAATCGCTGTACCAACAGGAATTTATAGTGCTGAAATAACCCGTGAGGCCATGAGGAAAAAAGACGTTACCAACAATGCCTGCCCTTCCTGTGCCTATGAAGGTCATGATAAAGATGCTGAATTTTGTAAAAAATGTGGAGCTAAACTATAAAAAAATGTCGAACTAAGAGGTAAAAAAGGTAGCCACGGGCTACCCTTTTTTTATCGGTATTCGGTTTATTTCCCTAACAAATCTTTGGTGCCTTGCAGGTATTCTTTGCCTTTTTGCTGTACTGTTTCAGAATCATTAGTTTCCGATGCGATGTGAACTTTTTCTAGGTTTTCCTGGGTTTGATCGAGGTGGTCATCAATGAATTCCAGCGCATTTTCGAGGCTGTAGGTCATTTGATGAATTTCTGCCATGGTGTAGGGGGTTGGCTCGTATTGGATACGGCCTTCGAGCTGTGCATTGTATTTTTCTAAAATAGCCACGGCTTCAGCTATGGTTTGTGGTTTTTCACCTTTGAAGTGTTTGACGTCTGTGGCATGGGCAACTGTTATTGTTGCTGCTGCAATAAATATTGCGGAAAACGTTTTGCGAATTGACATATTGCACCTTTCATGAGAATGATTGCTGTTTGCATTCTACTCTTGACCAAAGGTTGTGCCAAGTGATTCAAATCAATCTTTTGATAGATAAGTTTTATGAATAAAGCGATGACAGGTTAGACATAGTAGACACTGGAGGTCATGACTTTGGACATAAGCCCCATTGCGCCTTTGATTGGTTTGGGCAGTTCTGCTCCGCCATGCTCCAGAGCTACGGTGGCGTGCTTAAGTTCTTCTTCACGCATCTGCTGCAATATGACACGGCTTTTACTGTCCTGAATCGGTAGTTTTTCAAGATGGTCGTCGAGGTGTCGGCAGACCTGATGCTCAGTTTCAGCGACAAATCCCAAGCTCCACTTGTCACCAGCTATACCGGCAAGTGCTCCTATAGTGAAGGAGCTGGCGTACCAGAAGGGGTTAAGCAGACTTTCGCGGCTGCCAAGCTCATGAATTCGCTCGCTACACCAGGCCAGGTGATCCACTTCTTCCTGCGCAGCCTGTTCCATCTTGTCGCGAACATTGGGAAGTTTGGCAGTCAGTGCCTGTCCCTGATACAGTGCCTGAGCACAGACTTCACCGGTATGATTGATACGCATCAGACTGGCAGCATGGCGTTTTTCTTGATCGGACATTTTCGATTCATCAATGTCCTGCGCAGGGTTCGATCGTGGTTTAGCATCATAGATACCACGGGTTGTTTTCAGCGCTGAATCCGCCACCAGGCAGAGACGATCAAAAAAGCTGTATTGACGCATAGATCTGCTACACTTATTCGCTTAAGGAAAAGCTATTGTAGCGATAAAACAGATAAAAGTTAATCTGCGGCACCAAGGCCATAATAAGTAAATAGAGGCAATTTATTAACCATGGGCGATACATTAGAAAAAAACGATCTGGCAATCCTGATTGAATCAAAAAATCCCATCATTGTTATTGAGTCACATGAAGAAAGCCGAGTGACCGAACTACTGACAAAAGTCGCCATTAAACTCAAAAAGCCACTATTCGGCTGGCATCTGACCGAAGGTTTGCGCCGTGTTGAAATGACCGACTCACACTTTGCGCCACTCGACAACACGCAAAAGCCTGACGATTGTCTTAAACATATCAAACGCATGGAGCGTCCTGGAATCTATGTACTCTATGACTTCCATCCCTTTCTGGATGAGCAACATCCTGAGCAGGTAAGGCTGGTCAAAGATATCGCGTTACAGTTCCAGAAATATCATCAGACAATCGTATTTGTCAGCCATAAGTTAAAACTGCCAGAAGAAATTCGACGTTTTTCAGCTAAATTCGAATTGCGGCTGCCGAGTCATGCTGAACTGGAAAAACTGATTCACGCCGAAGCGACCCGCTGGGCGATTAATAATCAGGGGCAGAAGGTTAGAACTGACAAGGCCACCATGCAGCGACTGGTGCAAAATCTGACCGGATTAACTTTGAGTGACGCACAGCAGATTATTCGCAACCTGATTTATGATGACGGTGCCATTACCGACTGTGAAATGGATAAGGTCAATCGTGCCCGTTATGAGTTGTTGGATGTCAATGGCGCGGTTCACTATGAATATGAAACCGCCCACTTCGCAGATGTCGGTGGCATGCAGGTACTTAAGAACTGGCTGGAACGGCGACGCAAAATTTTTCTGGATGACCGTGGTATTGGATTGGATAAACCGAAAGGTATCATGCTGGTTGGTGTGCAGGGTGGTGGTAAATCACTGGCTGCCAAAGCTGTAGCTGGCATGTGGGGCGTGCCTTTGTTGCGGCTCGATTTTGGTGCGCTATACAGCAAATGGCACGGTGAAAGTGAGAAGAATCTGCGCGAATCATTGAAGCTGGCTGAGATGATGGCGCCCTGTGTGTTATGGCTGGACGAAATCGAGAAGGGCATTTCAACCGGTGATAATGATGGCGGAACTTCGAAGCGTGTACTCGGCACCATGCTGACATTTATGCAGGAAAATAAACTGCCGATTTTTATTGTGGCGACCGCTAACGATATTTCTGCTTTGCCGCCTGAGCTGGTACGAAAAGGTCGTCTGGATGAGATCTTTTTTGTCGACTTGCCGGATCATGAATCCCGTCAGGAGATTTTTCGCATCCACCTGGAAAAGCGCAAGCAACAATCATGTGAGTTTGACTTAGTGGCATTGGCTAATGCCTGCGAAGGGTTTAGTGGTGCAGAAATTGAGCAGGTGGTTATCGCAGGTTTGTACGCCGCTCACTATGATGACAAGCCTTTATGTGATGAAACGCTGATCAAAGAAATTGCTGCGACGCGGCCACTGTCACAGGTTATGGCTGAGAAAATGCAGCTTTTGAGAAATTGGGCTGAAGGCCGGGCGGTTCTGGCCAATTAGAGCCAAAAGGAGACAACTATGAAACTGATATATTCCACCGCATCGCCCTATGCTCGTACTGCAAGAATCTTTGTGCATGAGCTGGGTTTAGGCGAGCAGGTCGAAGAGGTCTTTCAGCATCCTTTTGAAAACCCTGCTGAGTTAATTGAAGCTAATCCGCTGTGCAAAGTGCCTTGCCTGATTGATGATAAGGGCGGAGCAATTTTTGACAGCCAGGTGATTTGTGAATATCTGGATGCGCAGGCTGGTAGCCGATTGTTTAAAGAGATTCACAAGGATTGGCATCTAAAGACATTGTATTCATTAACGCGTGGTCTGTTGGATTCTGCCGTCGCCTGGCAGCAGGACAAGATGCGTGAACCTGAGCAGCGTTCTGAATTCTGGCAGAAGAGATTCATAAAGAGCATCGACCGAGGATTGGAGTATTTTGCAAAACGGATAGATGAACTTCCGAAAGAGTTTTCGGCGATTCATGTCAACCTGATTACGGTATTGGAATATCTAGACTTCAGGCATCCGGAATATCAGTGGCAGAACAAGTTTGAATCGCTGAAAAATTGGTGGGCGGGTTATAAAGAAAAGCCTTCGATTGTTGCAACACAACCGAAGGCTTAGCAGAACTAGTTAACAGACTGTTCTGTTATTTCTTACGCCAGGCTCCGTTGATGTTGATGTAGTGTCCTGACTGGGTTTTATCAAGATTACGTTTGGCGGCAATAGCTTCAACTTCCGCTAAAGTTATGTTCGCTTTACGAGCTTCCTGAGCATATATGGTGCGACGCTTGTCATTAATGTCCTGAACAAAAGAGCGAATTTGAGGACTGGGGTTTGATACTACAATACCAACATAGCCAGTAGACATTTCGCCCACAATACCCTGGTCTTTAAGCGTACCGATATCCAGCGCAAAGGCCTGCGCAGATAATAGTAAACTAACAATAAGTGCCATTATTGAATAACTTAGCTTTTTCATAATTGCCTCTCCTAAAATAAGCCTGATTCTTCGCTCAAGGCTTTATCCAATTCACGTTCAACCTTGACCACAATTTCATGTTTAATGGTGAAATCACCAATGATATGGATAGGTTTGTCTGGTGCTTCCAGCTTCACGGTACAGGCCGATGCCAATATAGATAGGCTGGCAACGGAGATTAGAGCTGGTAATCCGCTTCTTTTCATACTATTTCCTTACACAGATTATTAACTGAAGATAACTGTTATTTTACGAGCTTAACATGAATTATCACTGAATTTTGAGCAATTGCTTCTGTTTTAAATCATCAATCACCGGAGTGGCCATATCGCCAGTTACCAGCATTGAATAAAGCAGATTTGGCAAATTGCCGCGCAGCGTCAGATCCAGCTTAATCGGAAACCCATTATAAAGATTGGGGTTCGAACCAAGGGCGTAAAGCGTAATGATGTAATCGCCCTCGCTGGTGTAGTCTATGGTACCGCTCAGTTCTTTATAGTGGAAATTCTCCAACGCCTGGAAAGCAATATTGGCTTCTTTGCCGCTGTCCGATTGTAATTTCAGGACACCGGGTTGTTTGCTGATAAAGGTGCCATTGGTAATCTGACGATTGCCGGGTTTAATAATCAGCGGCAGAATAATGTCGAAGTTGCTACTGACTGACAGTTTCTCGCTTTCCAGCGCTGTCAGGAGTTGCTGTAAGTTAATGTTGGATAACAGCAGACTGAAAGGTTCAATTGCAGTTTTATGCATATCGAAACGTGGAATGCTGATGGTGCCTCCCAGTAATTGTCCTTTGATATCCTTGAAACGATAGTCAGTAGCAGTATGATCCAGCTTGAAAGTGAGATCGCTAATAGCAATGCCTGCGGCCAGCTCTATGCTATCTACCTTAGCTGTTACATTGCCCTGAAGTGCTGACTGCTTGCTTAAATTGTCCGAAATACTGGCGTTATTTAGCGCCAATTTGTCATACAGTAGATTCAATTTATCAATACTCATGGCGCCTTCAAAAAGCAGCTTGAGCGGGTCACCTGATAATTTACTGATATTGAGATCACCGCCGGTAACCTGTAAGGCAGGATAAGCTTTTAAGAATAGCGTCCAGCTTTTAAGCGTCATCATCGGCAAGCTGGAGCGATCAACCTGCAGATTATGAGTGCCTCCTTTAAGGTTGTAGGCATAACGAACGGGAATAGTGCTTTGCGAATGCTGCAACGAACCTTTGGCGGTAAAGGTCTGCTTTAAAAGTTTCCAGTCAAATTGACCACTGACGTAATCAACTGCAACATTGTCAGTTAGATAGCTGGCCTGTATGAAACTCAAGTTACCATTAATGGCTGCATTGCTTGGGTCTGGCTTTAGTGAACCTTTGGCTTCGTAAAGTGTGAGTGGTTGCTTGCTTAATGAAACTTGTTTGGCGGAATAACTGGCCAGCAGATTGGAATTGTTGAGATCAACCTGGGTCTTAAACTGCGACAGCTTAACTGTTTCTTTGTCTAACAGGGCCTGCACATCTATTGGAGCTGCCAATTGAAGACTAAGTTTCCTTTCTTGCTTTGCAACTTCTTGATTAAGTGTTCCGGCAAGGGGCAGTGACCAATCTGCTGAGCCTTGCCAATCATGTGCTGGTAGGTTAACGGTGTAGCTAGCACTTTTGAGATTAGTTTTACCGAGTCTGGCCAATAACTGTTGAGTATTAAAAGCAAGATTTCCATTAGCCAGTTGTACTGAACTGTGAAGGTTAGCGTTTATTGAGTCAGTCGAGAAAAGCATAGTCTTCTCAGCAGTCTGATATTGTGTCGCTGGCAAGTGGATGGTTAGGTTTATCTTTGAGCTTATCTGCTGCTCCGGGGCGCTAAAAGTTTTTGTAAGGTCAAAGTAAATAGAGTCAGCGATGGCGCTTAGCACAATGTCTTTTGTTTTGGCGTTAATATCCAGTTGACCATTAACGTCTAGGATTTGTGTTTCAGTGTTGAATTGAATATCAGTTGCTTTGCTTACAGCTAATGCAAAGTTCGCCTGATTTGCCAGTTTTTTAGCATCAAGACTTAAACCATACTCTTTGGTATAACTGTTTATCTGCTGCTCAAACCATGAGTCATTAAAATTGATAGGTATTTCGAATGAACTGCCCTCTGCGAGTTGTGCTGCAAACTGTTTATCGCCAACTTGCTGAAGAGAGCCAATTAAATCAAAATTGATAGTCCCAAGAACTGCTGAATAAATTTGAACAAACGGAATCTGTGTGATTTGACCATTCAGATGAAACTGCCAGCCTAACTGGTCCAGTGGTTTCGCATTCACGATTAGCTGATTAGTGTCCTGCGTAACCTCTAAATTAATTGAGGTCAGCTGTTGTTGGCGATGTTTAACTTGAGTTGTAAGCTCTGCCACTAAACCCATCCAGCTGATATTGCTGGATAACTGGAGTAGCTTGTCGTCGCCTGACAACTGAATGTTCGAAATAGAAATATCTTGCCCGGCAATACCCTTCAATTGCACCTGCTCAATAGAAAGCTGACTGACAGGTAACTGAGGTAGAGTGATAGATTGTGGTAACTGGAATCCAAGATTAGTGGTGGTGTCTTTTGCCGGTGTGACAGTAATAATCGCTTTTTCAGCTGAAACAGATATTAGCTTTTGCTGCCACAGGGAGTAATGCAACTCAGTGTTGGCAAGCTGCAGTAAGAGTTGGGTATCGCCATCAATCTGCAATGTAAGATTTTTAACTTTGGTTCGGGTTAGCCCGGGACGTTCAAGTTCGAGTGATTCAAGTTTGATTGAAGTGGGAAGAAACTTGGCAAGCTGGCCGGGAACCCAATAGGGTGATGTCCAATAGGCGATCACAAACAGTAACACCAGAATGGCGCCGATCCATGCAGTCCATTTTAGAATCTTTTTAATCAAGTGAAACCAGTCCGCTTATAGTTTTTAAAGGATAAAAAAAGCCTTACCGGTTAGTGTAAGGCTTTTTGATGAATGGTCAATGAACTGGGTTTATTTTGCCTGTTCGCGAGCAATTGCCCTGTGACCAATATCGGTACGGTAATAGACCTTATCCCAGTTAATCTGTTTAACGCCTTCGTAGGCTTTAGCCTGCGCTTCAGTAACCGAGTCACCGAGGGCAACCACGCACAGAACACGACCGCCATTGGTTACAATCTGCCCGTCTTTTTCTGCGGTGCCAGCATGGAACACTTTAGCGCCAGAAACTGAATCAAGACCGTGAATAACATCGCCCTTGTTGTAGCTTTCTGGGTATCCGCCAGCGGCCATTACCACGCCTACCGCCGCGCGTGAGTCCCACTCAGCAGTAGCGTTATCCAGCTTGCCGTCAAGGGCGGCTAAACAGAGTTCAGCCAAGTCTGATTGCAAACGGCTCATGATCGGCTGAGTTTCAGGATCACCAAAGCGGCAGTTGTATTCCAGAACCTTTGGTACGCCATCAGCATCAATCATCACGCCGGCATATAAAAAACCAGTGTAAGGGTGACCTTCGGCGGCCATGCCTTCAACCGTAGGAATAATCACTTGCTGCATGATGCGATCATGCATTTCAGGTGTGACCACAGGAGCAGGGGAGTAAGCGCCCATGCCGCCCGTATTCGGGCCTGTGTCGCCATTGTCGCGGGCTTTATGATCCTGAGAGGTAGCAAGTGGCAGAATGTTTTTGCCGTCAACCATCACGATAAAGCTGGCTTCTTCACCTTGCAGGAACTCTTCAACCACGACACGGTGACCGGCATCACCAAACTTATTGCCTGCTAACATATCGTCAATTGCTTCGTCTGCCTGCTCGATGGTTTGCGCAATAATAACGCCTTTACCAGCAGCCAGACCGTCGGCCTTGATTACGATTGGGGTACCCATTTCGCGAACATAAGCCTTGGCTGGCTCGATTTCAGTGAAGTTCTGATAAGCGGCCGTTGGAATATTGTGGCGCGCCAGAAAGTCTTTGGTGAAAGCTTTTGAGCCTTCCAGCTGTGCGGCACCCTTAGTGGGGCCAAAGCATTTAAGACCAGCTTCAGTAAAGGCATCGACTACGCCAATGACCAGCGGAGCTTCCGGGCCGACAATGGTCAGCTCAACATTATTATCTTTAGCAAAAGCGATTAAGCTCTGGATGTCTTCGCCACCAATGGCAACTGTCTGCACCTTATCTTCCAGCGCAATACCGGCGTTACCTGGTGCTACAAATACAGTGTCGACCTTTGCAGATTGAGCAACTTTCCATGCCAGCGCATGCTCGCGGCCACCGCTACCAATAATCAATACGTTCATATCAATTCCTATCGCTCACACTATTAATGACGGAAGTGACGCATGCCAGTAAAGACCATGGCCATGCCATGCTCATTGGCCGCTTCAATAATTTCATCATCGCGAATCGAACCGCCTGGCTGAATCACAGCAGTAATGCCTGCTTCAGCGGCTGCATCAATACCATCGCGGAATGGGAAGAAGGCGTCAGACGCCATCACAGAGCCCTTAACTTCAAGGTTCTCGTCGGCGGCTTTGATGCCTGCGATTTTGGCGCTATAAACACGGCTCATCTGACCGGCACCAACGCCAATCGTCTGGCCGTTGCGCGCATAAACAATCGCATTAGATTTAACGTATTTAGCCACTTTCCAGCAGAACATTAAATCACGCATTTCTTCTTTGCTTGGCTCACGCTTGCTGACAATGCGTAAATCGTCTTCAAACACCATGCCCAGGTCGCGGTCTTGCACTAACAGGCCGCCATTGACGCGTTTGAAGTCATGTGCGGCAGCTGGAGCAGACCATTCGCCACATTCAAGCAGGCGAACATTTTGCTTGCTGGCAACCGCGGCTTTAGCTTCTTCAGACACTTTAGGCGCTATAATCACTTCAACAAATTGACGGTCAACGATGGCTTTGGTTGTTTCACCATCCAGCTCGCGGTTAAAGGCAATAATGCCACCGAAAGCTGAAGTTGGGTCAGTTTGGAATGCTAAGTCATAGGCCTGACCAATGTTGTCGGCAATCGCCACACCACATGGGTTAGCGTGTTTTACGATCACGCAGGCTGGCTCGTCAAAGCTCTTGACGCACTCAAGCGCAGCATCGGTATCTGCGACATTGTTAAAGGATAGTTCTTTACCCTGAATCTGTTTGGCAGTCGCTACGCTGGCTTCCTGTGGGTTGTGCTCAACATAGAAAGCAGCAGTTTGATGCGGGTTTTCGCCATAACGCATATCCTGTGCTTTCTTGTATTGCACAGAATAAGTCGGTGGGAATTCGCTGTTATCGTCAGCTGCCTGCACGCCAAGATAGTTGGAGATAGCCGCGTCGTAACGAGCGGTATGAGCAAAGGCTTTTGCTGCCAGGCGGAAACGGGTCGGTAGATCCACGCCGCCATTTTCAGTGATTTGGCGTGCCACTTCGGTGAAGTCATCATTTTCAACGACGATAGTCACATCCTGATGATTTTTAGCGGCAGAACGAACCATGGTTGGGCCGCCGATGTCGATGTTTTCAATCGCATCAGACAAGGTCGCGTCGCCACGGGCAATAGTACTTTCGAATGGATAAAGGTTAACCACAACCAGATCGATACCAATGATGCCGTGCTCCTGCATGACGTCATCATCCATACCGCGGCGACCAAGGATGGCGCCATGAACTTTAGGGTGTAAGGTCTTAACACGGCCATCCATCATTTCTGGAAAGCCAGTGTAATCCGCAACGTCGGTCACTGTGATGCCATTGTCGCGCATCAATTTTGCAGTGCCGCCGGTAGATAAAATTTCGATGCCTTTTTCGGCAAGGGCTTGGGCAAATTCAACTACACCAGTTTTGTCAGAAACGCTGATCAAGGCGCGCTTGACTGGGCGATAGTTAGACATGAATAGCTCCTTAAAAAAATTTAGGGTTCTGATACGAACCCTAATTTGAGGTGACTGATTGTGTTACAGAAGATTGTAGCGTTTAAGCTTTTTACGCAAGGTTCCGCGGTTAAGACCTAAAACCTGAGCGGCTTTAGTCTGGTTGTTGCGCGTATGGTCCATGATAGCGCGTAACAAAGGCTCTTCTACTTGCGTAAGAACCAGGTCATACACTTCACTTAGCGGCTGACCATGCATCTGCTTTAGGTAGTTCTGCATAGACATGGCAACGTGCTCACGCAAAGTTGGGTTAGATGCAAACGTATTACCGTCTGCGTGGTTGTCTTGGTTGTTGCTTTCTCGAGTTAGATTTGTATCAAAAATAGTCATGCTGCTATAGCCTGTTGCTTTTGTTCAAAATAACGGTCTAAAACGTCTAACTGTTCAGCACCATCGTTGATGGAATTGAAGGTTTGACGAAACTCATTGGCATCTGCCTGTTCTTGCAGATACCAGGAAACATGCTTGCGCGCGATGCGAGGTCCCATCACGGCGCCATAAAACTCGTGCAGGGCGGCGACATGCCCCAGCAGAACCTGACGAACTTCCTGCCAGCTCGGTGGCGTCAGTTTTTCGCCAGTCTGCAGATAGTGCCAGATTTCGCGGAAAATCCATGGGTTACCCTGTGCACCGCGACCTATCATCAGGCCATCAACGCCGGTGTAACCCAATACAAACCTGGCTTTTTCCGGACTGGTGATATCGCCATTGGCAACTACTGGAATGGATACTGACTGCTTAATTGCTGCAATCGTATCGTACTCAGCGTTACCCAGATATTTATCGGCGCGGGTACGGCCATGAACCGCCAACGCCTGAATGCCTGCCTGTTCCGCAATCTGGGCAATCTGAACACCGTTACGGTTATCATGATTCCAGCCAGTACGGATCTTAAGGGTGACCGGAACCTCAACCGCGGCCACAACGGCATTCAGAATGTCCTCCACCAGCTTCGGATCCTGCAAAAGAGCAGAGCCGGCGGCCTTTTTACAGACCTTCTTGGCGGGACATCCCATATTAATATCAATGATTTCAGCACCATTTTGCACATTGTACTGCGCGGCCTGGGCCAACATCTCTGGCTCAGCACCGGCAATCTGCACAGAGCGGATGCCAGGCTCTCCCTGATGATTGCTACGCTGCATGCTTTTGCGCGTATTACGAAGCTTCGGATTGGCAGCGATCATTTCAGAAACGGTCAGGCCAGCCCCAAGCTCTTTGCATAGTTGACGGAAGGGACGATCAGTCACACCCGCCATCGGCGCCAGGATCAACGGATTATCAAGTTGATAAGGACCAATTCGCATAAGCGCCATCAGGGTTGAATTTAAGGTGGCCGATCATACACGCTTTAAATCGTTTTTTGAACGGAATTTGTATAAAAAAGCATCAATTTTTTGCTTGACAATAATGAGTTCAAAGGCTTAAGGGGAGAGGACTTGCTAAATGTCAATTTAATTGTTGGAAGTCACTAACTCACAATATTATGGCTTTGAAGAATGTATCAATCAGATTCGATTGTCGCAGATGAGCACTAATAACCCATTTATATTGAGCTAAGCTGCGTACAAAATATAGCAATCAAAATCGTGGATGATTTTGATAAGAATTTTCAGCACAAGGATGTGATGTAAATTCTGGTGCGTTAAGTATTTTGGGAGTAGCGCAGGAAGTCACGCGAAGCGTGCCCTCAATATACGGGTGGTCTTCTTTTGGTTACTTTTCTTGACCACGCAAGAAAAGTAACTCGCTGAGTAGCGAAAATTGGGATGAAGGAAAGAATGACTACAAAAAATGGATTTACCCAAGGGCATTCCTTGCATTCTCCCGCCTACGCGGGCGACCCTAGGAAGTACCCGTGGTGAATGACGTGAGTTAGATTGTAATTTTATTGGTAGACAAAAAAGGGAAAGTAAATTTAAGCAGAAAAACCACAACTTACTGAACCAACTGCACCTGATAGCCGCTGTAGTGCTCAAGGCTGCTGTTAAAGCTGAAGCCAATTTGTACCGATTGGCCCGGCTGAATCAGGGCATTGTGGTTTACTTCGGGCAAGTACTGCTCGGGTGAGTAGATGGGGCTCTTGTACTGATTGCCTTTAATGTCGCTCAAAATAACCTGGATTTTGGGGAACGGCTGTGCAAAATCGGCTAAGTTCTGTAAAACCATGCTGACTTCTTTTTGGCCGCCAGGGTTTTCCGAGACGTCGATTGAGCTGACTCGGTATTGCTTTAAATCCTGCAATGGCGGAACCACGCACTGGAAGACTTTACAGGAAGCCTGCATCACCGGGCGCCAGCTGGCGTCTTGCGATAAGACAGCTTTATTGGGCCAGATATAAAGAAACCAGATGCCGAGGAAGATGAGAATTAAACCAGCAAAGGAATAGATGAACCATTTGAAGTAGTGCGGGGCGGAGCTGGGTGCAGCTTCAATGGCCAGCTCGTAGTGTTCGCTTTTGTCTTCGTCAGTCAGTTCGGGAATCGCCTTATCAATAATTTTGTCTTCAGCCTTCTCAACCGTATCTTCCATCTGCGCTTTCTGCGTTTCTTTATCCAGCGACACCAATGAATCGGTTGCTAAAAATAAAGAATGGCAATTACCACAACGGACATGACCCGAAGCGACTTCAAGGTGTTCGCGACGCAATTTGAACACTGACTTGCAGTGCGGACAATTGGTTAAAAAGGTTTCGCTCATAGAACTGAAATGACTACCCCATAGAACAGCTGATCACAATAAACTTGAAACCAGGCATTAAGATTTCTTGGTTCCTGATAGGCGTGCCCAGTCTTCCTGTACTTTAGGGGCATCCATCTCGAACCATTGACTGTATAGGCTGTTAAGCTCTCCAGCCTGAGTTTCAAGAAGGCCCGATAATACCAGATTACCGCCGACTTGCACCGAATTTGCAATAGATTCTGCCAACTGGCGCAAAGGTTCGGCCAGAATATTGGCAACCAGAATATCTGCCAGCGGCAATTCTACCTGTTCGGGCAAACCCAATACTAATCGATCGCTGGCAATACCGTTGCGGGCAAGATTCTGTTTAGTCGCTTCAATGGCCTGCGGATCAATGTCGACGGCATAGACTTTTTCAGCACCAAGCAACAGGGCCGCAATGGCTAAAATGCCGGAGCCGCAACCATAATCTATGACTGTTTTACCTGAAAGCTCAGCCCCATCCAGCCATTGCAGACATAAAGCGGTGGTAGCGTGAGTACCGGTGCCGAAAGCCAATCCCGGATCGAGCTTGATATTCACTGCGTCAGGTTCAGGAGCATCACACCAGCTGGGCACAATCCAGACCCGCTCGCCGAACTGCATCGGCTTGAAGTTTTCCATCCATGATCGCTCCCAGTCCTGATCGCGAATGATTTCCCATTCGTACTGCTGGCCAATGTATTGGGCAAAGTCATGCGACTGAATGGCGCTATCAATGCTCTTTGTGTCGACATCTGCCTCGAACAGCGCCAATACTATAAGATGATCCCATAATGGTGTTTCGCCTGGTTTTGGCTCGAGAATCGGCTTATCTTCCGCGTCCAGAAAGGTCACCGCCAGCGCGCCCAGCTCCATCAGGTAGTCGCTAAGTGAGTCTGCATCAGGGTTTTTGTAATTAAATTTAAGTTGAATCCAGGCCATGACAAAAGATAATCAATAATTTGCGGCTATTATAGAGGCAAAGCTGGGGATCTACTAATCGGCAGATTGAATTATCGGCAGTTACTTGTTATAAACGAAGGACATCGGCATAGATCGCTGATGATGGAAACAAGGATGAAATGAAAAGGAGTAATTATGTCGCTAAAGGATAGCGTTAAGGATGCGCTGATTGAGCAAATCGAAAAGCTCGAAGGCCGAGTTAATCATTTCTATTTAGATTCTGTAGGCAAGGTCACTATCGGAATTGGCCACCTGGTGGTTTCCGAGGATGCCGCTGCCGAACTTCCCCTTTATATACCCCGCATGTTTGGTTGGTTTCTGCGTCGTGCAACGCCAGAGGAAATCCGAGCCGAATATCAGTTTGTGTTGCTCAATGGTCCGGACAATCCGCGGCGTTTTAAAGCCAGCTACTATAAGCAGTTCACTCGGCTGACGATGCTGGATGATGATATTGAGGCGCTGCTGATAAAGCATATCGACAGTTTTTATAAGGAGTTAACCCATCTCTACAATCGACAGAAGGGTTTCCAGAGCAACTTTGATGAATTCCCGGATGAAGTACAAATGGCCCTGTTCGATATGATCTTTAATTTAGGAATGACTAACTTACGAACCAGTTGGCCTAAATTTAATGCTGCCATCAAACGAGAGGACTGGCAAACTGCCGCTTCCGAGTCGCGTCGCCTGCAGGTATCGGCAACCCGAAATAATTATGTGCGGGATTTATTGTTGCTGGCCCATCAAAAGCAGCTGGGCACTGAAGAGCGACAATCGAAGGCTTCCTAATTGATGAGAGCAAAGCTATTGGTCATTTGTTTGTTTAGTCTGATGTTCGGTTGCGAACAATCTGAACCAATACAGCCATTCAGTAGTTCATTTGAGCAGCAAGCCAAATGGTTAAACCCACAGATTAATAAGCGTTTTGCCCGGTTAACTAACGAGCCTTCCGAAACCAGGCTGACAGCCGCCTCGCCACTTGAGTTAGTCAATGGCGAACTGCGCGACATGATTAACTGCACTGAAATAGAAAAGATGCCGATCGAACAGGTGATTGAGAGGGAACAGAGCCTGCTAGTCGCCGCCAAAACCGACTGCAAAATTGCCCGTCGTTATATTGAAGCGGTAGCCGCTAACACCAGCAAGCTACCTGCCTCTTTAGATCAAAGTGAGCTACTGACGCTGCCAGCTGATCTGATACCAGCAATGAATCTTGAAACTCCTTCAGGCAGGTTGAATGGAAGCCTGAGAGAGCTGGATATTAAAATTATTGAGCCAGACCAAGAGTGGGTGCATACAATTACGTCAAATGATGCGCTCATAATAAAGCTAACCGAAGTGGCAAGAGCTGATTTTAATCAGGATGGTGCTGAGGATTTGATGTTGATGAGCGAGTGGCAGATTAAGGATTCGTGGGATGGGCAAGGGATCGAGCTTTTCATCATTGAATATACTGGGCAAGAGCCTCAGGTGGGCTGGCGATTTAAGGCTATACGTGACTGATAAATTAAAAACGAAAGGCACATTGCAGTGCCTTTGGTTTGTCTAATAACTAAAAGAATAAACTACTAAGTGACTTCTTTAGCCTGCTGAAAACCGGTTTTCAGCACATCCGGAAGTTTCTGATCAAAACCCTCAACTAATGTCACCTGATCGTTCTCGGTACTGACCAATTCGTTACGCAGATGTAACATGGTGCAATCAAATTTATTATCAAAACCCGGAATCAATCCAGTAACGCCACCAGCCGCGGCTGCCAAAGAAATCTTGAGTGGGCGAGTGACTGACTGGGTAAAGGATTCGTCTTGAGAAATGGTTTCTGGTGAAGCTTTTGCTAATAGAGTGGTTAACTCTTCCTTGATGGTTGGTGCATAAGTTTCAACAAATTTTTGTAGCGCACCTTCGCCTGCCATGGCTTTTAGTTTTCCTAACATAATTATCATCTCCTTGTGTTGTAGGAGCGAGAATTATAGGTAGCAAAAACGGAATAACAAGATTGTATAACCAATGGCTATAAAAAAACCGCTCAACATTGCTGTGAGCGGTTTTATATTGACGCTAAAGGCTGTGTTTACTCTTTTTCGCCAAACATGTGCTCTTCAAGGTAGTGAATATTAGTACCACCTTTCTGGAAGTTTGCATCAGCCAGAATTCGCTTCTGCAATGGGATGTTGGTTTTAATACCATCAATCACGATTTCTTCCAATGCCATCTGCATACGAGCAATCGCAACTTCGCGCGTTTCGCCGTGGGTGATCAATTTACCGATCATTGAATCGTAATAAGGCGGAACCTTGTAGGTTGCATAAATATGCGAGTCGATGCGAATGCCGGGGCCACCTGGCGCATGATAACGCTGGATAACACCTGGTGATGGGATAAAGGTATCGGGATCTTCAGCATTGATACGACACTCGATAGAGTGACCGTTCAGCTTGATGTCTTCCTGCTTGAAAGATAGCGGTTGATTGCTGGCAATTCGCAGCTGTTCCTTAATGATATCCACACCAGTGATCAGTTCGGTAACTGGGTGCTCAACCTGAACACGAGTGTTCATCTCGATGAAATAGAACTCGCCTTTTTCATATAAGAACTCAAACGTACCTGCTCCGCGATAACCGATTTCTTTACAAGCCTGAACACAGCGCTCACCAATGTGACGACGCATCTGCTCAGAAATGCCTGGAGCTGGCGCTTCCTCAACCACTTTCTGGTGACGGCGTTGCATGGAGCAGTCGCGTTCACCTAAGTAAATCGCATTACCGTGGCTATCTGCTAAAACTTGAATCTCAATATGACGTGGGTTTTCCAGGAATTTTTCCATGTAAACCATGTCATTGTTGAACGCAGAACCTGCTTCGGCCTTGGTAAGCTCAATCGCTTTAACCAGTTCGCTTTCTTTACGCACCACGCGCATACCACGACCACCGCCACCACCGGCAGCCTTGATGATCACCGGATAACCGATGCGCTTAGCCATGGCGATGTTTTCTTTTTCGTTGTTGCCTAATGGGCCGTCGGAGCCGGGCACGCAAGGTACGCCGGCTTTCTTCATCGAAGCGATTGCCGAAACCTTATCACCCATCAATCGGATGGTATCTGCCTTGGGACCAATAAAGGTAAAGCCGCTTTGCTCAACCTGTTCGGCAAAATCAGCATTCTCGGCAAGGAAACCGTAACCCGGGTGAATACCTACGGCATCGGTAATTTCAGCCGCCGAAATAATCGCAGGAATGTTCAGGTAGCTTAATTGTGCTGAAGCAGGACCGATACACACTGACTCATCGGCCAGTCGTACATGCATCAGATCTTCGTCAGCGGTCGAGTGCACGGCGACGGTCTTGATTCCCAATTCGCGGCAGGCGCGCAAAATACGCAGAGCAATTTCACCGCGATTGGCTATGACCACTTTTTCTAACATATTCAGTGTCCTATTCATTCATGGGCTAAACTAGCCGCAGGATTTACTCAATGATGAACATTGGCTCGTCGTATTCAACAGGCTCGCCGTTGGATACCAGGATTGCTTTAACCGTACCGGTAACGTCCGATTCGATCTGGTTCATCATTTTCATGGCTTCAACAATGCACAGAACGTCGCCTGCTTTTACTTGTTGGCCAACCTGGACAAAATCTTTAGCGCCTGGAGATGGAGCCGCGTAGAAAGTACCGACCATTGGTGAACGGATGATATGACCGCTCATTTCAGGTTCAGCGGCTTCGGCTGGAGCGCTGTCCTGCTGTGGTGCAGGAGCTGCCTGTGGCGCTGGTGCAGCTTGTGGCACTGAATAATGAACTGGTGCTGGCGCAGCAGAGCTATGACGCGAAATGCGTACCGACTCTTCGCCCTCCTGAATCTCAAGCTCGGCAACGCCGGATTCTTCGACCAATTCAATTAATTTTTTAATTTTGCGTAAATCCATAATCTCTACCTGTTAATGTTGTAGGGTTTTAATGGCTGCATCTATGGCGTAGCGGTAGCTGTCCGCTCCAAAACCTGCCACCACGGCCTGCGCGACATCACTGAAATAGGAGTGACGGCGAAAAGCTTCGCGGCGATGGGGGTTGGATAGATGCACTTCAATAAAGGGAATATCGACTGCTAATAAAGCATCACGCAAGGCAACGCTGGTATGGGTAAAAGCAGCAGGATTGAAAACAATTAGCGACACATTGTCGACTTTTGCATGCTGTATGGCGTTAATTAGCTCTGCCTCAGAGTTGCTTTGTAGGGAAGAAAAGCGCATTTTGGCACTTTCTACCTGCTGTTTGGCCGCCATATTAATAGTCTCCAGGCTATCGCTGCCATATAGATCCGGCTCGCGCTGACCGAGAAGGTTTAAATTGGGACCATGTAAGAGCAAAATATGAGACATATTATTTAAAATTAACGCTAATTATAGCCAAAGTTCGGTTATTTTCGCTGAAAAGTCAGTTTATCTGTATAGAGGCGGTTTTTGAAGCCGATCCAGTGTGACGCAGTAAGCAAAAAATAAGATGGTGCATTTTACAGTAAGTTAAAGGCAAATAACCACATTTAATCCTAATGGTCGGAGTAGTTTTTAATCATTAAAATTTTAAAGAATTCATAACGTACAATCTGATACATAAAGATTTTACATTTCAAAAAAATCTGCTAGTGTAGTCATAGTGTATAAAATTTAAACACTGATGGAAAAGCCAGTACCATAGTGAATCAATCAGGGCAGGAAGTACGGGCGCACCAAGTAAGAATAGACAAAGGAGCAGGGAGTTATGTCGAAATTACCCAAAGTATTGCACTTGGCCCAGGAGCTTGAGTTTGATGAGCCTTATTTGTCAAACCTTAGGGACGCTGGGTATCAATGTTATCCAGCAAGCGACAGGAAGCAGTTGCTTAAGCTATTAGAAGCTGAAGAAGTGGATCTTCTTATACTCGACTGGCGAAGTGATGATTCGACCGAGTGGTTGCTGGAACAGATTCGTGAGTTTCTACAATGGCAGGGCCCTATACTTTTTCTTTCAGAAAAGGGGGAAGAGGATGCGTTGCAGAAAGTCTGTGTTCATCATCAAGATAATTTCCTGACTCGACCAATTCAGCCTAATACATTACTGAGTTATGCTAACAAACTTGTGCATGATGTTCGCTATTCAATGCATCAGGACAATTTCAGCTTGGGGCCTTATCAGGTTTCATTGGGGCTTAAGCAGATCAGTTTTAATGGAAAACCTATTAATCTAACGACCAAAGAATTTGAATTAGGCGCTCTGTTTCTAAGAAATCCTGGGCGCTTGTATTCTCGCAAGTTTTTGCTAAAGAAGATTTGGCATATTGATTGCGATATCAGCACCCGAACAGTTGATGCCCATATCAGCTCATTAAGAAAGAAGTTAAACATCAAAGGTGATAGCCTGTATCGCATCAAAACCGTTTATCAACATGGCTATCGACTGGAGCTGTTGGAAGAGACTGAAGCGGTTGCCTGAACTGCTCCTGAGTGGCCCGCCATCACCAAGAATTTTGTGCTTCCTAATAGGCTCCCTTAACAGCGGGAGCTTTAACTTTATCCCTTAATGTCTATTAAAGGTTGGGCTGACGTTATGTGAGCCTGTTTTTCATATAACTTAAACTTATAACAGGGATGAAAAAAGATCGTTTTTCTTATTTGAACGAAATTCATACAATGCGCCGCTCTAACAGATTGATTGTTTTGGGCAGGGCAGATCATGATAAAACTACCTCAGCAGCAACTTGCGATGGCAGGATTAATCCTGGCAGTCGTTCTATGGTCAGCATCGTTTGTAGCGATGAAATTGGCGATTGCCGAGTTTGGGCCGATTATGACGGTATTCCTGCGCATGATTTTGGCCACTGCCGTACTGATTTTCTTCTTGCCACCAATGGCCAAGAAACAGCAGTACCAGAAAGGCGACTGGTGGCTATTATTATTATTAGCACTATGTGAGCCATGCTTATACTTTATCTTTGAAAGCTATGCATTGACTTACACCACCGCCTCAGAAGCTGGCATGGTCACTGCATTACAGCCACTTCTAGTCGCAGTGGGCGCTTACTATCTATTGAAAGAAAAGCTCAATAGCCGTTTGGTCGTGGGCTGTGTTATTGCAGTAGTCGGTGTGGTCTGGCTGACCCTGTCGGGCTCATCCAGCGAACACGCCTCCAACCCAATGCTGGGTAACGCACTTGAATTCGGAGCCATTTTAGCAGCCACAGGTTACTGTTTATTGGCGCGCAGATTGTCGCAACGCTATTCGCCGATATTCTTAACATTACTGCAAACTGTCATGGGTAGTATCTTCTTCCTGCCGCTGGTATTTGTGCAGGGAGCGCCGGTAAGTTTTGATGTATCAGCTGAAGCAGTATTGGCCATCATGTTCCTCGCCTTTGGCATCAACATTTTTGCCTTCACCTGCTACAACTTTGCATTCAAAACCATGCCAGCAAGCCAGGTCGGCAGTTTAATGAACCTGTTGCCACTTGGCACCTTGTTCTTTGGCTGGGCCTTATTGGGCGAAACCCTCAACGGCATGCAATACCTGGCAGCAGGACTGGTTCTTTTCGGTGTCATCTGGTCACAGACCAAACCACGCCAGAAAACAGTCTTCATCGAACAGGAAATGGTCACCAGATCGTTGCGTCATAAAGCAAAGCAGAAAATTCGTAAAAGTTTTGGCTTAGTAGAAACCCCTTAGTGTGTGTTAAGCCAAGGAGAAAGCCGGCGCAAGCCGGCTTTTTTTTGTCCGCTGATTGAAGGAGGTTGATGTGGGCGGTAGGTTGGTGATTCGCGAAGCGAATCCCAACATATGGGATTATTCTTTTAGCCTAAGAGCTTATTAGTATTCATCCTTAATGCTATGCGATTCAATGAAATATGATTTGTTTTTCAAGTCCCAGTCTGGTTCTGATGCCATATAAGGCTTAATAAAAGATATGTTTGACAAGTGGATAGGGTAGCAGTCAAACATTGGGTTGTTTGCATCATTAATACCAAATTCGAGTTGAAATTTCTGTAGATCAACAGACAATAATTCATACTCGGCTAATAGCCGGTCGGTAACTTTACAAAATTCAGTTACATATCTTCTAGCTTGATAATACGAATCAATCATTATATCTGGAGTCTTTTTGAGCGAATTTGTTGGGATTCGCTTTGCTGGGTCTGCCCCTTGGGTGCATCACCAACCTACTTTTTGTCAAAGTCTACAATAGATTGGTTGGGATAACTACTTGACCTTAGGCTTGCTCCAATGGGCTCTTATATTGAGCTAGGCCACGTACTAAGCTTGCAATTAAAATCATTTCTGTTGATGTTGCGATTGATAAGAGCAAAGACAAATTTGTCTGGAACAAATTTGAACATCGGAGTGAAGCGACGCTGGCTTCAGCGGAATACAGGGATGTATTCCGTAAAAGTAACTCGCTGAGAAGCGAAACAAGAAGTGAAGGAATGGAATATATAGGAGCATGGATTCCCACTTTCGTGGGAATGACATGAATTGATATTATTGGTTGTTGACTGGCTGAGAAGCGAAACAACAAGTGAAGGAATGATGAAAGTCACTGGATTATGAAATACATCCCTGTATTTCACCAAAGGCCAGCTCCGCTGTTCAAAATCGTTCCCTACGATTTTGTCCGTGGCTAGCGACCGAAGGAAGTACCCTCGGTACCACGGTATGACAAGCAATAAAAAAAGGAGCCTACAACCCAAACGCAGCTTCAATCCTCCGCTTAAATACTTCCGCTTTTTCAAAGCCGTTGGCACGATATTGGGTCAACTCATTACCTTCTAGATTAAAGAATAAAATACTGGGTAAGCCGAGTATTTTGAAAGCATTCATCAGTTCGACATCTTGCGGGTCATTGGCGGTGACGTCGGCTTGGAGTAACACTGTATTGTCTAGCGCTGAATGTACCGCTGAATCAGTAAATACGAGCTCTTCAAATTCATAACAGGCAGCACACCATTCTGCGAAGAAGTCGAGCATGACGGTTTTGCCTTGTGCATTGGCTTCGGCTACGCGCTGTTCTAGCTGTGACAGGGTTTTAATCCGTTCAAATTGAAGATGAGGTTTTGAGCTATCGGTTAGAGTGCCCTGGGGTTTCATCTGGGCTGGTCCTTCTGCAACCTGGGCATATTCGGTGGTCATCATGGAGTAGGACTGACCAAGCGGCTGTAGCAGGTTGCGGTTGCCCTGCGCACCGCCAATCACTAATAAGGCGCCGTAAATGATTAAAACTAAACCCAGACCCGCAAACAGGTTGCGCCAGCCGAGATTTGGCAGCTGGTTTCTGAATAAATAATAGCCTGGAATGAGTGCCAGTAACGCCCAGCCATACATGTAAACGCTATTAGGTAGCAGGTGTTTGATTAGATAGAGCGCAACGGCCAGCATGGCGACACCGAAAGCGGCTTTGATGGCGTTCATCCAGTTGCCAGCTTTAGGCAGGAAGCGTCCTTCGGTAACAGCGATAATAATCAGTGGAATACCCATACCAATACCGAGCCCATAAAGCGAAACCGCACCCAACAGAATGTCACCGGTTTGCGCAATAATAAGCAGGATGGCAATCAATGGCACGGTGACGCAGGGGGAAACGATTAATGCCGATATGGCGCCCATAATTGCACTACCAATATAACTACCGGTTTTCTGGCTGTTACTTTTTTCCGCCAGTTTGGCTTGCAGGCCTGCAGGCAATTGTAATTCATAAAATCCGAACATGGAGAGTGATAGCAACACGAAAACAATCGCTGCACCAATCACAAAAGCTGGGCTTTGCAGATAGCCGGAAAGCGATTGACCTGCCAACGCAACCAGCACACCGAAAATGGTATAGACGATGGCCATGGCCTGGGTGTAACTCAAGGCGAGTCCAAAGGCTTTACGAGTGGTGATATCTTTGCCCTGGCCAGCGATAATGCCTGAAATAATCGGAATCATTGGGAAAACACAGGGCGTGAAAGTTAGACCAAGACCGATCAGAATAAATTTGAAGAAATTCCATAAGACACCTTTTTCTTCAAGGTTTTCCATCAGGCTCTGTTGTTCGCTGACAAAGGCTTCCTTGCCATCGTTAGAAGCAGCCGTTGCGTCTTTTGGACCTGTGTTTTTTGAGGCGGAACTGCTATTGGCAAGAGCTAATGTAGAAGCAGGAACTTCCAGCGTGACTTCACGAGTAGTCGGCGGATAACAGAGTCTGTCCTCAGCGCAGCCTTGGAAATCGATGCTCAGTGTCATTGGGTTGGTCGCATTGGAATAAGGGACCGCAATTTCAATGAAGTGATAGTAGACTTCGGTCTGTCCTAAATAAGGATCGTCTTTTTCCTTGCCATCCGGAATCAGAGGCTCACCAAGAGTTGCGTTGTCGCTCTTGAAACCAAAGCGCTCGCGATACATATAATAGCCATCAGCGATTTCAAATTTAACCAGAACCGTGTTGTCGAGAATTTCAGCCTGTAGCACAAATGCATCATCGACTCGTAGCAACTCTTCTTCTTCGCCGAGCAGGCTGTTGAGATCGATCTGAGCCGCCTGAGAGGTAGTAGAGCTAATACCTATGACGACAAAACTAAGAAAAGCCAAGAAAAAGCTGTGAATAGATGTTTTGATGCCGATTTTCATGTAAAGAATGACCTTTGATAATGATTAACAGCAGTTCAATCGCTGAGATAACACGCTATTTTACGCAAAGCCAGGTGAACTGTATGTAAATTCATGAAAGCCAGTGTCAGCTTTCTGTAAATAATCCGCTAAATGCTCGTAAATTTATGTTTTATGCGCTTATCGGCGCTGTATCCAATGCTCAACTTGTTGTGACTCTAGAAACTCTTCTGCTCCTTGTCCTTGTAGCATGGCCAGAGTGGAAAGCATTCCGGCCTGAGTGCAGTTATTGGCCAGCACCGTTACTGATGCCGGTGCATCGTTAACTGGCCAGCCGGTTTTTGGGTTAAGTACATGACTTAACACTTTCCCCTTGTACTGCAGGAAACGTTTGCTGTCACCGCTGGTTGCCACCCCGCCGTGTTTTAACGCAACTTTCGGGGGGATTTTATTTTGCCCAAGCGCCAATGGTTCGATTCCGATCAGCCAATGTTCACGGCTTACGGGTGATGCAGTTGCCACAATATCGCCGCCGAAATTAATCAACACAGGACAGTCGGTTATTGCCCGCGCCAGCGCAGCGGCGGAATCCACTGCATACTCTTTGCCGATACCGCCGAAGTCAAGCGCCATACCCGCTGGCATCTGTAGTTTCGGATTTGCCCAGGAGACTTTATTCCAGCCAATTTTGGGCAACAATTTGTTAATTTCTTTCTGCGCCGGAACATTGGAGCTGCCATCAAACTTCCAGATCTTGCCCAGGACGCCTGAGGTAATGTCAAACATGCCATCACTCACCTCAAAGCACAGATCCGCAAAGTCTAGCAGGCGCGCCGTTTCCTCATCTACCTCAATAACCGCGCCATTGGCGTTGTTAATTTGATAGATAATATTGTCGCTGCGGTAGCGGCTGAAGGTGCTTTCGATACGCCAGGCTTCGTTAGCAACGGCTTGGGTGACTTGTTCTGCCAGCGCATGGTCCGAGGTTTCTATAATGACTTCGCAAGGTCCCGCCATGGCCGTAAAGTGGCCAGTAATGAAACCCTGCGAGTCTTTATAGGCAATTGAGTGCAATGCCTCGTTCATGAGCGTAAATGTCGTTAGAAGGAGTAATTGACCCTTAACATAACGGCATTCCAATCCGGTAACAAGGTTTGCTGCTGTAGCGCACCGTATTTTTCCGGCTCGGTTGGCGTCTGGTTATACATCTCCAGCGAGAAGCGCCATTGATTGCCTGCGGCTGTCTTCATGCCATATTCCAAACCAACCGTGATCGCATCGTACTCAGCCAATCGATAGTCTGCCGAAGCAAACTGTGGCAGAGGCTGATCCTGGCGCAAATAAGGCTGGTAAAAATCCGCCTGAGTTTGTGTGTAATAGCGGATATGCGGCTGCCAGTAGTCGCCACTATCTAAGGCAAAGCGATATTTGAGATCGACAGTATGCGAGTCGATTTCCCAGTCATCGGTCATATAACGGTAGGAAACGTCGAGAATATCTCCGTCAATATAACGCTTATAACGGCCAAACAGACCATGCTTGGTACGCTCGTCAGGGCGGCTTTCAAACAGGACATTCGCGACCGGAATACCATCATCAAAATAGTTGCCCTGATCATCCAGCACACTCAGAACCTTATAAGGGTCATTGTGATAGCCGTCGGACATGCTGTAGGAATAATTAATCTGGAACAGACTCTCGCGGTCAATAACCTGCGTAATACCGAGTAATAAGTCCAGCGTATCCTTATCCTGGCTGCCGCTAAGCTTGTTCTGCGGCTCGCCCACCGGCTGCATCCGCGCTAAAGCTATCGGCGCTCCGCCAACGGGATCAATCGAATCGAAAGCGTAGGATAAGCCTGCAAATAAAGTGCTGTTACGATTATTAAAGTCGTAACTGATGTTGCCGTTTATCGAAGCCGACAGATAATCGTATTCTTTAGAAATATTGGCGCCAAGACCGGCTTTGGTCATATCAGAAACCGGGAAAGTCCAGTTGGCTGCAAGCGCCGCACGAGTATCTTTGAAGGTATCATCAAGAGGATATTCATTAGCATTGACCGTATAACTGGCATTACCCGAAGGGCGGGTAAAAGTTAACGGCTGGTCGCTGGCTACTGCCCCGCTGGGTGATGCACCGGTCAAAGAGTCAACAGTCAGCTTGAGATTCAAATATTCTTCTTCGTCCAATCGTTTGTTGGCATTGAAGACGGGTTCTATGGCAGAAACACGGCTATCGCTTTCTGAGTAAAACAGAAAGGCAGCGTCGAATTTCCAGTCACCAATAGCCTGCTCTGTGCTGGCTGGTGCGCTTTTATCCTGCTCTTCTTCAGCGTGAGCTGCGCCTGCGATCAAGGTCATTGTCGCAGTAGCTAGTGCAGATTTAAGTAAAAGATTCTTCTTCATACGTGAGTACTCACTATTATGTTTTGTCAATAATAAGATTAGTTACAGCCGCAGCCACCGCCGGCATAAGCGCGACCACCACTGGAAGCTTCCTTACTGAAGTAAATGTGATCATCCAGTGCATCGGTCAGGGGCTGTTCATCAAGCGCCATTTCGGGCTTAGCCAGCAAATCCTTTTCCCAGGCGTTGACGCCCATGGTCGAGCAGCCGCTCAGTAAACTGAAACCGAGGATGGCGACTAACAGTAGTGACTTGTGTTTCATTCTGAATCTCCTGTGTTGCTCAAACTGGTGGACTGTTGAGCCGTTGTAGCTAGTAAAGATTGAATCTGATCGTTGATTTTGCTGATGTCTTTCTGGCGGAATCCACGATGACGGTATTTGGCTGCACCACTCTGATCCAGCAGGTAGCTGGTCGGCATGGCATCAACCTTAAAGTATTTGGCTAACTCACCATTCTGGTCATAAAAGATTGTGAAATTGGCTGGGTATTGAGCTAAAAACTGCTCTGCGGCACCCGGCTCCGAATCCTCATTGATGGCGATAATGACAAAATTATCCTCACCATAGGTTTGCTGGAGTTCATTCATGACTGGAAATGATTGGCGGCATGGGCCACACCAGGAAGCCCAGAAGTCCACATAAACTACTTTGCCCTGATATTGCTCGAGATTAAGCTGTGCTAACAAACCTGGGTTCTGGTCGGCATCTTTAGCCGTCGCGGTGGACGCGCCTAGAGAGCTTACAGCCAGCAGCAGCAAGCCTTGAAAAAGCTGAGAAAAATGAAGTCGCATGATACAAGCCTAACTATGTCATATTAATATTGGCTAATATGAGTGCAGGCTTGATCCAGAGCAACGAACAAATGCGCGTTCGTTCTTTAGAGAAGCGAAAAAGGTAGGGGACAAATGTCTATTATAGGAACGCCCTAATAATAAATTACTTTATTTTCAATGAGATAGAGTGGCTGAGAGCTGTTTGGCAAAATTGATGAAAGTTAAGACATTAAAACCGTAAACTGTTTTCAAGCCATTGCAGATAGGCCGAAGAAGCCTGCTCAATATTGCAGCTAATCAGCTCAAAAACATCATAAGGATGCTCCTTTTCCAGCAGATCACCGAGCTCCGCCATCAGCTCGGCATGGGTCTTAATGATCATCAGAACTTCCGCGTCCTTTTCCACAGCTGAACGACCTGACGCATCATGCCAGCGGTAAACGCTGGTGATATTAGGCACTATATTGACGCAGGCTGCCAGCTGGTCGCTGACCATCAGGTCGGCCAGGCGCTCCGCAGTGTCCTGATCGGGCGCGGTACATAAAGCGATTTGAAAATCGTCCTGTTCAGAAAGTCGTGTCATATCCGTCGAACTTGTGATTTACTCGAATGTCCCCATTATAAAGCTAACCTTTATTAAAGACACACTTATGTTTTTTCGATCTTTTTTTCTACTGTTCATTGTTCTTGCCGTCCTTGAAATCTATGTGCTGATTGAAGTGGGCAACTGGATTGGCGCCCCCGCGACTATTGGCTTAATTTTGCTGACCGGTATTATCGGTGTGGCCTTGCTTAAACATCAGGGCTTGTCAGTGTTTGAGCGCTTCAAAAGTAAGATGCAGCAGGGCCAGGCTCCCGCGCAGGAAATCATTGAAGGGGTGCTATTAATCATCGCCGGAGCCTTCCTGATTACTCCCGGATTTGTTACCGATACCATTGGCTTTTTATGGCTTATCCCGGCCACGCGCAGCGCTTTTGCCAGAGGCATGGTCAAAGCCGGCTGGTTCAAATTCCAGAAAATGAGTGGAAAGGGTAATTTTTATTACGAATATCACCAGCAGAGTGAAGCGCGTTCCAGCTCAGAGCAGGAAAGCCATCATGAGGAGCACACCAGAGTCAGCGGCAGTCGTGTAATTGAAGGTGAATACGAAAGAAAAGACGAAGAAAAACAATAGGTTATAGAAATCAGCAATGAAAAGCATAAAAAAGTGAAAAAATTAGCACTCAGCCCCCTTGAGTGCTAGCAAAAAGCCCCCATATAAAGCCGCAACTAATTTTTATTAGGTTATTTCTTAAAAACAAACTTTCTATAGTGAGTTAACTACTTTCTATACTAGGAGAAAAACATGAACTTACGTCCATTACATGATCGCGTCATTGTGCGCCGTTTAGAAGAAGAAACAACCTCAGCCGGCGGTATCGTGATTCCTGATAACGCTAAAGAAAAGCCAAGCCGTGGCGAAGTCCTTGCCGTTGGTAATGGTAAGCCGCTGGATTCTGGCGAAGTCCGCGCTGTCGACGTCAAGGTTGGCGACAAAGTATTGTTCGGCAAATATGCCGGTACTGAAGTCAAAGCCGATGGCGAAGAGCTTCTAGTCTTGCGTGAAGACGACATCATGGCCGTAATTGAAGGCTAATTGATAGAAATTAACCGAAATTCAACTAATTTTAGAGGAAAATAATCATGGCAAAAGACGTACGTTTTGGAGATGACGCCCGCAAACGCATGCTGAAAGGCGTTAACACTCTAGCTAACGCTGTACGCGTAACACTTGGTCCTAAAGGCCGTAATGTTGTTCTAGACAAATCATTCGGTGCCCCAACTATCACTAAAGATGGTGTTTCAGTTGCTAAAGAAATCGAGCTTGAAGATAAGTTCGAAAACATGGGCGCACAGATGCTTAAAGAAGTAGCATCACAAACTAACGACATCGCTGGTGACGGTACTACAACTGCAACCGTATTAGCTCAGTCAATCGTTACTGAAGGCCTGAAAGCCGTAGCCGCTGGCATGAATCCAATGGATCTTAAGCGCGGTATCGAAAAAGCAGTAATCTCTGCCGTTGAAGAATTGAAAAACATTTCAGTACCTTGTGAAGATCAGAAAGCTATCGCTCAAGTTGGTACTATCTCAGCAAACTCTGACGAAAGCGTCGGTAAAATCATTGCCGAAGCCATGGCTAAAGTTGGCAAAGAAGGTGTTATCACCGTTGAAGAAGGTTCAGGTCTACACAACGAACTAGACGTTGTAGAAGGTATGCAATTCGACCGTGGTTACCTGTCTCCTTACTTCGTGACTAACGCAGAAAGCATGCAGGCCGAACTTGAAAACCCATACATCCTATTGGTTGACAAGAAAATCTCAAACATCCGCGAATTATTACCAGTGTTGGAAGGCGTTGCTAAAGCCAGCCGTCCATTATTGATCATCGCTGAAGATGTTGAAGGCGAAGCGCTAGCGACTCTAGTTGTGAACACCATGCGTGGTATCGTGAAAGTTGCTGCTGTAAAAGCTCCAGGTTTCGGTGACCGTCGTAAAGCCATGCTTGAAGACATCGCAATCCTAACTGGTGCAACAGTGATCTCTGAAGATATCGGCATGAGTCTTGAGAACACAACGCTTGAGCAATTAGGTACAGCGAAAAGCGTTCAAATCACAAAAGAAAACACAACCATCATTGATGGTGCCGGTGACAAAGCGCAAATCGAAGGCCGAGTTAAGCAAATTCGTGCGCAAATCGAAGAAACTTCTTCTGACTATGACCGTGAAAAACTTCAAGAGCGTGTTGCTAAATTGGCAGGCGGTGTTGCAGTAATCAAAGTCGGCGCAGCAACAGAAGTTGAAATGAAAGAAAAGAAAGACCGTGTTGACGATGCACTACACGCAACTCGCGCCGCCGTAGAAGAAGGCGTTGTAGCAGGTGGTGGTACAGCATTGGTACGTATACTTTCTAAATTGGTCGATCTACGTGGTGACAACGAAGAGCAAAACGTGGGTATCAAGATTGCACTTCGTGCCATGGAATCACCACTACACCAAATCGTATCGAATGCCGGTGCTGAGCCAGCAGTAATCGTCGATAAAGTTAAGGCTGGCGAAGGTAACTTCGGTTACAACGCAGCAACTGGCGAATTCGGTGACGTCGTAGAAATGGGTATCCTAGACCCAGCTAAAGTAACTCGTAGCGCCCTACAAAACGCCGCTTCAATCGCAGCTCTAATGATTACCACAGAAGCAATGGTAACTGAGCTACCGAAGGAAGAAGGTGGTGCACCTGATATGGGTGGTATGGGTGGTATGGGCGGTATGCCTGGCATGATGTAATTTAACGGGTCTTTTTGCTCCATTTCTTTGTTAGGTTAACTTTTACGCTTAGTCATTGGCTATTTGCCAACTCCCGCGCTTAAAAAGTTAACCTGCCTCGAACTGAAGCAAAAATCCTCCGTTAAAACCATACTAGAAAGACCTCGTGAAAGCGGGGTCTTTTTGTTTTGGCTCTAATTGCGATGCTCATTGGCCTATAGCCCAGCTCTTTAAAAATAGGGGCTTCTCATTACGACCTGCGCCGCGTTACAAAGCAAAACATCTGCGTTAAATCAGTGTTACTCAAGATTACTGATAAAGGCCTCGCGAATGCGGGGCTTTTTTATGCCTCAACCAATAGCTCACCTATTCTGTATTCTAATAGTTCTAATAGATATCGTAGGCTGGTGATGAGCGTAGCGAATCCCAGCAACCCCTTTTCGGACAGTCACAAAAGCTGGGATTCACTACGCTCATCACCAGCCTACACTTGATTTTATTGAAACCGTATTGGTAGGGGCAGACCTGTGTGTCTGCCAGCTATAATTGAGCTAAGCAGGAATGGATAGATAGAAAATATTTCCGGTGGCGTAAGATTATGATTGAAGTTAAAGTTATCTGTGTCTTTTGAGGGACGCTGGCATTGTTAAAGTTGGAATTGAATAAAAATAGAGGAAGAGCAATGGGTTCTATAATTAAAGTTGTAATTGGAGTGGTCATTGGAGTTGTCGGCTTTTGGGTTCTTGAACGGTACGTTATGGATGATGGGCAGAAGGCCGGGCAGTATAGCGAATTTAATCAGCAAGCTACGCTGGCAAAAGAGGATGAGGCTGTTGATAAAAACAAGTCAGTTGCTGACTCTCAGGATGAAAGTGAAGCAGTGAAAATTGAAAGCTTAACCAGTGAACTTGAGTCATTGAAGCGTCAAGTGGAAGTGAAAAATCAGGAGCTGCAGGCATCAAAGCTAGAAAGCAAACGCTTGAATGCCATCTTGAAAGGAGATGGTACAAGTGTTGATGGCTTAACAGCAGATCAGAACAATTCAAAAAATAGTCGAAGTGATCAAAATAAGTTTGAGGGTATTCCTGAGTCGCACCATCAGTTATTGACTCGTCCTGCGTCGATGCCTAAAGCTACTCATGAGTTACATGATGACTTAGTAAATGAGCAGGAAGATATCAGTTGGGCTACCATGAAGGAGCAACAAATAAATCACTTCCTTATGACTTATAAGGATAATGGGCAATACATTATCCATAAAGTAGAGTGTAGAAGTACTCTGTGTGAAATCATAGGAACAGAGCATCCTTCTGAAAGGGACGTATGGGCTGAGGTCACAGGTCAGATGCGAAATCAGGCCTGGTGGGAGTTTACTGGTACCCATACCACAAGTTCATCAGATTCGAGTGGTAACTTGTTATTTGTAACCATATTGCAGAGGGTTAGGGGTTCGGAGAAAGCAAGCTAGAGGTCAGAAGACCTCGCAGGATTAATCGTGTTATGATGCGCGATCATAAGTTGCTGATTCTGAGCAGGGTTTATTTCCTCAATGAGTGATATCCGAGAATTACTAAAGAATAATAAAGAGTGGGCTGAGAGAGTCGAGAAAGAGAGTCCAGGCTTTTTTAAAACCTTGTCTGAGCAGCAGTCGCCTAAGTATCTGTGGATTGGTTGTTCCGATAGCCGTGTTCCAGCCAACCAGATTACGGGTTTATTGCCGGGCGAAGTCTTCGTGCATCGTAATGTGGCGAACGTGGTATCTCATAATGATTTCAACTGTCTTTCTGTTCTGCAGTTTGCGGTTGAGGTGTTGAAAGTAGAACATATTATCGTCTGTGGCCATTACGGCTGTGGTGGTGTTAATGCGGCTTTGACCACTAAAAAGCATGGATTCATTGATAACTGGTTGAGTAATATCAAGGATGTTTATCTGAAGCATGAAACCAAGTTTACACCGATAAAGGATGAGCTGGAGCGCTCGAACCTGATGTGTGAGCTGAATGTGATTGAGCAGGTCAGTAATGTTTGTCGCACCACCACGGTACAGGATGCCTGGGATCGTGGGCAGGATTTGAGTGTGCATGGTTGGTGCTACAGCCTGGAAAATGGCTTGATCACAGATTTGAAGGCGACGATTAGCGGCAAAGAACAGGTGCCGGATATTTTCAATTATCAGGAATAAGCGGTAAGCTGTAGTTAGCTGGGCTTTTGGGGAAGCGTAGCGAATTAAAAAAATAGCCAGAAGAAAAAGGAGGGAGAATGCGCAGTGATAAGGATAAAACTGCGGTGGATGCTTCGGCGTCTGCTGTGCAACATTATACCTATCGAATTTTTTCACCACTTGGAGCCTATCCGGCACAAAGCCTGTCTTCACCGCTGGGTCAGTTAATTGTTGAAAAAGACTTTATTGCGCTGGCGTTTAAGGATAATCGGCAGTCTCATGATTTGAAGTTTATGCTGGCTATGTTGTTATCGGTCAACGATGACAAAGGCTTTCTTAAACTTTACCCTTTTCCTTATAAGCATTTCTTTGTCTCGGCCAGTTATCAGGTGTTACCACAAAAGTTACACCAGGACGTTAAGCAGAAACTTTCCGACCATTACCGCCAAAGCGGTGAAACCATTCCTGAGTTTGATCTTTACCAGAATGCTAAAGGTGCTTCATTGCCGATCATCCTGGGCGGCACTGTGTATAGTACCTTTGATGGGTTGATTGATAGTCATCAGTTTAATCTGCTGTCGGATATTCTGTATCAAAAGAAAGATGGGCGATTTGATCTGATATGCAAAAGTCTGTTGCTGAGCAATCAAAACAGTTGCCATTTTCAGTTCAGCCAACAGGCGGTACTGTTTTTGTTGGATGCGCTAATTCTGTTTGAAGATTTTGTTGGGCGGAGCAAGGTTGACAGCTCACGGCTGCAAACCCTGCTGACTCAGCTTGGCGATAATAAAACCGATTCGTTAATTGCTAAATACCAACTGGCTGAGTCAATGACGCCATTGGATTACAACAAAGCCTTTGATGCCTTATGTCATGCTCTGACAAAAAGTTTGCTTAAGGCGAAATAATCAGCGACCAACCCAGACTTCAACGCGACGATTTTTATTGCGTCCGTTTTCTGTGCTATTTGAGGCGATGGCTCCCTTGCTGCCATAACCCTGCACATAGAAAGGCTTGACGCCTGCCTGCTCCAGCTCATCGGCAATAATTCTTGCCAGTCGTTTGGAGTCGTCCTTGTCATTCTCTTCGTTGCCGGACTCATAACTAAATCCGAATAGGAATAAATCTTCCAGCTGGTGCGCTTGAACGTATTTGACTAGGCGCTGAATATCTAGCTTGGCCTTGTTGTCTAGTTCGTCGGTGCCCTCATCAAAATGGAAAGTAATGGATAAGCGCTTTGAATCAGTGATCATGTTGAGATAACGCGGTGGGTAATTGCGATTAAAGCGAATGGTCGCATCGTTCACCTTCAATGAAATTAGCCCAGTCTTTTCGACCACCGCTTGAGCCTGATCCTGCTGCACAAACTGCATAAAGCGACGAGCATGAACATTAGTGTTGTTGCTCGGGTAATACATGTAGAGGCGACGACTTAACACATAATCTTCGGTGCTGACCGTGAACAGATTAGGTTTAAAAGACAGCGCCACACCACTTTCAGACAAAGCCAACGGCTTGTTGTCATTAACGTAAGAAAGACCGATAAAACCAATCGCACCAGGCGTGTTATAAACCATATCGGATAGTTCGCCTGATGATTCATAACGTTTGGCATATTCGGAAAGTGATAACTTGTGTCGCTTTAGAACCAGTGATTTAAAGGTATCAAAGGTTCCTGAATTATCATCACGCGCGAACAGGATAATCTTTTGACTGGGTCCGCCTATTTCCTGCCAGTTGCGAATCTCACCAGCAAAAATTCGCGCCAGCGTTTCGGTGTCCAGAGTGTTCATTTCAAGCTGTGGATGAACTATGACTGCCAGACCATCGACCGCAATGGTTAATTCGCTATCAACTGACTTGAGATCACCATAAAGGCTGCGCATTTGTTCGCGTTCTTTTTCCTTAATGCGGCGAGATGACATGGCGATATCGGTATCTTCTGCAGCTAATGCCTTAAAACCGGTGCTGGAGCCATGTGCCTTGATGTCCACTCCTTTTAGAGTGCCATCCGGAAACTGTCCCAGTACAGTCTTTTCAACCGCATGAGTTTCGACTACGCCGGTGCGGATCGCACCTTCTGCTTTTAGAAATTCTGCCACCAGACCAGGGGCCAGCGATTCACCAATGGTGTTAGAGCCCTTCATTTCAAACAGAATGGTGGCTTTGCTGATATCAGCAACAGAAAAATTCTGGGTGCTGTTTTCCTCAGCGAAAGTGGTTATAGGCTGGGCGAATAGGGCACAGACTAATAAGGCGCTAGCTAAATTTCGCGCAAGTGATGTCATGATCACTCCTGTTAGTGTCAATCAAGCGGTTAGTAACAAGTCCGCAGGATTATAAGATCTAACAGGGAGCGCAAAATGACAGTTTTATGACATTGCAATATAACGAAGGGAGCCTTTGTGACAAAAATTACGATGCTTGTTTAATGACCGCAAAGTCAGCTTGCATAGTGGCCTTGCTTTCGCCTGCCTCAATCACATCAATTTCCAGCGACAGCCTGCCGCGACCTCTTGAATCAAATCGTTTAAGAAAGTGTTCAATAACATCAGGATCTGAAACCTGACAACTGGCCACAATATCGCCCTCGATAGGCTTGCTGTAACGAATGGTTGCACTGGCCAATACTACCGAACCCCGGCGTTGATGCTGTTGCACCAGATGAGTGACTAGTGACCATCCGGCGAGGGTGGCGGTGGTGTAGATACTGCCGGCAAACGCGGTGTTATGAATATTTTTATTGGCTTCAAAAGGAGCTGACAACTGAATACCGTTGCTGGTCAGGTTGTCGACCTGAACCTGGAGGGCTTTGGTGATGGGTATTTCTTTATACAGCAGTTGTTGCAGTTCAGCGGCTTCCATGGGTACACAAAGGTTTACGGATAGTAAGAGGCTACTCTAACAATATTTTAAAAAAAGTTAACCCTTTTCCGACTGGTCAGCGTTTATAGCAGTGTTGTTAATGCCAATAGACAGAATTAAGTGGAGTACGGAAATGAATATCAATAAAGCAAACACTGTAACAAAGTCATTAAAAGTCAGCGTGCTGGCAACGATGGTCGCTTTGGCCATCAGCGGCTGTCAGAACACTGACACAGCTAACCAGCAGGCCGAACGTGATAAACAGGTGGCCGCCGCCAAAGCAGAAGAGTTGAAGCGAGCAAGGCAGGAGCAGGAAAAGATTGTCGTGACCGGATCGCGCATCATGCCAGAGGCAAAGGAAAGAATGGCTTATTATGATGCAGCTATGCCAGCTCCACAGTCTCCGGCAATGTGGCAACAACCGGAAGTGAATCGCGAGCAATATCAGCACTTTGATGAGTCAGGTATTTTTCTGGCCAAAGAAGAACCGGTTTCGACCTTTAGTATCGATGTGGATACCGGTTCCTACTCAAATGTTCGACGCATGTTGAATGATGGCTATTTACCGCCGCATGATGCAGTGCGTCTGGAAGAGTTTGTGAACTATTTTAATTATGACTATCAGGGGCCTAAATCAACTGAACAGCCATTTGCAGTAAATACCGAGGTATTTTCTGCGCCCTGGAATCCAAATGCCTATCTGATGCAGATTGGCATCAAAGGCTTTGAACCTGAGCAGCAGGAGTTGCCGCCGTCCAATCTGGTGTATCTGATCGATGTCTCGGGCTCCATGAACAGCGAAGATAAGCTTGGGCTGGTTAAAAAGTCACTGAAACTCTTAGCGCAGGAAAGCAGCGATCAGGACAAGATTTCTATCGTGGTTTATGCCGGAGCCAGTGGCGTGGTGCTTGAACCAACCAGGGGCAATGACCGGATGGCTATTGAGCAGGCATTGGATAGGCTGAGTGCAGGCGGTTCGACCAATGGTGGTGCAGGCATTGAACTGGCCTATAAACTGGCTAAACAGTCTTTTATCAAAGATGGCATCAATCGAGTGATTTTGGCAACTGATGGTGACTTTAATGTTGGTACCGTTAATCGGGAACAGCTGATTGACCTGGTTGAGCGTAAACGCGAAAGCGGCATTTCCTTTACCGCACTGGGCTTTGGCAGTGGTAATTACAACGAACACCTGATGGAACAGCTGGCCAATAAAGGTAATGGCAATTATGGCTACATTGATAGCTTGCAGGAAGCTCGCAAACTGCTGGTTGAGCAGCGCGCGGGAACCCTGATGACCATTGCCAAGGACGTCAAAATTCAGGTGGAATTTAATCCGCAGGTGGTCGCTGAATATCGTTTACTGGGTTATGAAAACCGCGCTTTGAATCGCGAAGATTTCAAAAACGACAAGGTGGATGCTGGTGAAATCGGCGCCGGACATACCGTGACCGCGCTGTATGAAGTTGTATTAGTGGGATCGGAAGGTCGTCGTGTCGATGAACTTCGATACGCTGAACAGCAAACTGATAAGCAAAAGCTGGCTGATGAGGCTGCATTGGTCAAATTGCGATACAAGATGCCGGATGAAGATAAGAGTCAATTGATTAGTCACATCATTGAGCGTCAGCAGTTCGATGCAGAAAAAACCGTTGCAGGCGATAGCCAGTTCGCAGCCAGTGTTGCAGGGTTTGCCCAATTACTGCGCGGTGGTCGTTACCTCAATGGCTGGGATTGGCAACAGGCAATTGAACTGGCGCAAACCAGTAAAGGGGCAGACAAGGATGGTTATCGCGGTGAAATGATTCAACTGATGAAGATGGCCAAGCTGCTGGATGAGCAGAACAAAGGTTCGCAAAGCCAGGTCGGTGCGGAATAACAGCCATCGATTGGCCGAGATAACAATATGCTTGAAAGCCTTACGCTAACAAGCCATGATGGCGCTGGGGATGTGTTTCACAAGAGATCACGAGTGACCAGAAGTAACGAAACCTTTGACAGCAATCAACAGCGCCAAGCCTCTCAATCAGCCGAGCTGAGCGATGAGGCTTTGATGGTTGGCTATGCCAAAGGCAATATGCGTGCATTCGAACTACTCTATTTGCGTCATAAGAATCCACTGCTGCGCTATTTTTTACGTCAGGTGGATAGCCGCGCGACTGCCGAAGAACTGTTTCAGGAGACCTGGCAGAGCCTTATTAAAGCTAGTGATGGTTATCAGGTCAGCGCAAAATTTACCACCTGGCTCTATCACATGGCCCGCAACAAGCTGATTGACCATTATCGCAAGCAAGGCAGAGCTGAAGAATTGTCACTTGATGATGAAACCGAAATGCAGCCAGTGGCGAGTTCCGCCAGCGAGCCTGAGCAGCAGCTCAATGAGGCTCAATCGAAACAGCATTTTTTGCACGCATTGAACCAATTACCGCCAGCCCAACGCGAAGTGCTGGTGCTCAAAATCGAAAGTGCCATGACGGTGCAGGAAATCGCAGAAACCATACAGGATAATGCAGAAGCGGTGAAAAGCCGCTTGCGTTATGCAGTACAGAAACTCAAGCAGTTGATCGAGAAAGCAAGGCTTGAGGTGGAATTATGAGTAAAGACAAAGAGTTAGAAAAATTGAATCAATGGCAGGGTGAGGAAGAAACCAGTCCAGAACTGGATCAGAATATTCTCGCCATGGCCGAACAGCACCTTCAACAGAAGGAGCGCAAGGCCGCTGGCGGCAGCTGGTGGCATCGACTGCGCGTACCTGTTTCTGTCGCTGCCGGGCTGGTGGTGACCCTGGGTATCGCACGTCTGATGGTCAATTTAAGTGGTGAGGATATGAATAGCATGGCGCAGGTCGCCAGCTCAGAGCAGATGGAGCAACGTTATGTCATTGATATGGAAGCCGATCTGGCCAGGCAGGAGGCTATGAGTAAACGCGAAGCAGAAACGCGTGCACGTCTGGCTGAGCAAAAGATGATGGCACCACCGGCAGCGCCACAGGAGCCGGTGCTGGAGCTGGAGCGACCAAAAGTCAGCGATATGGCTGAGAAATCGGTTGTCGTAACAGGTGCTCGCATTCGCGCAGAGGATCTGGAGTCGGCTGAACCGGTAACAGAGATCACTCAAGAAAGTCAGCAAACCGTTGGCTTTGATGAGCATGGTGTATTGGATGAAGCTGTGCTTGGATACCCTTTACCTGAGGTCTGGGTTGAGGAAATCGAGCAGTCTCTGGATGAAGGTGATGAGATTACGGCTCTTGATGAATGGAGCCAGTTCAAGCGCACTTATCCCGAGTTTGAGGTGGATAAAAAGCTGCTCAATCGCATAAAAACCCTACAAAAACTGCAAGAGAATCCCTAGTTTAGTCAGGTTTTATTACAGATCCGTCTAGTTTTTCCCTATCTTCTCAGATAAAATGGCCGCCCTTAAATCTTGATTCGGATCAAGGTTGATTGGTCAAATTCCTGCTAGGGCAGACAGGAATGGCTTATTTTTAACGATTCTAATTTATAACAATTTCCGCATTTTGCGGGTTAACGTTAGTGGAGAGAAGAGCATGTCATTGTTCCGCAAAGTCGCTCTCGCTGTAGCCGCGCTAGCTGTTTTAGTGCTAACCGGTTGTAGTGAACAGGCGTATAACATGCGTGAAGGTGTGACTGAGATCAGTAAAGAAGTTTACAGCCTACACATGATCGTAATCTGGGTCTGTGTAGTGATCGGAGTCCTTACCTTTGGCGTAATGTTTTACTCGATGTTTGCACATCGTAAGAGCAAAAACCCAAATCCAGCCAAGTTTTCTCACAGCACCACTGTTGAGATCATTTGGACCGTTATTCCTTTCATCATCCTTATCGCACTAGCAGTTCCTGCTGTTAAGTTGTTGATTAAAATGGAAGATTCCAGTAACCCAGATATGACCGTTATGGTTAAAGGCTGGCAGTGGAAATGGGAATATAAATACATCGATGGCGATAATGATCCAAGCAACGATGTAAGTTTCTTCTCGAACCTTGACGATGCTTCGCGTCAACAAGCTCTAAATGCCGGTAAATATTTCTCTGGCACCAAGATTGAAGACGAAAACTACCTTCTTGAAGTTGATAACCCTCTAGTTATTCCAGCGGGCCAAAAAGTTCGTTTCCTGGTAACTGCTGAAGACGTTATCCACTCTTTCTGGGTACCTGATTTTTCTGTGAAGAAAGACGCAATTCCAGGCTTTATCAACGAAGTTTGGACCAAAGTTGACGAGCCAGGTATTTACCGCGGTGTTTGTGCTGAACTATGTGGTAAAGACCACGGCTTTATGCCAATCGTGGTTAAAGTGCTTGAGCAGGCAGAATATGATGCCTGGTTAGCAGAGCAGGTTGAAGCCGCTAAGTCTGGTCCTGACTTGAATGAGCGTACTATGGCTCAGTTAATGACCGAAGGTGAAGCAGCTTATAACAAGTACTGTTCAGCGTGCCACATGCCAACTGGTCAAGGTAACGGTCCATTCCCATCACTGATTGGCACTGAGATCGTGACTGGAGAAGGCAACGTTGGTAAACACATTGATATCGTATTGAACGGCGTACCAGGCACTGCGATGCAGGCATTTGGTGCTCAGTTAACGGAAGCTGAAATTGCAGCGATTATTACTTACGAGCGTAATGCCTGGGGTAATAACACTGGCGATAAAGTTCAGCCTCAAGAAATTTACGATATTAAAAATGGTGGAGGGGAGTAATAATGGCTGACCATAAACCAAAAGGTATTTCGCGTTGGTTGTTTACGACCAACCACAAAGACATCGGTACCATGTACCTGGTGTTCTCGTTCATCATGTTCCTGATTGGTGGTGCTATGGCTATGGTTATCCGTGCCGAGCTTTTCCAACCAGGTCTACAGTTTGTTGAACCTAACTTCTTTAACCAGATGACAACCCTGCACGGTTTGATCATGGTATTTGGTGCCGTGATGCCAGCTACTGTAGGTCTTGCTAACTGGTTGATTCCTATGATGATCGGTGCGCCTGATATGGCTCTACCACGTATGAACAACTGGAGTTTCTGGATTCTTCCAGCAGCCTTTATCCTGTTGTTGTCATCATTGTTTATGGAAGGTGGTGCGCCTAACTTCGGTTGGACATTCTATGCGCCATTGTCGACCACTTATGGTCCTCCATCCACTGACTTCTTTATCTTTGGTGTTCACTTGATGGGTATCTCATCCATCATGGGTGCTATCAACGTTATCGTTACTGTATTCAACATGCGTGCTCCTGGCATGACATTGATGAAAATGCCATTGTTCGTATGGACCTGGTTAATTACAGCATTCTTGCTTGTGATGGTAATGCCAGTACTTGCAGGTGCGGTAACTATGATGTTGACAGACCGTCACTTCGGTACTTCATTCTTTGATGCTGCCGGTGGTGGTGACCCTGTCATGTTCCAGCACATTTTCTGGTTCTTCGGTCACCCTGAAGTTTACATCATGATTCTTCCTGCGTTTGGTATCGCTTCTGCGATTATTCCAACATTCTCACGCAAGAAGTTGTTCGGTTATTCTTCAATGGTTTATGCAACTGCATCGATTGCATTCCTGTCATTCATCGTATGGGCGCACCACATGTTTACCGTGGGTATGCCGGTTAAAGGTGAATTGTTCTTCATGGTTGCAACCATGTTGATTGCGGTTCCAACAGGTGTGAAGGTATTTAACTGGATCGCTACAATGTGGAAAGGTTCAATCACATACGAAACGCCTATGTTGTATGCGATTGCTTTCGTAATCCTGTTCACAATCGGTGGTTTCTCTGGTGTGATGCTAGCGCTTACTCCGGTTGATTGGCAGTATCATGATACCTACTTCGTAGTAGCGCACTTCCACTATGTACTATTCCCTGGTGCGATTTTCGGCACCATGGCTGCAGTTTATTACTGGATGCCTAAATGGACAGGCCGTATGTATGACGAGAAGTTGGCGAAAATCCACTTCTGGTTATCAATCGTGTTTGTTAACTTAACCTTCTTCCCAATGCACTTCTCAGGTTTGGCGGGTATGCAACGTCGTGTTCCTGACTACAACATCATGTTCTCTGACTTCAATATGTGGTCAAGTATTGGTGCATTCGGCCTAGGTTTGACTCAGTTCCTATTCTTGTGGATCCTGATTAAAACTTGCTGGTTGAAGAAAGGTGAGAAAGCCACTGATCAGGTTTGGGAAGGTGCAGAAGGTCTTGAGTTTACTCACTTGCCTTCACCAGCGCCGTATCATTCGTTTGATACACCGCCTAAAGTGGACTAATCAATTCAACTGATAAAGTAACTGATTATGAGTAATAGTAACCAACAGTCAGAGCAACAAGATAAAAACAAGGTCATGACCAGAAAACTGGTCATGGTTACCTTGATTATGTTGGCTTTTGGTTTTGCCATGATTCCTTTATATGATGTGTTCTGCGAGATCACTGGCTTAAATGGTAAATCAAACGGTCTTGCTGTTTACGAACAGCAGGAGCCGGATACCAGCCGCGAAATCACAGTCCAGTTCATGACAATTACCAAGAACGACATGCCTTGGGATTTTGAACCGGTCGAAACACAGATTAAGGTCTATCCTGGCAAGGAATATGAAGTTGCTTTCAGAGTTAAAAATCGTGCGGGTAAAGCCATTGTAGGTCAGGCAATTCCGAGTTTTTCGCCTAATCTAGTCAGCCAGTATTTCAATAAAACAGAATGCTTCTGTTTTAATCAGCAAACACTGGCCGCCGGAGCAACCGAAGAAATGCCAATGCGTTTCTTCGTCGATAAAGACTTACCGGAAAAATATGACACCATTACCTTGGCTTACACATTGCATAATGTGACACCTGCCGAACAACAAACACAGGCTGCTGAGTAAGACGTCAGCACAAAGGTCTTTAACGGAGACATACGATGAGTGAACAAACAAATACAGAATACGAAAAGTATTATGTACCAGAGCAGAGCAAGCTGCCGTTTATCGGTTCTGTTGGCTTGTTTTTAACTGCTTTTGGTGCAGGAAATATGGTGCAAGGTAACTTCCCAGAAGGGTATATCTTGTATCTAGGCTTAGCCGTCATGATATATATGTTGTCAACCTGGTGGGCAGCCACTATCCGTGAATCAATGGGCGGACTTTACAGCGCGCAAATGAGCCGTTCATTCCGTCAGGGCATGATGTGGTTCATCACCTCTGAAGTGATGTTCTTTGCTGCCTTCTTTGGTGCACTATTCTACGTTCGTATATTAGTAATGGAATGGTTAGGCGGTTCGAGCAACAACGCAGCAACCCATGAGTTCCTATGGCCAGAGTTTATCCCGAACTGGCCTATGGAAAAAACTCCTGGTGGCGAAACCACTACTGGTATGGGTGCCTGGGGCTTACCAGCAATCAATACTGCGATTCTTTTATTCTCTTCATTTACATTGACCATTGCTCACCATGCATTGGTTGAGAAGAATCGTGCAACATTAATTCAGTTCACTGCTATAACGGCAGCTTTAGGTGTTATCTTCATGGGTCTTCAAATTTGGGAGTACATCCATGCATACACAGAAATGGGCTTAACGCTAGGTAGTGGTATTTATGGTTCAACCTTCTTCATGTTGACCGGTTTCCACGGCTTGCACGTAACGGTAGGTACAATCTTCTTGATTATCCTGACCATTCGTTGTGCCAAAGGTCACTTTACCCCGCAAGATCACTTTGCTTATGAAGCGGGTGCCTGGTATTGGCACTTTGTTGACGTGGTCTGGGTATTCCTGTTTATCTTCGTTTACATCCTGTAAACAGCTAAACAGTCAGACAAAAAAACCGCCTTGATTGGCGGTTTTTTTATGTCGATAACATTAGAAAGACATGAGTACGAGATGATTGAACTAGTCGCCCCACATCCTTAACAAGTTGCTGTAAGACTTGCTGAGGCGGTCATATTGTTCTGACTTCCCCTGAGCCTCCAGTTCATGTGTAGCGGACTGTTTTAAATCGAATAACAGTTCTCTTTGGCTGGCTTGACGAACCTTGCTTTGTAACCAGCCGACCATGGCGATACGTTCGCCTTCTGTAACAGCGTTAACGCGGTGCAAGTGCGTGCTTGGATAAATCAGCACATCACCTTTGTCTAGCTTCCATGAGCGTTCCCCGGTTGCGTCACATAATACTAACTCACCGCCACTGTAATCACTGGCGGAAGATAAGCAGAAAGTAAAAGACACATCAGTACGGACACCTGCAATGTAAGCATCATCTATGTGATTACCGTATTGCATGCCTTGCTGATAGCGGTTGAGCATCACTCTGGCAAACTGCCGGGGCAAGCAGGCAGTCTGAAAAATGGGATTTTTAGAAAGATATTTGAGTAGCATCGCTAAGGGTGCTGGCTGGTCATCTGCCAGCAGAATCTGCTGATTATTTTTAAGTGAGCGGACTGCTCTGCCAGCGGTTTGCTGGCCGGAATGGAAGTCGAGCTTTGCCAGCTCTTCGCAGATTACATTGAGAGTATTGGGCTCGATGATGTCAGAAAGCTGCAGTATCATAAATATGTTATTGAGAATCAATCGCATCTATGGAATGATAGCCAGTATAAAGCAATGTCAGTTAGAAAAGAAACTTCAAAGGGTAATTCTATGTACGAAAAGCGAAAAATATGGCTTGGCGTGAGTTCAGCCTTACTGGCAACCAGTATGGCGTCAACTGCAGTGGATGCTAAACCATTAGCGTCTGATGGCAATCAATTCGTTGCAGGAATAAGCAGCGTCTCTTTACTGAGTGGTGGAGAGGGTGAAGGTGGTGAAGGCGAGGGTGGTGAAGGTGAAGGCGGAACCAGTATCGATTTAGCCAAAGATGATGCAGTTTTTTTGGCCCAATTAGGATTGATCCGTGGTCACTTATGGGTTGGCTATAAACTATATCAGGAAGGCCATATTGCGATGGCAAAAACACATATGAAGCACCCTGAGGACGAGCTCTATGCTGGTCTTGAGCCAATATTCAAGGCGCGAGAGGTCAGTGGGTTTGGCAAAGAGTTACAAACTCTGGCTGAAGCGGTCAATCAAGAAAAAGGTGATGCGGCGGTAAATAAAGCTTACCGTGCATTGCAAAGCAAGATGGCTAAAAGCGAGAGCATAGAAGACAAATCAGCGCGTGATGTGCTGGTAAGTATCAGCCTCATGATAAGAACTGCAGCAGATGAATATGCCATTGGCGTAAAAAATGGCGATGTGGTCAATGTCCATGAGTATCAGGATGCTTATGGCTTCACCGAAATTGCCATTGAAAGGTTGGATGATATTAATAGTGAGCAGCAAGAACTTGCCAAAGACGATATTGCCAATACAAGGCAGTGGCTGTTAGAGCTAAGAGAACTATGGCCAACAGTTGATCCACAAGGTAAGTTGCAGGGTGACGCCAGTCACCTGTATGGTGCAGCAGCAAGAATTGAACTGGCCGCAATGAATAACTAAAAAAATTCATATTTGTTACAAAACCGCCTAGATAGGCGGTTTTTTATGCAAAATTCACAAGCTACAAGGGACAATTAGGCAGGCTTGATTGTATCAGTAGACTGTGATGAATATTTTTGTATTGGATAACGAGATTGAATTATGTGCGCAATACCATTGCGATCAGCACGTGGTCAAAATGATTCTGGAAAGTGTGCAGATGCTATGCACCGCCCTTAACAAAAAAGGGCATCTGACACCCTACAAATCAACCCATGTTAAGCACCCATGCGTACTTTGGGTTGAGCAGTCCTATAGTAACTTTATGTGGCTTACTGAGCTTACCCGCGAACTCAATAAAGAGTACCGCTATCGCTTTAACAAAGATAAGGATCACAAGTCGATGAGTGTACTGAGCGTAATTGAGGGGATACAATTTGAGGATGTAGGTTTGACCGAATTTGCCCAGGCCATGCCTGAGCAGTATAAAATAAAAGGGGATGCCGTGAATGCCTATCGGCGGTTTTATCGTGAAGAAAAGTTGCGCTTTGCAAAATGGACCAAGCGACCGATACCCGTGTGGCTTTGAGAAGAACTTATGTGGACTCAAGCTCTTGTAATAAAAAATCATCCAGCCAGCTGTGCAGTTTACGGTTTTTGATAAAACCGCAATGCCCTCCATGTTCTGACAGATAATAAGCAATATTTGCTTTGGCTGGCAGACTATAGATAGCTCGATAATCAATAATGGGATCATCCTTGGCCAATAATATGCTGGTTTTGATGTCGAGAGAATTCAAGTAATCGCCAGTAATATCGTAACCATCAAAATAGGCATTAATACTGTCATATTCACCATAATAACTGACCAGCTCTTCCGTTAATTCGCGCATGGAATCAGTCTGCAGTGACTCTTCAATGTCATAAAGATGCGGAAAGAGCTCCTGCTTTTTTCGCAGTGAGCGTTTCCATTTATACATAAAGTACTTTATGTAAACAGACAAACCATTTTCGAGTTTTTCAAGAATATCCTTTGGATCCAGTGCCGGGCAGACGGCGACACATTTTTCAATAGAAATATTATGCTGATGAGCACGGTTGGCAACTCGCAAGGCAAAATTGCCACCAAGCGAAAAGCCGGTAAGAAACAGCTTGCTTGGTTGGTATTGGTCCTGAATTTTCTTTACCGCGTTTATCACTTCGTCCAGCCGGTTGGAGTGGAATAATTCCTGATTGAGGTGATGGCTGTCACCATGATCGCGGAGGTTTAAGCGAATGACATTGTAACCATTATCGAATAGGGTGCTGGCGCAAGATAATAAATAAAGCGACTGATGACTGCCTTCCCAGCCATGAATAAGCATTACTAATGGCGCATCTTTGGCTACTTCAGCATAAAAGCTTTGTAGCTTTATGCCGTCGTCACACTCAATAATTACTTCATCCGAAGCCTCTATCATCGATTGTGCGCGTTTCTGCACGAAACGGCGGCGCAGTTTAACCGTTGCTAACAAAGATTGAACGTGCTGATTACGAGCCCAGCTTGGCGCTCGGTAAGAGACATTTTGAGGATTAATATTTTGTTGTTCTGCTTGCATGACACTGTATGGTATTGGAGCCTGCGGCTAGGATATGAGAAAAACGCTTCAAAGTCATGGAAACATTGATAGGCTGAAGCTATCAAATCGCTTTGATATAGGATTCGTAGCAGAAATCTGCTTCTGAGTCAGATAAAGAGCGTTGAATACGTAACACATTGCCATCTGAATCTGCGGGGTGACGTGACAGGTCGGTGGCGACTGGCTGAATGCGATTGCCTTCTGTATCGGTCAGCAACTCGACTACCGGTTCAAGCTTATGATCCTCATTGATAGAGAGAATAATACCTAGCTGGCCATTATTCATTTCAACAAGACTGCCAACTGGATAAATGCCAACCATTTGAATAAATTGCTGAACTAGCTCGGCATCATAGTGGTTGGTCTGCTCTTTGTAGAGAACAGACAGAGCCTGGCTGGCGGGAATGCCTTTATGGTAACAGCGATCACTGGTCATTGCATCGTAGCTATCGACAATAGCGATAATCCGATCATAAAGCGACAAGCGTTGGGACTCTGCTTTATGCGGATATCCATCACCATTCATGCGTTCATGATGATTCATGGCAACCTTGCAGATTTGTTCATCAATACCGCCATGCTTTTTCAGGAAATCATATCCCAAAAGAGTATGTTTTTTAACTTCTGCAAACTCCTCGGGGCTTAAAGAGGCGGGTTTATTGAGAATTTCCTGGGGCACTTTCATTTTTCCGACATCGTGCAGCATGCCACACATGCCCAAAGCTTCCAGGCTTTCACGTGGCAACTGCAAGTACTTGCCAAAAGCAATGGCCAGAATACCGACACGGACACAGTGCTCTGAGGTATATTCGTCCTGGTGCTTGATTTTCGAAAGCCAGAACATGGCTGTTTCATTGCGCAGGATGCTATCAACAGTGTGTGATACTAATTCTTTGGAGCCTTCGATATCAATCTGACTATCGCGTTGTACATCACGCATCAGCTGATAGATATGGGAATAGGAACGATCAAATGTGGTTTTAACTTTTTTAAGTTCCTGCCTGAGGTTTTTACTGGCTTCGTTTGGTCTTAAATCAAGCTTAGGGTAGAGCACTTTGCGGTTATCAAAGTCGACTATGGTCTTGTAATAGGTGCGGTAGGATTCTGCATCAATGAATACATGCTGACAGTACTTTTGAAGCAGGTTGATTTCGTCTTGGTTGGATATTTTGAGTTCCTGAAACATGACAGGAACTTCAGTCCAGGGCCTGTCGAGTTCAATAACTGTCATGCCAACTCGCAAGCGAGAAGCGGGGATTTTGCGTTTTTCGACTATTTTTTCGGTTACAGGCTTGCTTGTATTAGAAGTAGCCCTTTGATTTTCAAAGCTTTTTGAGCGCTTAGACTTAATACCGAAAAATCCCAATACATTCATATTTCTTCACTCCCTATCAGCACATAATAGTACGTAAGGCAAGGAAATGACAAGCAGAGTTGAATAAAAAATAAACAGTGAAGTGTTAGTCGTATTTGCGTAGCGCTGAGCTTATATATTCGACGGCTCTATCTGTAATGCGATTCAGGCTACTTGATAGGCTGAGGTGGAGCGTAGTAAGACAGCTTTAAGATCAAAATGAACCTCGTGATCAGCAAGAGAACGTTTTATTCTTAAAAAATTACCATGAGAGTCAGTGGCGTGTTTAGACAGATCGACCGCCACAGGCTGTATTAATTTTCGATAGGGGTCGGTCAGCAACTCTACTACGGGCTCCAGCTTATGGTCTTCATTGGTAGAGAGTACAACGGCAATTTGACCATTACTCATTTTTACCAGACTACCCACCGGATAGATGCCAACCATCTGGATAAAAAGTTGTACCAGCTGGCTGTCATAATGCTGATGTTGCTCATTGTAGAGAATTGATACGGCTTGTGAAGCTGGCATTCCAAGTCGGTAGCAACGGTCGCTGGTCATGGCGTCATAACTGTCCACAATGGCAATTATTCGATCATAAAGCGATAGTTCTTCTTCTGAAATCTGGCGAGGGTAACCTTTGCCATTGATATGCTCATGATGATTGTGAGCAACCTGCTGAACTTCAGGCGCTATATCACCGTGGGAAGACAGGTACTCATAACCTAAACGGGTGTGTTGTTTAATGGTGTCGAATTCTTCCTGAGTCAGTGGACTGGTTTTGTTGAGAATATGATTAGGGATCTGCATTTTGCCTACATCATGCAGCATCCCACATAATCCAAGAAGCTCCAGCTGTCCGCGCTCAAGCTGAAGATATTTGCCGAAAGTGATGGCAAGGATTCCGACTCGCAGACAATGCTCCGCAGTATAATCATCCTGGTTTTTGATTTTAGTTAGCCAGAACATGGCTGTGTCATTGCGTAAGATGCTGTCAACACAATCCGCTACTATCTCTCGTGCAGCCTGAACATCAATGCTACTGGATTGAGCGACCTCATTGAGGACTTTATGAATATGATGCAGGCTTCTATCAAAGGATTGTTTTGCTTTAGGCAATTCAGCTCTTAATGCTCTGCTGGTTTGCTCGGCATTCATTGCCTTACGAGTAGTCACTTTAGACTTTTTCTTGTGGAACAGGTTATCGGAAGTAACGCTGGTGTAGGACATGTAGTCTACGTACACTTCATTACAATATTTTTGCAATAAGGCAATATCGCTGCGGGTATAAATGGTGATTTCTTGAAAGTCGACAGGGATATCAGTCCAGGGCCTGTCAAGCTCAATAACCGTCATGCCAACTTGCAAATCGGTGACCTTGAGCTTCTTTTTTTCTAACTTCTGCCGGGAACTGCCAGGAAAAAAAACTGAGGAATTTGATTGCTCTTGAACAGAGTAGCTGTGGTTGGACTTGCCATGCTTGTTTATTCCCATCCAATGGGTAAGTTTAGCCAAGAATTTCATACAACCTCCTTGTGTCGAATTTTTATACTATTCGGTTATAAAGGAGGCTGCAAGTGAAATTTGACCTTATATTTGTTCTATAAAATAGGAACTTAGCCGTTTCCGCGAATAAAATCTTCCAGGTTGATATCTCGTGCACTATCTCTAAGAGGCTTTTTGATGGCGTAAAGTTTGTTGTCCTTATCGTATTGTTCTTTGGTCAGATCGATAACGATAGGGCGTCGGAAATTGCCTTCTGCATCAAGAATGATTTCGATTTTAGGTTTTAGTTTCTGGTCAGGATTAGCTGCCAGCACAATGCCGGTTTCCCCATTGGTCATTTCAACCAGGCTTCCTGGTGGATAGATGCCGACCATCTGAATAAATTTTTCAACCAGCTCTGAGTCGAAGTGAGTGCCGCGCTCCTTAAACAGGATGCCAAGTGCTTCAAGCGGGGCCAGACCGTCGCGGAAAGTACGGTCGCTGGTGATTGCATCATAAGCATCAATGATGCCAATGATTTTGGGGTACATACCTATACGCTCACTTTCCAGCCGTTGTGGGTACCCTTTACCATCGACTCTTTCGTGGTGCGCATGTGCAACGTCAGCAACAATTTCATCAAAGCCACCGTGTTGTTTTAGGAAGATGAAACCCAGAACCGTGTGCTCTTTCATGACTTTGAATTCATCGTCACTGAGTGGACCAGGTTTATTTAGAATTTCTGGTGGTATTTTCATCTTGCCGACATCGTGCAGCAAGCCACACATGCCGATCGTTTCTAGCTCCTGATGACTAAAGCCGAGCATCTGGCCAAAGGCAATGGCCATTATGCTGACCCGGAGGCAGTGTTCAGAAGTATATTCGTCGCTGTCCTTGATTCGCGACAACCAGAACATGGCGTTGGGGTTGGCCAAAATACTGGTCACACATTCAGAAACCAGTTGCTTGGACTCTTCAATATCAATAGCTTTATTATTCTTTACTGCATCCAGCAGATTCTTGATGCTTTCTTTCGATGCTTTGAAAATACGTTCAGCGCGTGGAAGCTCTTGGTGGAGGCTATGATGTGCTTCCTCAGCTTCTGAGCGGGACTTCTTATATTCTGCACTTGGGTAATCGTGTTTAATAGTTTCCCAGTAGTCTTCATCTAGCTCGACATAGACATGATTACAGTAGACTGCAAGCGTATCCAGATCTTCCTGATTCTGTAGTGGAAACCCCTGAAACAATACCGGAACCTCAGTCCATGGACGATCGAGCTCGGCAATCTGCATGCCAAGGGTCAGTTCGTCAACAGGGATCTTGATTTTGACCAAGCGAGTGCGCTTCTTGCGCTTGATGTCAGAATCCTGCTTGGTTGAAGTATCGTCTTGCTCTTTCTTGCTACGTTTAAAAATCATTGAGATACATCACTTGAGTCATATGAATCCATACTAAAATAATTCCTTTAAATAGCAAAGCCTTCTATAGCGCATTTTTGTAACTTTGTGTTGTAATGCCTATAAGTGGGTCAGATAGGCAGGGATCGAGGGGCTAGCCAAATCCCTGAACTGCTGGTAAGGTATTCCAAAAATAAGTAAAAACTTATTGATAAATAAGGAAACAGGGCGCGCATGAGACTCATAAATTTATGATTGAACAATATGCACCAATCCTCGTTTTTATCATCATTGGGCTGTTATTCGGCGCAGGTTTGCTACTAGTCGGATATTTTGCCAGCCCAACCAATCCTGATCCCGCAAAAGAAACTGCCTTTGAATGTGGCTTTGATGCCTTTGAAGATTCACGAATGAAATTCGATGTGCGTTTTTACCTTGTCGCCATTCTGTTCATCATTTTCGATCTGGAAATTGCTTTCTTATTTCCCTGGGCGGTGGTTTTCGATGATTTGGGTTGGTTTGGTGTGATTAGTATGGGCGTCTTCTTATTATTATTGTTGATTGGTTTCGCTTACGAGTGGAAAAAAGGTGCTCTGGAGTGGGAGTAGCGGTTGAGATGCTAATGGACGATGCGGCTAATCGAATCAAAACGATACGTGTTCAAAGTGTGAATACTCATCAATAGGTACAGCAATGGGACTGGAACAACAATTACAGGGTGATGGATTTGTAACGACCAGTATCAAAGAGCTCTTTGACTGGGCGCGTACAGGCTCAATGTGGCCGGTGACTTTTGGCCTGGCCTGTTGTGCGGTAGAAATGATGCATGCTGGTGCTGCTCGTTACGATATGGATCGATTCGGTGTGATTTTCAGACCAAGCCCACGCCAGTCCGATGTGATGATTGTGGCTGGTACTCTGACCAATAAAATGGCACCAGCACTGCGTCGAGTCTACGACCAGATGCCTGATCCTAAGTGGGTGATCTCCATGGGTTCCTGTGCCAATGGTGGTGGCTATTACCATTATTCCTATTCAGTAGTTCGCGGCTGTGACCGCATCATTCCAGTTGATATTTATGTACCAGGCTGTCCGCCCAGCGCAGAGGCTTTGCTGTACGGCATCATACAACTGCAAAACAAGATTCGTCGTCAAAAAGTGATTCCGCGTTCCTTAGCAAATGCTGAAGCAGTGGATGACTCGGCTAAAACAGAACAGCAAGAGGTGTCGCTTGGCTAAATCATTAGTGAACACACTTGGCGAGATTTTTGGTGACAAGCTGATTGCCTGTGACAAAGCGTTTGGTGAGGTGACCATTGAGGTTGCTAATGATGATCTGATCGATGTTGCGAAAGAGTTGCGCGATCACGATGATCTGAAATTTGAGCAACTGATAGATCTGACAGTGGTTGACTATATGACCTATGGTCAGGACGAATGGGCAACCACAGAAGCTACCGGAACCGGCTTTGGTCGCGCACGGGAGGCTACGCCCTCGCCAGTCCGTCAGGAGTGGCAACGTGAACGTTTTGCAGTGGTTTATCACTTGCTGTCAATTATTCATAACCGGCGCATAAGAGTTAAGTGTTTTGTTAAAGAAAACCGCCCCATGTTGCCGTCGGTGGTCAATGTCTGGAACAGTGCCAACTGGTATGAACGTGAGGCATTTGATCTGTTTGGCATTCTATTTGAAGGTCATCCGGACTTACGAAGAATTCTGACTGACTATGGCTTTATTGGTCATCCTTTCCGCAAAGACTTCCCGCTGATAGGCAATGTTGAATTACGTTATGACGCCAAGCAGAAGCGTTGTGTCTATGAGCCGGTTTCCATCGAACCGCGAGTTTTGGTCCCGCGAGTTATTCGCAAAGAAAAAGATCCCACTATTTACGTGAGCAGTCCTGAACAGGGAGGCAAGCGTGGCTGAGATTCGTAATTACACCATCAACTTTGGTCCTCAGCACCCTGCGGCGCATGGCGTATTACGCCTGATCCTGGAGATGGATGGCGAAACAGTCGTCCGTGCCGACCCGCATGTGGGGTTGCTTCATCGCGCTACTGAAAAACTGGCTGAAAGCAAACCTTTCAATCAAAGCATTGGCTACATGGATCGACTCGATTATGTATCCATGATGTGCAATGAACATTCCTATGTATTGGCGATTGAGAAGCTGATGGGCATTAAACCGCCAGAAAGAGCGCAATACATTCGCGTCATGTTCTCGGAAATTACTCGTATCTTGAACCATCTGATGTGGCTTGGCGCGCATGCTCTGGATATCGGTGCCATGACGGTTTTCCTCTATGCATTTCGCGAACGTGAAACGCTGATGGATTGTTATGAAGCAGTCAGTGGCGCCCGAATGCACGCAACCTATTTCAGGCCTGGTGGAGTCTACCGGGATCTGCCTGATGAAATGCCGCAGTACAAGGTATCGCCCTTTACCAGCGAGCAAAAGGCCGAAGAACTTAATGCTAATCGCCAGGGCTCAATGCTGGATTTTATTTGGGACTTTACGGAAACCTTCCTGGATCGGGTTGATGAATATGAGGCCCTGCTAACCGAAAATAGAATCTGGAAACAACGTACCGTTGGTATTGGGGTAGTAAGCCCTGAGCGTGCCCTGCAGCTAGGTTTCAGCGGGCCTATGTTGCGTGGCTCGGGCATTGCCTGGGATCTGCGAAAAAAGCAGCCCTACGAAGTTTATGACCGAATGGATTTTGATATTCCGATTGGCAAAACTGGCGACTGTTATGACCGTTATCTGGTGCGTATCGAAGAAATGCGCCAGTCGAATAAGATTATTCGTCAGTGTGTGCAGTGGTTGCGTGAAAACCCCGGCCCAGTCATGTTAGAAAATCATAAGGTGACACCGCCGGATCGCGAGACCATGAAGCATGATATGGAATCACTGATCCATCACTTTAAATTATTCACCGAAGGATATTGTGTGCCGGAAGGCGAGGCTTACGCTGCGGTAGAACACCCAAAAGGTGAGTTTGGTGTCTATCTGGTGTCCGATGGCGCCAACAAGCCTTATCGCGTCAAAATTCGTGCAGCAGGCTTTGCTCATTTGAGTGCCATGAACGAAATGGCAGCGGGGCATATGCTGGCCGATGTGGTAGCGATAATTGGTACCCAGGACATCGTATTCGGAGAGATTGATCGATAACCATGAGCGCTAATGACTTAACTCAGATGGTATCCGCGGAGTCAATCAAACAGATTGACCGCTGGATAGCCAAGTATCCCACTGAACGAAAACGTTCGGCGATCATTCCTGTGTTTACCATAGTGCAGGAAGAGTTGGGTTATTTAAGTCGCGAAGCAATGGATGCGGTGGCTGACTATCTGGAGATTCCGCATATTGGCGCCTATGAAGTGGCGACTTTTTACTCCATGTTTCGACTGGAACCAAGCGGCAAACATGTGGTGTCTTTATGCACTAATGTGTCCTGCATGCTCGCTGGTAGCGCACAGCTTAAGCAGTGGTTTAAGGACGAACTCGGTATTGAGCCAGGCCAGACCACTGATGATGGCCGAATCACTTTAAAAGAAGTGGAATGCATGGCTGCCTGTGGTGGCGCGCCTATGTTAGAAGTGGGTAAGCAGTATCACGAAAATTTAACCGTAGAAAAGATGGCGGATCTGATCCGCGATCTGAGTTAGGAATCGTTAATTAATGGCAAACGAAGTCTGTTTTAGAACATTGCACCTGGATAAGCCCTGGACGCTGAAGACCTATGAGTCGGCGGGCGGCTACCGTATCTGGCGCAAAATTCTGGCAGAAAAAACGCCACCGGAAGAAATTATTGAAGAGTTAAAACTGTCCGCCCTACGCGGTCGTGGTGGGGCAGGATTCCCGACCGGTTTAAAGTGGAGCTTTATGCCGCGTCACGCACCCGGTCAGAAGTATGTAGTTTGTAATTCCGACGAAGGTGAGCCAGGTACTTTCAAGGACCGTGATATTTTGCGCTTTAACCCGCATCAGCTGATTGAAGGTATGGCGATTGGCGGTTATGTGATGGGCGCTACGGTTGGTTATAACTATATGCGTGGCGAGTTTTACGAACCCATTGAGCGCTTTGAACAGGCGCTGGAAGAAGCCTATAAAGCGGGATTGTTAGGCAAGGATATTTTAGGTTCGGGTGTCGATTTTGATTTGCACAGTCACATCGGTGCTGGAGCCTATATTTGTGGTGAAGAAACCGCGCTACTTGAATCGCTCGAAGGTAAAAAAGGCCAGCCACGCTTTAAACCGCCATTCCCGGCTAATTACGGTCTGTTTGGTCGCCCCACCAATGTTAATAACACCGAAAGTTTTGCTTCGGTGCCCGTGATATTAGACAAGGGTGGCAAATGGTTTTTAGAGCTGGGCAAAGAAAATAATGGCGGCACCAAAATCTTCTCGGTGTCAGGCCATGTTAACAAGCCCGGCAATTATGAAATTGGCCTGGGCACGCCGTTCAAGGATTTATTGGAAATGGCTGGCGGCATGAAAGATGGCAAAAAGTTAAAAGCCGTCATTCCCGGAGGCTCCAGTGCACCGGTGTTACCCGCTGATGTGATGATGGAACTGACCATGGATTATGATGCAATTGGCAAAGCTGGTTCCATGCTGGGTTCGGGTGCTGTCATCATCATGGATGAAGATACGGATATGGTTGAGGTACTTGGCCGAATTGCCCATTTCTATTACGAAGAATCCTGCGGTCAATGCACGCCTTGTCGCGAAGGTACCGGCTGGATGTCGCGCATGATTCATCGCATTGCAAACGGTCAGGGCAAAGAAAGTGATCTCAAAGATCTGGATGAAATTGCCGGCAATATTATGGGACGCACCATTTGCGCGCTGGGCGATGCCGCGGCGATGCCAGTACAAAGTTTTATTAAACACTTCAAGCATGAGTTTGAAGCGAAAATTCAGCAAGCGGTTGAACAGCAAGAAGACACCGCAAAAAAAGCAGTTAATGAATAACGAGGCACGATGATTTTATGATTTCGATTGAAGTCGACGGTCGAAAAATTGAAGCCGAAGAAGGCTCAATGATTATCGAAGTGGCTGATGCTAATGGCATCACCATTCCTCGTTTTTGCTATCACAAAAAACTGTCCATCGCTGCTAACTGCCGTATGTGTCTGGTGGAAGTCGAAGGTGTTAAAAAGCCATTGCCAGCCTGTGCGACGCCTATCTCTGATGGAATGGTTGTAAAGACACAATCCGATCTGGCCGAGAACGGACAGAAGTCCGTAATGGAGTTTTTACTGATTAATCATCCGCTGGATTGTCCTGTTTGTGATCAGGGTGGTGAGTGTGAGCTACAGGATCTGGCCATGGGTTATGGCCGTGATGTCTCGCGTTTCTGTGAAGGCAAACGTGCGGTTGTTGATAAAGATATTGGCCCCTTAATTGAAACCGAGATGACGCGTTGCATTCATTGCACACGTTGCGTGCGTTTTGGTCGTGAAATTGCCGGCATCCGTGAAATGGGTGCTACCGGACGTGGTGAGCATATGGAAATCACCACCTTTATCGAAAAGTCAGTGGATTCGGAAGTGTCCGGCAACATCATTGATCTATGTCCGGTCGGTGCGCTGACTGCCAAGCCTTCGCGCTATCGAGCGCGTGCCTGGGAAATGACTCAACATGACTCAGTATCGCCCCATGACTGTATCGGCGCAAACCTGCATGTGCATACTCATCGCAATATGGTTATTCGCGTGGTGCCCAAAGAAAATGAGGCGGTCAATGAAGTCTGGCTTGCTGATCGTGATCGCTATTCGTATGAAGCGGTAACCATGCCAGATAATCGTAACCAGCGATTGCTTGAGCCTATGATGAAAGTCAATGGTGAGTGGCTGCCTACTGACTGGGAAACGGCGCTGGATAAAGTTGCCAGTAAGTTGAATATGATTGCGCAGACTGATGGCGCCGAGCACATTGGAGCAATTAGCAGCCCAAGTGCCACTACCGAAGAAATGTATCTGCTACAGAAACTGATCCGCGGCCTTGGTTCAAACAACATTGACCACCGCATTCGCATCAGCGATTACTCAATGCAGGATAATGAATCGTTGTTCCCAGAACTCAGTATTGAGCTATCAGAGCTTGAGGCTTTGGATGCCTGTTTACTGGTGGGAAGTGATTTACGCAAAGATCAGCCGCTGGCTGCTCTGCGCGTTCGCAAAGCAACTCGCCATGGCCAGATTGCCATCATCAACGCGCGAAAAGTCTATAACAATTTTAACGTCTTGCATGAAATTGAAGCTACACCAGCAGACTGGTTGCAACAGGTTGCCGGGGTGGCCAAGTATCTGCTGGATGAGGCCATGAGTTCGGAAGATGTTTCGGCAGACAGTCTCGGTTATGAAGGGCTGGACGAATTGCTGGCTAAAGTTAAAGTCGATCAGTCGCACATTAATATCGCCAAGATGCTACAGAAAGCTGAAAATTCTGGCGTGGTGTTAGGTTTAGCAGCATTAGAGTTCAGTCATGCGGCCGCTCTACGAATGCTGTGTCGCGCCATTGCCGGACTATCGGGCGCAACCTTCGGCATTATGACCCACGGCGGTAACAGTGCCGGAGCCTATCTGGCGGGTGCCATTCCACATCGCGGCCCCGGTGGTGCGGATGTGGAAGAGGGTGGCCAGACTGCCCAGCAAATGCTGGCCGAAGGCAAGAAAGCATTTATTCTATTGAAAACAGAAATCGGCAAAGAAGCGGTTAATGCTGAGCAGGCAAAGGCTGCTCTGCAGGCGAGTGAATTTGTAGTGGCTTTGACCAGCTATACCGATGATGAAGCCTTTGAATATGCCGATGTGATATTGCCGATTGCGACCTTCCTCGAAAGCCCTGGTTCTTATGTCAATGTGAATGGTCATTGGCAGGACTTTAATGCCTGCGTCAATGCGCCGGGTCAGGCCAAACCTGCCTGGAAGGTGTTGCGAGTGATGGGCAATCTACTGGAATTAAAGAATTTTGACTATGTGTCTGCTCAGGACGTGATGCAGGAAGTTAAAGGTCGCATGGGCGCGGTAGGTGATCGCATTAAAGCACGCTGGCAATGCCCGGAAGGCCTGCCAACGGATGGCCATTGTCCTGAACCGCTTAATATCTATCAGGTGGACTGCTGGACGCGTCGTGCCAAGGCTCTACAAAAATCAGCTCTTGCCGAAGGCAAAGAAGGGTTAAAACGTCCAAAACTCAGTCCATTCCATAATATTCTGGGGGGTGTCTGATGATCGATATGATTTTAGACGGGCTCTGGATCGGCTTTAAGATCAGTCTGATTTTATTGCCATTAATTTTGGCGGTCGCCTATACCACTTTTGCCGAACGAAAATTGATAGGCTATATGCAGTTGCGGCTCGGGCCAAATCGCGTTGGACCTAAAGGCTGGCTACAGCCGATTGCTGACGTTATCAAATTACTGATGAAGGAAATCGTCATTCCTTCCGGTGCTAATAAACTATTATTCCTGATTGCCCCCGTTCTATTTATTGCTCCATCATTTGCCGCCTGGGCAGTGATTCCGTTTAATGCTGAGCTGGTGTTGGCCGACATCAATGTGGGCTTGCTATATATTTTGGCGATGACATCGATTGCAGTGTATGGCGTGATTATTGCGGGCTGGGCTTCTAATTCAAAATATGCGCTATTAGGTTCGCTACGTTCTGCCTCGCAAATCGTATCCTATGAAATTGCTATGGGCTTTGCGCTGGTGGCAGTATTAATGGCGTCAGGCTCGATGAATCTTGGCGAAATTGTCAAGGGGCAGGAAGGGCCATTCTGGCACTGGTACTGGATTCCGTTACTGCCGATTTTGGCGGTGTACTGGATTTCCGGAGTTGCCGAAACCAATCGCGCGCCGTTTGATCTGCCTGAAGGCGAGTCGGAAATTGTGGCCGGTTTTCATGTGGAATATGCCGGCATTGGCTTTGCACTGTTTTTCCTCGCCGAATACGCCAACATGATTCTGATTTCTGTGCTGACCGCCTTGTTTTTCTTTGGTGGCTGGCTCAATCCCTTTATGGGAATTCCTTATCTGGAAGCGGCGACAGACTGGATTCCGGGAACCGCCTGGTTACTTATCAAGGCTGCCTGGTTTCTGTTCATGATGATCTGGTTACGCGCGACCTTCCCACGCTACCGATATGACCAGGTCATGCGACTTGGCTGGAAAGTGTTTATTCCGGTAACCGTAGTCTGGCTGATCGTTTTGACTTTTATGATTAAAGCCGGAGTTGGTCCCTGGTTCACTGGGCGAGGTGTCTTATGAGCAGGATGCGTCGCTGGTTCCGTAGTTACTTCCTTACCGAGCTGATTCGCGGTTTAAGGATCACCTGGGCACATTTGCGTAAACGCAAAGTGACAGTGCAGTATCCAGAGGAAAAAACACCGCAGTCGCCACGTTTCAGAGGCTTGCATGCGTTACGTCGCTACCCCAATGGGGAAGAGCGTTGCATCGCCTGTAAATTGTGCGAAGCGGTTTGCCCTGCAGCCGCGATAACGATTGAAGCGGGGCCGCGTGAAAGCGATGGTACGCGCCGTACCACGCGTTACGAGATTGATATGTTTAAGTGTATCTACTGCGGCTTTTGCGAAGAGTCCTGCCCGGTGGATTCCATTGTTGAAACCCGAATTTTTGATTATCACTTTGAAAAACGCGGTGACAATATCTTAACCAAGGAGCAGTTATTGGCGATTGGTGATCGTTATGAAGCCATGATTGCCGAGGATCGAGAAAAAGATGCCAAATATCGCTAACAGACTGGTGTTGAGAAAACTGGTCACTAATAGAAACAGCATAAAGAGCAGCTATGACCGTTGAGCAAATTGTATTTTATGTCTTCGCCACCCTGACCATAGTGTCAGCGCTGGGAGTTGTGACTGTGCGCAATTCGGTGCAGGCGGTGTTATGTCTGGTGCTGACTTTTTTCTCGGCGGCGGTATTGTGGATGTTGCTGGAAGCTGAGTTTCTGGCGGTAGCTTTAGTGCTGGTTTATGTCGGTGCCGTGATGGTGCTGTTCCTGTTTGTGGTAATGATGCTCGATGTGGATTTTGCCAGCCTGAAACAGGGTTTTACGCGCTACGTTCCGTTGGGAATCCTGATTGCGATAGGTTTGCTGATTGGCCTGTACTGGGTGGTTCGCGGCGAAGTGTTTGGGCTGGAAGCCATGCCAGAGCCCGCTAAACATGCAGCGGACCATAGCAATGTCGAAACGCTGGGCCTGCTACTTTATACCGATTACTTTTATGCCTTTGAAATTGCCGGGGTCATTCTGCTGGTTTCCATTGTGGCAGCTATATCACTCACTTTCCGCGGGCGTCGCGAACGTCGAGGACAAAGCGTTCCGAGCCAGCATAGAGCGAGTAAGGATGAGCGATTGCACATTATCAAGATGGACGCAGAAGTGGCTCAGGATGACGAGTCGGAAACCGATGATTCGGAAAAAGCAACGGGTAAAAATCGTGGTCGGACAAAGGGAGAATCCTCATGAGTTTGACTCATTACTTGATGGTCAGTGCAATTCTGTTTGCAATCAGTGTGATTGGAATCATCATTAATCGAAAAAATGTCATCACTCTGTTGATGTGTATCGAGTTGATGTTGTTGGCGGTAAATACCAACTTTATTGCTTTCTCGCGTTATCTGAACGATGAAGTCGGCCAGATCTTTGTGTTCTTTATTTTGACGGTGGCCGCTGCGGAGGCGGCGATCGGTCTGGCCATTCTGGTGGTGCTGTTCCGTAGCAACAAAGACATCGATGTGGAAGAGCTTAGGGAGTTGAAAGGCTGATGAGTATGCAAACCCAGCTATTAGTTATCGTATTAGCGCCATTGCTTGGGGCGATACTGGCGGGCCTGCTGGGCAAGCGGCTGGGTAAGCGTTTAACTCATCGTTTAACAATTGCCGGGGTTGCTGTTTCATTTATTCTATCACTGAGAATATTTTGGGGTTATCTCTACGGTAATGCGACGCCTGTTGATATCACTGTCTATAACTGGGCAAGCTTCGCAGACTTATCCATCCAGATTGGTTTTATGATTGATAGCTTAAGTGCGCTGATGATGGTGGTGGTCACTTTCGTCAGCCTGATGGTGCATATCTATTCGATTGGTTATATGCATGATGACGATGGCTATCAGCGCTTTTTCAGCTACTTATCACTGTTTACTTTCTCGATGCTGATGCTGGTGATGGCCAATAACTTCCTGCAACTGTTCTTTGGTTGGGAAGCGGTTGGCCTGGTGTCCTATCTATTAATTGGTTTTTGGTACCAGAAGGAAAGCGCCATTTTTGCCAATATGAAAGCCTTTCTGGTCAACCGTGTCGGTGATTTTGGCTTTATTCTCGGTATTGGCGCCATCTTCCTATTGTTCGGTACTTTTGATTATGCGCCGATCTTTAAAACCATGGGCCAGGCCGAAGAAATCATGCAGATCAGTGAGCGCAGCGCTGAAAATGCGTTGGGACTGATGAGTCTTGATGGTAGTTTTGTGGCCTGGGGCGATACCACTTGGCCAATCATCACCTTTATCTGTATTTGCCTGTTTATCGGTGCCATGGGCAAGTCAGCACAGGTGCCATTGCATGTCTGGTTGCCGGATTCGATGGAAGGTCCAACGCCAATTTCTGCACTGATTCATGCCGCAACCATGGTTACTGCCGGTGTCTTTATGGTGGCGCGAATGTCGCCGCTGTTTGAGTTTTCCGAAACTGCCTTGATGGTGGTGACCATTATCGGTGCAATCACGGCGCTGTTTATGGGGCTGGTGGCGATAGTGCAGAACGATATCAAGCGCATCATTGCTTATTCCACCTTGTCGCAATTGGGTTACATGGTGGTGGCACTTGGCGTTTCGGCTTATTCAGCTGCTATTTTCCACCTGTTTACTCATGCCTTCTTCAAGGCATTGCTATTCCTCGGTGCCGGCTCGGTGATTGTGGCGCTGCATCATGAGCAGAATATTCGCAAAATGGGCGGGCTCTATAAACGATTGCCATTGACTTACTGGACGACTTTAATCGGAACGCTTGCCCTGATAGGGACTCCATTTTTCGCAGGCTTTTATTCAAAAGATGCCATCATCATGGCGGTAGGGCAGGCTCAGGGGCCGGCTGCCAGTTTTGCCTATTTTGCGGTGATGGCCGGAGTGGTGATTACTGCTCTTTATAGTATTCGAATGTTACTGGTAGTGTTTCATGGCAAAAGTACGCTTGATGAACAGCATTTGAGTCAGTTAACCGAATCACCACGGGTTATTACCTGGCCTTTAATAGCCCTGGCTGTACCATCACTGATGATTGGCTGGTTTATGACACAACCGATGCTGGATGGTGATTATTTTGCTGAGTCATTAATGGTGTTAACCAGACATGACACCATGCAGGCCTTCCGTGAGCAGTTTACTGGTGCAATGAGCTTTGCGATGCATGGACTTATGACGCCAGTATTCTGGCTGATGCTGGCAGGTATTGTTACGGCAATCATTTTTATCTGGCTCAAGCCGGGCTGGGGTGCCGCGGCAGGCAAAATGTTAACTCCCATCAATCGACTATTGCAGCGCAAGTATTTCTTTGACGAGGTTTATCAGAAAGTGTTTGCCAAAGGTTCTTATTCGCTGGGCGACATGCTGTGGCAATACGGCGATAAAGCGGTAATTGATGATGGTATCGTCAACAGTGGCGCTCAGACTTTGGGGCGAATTGGACAAAAGCTGCGTAAGTTACAGACCGGCTATTTATACCACTACGCGCTGGTGATGGTGCTCGGTCTGGTGGCCTTGTTGCTGTGGCTGATGCTGAGAAATTAATGATGAGAATTGAAGTGCTGAATTTTAGGTGCCGAACACTACGAAGGATGAAGAATAACTGATTATGTTAGAACAACTCCCCATCCTCAGTTTGTTGATCTGGATGCCGGTTATCGGTGGTCTGGTGATCATGTTTGGTCCTGGCGATCGTTTACTGGCAGTCAGTCAGCGCGTCGGTATTCTGCTTGGCATCATAACCTTGCTGCTCAGTTGCTGGTTAGCCTGGGCCTTTGCCACCGACACCGCAGAGATGCAATTCGCCGAAACGGCCCGCTGGATCCCTTCGCTTAATATTCGCTATGACCTGGCTATTGATGGCATTTCCCTACCGCTGATTGTATTGACCAGTTTGATTGGCTTGCTAGTGTTGATTAGTGCCACCAGCGCGATCAAGAAGCGACAGTCGCAATACTTTGCTGCGGTATTGATGATGACCGGTCTGATGAATGGGGTATTTGCCGCGCAGGACGCCATTCTGTTTTATGTATTCTGGGAAGCCATGCTGATCCCTATGTTCCTCCTGATCGGTATCTGGGGTGGGCCAAACCGTATTTATGCAACCGTGAAGTTCTTTCTGTTTACCTTTTTTGGCTCAATCTTCATGCTGGTGGCGCTTATCTATATGGGGCGTGAGGCTGACAGCTTTGCCATCAGCAAGTTGCAACAGCTGCCCTTATCACTGACCGAACAGAAGTGGATTTTCTTTGCTTTCCTGCTGGCTTTTGCAGTAAAAATTCCGATGTTTCCAGTACACACCTGGCTACCGGATGCGCACGTTGAGGCACCGACAGGTGGCTCGGTGATTCTGGCAGCCATCATGCTAAAAATGGGTGGCTATGGTTTCTTGAGATTCAGCCTACCGATTACGCCTGATGCGGTAGCGGAATATGCCTACTGGCTGATCCTGTTCTCGTTAATTGCAATTGTCTATATCGGACTGGTGGCGCTTGCACAGAAAGATATGAAAAAACTGATCGCCTATTCGTCGATTGCGCATATGGGCTTTGTGACGCTCGGTACCTTTATCATCGTCTATCTGACTGCTTCTCAGGCACAGTCTATGGCGTTGCAGGGCGCGATGGTGCAAATGATTTCGCATGGACTGGTTTCCGGCGCTTTATTCTTCTCGATTGGTGTTTTATATGACCGTATGCATAGTCGAGAGATTGCCGATTATGGTGGCGTTGTTAACTCTATGCCGATTTTCGCATCGCTACTGATGCTGTTTATTCTGGCTAATGCTGGCCTGCCGGGCACTTCGGGTTTTGTCGGTGAATTCTTTGTCATTATTGCTTCTTTCCAGGCCGACTGGCGGATTGCAATGGTGGCCGCTCTGACTCTTATCCTAGCAGCAGCCTATAGCCTGTGGGTTTATAAGCGTGTCATTTTCGGCAAGTCAGCCAGCGAAGCGGTTGCCCGTCTTGAAGATGTTACTAAGCGCGAACGTTTGGTGCTGTTTACTTTGGCAATCTTAATTATTGCGCTGGGTGTCTATCCACAGCCGTTGATTGAAATCATGCAACCTAGCCTGGAGAAAATTATTGAGTCCGCAACCTTGACCAAAATCGGAGGCCTAGAATGAGCGTTGATTTGATGCCGATGTTGCCGGAACTCTTTTTATTAACCGCGACCTGTCTCTTGTTGCTAATTGATGTCTTTTCGAAGGACTTCGACCGCCTTCAAACCTACCGTCTGGCTCAAATTAGTTTATTAATTACCGGCGTGATGGTAGTGGCACAGTTCCCGGACTTGCAATATCACCTCTATAACAGACACTTTATCCTCGACCCGATGGCAGGGATTGTAAAAGTCAGCGTCATTGCCTTGACTATGATCGCCATGATGTTTGCGCGGCCTTATATTTTGCAGCGACCCATCTTACGCGGGGAATATTTTATCCTGCATCTGTTTGCTGTGCTGGGCATGATGGTACTGGCCGGTGGAGGCAGTTTATTAACGCTGTATTTGGGCCTTGAGCTATTGTCGCTGAGTCTTTACGCGCTGGTGGCGATGCATAGACACTCGACACTTTCCTCCGAAGCCGCTGTAAAATATTTCGTGATGGGCGCTATCGCCAGCGGCTTCCTGTTATACGGCATGTCGATGGTTTATGGTGTAACTGCTAAAATCCATATCACCGATATCGCTCAGTATTTAGAAACGGCCGAAGCGAGTCTGACCTTGCGCTTTGGCTTGGTCTTCATGGTGGTTGCCTTGGCCTTTAAGTTTGGGGCGGTGCCATTCCAGATGTGGGTACCGGATGTCTATCACGGTGCACCTACCTCAGTTACCGCTTTTATCGCCTCTGCACCGAAAATCGCCGCGTTTGCCCTGGTTATCCGTATACTGGGTTACGGGTTCGAGAAAGTACTGATTGATTGGCAGGGCATGTTGATCATCATGGCAACTCTGTCGATAGTTATCGGTAATCTGGTAGCACTGGCTCAGGACAATATCAAACGGCTATTGGCTTATTCGGCAATAGCTCATGTCGGCTATTTCCTGCTGGGCATTATCGCCGGTAATGGTCTCGGCTATTCCGCTGCTTTCTTCTATATAATCACTTACGCCATCATGTCCTTGGGTGGATTCGGTTGTTTAATCTATCTTGCCAAAGGCAAACAGGAAGTCAGTCTAATTAGCGAGCTAAAAGGACTGGGGCAACGCAACCCCTGGGGCGGCCTGTTAATCAGCTTCCTATTTCTATCAATGGCTGGGCTACCACCGTTTGTTGGTTTCTGGGCTAAACTCGAAGTGATTCGTGCAGTGCTGGAAACTAATTTAGTATGGCTAGCCATATTGGCAGCAGCAATGTCAATCGTAGGACTTTTCTATTACCTGAAAGTGGTCAAAGTCATATTCTTTGATCCACCAGAAGCAGAAACCAAGGTCAAAGCGGAACGCGGCTTGCGTCTGGCGCTGGGCATAACTGGGGTTGCAGTGGTCGCTCTCGGCTTGTTCCCTGCGCAGCTGCTGGAAGTCTGCCGTCAGGCTTTTCAATATCTTTAAAATGTAAAACACCTGACTTTAAACGAGGCAAAAGCCTTAAGTCAGGTGCTATCAAAAAGATAGTGAATATAAATCTTAATCCCCCTTGTCAAAACATTATAAATGCGTATAATGCCGCTCTGTCGATTGGGAGCTAACTTGAAATTTCTAAGTAAGACCCAACTTATAAGTAAGACCAGATACTTATAAGTATCGAAAAGAATTGATGCGGGATGGAGCGGCTAAGTAATTGAAGGGCTCCAAACCGAGAGAGGCGAAGGTCAAACGACCTGAGGCTTATGAGTATTACCAGAAGCTTATAAGTTAGTTCTCAAGAAAGAATTGATGCGGGGTGGAGCAGCCTGGTAGCTCGTCGGGCTCATAACCCGAAGGTCGTTGGTTCAAATCCAGCCCCCGCTACCAAATTTAAGTAGAAAGCTATTGGTAGGGTGCCCGACGAACGTCGGTCTCAGCTTTCTACACGGCGCAGCCGCTGAAGGTCGTTGGTTCAAATCCAGCCCCCGCTACCAAATTTAAGTAGAAAGCTATCGGTAGGATGCCCGACAAACGTCGGTCTCAGCTTTCTACAGGGCGCAGCCGCTGAAGGTCGTTGGTTTAAATCCAGCCCCGCTACCAAATTTAAGTTAAGGACTGCTTAACTCCTTAATTTGCTCAGATAATATAAATTGACTGAGCTTTATTGATGAATATAATAATAAGGCCCCTTCATAGGGGCCTTATTTTTTCTGAGCCGTTTTATTTAGTATGGCTCAAGTGGGCAAGGGCGCTGCCTTTGACCCATCACATGAATGATTTTGCTGATGGGCCTATTTAGGCCCATTTTTGTATGTAAAAAATGCTTGTAAAAGCAAAGAGTTATAGAGTAATCGATGGCTAGAAATACTGATTTAGAAAATATTATTCGCCCTGCAGTCGAAGCTGCTGGCTTTGAGTTTTGGGGTTTGGAATACCTTTCTCAGGGCAAGCACTCGATATTAAGGGTGTTTATTGATCACGAAAATGGTATTTCAGTGGATGATTGCGCTGAAGTAAGCCATCAGGTGAGCGGTGTTCTGGATGTAGAGGACCCAATTAAGGGACTTTACAACCTTGAAATCTCATCTCCGGGGATGGATCGCCCATTGTTTAATGAGCAACAGTTTGCTCGCTATGTGGGTGAAGATACAGAAGTTAAATTGTCAGTGCCGTTAAATGGCCGACGCAAGTTTAAAGGGACTATCGAGCAGGTTGAGGCAGGTGTTATGACGCTTCGAGTCGATGGTGAAGTTTATGAGATCAATTGTCAGCAGATTGATAAAGCGCATTTGATCCCTAAGTTTTAGTCTTAATTGATGAATATCAGGTATTGATTAAAGGTTAACACGTATGAGCAATAAAGAAATTTTGTTAGTGGTAGAAGCTGTTTCCAATGAAAAGGATGTACAGCCTGAAGTGATTTTTGGTGCGATTGAAGCTGCCCTGGCCACTGCCACAAAGAAAAAACATGGCGTTGATATTGATGTGCGTGTTGATATTGACCGTGATACAGGTGATTACGATACGTACCGTCGCTGGACAGTTGTTGCCGATGATGCTGTTGAAGACCCTTTGACGGAAACCACTTTGTCAGCGGCGCAGGTTGAAGATCCTGAAATTCAGATAGGTGACTATGTTGAAGAACAGATTGAGTCGATTGAGTTCGGCCGTATTGCCGCACAAACCGCCAAGCAGGTTATCGTACAAAAAGTTCGCGAAGCCGAGCGTGCTAAAACAGTTGATGCATTCCGTGACAGAGTAGGCGAACTTGTCACTGGTGTGGTTAAAAAAGTCACACGCGATTATATCTTCATCGATTTAGGCAATAACGCAGAGGCGGTTATTCAACGTGAAGAAATGATGCCGCGTGAAACTGTAAGAGCTGGCGATCGTGTACGTGGTTTATTGTATGCCATCAGTACGGAAAACCGTGGTCCACAATTGTTCGTAAGTCGTACTCGTCCTGAAATGCTGGAAGAATTATTCCGCATCGAGGTGCCAGAGATTGGCGAAGAAGTGATTGAAATTAAAGGTGCTGCTCGTGACCCGGGTTCCCGCGCGAAAGTTGCGGTTAAAACGAACGACAAGCGCATTGATCCTGTGGGTGCCTGTGTTGGTATGCGTGGTGCACGTGTGCAGGCTGTAACAGGCGAGTTAAATGGTGAACGAATTGATATCGTTCTGTACGATGACGACCCAGCGCAGTATGTGATTAATGCGATGGCACCAGCTGAAGTAGTTTCCATCGTGGTTGATGAAGATTCGCGTAGCATGGACATCGCAGTAAGCGAAGATCAGCTAGCGCAGGCGATTGGTCGAAACGGTCAAAACATTCGTTTAGCCAGTGAATTAACTGGTTGGGAATTGAATGTGATGACTGAAGAAGATTTCGCCACCAAGAATCAGTCAGAAACTGAATCGATTGTTGCGATGTTTGTTGCAGACCTGGGCGTTGACGAAGATTTGGCAGACATTCTGGTTCAAGAAGGCTTCACCACTCTTGAAGAAGTCGCCTATGTACCACAATCTGAAATGCTTGAAATAGAAGGTTTTGATGAAGACCTGGTTGATGCGTTAAAGTCTCGCGCGAAAGATGTGTTGTTGACTAAAGCCATTGCCAGCGAAGAGCAGTTGGAAGAAGTGGAGCCAGCCGAAGATTTGTTGAATATGGAAGGTATGGATCGCCACCTGGCATTTGTTCTAGCGAGCAAAGGTATTGTGACCATGGAAGATTTAGCAGAGCAGTCAGTGGATGAGCTTGTAGAAATCGAAGAACTTGATGAAGAGCGTGCCGCGAAGTTGATTATGACCGCGCGTGCTCCTTGGTTCGAGGAGCAGGAATAATATAGCGGGGGATAGCGAATGTCGAAAATTACAGTAAAAGATCTGGCTAATACCGTCAAAACTCCAGTTGAAAAACTGATGGAGCAATTGTCGGCGGCCGGAATAAAAGTTAAAGGTCCGGAAGATGCCATCACTGATGAGCAGAAAAAGACCCTATTGGCCTATTTGCAAAAAAGCCATGGTGGTTCGGAAAGTACTGGACCAAAGAAAATTACGCTTAACCGTACGCAAAAAAGTACCTTGAGTGTAACCAGTGCTGAAGGTAAGAAAAAGTCAGTGCAGGTTGCGGTAAAGAAAAAACGCACCTATGTAAAACGTTCCAGCGAAGAGTTGGCTAAGTTAGCGGCGGAAGAAGAAGCGGAGCGTAAAGCGCAAGAAGAAGCTAAACGTCAGGCCGAAGAAGCCAAGCGTAAAGCGGAAGAAGAAGCAAAGCGTCAGGCCGAAGAAGAAGCTAAACGTAAAGCTGAAGAAGAAGCCAAGCGTCAGGCGGAAGAAGATAAGCAGGGCACTGACAAAACCGAGGCGGAAGATAAGTCAGCGAAAAAAGCTGCTCCGGCTCGTGAAGAGAAAAAAGAAGAGAAAGCAGGTAAGCCTTCAAAGGCTAAGCCTAAATCAAAGTCACGCTTTGACGATGATGACGATGAAGAAGTTGTTGTTAAAAAGCCTAGCAAGCCTAAAGGTCCAGTTAAGCCAATGTCTATAGCTGACTTTGAAGAGAAAAGCGGGCATCGCAAAAAGAAACGTAAGAAAGGTAAGAAGAAAACTTCAGATGTGGACTTGGTAGCAGGTGCACTTGAAGACAGTAAGCGCGGTGTAGTGATTGAACAGAGAGTATATCAGGCACCAGAAGCTATGAAAAAACACGGTTTCAAGAAACCAACAGATACTATTATTCACGAAGTAGAAATTCCGGAAACCATTACCGTTGGTGAGCTTGCAAAAGCGATGACGGTTAAAGCACCGGAACTGATGAAAGCCATGATGAAAGTAGGCGTTATGGCCACTATCAACCAGTCGCTTGATCAGGAGACTGCCAGCTTGATCGTTGAAGAAATGGGCCATAAGCCTGTTCTGGTCAACGAAAACGAGATGGAAGAAAAAGCCTTGTCAGAAGCGCATGATGAAACTGGTGAAACTAAGCCTCGTGCTCCGGTTGTTACCATCATGGGTCACGTTGACCACGGTAAAACATCGTTGCTGGATTACATTCGTGCGAGTCACGTGGCATCCGGTGAAGCGGGTGGTATTACCCAGCACATTGGTGCTTATCACGTTGAAACGGATAAAGGCATGATTACCTTCCTGGATACCCCGGGTCACGCAGCTTTCACAGCAATGCGTGCGCGTGGTGCGGAAGTCACCGATATCGTGGTGTTAATCGTTGCTGCGGATGATGGCGTTATGCCGCAAACCATTGAAGCGGTACAGCACGCTAAAGCTGCGGGCGTTCCGATGATTGTGGCGGTCAATAAAATTGATAAGGAAGAAGCTGATCCTGATCGCGTTAAGAACGAACTATCTCAGCACGATGTCATCCCTGAAGACTGGGGTGGTGATGTGCAGTTTGTTCACGTTTCTGCGAAAAGTGGTCAGGGCGTTGATGAGCTTCTTGATTCAATTCTGCTGCAGTCAGAAGTATTGGAATTGAAAGCGACAGATGAAGGTGCAGCAAAAGGTTTCGTTATTGAAGCGCGTCTTGACAAAGGGCGTGGTGCGGTTGCATCTGTCCTGGTTCAGAAAGGTCAATTACGCAAAGGCGATATCTTACTGGCCGGCACCCATTATGGTCGTGTTCGCGCCTTGCTGGATGAAAACGGTGAGTCGATTGAATCAGCCGGTCCATCAATTCCGGTAGAAGTCTTAGGTTTATCAGGAGTTCCGGTGGCTGGTGATGAAGCGACTGTAGTTGCGGACGAGCGTACGGCACGTGAAATTGCTGACCGTCGTGAGCAAAAACAGCGTGAAGAATTCCAGGCACGCCAGCAAAAAGCCAAGCTTGAGAATATGTTTGCCAATATGGGTAATGACGAAGAGACGCAACAGCTTAACGTGATTATCAAGGCGGACGTACAAGGTTCGGTTGAAGCATTGAATAAGTCATTAGTCGACCTGGCTACTGAAGAAGTTGAAGTGAAAGTGATTTCAAGTGGCGTAGGCGGCATTAAAGAAACTGATGTTTCATTGGCCGCAGCATCGAATGCCATCATTATCGGCTTTAACGTACGTGCTGATTCTGCTTCGCGTAAGCTGGCTGAGAAAGAAGCCGTTGAAATCCGCTATTACAGCGTGATTTACGAAGCGATTGAAGAAGTCAAAGCAGCACTTGGCGGTATGTTGTCACCAGAGTCTCGTCAGGAAATTATTGGCCTGGCAGAAGTTCGTGATGTCTTTAAGTCACCAAAACTGGGCGCGATTGCCGGTTGTATGGTGGTTGAAGGGGTTGTTAAGCGTCATAACCCAATTCGTGTATTACGTGACGATGTTGTTATCTATGAAGGTGAGCTGGAATCATTGCGCCGCTTTAAAGATGACGTCAACGAAGTTCGTAATGGTATGGAATGTGGTATCGGCGTTAAGAACTACAACGACGTTAAGCCTGGCGACAAGATCGAAGTGTTCCAGATCGTTGAAGTTCAACGTACTCTATAATTTGCAATTGGGTAGAAAAAATGTCACAAGCACGCGCACAAAGAGTTGCTGATCAAATCCAACGCGAGTTGGCTGTTTTGCTACAACGTGAAGTCAAGGATCCTCGACTGGGGATCGTCACGGTTTCAGGTGTGGAAGTAACCAGCGATCTTCAGAATGCGAAAGTGTTTGTGACTTTTTTAGGCAAAGATGAAGAACAGGAAATTAAGCAGGCCTTGGAAGTGCTTTCCGGTGCTGCTGGTTTCCTGCGCTCACAACTAGCAAAATCCATTCGTATGCGTAGCGTTCCCAGCCTGCGCTTTTTATTTGATAAATCGATCGTTGAAGGTCAGAGAATGTCGTCTTTGATTGAAAAGGCCATCTCGGAAGACGAGTCGAAAAAGTCATAATTTAGAATTTTCGGAGAAAGACCATGGGCAGACGACGTAAACGCGGTCGCGATATTACGGGCATCTTGCTATTGGATAAACCCACCGACATCACTTCCAACAAAGCATTGCAACAAGCCAAGTTTTTATACTTTGCTGCGAAAGCCGGTCATACCGGTGCTCTGGATCCGATTGCGACCGGTGTATTACCCATCTGTTTTGGCGAAGCAACCAAGTTTTCACAGTATCTGCTCAATGCGGATAAAAAGTATCGGGTAACGGCAAAGTTGGGCGAGAAAACCACAACTGCTGACCGTGAAGGAGAAGTGATTGAAACTAAGCCTGTAGCTGTGACAGAAGAACAACTTGTCAAAGTACTGCAACAATTTAAAGGTACTATCAGCCAGGTTCCTTCGATGTACTCAGCCTTAAAGAAAGATGGCGTCCCATTGTACAAGCTGGCTCGTCAGGGTATCGAAGTTGAAAGGGATGCCCGCGAAGTGGACATTTACTCACTGGAACTGGTGAGTTTTTCCGGTGAAGAGTTTGTGCTTGACGTGCATTGTTCCAAGGGAACTTATGTTCGAAATCTGGTCGAAGATATTGGTGATGAGCTGGGTTGCGGTGCACATGTGTTAGAATTACGCCGCACCGCGGTAGGTGATTTTGGACTGGAGCAGACCGTTACACTGGCGCATCTTGAAGAATTAAAGCAGGCAGATGCCAAGCTGGAAATGGATGAGCTGTTGCTGCCTGTGGAGAAAGCGTTGGCACACATGCCTCTTATTCAGTTGAGCGATGATCAGGCCTATTACCTGCGTATGGGCCAGGCGGTACAGGTACCGGGAGCTCCTGTAGAAGGTAGTGTTTGTCTGCTGCATGACAATCTATTTATTGGTGTTGGCGCTATCAATGACGATGGCAACATAGCACCAAGCCGCTTGATCAGAACTGATGAAGCGACTGTGTAAAGAATGAATAATAAGGATTTAGGGTAATGACTGATATTGTTAAACCACTGGTGATTTTCTCTCACGGTAAAGTTAGTGGTCCGAAAGGAAGTCGTATCCAGGCATTGTCGAAAATTGCTGAGCGCATGGGATTTGAGGTGGAATCATTGGATTACCGCCGCTTACCGACCAATGAACGAGTCGTTAAGCTGAATAACCATCTAGCAAATCTACAGCGCCCCTATGTGTTGGTGGGTACCAGCATGGGCGGTTACGTGTCAGCAGTAGCTGGCATTGAAAATCATCCGTTGGGGATGTTTTTAATTTCTCCGGCAATCTATCTGGATGGTTATGCTGAAGCTGAGCTTGAGCAAGTTAAGTGTCCAGTAACCATAGTCCATGGCTGGAAAGATGATATTGTTCCTGTGGCCAATGTGATTAAGTTTGCCCAGGCGGCAGGCGCCAACTTGCATATTTTTGATGGTGGCCATCGTCTGCGCGAAAAGCTTTCTGAAACAGAGTCCTGCTTTGAACAGTTCCTGCGTCAATGCTTTATCGAATCAAGTATGGATATGCCGCTCCAAGACGCGGTAAATCAGTAAAAAACTCAACAATATCGGGCTATTTGGCCCTTTATGGCTTATTACCGCTTGCTGAAAGGCAAGTGACTAAGGTAAAATCCCGCATTCATTTGACTGGCTGAATTAGTGATTGGCCGGTCTTGTTTAAAACCTTGGGCAAGTCCCTGAAATTTGGAGTAAAAAATATGTCACTAAGTCCAGAAGCGAAAGCTGAGATTGTTAAAGAACACGCGCGCGGTGAAGGCGATACTGGTTCTCCTGAAGTTCAAGTAGCGTTATTGACTGCGCAAATTAACCATTTGCAGGATCACTTTAAAGTGCATAAGCATGACCACCACTCACGTCGTGGCTTGTTGCGTATGGTTAGCCAGCGTCGTAAGTTACTTGATTATTTGAAACGTAAAGATCAAGACCGCTACTCTGACCTCATTAAGAAATTAGGTCTGCGTCGCTAAAAAGAATAAAGGGGCCTTTAGGGCCCCTTTTTGCTTTCAGACGATGTGGGTTCTGAAAGTGTTGAAACTTAAATAGGAAAATACTGTGGAATATACAAAAAAATCTTTTGAATACGGTGGCCGTACGGTCACGATGGAAACGGGTCGTGTGGCTCGTCAAGCGACCGGTGCAGTTATTATTGACTGTGAAGGTACAACAGCGTTTGTTGCTGTAACTGGTAAGAAAGAAGTCCGTGAAGGACAGGATTTTTTCCCATTAACAGTAAACTACACTGAAAAAACCTATGCTGCGGGTAAAATTCCCGGCGGCTTCTTAAAGCGTGAAGCGCGTCCTTCTGACGAAGAGACTTTAATTGCACGTTTGATCGACCGTCCTTTACGTCCTCTTTTCCCGGACGGCTTCATGAACGAAGTTCAGGTCGTTATCACTATTGTGTCAATCAACCAGGACGTTCCAACTGAAGTTGTTGCCATGTTAGGCGCTTCAGCAGCGTTGGAAATCTCAGGCATTCCGTTTAACGGCCCTGTCGGTGCAGCTCAGGTTGGTTACATTGATGGCAACTACGTATTAAATCCATCAGTAACTCAATTAAAAGAATCGAAGCTTGACTTAATGGTAGCCGGCACAGAAAGTGCTGTTCTAATGGTTGAGTCTGAAGCAAATGAATTGCCAGAAAACGTCATGCTTGGTGCTGTAATGTACGGACACCAGGAATCTCAAGTTGCCATTAAAGCGATTAAAGAATTTGCTGCAGAAGCTGCTAAACCTAAGTGGGACTGGACTGCTCCTGAGAAAAACGTATCACTTCACGATGCAGTGAAAAATCACTCTTTCGCAGCGATTGAAGAAGCCTACCAAATCGCTGATAAAGCTGAGCGTTATGCCAAAATTGGTGAATTAACCGAAGCAGCAGTAGAAGCTTTGGCTGGCGATGAAGAAGGCCAGCCTTCTGCCGATGAAGTTAAAGACGTCTTCCATGCGATTGAAAAAGAAGTGGTTCGTACGCGCATTATTTCTGGCAAGCCTCGTATCGATGGCCGTGACCCAGACATGGTTCGTGCCTTGGATATTCGCACTGGCGTTTTCCCACGCACCCACGGTTCAGCAATCTTTACCCGTGGCGAAACTCAGGCCATGGTTTTCGCAACCCTGGGTACTGAGCGTGATGCGCAGATTAAAGACAGCATCATGGGTGAGTCGAAAGATCATTTCATGTTGCACTACAACTTCCCTCCATACTGTGTGGGTGAGACTGGTTTCATGGGTTCACCAAAGCGTCGCGAAATCGGTCACGGCCGTCTAGCGAAACGCGGTGTTGCAGCCATGGTTCCTGGTATTGGTGAATTCCCATACACCATCCGTGTGGTTTCAGAAATTACTGAATCAAACGGCTCAAGCTCAATGGCTTCTGTTTGCGGTACTTCATTGGCATTGATGGATGCTGGTGTACCGATGAAAGCGCCAGTTGCCGGTATTGCCATGGGTCTGGTTAAAGAAGCGGATAAGTTTGTAGTACTTTCAGACATCCTGGGTGATGAAGATCACTTGGGCGATATGGACTTTAAAGTGGCTGGTACGCAAGACGGTATCACTGCCCTACAAATGGATATTAAAATCGAAGGTATTACTCAGGAAATTATGGAGCAAGCCCTGCATCAAGCAAAAGGCGGCCGCTTACATATCCTGAGCGTGATGAATCAGGCAATCGACAAGCCACGTGATGATATTTCTCAATATGCACCACGTATTACTGCCATCAAGATTCCAGTAGACAAGATTTCAGAAGTGATTGGTAAAGGTGGTTCAACCATCCGTGCTCTAACTGAAGAAACTGGCGCTACTATCGAAATCGAAGATGACGGTACGGTAAAAGTTGCTTCATCTGATGCCGAGGGTGCTGCTGAAGCAGTACGTCGTATCAAGTTGATGACTATGCCAATTGAAGCGGGCATGGAGTTTGAAGGTAAAGTGGTTCGTCTGGCGGACTTCGGTGCTTTTGTTGAAATCACTCCTGGACGCGATGGTCTGGTTCATATTTCACAAATCGCTCATGAGCGAGTGAATAAAGTAACCGACTACTTGAAAGAAGGCGACATCGTAAAAGTTAAAGTACTGGAAGTGGATCGTCAAAACCGTATTCGCTTAAGTATGAAAGCGATGATTGACCCACCTGCACAAGAAGAAGCTCCAGCTAACGCTGAGTAATTTTTGTCAGAAATCAGTTTAACTGATGAGAAAAAGGGAGCCTCGGCTCCCTTTTTTGTTGCTTGAAATATCAGCTTACTGAGGCGTTGCTTCAATTCGAAGAGTCACTCCCGACGAAGCGTTGTAACCGCGAATGCCGATATGCCATGTACCGGATTGAGGCGCATTGAAGGTACAAACTTCTTCGTTGCCCCATTTATAAGGGCGGCAATCGTAGCTTGAGGTTGTCGGTGCTGAACCGCGACGGACATACAAGTCTGCATCACCTGAACCACCGGTAATAGTTACAGTAAGAGTCGCGTAACCTTCACCCAGTTCCTGGGTATAGTTCGCCCAGCTGTTTTGCGCTACAGAAATATTGCTGATAGTGCGATCAATTGGTTGAGGGCCAGTATCACCACCACTTTGATAGCTACCCACTAATGTGACGTTAGAGAAGCTTGAGTAAGCTTTAACGCGCACATAGTACTTACCACCGCCGGTGCCGGAACAGGTTTCGCTGTTACCGTTACGGTATGGACGACAGTCATAGCTGGAGTCAGTTGGCACGCTACCTTTTTTTACATAAAGATCGGCATCACCTGAGCCACCACTGATCGAGAAGCTGATGTCAGTCGCGTCGCCAGGAACGTCCATGGTGTAAACAATGTCGTTACCAGTAGAAGCTGAAAGGCCGGTTTCTGGAACGCCATTTTCCAGCACATTATCGCCTGGTGGGTCAGTTGGATCCTGACCACAATCACGGCCCGGGCTGACATTACTATTCACGCCTACTGCTTGCAGAGTAGCCTGTACATCATTAACGTCATAGCCCAGATCACAGGCCGAATCTAAAACACCGTCACCGGCATCATCCCAGTTAGTGTTTGATGTCCAATAGTTACGGTTTGCCTGAGTGTATACTTCGAAAGCTTTCCTGGTGTCCCAGCCAGCCGTAGTGGCCAGTAAGTAGAAGGCTTTGTTGTAAACGCCTGAGCTATGGTGAACGTCCATGCCTGAAGTAAAGTCTGATTGATGATCAATCGAACGATTATCCTGCGGCGGGTTATTCATGTAGCGAAGTGCGCCATTGCCTTTGAAAATCTGTTCACCGACTAAAAAATCGTTAGAGCCATTCATATAGAACTCAGCCGCTTCACCTGACATATCCGAGTAAGACTCGTTGAGGCCACCGGATTTACCGCTGTAGACCAGATTGGAGTTTTGTTGCGTGAAACCGTGACTGACTTCGTGCGCCATGACGTCGAGAGAGACCAAAGGGTAGAAGGTTGAAGCGCCATCACCGAAGGTCATTTGCTGACCATCCCAGAAGGCATTCTCGTAGTTGTTGCCGTAGTGAACGCGGACGCGAAGTTTCTGCGTTAATGGGGCTGCATTAAACCAATCACTAAACATATTGAAAACTACGTTACCAAAGTAGTGTCCATCATTGAGTGGTGAATAGGCGCCATTGATTTGCTTGACCGTATTCTCGGGGCAGGTAAAACTGTGAATGCTGCCGCCGGAGGTAGAGTTGTTCATGTTAATGGTGTCGACATTGCTGCTGGTCATGCTACAGGTGCTGCCTGACTGAGCCACATCCAGATAACCAAAATCAACACCGTAGTCGTAGCGGCCTGTTTTCTGGTTACCGCCAGGGCCGGTACCATTGGCAGTCTGTAAATTGTCGTAAGAGTGGATGACTTGGCCAGTCTTGGCGTCGATGAACATTTGTGGACGCGAAGGCTTATCAGCGTGTGAGACAAAGGTTACCGAGTAAATCAGGCGAGCAATACCGTCGGGATCCTGCCAGATAGCCAGTTCAGACGACTCGTTTTCATAAACTGGAGACTGACTGCTTGCTAATGACATCTGTTGGTGCCCTTTAGCAATAGACAGGGCCCGCTTACCAGAAATCTTAGGAGTAACGTCGTTGATGTCCAGCCCAATACCCTGCAACACGGCACCATGAGCAAAACTGGAAATTCCGCCTGTGTTACTGGTGATAATGATGTCGTCACCAATCACAGGAATACCCTTAAAGTATTGCTGGTAACGAGTGGTAACCGTGCCATTACTGTTCTGATAAATCTTACGAGGTTTAAGACTTTCCTGGGCAGAAAGGCCAACTAGCTGTGAGGCATTGGCCGCTAAACTGGCTGGAATGCTTTGCTGTTGGGCGATAGCATTCTGGATGCCAGAGTTGTCGCGTAGCGATTGTCTTTCAGCGGCCTGGCCAACAGAAGCCAGTACGCAAAGTGACAAAGCACTCAGCGTAAACTTGTGAATTGTATTCATTGAATCTCCTTCAATATAACTATATGAAATAAGAAAAAATTATGAATGCCGCTGTTAATCTTTGTTGTAATAAGATTTGGTATTCCCCTTAGTGTGTGAATATTTTTCAGCAGCAAACGATAAACTAGCAAGCGCCTAACTACCTAACAATTGCAAAACTGACGTACAATGTAGACTTATGTATTCTTGTGATGAGTTGTTGATACTTGATGTGACGATAGGTAGGTTTAACATGCGATACAATCGACTAACATTCCCAAATATGCATTAGTTTTATTTGTTTTGTTGAGAATAAAAAAAAGCGCCTTTCGGCGCTAAGCACAGCTTCGGAGGAGAGAGTAGGAGTCGTATCTAGCTGTGGGAAAGGGCTTCCAGGCCCATGTTCTTGTCCTTTTGTGGTTGGGGGTTAGGCTTATGACTATTAAGGTATTAGTTTAATGAGTAGATGCAACTTGAGGTGCTACGACCTCTTCGGCATATAGCGTTGGCAGTGTGCTGTGAAAACTGACCAGCTGAGTTTCAATCAGGTTATAGGTCACGGTAACAGTTACTGATTGACCAGGAATAATCACCAGATTGTCGGCAGTCAATGGTTCACAACCCAGGTCAGAATCAACCGAAACCTCGTAATTTACCAAAGCGGCAGGGTTTGGTAACGCAGGCTGGTATTCAGCAATGATCATCTGCTCAGTAGGATTGCTGAATGTTTCAGTAAGCGTAATCTGCGTCAGATCGCCATCAGTAGTAACTTGCTGTTCAGAAGAGTCTGCCACAAGGTAAAAAGACTCATCGTTCATGGTGTAATTAACAACACCGGCAGGTGCCTGTTCTGTTTCGCCAGCCTCCACCGCAGCAGCTGCAGAAAAAACAGAAACAATAAGTGTTGCGACCAAAATACGTTTTAGGGAAATAGTTTTCATCTTGCTTCTCCATCAAATTAAAATTCATTTAAGTTTTGTCTTTCGATGGTGTAATTAAAGCGCAACAGTGTGGAGAGAATAGAAGTTGAAAAAGGCCGGTTATGGATAAATCTGGCAGAAAAAAGGCAGGGGTGAAAGTATATTGTTAAAGTCTTGGACTGGAGTACGCTCACACTAAAATTGGACTGCACCTACCATTAACTTGTCATTCTGAACTTGATTCAGAATCTGCTTTTAAAAAGCTAAGTTGGGATTATTGTTTAATTAGAGCAGATCCTGACTTTCGTCAGGATGACAAAAATGTATGACTAGCATTTTTTTGTGCAGAACAACTATACAATAGATTATTGCTTAGGGGCTCGCCGAGTGGCGAAATAGTAAGTCAAGGAATGGAATTAATGAGAGTATGGATTTACCCGAGGGCATTCCTTGCAGTCACCCGCTTTCGCGGGCGACCGCAGGAAGTGCCCGTGGTGAATGACATAATTACAATGATACTTGCTAGCAAGTGATATGACAGAACCTACTCACTCTTCGGTTTTAAATACAAATCAAAAGTCACCGGGACAACGCGGTCGATGCTGCGCAAGCCTGCCAGAGATTTCAATTTATCAACACCACCGTCTAGCTTAAGACTACTGGTAGCAATTACGACAGGCTTAACTGAGGTGACTCGTAACTGCTCATCTGCCAAGGTCTGAATGGTAACCGGTGCTTCAATATCTAAAGTTTGGCTACCGAGTTGAATCGTGGCTTCAAGGGTATGCTGTGAGCTATTTCCCGCTTTTTGGTCTTCAAGCTTGGCTAAATCAAAGCTGCCATTAACGATAAAGGCGACGTTGGTTTTGCTGTCGAACAAATGTTCTTTCATGCGCTGATCACGAATTTCAATGCCGGTGTTGACGCTATCAAGCAGAATTTCTAACGCAAATTGGCCATTCCCGCTAAGGTGGCCTTTTAGGGTTTCAAAAGTACTGACTTCACCGATGGCGTTATTTTTGACAGACACAAAGTGAAGGTGTGAGGTTTCATTATCAACAACCCATTCCTGACCTTCAGATGCTATGGATGGAGAGCTCTGTAAGGCAAAAATAGCTCCCAAAGTAATCACTGCTTTAGTTAAAAAAGCCTTAGACATAAGGTTTCTCCTATTCTGTAGAGTATCGAGTTTTAATACCAAAGTGTCACAATGGTAGGGTAAGCGAAAGACTCTAGCAAACAGGATGTGAAAAAAATCTGGAGTTTTCAGCAAAAAAGGATTAATTTTGCGCACTTTGATGCCTAACTTTTAAACAGTTAGGATAACTCTGATAAAGGTGGACCAAACAGACGATGAATATAGTGGTTCTAGGGGTTATTTTCTTTGTTCTTATCCAGTTCGCGGTGGGGCTGTGGGCGTCGCGCAAACCGAAGAATGAAACCGATTTTCTATTGGCAGGCCGGCGTTTAAATCCCAGCCTGGCGGTATTTACTATTTTCGCGACCTGGTTTGGCGCTGAAACCTGTATCGGAGCGGCCTCCTCGATTTATGAGAATGGCCTGTCGGGCGGTACCGCTGACCCCTTTGGCTTCTCGCTGTGTTTGCTGTTTATGGGTTTTGTTTTCGCCAGACCCTTATGGAAACGCAAATTCATTACTTTCGCTGACCTCTTCAAGCAACGCTATTCGGTGCGTATTGAGAAGCTGGTGGTGATTATTTTAGTGCCAGCCTCAATGTTGTGGGCTGCAGCGCAGATTCGCGCCTTTGGGCAGATCCTGTCGTCGCTTTCTGGTTTGCAGGTCGAATACGCCATTACTATCGCAGCATCGGTGGTTATCATTTACACCATGCTCGGCGGTCTGCTGGCAGTTGCGGTCACAGACGTGATTCAGGCGGGCTTTCTGATTCTTGGTCTGGTGCTATTGGGCGTTTTTGTGTTTGCCAGTGGCGATCCGAACGCCAGCCTCAGCACTGTTGATGCTGCTCGTTTTAGCTTTGTGTCCGAAGATTCTACGCTACTGCAAAAATTCGAAGCCTGGTCGATTCCGATTTTTGGTTCCGTGCTAACCCAGGAGCTGATTACACGAGTGCTGGCCTGTCGCAGTGCCGAAGAAGCGCGTAGTTCGACGCTGAAGGGCGGAACCCTATATTTGCTGGTGGGTTTGATTCCAGTTTATCTGGGTCTGGTTGGTTTAAATCTGATGCCAAACCTCGCCGACTCTGAGCAGCTATTACCAGAACTGGCAAAAACCTATTTGCCGACTGTGCTCTACATTATTTTTGCTGGCGCACTGGTATCTGCGATTCTATCAACGGTGGATAGTGCCTTATTGGCTTCCAGCTCATTGATTTCGCACAACATCGTGGTGCCATTAAGCAAGCGCAACCATGAGGTCAGCGAGCGCCAGAAAGTGCTATTTGCCCGGATTGGCATTGTGGTACTTGGCAGTCTGGCGTATTACATTGCGCTACACGCCAAAGGGGTATATGACCTGGTGGTGACAGCTTCGGCATTTGGTAGCGCTGGTGTCTTTGTGGTCGGTACTTTTGGTCTGTTCACACGCTTCGGTGGTGAAATCACTGCCGGCTTGACCCTGGTCAGCGCAGCGACGGTGTGGATTCTGGGAGAATTCGTATTCGGCTGGGCGACTCCATTCTTTATCTCACTATTAACCGGCTTCGGCGTATACATTGTCGCAGCCTTAATAGAGCGACACTTTTCAGGGCCGGCAAAGGGTTTTCAGACTGCCTAAAAAATAGCCAGTCGCCACTGGCTAATGCCCTTTTGCTAATGGTATAATTCGCGCCCATTTTATGCAGGCTGGTAGACACAAGAGCTTACCAGCCTGGTTTTATCTTATTGATTTTACGGCCAAAGTGCCAAACAGCGGTGAATGAAAGCATGAGCAAAAAGTTATTTATCAAAACCTGGGGTTGTCAGATGAACGAGTACGATTCGTCGCGTATGTCGGATCTGCTGAATAAAACTCATGGTTTAGAAGCGGCAACCTCGGCTGAAGAAGCTGATGTGGTGTTGCTTAACACCTGCTCAATCCGCGAAAAAGCGCAGGAGAAAGTCTTTTCTCAGCTGGGCCAATGGAAAAATCTGAAAGATAACAACCCTGATCTAATCATCGGTGTCGGTGGCTGTGTGGCCTCTCAGGAAGGCGAAGCGATTCGTCAGCGCGCGCCTTATGTGGATGTGATTTTTGGCCCACAAACATTACACCGCTTACCTGAAATGATTAAAGAAGCCAGCGGCCAGAAAAAGGCCGTGGTTGATGTCAGTTTCCCAGAAATTGAAAAATTTGACCGCCTGCCTGAACCGCGCGCCGAAGGCCCAACTGCTTTTGTATCGGTAATGGAAGGTTGTTCAAAATACTGCTCATTCTGCGTGGTGCCATACACCCGTGGCGAAGAAGTCAGTCGCCCGTTTGATGATGTGTTGGCAGAGTGTGCGCAACTGGCCGAGCAGGGCGTTCGTGAAATTAACTTATTGGGCCAGAATGTAAACGCCTATCGCGGTGTGACTCATGAAGGCCATACTGCAGATTTGGCCGAATTGATTACTTATGTGGCGGCAATTGATGGTATTGACCGCATCCGATATACCACCTCGCATCCGGTCGAATTTTCTGAGCGCCTGATTCAGGTATATGCGGAAGTGCCAGAACTGGTCAGCCATTTGCATTTACCAGTGCAAAGCGGTTCGGATCGCGTATTGGCGATGATGAAGCGAGGTCATACAGCACTTGAGTACAAATCAAAAATTCGCAAACTGCGCCAAATTCGTCCTGACATTTCAATGTCATCAGACTTTATTATTGGCTTCCCGGGTGAATCGGATCAGGATTTTGAAGATACCATGAACCTGATTGCTGACATTGGTTATGATCATTCATTTAGCTTTATCTACAGCGCGCGTCCTGGTACGCCTGCGGCGGATATCGTCGATGACACACCGATGGATGTGAAGAAACAGCGCTTGTCGATTCTGCAACAGCGCATCAATCAGCAGGCTTTTTCAATCAGTCGCAATATGATTGGCACAACTCAGAAAGTGCTGGTTGAAGGCCCATCTAAGAAAGATCCGATGGAGCTGCGTGGTCGCACCGAAAACAATCGTATCGTTAACTTTGTTGGTCCGCATAGCCTTATCGGTAAATTTGCTGAAGTGACCATCACTGATGCATTCCCTAATTCATTGCGTGGTGATTTTGTTGCTGACGGGCTGATTCATTAATCGGCCCTCTTTGCATCAAAAAAACAGCAACCCCCACGCTTTTCAAATCAAAGGATAGTACTTGTCACAGCTTACCAACCAAACTTTTGAATTACTGCCCGCTGACAACAATCGCTTGTCAGCCTTGTGCGGTTACCTGGATGAACATCTGAAACACATTGAACGACGCCTTGGCGTTGAAGTGAATATCCGCGGCAATCAGGTTAATGTGATTGGTGAAGGCGTACATGTCGTGGCCGCGCGTCAGGTAATCGAGTCAGTTTATAAAGACACCGAGAAAAAACGCAGTGTTGATAGTGCTGACGTACACTTGGCCATTCAGGAAGCTTCCGCTGATATAGAGTCACTGGAAGGCAACAAAATACAGGGCGAAGACGTTAAGTTGATGACCAAGCGTGGGTTGATTAAGCCGCGTAGCCCGAATCAGAAGCAGTATATTCAGGCCATCAAACATCATGACATCAGTTTTGGTATTGGCCCTGCCGGTACCGGTAAAACCTATCTGGCAGTTGCCAGCGCTGTGGATGCCTGGGAAAAACAGCAGGTTCGTCGAATTCTGTTGACTCGCCCAGCGGTAGAAGCCGGTGAGCGACTGGGCTTCCTGCCCGGTGATCTGGCGCAAAAAGTCGATCCTTATTTGCGTCCACTCTACGACGCGCTGTATGAAATGTTTGGTTTTGAAAAAGTGGCCAAACTGATGGAGCGCAGTGTGATTGAAGTGGCGCCACTGGCCTATATGCGTGGTCGTACGCTGAATGATGCCTTTATCATTCTCGACGAAAGTCAGAACACCACGCCGGAACAGATGAAAATGTTCCTGACCCGTATCGGTTTTAATTCCAAAGCGGTGATTACCGGCGATATCACTCAGGTGGACTTGCCCCGTGGACAGCGCTCAGGGTTACGTCACGTCATTGATATTCTGCAAAAAGTGGATGGTATCAGCTTTACCTTCTTCCAGTCGAAAGACGTGGTGCGCCATCCGGTAGTGCAACGTATAGTGCAGGCCTATGAAAGTTTCGATGTCAGCGAAGAAGCCAGACGCGCCAAAGCCGAACAGAAGCAGGCGGATAGGCAACAGTCATCAGACGGTAAAGATTAAGAATTAAAATGGATACGTCTTTATTTAACCTGGATCTACAGGTCGCCTGCGATGCCGCTAATCTTCCCAATGAAGAAGATTTTAAGCAATGGCTGGCTACCGCTTTTGCTATAGAATCCGAGCAATATGGCCGTACAAAAAACTTGGCGCAACCCTTTGAAATCACGGTACGAATCGTCGAACCCGAAGAAAGTCAGGCGCTGAATAATGACTACCGCGGTAAGAACAAATCAACCAATGTGTTGTCTTTTCCCTTCGAAATGCCCGAGGGTATTGAAGGACTGGAGCTTTCCATTTTGGGCGATTTGGTCGTTTGTGCAGAGGTGGTAGCAGATGAAGCTGCCCAGCAGAAAAAAACACTCGGTTCACACTGGGCACATATGGTGGTTCACGGGGGCTTGCATTTGCTAGGTTACGATCATATAAAAGAGTTTGAGGCGCAGGAAATGGAGGCTCTGGAAGTCGACATTTTGGCGCAATTGGGGATTGATGATCCCTATCAGGTGCGTGACTAGCAATTCCGCTGGCACGTATTATTTTTGGGCAACATGAGGACAAGATAAAACGCTATGAGCGACGACAAACCTCCGTCGAGAAGCTTACTTCAACGATTAACCGATATTTTCACATCTGAACCACAAGATCGTCAGCAGTTGGTGGATCTGTTAAGAACTGCGAAAGACGATAAGCTGATCAAACCCGATTCTTTATCCATGATGGAAGGGGTGTTGCAGGTTGCAGAGATGCAAGTGCGCGACATTATGATTCCACGTTCACAAATGGCCGTCATTCAAGAAGACATGAGTCTGGATGAAATAATTCCAATCGTTAAGGACTCGCGCCATTCTCGCTATCCTGTGGTCGGTGAAAATCGTGATGATATTGAAGGCATCATGCTAGCGAAAGAGCTCTTGAGTTACGCTTTTGCTGATAATGGCGAACGCGCAGCTTTTGATATTAAGGACATCTTACGTCCTGCTTATATCATTCCTGAAAGTAAACGCTTGGATGTGCTGTTAACCGAATTCCGTTCCAAGCGAAACCACATGGCCATCGTGGTCGACGAATACGGTTGCGTTTCCGGACTGGTCACGATTGAAGACGTGCTGGAACAGATCGTGGGCGACATCGAAGATGAGTTTGATGTAGATGAAGAAGAAACCAACATCAAGCACCACACCAATGGTGAATATACCGTTAAGGCGCAGACCGAAATCAGCGACTTTAATGAACGCCTGGGAGCCGATTTTCCGGATCAGGAATTCGATACCATTGGCGGTTTGTTGGTTAATAAATTCGGCCACATGCCAGAGCGAGATGAAACCATCGCCATGGGCAACTTTGAGTTTACCGTGCTCAACGCCGATCAGCGGCGAGTGCATCTGCTGAGGGTCAAGCCTCTGGTAGAAGCACCGGTTGAAGCATAAAAAAAGCCCCTGACATTCAGGGGCTCTTTATTTGTGGCTATAATGTGGCCCAACAAGCACCATAACAACTAAGAGACATACAATGATAACAATGGCTAAAAGTCCAACCGGCTGGCTGGGGCTAACGCTGGCACTGATCGCAGGAGCACTTTATCCTCTGGGTTTTGCACCACTGGAATGGTGGCCAGTATCAATCTTTTCGGTTTCGGCAATCTGGTGGTTGCTTAACGGACAAAGCCGAAAATATTCGATGGCACTGGGATTCAGTTATGGCATGGGTTACTTTGGTGTTGGCGTGTCCTGGGTCTATGTGTCGATCAATACCTTCGGTAATGCAGCACCTCCATTAGCAGTCTTACTAACTATAATATTCATCGCCATTCTGTCGTTATTTTTTGTATTACTCGGCTGGCTCAACGCCCGCTTTATCAACCGCTTCAATCTAATTTCTCAAATCATTTTTTTCGCCACTGCATGGCTTATTCTTGATATCGCTCGCGGTTCAGGGTTTGTCAGTTTCCCATGGTTATATCTAGGTTACACTCAGACCTCAGGTCCATTGTTGGGAGTAGCCAGTTTCCTGGGTGTGCATGGGGTTACGTTATTATTAGTGGTCATTTCATGTCTGGTAGCCGTTACATTGACGCACACTAATAAAAAGCAACGAACCAGGTCATTAATGGCTCTAGTAATTCTTATGATGATAGGAACCAGCGCCAGTCTATATGAAGTTAAGAAAGAAACTGCTCAACAAAAAACACTGACCATCGCCTTAATCCAACCGAATATCGATCAGCACATAAAGTGGGATCGAAACTACTTCACGCCCATCGTCAAAGGGCTATTTGACCAGACCGAACACTATTGGGGCGCGGATCTCATTGTATGGCCAGAAGCAGCGATTCCTGCTTTTGATACGCAGGTTCCTGGTATTTTGTATGAGTTGGATGAGCTGGCAAAAAGCAGCGGCAGCCAATTTATAACCGGTATTCCGATGCTAGAAACCCGCGATGAATATTATGCGGGAATCAAAATGCTCGGCAGTGAGCAAGGTGACTATCAGAAGCAACAACTGGTTCCCTTTGGTGAATATGTTCCATTAGGTTCGTGGATTCGTGGCATGATCGACTTCTTTGATCTGCCAATGTCCAGTTTCACTCCAGGCAGTAGTCAACAGACGGCTCTAAAAACGGCAAAAGCCGATTACATTCCAGCGATTTGTTATGAAATTGCCTTCTCGGGATTGATGCAGCAACTAGCCACCAGCACCGATAAAGATCAATTCAAAGCCATCGTCACCATCAGTAATGACACCTGGTTTGGTGAATCCTGGGGGCCTATCCAGCACTTCCAGATCGCAAAAATGCGCGCCATCGAAACCGGCCTGCCAGTCATTCGCGGCACCAACAACGGCATCACCGCAATCATCGACGATAAAGGTCGGTTCATCAACCAAATAGACCGCTTCCAAAGCAATGAACTTGCCGGTGCCTTCCTGCTTGAAAACCGAAACACATGGTTTAGAGAGTATGGGTATTGGAGCTTGTTGGTGTTGGTAATTGGGTTACTGGGAATAGGCTTTTTGCTTAGAAAGAAATAATACAAATGCACTAGCGTAGGGTGCGATGTTACGATCCCTTAAGGTATATAATAACTGTTTTACTACGAATATTAATTTAGAAGGAATTGAAAGTGGCTTTGATAATTAGACTTTTTATAGCTTTGACAGTGCTTGTAAGTGCTCCAAACTTGTATGCTAAAGACTGTAATCCAGTAATAGAAAGATTTGAAGCTACTTTTATCCATGAACTTACTATAGAAGACCTTTCTGAGTTAGAGGCTTGTTCAAATAATAAATATGCACTTAATTATCTTGGGAAAGTTTATTCTCAAAAAGGTAGTCCATATTATGATGAAGCTAAAGCGGCAAAGTTTCTCTCTAGCTCTGCTCAGTTAGGGAGCATTTCTGCCAAAATCCAGTTATCTGAGAGCTATCTTTTGGGAAGTTTTACTGAAGTAGATTTTGATAAAGCCAAAAACTTTGCAGAAGACATCTCCAAGTCAAACAATACAAATAATCAATTGTTTGCAAAATATATATTGGCTTTCATAGAAGCTAAGAAGAGTACATCTGGTGAGAGAGTAGATCAGCAAGTTCAGAAAGATCTATTCACAGCTGCAGAGGCGGGGTACAAAGGAGCCAATAATATATTATTAAATCTATATAAAGATAAAAGATTAGATTTGAAATACAGCAAAAAAGAATTATTAAAACTGGCCGCGAGAAATGGGAATATGGAGGCTAAATTCGAGCTGGCATTGGAGCTGCTAAAGGAAAAGAATATAAAAGGCTTATCCTATATTTTTGAATTGGCCCATGCCGAGTACCTTGATGCACAGATTTATTTGGCAAAGTATTTTAGATATAAAAATGAAAGAGACTCAATGCTCTATTGGATGAAGGCCGCTGCTAAAAATGGCAGTCCAGAAATGAGTAATAATTATGGTGCAGAAATATTAATCAGTAATACAAAAAAAATGCAATTAACAGAAGAGGATGATGCTATAAAATACTTTTATTATGCAGCTAATAATGGCGTGAAAGAGGCATTTGATAATATCGGTCATCACTATAAGTTTTTTTATTGTCAAACTAATGATAAGTATTTTTATAGAAAAGCCATAGAAAATTATAAGCAAGGAACTAAGCCAGAAAAATCAAAGCTAGGACATGAAGAAATATGCCAGTGAGGAATAATAAATGCCCATGAGGAAGGATACGATTAAACTTTTTATGTTGTGCGGGATCTTTTTAATGATAAGTACAGACTATTTAAGAGATTACCTGCCACACAATCTTAGAGTATCTATCTTTGTCTTGTTATGGATTTTAGTATTCGCACTATTCATTAAGTTGCTTCAAGCGAAGCGTTAGTGAATCAAGGTAATATCGCATGTTGAACATTACCAGACTTCTTATGATTCTCCCTCTTTTAATTATTGTATCCTGCAAAGAGGGACGAACCGATTATCACAAGCTGACAAACTTAGAGGATGTGCTACTAGACCCTCGAAAATATGAAGGGCAAAGGGTTCACTTAGCGGGATATGCTCATTATCAGGAATATTGGAGTTCAACACTTGAGTTATATCTAGATAAAGAGCAAGCTGAGTATCTTGATAGCTCCGATATGGATGATATTCCGTCATCAATTATGCTACTTCCTATTGATGGATTTGATAAGGCTCTGCTTAACTGTTCTGAGCGAGTAGTAAGTGTCTATGGCGTATTATTTTTAAATGAAAACTTGGGTTTGATATTGCATTTAGAAGAAGGCATTAAAGAGGTTAAAGGGCAAGAAGTGGGTGATTTTTGCTATAAAACAATCGAAAAGATACCAGAGGACACTATTAAGGATTTGGTAGAATTTCACAGTACCAAAGTAAAATAAAACTCGATAAAAAATAAGATCTTGGATAGCGAAAAAACTGGAACACCTAATACCAAGTTTTGGACATACGAGAACTCAGTTGTTTGTAAACTTTAAGAAATAAAGCGTATAAAGATAAGAGTAGCTAGTATTTTCCCTGACCAGAAACCGACTCCCCATCGGCTTCTTTTTTCTTTACTCCCCTATACTCCCCATAAAACCTTTATTTTGCTGGGATTTGCGCTTGTTGCGATTGGGTCACTCAGGTATCCTTAGAGGCTTGTGTCGGTGGGCCGTAGCGACGAGCCTGTAACGAGTCATTAATTCAAGAATCTGCAAGCAATGCAACTATCAGAACAATTTCTACCAGAACATTATCAACCTTCTGAAATTGAAGGCAAAATCCAGCAAAATTGGCAACAGAACAAGACCTTCAAAGCGGTGGAAGATGCTTCCCGTGAGAAGTATTACTGCCTGAGCATGTTTCCCTATCCGAGTGGCCGATTGCACATGGGCCACGTGCGTAATTACACCATCGGTGATGTGATTTCGCGTTTCCAGCGCATGCAGGGCAAGAATGTGTTGCAGCCGATTGGTTGGGATGCTTTTGGTTTGCCTGCGGAGAATGCGGCGGTAAAGAACAAGGCATCGCCTGCGCCCTGGACTTATGAAAATATCGAATACATGAAAGGTCAGCTGAAAATGCTGGGCTTTGCTTACGACTGGGATCGCGAGCTGGCGACCTGTAAGCCTGAGTATTATCGCTGGGAGCAATGGTTCTTTACCAAGCTGTATGAGAAAGGTCTTGTTTATAAGAAGACCTCATCGGTCAACTGGTGCCCAAATGACCAGACGGTTCTTGCTAATGAACAGGTGGTCGATGGCGCATGCTGGCGCTGTGATACGCCGGTTGAGCAGAAAGAAATTCCGCAGTGGTTTATTAAGATCACTGCTTACGCCGAAGAGTTGTTGAATGATCTGGATAAGCTGGATGGCTGGCCTGAAATGGTTAAGACCATGCAGCGTAACTGGATTGGTCGTTCGGAAGGTGTCGAAGTTGAATTCTCAGTAGAGAATGGCAACGGCGATGGCGTTGAGCCTCTGCATGTTTACACCACGCGCCCGGATACATTATATGGTGTGACCTACCTGGCAGTGGCGGCCGCTCATCCGTTAGCGACTAAAGCTGCAAAAAATAATCCTGAGCTGGCAGCATTCGTTGATGAATGCAAACACAGCAAGGTATCCGAAGCAGAAATGGCGACCATGGAAAAGAAGGGTATGCCAACGGGTATCTACGCAGTGCATCCGCTAAGCGGCAAGAAAGTACCAGTGTGGGTGGCTAACTTTGTATTGATGGATTATGGCACGGGCGCTGTAATGGCGGTTCCGGGACATGACCAGCGCGATTATGAATTCGCGACTAAATACGGCATTGATATTGCCCCTGTCGTCAAACCTGCTGATGGTTCTGAGTTGGACATTAGCGAACAGGCTCATACCGAGAAAGGTATTCTGTTTAATTCAGGCGAATTTGATGGCCTGGATTTTGAACAAGCATTTGCTGCTATTACCGCCAAATTAGAAGCAGAAAGTAAAGGCAAGAAGACCGTCAATTACCGTCTGCGCGATTGGGGTGTTTCCCGTCAGCGTTATTGGGGTGCTCCAATCCCGATGATCAATATGCCGGATGGTTCAGTGGTTCCTGCGCCGGAAGATCAGTTACCGGTTCGCTTGCCTGAAGATGTGGTAATGGATGGCGTGACCAGCCCATTAAATACTGACGAAGAGTGGAAGAAAGCCATCGTTGATGGCGTCGAAGGTATTCGTGAGACCGACACCTTTGATACTTTCATGGAATCAAGCTGGTACTATGCGCGTTACACCAGTACCGGTTATGAAGATGGGATGTTGAATCCTGAGCAGGCCAATTACTGGTTGCCAGTGGATCAATATATTGGCGGTATCGAACACGCCACCATGCACCTGATGTATTTCCGTTTCTTCCACAAATTACTGCGTGATGCAGGCCTTGTGAATTCTGATGAACCAGCAAAGCAGCTATTGTGTCAGGGCATGGTGTTGGCGGATGCTTTCTATTACACCGATGACAAAGGTGCTCGTCATTGGGTATCGCCGCTTGAAGTAGAAGTGGTCGAGCGTGATGATAAAGGACGAATTATTAAGGCTGTGGACAGCGAAGGTCGTGAGGTGATTCATGCCGGCATGACCAAAATGTCCAAGTCGAAAAATAACGGTATCGACCCACAGTCGATGGTCGATGAGTATGGCGCCGATACTATGCGCTTGTACACCATGTTTGCTTCACCACCGGATCAGGCACTTGAATGGCAGGATTCTGCAGTTGAAGGTTCGTTGCGCTTCTTGCGCCGTTTATGGAAACTGGTGCAAAGCCATCAGCAAAAAGGTCCAGTTGCAAAACTTGATGCGGCAAGTCTAAACAATGATCAGAAAGCATTGCGTCGTAAAACACACGAAACCATTGCCAAAGTCACTGATGACTATGCTCGTCGTTATACCTTTAATACGGCGATTGCCGCGGTGATGGAATTACTCAATCATGTTAGCAAGGCTGAAGAGTCGAGCGAGCAAGATCGTGCAGTAGTGCAGGAAGCATTGGATGCTGCAGTTCTGATGCTTACACCGATTGTTCCTCATATCTGTACCATCTTGTGGCAGGCGCTCGGTTCACTGGTTGGCGAAGAGCGAGTTGATGTGGTTGATGCACAATGGCCAACGGCTGATAAATCTGCCATGGTGCAGGATGAAAAGCTGATCATTGTGCAGGTCAATGGCAAGGTTCGTGCCAAGATCACGGTTGCTGCTGATGCCAGTAAAGAGGAAGTTGAAAAGCTGGCGATGGCCGATGAGCATGTGCAGAAATTTATTGCCGATAACACGGTTCGCAAAGTGATTGTGGTTCCGGGTAAGCTGGTGAATATTGTTGCGAATTGATTTGCGACAAACTCGAACATAGAAGCGTAAGCAGGAAACCAAAGGAAGATACTGATGAAACAATTGAGTCTTTTGTTATTACTGACAATGGTGATCATTGGTTTGAGCGCCTGCGGTTTCCAGTTGCGTGGCCAGGGCGCTGAATTATCCAACACTAAAGTCTGGTTAATCAGTCAGGACATGAACGCCGACTTTGAACGTCGCCTCAAGCAACGCCTCGCTTATCAAGGGGCACAACTGGTGGATGAACCTGAGTTGTCAGAGTTGCAACTGGCAATAGTCAATTATGGCGTTGAGCGTCGCACCGTTGCCCGCGATAGTTTAGGCCGTGCTGCTGAGCTTGAAATGATTTTTACACTGGAATACCAGATGCTGACGCCTGATATGGTATCCGAGCAGCAGCCGGAAACTCAGCGCATGACCAGTCGCCGCGAATTTGCCTATGAGCGTAACCTTGAATCTGGGCAGGAACGCGAGCAACAACGTCTGATTGCCGATATGCAGGAAGAAGTTATTGGCCGTTTATTACTGCAAATTGCTGGCACAGTCAGTCGCTAGGAGAAGTCATTAAGCGTGAAAATCTACCCCGAACAGCTGGAAAAAAACCTTAATACACTGTATCCGGTTTATCTGGTTGCTGGGGACGAGCCTTTGCAAAAGATGGAAGCAGTTGACGCTATCCGTGCTTACTGCAAGCAGCAGGGACTACTCGAACGACAAATTATTGAAGAAGCGGGAACTGGCAATCCGCTAACTGATCAGGCGGGTACCATGTCTTTATTCGCCGAGAGTCGCTTGCTTGAGTGGCGCTTTGATAAAAGTATCAAAAAAGCGCATGGCGAATTTATCCAGTCTTTCATTAACAGTGAGCCGCAGGATGTACTGCTGATCACTGCGCCAAAACTGTCCTCTGAAAAACGTCTGGCCTGGTATAAAACTGTTGAGCAGAAAGGCTTGGTGGTGGAAGCCTGGCCGGTGCCAGCTGAGCGGCTGGGTAGCTGGTTATCGACTCGCGCACGCCAGCTTGGTGTTGCTTTAGAGCCTGATGCATTGGCGACTCTTATTGAGCGCTGCGAAGGGAATTTGTTGGCAGCGCAGCAGGATTTGCAGATGTTGTCCTTGTTGTCCGATGGCCAACCAGTCAGTTCTGACAACATCAAAGAGTACGTTGGCGACAACGCGCGCTATTCTGTCTATGAACTATCGGATGCCAGTCTTAGCGGTCAAACCGATCGGGCGCTACGCATGTTGGCGACCTTGCAGGCCGAAGGTGTGTATCCGCTGGTGCCGATTAATCAACTGTTGCGAGAGTGTCAGCTTTTGGCCGACTGGGCCGAGCAGGTGGCACAGGGTGAAACCCTGGCCAATATCATGCAGAGCCAGCGAGTCTGGCCCAAGCGGCAGAAAATACTGCAAGTCGCCATGAGTAAAGGCAGCGTCAAGAAATGGTATGCATTGGTACAGCGTCTGACCTATCTCGATAAATCGGCCAAAGGGCAGGCCGATGCCGATGTCTGGCAGGAACTGGCTCATGTGGTCTGTCTGATGACCAATTGCAATCCGCTAAGAGGTAGCGGTAAGCGGGTACAGCCTAAGACTGCCGCCTCGCAGGTATCGGCTGAAAAAGGCTTGTCCAATCTGAAAAAATCTTTAGGAATGAACTAGTTATGAGCACAAGCTGCGGTATGGTTCATATCATTCTTGGTGGTACTTTTGATCCGGTTCATCTTGGCCATTTACGCATGGCTCAGGAAATGCTTAACCGGTTTCCGGAAGCACAGGTCTCGTTGATGCCAGCTGCCTATCCACCTCATCGGCCAACTCCCGGCGCGACAACCGAACAGCGCATTGATATGCTCAATCTGGTGCTGGAAACGACTCCGCAACTGACGCTTGATACTCGAGAGCTGGAGCGAGATGAGCCAAGCTATAGTGTGGTTACTTTGCGTAATATTCGGCTGGAAATTGGTGATAACCCATTGATTTTTCTGATGGGGACCGATGCCTTTGCCAAGCTTGACAGCTGGTATCAGTGGCAGGAACTATTGGATTTATGCAATATTCTGGTGGTGGGGCGACCCAGTAGCGAGCTACCGCAACAGGGGCCAGTGGCCGAACTTTATCAGCAGCACAGAGTCAGTAAACCAGAAGAGTTGGCACATTTTGCTCTCGGCAAAATTGGTTTTTGCGAAATGCCCCAGCTGGACATTTCTTCAACCTATATCAGAGAACAAATAAAAAGCGGATTTTCACCACGTTTTCTGTTGCCTGATGTTATACTAGACTTTATTCAACGGCATGGCCTCTATGGCTATCAAGCACATTCACCCAAAGGTAATTAATGCAAGCGGAGCAATTGAAAGATCTGGTTGTTAACCAGTTAGAAGACAGCAAAGCCAAAGATATTAAAGTTCTCAATGTAAAAGGTCTCAGTTCGGTGACCGACTACATGATCATTGCCAGCGGCACATCCAGCCGCCACGTCAAATCCGTCGCCCACAATCTCGTTTCCAGCGTTAAAGATGAAGGCGTTCAACCCTTAGGTGTTGAAGGTGATGATGTGGCTGAGTGGGTGTTGGTCGATTTAGGCGATGTTGTGGCGCATATCATGATGCCGCAAACGCGTGACTTTTATCAGCTGGAAAAGCTGTGGGATCCTAACTGGAAAGAAGCCCGCACGACGGCCACCAGCTAACCAAACCATGCAGGTTCGTTTATTAACGGTTGGCCAGAAAATGCCGGCCTGGGTAGAGCAGGGCTTCCAAGAATACGCCAAACGATTCCCAAATGATTTTAAACTGGAGCTGGTCGAGGTTGCGGCTGAAAAGCGTGGCAAAAATGCCGATATCGGCCGCATCACCGAAAAGGAAGGCAAGGCATTGCTATCGCAGATTCAGTCCAGTGACTGGGTGGTAGCACTGGATGTTAAAGGTAAAAGCTTTTCCACCGCACAGCTGGCTCAGCAAATTGAGCACTGGCAGCAGCATTATCCCAATCTGGTTTTATTGGTGGGTGGGCCGGAAGGCCTGTCCGAAGAATGTCTGGCGCGCGCCAATCAAAAGTGGTCTTTATCAGCTTTGACTTTCCCGCATCCATTGGTCAGGATCGTTGTCGCTGAGTCACTCTATCGCGCCTGGTCGGTGACCGTGAATCATCCCTATCACAGGGAATGAGTCTCACAGGGAATGAGTCTTCACTAGTATCTAGGTTGTTTGATTCAATACTGATTGAATGGATTGCTCAGTCAAATTATAAATAGCAGGGATTATGAATTTTTATCAATGGGTTCAGTCCATAGGGTATGTATAAACGGCAAGCCATAAAAGATGTTGGTCGCGAAACTTCGATGTTTTTCGCGCGTTGCATTGTGGCATTGTTGATCGTCTTTATCCTGATGCTGGTATTGATTAGCCGTCAGTTCAAGCTGCAGGTTCTGGACTATGAAAAGTACCAGACTCAATCTGAAAATAACCGTATCAGTATTCAGTCGGTAGCTCCGGTTCGTGGCCTTATCTATGATCGTGATGGTAAATTACTGGCGCAGAACCGTTCGATTTTTACTCTGGAAATCACGCCTGAACAAACTCGGGATCTGCCGAAGCTGGTACAAGAGCTGAGAAAGGTGCTGAGCATCAGCGATGAGCAGGTTCTTAAGTTTTTAGAGCAGATTAAATTCCGCCCCAAGTTCAATTCCTACGTCCTTAAATCAAACTTAACCGAAGAAGAAGTTGCTAAATTTTCCGTGGTTCAGCACATGTATCCCGGTGCCAGTCTGGAAGCTCGTCTGGAGCGCTATTACCCATACAAGGATGAGCTGGTGCATGTTCTGGGTCGTATGGGCGCCATCAATGTTGAAGAGCTTGAAGCCATGGATGAGGAGACGCGTCTGCGTTATGCCGCCACTTCAAAAATCGGCAAGCTGGGTCTTGAGCGTTATTACGAAAGCATTTTGCATGGCGAAGTGGGCAGCCAGCGAGTAGAAACTGATGTGCGCGGGCGTATTATCCGTGTTCTGGAACGAGATGAGCCGGTCGCTGGAATGGATATTCATCTCTATCTCGATCTGGGTTTGCAGCGAAAAGCCACTCAGCTGATGAAAGAAGTCGGGGCGCGTGGCTCAATCGTTGCCGTCGATCCCGCAACCGGTGGTGTGCTGGCGATGGTCAGTCAGCCTGGCTATGATCCTAACTTGTTCACTGGAGGTATTTCCAGTGAAGATTATCGAAAATTACTCACTCCAGAAAGACCACTTTATAACCGTGCGGTGCAGGGCACCTATGCTCCGGCATCGACCATTAAACCACATCTGGCCTGGTTGGGATTGAAGGAAGGTGTGATCACACCTGAAACCAAGATTCGAGATCCCGGCTGGTTTTCGTTGCCTAATAATGACCGACGTTATCGAGACTGGAAGCGCTGGGGGCATGCGCCCTATATGGATGTCGTGGATTCTATTATTGAATCCTGCGACACCTTCTTCTATGACCTGGCGGTCAGAATCGGTATTGATCGTATTCATGATGGCATGATGCAGTTTGGTTTTGGGCAGAAAACCGGCATTGATATGGAAGAAGAAAAAATCGGTATCCTGCCTTCGCGTGAATGGAAACAAACAGCCCGTAAAGAAGCCTGGTATAACGGCGATACTGTCAATATTGGTATTGGTCAGGGCTACTGGACAGTAACTCCACTGCAGCTTGCGAACGCAACAGCGGTTTTTGCCAACGATGGAATTCGCTATCAATTACAGTTAGTACGTGAATTTGTCGACGGCAACATTCATGAGCAGAATGTGCCAGTGATGGCCTATCACCAGATTGAAGTAGGTGATGGGCGCTGGCTTGATCTGGTCAAGGAAAGTATGCGTGACGTGATTACAGGAGCCAAAGGTACTGGTCGTACAGCATTTCTGGATGCTAAATATATTGCTGCCGGTAAAACCGGCACGGCGCAGGTCAAAAGTCTTGGCGAAGAGGAAGAGTATGATGCCGAGACCTTGGCGGAAAAATTCCATGACAATGCTCTATTCATAGGCTACGCGCCTTATGAAAGCCCAAAAATCGCCATTGCAGTAGTCATGGAAAACGCTGGTGGTGGCGGTAGTAACGCAGCGCCAATTGCTCGAAAGCTGATGGATTATTATTTGATTGAGCAGTATCAGGAAAGTGAAGAAACAACAGAACCCGAGGTAGTAAATAATGGCACTGCTCAGTAGTACCGCAAACAGCCACAAGGAGCGATACAGTCTGCTGTGGCGCTGGCATATTGATGCACCGTTATTGCTGGGTATCATTGCGTTAATGTGTTTCAGCCTGCTGGCAGTTTATAGTGCTGGCGGCGAGAGCATAGCACTGGTCAAGCGCCAGGCGGTTCGGTTCGCCGCTGGCCTGGTGGTGATGTTTGTATTGGCTCAGTTTGAACCCAGAACTTTCCGTCAGTGGGCGCCAGCCTTATACGCTGTCGGAATTATCTTCTTGCTGGCAGTGATTTTCTTTGGCGAGTCTAGTAAAGGGGCACAACGCTGGATTGATATTGGCATTCGTTTTCAGCCTTCAGAAATCATGAAGCTGGCAGTGCCCTTGATGGTTGCCTGGTACTTTGCGGAAAAGGCGCTACCTCCAACGTTTTTACAAACTGTGGGTAGTCTGGTTCTAGTGCTGACGCCTGTTGTCCTGATTATGTTGCAGCCAGACCTGGGTACCTCATTGTTGATCGCTGCGTCGGGTCTGTTCGTGGTCTTTTTTGCCGGAATTCGCTGGCGTTATATCTTGGGCGCCATTTTGGTGGCTGCAGTCCTGATCCCAATCATGTGGTATTTCGTGATGCATGATTATCAAAAAGGTCGTGTATTAACTTTCTTGAATCCAGAAAGAGATCCGCTGGGCGCCGGTTATCATATTATTCAGTCGCAGATAGCGATTGGTTCCGGCGGCATATATGGCAAAGGATGGCTTAACGGTACTCAGTCACAACTGGAGTTTTTACCCGAGCGCCATACCGACTTTATTTTTGCCGTGATCGGTGAAGAATTTGGCCTGGTCGGCATCGTTCTATTATTGGCACTTTATGCCTTCGTGATTGTCCGAGGTATTTATATCAGCCTGCAGGGTCAGGAAACCTTTAGCAGACTTTTAGGTGCGTCACTAATTCTAACCTTCTTTATCTATATTTTTGTAAATATAGGCATGGTCAGTGGTTTGTTACCCGTGGTCGGGCTACCATTGCCCCTGATCAGCTATGGTGGCACTTCGATAGTTACCCTGATGGCAGCTTTCGGCATATTAATGTCGATCCAAACCCATCGACGGCTACATTCAACTTAATAGCAAATAAAGCGAGGCTTTATGAAAACAAATATAAAAAAGACAGTTGGAACATTGGTTATGGCCTGTGCCTGTGCATTTACAGGCATCAGTGCGCACGCCTATTCAGATCCGGATAAAGCCCCAACCGAAGCGAAAGCTTTTGCCAGCTATATGCACAAAAAACATGGTTTTACGGAAGACTATGTGCAGATGATTCTGGATAAAGTAGAAGTTCGTCAATCAATATTGGATGCCATTAGCCGACCAGCTGAGAGCAAGGACTGGTATGAGTATCGCCCGATCTTTATTGAGCAGAAGCGTATCAAGCAGGGTGTCCAGTTCTGGCTGGAGCATGAAGACATTCTGAAGCGTGCTGAGGAAAAGTATCAGGTTCCGGCAGAAATTATTACCGCCATTATCGGTGTAGAAACTCGCTATGGTCGTGTCATGGGTAGCTTCCCGGTAGTGGATGCCATCGCGACATTGGCCTTTCACTATCCAAAACGCGGAGCTTTTTTCGCCGGTGAGCTGGAAGAGTATTTTGTATTGGCCAGAGAGCAAGGCTGGGATTTAGCAAAGCCGAAAGGTTCCTATGCTGGCGCCATGGGTATGGGGCAGTTTATCCCAACATCCTATCGTCATTACGCAGTAGATTTTGACGGTGATGGCAATATTAACCTGTTTGACAATGTTGAAGATGCGGTTGGCAGTGTGGCCAATTATTTCCACGTGCATGGCTGGCGTATGGGCGAGCCGGTAGCAGAATTCTTGTCAAATCCGGATGTTAAGCTCGTTGAGCAGTTCCGCAATGATGCGCTTAAACCAAAGTTTACTCTTGGCGAGATGAAATCGGCGGGTCTTGAATACCAGGGGCCACTCGTGGATAACGATATCGCTGGTATTTATGCCTTTAAACAGGAAAGCAAAGAAGAATATTGGCTAGGCTTTAACAACTTTTATGTGATTACTCGTTATAATCGTAGCCCTTTATATGCCATGGCAGTTCACCAACTGAGTCTTGAAATTAAAGATGCAGTGGAACATGCCAAGCAAAATCTGGTCGAAGCAAAGTAACCCAACTAAATGATGAGCATTGAGAATCACGCGTGATAATTAAAATGACTTCAAAAACTGTAGTAAGTTCTGGTAAAGCCCTCGCCGCAAGCCTGGGTTTGTTGATGGTGGCGGCCTGTACTACGACACCGCCCGCCGAAGAGTATGAGTACGAATACGGTAGCCCTGCCGACCGACTGCGTCCTGACTATGCGCCGGACGGTTCGCAGGGGCCATTTACTAATGGCCCTATCGCTGAGCCGACGCCCAAAGTAGAAACTAAAAGTGGGCTGGGCAATCCTCCATACTATGAAGTGGATGGTGTGGTCTATCATGTGATGGATTCTGGTGACGGTTATAAAAATGCTGGTGTTGCTAGCTGGTATGGGCAGAAATTTCACGGGCGTCGCACATCTTCAGGTGAAGTCTATGACATGTACCAGTTCACGGCAGCTCATAAAACACTGCCCTTGCCCAGTTACGCGCGAGTAACCAATCTGGATAATGGTCAGTCGGTTATCGTTAAGATTAATGACCGAGGTCCTTTTAAGAAAAATCGTATCATTGATTTATCTTATGCTGCTGCAAAAAAACTGGGCTATATGGATCAGGGTACTGCGCGTGTAGAAGTAGAAGTTTTAGCTTCTCCCCGCAATGCAGGTCAAGTTAATGCAGCAAAGATGGCGCAAGCCGGCGAGCTGGAATTACCACCGATGGAACAGCAAAAAGATAATGCGCAATTATATGTCCAGGTTGGAGCCTTTGCCGATCCATTAAGAGCTGACACTTTGGCTGCTCGTTTACGAGACCATTTTGGTCAGCCTATTTCCATCAGCGGTATAGACGTGAATGGACAGACACTAAAACGAGTACGGATTGGTCCTTTGCGCGATGCGCGAACTGCTGAAAATATTTTACGCCAATTAAATCAATACAACTTTGGTACCCCTAAAGTTGTCACTGAATAACCTTTAAATTCTGGGATTGTTAAGCCAATGTTTGTTCAACAAAAAACTCTAAAATTATTATTCACTCTTGGAATACTTGCTGTCCTTGCAGCCAATTCAGCGATGGCTGCCATTCAGCCTGGTAAACCGAATGTGGATGCTCGCTCATATTTGTTGATGGATTATGACACCGGGCAGATTATCATGGAGGAAAATGCAGATCAGAAACTACCGCCTGCCAGTTTAACCAAGATGATGACCAGCTATATCATTGGCGATGAGTTACATAAAGGTAACTTGAGCCTTAGCGATAAGGTGCTTGTTAGCGAAAATGCCTGGGCCCAGAACCCAAAACTCAAGGGCGGCTCATTGATGTTTATTGAGGTCAATAAATACGTCAGCGTTGAGGACCTCTATCGTGGCATCATTATTCAGTCGGGCAACGATGCCAGTATTGCTATGGCTGAGCATATCGCTGGTACCGAAGATGCTTTTGCTGATTTAATGAACCAGTATGCTGCCAAGCTTGGCATGAAAGATACTCATTTTAAGAACAGCACAGGCTGGCCGGCAGAAGGGCATGTCACCACGGCCCGTGATTTAGCGATTCTGGCACGCGCCCTGATTCGTGACTTCCCGGAAGATTACGCCATTTATGCGGAGCGTGAGTTTACCTACAACGGTATCAAGCAGCGTAATCGTAATGAGTTATTAAGCGACCCAACTCTAAATGTGGATGGCCTTAAAACTGGCCATACCGAAGAAGCAGGGTACTGCCTGGTGTCTTCTGCGGAAAAAGAGGATATGCGACTGATTTCAGTGGTGATGGGTACCGACAGTGAAGCTGAGCGAGCCAGCGAAACCCGTAAACTGCTCAACTATGGTTTCCGTTTCTATACCAATATCAAGCCATTTAAGGCCGGTCAAAGCCTGCGAACAGCCCGCGTCTGGAAAGGCGAGGAAGAAGAAGTTAAGGTTGGCCTGGCTCAAGATGCTGCATTAACTTTGCTGAAAAGCCAGAAAGACCAGATTCAGGCCAACTACACCATTCAGTCACAATTGATAGCACCGATTCGTCGCGGCCAGGTGGTTGGTGAAGTCTTCTTTAAAGTAGGGGACCAGGAAGTCAAACGTATGCCTTTGGTTGCTTTGGATAATGTGGAAGAAGCAGGCTTCTTTGGCCGTATGTGGGATTCCATGAAGCTGTGGTTCCATTAAGATTGGTTCTACTAAGTTACTAACACAAAATCAGGAAGTTATTAGTGTCCATAGCCTATTTAAACGGACAGTTTTTACCCATCGAAGAAGCAAAAGTCCCGGCACTTGACCGGGGCTTTTTGTTTGGTGATGGAGTTTATGAGGTGGTGCCCGTATACGCCGGCAGGCTCTTTCGCTTTAAGCAGCATATTGCCCGCCTGGAAAACAGTTTGCGTGGTATTCGCCTGCCGATGGAGCAATCCCTGCAAGACTGGGCCGAGATCTGCCATCAGCTGATTGAAAAGAACTCTTTGCAAAACGCTTCGATCTATTTGCAGATCACCCGGGGCGTCTACACCGAGCGTAATCATGACTTTCCGGCAACACCCATACCGACCATCTTCGCCATGATCAGTGCCTTACCTGAAGTGCAGCCAGTACCGAGCGACAAGGATCTTCAGGGAATTTCGGTGATTACAGCAGAAGATATTCGCTGGCAACGTTGCGATATCAAAGCCATCACCTTGCTGGCTAACTGCATGCTCAAGCAGCAGGCCCTTGAATGTGGCGCGAATGACACCATATTGATACGAAGTGGAGTGGCTTTCGAAGCAACATCAAGCAACCTGTTCATCGTGCGTGATGGTGTCATTATCACGCCGCCATTAAGTGAGCACCTACTTCCGGGAATCACCCGTGATTTCGTGTTATGGCTGGCCGAACAGCATGGGATATTGACCGAACAGCGTCTGATCCCGGAACATGAGTTGCTGCAGGCTGATGAAATCTGGTTAACCAGCTCCACCAAAGAAATCCGCCCAGTTACCCGCTTAAATGATGTTACCATTGGTGATGGCACTGCGGGCCCTGCCTGGCGGCAAATGTACGACCATTATCAGCAGCTTAAAGCGCAGCTGTATCGTGGCGAAATCGACAGAAATATTGAAGGTGAAATAGCGTTATGACGCAAAATTATGATCGTGATGAGTTATGGCAATTTCCGTGTGAAATATGCTTTAAAGTCATGGCTGTAAACCGTGATGGCATTGATATGGAAGTTGCGGAAGTAGTCAATCGTCATGCGCCCAATGATTATTCTCCCGCCAGCAAGCTCAGCCGTGATGGCAATTATGTTTCCCTGTCATTTATGGTTGTGGTTGAAAGCAAAGAGCAAGTAGATGCCATGTATCGCGAAGTCTTCACTGTTGAAGGCGTGAAAATGACTCTATAAAGACTTTCATAAGGCATCTAACTGACAATGAGCGACCAATCCACAGTAATCATCCGCGAGCTGGGGCATGAAACCTATGTTCCAGTGTGGAAGCGGATGCAGCAATTTACCGATAATCGTGACGAAAGCACTACCGACGAGATCTGGCTGGTTGAGCATGACCCGGTATTTACCCAGGGACAGGCGGGAAAAGCCGAGCATCTGTTATTTCCCGGAGAAATTCCGGTGGTGCAGGTTGACCGCGGCGGACAAGTTACTTACCATGGCCCCGGCCAGCAGGTTGCTTATTTTATGATCGATTTGCGGCGTAAAAATATGGGCCCGAGAGATCTGGTTTCCGGCATCGAAAATGCTATCGTCGATATGTTGGCGCTCTATGGCATCGAAGCTTATCCACGCTCTGATGCACCCGGAGTCTATAGTGATGACCAGAAAATCTGCTCGCTCGGCTTGCGAATTCGAAAAGGTAAGTCCTTTCATGGACTGGCCTTGAATGTGAATATGGACCTTGAGCCATTCTCACGCATCAATCCTTGCGGTTATCAGGGCATGCAAATGACCCAGATAGTCGAGAAGGGTGGTCCGGACAATCTGGAGCGCGTTAAACCTGATCTGATTGATCAATTATGCGACAAATTGGGCTATACTAAGCGCCTGGAAATGACCGGATTACCTGAGCCAATCAGCGAATCCATTGAGTAATAGTGAATGTCAAATTCTGAACCGGTAAAAAATCAAACGAATCAAACAGTTAGCAGCAATGTTACAGGTAAGGTTGCAGCTAAGACGAAAAAGGTCATCCCTGGCCAAAAAATGCGTGCCGAAGATAAAATGGCGCGCATTCCGGTAAAAATCATGCCAACCGAAGAGATGCCGCGTAAGCCGGACTGGATTCGCGTGCGTCTGCCAAACGGCAATCAAATCACCAAGATTAAGGACATGTTGCGTAACAACAAGCTGCATACAGTTTGTGAGGAAGCTTCCTGTCCGAATCTACCAGAGTGTTTTGGTCACGGCACCGCGACCTTCATGATCATGGGTGATATCTGTACGCGTCGCTGCCCATTCTGCGACGTGGCGCATGGCCGTCCATTGCCGCTGGATCCGGAAGAGCCGCAAAATCTGGCCGACTCAGTAAAATCGATGGGTTTGAAATACGTGGTGATTACGTCAGTGGATCGTGATGATTTGCGTGATGGCGGTTCAGCTCATATTTCGGAATGTGTTCGTGTCGCCAAAGAACAGAATCCAGGCCTTAAGGTGGAAGTGCTGGTGCCAGACTTCAGAGGCCGTATGGAAGTTGCGCTGGATCTGATGGCTGATGGTTTGCCAGATGTGTTCAACCACAATCTGGAAACAGTACCGCGTCTTTATAAGCAGGCACGTCCTGGCGCTGATTATCAATGGTCATTGGATTTGTTGAAGAATTTCAAAGAGCGCTATCCCGGCATCCCAACCAAATCAGGTTTAATGATTGGTCTTGGCGAAACAAACGAAGAAATTATCGAAGTGATGAAAGACCTTCGAGCTCACGGCGTTGAAATGTTAACCCTTGGGCAGTATCTGCAACCGAGTAAGTACCACCATCCAGTCATGCGCTTCATGCCTCCTAAAGAGTTCGATGAGCTAGGCAGAATCGCAGAAGAGATGGGTTTCACCAATGTAGCCAGTGGGCCTATGGTGAGATCGTCATATCACGCGGATATGCAGGCGGCAGGCGAGAAAGTCTCTTAAAGTGGTCTTTTTGCTCTATAGCTGTGTTATTTGAATTTTGTACTCGGTCACGTATTAGATATACGCTCCCTCAAGTCCAAAATCCAAAAGCCTTGCTCTAGACCAAAAATCCTCACTTTAAGCAGGAGTTAGGATTGAAGAACGAGCTATCAGTTGAAAGTTCATTCTTAAGCCAAAATCCTATTTCCTCGATTGAGAGATCTAGATTGAGGTGTTTTGGTTGAGTGGTCGATAACCGCTCCCTCAAGTCCAAAACTCAAATGCCTTGCTCTCGACCCAAAATTGTCACTTTAAAACAGAGATTGTTTGAAGTGTTTTATTGCAGAAAAGTTTTTGAAAGTTTGGAGCCGGTTATTTTGGCTTCATCAATGTACCTAGAAAGTAAGAGAGATGATTATGCAAATTGAAGAAAACAAAGTCGTATTGATTGAATACACAGTGAAAACAGAAGAAGGTGTATTAGTCGATACATCAGAAGGGAATGAGCCATTAGCTTACTTGCATGGTCATCGTAATATTATTCCTGGTCTTGAGAATGCTTTAGCGGGCAAGAAAGTCGATGACGAGTTGTCAGTTAATGTTCAGCCTGAAGATGCTTATGGCCAACGTCATGATGACTTGATCAAAGAAGTACCAGCACAGGCCTTCCAGGGCGTAGAAAAAGTTGAGCCAGGCATGCAGTTTCATGCTGAGTCGCCAAATGGGCCGCAGCTTATCACTGTGACTAAAGTTGAAGGCGAAACTGTGACTGTTGATGGCAATCATCCATTAGCGGGCGTTCCTTTGATGTTTGATGTGAAAGTTATTGAAGTGCGTGATGCCAGCGAAGAAGAGTTGGCACATGGTCATGTTCATGGACCAGGTGGTCACGATCACTAATTAGCTTGAAAGGCCTTCTTATGAAGGCCTTTTTTATATCTAGTAATAGATATGATTTTGTGACGACCTTGTTGTTGCTTTTCTAAAAAGAACGATTTACATTACGACTAGTTATCAAGTCTGAGTGGACATTATGAGTGCTCTAGAACAACCAATATTAGTCAGCCACAAATTGTGCCCGTTCGTGCAACGTTCGGTAATTACATTGCTGCACAAAAAAATTGATTTCACCATTGAATATATTTCTCTGGAGCGAAAGCCTGACTGGTTTGTAGAGATATCGCCACTGGGCAAAGTGCCTTTGTTGCGTATCAAAGATACGGTGTTATTTGAGTCTGCCGTAATTAATGAGTATCTTGATGAAACTCACGGCAAGCCAATGCTACCAACGGATCCACTGGAAAAAGCAGAGCATCGCTCCTGGATTGAATACAGCGGAAGCATCAATAATATTCAGTTTCAACTAACTCAGGCTCGCCGAGAAGAAACTTTCGTCAAAATCGAAGAAGACTTGAATAAGAAATTAGCCCATCTTGAGAAGCGGATTGGTAATCAGGGCTTTTTTGATGGCAAAGAGTTCAGTCTGGTTGATAGTTCTTTCGCACCATTTTTAATGCGCTCCAAGATTCTTGCTGAAAACACTGGTGTTGATACGGTCAGCGACTACAAGAAAATACAAAAGTGGCGTGAAAATTTATTGTCCTTGCCCGAAGTGAAGAAATCTGTGGTTAAGGATTTTGAAGATCTCTATATGGAGTCGATATACGAGCGAGGCGGATATCTGGCGGACCAATAAGGTCCGCTTTTTTTGTCTTGAGAATTAGAACTAGTATCCGTTAAAGGCGGCAGTTGGGTCGTTTTCCTGATGCCTGAGCCTGCTGGTAGATTTTCAAGGCTCTGTCCATTTTGGCATTTAAGTCTCTGATGCGGCTATCGGTGCCTGGGTGAGTGGATAAAAACTCTGGCGTTGAGCCACTGCCCGCTTTCTGCATATTTTTCCACAGTTCCACACTCTGGCGCGGATCAAAGCCGGCTCTAGCCATTAACTCAAGCCCAATTTCATCGGCTTCAGTTTCGTCTTTGCGATCAAAGGGTAACAGTACACCTACCTGTGTGCCAACACCGAGTAAGCCAAGCAGTTGCTGCTTTTCAGATGTCATATCTCCTGCGGCTACTGCAGCCAACTGCATTCCCGTTTGGGTTATGAAGGCACGAGATACCCGTTGGTTACCATGTTTTGCCCAAACATGGCCCACTTCATGTCCAAGTACTGATGCGAGTTGATGCTGATTTTCAGCGACTTTTAGCATACCTGTATGAACGCCGATTTTGCCGCCGGGCAGGGCAAATGCATTCGGCGTATCGTCAGCGAATACTTCCACCTCCCACCGAGTGGAGCGCATGGCCGGTGCAATCGCATTCAGTTCGGGAATCAGGGCATACACCACGCAATTAACATAGGCGGCATTTCTAGGGTTGTTATCGAGCTTTTGGCTTTCCTGCATGGTGGTGAAGCTTGCAGCCCCCATTTGCGCCATTTGCGATTCGGGAAATAAGGTTAGCTGACTTCTACCGGTAGGAGAGGTCGCGCAGGCAAAAAGGGTTAAGGCCAGGCAGGCAGAGATAAGAGGTTTCATGCAAACTCCATTTAATACAGTTAGTTAGCTGTATTCTAGTATAAAGAATAGTGTATCAGTATTGTACAAATATGCGCTATTTAACAAATCCAGCATAATTGTTCGAATTTTAATCAGGGTTTCTTGTCAGATTTTAGCAGTTGTAGTAGTTTTTTAAGAGCGCTAACGCAATATATGGAGCATTTTGATGAATGCGCAACACAAGTTAAAACTGGATAAAAAGTTCATCTTGAAGGTGACCGGTTCCGATCACCCTGAAATAATTACCACTATTACCGAGATTCTTCATCGATTCAAAGGCTCCATGGAAGTGTCTCGATTCAATCGTGTCAAAGATCATTTCACTGGTTTATTCGCAGTTTCACTGAATAGTATGTATTTCAAACCTTTCGTGGCCTGCCTTGAAAGTCTAGAGTCAGCTAAGTTGAGATTTGAATTTCATAGCATGGAAAATTGCCAGTCATCCTATCCGTTTGACCCGGAAAACATTGTGTTTGAAATTGATGCCTGGGGTGTTAAAAAGCAGGCGGCCAGCATTGAGCTGTTGCGGATTTTGTCACGCAATCATTTACGGGTAGACAGTATTGCAACCGACGCAATGCCCAATCGTCAGGGCTATACCATCAATATGAAGGTCTCAACTGACCATGTGATTGATGTCGAGCTGGTTGAGCGTGAGTTGCAGGCGCTTGCTGAAAATGAGGGGTTCTATCTGAATATGCTTGACGAGGAAGAAGATATTAAAGAAGCCATCTAGAGATTATTAGAGATACAAAAATAGCGCCAATTGGCGCTATTTTTGTATGACGGCCACTATTATACAATTAGGCTTATTCTTCAATTTCATGTCCATCAATAATAAAGCCTATTCTTTGCTTGGGTTCTTCTTCAGCCACCTGCTGTACATAGCAAAGCAATTCGACGTTATTTTGGTGAGTCAGAACCATGCAAGGATTGCCACCTGCTGTACCTTCGATTCGTATACCATGAAAAGATTCCTGTACCAGACGTGATACATGAATTTGTAGGCCGCCGTTGAGCATGGCAACAATGGTTGGCTCTGCATCTTTAGGCATATGCTGACGCCAGGTATGAATGGTCTTGGCAAGACTTTTGATTAATTCACCAGCAGAACGATAGTCGTTCACATCCTGATGGGTTAATCCCATCTCTTCGACGCTTAGGCAAGGAGGCTTAACGTCAGGATGGACATTATGAAAAATTTCAACGTCGCTGGGTTGACGTTGCTGGATAATGGTCTGATAGGGGTTGCTCATAGCTGTAAGATATTCTTCAAGGTCTTTTGAAGATAAACGACCTGTAGACAACAAGCAAGAGAAGAAGCAGTGATAAGATTAGTTATCGACTTTTACAGAAACATTCGTCATTATTAGCGCCGATGGAAGCAATTGTTAAAGACATTCTTGATTGGATTTCCAATCACCCTCATATGGCTGGCGCGGCTGTGTTTCTAATTGCCTTTTTAGAATCCTTGGCTATCGTCGGCCTGGCCGTGCCCGGCTGGTTATTATTGGTCGGGATCGGCAGCTTGATCGGTGGTGGGACACTTAATTTTTGGCTGGTAGCATTTTGTAGCTTCCTGGGTGCTGCCAGTGGTCAGCTGGTATCCTATTGGTTTGGCTATCATTTTCAGGACAAGGTGCATCACTGGGGCTGGATTCGACGCCACCAGAAGATGCTGCACACAGCAGAGGATTTCTTTCAGCGGCATGGCTTCGCCGGTGTTTTAGTCGGACAGTTTATTGGGCCAATTCGTGCAGTGATCGCGCTGATTGCCGGCGTGCTTGATATGCCACCGAAGAAATTTATTACCGCAATTGTCATTGCCACGCTGATATGGGCACCGGTCTATCTAATGCCGGGAGTTGTGCTTGGTGCTGCGCTGACGTTTGAAAAAACTCAGGTCTGGGTTTTGGTGGGCAGTCTTATCATTATGGCCATTTGTCTGTGGCTTTTAGGACGCTTTCTAATCGATCATCATCATGCCAGAACCCACCACACTACATTGCCGTTAAAGCGTCATATCAACAGCCTGTTGGCACTGGGCATCTTTTCAGCGGTGATCGTTTTCCTGGTTATCTCCAGTTATGGAAGTCTGATGATGCAATTAGGCTACAAGATCTGGTATCTCATTATTTAGTTTTTATGCATGTTAAATGAACTGATTACTCATTACTGGCAGGAATTTCTTTTGATGGCATCTGCGCACGCACTGGCAGTGGCCAGCCCGGGCCCTGACTTTGCGATTGTGATGCGCCAGAGCCTGGTCTTCGGGCGTCGCTTCGCGATCCTGACCAGTATCGGCATAGGTCTGGCAATTCTGGTGCATGTGACCTATGCGGTATTAGGTATCGGCCTATTGATTCGAGATACGCTGTGGTTATTCACGACCATCAAAGTTGCTGGAGCGGCTTACCTGCTTTATATCGGGTGGCAGGCCATTCGCGTACAGAAAGCAGAAGTTAAAGATTTTAATCCAGTTAGTCGCGATACCATGACCAATATTAAGGCATTTCGGCAGGGTTTTATCACCAATGTGCTCAATCCCAAGGCAACACTGTTTTTCCTCTCCCTGTTTACTACTATTGTTAGCGCACAAACGCCGATGGGTATACAGGCTCTTTATGGGATCTGGATGTCAGTAATGACGGGAGCATGGTTCGTATTCCTATCCTTGATGTTAACGCAACAAAGCGTGCGGCAGTTCTTTGCCTCATTTGGACATTGGATTGATAGAGTGTTGGGCGCCTTTCTGATTATTCTTGCGATTCTGTTATTGTTCTCAACAGTAAATTAGACACGAGTTTTCGGTAGCTGAATGACCACACATAGTCCAGAGTTTGGTTGATTATAGGCCGATATAGTGCCACCGTTGGCTTCAATGCCTCTTTTAGCAATGGCCAACCCAAGACCTGCGCCTCCAGAGGTTCTTTCCCGCGCGTCAGTAGGGCGATAAAAGGCATCAAATATTTTTGCCAAGTGTTCTTCATTGACGCCATGCCCAGAGTCACAAATTTTGAGCTGAATTCCAAGCTGAGTTTCTGAGGTGGATACTGTTACACAGGTATCGGCAGGAGTATGGCGAATGGCATTACGAAGCACATTTTCAATTGCGCGAGCGAGCAGGCTGTAATAGCCGTTAAAAGTGATCTCACTGGCGCTGTGGTAATCCACTGTTTTGTTATGCGCCTCTGCTTCGAATTTGGCGTCTTCAACAATGACATCCAGCAGGTCATTGAGAACGAAGTTGGCTCGGTCTTCATTGACGTGGCCTCTTTCAAGAGCTGCCATCTGCAATAGCTCGCCGATCATTTCATCGAGTCGTTCAACCTCGAGTTCGATCCGGTCAATGTGTGAGCGTGATTCTGTGCTGGCAGTTTTCTGCGCCAGACTGGCAGCGATTTGCATGCGAGTCAGTGGTGAGCGAAGTTCATGAGAGACATCACTTAACAATCGTTTCTGCGAATGGATGATGCGCTCAATACGTTCGGCCATCAGGTCAAAGTCCTCCGCCAGATCGGCAAACTCATCCTGTCTTTTGCCAAGTAAACGTGCCGCGCGCGCGCTCAAGTCACCACGAGCAAATGCCTGGGTAGTTCTCTGTAACTGGTGGATGGGGCGAGTCAGATACCAGGTCAGCGCAATACACACTAGCGCACTGATACCAAGCGCTAATAGCAGATGCCAGGCCGAAACGGAATGATAAAGGTAGGAGACAACGGTTGTAAACTGGTTCTGACTTTTTTGCTGCAAAAAGAGTAGATAATAATTCCCTCGATTGAAAACAATTTCAGGACCTATGTAGGCCATATTATCGACTACCACCATAGCAGGCGTATTTCGATTGCGATAAAAAGAACTTAAGTGGTACAGAACATCGGGTACGTCTTTACCCGTCAAATCTTCGCCGTTCTTGTCGATGATGAAAGTATTGTCGAGCTCATTCGGCACGCGGTTAATCTTCAACAGACTGTCAGTTTGATACTCGTCGATGACTTTGCGTAATTGTATGTTGATGGCGGCCTGGCGTAACTGCTTGGCTTCCTCGTCAGATGCGGGAACCAGTTTGTTATCGTTTCCAGTAAGACTGTATAGAAAAATAACACTGGTTAAGGTGATAAGGGTTGCTAGCCAGAACCAGAGAAAGATCTTCCAGAATAGGCTGGGCCGGACTAGATTACGAATCCAGGGCAACATATTGGTAGCCAACGCCACGCACGGTTTTGATTCTTTCGTCGCCTTTCGAATCGGGGCCTAACTTACGACGCAAGTTACTAATGTGCATATCAATGCTGCGGTCGTAGGCTTCTAAAGTACGACCAAGACAGCTTTCAGATAAGTCGTCACGACTGACCAGGGTTCCAGCATTACTCATAAGCAGGTACAAAATATCAAACTCGGTAGCAGTCAGCTTAACCACTTCATTATTTAATAACACTTCGCGAGAGGCGGGGTTGATATAAACATCACCGAGATGGACTGATTGCAGTTTCTTTTGCTTGGTGCTGTAGACATTTTCAGTACGACGCAGGATGGTGCGAATGCGGGCAGTTAATTCTCTTGGATTACAGGGCTTGGCTATGTAATCATCGGCACCCAGCTCAAGACCAACAATTCGGTCAATTTCATCGCCACGTGCAGTTAGCATCAGAATCGGAACTTGCGATTCTTTACGAACCGTTTTAAGGACATCAAAGCCATTCATGTTGGGTAACATGACATCCAGTACCATCAGATCAAAGCTGTGATCAAGAATCAATTTGGCAGCGGTAGCTCCATCATGAGCAAGCGCAACATCAAAACCCTCTTGAGAGAGGTATTCCTGAAGTAATTGACACAGTTCAATGTCGTCATCTGCAAGTAATAATTTTGGCATAGCTACCCTAACCTATTGGCGTGCAAGGAGTTTAGCACGCACTGCACATATAATGTGTAAAGTTTAGTAAGTAAGTTTTACACAAGCTTTACGTGAAAACGGTTATTAATTCAAACTTTTAAGGATAAAAGGAGTCTATAGTGAGTAGTACAAATTTGCAAAAAACATTCTTCATAGTAAGAATTCAGTGACCAGCAAGCTAGAAATGGGTAAGGAGTAAATTATGTTATTTAATAAAGCACTATTAGCATTAGCATTAGGAGCATCATTAATGGTGTTTAACGTTAGTGCTGATGCTCGTAATCATGGAGGAATGCATGACAATGACTCTATGATGAAGCACGATATGATGATGGAAAAGTTAGGCGTCAATGAAGAACAGCGTATGAAAATTGACAAACTCTATGAGCAACGAAAGGAAGCAGTTAAGGCGCATCAGGAGCAGATGCAAGAGTTGATGCAAGAGCAGCGTCATATGATGCAACAAGACAGTTTGGATAAAGCTAAGTTGCAAAACAATTTGCGTAAACAGGCTGATCTTAAAGCCGAAATGATGGCGGGAAGGCATCAGCATTATATGGAAGTTCAGAAACACCTTAATGAAGAACAGCGAGCCAAAATGAAAGAGCTGAGAGAACAAATGTATGAGATGCGAGAAGAAATGCGTGAAGAAGCTCAGGAACGCAGAAAGGATAATCGTGGTTAGCTGTTAAACCTCTCCCCCCTTAGTGTTAAAGGCTGGCATCTAGCCCCTCGAAATTAGTGCCAGCTGCTCGACACTAACGTTATTTCAGAACATTTCTGAAATCTTCGCCACCTTCGGGTGGCTTTTTTTTGCTATCATGAAATCTGTCTTGGTTAGAGCTAATGGCATGCAGGATCAGAAAAGAATTCAGACTGATCTGGAATGGTTGGTTAACAGTCCAGATTTTTTATCGGTGGTGAACGTTAATGCTTTGCATCAATGTAACTTGCTGGATGCAAACCAGTTCTTAAACAATGCCGTTAGCAATAGTGATTCATTTATTTTTGAACCGACGCATAGGCTTGGCGTTTATTTTGAACAGCTTTGGCATCATCTGATTCGATCCAACCCTTCTTATAAGCTATTACGTATAAACCAGCAGGTCATTATTGATAAGCAGACTTTGGGTGAGTTTGATTCCATTATTCAGGATTTGAATTCAAAGCGAATTGTTCATTGTGAGCTGGCAGTAAAGTTCTATCTTCAAATCGGTGGAGGCAAGCAATTATCTGACTGGGTCGGCCCTAATTTGCGCGATCGCTTTGACCGCAAGTTTCTCCGTCTGCTCAATCACCAATTAGCGCTAGCCACTAATGACCAAGTCAGGCAATGGTTAAGGCAGGAACAGCTCAATATTGACCAGACAGCATTGCTGACAAGAGGTCGTTTATTCTATTCCATTAGGAATTATCTCCAGCAAAGTTTTCAGCATCCTGCAGAGGTCGAATCGCACCATCTGAAAGGTTTCTGGGCAACTCATGATGAGTTCCGGGAATATCGAAATCAGACAAACTATGACTGGTATCAATTGCCGCGAATGTACTGGTTACCGGAGCTGACAGCTCATGATTTTCCACAGGTGATAAAGCTGGGGCAATTGAATCAAGAGCAGCTATCGACTGTAGTGGCCATGGAAAATAATCAGGAGGTCATGCGGGGTTTTGTGGTTACAGATGAGTGGCTGGGAAGGGCGCAACAAAGAGTATTGACCCGAGATTAAGGCTAACTTCAGAACAATAAGAAAAGCCCTGAAAATTATCAGGGCTTATCATTCTAACCTATCAGTGCAAGCGGTTATCAATCAGATGCTGGACCACAGATGGATCAGCAAGAGTTGAAGTATCCCCAATGCTATCTACCTGGTTTTCAGCAATCTTGCGCAGAATGCGACGCATGATTTTTCCTGAGCGGGTTTTGGGGAGATCCGGTGCCCATTGAATTTTGTCGGGCTTGGCAATCGGGCCGATTTCTTCAGTAATAATATCAATTAACTGTTGCTTGATATCATCATTAAACTCGACACCGTTTTTGAAGATAACAAAGGCATAGATCCCTTGTCCTTTAATATCATGTGGATAGCCAACTACCGCAGATTCTGCTACTAATGGGTGCAGATCCAGGGCATTTTCCACTTCGGCGGTGCCCATGCGGTGGCCAGAAACATTCAAGACATCATCAACACGACCAGTAATCCAGTAGTAACCGTCTTCATCACGGTTGGCGCCATCGCCTGTAAAGTAATAGCCAGAATATTGCGAGAAATAGGTTTGGAAGAAGCGGTCTTTATCGCCATAAACCGTACGCATTTGCCCCGGCCACGAATCTTTCATCACCAGGTAGCCGCTTGCCTTGCCTTCAAGCTCGTTGCCGTCCTGATCGAGGATTGCTGGTTGCACGCCAAAGAAAGGTCGGGTGGCAGAGCCCGGTTTTAACGGAGTGGCTCCGGGTAACGGCGAAATCAAAATGCCGCCGGTCTCGGTTTGCCACCAGGTATCAACAATTGGGCAGCGCTCGTTGCCAACTACTTTGTAGTACCACTCCCAGGCCTCTACATTGATCGGCTCACCTACCGAACCTAACAGGCGTAAAGATTTCCGCGAAGTGGAGGTTACCGCATCATCGCCGACTGCCATCAAGGCACGAATTGCGGTCGGTGCAGTGTAGAAGATATTAACCTTATGCTTATCGACCACCTGCCAGAAACGAGACGGTGTTGGATAGCTCGGAACCCCTTCAAAGACGAGAGTGGTTGCGCCATTGGCCAGTGGGCCGTAGAAAATATAGGAATGACCGGTGATCCAGCCAGCATCGGCTGTACACCAGTAAATATCGCCTTCATGGTAATCAAAGATATACTTGTGGGTCATGGCCACATGGAGCAAATAGCCACCGCTAGTGTGCAGCACGCCTTTGGGACTGCCGGTCGAGCCGGAAGTGTAGAGAATGAAAAGCGGATCTTCGGCGTCCATGGTTTCAACCGGACATTCTGCTTCCAGCTCATTCTTGAGCTCGTTGTAGTCAATATCGCGTTCGTCATTCCAGTTAATGTCGGCCAGACGGTGCTTGACCACAAAGACACTGTGAACGTCAGGGCAGTGCTCAAGAGCCTTATCCGTATTGGCTTTCAAAGGAACCGTCTTGCCACCGCGTACACCTGCATCGGCTGTAATGACTACACGGCAGTCACTGTCTAAAATTCGGCTTTTGAGAGCTTCAGGCGAGAAGCCACCAAATACTACTGAGTGAACAGCACCAATACGAGCACAGGCCAGCATGGCAAAGCCGACTTCGGGAATCATCGGCATATAAATGCAGACTCGGTCGCCTTTTTTAACGCCACGACTTTTCAGTGCGTTAGCCATTTTGCACACTTCGTCGTGCAATTCCTGATAGCTGATATAGCGTTGCTGATCCGGCTCATCACCTTCCCATATGATGGCGGTGTGATCAGCCTTATCTTTCAAATGGCGGTCAATGCAGTTATAGCTGACATTTAATTTGCCACCTTCAAACCATTTGATGGACGCTTTCTTAAAATCAACTTCCTTTACCGTTTTCCAAGGCTCAAACCAGTCGATAAACTCATGTGCCATACGCGACCAGAACTTATCAGGCTCCTGCACTGACTGTTGGTACATGCGCAAATATTTTTCTTCATCAATGTGTGGGGTATGGGTGCTGAACTGTTTTATTGGATAGGTTTTTGAATCAGACATAACTGGCTCCTAATCATTTATCAGACCAGCATAAAACAAAAATCAGAAGCGTTAAAGAGTTTGACAGGAATAGTGGTTATCAGTTGCGGTAATTGTAATTAAATTACTGATATTTATAAGCTAATTGCAAATTTACGCAGTGGTGTAATGGTTTTAGAGATTGATCGTCATATTATCAATCAGCCTAACTTTTCCCATGAATGCTGCGATCAGTATGACTAACTGCTTATCGCCTAGCTGTGCCATTTCCAGACTATCCTGACGCGCGATATGCACATAATCAGGTTTGAAGTTTTGCTCTGCTAATCGCTGTTTAGCGGCATCTTCTAGTGCACGAAAGTCGCGCTCACCATTGTCAATTAGTTGTTTTAACCAGTTGAGGGTCTGGTATATAAAAGCGGCATGCTCTTTTTGCTCTGTGCTTAAGTAGCCATTACGAGAGCTCATGGCAAGGCCGTTTGTTTCGCGAACAATCGGCGCGCCAATGATATCAATATCGAAATTGAGATCACTGGTCATGCGGCGGATAATCGCCAACTGTTGAAAATCTTTCTGACCAAATACGGCGCAGTCGGGGCGTACCATATTAAACAGCTTGCTGACTACGGTGGTGACACCATCAAAATGACCAGGGCGCGATGCGCCACAATGGTTGTTACCAAGCTCGGCGACCTGAACCTTGCTCAGGTTCGGCCAGTTTGGATAGACCTCTGCGACTTCTGGAGCAAATATAATATCTGCGCCTTCGGTTTCCAGTAACGCCTGATCCTGCTCCAGAGTGCGCGGATAAGAGTCGAAGTCTTCATTCGGACCAAACTGCGTGGGATTAACAAAGATACTGACGACGACAATATCGGCATGCTGCTTGGCAGTTTTGACCAGGCTCAAATGACCTGCGTGCAAATTGCCCATGGTCGGCACAAAGCCAATACGATGGCCCATATCTCGGTGGGTTTGAATCAGGCGACGCAGAGTTTGAACGGAGTTAACGACGATCATGGTAAGAGCTAGCCTTAGTCAAATGAGTGTTCAGCAGCCGGGAAGTTTTTCGCTCGAACTTCGTTGTGATACAGCTCAAAGGCTGCCTTGATATCGCCTTTGGCATCCGCCATGAAGTTGCGAACAAACTTGGCCTGAAATGGTGAAATACCGAGCATGTCATGTAGCACTAGCACCTGACCATCCACATCAACACCAGCGCCAATACCCATCACCGGAATGGTCAGTGACTGCGCAATCTGTTTGGCCAGACCTTGCGGTACACATTCCAGCACCAGCATGCGTGCGCCGGCCTGTTCAAGAGCTTTGGCATCGGCCAGCATTTGTTTGGCCTGTTTTGAATCACGGCCTTGAACTTTAAAGCCACCTAATGCATCTACCGATTGAGGCGTTAAGCCAAGGTGGGCACAGACTGGAATGCCGCGCTCGGTCAAACCTGCAATGGTATCGTGCAGCCAGTCGCCACCTTCCAGTTTAACCATGTGCGCGCCAGCCTGCATGACTAGAGTCGCAGTGTGGTAAGCCTGTTCCGGGGTGGCATAGCTCATGTAGGGTAAGTCACCAATCAACAGACAGCGCTTGTTACCACGCGCCACACAGGCAATGTGGTATTCCATGTCTTCAACCGTCACTGGAACCGTTGTTTTCTGTCCTTGAATCACATTGCCCAGCGAATCACCGACCAGAATCATATCGACGCCTGCATCAGAAATAACGCCAGCAAAAGTGGCGTCATAGGCGGTGATGCAACTGAATTTTTCGCCTTGCTGTTTCAGTTTTTCGATATCGCTAATGGTTAATGTTTTCATGGTTTAATCTCTGGATTTATTCTCAGGGTTTCGTCACAGCCTATGCTGGATGAGGATTAAAATAGTTACGGCCAGTAGTGGTGTTTTTGATCTGATCGAGCAGCATATTAAAGTCGCCTTCATTTTCAACCAGATCAATACCTGAGGCATTGACGATTAGAAGTGGCGACTCATCATAGTAATAGAAGAAATCAGTATAGGCTTCACAAATGGTTTGCAGATACTCTTTGGTTACCGGACTTTCTGCGGCACGGCCACGCTTTTTGATACGCTCCAGTAGCACCGGCACAGAAGCCTGCAAATAAATCACCAGGTCCGGTTTTGGCGCATCAATGGTCAGATTCTGATAAACCTGCTCATATAAACGTAGCTCGTCCTGATCCAGTGTGGAACGGGCAAACAGTCTATCTTTTTCCATCAGGTAATCGGCTACTCGAACCGGACTGAACATGTCCGACTGACGCACTTCCTGTAATTGACGAACACGTTGGAACAGGAAATACAGCTGAGTCGGCAGGGCGCCTGATTTCGGGTCCTGATAAAAGCGTTCAAGAAAGGGGTTTTCTTCTGCCTGCTCGAGAATCAGATCACTGCTGAGAACCTCCGACAACCTGCGAGCCAGAGTGGTTTTGCCCACGCCAATCGGGCCTTCAACGGCAATAAAATTATGCGGAATGGATATGTTTACACTCACTCAATTACTCCTGGCTCTGAGTCATCTGTCTCAGCGGCATCTTTGCAAAGGTGCCAATGATGATTCTTGTCATAAGTTAAGGCCACTAAATCGTACTGCGGGCACTTTTCTAATAAGTCTTTAATCAGGCTACCATCCGGAAGCGACATTTCAGGACTTAATTCTACCAATGGCTTCAGCACAAAATCCCTGTCCTTGATACCGTAGTGGGGCAGGGTTAAACGATCAGTTTGCATGATTGTATGATCGTAGAGCAAGAGATCCAAATCTAATGTGCGAGCGCCCCAACGTTCTTCGCGTACTCGGCCTTGTTGATTTTCAATGGCTTGCAGCTGGTCGAGTAACTCTATTGGCGTAAAACCAGTGGCTAGCTTGGCGACAGCATTGATAAAAGGCGGCTGATCCTGCGGGCCCATGGGTGCGCTCTGATAAAGGCTGGAATAGCTTAGCAGGTAGCTGTTGGGCAGTTGATCGAGTGCCAGCAATGCTCGTTCAATTTGCTGAACAGGCTGGGCTAAATTGCTACCAAGACCAATGTATGCAATCGAACGTCTTGTTAAGGAATGTCTTGTCATGGTGGTGGAGCTTAATGACGGTTCTTGCTTGCTTGTTGACGTTTAGGGTTGCGCGGCTTGCGGCGTCGGCGTTTTTTGCCACTAGCTGTTTGCTGTAACATCTGGCGGCGGTCGTTGGCATCGGCTTCCTGAAACTTGGTCCACCAGTCGGCGAGTTCTTTCTGACGAGGATCGGATTGTGAGCGGAGCAGTAAAAAGTCGTAAGCGGCACGAAAACGTGGGTGCTCGAAAATACTCCAGGCTTTTTTGCCATGATGCGCGGGCAGGCGCAACTGCATACTCCAGATATCGCGAATCACCAGCGCATAACGGCGCGGAATGGAGATATGCTGACTCTGGGCGTTGAGAACACGAGCCATACTTTTGAAAAAGGCATCATTAAAATTATTGCCCTTCTGCTGTAGCGCTTCGGTACTTTCCAATAAGGGCTGCCATAACATGACGGCCATCAGAAATGCCGGGTTAACCGTTTGCTCGGTAGCAATCCGCGTATCAGTGTTTTCCAGCGCATCCAGAACCAGTTGCTCAGTCTGTTGGGCCTGGACAGTATCTTGATGTTTCAGAGCGCGGTCGGTAGCCGGGAACAGTGCATGGAATAAACCATACTCGCGTAGCTTCTGAAAGGTCAGCTTGCCGGCACCGGCCAGAAACAGTTTGCGGTATTCTTCCCATAATCGAGCGGCAGGCACCTGCTCCAGCAGATAGGATAATTCAGAAACAGGCGCAAGAGTCTTCTGCTCAATAGTTAAATCCAGCTTGCAGGCCAGACGAACCACACGCAACATGCGCACCGGATCTTCGCGATAACGGGTTTCCGGATCGCCAATCATACGCAATTGACGTTTGCGCAGGTCCGACAGACCATCACAATAATCGTGAACCGAGAAATCCTTGATGTTGTAGTAAAGTGCATTAATGGTGAAATCACGGCGAATGGCATCTTCTTCAATATCGCCATAGACATTATCGCGCAGGATCATGCCTTCTTTGGCCTGCTGAATATTGTCATCGCAATGCGCGCGGAAAGTCGCCACCTCAATCACGTCACGGCCAAACAGAATATGCGCTAACCTGAAGCGACGACCGACGATACGGCAGTTGCGGAACAGTTCTTTGACCTGTTCTGGCGTTGCATTGGTCGCGATATCGAAGTCTTTAGGATGTAGCCCCAGCAAAATATCACGCACGCCACCGCCGACCAGAAATGACTCATAGCCAGCATTGCTCAGACGGTATAAGACTTTCAGGGCATTTTCGCTAATATCTTTACGCGAAATCGAATGCTGATCGCGTGAAATGATTTGAGTATTTGCTCCTGCACCGGATGTTTCAGTAGCCGGGCTGGCAAACCAACGTTTGACGGACTTAATTATTGAACTCATAAAGTGTGAATTTGACAGTATGGGGCGATCATAGCACAAGCGCCTATCTAATTAATCTAAATAAAGAATTTGTTGGCTGGCGGGGATCTGATCAAGCCTGAATTGGCTAACGGCATAATCCATAATGGCCACGGGCAATTCTTGTCTGAGTTCCAGAGCAACCGGCTGGCCTAAAAATTCCAGTGCGTGGCATAAAAGCTTCGACGCCTGCTGGCTGTCGATAGCCGGAGCATGGTTCTGTTTGGATAATTTATTGCCATCAGGGTTAATTGCCAGTGGCAGATGATACCAATCAGGTGCTTTGCTCTTAAGAACTTCATACAGACGTAGCTGGCGTGGAGTAGAGTCGAGCAGGTCGCAGCCGCGCACCACATGATCAATGCCCTGTTCAATATCATCAGCCACAACCGCTAACTGATAGGCGATTAAGCCATCCTTGCGGCGAATGGTGAAATCCTCGTTATAGAGAGAATCATCAAACTGACAACTTCCCTGAATCTTATCGACAAAATGATAATCGCCATGGCCATGGCGTAATCTGGTAGCGACGTCGCCATTAAAGCTTAAATTCTTTGCAGCGCAGATATTCGGATAGTAGCCATTGATGCTGCGTGTTTTAATTTTTTTTCGGGTGCAGTTACAGGCGTAGACCAGACCCTGGGATTCAAGCTCTTCTATGATTTCGTTGTAACGATCAAGGCGTTGACTTTGATACAGAACACTACCATCCCAGTGCAAACCAAAGGCTTCCAGCTGGCGCAATATGATGTCGCAGGCACCTGCTACTTCGCGCGGCGGATCAATGTCTTCGATGCGAACCAGCCATTGAGTGTTGCGAGACTTTGCGATCAGATAGCTGCCGACAGCTGCTATCAGCGAGCCGAAATGAAGAGGGCCTGATGGGGATGGAGCAAAACGTCCTGCCATAATAAGACAAGGGATAGATATGAAAAGGGCAGACGATATGTCTGCCCCGAACAATTAACTACCGTATTGCTTTTCTTTGATTTCTGCCAGAGTTTTGCAGTCGATGCAAAGCTCTGCAGTTGGACGTGCTTCTAGACGACGAATACCGATTTCGATACCGCAGGACTCGCAGTAACCGTATTCTTCATCATCAATCTTGTTCAGCGACTGAATGATTTTCTTCAATAACTTGCGCTCGCGGTCACGGGTACGCAATTCAAGGGAAAACTCTTCTTCCTGAGCTGCGCGGTCAACCGGATCCGGGAAGTTGGCTGCTTCGTCTTGCATATGGTGCACAGTACGATCAACTTCTTCCATCAACTGTTTTTTCCATGCCGTCAGAATATTACGAAAATGCTCATATTGAGCATCGTTCATGTATTCTTCGCCTTTTTTCTCTTTATAAGGCTTCAGGCCTAATTTCTCGAGGGTGCTATTTGTAGCTGATTGTTTACGTGGCATCTAAGCAACGCTCCATTTCGTATTAAAACCAGACGCCTCACGGCGCGTACTTGGCAAAAAAGCAAGCTCTTAAAGGGCTCACTTCGAAAAAGTGAAACAGGGATATTATCCCTATGACCAGCAATTGAAAAGCCTAATCTGTGCAAAATACGTTAAAAAAGTGCAAAAAATAGGCTTTTTTTACTTAAGGTGTTGATTAACCAACTGAAAATCAGGGAATAATAACCGGTAGTTCTTTCCCTAAATATATTTCAGCCGGGCTGATATGGGTGTTATAAGCAATGATTTCAACCCCAGCCTTAGCTGCCTGATCTAATAACTTAGCATATTGTGGATCAATATGCGCAGCCGGGCTGACCGTTTTGATGCCGGTGTGCTGGATCAGAAAGAACAGCACTGCCCGATGTCCCTGCTCAACCATTGCCATCAGCTCGCGCAGATGCTTCTGACCACGGGTGCTGACCGCATCGGGAAAGAAACCAGCGCCGGATTTAAACTCTTTTCCTTGCTCGAGAAGAGTAACTGTCTTAATTTCTACATAACAGTCAGCTTTGCCGTCCGCTTCCAGCAACAGATCAATACGACTATTCTCATCACCATACTTCACTTCCTGTCTGACAGAATCATAGCCTTTGAGTTGCTCAATTTTATTTTCGGCAACTCCTTCCATCACAATTTGATTGGCCAGATGGGTGTTAATACAAATCAAATCTCCATCTGTTGTTTCATCCAACACCCAGGTATAGCGGTATTTACGCTTCGGATTATCCGAATCAAGTAGCCAAACAACATCACCTTCCTGCCAACAATTTTTCATCGAACCTGTGTTCGGGCAGTGCGCGGTAAAGTCACCGTGTGCTTGATTATGAACGTCGGCCAGAAATCGTTTGTAGCGTTTTTTAAGAATGGCTTTTTCTAATGGTGGTGAGAATTGCATTGCGATGAAGTAATCCTGATAACGATAGTGGCTGGCTAAGAAAGATAAGCTTACACGGAAGCAAATGCAAATAAGGTTATATCAGTAAGCCAAGAATACTCAGATACAAAAAGTATCTATGACTAGAATCTTGAAGTGATAACATTTAGCAAACAATGTTCAATTCAGAGAAAAAAATGAAAGGAATACTGTATTTTATTTTGGGAATTTCCACTGGATATATTTTAAGGAATTTATTTGACCTGCCGACATGGCTGGAAGTTGCAACAGTTATTGTTCTAGCGTTGATTTTATATGTTTTAGATAAACGAGTCGGTAATTCTATAGAGTCTAATCAGTAAACATCAATTAACGACTTTGCACCCATTCTAACAGTTCTTTAATCGGGATGGGGCGGCAGAATAAATAGCCTTGCATAAAGTCGCATTGATGTTCGCGCAGGTATTGATACTCTTCGTCGGTTTCAACGCCTTCGGCGACCACTTCAATATTCATTTCTGAAGTCATGCCTAGAATACCACGTGTGATGGCAGCATTGTGGGCATTTTGGTGTATATTACCGGTGAAGCTGCGATCAATCTTGAGCTTGTTAACTGGCAGCATATTAAGATAGCGCAAACTGGCAAAGCCGCTGCCAAAGTCATCAATAGCAACATCCAGTCCAAGCTTTCGTAATTCCTGCAGTAGCTCAGTGATGTGATCTGTATCATGCACTAACACGTTTTCTGTAATTTCAACGGTAATTTCACCTGGCTGGATATTATGAGCCTTGAGTGTTTCTGCAATTTTTTCGATAAAGTCCTCGCGATAGAACTGTATTGGCGAGAAGTTCACGGATACAGAATTGATGCCAAGCTGTTTGAGGTGCTGAATATCACTGCAGGCCTGATTAAGTACCCATTCGCTGATGGGAATAATTTGTCCGGTTCTTTCGGCAACCGGAATAAATTCAGCTGGCGAAATATAGCCCTTGATAGGGTGTTTCCAGCGAATCAGTGCTTCGACACCACCAATCTTATTATCATGACTCATGATCGGTTGATAGAATAATTCGAACTGATTATTGAGTATGGCATCCTGCAGTTGGGCGCGAACAGCAACCTGCTGATCGATATTAGTATTCAAATCAGCACTGTGCCAATAGATATAGCTACCACCACGCTTCTTGGCTTCATACATGGCAATGTCGGCCCGTTGGATTAGTTCCATTGGGTGTTTGAAGGTTTCTTCGCTGGATGCAATACCTATGGCTGCGGAAAGCGAAACTTCGATTTCATCCACTTTATAGGATTCAGCAATTGTTTCGAGCAATTTGCGGGCTAAGGTTTCCACCTGCTCTCTATCAGTCAGGTCCTGAATTACGGCAACAAATTCATCGCCTCCAAAACGAGCCAGAAGATTGGGCTCTAGAATTTCAGAATTGAGGCGTTGCGCTGTTTCGACCAGTACCTGATCGCCAAACTCGTGACCAAGGCTATCGTTTATGGGTTTGAAGCCATCAAGGTCAATGAATAGAATATAAATATTTCGGGAGTGGCCATTAGTTTTCACCCATTCCATCAGGTATCGCTCAAGCGCAGAACGATTTTTTAGCTGAGTCAAAGGATCATGAGAAGCATGAAACTCCAGCGTTTCCTGACGCTGGATGCGTTCTGTAATATCATTTTGCAGGCCAATAAAGTGGGTCACTTTACCATGAGCATCCTTTACTGGTGAAATCAGCAACTCATTCCAGAAAGGGGTGCCATCTTTTTTATAATTTTTGATGACGGTTGAAATTTCCTGGTTGTTTTGTAGTGCCTTTTGAATAGCTTTCCGGGTTTTCTGATCGGTTTCAGGCCCTTGCAGAATACGACAGTTCTGACCAAGTATTTCCTGTTGATTGTAGCCAGTAATTCGCTCAAATGCAGGATTGGCGTATATCACCGGGAAGTCTTCGGCTCGAGCATCACTAATCAGCAAACCATGAGTGCTGGACTCTACGCTGCGTTCGAGAATTTTTGAGCGTTCTTCATGAAGCTTTTCTCGGGTTAAGTCCAATGCAATGCCATGAACTCCTGTCACTTCACCGTCAACAATGATCGGCATGTTGGTGATATGAAGGTGTAGTAGTTCACCCAAACTATTGTGTCCATGAATTTCATAGCGCTGGGGAATACCTCGACGCGCAGCTTCAAAGTGCTCTTTTGTTCTAGCTCGATCTTCCTCAACAACTGCTAAATTATAATGCTGTCCTAGAAGCTCCTGCTCGGAACATTGCATCAGTTCACATGCAGCTTTATTGACGCTGGTAAAGTGCCCTTCAAGGTCAAGGGTATAAACTGCTTCTGGGTTATGCGTGAATAGGGAGCGGTTTTGCTGCTCAAAGCGTTCTCTTTTTATTCGCTGCTGATGTTGCTCAATGATCAGGGCTGCCAGATCGCGGCTACGTAATATTAGATCTAGTTCACCCTCTTTGGGCGCGCGAGGTTTTCTAAAATAAAGTGCAAAGGTTCCTACAGGCTTTTTGCTGTCGCTGGTGAAAATAGGATGTGACCAGCAGGCCCTTAAGTTGTAGCCGTGAATCAGGTTGTGGAATTCATCAAAGCGACTATCTTCCAGCATATCGTGGACGATGACGGCCTTGCCGGTAGCTGCCGCAGCTCCGCAGGCGCCAACATTTTCCGAAATAGGCAAGTCTTTTAAGGCCTGCAAAAAACTTTGTGGTAGTTGCGGAGATGCGATAGGGTTGAGCACTTCGCCCTTTTCATCGGCTAACATTATTGAACTTAAAGCGTCATTAATCTGACTTTCAATTAAAGAACAGATATCGTCCAGTTTGTCTTCAAGTGATTTGAATTTTACGACGGAATTAAGAGTTCGGTATTGAGCATTGAGAAGGTTTTTGGTCGCTATGGTCTCATCGCTGGCTTTACGCCAGACGTATATTGCAATCACTAATCCTGCGGCCAGCATCATGATTAGAATGAGTGGCAGCCATGAAGAGGAAAAGCTGGATGTGAATGCTAACAGCGTTAGAGTGACCAATATTTATCCCCAATGAACCTTTTGTGAACTTCCTCACAAAAACAGTATTAAGAATATGACTTAAAAAAGCAATAGGCCGGTAACATTTTGCAACGAAACGGGCCTAAGGGCGCTTATAGGGGATTTGAAGAGATTGAAGCAGAGTTACTGGGCCAGATAGACTTTACCATTTTCCACTTCCAGCGGCACTTCGCCTAGATGCGCTCCGGCACAGGGGCCAGCGACGCACTTGCCAGTCTCAGGTTCAAATAATGCGCCGTGAGTAAAACACATCAAATATTGCTCATCATCTGTCATAAACTGGTCATCTTGCCAGTTCAAATCAGTACCAGCATGTGGGCAACGATTCACGTAACCGTAAACATTCAGTCCTCGACGCACCACGATCAGATCGCGATCTTTGTATGGAAAAGCCTTGGCCTGGCCGTCTTTGATATCAGTGACTAAGCAAATGTGTGACATACTAGTATTACTCTAAACGTTAAAATATAGCTGAGCTCTGTTAGAATGATTTGATTCTAACAGTATAAAAAACAGACGCAATAAAAAGCTTATTGGAGCTCTATGACGACCTTACTCTGGATAATTACTATCCCACTTTTTGCTTACCTAATCTATCTTGTTAGTTTCTATTTTATCCAGCATAGGATGCTATTTCCGGTGCATGAATTGCCGCCTTCGGATCCTGCGTTAATAGAAGATGCAGGTGGTGAGATTCATCGTCTGGAATTTTCACAGGGTGAGTTTGAGTTAGCTTACTTGCCACCGTTGCAAAATTTTAATCAGCCCTTTCCTGTACTTATGGTTGCGCATGGCAATGGTAATATTATCGATGACTGGGCGCCGCGTGTGGATTATATGCGCGAGCATGGCTATGCGGTTGTGCTGGTGGAGTACCCAGGTTATGGTCGGTGTGACGGCAGCCCCAGTTTTGACAGCATTTCCGAAACCATGAATCTGGCTTATGAGTGGGCAGAGCAGCAGGAACAGCTGGATAAAGAGCGGATTGTGCTGCTAGGCCGTTCGATGGGCGGTGGCGCTGTGTTGACTCTGGTACCGAAACATAAGCCGGTTGCAATCGTGCTGATGTCGACCTATTCGAGCATAGTTGATCTTGCCTATAAGCGACTGCTACCGGCTTTCCTGGTTCAGCATCCGTTTGATAATGTTAAAGCTTTATCTGCTTATGAAGGAGCTGTTTACCTGATCCATGGAAAAGCTGACAAAACGGTACCCATTGATGCGCTAAATAAATTGTTAACGGTTAAGGAAGACGCAACACATAAAGTGTATGAAACTGCGCATGCAGATACACCGGGTGATTGGGATGAGTTCTGGAAGGAGTTGGAGCAGTTCTTAAGACCAGTAGTTTTTAAACAATAAAAAAAGCCGGGCAATCCCGGCTTTTGAAACGTTGCGATGAGAGCTACTGTCCCATAGCGCAATCAAGACCAAGCTGCATGCCCATCTCCATACCGGCTGCTTCGGCATCAGCGAGTAGCTGTTCGTTGCCAAGGCTCAAGATATCGTTTTCATACTGAGTATACACTCGCATATCTTCAGCAGTAATATCTGGCATAGGTAAGTCCTCGCCAATTTGAATCCGAACAATGACGCTAAATTTTTTGCCGGTTTCGGTTTTGAAGAACTCGGCAATTCTAACAGCTGTATTTTGGTCGAGGTTGGACTGGTAGGCAGGAACAAACAATTCGTACAGCATTTCATCAGTAAGGTGATCATTCATACAGCTGGCAAATTCAGTAGTGATAGGGTCAGATGTATCCGCAGCTAAGTTCATCATTTCTCTACGCGTAATATTAGGCATATCAGTAGCAACTAGAATATCGATAATAGCTTGCGTGTGCGCATCATTAGATTGACTTCGATCATTCGCCAACGCAGTGCTTGAACATAAAATAGCAAATAGGAATAGAGCCAGGGATTGGGGGAGTTTCATCATATGTCCTCGAATTATAGTCGCCATCGGATATTATCATGCTGTTTCTGCTTTGAACATGGTGTAAAATGGCGGTTTCATTCAATTAAATACCCCGGAAGACGGTTTAATGACGCATAAAGATAGCTTGAGCGCACGCTTACCCACCCCTTGGGGCGACTTCACGATTCACGCGCTTGAGGCTGAAGATGGTAAAGAGCATGTGGCTCTAACCTTTGGCGAATGGGAAACCAAGCAGCCAGTATTAGCGCGCATTCACTCGGAATGTTTAACTGGTGATGCACTATTTAGTCTGCGCTGTGACTGCGGTTTCCAGCTGAAAGCAGCTTTGCAGAAAATCGCTGAAGAGGGCGCTGGTGTTTTGTTATATTTGCGTCAGGAAGGTCGTGGTATTGGCTTGACCAATAAAATTAGAGCCTATTCCCTGCAAGATCAGGGAATGGATACAGTTCAGGCTAATGAGCATTTGGGATTTGGTGCTGATGAGCGAGATTTTAAGGTTGCTTCGGATGCGCTGGATAAGCTGGGCATTCAAAAAATTCGTTTGATGACCAATAACCCGCGTAAAGTCAGTTCTATGATTGATGCCGGAATTGATGTGGTGGAACGGGTTCCTCTCAAATATGGTCATAACCCTCACAACGAAGACTACCTTTCAACTAAACAATCGAAACTGGGGCATTTGTTCTAGACGCGTTATCTAAGTGCGATCTATAGACAAACAACTTAATTAAGGATTGGTATGACATTAAAAGTATTGTTATCGACAGATAGCGCACCTGCGCAATGGGGCGAAGGTGCATTACTAAGCTATAAAGAAGATGCAGTAACCATTCACGCCGAAGGTTCCGACCTGGTGCAAATGGCAGCCCGTAAACTGGTTAGCCAGGGACTGTCTTTTTTCGCTCTGCAAGGCGAATGGGGGCTTGAGCAGCAATGGGCCTTTTTCCAAGGTGCATACGATCCAAAGATAGATGTTCAGATCGATTTTGCAGAGCTGTCTGATGATGACAATAAAGAACTCGAAGCCCGTATGCAGGTCAGCCGCTGGATGCGCTCAATGGTTAATGAGACTCCAGAAGTGCTAGCTCCTCAGGTTCTGGCTCAGGAAGCTGCCGACTTTATTCAAAGTTTGGCGCCTGACAATGTGCGCTATCAAATCGTTTCTGGTCAGGATCTTGAAAAGCAGGGGCATGTCGGTACCTGGGAAGTCGGCCGTGGCAGTACCAGACCTCCGGCAATCCTAAAGCTTGAGTTTGATCCGAAGAACGACAGTTCGGCTCCTGTGGCGGCATTAGTCGGTAAAGGCATAACCTTTGACAGCGGCGGCTACAGCATCAAGCAGAGTGCTGGAATGGTGCATATGAAAGCGGATATGGGTGGTGCAGCGACAGTTACTGCTGGCCTGGCATTAGCCATTCTACGTGGCCTTGATAAACCGGTTCACCTTTACTTATGCTGCGCCGAAAACCTGATCAGTGGTCATGCATACAAGCTAGGTGACATCATTACTTACCCTAATGGCATTTCGGTTGAAATTCATAACACTGATGCAGAAGGTCGTCTGGTTCTGGCTGATGGTTTACTGTTGGCAGGTCAAACTGGTGCGCCTCTGATTATTGATGCCGCAACTCTGACCGGTGCCGCTGTGACTGCGGTAGGTGAAGACTATAATGCGGTGTTCTCGCTTGACGATGAAGAGCGTAGTGATTATCTAAATGTCGCAAAAAGCGAGAATGAACGCCATTGGCCGCTACCATTAGAGCCGTTCCATGCAGCCAAGTGTCCATCCAATTTTGCTGATACCGCAAATAGCCGTGCGGTAAAAGGTGGTGGCCCAGGCGGTGCCAGTAACGCAGCAGGGTTCTTATCACGCTTTGTGCCGAACGATGGTAAAGGTTGGATTCACGTTGACCTCGCCGGAGCCTACAACGACAATCCAACCGCTTACTTCTCAGCGGGTGGAACGGGTCATGGTTTCAGAACCATCGCCGCTAAATTGTTGAAGTAAGATAGAAGAGATTATTTAACTACTATTGTATGTAACATAAAGGGGGGTATCGAACTGCTCCCCTTTTATTGTTAAGTGAGACTGAAGAACAGATTCTTTTCTGAAACCAGCTTTTTCTAGCATTTTTATTGAAGCAATATTCTCCGGTGATGGGGGGCCTACTAGTTTTTCGAAGCCTAGTTCTTCAAAGCAATAATCTACTAATGCTAAAAGCACTTCTGTGCCGATTCCTTTTCCTGTAGCAGACTCCATTAGCATTACACCAATTTCACCAATTTTAAGAGATATTGTCTTATCTTTCTTTATTGAGTTGACGCCACAAAAGCCTACAAGCTCCTGACTATTCTCATTAATTACCGAAAATAAGAAATGGCGTTGAGGCCGAACTCGATTAAAGCGTGAGAATTGCTCAAATAGTGATTTAGCGTCTTTTTCTGATACAGGGTCAGAAACAAACTGCATAAGTTGCTCGTTAGTATAAATATCAACGAAGTGCTGTAAATCTCTATCAGCAATTAGCCTATATTTAAAATGAAGGCTGTTAAACAGATATCTCATGTTATAAGGTTGTCAACTATAAAAATAAATCATACTGATGGTAGGTATTGAATACAATGAATAAGAAAAATGAACCAAAGCAATCTGATGGTAGCTTGGTTTGTGTGGGGCTTGGAATGACTTTGGGGGCGCATATAACCCCTGCATCTCAAAAGCAAATTGAAACAGCTGATATTGTCTTTATTGGCGCTTCAAGCGGTATTGTCGAAGAGTGGGTAAAGTCTATTAATCCTAATATTATCAGTCTACAGCCGTACTATCAGGGGCGAAACTCTCGCAAAGATACCTATGCCGAAATGATTGAAGCAATACTGGGTCAGGTTCGCTTAGGAAAGAAAGTCTGTGGAGCATTTTATGGGCACCCGGGTGTTTTTGCACTTGCTCCACGCAAAGCCATACAAAGAGCAAGAGAGGAAGGATATGCCGCTTATATGGAGCCAGGTATTTCTGCAGAAGCCTGTTTGTACGCTGACTTAGGACTAGATCCGGGAGCAACGGGATGCCAGCAATTTGAAACCAATCAGTTTATGTTCTATAACAGACAATTGGATACAGCCTCATTGCTAATACTGTGGCAGGTGGGTCTAGCAGGAGATAAGGACTCGAAGAATTTTTCAACAACAAGGGAAAACTTGCAGAAGTTGGTGGATATATTGTTCCGGCACTATCCGCCTGAGCATAACGTAATCATATATGAAGCTAAGTTATTGGCAATTGATGCCGTCAGGGAAGAAGTGGTTATGCTTAAAGCTTTACCTGATAGCAAATTGTCTATGAATTCAACCCTGGTTATACCACCGTACAAAAGATTAATTGACTTGAGACGCTAACCTGTTGTTGAATATGGGAAAATAACAAAGGAGTAGGATATGCAAAACATTGTAAACTTTTTATCTTTATTGGGGGCAAGCTCACAGTCATTAACTCAAGATCAAATCATCGAGTTGGCTAAAGAGCATCAATTAACGGAAGCGGAAATTCAGGCTATCTCAGATCGAGATCATCAGCAAATAGCGACCTTGCTTAATGCACGTACGAATGTGTGTGGTCTTTTGTTACCCGCAGAAGATGATGAAGATTCAGAAGATGATTCAGGCCAGGAAGAAGAAATCGCTGCCTGATATAAGTTTTGAAAAAAGGGATTTCCACATTAAAAATGACAAAGGCTCGTTGCTTAGTAGCAATGAGTCTTTTCTTTTTTTGTCTTTCGGTAGCCTATAGTAACCCTCCAGTTAATATCAAAGATTTGTTCCGAAGTGCTGATACAGTTAGAAGTTCTGACCCTGCCGCATTTAATCAATACCTATTTGAGATTAAGAAAAATTCACAGTTATTGACGGCAGATCAGAAAGAACAGCTGCTGTTTTATGAAAGCTACGCTAAAGCATATTCTGGGGATTATGAGGGAGCAGTAAAAGACTTACAGTCAATAATCCATAACTCCAGTAATAATCTAATAAAATTTAGAGCTAAAACATCTTTAGTTAATATTTTCTACATTACAAGAAACTATCAAGAGTCCATCGCAAATGTGCAGGCACTTATTGAGCAGTTACCAGAAATTAAAGAAGCAGAGATCAGGCAGTTGGGTCTTATGGCAATAGTCATGACATACAATAGTTTTAAGAAACATGAGCTCGCTGCTTCATATGCAGAAAAGTTAATCAGTGAGAACCCCGAAGGTCGAAACTTATGTTTCGCGGGGCAACTTAAAATTGAATCAACTCAACAATTTAATCCAGCCAGCATATCAGAAGATATGGTTCAGAAAGCAATAAATCAGTGTGCTGCAGTTAATGAATTAATAGCAACCAGTTTATTAAGAATCAGTTTGGCAAGACTATGGTTAAACTCTGAGCCTATGAAAGCTGTTGAATATCTCCAGCAATATTCGAAGCAAGTAGAAAGCACCAAGTATCCAAGGGTCATTGCAGAATATCTGATTGTTCATGCTCGGGCATTATGGAATGCTAGGCAAGCAGAACAAGCTATTTCAAAAGCCTCAAGAGCATTATCAATTTCAGAGAATGAAGAATTTATACAGCCAAAGGTAATGGCCTACGTCTTACTATATGAAATAGAAAAAGCAGCTGGAAACTTCAAGATGGCGCTAGAATTTTATGAAAAATATTCAGAAGCGGACAAAGCGCAAATCAATGAGATTCTTGCTCAGGAGATGGCCTATCAAATTGTTGAACACCAAACCGAAGAAAAAGAGCAGGAAATAAAGTTTCTTAATGAACAGAATAAGGTTCTCCAGTTGCAACAGGACTTGGCTAAGAAAGAAGCCGTTAATAATCGTCTGGTTCTGGCTTTAGCTCTGGTTCTACTTGGTACCTTGGCATTTTGGTCCTATCGAATAAAGAGACATCAAATTCGTTTGCGCAAACAGTCACAAACTGATCAGTTAACTGGATTAAGTTCCCGCCATCACTTCTACGAAACTGCAAAAGCTATATTGCAGAGAAGTGAGTCTGAACAGCAGGATGTAGGTTTCATTTTATTCGACATGGATCACTTCAAGTCGATAAATGATAAGTACGGTCACCTTATCGGTGATTGGGTATTGCAGAATACTGCTGAAGTGGTAAAAAGCAGTTGTCGTCAAAATGATCTTGCTGGCCGTCTGGGCGGTGAAGAGTTTGCGATTTTCCTGCCAGCCTGTAATCTTAAAAAAGCACAGCAGCTAGCTGAAATTTGTCGCAAGGCTATCTCACAGGTAGATACAACTGAAACAGGTTATCGATTTGATATATCAGCTAGTTTTGGTGTGACTAGCACTGAGCTTTCCGGTTACGATTTAATGGACTTGATTGCCGATGCAGACAAGGCTATGTATAGCGCTAAAAGCAAAGGCCGTAACCAGATTGTTGTAGTCGATAGTTTGGTTAAAGAGTTTGAACAGCTCATTTCTTAAAATGACTCAGTTAATGCATTAGGCCTCAATCTTTAATGCCAAAAAACTGTTCTTTAATGGTCGGCTCATAGCTTGGCCATTCTTCAATGACCTCATAATAAACACCTTTCTGATTAAACTGAGACTCCATCAGACAAAAATGATCAACCTTAAGTTGGTGGTGAACTGACTGAGATATTTCTGCATTTATCGTGGCGTCACGATAAAGGGTAATGTGGGGACGAAAGGGTTTAGTGGACTGTTTGAAGTGAATCCCGGCCTGCTTGAGATTGCGGCTGATATGTTGATGAAGTTCTGTGAGTTGCTCACTAGGAGCAACTTCAAGACAGCCCACTTCGGCTTTAGGGTAATAAGCGAACTGGTTCAGCTCAATCTGGAAGGGTTTAATGGCTGGGATTTCAATGGCTTCGATAATGTTATCCAGCTGTGTTCGCGAAAGCTCACCCAGAAATAGCAGCGTTATGTGAAAATTATGAGGGCTGACGGGGCGTCCAGTGAATGGACACATCTTTTGCAGTAGCTCCAGCTGGTTTCTCAGATCCTGCGGCAGCGCTATGGCGAAGAACAGACGCGCCATATTTTTGTCAGATTTTGCTATAGAAGGCATAACATTAGTGTGCTTGAATTTGCTACTATCATAGTCACGAGATTGATACCGATAAAGTGAAATGGCTAAAAAACCAGTAAAGAAAAGCGCAAAATCCTCAAAAAAGAAGCAGTCAAAGCAAACTAGCCAATCCTTCTGGCGCAAAATACCCTGGAAAAAGGTATTTTGGCGGGGAGGCCTGATTTTCGTTGCCTTGTTTACTGCCTTTGTTATCTATTGCGACATGGTAATCAAGCGTCAGTTTGATGACAATCGCTGGCAGCTACCAGCCAAGGTCTATGCGCAGCCGCTTGAGCTGATGAATGGCAAGTCATTGACTCCGACTCGGCTTGAGCAGGAGCTGGAGCTTCTGGGTTACCGCAAGGCAGTCAAAGCAACGCGAGCCGGTGACTACGAGCAATACGGCGACTATTATTATATCCATGTTCGTCCATTCGTCTTTTGGGATGAAAAGCAGCCAGCCCGTCAGATTGCTTTTAGCCTGCGCAATGGGCGCGTCAGCCAACTGAAAGATCATGTGCTGGGCGAGCCATTACAGATGGCAAGACTTGATCCCTTATTGATAGGGCAGATTTATCCAAATCGTCTGGAAGATCGTATTCTGGTCAAGCTGGATCAGATTCCTGAGCATTTGATCAAGGCATTGATCATTACTGAAGACCGCGATTTTTTTGAGCACAGTGGAGTGTCGCCCAAAGCGATTGCGCGTGCTTTGTGGCACAACGTAACATCAGATGGTGGTACTCAGGGCGGCAGTACGCTAACTCAGCAACTGGTCAAAAACTATTTCCTGACTAATGAGCGCAGCCTGTGGCGTAAATTCCGTGAAGCGGTGATGTCGGTATTGCTGGAAGTTCATTATGAAAAAGATGAAATTCTGGAAGCCTATTTCAACGAAGTCTATTTTGGTCAGGATGGACCACGAGCCATTCATGGAGTAGGGCTTGCCAGCAAATTCTTTTTCGATAAAGAAGTTGAAAATTTAACGCCAGCTCAATCAGCTTTGCTGGTGGCTATTTTAAAAGGCCCTTCGGTCTATGACCCGCGCCGTCATCCTGAGAATGCCATGAAGCGGCGTAACCTGGTGCTTGAGTTGATGCACCAGTCCGGCACCTTGACTGAACGCGAACTTAATCAGGAAAAACAGACGACCTTATCTTTGGTCAGAAAGCCAAGCATCCATTTATCCAATGTTCCGGCCTTTATGGATTTGGTGCGTCGCCAACTACAGGACTCTTACTCGGATGATGAGTTAAATTCAGAAGGACTGAATGTTTTCACCACGCTTGACCCGGTGATTCAGATGTACAGCGAGCGTACCGTTGAAAAATCCATTAACGATATCGAAAAGCAGCGTCAGCAAGAAGAGGGTAGCCTGCAGGCGGCCGCCATTATCAGCGATAGCCAGAGCGGACATATTCTGGCAGTAATTGGTGATCGAAAGGCAGGCTTCGCCGGTTATAACCGAGCGATTGATGCTCGACGTCAAATTGGTTCCGTGATCAAGCCTTTCGTCATGTTGGCTGCGCTGGAGCAAAATTCTGATTATAACCTGTCGTCAAACGTCAGCGACTTCCCGTTATCCTTAGAGCAAAGAGATGGCACCATGTGGGAGCCGAAGAACTTTGACCGTAACTTCCATGGCATGGTACCGCTCTACCGGGCGCTCAGTGAGTCCTACAATGTAGCGATGGCACGCTTAGGCCAGGAGGTCGGAATTCAGCGACTGGCGGACTTTGTGGAGCAGGCCGGTGTCGAAAAAGATATCAGACCGCTGGATGCTTTGCCACTTGGCGTACTTGAACTGACACCACTGGAGTTGTTGCAGCTTTATCAATCCATTGCCAGTAACGGATTGCGTATTAAGCCGTCATCAATCATCGCAGTGACAGACAATAGCGGTCAGTTGCTCGATCGATATCCGGTCGATTCAGAAAGAGTCGCCAGTGAACTGAATGTGTATCTGGTTAAGGCCGCCATGCAATTGGCGGTCGAGCAGGGCACGGCCAAGCACCTTCATCGATCCAATCCATTTACGTCGTTTGCCGGGAAAACGGGCACAACCAATGACCTGAAAGACTCATGGTTCGTGGGGCTGTCAGGCGAACATCTGGCGGTAGTCTGGGTTGGTCGAGATGACAACAAGGATGCTAATATCACCGGTTCTACTGCGGCGCTACCTGTGTTCACGGATCTGTTTGCGGGTATTAATACGGCTCCGATCGATATAGGCTATCATGACAATATCGAATGGAAGCTGGTGGATTATCGCAGCGGCTTGTTGGCAACGGATGACTGCCAGAATGCAGTGAGCGTGCCTTATCTTCGAGGCACAGCACCCAAAGCGACCGCTGATTGCCAGCCTGTTTTGTCACAGCAATAAAGACAGGAAACTAAGGATGTTTAATGAGTTTTACCTTAAATGAAACATTAGCCCAGGACACTGTTGAACTGGGCAATTTTAATTTATGCAAATTGCTATGGATGAACGACAAGCAATACCCCTGGGCCATTCTGGTGCCAAGAGTTAATGATATAAAAGAACTGTATCAGCTGTCGGTAGCGCAGCAGATCAATGTGATGGAAGAGTCCAACTTTCTCTTACAAACCATGGCAAAGGTATTTAAGGCGGACAAGATGAATATGGCGGCACTGGGGAACATGGTTCCTCAACTGCATATTCATCACATTGTACGTTACAAAAACGATCCAGCCTGGCCTGGCCCCATCTGGGGAGTGAAGAAGCCGATTCATTATAGCGACAACGAGCTGATTAAGGAGGTCAGCCCCTTGTTAGCTGAACTGAAAGGAAATTTTGGCTTTAAAGAGGTGTAGCTTTAGGTCAAAAAGGGTGGTTGTTGGGTTACGAGAAGAAATCGGTAACCCAACCTGGATACGCGAAATAACTTATGGACGGGAAAATTTAAAGTGAGGATTTTCTTTCCACACCACCTTGGTATCCGCTGGTAAGTTAGCAACTGCTGCTGCAATCACTTCGGAAAGGGCTACCAGATTCGGCACGTCAATAATGTCTGCTTCATCATGTACCTGATGATAATGATCCTGACCACGCCATACAGAAATTGCATGCATTGGAATACCGGTAATGTCTACCTGTTGTCCATGCTTAAAGACCTGTTCCGCTTTTTGTTGATTTAAGTCCATCAAAGCAAAAGGCGCGTTATCCGAACGCATGAACAAACCCATTTGCGCAAAAGGATCGGCATCCAGTGACCAGCCTGCTTTAGCAAAATCATCCTGCAGCAGCTCAAGCAAATTAGAATACTGATTACCAGTCATCCAGGCGCTTTGTGGGTGTTCCTCAACTGGAGTTCCTACCAATTCAAACATGATACCTGTTTCAACCTGCTCAAGTGGAACCAGCGGATTTTCGGAAAAGTGTTTGGAACCAAGCAATCCCATCTCTTCGGCATCCCAGGCAGCGATAATGATATTGAATGGAAGTGATTCTTGCTTCGCTAAAAGTTCTGCAATGACTAAACTCGCAACCACGCCACTGGCGTCATCATCAGCACCATTAAAAGTGATATCGCCTTCCAGCTCGGGGTTCTGGCCTACGTGATCGTAATGCGCACCAATCATAATGTACTTGTCGTTATCACACTGGCAGTCAATGAACCCCAGGTAATTAACCGCATCGATTGATGTACCTTTGCGATCAAAAGAGAATTCCTGACGATAGGAATCGGTTTCTGGCAACGGCTTTAGCCCTATAGCTTTAAAGCGCTGCTCAAGCCAGGCATGAACCTGCTTCATTTCTGGAGTGCCGGTTTTACGCCCTTTAAGTTCGTCACTGGCCAGAAAATTGATCCATTCCTGGGCGCGTTCAACACGGGCTTGTTCGGTAGCTTGCGGAACATTGTTAGCGCTAGCTGTGTTAGATAAGGCTAAGCCTAACAATACGGCGAGGCTGGAAACTAAAACTGATTTCATTGTAGATAATCCTTTGGTAACACGGATAACTGATCTTGAACCAAGTGAGTAGCAAGTGTCCAGTCTACCCGATCCAGACTATCAATATCCTTAGCAAGTTGTTGCAAAATGTTAGCCTGAACTGTGCCACGACTTTGCGCCTGAGCATAAGGTATGTGATGGAACATGACCATTGAGTAGCGTGGAATGAATTGTTCCGGGAAGCGCTTCTCTAATTCAAAGGCGATAGACTTTTTGAGGTGGAACTTGGGGTCACGTACCGAGTCACGCATTTCGATGTAGTTATCCAGCGCCATATCGGCGATTGCATTGGCATTATCACGACGCGCTTCATTAAAGGCTGGGAAAACTTTGGTCCAGTCGTCGTCAAATTGATTTAACAAGGTGTTCAACTCAGCACAATCTTCAAAACCGCAGTTCATGCCTTGTCCGTGGAAAGGCACGATGGCATGGGCCGCATCACCAAAAATCATGGCGTTACCATGAAACCATTTTTCGCTACGTACTGTACCAAGCACGCCAGTCGGATTATCGAAAAACAGTTCGGTTAAATTGGGGATCAGATCATAAGCATCTTTGAAATATTTCTTGAAGAAGCTATCGACTTTCTCCGGTGTGTTCAGGCTGGCAAAACTGGCTTCACCGTTCTCAGTCGGCATAAAAAGGGTCACAGTGAAGGAGCCATCAAGGTTAGGCAGCGCAATCACCATATAACCACCACGAGGCCAGATATGCAGGGCTTCCTTTTCAATCTGGAAATTGCCAGCTTGATCGGCAGGAATGGTTAACTCTTTATAGTTATGTGCAAGTAGCTCTGAACTGAACTGACCAACCTTGGCCGCTTCCATAAATTGACGCACTGGCGAACCAGCTCCATCGGTTGCCAGCAAAATGTCATAGTTTAAGGTTTGCTTGTTACCCGTCATGGCATCTTCAACAGTAAAGCTCTGCTTGTCGAAATCGATGTCGACCAAAGGGTGCTTGAAGTGGAAAGTAACATTGCCAGTGGCTTCGGCTTCATCACGTAATAAGCTGACTAAGCCAGCACGGGATACCGAATAAATTACCTCTTCAGGGCGTTGGCCGTAAGACTGGAATTGCAGCTCGCCCGCTTCGTCGTGCAGCATACGACCTTTCATGGGGATCATAAGCTTCTCAACTTTGTCCATGATGCCAACCTGCTGCAAAGGACGAATGCCGCGATTAGCCAGCGCCAGATTGATTGAGCGACCAGCAGGAATATCTTCCAGGCGAATGTCCGGCAGTTTTTCGTAAACATCGACTTTGTAGCCGCGCAAGCCCAAATAGATACTGGCCAATGAACCAACCAGACCGGCGCCAATGAGAGTGATGTGTTTATCTTGAGTTACTGACATGGCAGGCCTCACTGTAAACTATCTTTTAAGATGGTTACAAAGCGGTAAGCATCTTCGAATGAGTTGTACAAAGGAACCGGAGCAACGCGAATAACGTTAGGATGACGGAAGTCACAGGTCACGCCAGCTGCTTCGATACGATCAAAAACGGTTTTGCCATCAAGGCCATGCAAGTTTACGGTCAGGGACAACTGGCAACCAGAGGCCTTCTCATCGGCAGGAGTTAATATATTAATCTCTTCTGCCAGCTCCTGTTCTAATAGGTCACGCATGTAACGAGTCAGTTTCAATGACTTTTCGCGCAGCGCAAGAATACCGCCCGCATCTTTAATCGTATCTAAGGAGGCACGAATGGCAGCTAAGGACAAAATAGGTGGGTTGGATACCTGCCAGGCTTCTGCACTTTGCATCGGAACGAATCGATTCTCCATTCTAAAGCGCGACTCTTTGTCGTGTCCCCACCAGCCAGCAAATCGAGGAAGCTCTAAATTGGCGTGATGCTTTTCATGCACAAAACAGCCGGCCACTGAACCCGGACCAGAGTTTAAGTATTTATAAGAACACCAGGCCGCAAAATCAACGTCCCAGTCATGCAGTTGCATCGGAATATTACCGGTAGCATGGGCCAAATCGAAACCCACCATACAGCCCTTGGCATGACCAGCTGCGGTAATGGCTTTCATGTCCAGAACCTGCCCTGTGTAATACTGAACGCCAGGCAACATGATTAGCGCGATCTCTTCACCGTGCAGTTCAAGCAGGTTGAGGAGGTCTTCAGTCCGTAAAGTCTCTTCACCTTCGCGTGGTTTAGCTAAAAGCATCGCTTGGTCGGGGTCGAAACCATGATAGCGAATTTGCGATTCGACTGCGTAATGATCGGAAGGGAAGGCATGATCTTCAATCAGGATTTTATTGCGCTTCTGAGTTGGGCGATAAAAGCTGACCATCATAAAGTGAAGATTGGCGGTCAATGAATTCATGCAAACCACTTCGGAGTTCTTAGCACCGACTAATTTGGCTGATTCTTCGGTTAAAAACTCATGGTAAGGCATCCACGGGAAGTCACCGGAAAAGTGACCTTTAACGCCCAACTTTTGCCACTGGCTTAATTCGTAGTTTAAGTATTCTTGCGTGCGTTTTGGCTGTAAGCCAAGCGAGTTACCACACAGGTAAATTTCATCATCACCATTGTCTTGCTTAGGAATATGAAATTGTTCACGCATCTGCTTTAACGGATCCTGTTGATCGAGTTGTTGCGCATGCTCAAGTGAAAAAATAGTGTTCATAATGGTTTCTTCTTAATGCTTTATTGTTCTTGTTCTGAATGTGTTTCAGAACATTCAATTAATGGGTAAAGAATCGGGCGGCTTGGTGCAGCGTCTAATTCAAATGCGGGTATTTGCAGGTTGAGGCAATAGACACCATCAGCAATATCGTCTGGAACAAATATCATTTCAGTAATGGTTCTATCGCAACGTGCGGTGTCCGTCAGCTGATGACTATCAGCTTCCAAGTTCCAGTAGATGTGATGATTGGTGAGATGACCTTCATCATACATTTTGTCCACTGAGGGAAAGTCCACCAGTAGGTGCTTTATAGGACTGTCTGCCAACCATTGCATCGCTTCTTGCGTGAAGAATGGTGGCTGATTGGTATCATCGTACCGGTATGACTTTTTAACATCATGGTTAGGAACACAGCGAACCACTAGGCTCTCAATATGTTGAAGAGTTTCATTGCTAAGAGCCGCTTGCAACTGTGCGAGATCAATGACTTTATCTGCATCTTCAAGAGCCGGCCGATAGCTATCGTTAGTGGCTTTTGCCAGTTCCGGTTCAATACTAATCACGCAAGCGATGCTCAGGCTCTGGTTGAAAATCGCTCCGACCGAAACCATTTGATCACTAATATGATGAATTGATTCGGTATGGGTGCCATTGCAATGGGGGACCAGTTGAATCGAGTCAACATTACAGCTTCCGCCCTTGCTGGTGTCGCCAATAAAGCTGCCAGCCTGGAGCGGCTGTCGCTTGGCGGTTTCGGCACCGAAATGATTGGGCTGCTTGCCATCAAAGTTTAAGGGAATCGCTATCGAGTGCGGATGTTCTATATCCACCTGATAGCGTTTGCCCATAAACTCTGTGATTAGGTTGAACTTACTCATTTAAGAAAGCGTCCTTTATCCAGATTGAGCCACTCAAGTGCGGTTCCATGCAGTAAGCGATCCGAAATCGCTTTATCATAATTCATGGACTCGATTAATTTACCCGGCTCAAGCTCACCCAATGGGAACGGATAGTCAGTACCGAGCGCCAGTTTATGAGGGCCCATTAAATCAACCAGGTATTCAAGCATCTTCGGATCATGCACCAGGGTATCAAGATATATTTGCTCAAGATATTTGCGCGGATGATGCGGATTATCGACGCGCATCAAATCAGGACGAACTTCATAGGCGTGTTCAATACGACCCAGTGTCGCAGGGAAACTTCCACCGCCATGAGCAAAAGCAATCCGCAAGTTGGGCAAGCGCTCTAAGACACCACCAAAAATCATTGAACAAATCGCCAGAGAACTTTCCGCAGGCATACCCACCAGCCAGGGCATCCAGTATTTCTGCATCTTCTCTTTGCCAACCATGTCCCATGGATGAACAAAAACGGCTGCGCCTAATTCTTCAGCGGCAGCAAAGACTTCAAACAGGTTTTCGTCGCTTAAATTCCAGTCATTGATATGTGAGCCAATCTGTACGCCAGCTAATCCAAGCTCTTTAACGCAACGCTCTAATTCCTGAATCGCTAGTTTAGGCGATTGCATCGGTAAAGTGCCGAGGCCAACAAAACGGGAAGGGTAACGCTCAACCACTTCAGCGATGTGGTCATTAAGAAAGCGCGACAAATCCAGTGTATCCTCTGGCTTGGCCCAGTAGTTGAACATGATTGGCACGGTAGACAAGACCTGCACATGAACGCCATGATGATCGCAGTCTTTCATGCGCACTTCCGGTGACCAGCAGTTGTCCTGAACTTCGCGGAAGAACTTACCATCGACCATCATTCGCGCACAGTCGCACTTATGATGCTCCAATTGCACAAAGCCGCCATAGCCGTATCTTTCTTTTAAGTCCGGCCAGTTTTTCGGAAGAATATGAGTATGAATATCAATCTTCAAATCAGACATACATTAAAGATCCAGTTTGTTTTGTTTAGGCATCACCGTACCGCACTTGTCGCAGGTACGATGCTCTTCGTTTTCTAAGAAACGCTCGAAGACTGGCAGAAAATCTTTTTCCACATTGGTCAACTGAAAATATTCTTCGTACAGTTTGTTATCGCAGTTTTCACAAAACCACATCAAACCATCTTTTTCATGCTCCAGCCGTTTGCGCTCAACAACCAGGCCAATAGAATTTTCAAAGCGAACTGGTGAGTGCGGAACTCGCGGCGGTAACAGAAAGATTTCTCCCGCTTTAATCGGGTAATCAACGCGTTCGCCATTTTGAATGGTGCGCAGTTCCATCTCGCCTTCAAGCTGATAGAAAAACTCGGGACCTTCATCATAATGAAAGTCGCGGCGACCATTGGGACCACCGACAACCATCACAATAAAATCGTCCTGTTCAAAAACCTGTTTGTTGCAAACAGGCGGTTGCAACAAATGACGGTTCGCATCAATCCATTTCTGAAAATTAAAAGGTGGAACCGGTGTTAATGTTTTATCACTCATGGCGATTCTCCTTAATCATCGTAAATAGTGGCGATGCATTTCAGCTCAATCGCAATAGGAGTGGGTAGCGAACTGATTTCAATGGTGGTGCGACAAGGTTGATTATCAGCAAAGTATTCTGCGTAGATTTTATTGTAGGTTTTGAAATCATCTTTCATGTTGGTCAGAAAGACCTGAACATCCACCAACTGATCCCAGCTGGATCCCGAGTCTTGCAGAATAGCGCGGACATTGTCAAAGACGCTCCGGCACTGTGTCTCAATACAATAGTCGATGATATTGCCTTCATGATCTAAAGTGACACCGGGAATATCCTTACTGCCCTTTTTTCGCGGGCCAACACCTGACAAAAACAGCAGGTGACCAACACGACGGGCATGGGGATACAGACCGACAGGCTCCGGGGCTGACGAAGATACGAATTTCTCACTCATAGAAACCTCAAATCAAATTAGCTAACCAATTTTAAATTCAATAAGTTACAGCTCGAACGAATCGAAAGTACTGTCAATCAGCTAGAAAAATAACGAAACGATTAAACGAAAATACTAGGAAATACAGGCGCGCGCAATCGGCGCAAGAAAGGAATGCGTATTCAATCGAGAATCCACTTGCAACCACCCTGGTGGGCAAAGATGAATCCTGATGTTTTTTGATGTGGAAAATAATGCATGGGCTCATTTATAGCGGAAAAGCACCTCTTAGGCAAGGGGCTCAATAATTGGGGGTAGGGGCAGGCCAATGTGCCTGCCCGAAAACATCAATCCCTGAAATTCTTAAACTGAAACGGCTGCCCTAACTCCGCCTGTCTGACCAGTGCCATAACCTGCTGTAGGTCATCGCGCTTTTTGCCGGTCACGCGCACTTCTTCGCCCTGAATAGCAGCCTGAACTTTTAACTTGGAGTCTTTTATCAATTTGACGATTTTCTTAGCGATATCTTTATCAATACCCTGCTTGAAAGTGGCTGTCTTATAAAACGTCTTGCCAGAATGGGTTGCATCATCGGTGATATCCAACGCATTGGTATCAATATCACGCTTAACACAGGCCTTATAAAGAATATCGATCATCTGATCGACCTGAAATTCGGCTTCGGCAGTAATTTTGATGCTCTCGCCAGTCTGCTCAAAGCTTGCATCCACCCCACGGAAATCAAAGCGAGTCGATAGCTCACGGTTCGCATTATCAACAGTGTTAGTAATCTCGTGTTTATCCACTTCAGAAACAATATCAAACGAAGGCATGGTCAATCCTATCTATCAAATAAAGAATAGGGGCTATTATAAGGCAAAATTATCCACAGACCAGTTATGAGGTGTTAGTTTCGTCGTCCGTAGGCTGGCGATGAACGAAGTGAATCCCAGTATTTCAGGCATAACTCAAAATATTGCTGGGATTCACTTCGTTCATCACCAGCCTACAAGGGAGATTATTGATGGCTCATGGAGAGCTAATGAAAGATACTTTTGTGATTGCTTCTACAACTATTGAGATCTTGGTCTTTTCAAGCTGAACCTGCGCATGTGACATTTGTCCGATTATTGTTAATAATCGTTCCACACAAACAATATAAAGGGTGTAGGTATGTCTTTCACAAAACGAGTCAATCGTAAAACTATGGTTAGTCTGTTGGTCAGTGCTGCTGTGCTGAGTGCAGGCTGCCAGCAGGAAGAAGAGCAGCAGGAGCAGGCGAGTCAGCAGCAACAGGTTGAGACAGCGGTTTCTAAGGAGCAGGCGTACAAGCAAACCAAGGTTACTCCTGAAGTTCTTTATGACAAAGTTACAGCCACTCTATTTGCCGCTCGCCCCATGGATGCAACCATGTATGGTGTCAGTGAGGAGATCGCTGGTGGCTACTATCAGGATAAGCTACCCGATTATTCGCCTGCTGCCGAAAAGGCACTGCGTCAGAGTTTACGCCATTACGCCGACCAGCTTGCTGAGCTGAATTCGGATACTATTCAAGGCGAAGAGAATCGAAAAGTAGTCATTGATCTGGCACATTATTATTCAGGCGAAAAGCAGTTTGATATTGGCTTTATTGATGGCTGGATGGGCCATTCGCCTTTTATCGTCAGCCAGATTAATGGCCCGGCAATTGATGTTCCTAACCTGCTGCAAAACAATCATCCGATTAAAAACGAACAGAACGCCAAAGATTACATTGCACGACTGGAACAATTTGGCGACCTAATAGAAAGTGTTAAAAGTAAAGTGCTGGCTGATGCAGAAAAAGGCTGGATCCCGCCTAAGGTCATTATCAATGGCGCGCTTAACTTCCTTAACGGCTTTATTGCGGCAGAACCTGAGCAACATGCACTGGTGACTAATTTACAGACCAAATTGGATAAGCTCGATATTCCTGCGGAAGAAAAAGAAAAAATGATGTTTGATGCAGTTAGCATCACCAAGACCACGATTTACCCAGCTTATAAAAACCTGGCGATGGTGATGGAAGACTTGCTGGAAAAGGCGCCCGAAGAGTCTGGGATCTGGGCGCAGCCGAACGGCGCAGAGTTTTATCGTTACGCGGTCAGTGAGCTCGGCGATACAGACTTAACGCCGGAAGAAGTGCATCAGATTGGTCTTGATGAAGTTGAACGAATTACCGCAGAGATGGATGCGATTCTGAAATCGGAAGGGTATGAAGAAGGCACCGTTGGGGAACGCATGGCAGCTTTGAATGATGAAGAGCGATTCATTTACGAAGATTCGGATGAAGGCCGCCAGAAACTACTGGATGATCTCAATGGCATGCTTGCAGAGATCAATGAGGTGATGCCAACCCGCTTTGCCACCATTCCTCCTTACGATGTTGAGATTCGACGTATACCGGTTGAGCGACAAGATGGTGCTCCAGGCGGTCAGTATACGCCACCGCCACTGGATGGTTCTGACCCAGGTGTTTATTGGATCAATCTTAAGGACATGAAAGCCAATCCTAAGTTTGATTTGAAGACATTGACCTACCACGAAGCCAATCCGGGCCATCATTGGCAAATAGCACTAAACATGTCGCAAGAAAGCCTGCCGCTGATTCGTCGCATTGCTCCTTATAATGCTTACGTCGAAGGTTGGGCTTTATACTCAGAGTTAGTGGCCTGGGAAATGGGCATGTATAAAGATGATCCTTATGGCGACCTAGGACGCCTCAAAGCGGAACTATTCCGCGCGGTACGCCTGGTCGTTGATACAGGTCTACACCACAAAAAATGGACACGCGAACAAGCGATTGATTATATGGCCGAAAAAACCGGCACGGCTCAGTCCAGCGTCGTATCAGAAATTGAACGCTACATGGTATGGCCCGGACAGGCATTGGGTTATAAGCTCGGCATGTTGAATATCGTCGATCAGCGAGAAAAAGCCAAAGAAGAACTTGGTGAAGCATTCGATATTAAAGAGTTCCATGACCTGGTATTACTCGGTGGTGCCGTACCTATGTCAGTGCTCAATGATAAAATTGACGCCTGGATAGAAAGCAAAAAATCGAAGTACTAAAAACAGTAGTAATAGAGTTGAGGCGAGCCAATGTGCTCGCCTTTTTAGTTTTAGAAAACGTCGGCTGGTGATGTATCAGGGGGGGGGGGCAGGATTTTTTGTTGATCGATCTGGATGTAGGTTGGTGATGAACGAAGTGAATCCCAACAAATACTTATTGAATTACACTGCTGTTGGGATTCACTTCGTTCATCACCAACCTACTATTATCATCCTTCGTGCACCGTATCGTCATCCCAAGGCAACACCCCAACGTATTGTCATTCCGGCCTCTGAGCCGGAATCTGCTTTTGATTGTAGGCCTGAATGACAAGCTTTAGGGTATAAACCTAACCAAAGATACCGTCATCCCGCGGTTTAACCGCGGGAGCCAGTGACTTTCAAGGGAGATCAGATCGGAGGCAGGAATGACAAGCTAGAGTGTGCTAACCATACTTCACACACACATTCTTAGCTTCGGTAAAAAAGCGTAAGGCTTCCAATCCACCTTCGCGTCCGACGCCTGAGTTTTTGACGCCACCGAAAGGCGTACGCAAATCGCGAAGTAACCAGCAGTTAATCCAAACAATGCCTGCTTCAATTTCTTTGGCCACTCGATGGGCGCGTTTTAAATCGTTGGTCCAGACACTGGACGCTAAACCGTACTCAGTGCCATTTGCGAGCATGATTGCTTCATCGTCAGTATCAAACGGCATGATGGTGCAGACAGGGCCAAAAATTTCTTCCTGATTAGTACGACAGTGGTTGGTTAAGCCTTCAATAACGGTAGGCTCAACAAAGTAACCATTTTCGCAACGACCTTCGATAGTGACCTGATTACCACCAGTTAAAACTGTACCGCCTTCTTCCTGTGCCAATTCAATATAGGACAATACTTTATCCATGTGTAGCTTAGAGACAAGCGCACCGTGCTGAGTGTCGGCATCCAGTGGATCACCAATCTTAATCTGCTTCACTTTCTCGACAAAAGCCTGCTTAAACTTATCGTAAATAGGGCGCTCAATATAAATTCGAGAACCACACAAACAAATCTGACCCTGATTCGAGAAAGCGGCACGAACGACATTGTTGACCGTATCTTCAAAATCACAATCGGCAAACACCAAGGTTGGATTTTTACCGCCCAGTTCCAGCGATAGTTTTTTGAACATACCAGCAGTTACCTTGGTAATCTGGGCACCGGTTGCTGTACCGCCGGTAAAGCTGATGGCTTTGATTTTCGGATGAGTCGTTAATGGGCCGCCAATGCTTGGGCCTGTACCATGAAGAATATTCAGCACGCCATCGGGCAAACCTGCCTCGATGCATAATTTGGAAAACAGGAAAGCTGTCATCGGAGTAATTTCCGAAGGCTTGGCAATAACCGCGTTACCGCTGGCTATCGCTGGCGCAATTTTCCATGTGAAAAGATACAGCGGTAGGTTCCAAGGAGAAATACAACCTACCACACCAATCGGATCACGCAGCGTATAGTTGATGGCGACATCTTCCATGGCGTGACTTTCGCTGGCGAACTGAGTAATGGCCTGGGCGAAGAAACGAATATTGGCCGAGGCTCGATAAATATCAACATTTTTAGCCAGTGTAATCGGCTTGCCATTATCAATCGCTTCCGCTTCCGCCAGCATATCGGCATTTGCATCGATGATGTCAGCAAGACGACACAGAATCTCTGCGCGCTTTTCGGGTGACGTATTGGCCCAGCCTTTCTGAGCATGTTCAGCGGCAACCACTGCCTGTTCTAAATCATGCTCATCTGAGTTAGGGATTTTGCTGTAAACTTGCCCGGTGGCCGGTTCAACATTATCAATGTATTGACCAGCAAATGGATCGAGCAGTTGGCCATTAACGTAGTTCTTGATGATTTGCATAGTGGTTCTCTAGTGCTGATTACAGACAGCTGGTGCGTCCGCCATCTACCGGCAAATTAATACCCGTAATATAAGCCGCTGCTGGTGACGCTAGAAACGCTACCGCATTAGCGAACTCTTCCGGCTCACCGAAACGACGCATCGGAATAATCGACTTTTCTTCCTCTTCCATCTCCTCGATGGAAACGCCTTGTTTGTTCGCCTTGTTCTGAATAATGGCTTCCAAACGAACCGTATTGGTCGCACCCGGCAGTACATTATTAACGGTGATATTAAACTGGCCTAGCTCATTAGCTAAGGTCTTTGCCCAATTTGCTACCGCGCCGCGTACCGTGTTCGACACGCCAAGACCGTGCAGCGGTTGTTTCACTGAAGTTGAAATCACATTAATGATACGACCGTAATTTGCTTCTTTCATGCCCGGCGTTAATAGTTTCATCAGCTCATGGTTACAGATCAGATGCTGATTAAAAGCCGCCAGGAAATCTTCCGTTTCCGCAGAGTTAGCTGGACCCGGCGCAGGACCGCCAGTATTATTGACCAGAATTTCTACCAGACGGCCGCTTTTCAAAAATTCAAAGACCGTCGCTTTAACCTGCTCAGGATAGGCAAAATCCGCCACCAGAACTACGTGCTTCTGACCTTTGGATTTATCCAAACCCTCAAGAACCGCCTCAAGCTTCGCCTTATTACGCGCCAGAAGAATCACCGACGCACCCTGCGACGCCAACTGCTCAGCAATCGCCTTGCCCATGCCCTGACTGGAGCCACAGACCAAAGCATTCTTACCCGTTAAATCTAAATTCATCATAGGAAATCATCGAAATCTGTAAAAAGAAGCATTTAAGCATATTTCGGGGGTGATTTTAATCGGTTTGGTAAGGTGATGAATTGATGATAGATTATCAATGAATTACGTAGGGGTATTAAGATAACTGCTGTAATCATTATAGGAGGGAGAAATGGATAAAAGTAAAGAGTGGTTAGAAGGAGTAAAAGCTCATTCAGAGAAAATGCCGAAAGCGGAGAACCCGTATGAGTCACATACTCAAGAGTATTTAGATTGGGAAGAAGGCTGGTTAGATTCACAACACGATCTCAAAAGCTCCCAAAAAGTAAGTCGTGAAACTTATGTTAAGGATAAAAAATCGAATGAAATTGCGGGCTATCCTGCTTCAGAGTGGGGAATTGCTCTAGTTATAGGCGTAATAATTGCCTTGGCTTTTATTTTATGGCCAGAAAATAAGGATTCCTCAAAAGACTCAGTGACAAGTATAGAAACTTCTGCAAAACAGAGCTGTATGGAGTACATCAGAAGCATTGTAAGAAATAAAAGCACGCTTGATATAAATTACTTAACAGATACTAAAGTGACGAAGCACTCGAATGGACGTTATACAGTTTATATGGGTTTTGATGCACAAAATGATTTTGGAGTAGAGCAAAATTTTGTTGCTGAGTGTTTAACAGACTCGAAGGGGAGTTTAATCGAAGCTAATTCATTCAGGAAGTGATGGTATCTACAATTAATCATTAATAGAAATTATAGAGCTAAAAAAATCCCGCATGGCTGCGGGATTTTTTTATTGGCTTACAGTAATGCTTTTCTCACCGCACTCAAGGTCAGCTCAAGTTCTTTTTCGCCGTGGGCGGCGGAGACGAAACCTGCTTCGAATGCCGAAGGTGCCAGGTAGATATGCTGGTTTAGCATGTCATGATAGAACTTCTTAAAGCGTTCTAGATCACCGTTGGCCACTTGCTGATAACTGGTCACGGTTTCGGCGTCGTTGAAGAAGAAGCCAAACATGGAGCCAACATGGTTGGTGGTGAATGGGATGCCTGCTTCGTGAGCAATTGAGCGCATACCATCGACCAGTTGTTCGGTGTAGTCGAATAGTGGTTGGTAGAAGCCTGGCTTTGATAATTCTTTCAAAGCGGCAAGGCCTGCGGCCATGGCCACTGGGTTACCGGAAAGGGTACCTGCTTGATAGACTGGGCCGAGTGGCGCTAACTGTTCAAAAATTTCGCGTTTACCACCGAATGCTCCAACTGGCATGCCTCCACCGATCACTTTACCTAAACAGGTCATGTCTGGTTTGATATTGTAATAGCCTTGCGCGCCATCCACGCCCATTCTGAATCCTGTCATCACTTCATCGAAAATCAAAACGGCGCCATGTTGGTCACACAGTTCGCGTAGGCCTTCGAGGAAACCTGGAACCGGTGGAATGCAGTTCATGTTACCAGCAATCGGTTCGACAATAATACAGGCCACGTCATCGCCAAATTCAGACAGTAGCGCCTTAACGCTATCTAGATTATTAAACTCAGCGGTTAGCGTGTGTTTGGCAAAATCCGCTGGCACACCCGGTGAAGTAGGTTCACCAAGAGTTAATGCGCCTGACCCTGCTTTGACCAACAGGCAGTCGGCATGGCCGTGATAACAGCCTTCAAATTTGATGATCTTGTCACGACGGGTATAACCACGCGCCAGACGAATGGCGCTCATGGTCGCTTCGGTACCTGAGTTAACCATGCGCACCATTTCAATGGACGGAATCAATTCGCAGATCTTTTCCGCCATTTCGGCTTCGACTTCTGTCGGTGCACCATAGCTCAAACCTTTTTCAGCGGCTTTAATCACCGCTTCTAAAATCGCCGGATGGTTATGGCCAAGAATCATTGGCCCCCATGAGCCAACGTAATCCACATAGTGTTTGTTGTCGACTGAGGTGAAGTAGGCACCGTTGGCAGACTTGAAGAAAATCGGAGTGCCACCAACGCCGTTGAAGGCACGAACAGGAGAGTTTACGCCACCAGGGATGTGCTGCTTGGCGCGATTAAAAAGTTGATCTGATGTGGTCATAAAAATTCCGATAAATAAGAGATAAAAATAAAAAGACTAAAGCTTGTTGGAGTGCCAGGTAACCGGCGCTTCATGCTGGCTGAGTTTGTCTTCAACACCCAGTACTAATGCGAATAATGCCATGCGGACTTTGACGCCAAAATAGGCCTGACGGAAAATCGCTAGATTCGGATTATCATTCATGTCATCGCTCAGCTCATTGGCTTCCGGACGCGAGTCGCGTGGTAGTGGATGCATGATGATGGTGTTCGGATCGCAGAATTGTTCGTAGGCAGACTGGTTGAGGCGATATTTGCCACGATACAGATCCGCTTCACGTTGTGACTCAAAGCGCTCTTCCTGAATACGGGTCTGATACACCACATCCTGACCTTGCAGTCCGTCTTCAAGGCTTTCAGTGATGGTGACACGATGATTGTGTTTATCGCATACTGCCAAGACCTTATCAGGCATGGCCAAGGCATTGGGCGCTACAAAGGTAAAGTTCACATTCGGGAAGACACACAGCAATTGAGTCAGCGAATGAACCGTGCGGCCGTTTTTCAAGTCGCCCATCATGGCGATACGCAGGTTTTCGGTGCCTTTTTGAATGCGGTTCAGTTCATTGAAGATGGTGTAGATATCCAGCAGCGCCTGAGTCGGGTGCTCATTTGGGCCGTCGCCGCCATTTATCACAGGAATTTTACTGCCTGCAGCGAATTCGGCTACCGAGCCGGCCTGCGGATGGCGCATCGCAACCACGTCCGCATAAGTCGATAATACCTGCGCTGTATCGTACAGAGATTCGCCTTTGGCCAGAGATGAGGTGGACATGCCAACGGTTTCACGTACATGGCCGCCCAGCAGATTAAAGGCGGTACCAAAGCTAATGCGGGTGCGGGTGCTTGGCTCGAAGAACATGTTGGCTAGAACCGCACCGTCCAGAACGCGACAGCTCTTTTCGCGCGCCACATATGGGTGCATTAAATCTGCTACCTGAAGAATTCGCTCAACCGCGTCGCGGTCTAATTGGTCAATGGAGAGAATGTGTTGTCCCTGAAAAACCATGCGTGCACCCAAATGTTTGTTATGACTTTTAAGTTGGCGCAATTCTAACATGAAGTTAGCCAATTGGTGTATCTTTGGCCGATTTGTCCTCTCAGTTGCTAGCAATTCAGCGCAAAATGCTTACAATGTGGGCCTGAAAAGCCCATACAGATAGAGATTCGAGAGGTTTAGCTGGTGGAATATAGAAAATACCGTTGCCTGGTGTGTGATTTTGTTTATGACGAAGAGCTAGGCTGGGAAGAAGACGGCATCGCGCCCGGAACCCGCTGGGAAGATGTGCCAGAAGACTGGTACTGCCCGGATTGCGGCGTGGGCAAAGAAGACTTTGAATTGATGACCGACGAGTTTAAGAAAAGTCTATAAGCGATCCTTTAGACAAATATGAATTTAAAAGCCTCCAATCGGAGGCTTTTTTGTGGCTAGTAACCCGCGTTAGCGCCAATAATCATCAGCACAACCGCCATAAATAGCACCACAGTTGAGAAGGTAAAACCTATTATTGGTAATAGCTTTTTATAACCTTTTTGTACAAATGCCGCGATACCAAGCCCAATAGTTACCAATCCCATAATTATAAAAACAAGCATAAATAGTCCGGTGACTATCGCGAAGGTAGACCTTGAGTCTATGCCCCCATAGGTGGAGGACTCGGCCACACCCGCAATGATTATGCAGATAATTAAACCAATAGGCGCAATTAACCCCAAGACAAATGTTGTGATGCCCAAGCCAGAATGTTTTAGTTGTTCCATGTGTTTGCTCTCTTATTTTTGGTGAAGTGATTAAGAGTAATTAAGTCCTTGATAAATGGCAAGTTGATATAAGCGGGTTGTTGGGTGGAGTAGGCTGAATCCAGCGCATAGGCCAACCACATCGGGTTGCCTATATCTCGTTAAGCCGTCACTGGATACCGCGGTCAAGCCGCGGTATGACAGAAGCGTGTAGCCTAAGTAGTAGAGTGTGCTTTGGCACACCGAGTTAATCGACAGAACTTTTTAAGCTATCTTTAATCTCAAAACCTGGGGTAAATAATTGAACTGAACAAAAAGGAATCTACTTATGGGAAAAGCAAGAATAGCATTAATCATTATTCTGCTGCTGGTTGTCTCAGCTTTATTGATGGTGACGCTGTTTAGCGAGGAAGATTCTGAGGCAGTTATTTCGGCTAAACAAGGCGAACATGAGGAGTCATATTCTCAGCCCGAACCCGTAAAACCTGATAGCCAAGACGTTACTATTAAAAAGCAAGCTGATGAAAGTGATGTTACGAAGGTTGAAGATATAGCCAACGATTCCGTAAACGCACCCAATGAAGAGTTTCCACCATCTGGAGTGGATATCAAGACTAACCATGAGCAAGTGGCAGAGCAATTTGATAATGAAGAGGTGGATTATCATTGGTCTGGGTATTGGCAAAATGAATTGCAAACCATTGTGTTATTTGTTGGTGCAAAGGCTTTTATCGAAGACTCTGAAGTTGAGTGTAAGTCTTCAACCTGTGAAGTCTCTGTTCGGCTCAGTGTAAATGGTCCTCAGAATACCGTTGAAGCAGTAGGCGCCTTGTCTGATGAATTTGCCCAGAGAGGATTAAAGTTTGTGCCGGCGTCAATTGATCCTGAGAGTGGGGAGATTGTTTTTTATACCCAGCCAGGGGATATACCTGAATAGGTTTGTTGGGCGAGATGTCGGCGCGCTCAAAACTTTAAACACCTACAGGCCTGGGTAGGGGCGGGCCAATGTGCCCGCCCAGATTTTATTTTACAAGGGCAACCACATCGGGTTGCACCCGCTGAATGGCGGGCGTAGGGACAAGTCATGACTTGTCCGTACAGAAACATCCAGTTTAATTCAAACGACTCAACTGCTTATCATGCCATGTGCTCAAGGTGAGCAGTGCAACAACAGCGCCGAGTAAACACCACCACATGTCGGATTGGGTGTCCCAGACGTAGCCTTGGGTGCCGAGAAAGGATTCGGCGGCTTCGTCAGAGAGTAGGGCGACCCACCATTCAATCAATTCATAAAATGCGCTGAAGCCGAGGCAGAAGCTGATGATGAAGAAGGTGCGCCATTTGGCACTATTAAAAACATTGAGTCGTATCATGAGTTCGCGGGCAATCATGGCGGGGACGAAGCCTTGAACAAAATGCCCCAGTTTATCGTAGTTGTTGCGCTCCCAGCCAAACCATTGTTTCATGTCGTCAAACAAAGGCACTTCAGCATAAGTGTAATGGCCTCCGACAATCAGAATGAGGCTGTGAATCAATATTAAAACATAAAGCATCGGCGTTAGCGGGAAGCGTTTGTAGGTCATCGCCAGTGCTATAAAGCCTAGTACTGCGGGTGCAACTTCGAGCCCCCAGGTGGGATAATCTTTGGGGCCTATACCTGACCAGATTAATACGGCCATGAAAATGGCAATCCAGATGCCGATGGCTATTCTGTTATTTTGCATGGCCGTTTTGTCCCTTTAGTCGTCTTTCTTATCTTCGGTGTTGGTATCGAAGTCTTTTGCGTCATGGCGTTCGTGCAATTGCTCATGCGGCTCGCCCCAGGTGCGATTGACCATGCGCCCACGTTTGACTGCGTCACGCCCCGCTATTTCTTTCGCCCAGCGCATCACATGTTTATAGGTATCGGCTTGTAAAAAATCTGCCGCTTCATAGACTTCATTTAGCAACAGACAGCCGTACCAGGGCCAAATTGCCATATCGGCAATGGTGTATTCATCTCCACAAATGTATTGGTTGTTGGCCAGACGCTTATCCAGAACATCCAGTTGACGCTTGGTTTCCATGGTGAAGCGGTCAATGCAGTATTCGATTTTGATGGGTGCGTATTTAAAGAAATGGCCAAAGCCACCGCCGACATAGGGCGCGCTACCCACTTGCCAGAAAAGCCATGACAATAATTCGGCGCGTTGTTCCGGTTTGCTCGGCAGAAAGGCATCAAATTTTTCAGCCAGATATAACAGAATAGCGCCTGACTCGAAAATACGAGTGGGTGGATTGGTGCTGTTATCGACCATGGCCGGAATTTTTGAATTAGGATTAACCTGCACAAAGCCGCTGCTGAACTGATCACCTTCGCTGATATCTATTAGATAGGCATCGTATTCTGCTTCGGTAATACCTTTGGCGAGGAGTTCTTCCAGCAGAATAGTCACTTTAACGCCATTGGGCGTGGCTAGGGAATATAGTTGTAGAGGGTGTTTCCCTACTGGTAAATCTTTAGCGTGTGTAGGGCCCGACACAGGGCGGTTAATCTTGGCAAATTTGCCGCCACTGTCTTTTTCCCATTTCCAGACTTTTGGTGGGGTATAGTCGGAAGTATTGCTCATTGGATTCTCCTGACATTATTTATTCGATGTTAACTCAACGTTAATTTGATAACGCTAGCATAATGCCACTCTCATATCATTAACACCATTCAAGTCTTTGAAATATGGATATGCGTGCCAGTCATGGTATAAAAGACTAAAAGTGATGGAATAAATTCGTTAACTCCTCGTTAAACCATTGAGAACGACAACAAGAGGGCAAGGTCATTGTCGCAGGAATTGATTGATTACAGCCGAAAAGCCTTAATTTTTGCAGTGCAATTATTGGGTAGCCAGAGTGATGCTGAGGATGTGGTGCAGGCCAGTGTAGAAAAGGCTCTGGCTCATCCAAAGGCACCTAAAGGTGGTATCGATTTGCAGAAATGGCTTTACCGAGTTGTGCGTAATGCAGCGATTGATCGGATTCGACAATTGTCACGAGAAGATGAGCTGGATACTGAGCGGCAAAGTTCGCCGGAACAATCGTCAGGTCAGTCGCCGGAAAGACAACTTGAGCAACTGCAAATTAAAACGCGACTGATGACAGCCTTGAATACTTTGCCTTTGATGCAGAGAGAGCTGATTGTGTTGCGCGATTATCATGGCAATAGCTATGAGGATATCGCAGAAATATTAGCGATTCCGGCTGGCACTGTAATGTCGAGACTGCATCGGGCGCGAATGGCATTGCGAGAACTTTTGAAAAACGAATTGAATGAGGTGAATCATGAATCTGTGTGATAAAACCCAGGAATTAATCAGCGGTTATATCGATCATGAATTGAACCAACAGGATCGACAAAGAGTGCGTGTGCATATTGAATCATGCGATCAATGCCGAGCCGTGTATGACGATTTATTGGCGATTAAGCAGGAAATGGGTAACTTGCAATACCCTGAATGCGAGGAGGCACAATTGGATAAAATCATGAAAGAGCCCATGGCCAACGGTATGGCAATAGTGGGCTGGGTCATTTTAATTATCGGCTTTGTCGGTTTTATGGTGTGGCAGCTGTTTACCTTCTACACCGAGCCAGGGATTCCGACCTGGGCAAAGATCGGAGTCTTTCTGATTGAAGCAGGTGTGCTGTTATTGTTGGGTAGCGTGTTACGCCAACGAATTATTGCCCTTAAAACAGACAAATATAAGAACGTTAAATTTTAATAGAAGGAATAAAACAATGAGCGATATTGAAGTTTATACATTGGAGCAGGTACCCGGCTACAAAGTGACAAAAGTTATTGGTTTGGCACGGGGTAACTCTGTACGCACGCGCCATGTGGGCAAAGATATTCTGGCTGGTTTGCGTAACCTGGTTGGTGGTGAAGTGCATGAATACACCAAGCTGATGGCGGAAAGCCGCGAGCAGGCTATTGACCGCATGTGTGACGAAGCCAGAATGCTCGGTGCAAACGCTGTGGTTGGCGTGCGCTTCGAAACATCCATGATCGCCAGCATGGCTGCTGAGTTATTGGCTTTTGGTACTGCGGTGGTACTGGAGAAGGAATAAACTATAGCCGAAAGGTATCAATCAATAACAAAACTCTATGTAACATTTCTGCTTTAAGTTCATCTAACTCACTGTGTACTAAAAGCTACTTAGAACTTTGACTAAATTTTCATTGGCTTTTATGCATACTGAATCCATCCCTGAATAATGGTGTGAGTTAGATGAAAAACGTTTTAATTTTTATTATCACCGTGCTGGTCGTCGCTGGACTGGCTTTTGTGATGATGCGAGCTCAATCTGCAAGCTTATCCAAGCAACCCTTTGTTAATAAAGAAAAACCTGAAAGTCTTGAGCAGGATATGCCAGCGACCAAGCATGTGGATACCATTGTGCTGGGCGAGGGCTGTTTCTGGGGTGCTGAGAAGCGGCTGGAAGCATTACCGGGTGTGATCGATGCAGAAGTTGGCTATGCAGATGGTCGTGGTCATGAGCCAACGTATGCAGAAATCACCAAGGCTAAACATAAATTCAACCCCGATAATTATGCCGAAGTGGTGAAGGTAACGTTTAATCCTCAGCAAATCAGTTTAGAGACTATTATTAAGGATTATTTTGAGTCTCACGATCCCACTCAATTAAATCGTCAGGGCAATGATGTCGGGACTCAGTACCGCTCCACTATTCTGACCAACAGTTCTGAGCAGGAAAAAATTGCCAATAGATTGAAAGATGAGTTTCAGGTACTGATGAGCAAAGCAGGTTACGGTAAAATCGTTACTGTCATTAAACCTCTTGATAAGTTCCATCCCGCCGAAGATTATCATCAGGATTATCTTCGGAAAAATCCCAATGGATATTGCCCGGACTTTTCAACGGGCGTGACATTTGATAGCAAACCCGAAAGCGAGAAAATCGATAATTCAGCACTACTTACTGGTAAGCAGATTGTGATTGTCGATTCGCAGGACTATTGTCCTTATTGTGAGAAATTCAAAAAGGATGTTGCGAATGATTATCAGGGCACGATACCGATGACTTTCCGTTATGCTTCTCAGCTGAATGGCTTAGCGGTCGAAACCCCCACCTGGGCAACGCCGACCATCCTGTTTATTGAAGATGGTGAAGAGGCTTTGGGCTATCAGGGTTATTTATCAGCCAAAGAATTCTACAAAGCGCTGGGTTACTTCAAGCTGGGTGATTCGGAAGCTTTCAATGTGGCGTTCCAAAAAGGCACCGATGGTCGCTTCTGTAAGCAATATGAAGTATTTAAGGATACGCCCGATGGCGTCTTTGTCGACAAGCTCAGTGGCCAACCATTATTTGATACCCGTGATCGATTTAACTCAGGAACTGGCTGGTTATCTTTCACCAAGCCGGTTGATGGTTCGGTGACCTATCATGAAGATAACAGTTTCGGTATGCAGCGTACTGAGCTTCGTTCTGCATCGACCGGCATCCATCTAGGGCATGTGTTCGATGATGGCCCGAATGGTAAGAAGCGCTATTGCATCAATGCCACAGTCCTGGAGTTTGTGCCTAGAGCCGAGCTGTAAAAGCCGTTAACAGAATTGGCCATAATTACGCAGGATTTTGCCCAATAAATTAGGTAGTATCATTCCATCAACTGGGGAATGGCACTACCTACATGAAGAATATCAAACAGTTTGTGCATGAGTTCTGGGTCTTCGGCTTCAAGCAGGCTTATGCCTGTATGTTCGGTGGTTTCCTGCTGGCGGTGATGCTGGTGACCAAATATTGGTATCCAATTGATGGCCTGCACCGCTACGACTTTATTTTCCTTGCTGCTATTTTGTTTCAGATTTTTATGTTGCTGTTCAAGTTGGAAACCTGGAAAGAAGCACTCGTTATCATCGTCTTCCATCTGGTGGCTACAGTGATGGAACTTTTCAAAACTTCCGACGCCATTCAGTCCTGGCACTATCCTGAAGAATTTATTTTTGGTATCGCCAATGTGCCGCTATTTACCGGCTTTATGTACAGTGCGGTGGGTAGCTATCTAGCCCGTGTATGGCGAATCTTTGATTTTCGTTACAGCAAGTATCCACAAAAGTGGGTGACTGCTATTTTAGTGACCGCGGTTTATTTTAATTTCTTTACCCATCACTATTGGTATGACTTACGTTGGGTCATTTTGGCAGTCACTTTTTATCTCTTCTTCAGTACCCAGATTCACTTCAAGGTGATTAAAACCCACCGCAAAATGCCATTGCTATTTGGCTGGTTTCTGGTCGCGCTCTTTATCTGGTTCGCCGAGAATATTGCCACTTACGCCAATATCTGGCTTTACCCTAATCAAAAAGAAGCCTGGCAAATGGTGCCACTTGCCAAGCTATCTTCATGGTATTTGTTGATGCTATTGAGTTTTGTGCTGGTGACTTTGGTCAATCGAATAAAAGAGCCAATACAGATACCAGGGACTAAAACGGTTTCACAATCGCCAGAATTAGAGCCCCTAGCAGAATCAGAACCGGCAACTCGTTAAAGACTCGAAAGTAGGTGTGGCTTTTGTTGCAAGTTCCATCGGCGAACTGCTTCTGGTACATGCCACAGACGAAGTGGTAAATGATGAGCAGGGCGATGAGTGTCATCTTGGCGTGGAACCAGCCGGAACTCATGTAGTAGCTCCAGTTATAGGAAGCCAGCCAGAAGCCGAAGATAACCGTTAGCACCATAAATGGGGTAATAAAACGATACAGCTTGCGCGCCATGATGTTGAGCTGGTTGAAAGCGCCATCGTTTTCTGTCATAGCCAGATTGACGAAGATTCTGGGCAGGTAAAAAATTCCTGCAAACCAGGCGACCATAAAAAAGATATGAAAGGTTTTTATCCACAGCATGCGCTAAGCCTTAAGGTTTATGTGTGTAAACGTATTGGTCAGTAATCATATCGCGGGTGATGACGCCATAAATACGCTCTTGGCCGTCGTGTGTGATCCGGTACACATAAGCGGCTGACATTTTTGCCTGCTCCATCTTATCGAAAGCTTCCTCAAGCGTTGCCTGCAAATTGATGGAAACCAGATCCTGACGATTGGCTGGTATTTTTAACAGATTAATCACTTTGCGTTTTTGCTCTGCGTCAGGTTTTGGTGTTTCTTCCCGCTGTTTTTCATCTCGCTCCATCATGTAACGAACCAGATCGCTGGCGACCATCAGGGAAGTGACATGCTCGTCTTCCATTACCAGTACCCAGCGAGGTTTCTCCTGCAGTGCTACTTGAATTTCATCAGGTGTTGAGCGGAAGTTAAGCGTTGTCATGCTGCGTGACATCACGCCTGCGACACCAATACTGCGTAGCACCTGTTTGATGGGGCTTACGCGCAGGTCGAGACCGCGATCGGTCATCTGGGTTTCCCAGAAAGATTGCTGCTTGAACAGCTGAGTCACGACCATATTGCCGATGACGATGGAAAACATGCCGGGGAAAATAATGTTGGGGTTATTGGTCAGTTCCAATAAAGCCATCAAGGCAGCAAGCGGGGCCTGCAGCACTGCGCCCATCACGGTTGCCATACCAATCATGGCGTAAAAGCCAGTATAGCTGGCATGGTCAGGGAATAGTTCGCCACCAATATCGCCCATGACACCGCCCAGCATGGCGCCCATAAACAGGGCCGGGCCGATAACACCGCCCGGTAGCGACAATCCCGAACAGATGATGGTTGCGATGACTTTGCCGACCAGAGCCAGAACGAGAATGGTCAGCGCCAGCTCGCCCTGCAATGCGCTGTTGACTGAGTCATAGCCAATACCCATAACCTGAGGAATACCAATCGCAATAATGCCGACACTGGTACCTGCAACAGTGGTCTTTAACCAGACCGGCCATTCGCGTGAAATTTGCCGAACCTTGCGGGTAGCAATAATAAAGATACTGGCTAATACACCGCCGGCAAATCCCACCAACAGGAAATAGGGCATTTCCCAAAGAGACTGGATGTCGAGTTTGGAAGGCACGTCGAATGAGGCACCATCACCGAATACCAGGCGGGTTAAAATGGCACCGGCAACCGAAGCCAGAATGATGGGAATAAAGCTGGCCACGGCATATTCCATGATGATGATTTCCATGGCGAAAATCACCCCGGCCAGCGGTGTATTAAAGTTAGCGGAAATTGCTGCGGCGCAACCACAGCCGACCAGAATGCGGGTGCTGTTGTTCGGCAGTTTTAGTTTTTGGCCAACCCAGCTGGCCGATGCTGAACCTAAGTGAATGCCGGGGCCTTCACGACCAACAGACTGGCCCGAAGCAATGGTCAATCCACCCAGCGCAAACTGCACAAAAGCATTTTTCGGTGGCAGATGTCCCTGATGGTAAGCCATGCGCTCCAGAACGTGGGAAACACCCACCTGACGATTCTCTGGTTTCAATTGTTGTAAAAGTAAGCCTACGATAAGGCCACCAATGGTTGGCAGCAATAACCGATACAGCCAGTCCATGGTTTCGTAATCAGTTTTAGTGTTGGGATCAGTTGCCCATAGAACTAACGAGCTTTCGGTAAAGAGTCGGAACAGAATGTTGGAGCCGCCAGCTAGTAAGCCACATATCAACCCAATAAGCGCCATAAGGGCTAGTGCGTCAAAGCCCCCAAGTCGTAATCGTAAGCGGTCGATCAGTGTCATTGGCGTTGTGAGTTTGTGATAAGTTTTGTTCCCTGCGTGGAATAAGTTTGTTGTAATTGCAAACTATCGACGCTTCGGCATTGGCTAAAAAAATTAGCCATTGTATTCAATTAGTTACATAATAAGAAAATGCAGCCACAAGAACAAATGATTTCAACGATTTATGACTAAAGATTCGCATCAGCCAGATTATATTATTCGTAAACGCCGTAATGCCAGCTGGTACTGGAGTTGGTCGGCTTTCATGCTGATTATTTTATTGGTTGCTATTGGCCTGGGTTATTGGCTCAGTGAGCGTCAATATCAAGGCTATGGTTCTGCCAATGAGCGCTTGGGCAATCTGCGTAGCCAGCTAGAAGAATCCAATAACAGCCTGATTCACTGGCAGCAGCAGTACCAGGTTGAGCATCAGGTTACAGCCGAGCTGAAGAAGGAAATTCAAAAACTCAATATGCAGATCCATAACCTGGAAAAAGAGAAGCAGGCTTTTTTACGTATATTCGATCCCAATGCTGTAGAAAGTGGCTTGCAAATTGCTAGCTTTGTATGGGAGTCTGTAGCAGGTAAAGTTGATCAATTTAACTTTCGACTCATGCTGATTCAGGCTGGCCAGCAACAGCGAGATGTATCGGGTTCTTACTCTATTACCCTGGTTGGTAAGCAAGATGGTGAGGACAAAAGTTACAGCCTGCAGGAATTGGAAGCGCTGTCTCAGCAAGATACTCAATTTAAGTTCCGTTATGTGGCAAGCCACAGAGGAACATTTAATATTCCGGATGGTTTTGTGCCTGAGCTGGTTCGGGTGCAGGTGACATCTTCCGGACGTGGTGGTGAAACGGTGTTGCAGGACTATCCTTGGCAAGCCGAATCGCAACAACAAACTCCAAATGAGGTAGAAGACAATAATGTGGGGTAATAAAAGTAAATCACACAATGTGGATACACTGATAGCAGAAGGAACCAGCATCAAAGGCGACCTGACTTTTGAGGGTGCTTTGTTTGTCGATGGAGTGATTGAAGGTGATATTCATGGTACCAATCATGAGCAGTCAGTTTTGTCAGTTGGGGTTCACGGCAGAATTGAGGGTAATATTGAAGCGCCTTATGTGATCATCTTCGGCCAGGTCGATGGTGATGTGCGGGTATCGCAGAAAGTAGAGCTAAAACCTGGTGCCAAAGTAAACGGTGACCTTTATTACAAGGTCATGGAAATGAACGCTGGCGCAACCGTTAACGGTAAAATGGTTAATCTGGGTGAGCCGCATGCGCTGGAGCACAAGCCTGATCATAGCGAAGTGGTTTCTGAAGCTAAAGTCAGCAAGGAGTCGTCAGACGAAAAAAAGTCTGAAAATTCAATCCACTCCGATGATAGTGAAGCTGTGAGAGCTTAATTTTATCTGTTATTAAGACGCTACTTCAGGCTTTGTCCGAGTAGCGTTTTTTTATGCCCGTCATGTCTGTCCCTTTGTTTGCATAACTGCTATTCTCTTGAGATCTTGAAGTCGGGCCCCCATATTCGGGTATAATAGAAGCATCAATGTGTTTAGGTAGATTTGAATGTCAATTACAGTAACAGAAGCTGCAAGCCGTAAAGTCAAACAGTTGATCGAGGAAGAGCAGAACGATCAGCTTAAATTGCGCGTCTTTGTGACGGGTGGAGGTTGTTCTGGCTTTCAGTATGGTTTTACTTTTGATGAAAAGCAGAATGATAACGACATGGCAATTGAGCAGGATGGCGTTAAAATTCTGATCGATGCACTAAGCTTTCAGTATCTGATGGGCTCGGAAGTCGATTACACCGAAGGTTTGCAGGGCTCACGTTTTATCATTAGCAACCCGCAGGCAAAAACGACCTGTGGTTGCGGTTCTTCGTTCTCGCTATAAAGTAAAGAACATGCAGCCTTAGAATGCCAATGGTCATAGGCCATTGGCATTTTTTATGGCTGTAAGAAATGAAAACTTAAGCAGGATAAATGCTGCCGAGAATAACTTCACGTTGAGCGCCAGTGACTGCGGGCAGGTTGCCCGACAAATTATTCAGGCAGCGATGCGCTAACCAGGCGAAAGCCATGGCTTCGATCCAGTCCGGCGCAATGCCTAACTCTTTAGAGCTGATGATCTTAAACTGAGCCAGTTTTGTTGCCAGGCGTTCTTCTAAGACTGGGTTGTAGGCGCCGCCGCCGCAGAGAATGACCTTGCCCTCCTGAGCGTGGCTTTGAATGGCTTCGGCAACAGTCTGAGCCGTCAGCTCCAGCAGGGTCGCCTGAATATCCACTGGTTGGTATGAGTCAATGGCAAACTGTTTCAGCCAGTTAAGATTAAAGTGCTCACGGCCAGTGCTTTTGGGATGCGCTTGTGAAAAGTATGGGTCGCCCAAAAAGTCCTGCAAGAGCTCTGGAATCACTTTGCCTTTTTGTGCCCACTGGCCATTCTGGTCATAGCTTGTATTTTGTTGCTGTGCAATCCACTGATCCATTAAGGTATTGGCAGGGCCTGTGTCGTAGCCAAGCACCTCGCCTTGGGCAGCTAGATAAGTAATATTGGCGATACCACCGAGGTTAACAACGATGCGATCCTGTTGTGGATCATGAAAAATTGCTTGATGGAATGCTGGCACTAATGGAGCACCTTGACCGCCATAGACCATATCGCGGGTACGAAAATCAGCAATCGTAGTGATGCCCGTGCGTGCTGCAATACTGTGCGGATTGCCAATCTGAATGGTAAAGGGGTGGTATGCATCGGGACGATGGCGAATGGTCTGTCCATGACTGCCTATCGCCGTGATCTCCTTGCGTGTGTAGCCACTGTCCTTCAGCAGATCATCGACTGCTTCGGCGAATAACTCACCCAGTTCACGATCCAGCAAAGCCATTTCTTCAATCGGATCATGGGTATACTCAGCGTTACTGAGTGAGTGAATCTGCTGCTGTATGATCTTCGGAAAAGCGAGGCTTTTACTGTGTAAGAGTTGGATGGGTTGAGAAGATGTGTCATCGATGTTGCAGAGTACCGCGTCGATTGCGTCGACGCTGGTACCCGACATCAAGCCAATATATAAGGCCATGAATGATTACTTTTGAAGTTTGCTGTTATTGTTGTTGCTGCCAGACTCAGTTAAGCGTGCGAAATAGGTAGTTCGCTCGGTTTCAAGTTGGGCCAATAATGGCTTGCTTTGTTCTCTGAAACGTTCCATTTCTTCTTTGGGCACAGGAGCCGCGTGCGGTAATTTCACGGTTCTAGGATTACGATGAACTCCATTGACCACAAATTCATAGTGCAGGTGAGGTGCTTGCGACATACCGGTTGAACCGACATAACCAATGATTTGGCCCTGCTTAACTCGCTCGCCTTGTTTCACTGCTCGCTTGGAGAAGTGTAAATATTTGGTGGTAATATTGTTGCCGTGTTTCACAAACACATAGTTACCATTGTATTTGTTGTAAGCGGAATGCGTAACGCGGCCATCACCCGCGGCACGAACTGGCGTACCAATTGGTGCACGATAATCAACGCCACGATGCGGCTTTACACGCTTTTGAATCGGGTGGAAACGTTTGGGATTAAAGTTCGAGCTGACATAATTAAACTGCAATGGCGCACGCAGGAATGATTTACGTAACGCCTTACCTTCAGGTGTGTAGTATGCGGTGCGGTCATTGGTATCGGTATAACGTACAGCTGCAAATGAATCACCTTGGTTGGTGAACTCTGCAGAGAGGATATTACCGTATCCTACTTTTTCACCATCTACATATTTTTCTTCGTACAGCACCGAGAAGCTGTCATCTTTGCGAATTTCTAAAGCAAAATCGATGTCATATTCAAACACACCTGCCAGCTCCATGATGATACCGTCAGGTAGACCTGCATCTTTTCCTGCCATGTAAAAGCTACTGGTGATCGTAGCGGTCGCGAAGCGAGTTTTAAATTCAATTTCTTTTTCGTCAATCGCTACGTCGAATTCTTTATCTGCCAGCTTGGTTACCTGGAGGGTTTCGCTAACACTGTAAGGATAGCGTAGACCAAGGAAGCTGTTGTCGTCATTACTGGCGAACTCCAGGATATGGCCGGGACGAATTTTCTTGAGTAGCTCAATTTTCTCGTCACTTAGCATCATATAGTGAAGATCAGACGCACTATAGCCTTTGCGCTTAAAAATTTTGGCCAGGCTATCGCCATTCTCAACGGTCAGGCTCTGCCACTCAATCTGTGGTTCTTGCGGTTCTGGCTTTATCACTTCTTCTTGGATGACTGCAGCGTTCTCACGACTTGCTTTTAATGCAATCTCAGTCAGGGATAACTTTTCTAACGAATTGCTCTCCATAGACTGACCACCATCAGAAACTTCATCAGAAGAAACTTCTGATAATTGGATGGTTTGTGTTTCGTCCGATGAAAGGTTTAATTGAAGGATTTCAGTATCTTGTTGTGTGGTTTGTTGCTCTGACTCTTCTCCCGGAGTCATCTTTATGAAGCTGGTCACTGCTAAAAGAGCGATAAACGTGGCAGAAAATAGCAAAATGCCCTTTCGCCGCGTTTTTTTACGGGAAAAGAGTGGTTTGCTTTTCTGAAAGCCTTTGTAATCTCGGTTAATCATCGCATTAGTTAAGAAGTTGGTTGAACAGATTTTGCGCAATAACCTTAACCATAATAGGTGTTTTGGTCAATGTAAAATGATAAAAACGGGTCGTTTTTTCGATCCAAGATCGAAAAGTGTGAAAAAGGCGATATTTTGTGAACTGCGTCGCGGACCTTATTGAAGTGCAAATTCGTTGCATCCTTGGGGTTTTCGTGTATCTTTGTGCCCATTGCAAATAGAGGAAATACGAGACAATGACTGATGTTCAGGCGGCTTTCGCTGAAATTAAGCGAGGCGCGGAAGAAATTCTATTAGAAGACGAATTGCTTGAAAAGCTGAAAACTGGCAAGCCATTGAAAATTAAGGCTGGCTTTGACCCGACTGCACCTGATTTACATCTTGGTCACACGGTATTGATCAATAAAATGCGTCAATTTCAGCAGCTGGGCCATGAGATTATTTTTCTGATCGGTGACTTCACCGGCATGATCGGTGACCCAACCGGTAAAAATGCCACTCGCAAACCTCTTACTCGTGAAGAAGTGCTTGCTAACGCAGAAACCTATAAAGAGCAGGTATTCAAAATTCTTGATCCAGCAAAAACCACCATTTCTTTCAATTCCGAGTGGTGTGAGAGGCTGGGAGCGGCCGGCATGATTAAACTGGCTTCGCATACTACCGTTGCTCGAATGCTGGAGCGCGATGATTTTAAAAAGCGCTACGGTAATGAGCAGCCAATTGCTATTCATGAATTTCTCTATCCATTGGTTCAGGGCTACGATTCGGTTGCACTCGAATCTGATGTTGAGTTGGGCGGCACGGATCAGCGCTTTAACCTATTAATGGGGCGTGAGTTACAAAAGCATTATGGGCAGCGTCCACAAACCGTATTAATGATGCCTTTATTAGAAGGTTTGGACGGGGTACAGAAGATGTCCAAATCGCTAGGAAATTATGTGGGTATCACCGAAGCACCAGGTGTCATGTATCAGAAATTACTTTCTATCCCAGATAGCATGATGTGGCGCTATTTTGAGTTGCTGTCTTTCCGCCCATTACAAGAAATTGATGAGTTGAAACAACAAGTTGAACAGGGCGCTAATCCTCGTGACATCAAAATTGAATTGGCAAAAGAAATCATTGAGCGCTTCCATGACAAAGAAGCTGCCGATAACGCTCATAAAGCTGCTGGTAACATTATCAAGGAAGGCGAAGTGCCAGAGGGAACGCCTGAGGTTGAGGTTGATATGGAGGGAGCCGAGCAATTTCCAATTGGGGCGGTGATTAACCGGGCAGGACTTGCCACCAATTCGGCGCAGGCAAAAGACATGCTTAAAAATGGACGGGTGAAAGTGGATTGGGAAGTTATAGAGCCATCCTTAATGTTGAAGCCCGGCAAATATCTCATACAGGCAGGTAAGAAAAAGATTGCCTACGTAACTTTGAAGTAGGTCACGTTTTTTCTGACTTTCGTCAAACTCTTTTACAAGAAGCTCGCCTCAGGCGGGCTTTTTTGTATTTAGTGCTACAAAAATGGTGCGAAAAGTATTCAATTAAATTCCAGTATTTTATAGGCTAGCTCAGTTGCATGGGGCAACACGGAGTTATGTAAAATAAATGTTGGAGAACATTCAATGAAGAATAAATTCAAACTATCTGGCCTGGCACTGTTAGGCGCCTCTCTTACCTTACCCTCAGCTTTACTCGCCCAGTCTTACATTGTAATGACCAAAGGTAATAAACCGGATTCGGCACTGATTCAGGAAATTGAAGCGCAAGGCGCAACAGTTACTGGTCAATTGCCACAAGTCGGCATGTTGATGATTGAAAGTGACAATGCAGATATTCGCGAGCGACTCAGCAGTAACGCAAAGATCCAGACGACTTTTGCCGATATGGAGCTGCAATATGTCAGCCCTTCTGAGTTAGCGCTGCCGGAAATCAATTTCGAGGAACAGTCAATCAACCCACCGACATCTGGTGATGATGACTTTTATTTTGATCTGCAATGGGGACATGATGCTGTAAATGCTCCAGAGGCATGGCAGGCCGGAGTTAAAGGCCAGGGCGTGCGAGTTGCTGTATTAGATAGTGGCATTATGTCTGCACACCCAGATTTAGCTCCTAACCTTAATACTTCGTTGAGCGCCTCATTTATTAATGGTGAAGCTTATAACAGTCCCGCAGGTTCGCACGGAACCCACGTAGCAGGGACAATCGCTGCGGCAGATAATGCATTTGGAACAATCGGAGTTGCTCCTGAAGCGGAAATTGTTGCGGTTAAGGTATTATCGGGTGTTTCAGGTAGCGGTCCATTCTCTTCAATTTTCCAGGGGATGGTCTATGCGGCTGATATTGATGCTGATGTCATTAATATGAGCTTGGGCGCCGATATTCCGCGCAACTGTACTTTCGGTGAAGATCATTTTCCTGCTAAGGATTGTGCTGATTTGTTTACTGCACTTAATCGCGTGACGCAGTACGTTAATAAAAAAGGCAGCGTTATCATCGCTGCGGCAGGTAATGATGCACGTGATCTTAATCACGATGCTTCATTAAAGGCGTTCCCAGCAGAAGGCAATCATGTGATCTCAGTCTCATCGTTAGGTCCGGTCGGTTGGGGCTTGGATACTTCAACCAATCTGGATGTCATGGCCAGCTATTCTAACTATGGAAAGAGTGGGATTGATATCGCAGGCCCAGGCGGTAACTATGACTTAGTGTTCACATACGGAGCTGCTCCCTGTAACGGTCCTGTATTACCGGGTTATACCTGCTATGTATATGACATGGTATTAAGTACCACGCCAACCGGCTGGGGCTGGAATGCTGGAACCAGTATGGCGGCACCGCATGTAGCAGGCGTAGCAGCATTAATTATCAGCGAAAATGGTGGTGATATGTCGCCGGTTGATGTCGAGCGCGAGTTAATTAAACGTGCTGACGATATAAACAAGCCCGGAAAAGATGCCGAGACTGGGCATGGAAGAGCGGCTAGCGGTTATTAGACCCGATAGCACTTAGGCATTATTAAAGGTCACTTCGGTGGCCTTTTTTAATGTTTGTATTAAAAGTGAGCGATAACAGTCTGATTTATAGACATTTTGAGCATAAAACAGACGGTTTAAAATAAATTTAAAAAAACTTTCAAAAAGAGCTTGCGAAGACGCAAAGGGTGCTTATAATGCGCACCACTTTCGAGGCAGATGTCGCGGAAGTGGAGTCCAGGAAGGGCGGTTTCAGAAGCGGTAAAGAAAGTTTCAGAAAAGGTGTTGACAGGAAGTTATGGCGCTCTATAATGCGCGCCGGCTCTGAGGAAACTCGGAGGCGTTTCGAAGGAGCGAAATGGTTGATAATTGTTTGTTTAACAGAAAGTTAAAAAAGATTA
>JBLWVK010000001.1:661309-897695 GCA_048268505.1 Kangiella sp. | reverse complement strand
TGCTTGGCGACAATAGAGAGTTGGAACCACCTGATCCCATCCCGAACTCAGAAGTGAAACGACTCATCGCCGATGGTAGTGTGGGGCTTCCCCATGTGAGAGTAGGTCATCGCCAAGCGCTTAATCAAAAACCCCGTCCGGAAGGTCGGGGTTTTTTATTGCCTGCAAGAAAGTGAGTATAAGGAAGTTCATCCTGTCGACCAGAAACTGCTCCCTGCGTTTCTGGCACTTCCACCATCTCTGGCGGTCGTAGGATTGACGAGGTTAATAGCGAAAGCAAACAATTTTGCTTTCGCCCGAGTCACGCTAAAGTATGCTCCTGCAATTTCAGCACTTCCAACATCCTGTTGGTCGTGCTTTGAGCTCTGCGAAACCCCTGGCTCTAGCGTAGCGCAGAGGCGCCAAGCGTTTATAATGAAAAAGCCCTAGCAGCAATGCAAGGGCTTTTTATATTGCCTAAAATTAAGTGAAACATTGTGCTTATTTACCAACTAGGAACAACTATTTTTGTTTTTAGATTTAGTATCCCTTTTTGCTGGTTGTTTCTATTCTCGTTTATCACAACTTGAATTGTGATGGACTTCACATTAATATTTGGTTGGGGAGTCATTAAGTTGGGGATACAAAAAATGTTTAAATGTGTGCTAATTCTAGCTTCCGCTTTATTAATTACTGGTTGTGGGGATCTATTCCTTCGTTCTCTTGATGAATTTAATGCAGGTATGGGAGGACAGAGAACTTGTCGGTACGAGGCGGATTACCAAACGATTTATGGTGACGGCTACACTTATGAGTTCGGTGGTTATTGTAATCAATGGTTGGGAACTCTAACCAATAACTCTGAATACACGATAAAATGTTCTCATACTTTGGACGGTAGACCTGTTAACAGTGTATATGCGGGGCCGAGACAGACAGTTGACGAGAAATTTATTGCCCAGATGGGTAATGGTTATTTACAGGCGACCTGCAAATATTGGGATAGGGCTGAAAAGCTACAAAACAGGTACAGTGAAACTCGTTATTCAGTTTACAGTTTGCTATCAAGCGGAAACTGGAAAGTTCGAATTGAAAATAATGCCAGCTTCACAAGGAAATGCAGATTGCTGGATAGTAGGAAGAGAGTTATAAGTGAGCAAACTATAGGAAGTGGTCAATCTACTAGTTGGTGGGATGAGCCTGAAGGCACTTTCTATACTCAATGTGTTAGTTAATAGAGGCCACTTATGTGGCCTTTTTCTTATCTGTAAAAAAATTATTCCTTGCTGCTGATTTATTCATGGCATGCTAAAGTATTCTTTGTCACTTTTAAGCATGTTATACCGTCTAGTTACTATCTTAATGAAGGATTGCATTTTGTGTCATTCGCATCAGCTTGTTCAAAACAGGTCATAAAAAAAGCAGCAGCGGGAGATAAGTTTGCATATAGTCAGATATATACTACCTATAAGCAAGCTGTTTTCAGTTTGGCCTATCGAATGCTACAAAATCCAGATAGTGCATCGGATATATTGCAACAGGTATTTTTAAAGGTGATGACTCGTCTTGATGATGTCAAAGATTATTCAAAGTTCGGTTCCTGGCTTAAAAGGATCACCTATAATTGTGTAATAGACTACATTAGAATTAATAGTCGTGAAACACTTGGCTCTGAAGATGATTACTTTGCCGATGATGTCTTTGCGGGTGATAAGGACTCACTCGATGATTATGATCTAGATGCACTTTTACAAAAGCTTAACGATAGAGAGCGTACAGTGTTGATCCTGTCAGCCGTTGAAGAGTACACCCACTTGGAAATCGCTTCGCAGCTTGATATTAGTGAGAGTAACTCCAAGCAAATTTACAGTAGAGCATTAAAGAAGCTATCCCAGTTAGCTGAATTGGAGCGTTACAGTGGTAACAAGGCAAGTCCATATGAATAAGCAACCAATTGACAAACAATTCCGCGATAAGTGGCAGAATGCAGAGCAGTTGGCTATTCCATCTGAGACAGATGAGAAAGTAGAACAAGCTCTGCTTGATGCTCTTAGTAAGCACCACGCTAATGTTGTTAAGACCAATAAAACTAAGATTTACCCATGGTTTTCAGCAATAGCTGCCAGCTTGCTTATTGTTTTCTTGTCATGGAAGTTTTTACCCAGCGAAGAAACTTCTCAGTCTGGTAAGCTGTTGGCATCAGCGATTGATCAATCCCAGCAGCTAGATGCGAAATTTGAACAATTAAAAGCTAAATCTCTTAGTGAATATATTTATATACAAAAATTCCGCTTAGAGGTGGAGCTTTCATCAATAAATACTAAATTAGCTGAAGCCTACAGTCAGCGGGATAGTGAGCAACAAAAGTTGCAGCTTTGGCATCAACGTAATCAAACCCTATCACGGCTAACTGCTCTAATGGCCAATGATGATAACCTTCATGCAACGCAGATATAGGAGATTCGCAATGTTGACAAAATCTACACTACTGGCGTTCTTTGTTAGCACTATGTTTGGTTTTTCTGCCCAAGCTAACGAATTACAGTCTGCTGAAGCACAAGTTTTAGCTGAAAGTCTAAAACGTGAAATTGGCAATACTTTGGCAGAAATACATAGGCTTGAGCAGAAACAGGCTGGTGATTCTAAGCCTCTTGCCATTACGCTAAGCCAGCCCGAATTTAGTTTTGTTGAACTCGGTTTAGTGCTGGATCCGCAGTCAAAAACCGTTTTGTCGGTCAACCCTAATTCTAATGCAGATGCATTAGGGTTAAGAGTCGGGGACAGGATTCAATCAATGCGTGTGGATGGCAAAGTTATCAATGACTTTCCTAATAATGTGACTCTTAACTCCGGAAGCGTTATTCAGGCTGATGTTCAAAGAGGCGGTAACGAAGATAGCCTATTATTAGAAACTGTAGCGAAAAGTAAAACTATCCCAGCCTGGAGTTTGCAGGTTTCTTCCTCCGAACCCAGTCCATCGACAACTGAATTAAGTGGTTGCGGATATGTTTCTGTATTCTTCACCCCACCTGGGACTAAATATCAGTATCCGGCAAAGGTATTTGAGGTTGATGGTGAGAGTGGTTTTCATCTAAGAGAAACCATTAAATTGCCTGCAGGGCAACACACTTTGAAAGTACACGAATATATTCCTGAACAGATGTTACCTCGAAGGAAGTCAGGTATTGAGAAAGCAAAATCATTGGACTTACTGATAGAGCCGAATAAAACATACCATATCGCTGCACAATTTGAGCCAGAAAAAAGACTGCAACTGGTCAACGAGTCTTATTGGGAGCCGGTGGTCTGGAAAGTAACAGAGTCCAAGTGTCGACCCTAAAGTGGAATATATTAGTTGGTCAAAAAAAGCCTACTTATGCTAAGTAGGCTTTTGCTATTTCAAGAATTTTGTTTTTACTGAAAAGAAACTGGCGTTTTTTGCCACCAACCTGATCCCAGAGCACTGCGCTACGAATCGCAGCCAATAATAAGGCTCGTATTTTTGCCTGGTTGGCTGCCTGTTCAAGGTAGCGTCCATTGCCCGTAACTTGGATTTTTGCGGAATAGGTAGAGATCGTATCCTTGTAGATATTCGCTAATTGTTCAATCAAATCATGGTTTATCCCTTCATGGTACTCATGCAAGCGGTTAGCCTGTTTGACTCTTGATGCCATGACTTCCTTCATTTTAGTGTCCGACAAAAAGCGCTTGGCCAGATTCAAAACACCCACTAAATACCGGCCAAAATCTGCGTCAGTTTTACTGCCTGACAATTGCTCAACCAGAACTTTAAATCCCGTATGTAAGTATTTATGATTTTTATAAATATCCTCAGCTTTGTCAGCTTCAGTTTTTAAAACACTTTCAAGCATGATCTCTACATCAGTCGGATCTGCTTCGCCTGTTCTGGCAATGGTGCGTACACATTCTAATGCCTGACAAATTCCTGCCAAAGCTAAAACAATATTCGGATAGTTAGTTTGATTCATGTTATCGTCTTATTTCTTTGATTATTCCACCGCCCAGGCAGACTTCATTCTGATAGAAGACTACTGACTGTCCAGGGGTTACAGCTCTTTGTTTGTCGTCAAATTCTACCAGCCAGTTAGAGTCATTCAAGCGCTTCACTGTACAGGCAACATCATCCTGGCGGTAGCGAGTTTTTGCTGTACATCTAAAATCATCGGATGGTGCTTCACCAGCAACCCAGTCCAGTTTATCAGCGACTAGACTGTGACTCATCAATAATGGATGTTCGTGCCCCTGACCCACAATCAATACGTTGCGTTCAAGGTCTTTGTCCAGAGTAAACCAGGGTTCTTCAGATGCATCCTGTCTACCGCCGATACCCAAGCCTTTTCTTTGGCCAAGCGTGTGATACATGAGTCCATTGTGCTTGCCAATGACTTCACCTTCTGGGGTTTCGATATTTCCGGGCTGAGCTGGTAAATATTGCTGCAGGAAGTCAGTGAACTTGCGCTCGCCAATAAAACAGATTCCGGTGCTGTCTTTTTTTTTCGCGGTGACCAATCCTTGTTCTTCTGCAATTTTTCTAACTTCGGGCTTTTCAATTTCGCCAACTGGGAATAGTGTTTTAGCAATCTTGTCATGGTTAACCGCATACAGAAAGTAAGACTGATCTTTGTTGAGATCAAGGCCTCTTAATAATGTAGCTTTGCCATCAGCTTCACCGCGACGAACATAATGCCCCGTTGCGATATAATCAGCACCCAGTAATTGCGCATAATCCAGAAATGCTTTGAATTTAATTTCTTTGTTGCACATGATATCGGGATTGGGAGTACGCCCAGCTTTGTATTCCTCAAGGAAATATTCGAAAACCCGATCCCAATATTCTGCGGCAAAGTTGACCGTTCGTAACTTGATGCCAAGCTTGTCGCACACCGCCTGGGCATCGGCTAAATCCTCAGCTGCTGAGCAATATTCATCGGTATCATCTTCCTCCCAGTTTTTCATAAACAGACCTTCTACTTGATAGCCCTGTTCTTTGAGGAGATAAGCGGAAACGGAAGAGTCAACACCGCCGGACATGCCAACGATTACGTGAGTATTTTCGGGTGCTTTTTCAGTCATTCTAAAGTTACTTGGTTACTATCTGTTTTAAAAAGTTGATGCCTTCTCTTTGTAGCGACAATTCATCCTGACTGCATAAGAGTGAATCAAGCGCATAGCGTTGACCTTTTAGATAATCCTTTAGGCACTGTACTATGAGACCGGTTCTGTGCTGCGGCACTATGTCTAAAATTTCGTCAATCGTCATCCAGTGGGCGGCGATGATATCACTATCCTCTGGCGACAACTGAAAAGGTTGCTCAAAAGTGCCGGTAAAGCAGAAGCGTTGATAGTATTGGTTATTCGACGCAGGATTCAGGGTATAGGTGCCCACCAGCTCCGTTGGCCTGAATATTAAGCCAGTCTCTTCTTTAACTTCTCGAATAACCGCTTCAACCAGGGTCTCATCCGACTCCAGGTGTCCTGCAGGCTGGTTAAAGACAATCTCACCCTGAGAAGTGCGCTCTTCGACCATCAGAAAGCGGTTGTTATGTTCGATTACTGCTGCAACGGTGACATGTACGGGTAGCATGCAAGCCTATTAAATACAGGATTGAAATGAGCGCGTATTTTAGCTTATTTATGGCGTGGGCTAAACCTTTTTGATTGGGGGCGTTTGCTCGCGCGGCTGGATCTGGGTTTAGCCGTTGCCACTTCCTGAACTGAGTAGTGGCCAACTTCCAGATCACCCAGCTTCCAGGGGCCAATCTGGGTTCGAATCAGGCGCAAAGTTGGATAACCTATTGCCGCCGTCATTCGGCGAACCTGTCGGTTTTTGCCTTCACTGATGATGATCTCCAGCCATGAAGTCGGAATATTTTTACGCTCTCGGATGGGTGGATTTCTTGGCCACACATCAGGCGTCTCCAGTAATCGCACTTTTGCTGGTCTGGCTCGGTAGTTTTGTATTTGCACTCCCTGTCTTAATGGTTCAAGGTCACCATCTTCCGGGTCTCCCTCAACCTGTACCCAGTAGGTTTTCTCCATTTTGTGTTTAGGGCTGGCAATCTGGTTCTGTAGCTGTCCATCGTCGGTCAGTAGCATTAAGCCCTCGGAATCCTTATCGAGTCGGCCAGCAGGGTAGACATTGGGAATATCCACATAGTTGGCCAGTGTATCGTCGCCTCTTTCACCGGTGAATTGGCAAAGCGTATTGAACGGTTTGTTGAAAAGTACCAGTTTGCTCATAATGTGAGTTTGGGTTGATTAAGTTTTGTGCAGAGTATTGGGGGCTGCTAATAAGCTGCACTTGGGTCTCAAGGGATTGTAACCATTCTATTGACCAATATCAGTAATTGAATGTTAAGTTTGCCCACACTACATGCAGGCAATGAAATTTTCGCGTATAATTTGCGCCACCAACAGTTAGGGTGTTCAATTTTTAACACTCAGGACTTCCATTCATCACGTGCTAGCTCTTGAACCGCAGCACATAAATTAGGATGCATCATGACAAGTTCAAAGATCATTTACACAAAAACTGATGAGGCCCCAGCATTAGCAACCTATTCTTTGCTACCGATTGTTGAGGCATTTGCGAAAGCCGCTGGTATCGAAGTAGAAACCAGTGACATTTCCCTGGCGGGGCGTGTGATAGCCAGTTTCCCTGAATATCTTAAAGAAGAACAGCGCATTCCTGATGCTTTAGCTGAGCTAGGCGAGCTAGTGAAAAAGCCCGAAGCAAATATCATTAAGCTTCCTAATATCAGTGCGTCAATTCCTCAGTTGAAAGCCACCATTAAAGAATTACAAGAGAAGGGTTACGCACTTCCAGATTATCCGGACAACCCATCGAATGATGAAGAAAAAGATATCCGCAACCGTTATGACAAAATTAAGGGTAGTGCGGTAAACCCAGTATTGCGCGAGGGTAATTCTGACCGTCGCGCGCCAAACGCGGTTAAAAATTACGCAAAAAAGAACCCTCACTCAATGGGTGAATGGTCTAAAGAATCTAAATCACACGTTGCCAGTATGCAGTCTGGTGACTTCTTCTCCAATGAAAAGTCAGTAACGGTTGATTCTGAAAACGACGTGAAAATTGAGTTCGTTGGTAATGATGGCTCAGTACAGGTATTGAAAGAGTCCACCCCTCTATTGGCTGGCGAAGTGATTGATGCCACCGTCTTGAATAAAAATGCTCTAGTTAAGTTTCTCGAAGAGCAGGTTGAAGATGCCAAGAAGCAAGATGTGTTGTTCTCATTGCACATGAAAGCGACCATGATGAAGGTTTCTGATCCGATTATATTCGGTCATGGTGTTAAGGTCTTCTTCAAAGACGTGTTTGAAAAACATGCTGATGCATTGGCCGAGGTTGGCGCTAACCCTAATAATGGTTTTGGCAACGTGCTATCTGCAATTGAATCGCTACCTGCTGAAAAGCGTGATGAAATTAAAGCTGATATCGAAGCGGTTTATGCTAAAAATCCTGAGTTGGCAATGGTTAATTCTGACAAAGGAATTACCAACCTACACGTGCCTAGCGACGTGATTATCGATGCGTCTATGCCTGCAATGATCCGTAATTCAGGTCAAATGTGGGGGCCTGATGGCAAGCCAAAAGACACCAAGGCCGTTATTCCTGATAGCAGCTATTCAGGTGTTTACAGCGCAACTATTGATTTCTGTAAAGAACATGGTGCATTTGATCCGCGCACCATGGGTACTGTGCCAAACGTTGGTTTGATGGCGCAAAAAGCTGAAGAATATGGCTCGCATGACAAGACTTTCGAAATGACAGGTAATGGCCATGTTCGCGTTACCGATAAAGACGGTAATGTGGTTCTTGAGCATGCCGTGGAAGAGGGCGATATCTGGCGCATGTGTCAGGTTAAAGACGCACCAATCCGTGACTGGGTTAAGTTGGCCGTTACTCGTTCACGCTTAAGCGGTATGCCTGCTGTGTTCTGGTTAGATAAAAACCGTGCCCATGATGCTCAGTTGATTAAGAAGGTTGAAACTTATCTGAAAGATCATGACACCAACGGTCTGGAAATTCATATCATGTCACCGATTGAAGCAACCAAGTTTACGCTTCAGCGTATGAAAGATGGCAAAGACACGATTTCAGTGACTGGTAACGTATTGCGTGACTACCTGACTGACCTGTTCCCAATTCTTGAACTAGGCACCAGTGCTAAAATGCTTTCAATTGTTCCATTAATGAATGGCGGTGGTCTGTTCGAAACCGGTGCTGGTGGTTCTGCTCCTAAGCATGTTCAGCAGTTTATGGAAGAAAACCACTTACGTTGGGATTCGTTGGGTGAGTTCCTGGCTTTGGCAGTTTCTTTTGAACACATGGCTCAAACTACTAACAACAAGAAAGCTCAGGTACTGGCTGACACTCTTGACCGTGCTACAGGCAAGTTCCTCGATAATGGCAAGTCGCCATCGCGTAAGGTAAAAGAGCTTGATAACCGCGGCAGCCACTTCTATCTGGCAATGTATTGGGCACAGGAGTTAGCTGCTCAAGATGATGATGCCGATTTGAAGTCTCGTTTTGGCAAGTTAGCTGAAGCTTTGACCAGCAACGAAGCTAAAATCGTAGATGAGCTTAATGAAGTTCAAGGCCAACCAATGGATATCGGAGGCTACTATAAGCCAGATGATAATCTTGGCTTTAAAGCTATGCGCCCAAGCGCAACATTGAATACAGCTTTAGAGCTGATTTAATTATCTGATCTCAAGTAAACGAAAGGCGCCAATCGGCGCCTTTTTTTGTATCTGTAATACTTTCTATAACTACAACAATAGGCTAGCTGACTTTTAATATATCCTGCCAGCGTGAGGTGTAGTGTGGTGAGCAGGAGTTGGCGCGCATGGCCCAGTTTTTGGCAAAGCCCAGGCTGCCAAATTTAACCGTATCCTGTCCGTAGCGTCGATTAATCTTGTCCAGGCTCTGCATCAGTTCTGGACGTTGTGGCACACCTTCAAATATATCAGGCTGATAACCATGACTATCAACAATGCCATTGAGCATGACGCCTGCTTTTTTATAAGATTCGCCTGCCTTCACTATATGCCTTAAGCCTTGTTCAGTGGCTTGCAGAAAAATACTGGTATCGTCAGTGGGCTCGGGAAGCTGTAGCGTGATACTGGGACGGTTGTAGTAAACAAGCTCTTTGCGTTGGCCATAAAGAAAAATGGTAATTGATGAAGCCAGTGATGACTGGTTGCGCAGTTTTTCGCAACAACGACTGGTGTGGTGCGCAACCGCTTCTTTCAAATCAGAATAGGTGCTGAGTGGTTTGCCAAAAGAGCGTGAATTTAAAATCGACTTTTTAGGTTCGGGTAGCTCGGAAAATTTCAGACAGGGCTGACCGCGTAACTCTAAAATAGTGCGTTCCATATTGACTGAAAACATCCGCTGCAGGGTTTTATAGTCAGCATTATGCAGATCCCAGGCGGTGTGGATTCCCTGCAAGATCAGTTTTTTCGATAACTGCCTGCCAATGCCCCAAATTTTAGGAACGGCAATTTGCTTTAATGCCCATTCGCGCACTTTAGGAATAGACAGGTCAACGACGCCATGTGTAGTAGATTTGTGTTTTTTGGCAAAGTGATTCGCGACCTTGGCAAGCGTCTTGGTCGGACCCAGTCCAATGCAGACCGGTAGTGATAAACTACTCCACAGTTCCGAGCGGATCACCTGTGCGCGCTGTGTTAAGTCATCATGGAATCCTTCAAAGCGCATGAAGGACTCATCCACTGAATAGGGCGCAACCTGATCGCAATGTTGCTCCAGAATCCAGTTAAAGCGCTTGGAGATATCACCATACAAGCCATAGTTCGATGAAAAGCAGGTGACTTTTTGTTTCTGAATAATTGAGCGGGCCTCGAAGTAGGGCGTTGCCATTTGTATACCAAGTGATTTGGCTTCATCGGACAGGGCAATAATACATCCATCATTATTACTCAGAACAATGACAGGCTTGCCATAGAGATCGGGGCGAAACATGCGCTCGCACGATACATAAAAGCTGTTAACGTCGCATAGCGCGTAAGTAGACTGAGGTTTGGCCATTAGCGTAAGCTCCTCGCCAACCCTGTGACCACGCCCCAGATCACCAACTCACTTTCGCCAGTGATGGGAATGTCTTTATAAGCCGGGTTTTCAGCCTGTAATCGCAAGCCACCGCTGGTGCGTAGACGCTTCACGGTAAACTCATTATCCAGCATGGCTACCACCACATCCTTGTCCTTGGCGGTTAAAGAGCGATCAACAATCAAGACGTCATTCTGAAAAATTCCAGCACCGGTCATGGAATCGCCTTCAACTTTGGCAAAAAAGGTTGTTGCTGGGTTTTGAATCAATAACTGATCAAGGCTGAGTGTATCTTCCATGTGCTCATCAACAACACCCGGGAAGCCAGCAGAAATCTTGCCGGAATATAGAGGAATGTCTGAATACTGACCACTGGGTTTAAGAATGGAAACTTTGCTCATAGTGACTCGCGAGGTTGATAATGATCATGCTGGAAAATACTTCATTTAATTGGTTTAGATTAGCATATCTGGTCAAGTGGCGTCAGCCGCTAATCACCGTACAAAATCCATACAAAAGATTGCCTTAGTTATCATGAGCTTGATCTGGATCAAGCCACAAAAACCACCCTCGATTATATTGAACCCACTTAAAAATTGGGCAGAAGCAGGGTTGATATCATGTTTAAGAGTAAGGCAATTGAGTTATACAACGACGGGCATCATAAATGTTATGCCTTCAATAATCTGGTTACTGGTGAAGCCGTACAGGCCAATCAGTTCCTGATCATTGATGGCGATAAAACTGCCTTGCTCGATCCCGGTGGCGACCTGACTTATGCCAAGTTAAAGCTTGAAATTGAAAAGCTATCGCCAACTCATCAATTAAACTACATCATCGCGTCACATCAAGACCCAGACATTATTGCCTCGATTGGCCGCTGGATGATGCAAACGCCAGCAAAAGTCATCTGCTCCAGATTGTGGGAACGATTTTTACCACACTTTGCCTCATCATTTTATAATCAGGTTAATGAAACGGAGCTTTCAAAACGGATCATTGGCCTGGAGGATGAGGGCGGTGCGATACGCTTAGGTGACAATTTGTTATATGCAGTTCCTGCCCACTTTTTGCACTCGGTCGGTAATTTTCAGGTCTATGATCCCGTTAGCAAGATTTTATTCTCCGGTGATATGGGCGCTTCTATTGTCGATGATGATGACTTCAGTGGCGTTCAAGATTTTGCAGAGCACACAAAATACATGAAAGGTTTTCACCAGCGCTATATGGTCGCCAACAAAGCCTGTCGCCTGTGGGCCAATATGGTTGCAGATTTAGACGTAGACATGATTGTGCCGCAGCATGGTTCGCCCTTTAAAGGAGAACTCAGCGTACGCCAGTTTTTAGACTGGATTTCAAAGCTGGAATGTGGCCTGGACTTATTTACTCAAAGAGACTACAGCGTCCGTATGGATAAACAGGAAGTAGCTTAGCGGTTACCTTACGGATTTGAACTTGAGAGTGATTGGCGCCTGCGGGCGCCTTTTTTGTTGCTTGAAAAAACAATTTATCTACAATGAATGAATCTTAACTAAACACAATAATTCCATGATTGATTTACGAAGTGATACGGTGACTATGCCGTCTGAGGAGATGCGTCGTGCTATGTCGACGGCGGCGGTGGGTGATGATGTGTTTCATGATGATCCGACGGTGAACCGTTTGGAAGCTATGATGGCGGAGATGGCGGGTAAGGAAGCGGCTTTGTTTGTACCGTCAGGAACCATGTCGAATCTGGTGGCGCTAATGGCGCATTGCCAGCGCGGGGAGGAGTATATCGTTGGCCAGGGCTATCATACCTATCTGTATGAAGCGGGTGGGGCGCCTGTTTTAGGCAGCGTGGTGCCGCAACCGATTGCTGTTGAGCCTGATGGTACTTTGGATTTTGCCAAGATTGAGGCAGTGATTAAAAAGGATGATTATCATTTCGCGCGTAGTAAATTACTGTGCCTGGAAAATACGCATAATGGCAAGGTCATTAGCCTTGAATATATGAAGTCTGCCTATGAGTTTGCCCAATCGAAAAACTTGTCGGTGCATCTTGATGGAGCGCGTGCTTTTAATGCCATTACTGAACTGGGTTGTGAACTGAATGAGCTGACACAATATGCAGACTCAGTTTCAATTTGTTTATCCAAAGGGCTGGGCGCGCCAGTTGGCTCAGTCTTATGTGGAAGCGCAGAACTGATTAAGTGGGCGCGTCGCTGGCGTAAGATGGTAGGCGGCGGCATGCGTCAGGCTGGTATTCTGGCGGCAGCTGGCATTTATGCCTTAGAGAATAACGTTAAGCGCTTAGCGGATGATCATCGTCATGCCAAGCAGTTAGCACAACGGTTACAGGGTATTGATGAGCTTTCGATCAATCAGGATCTGGTACAAACCAATATGTTGTTTGTAAAAACGACAATGGATACCGCTGAGGTCTTAGCTAAATTCTTAAATGACAAAGGCATTACCGTCATTCCAGCAGAAACCATGCGCTGGGTCATGCATTTAAATATCAGCGATGCGGATGTGGATTATATCGAAGAGCAGGTGAAAGCGTTTTTTGCTTAATCAGTCATTGAGTTACAACAAAGCCTGGCAGAGAAATCTGTCAGGCTTTTTCTTTAGCGGCTGCTGCGCCAAACGTGATAAAGCGCAGTTGTAGAATCGTTCTTTCCTTGAGCTTTTCGCGCTCAATGGGGTTTAAGTCCAGAGCTTCTGCACCGGCATTGAACACCAGGGTTACCAGGCCTTCAGCAAGGGTATAAGCGTATTCTTGCGAATAATCTGACTCTGCCATTAAATATTCGGTCAGCTCATCTTTGAAGTGATTAATTTCTCGGGCTACCGCTTCACGAAATTTCACCGAGGTTCCGCTGCGCTCCCGTAGCAACAGGCGGAATATATTCGGGTTTCGTTCAACGAACTCCATAAAGGTTTCTACCGAGGTATTGATGACGCTGCCATTCTTCTCTATTCTCTGGCGGGCTTTGCGCATTAACTCGCGCAAGGTCAGACCTGACTCATCAACCAAAGTCAGACCAAGCTCTTCCATGTCATTGAAATGTCGATAGAAAGAAGTAGGGGCAATACCTGCTTCACGCGCCACTTCGCGCAAGCTCATGCTGGCAAAGCTGTGTTCGGCGGATAAATGCATTAAAGCCGCATCAATAATGGCCTGACGGGTCTTTTCTTTCTGTAAAGCACGCGCTCCGGCCATGCTGTTCTCCTCTGTAGTTTCTGCCAGTATAGAAAACAATGGCTTAAGAGTACAGGTGTACGCTGGATTGCAATTGTCATATTCGATGGTTATACTAGCCAAAGATTTAGCGTACAAGTGTACGCTAATTTTAAGTTAGAGGCACTTCATGACAGATTCCACCCAAAAACACGCACAGCCCATCTGGGCAAATATCATCTTTTTCGGATTAAGCTTTTTAGCAGCTATTACTTTGGTTCCCTGGTATGGCATTCAATATGGCTTCCATTTCTCAAGTTGGGCTTGGGGAGTAGGACTATGGTTATTCTCCAGTACAGCTATTTCAATGGGATACCACCGTTTATGGTCGCACCGAGCTTATGAAGCGCACCCAGTTTTGCGTGTCATCCTGGCGATTGGCGGCTGTTTAGCATTACAGAACAGCGCCTTGCACTGGTCTTCCGATCACCGTATTCACCATAAACACGTTGATCATGAGGAAAAAGATCCTTATTCAGCAAGCTTAGGCTTTTGGCATTCGCACATCGGCTGGCTCCTGATGCGTCGTGATAACGGACGTTACAACGAGCAGTATGATCGCTGCAAAGACCTGCAACGTGATCCAGTTGTGATGTTCCAGCATAAGTATTACTGGCCGCTGAGTATCGGTTTAAATATTCTGGTACCTGCTGTTTTAGGTATGGCTTATGGCATATTCTGGGAAATGATGTTGGTAGCGGGCGTTTTACGTCTGGTTTGGTCGCACCATTTAACCTTCTTTATTAACTCACTGGCTCACATGTGGGGGTCGCGCCCATATACTGAAGAAAATTCAGCACGTGATAACCTGGTATTGGCGGTGTTGACCGGTGGTGAAGGTTACCATAATTATCACCATAAGTTTCAGTATGACTATCGAAATGGTATTCGCTGGTGGCACTTTGACCCATCAAAATGGTGGATTAAGTCATTAAGCTGGGTTGGGATTACTTCTAATCTGAAGAAAGTGCCGGTCGAGAAGATCGAAAAAGCTAAAGCGGAAACTTTATTGTTAAAAGCAAAAGACCGTGTTGCTCATTTGCCTAACGCAGAAGAAGTGATGCAGATGCTGCATGATGAATATGAAAAGCTCGTTCAGCACTTGTCGGAAGTGTATGAAGCACAGAAGCAGTGGCTGGAAGCGAAGAAGTGTAAGCTTAAAGAAAGCTACGAGCATTCAGCTCTGATGGAGAATTATCAGCAGCTTCGTAAGCGTTTTGAGGAACAGAAAGCTTCCTGGATGACTTTAGCGAAACAGTATGCTTAATAGAAAGTACTACTAATAATAAGAAAGGCCGCATTTGCGGCCTTTTTTTATTTTGCTGATTAACTCAACTATTACTGATCAAGATACTTCTCAGCATCCAAAGCAGCCATACAGCCGGTACCGGCAGAAGTAATGGCCTGGCGATATACATGGTCAGAAACATCACCAGCAGCGAATACGCCTTCAACTGAAGTTGCAGTAGCATTACCTGCCAAGCCACTTTTAACAATGATATAACCGTCCTTCATTTCCAGCTGACCTGCAAAGATGTCAGTGTTTGGCTTATGGCCGATTGCAATGAAGACGCCTTGCAATTCAAGCTCTTCGATAGAGTCATCCTGAGTGCTCTTGATACGAATACCCGTAACGCCCATGTCATCACCGACCACTTCTTCAAGGGTGCGGTTCCAATGAAGCACGACATTGCCATTCTTGGCTTTTTCGAACAGTTTATCCTGTAGAATTTTCTCCGAGCGCAACTCTTCGCGACGGTGAATTAAATGCACTTCGCTGGCGATATTGGAAAGGTACAGCGCTTCTTCTACAGCTGTGTTACCACCGCCGACGACCGCAACTTTTTGCTGGCGGTAGAAAAACCCGTCACAGGTCGCACAGGCAGAAACACCTTTGCCCATGAAGGCTTCTTCAGATGGAAGACCAAGGTACTTAGCAGAAGCACCAGTACAGATAATCAAAGCATCACAAGTGTAAGTACCGCTATCGCCGGTTAGCGTGAAAGGGCGGTTTTTCAGATCAACGGTGTGGATATGATCGAAAATCATTTCTGTGCCAAAGCGTTCGGCGTGTTTTTGCATGCGGATCATCAGATCAGGACCCTGCACGCCTTCATGATCGCCTGGCCAGTTATCGACGTCAGTAGTGGTGGTTAATTGGCCGCCTTGCTGCAATCCGGTAATAATGGCAGGTTCTAAATTGGCGCGGGCAGCATATACAGCAGCGCTATATCCGGCAGGGCCAGAACCCAAAATCAAACACTTAATATGGCGAGTTTCGCTCATCAGGTTTCTCCACTAAATTCTTGTCTATTAATAATTTTTAAGGGCAAATTGTAGGGATTTAAAGGGTAAAAATAAACCTTTATTCGATAATCTTAATCTATTGTTTCAATAGAGCTGTGAGGTCTGAGTGAGATTTATTAACTCCAGCGTAATGCAAATATGCATTGATTCTAGATCAGATTAGCATTACCCTAGATTATAGGCTTTTGCATTGGAGATTCTTATGACTCAAGAGTATCTGAATGAAGAGAAAGAAATTGATAGCGCAATTAAGCAAATTGCTAGCGATGTCAGTCTATATGGTTTAGATGCGGATCGGGTTAAACAGATCTGGTTTTCTGCGCTACTGCAGCAAATTGCTGATAACGAACTTGAAAATCATCAGGCCCACTAGCAGCTAGACTGATTCTTTTTGACGTATTGAGCTGATAGCTTTATCAGCTCTTTCAAAACAGCGACATCAACATCGTCCAGTTTATTGATATACAGGCAGGATTTGCCTGTTTTGTATTTCCCTAATTTAGCCATCAGCTCCTCATAGCGTTTAAATCCAGCCATGATATACAGGCTGATATTTTGCTTGCGCGGAGCAAACCCTGTCAGAAACCAGTCGCCTTCACGGCCGCTGGCATATTTGTAATGATACACGCCAAAGCCAATCATGCTGTCGCCCCATATTTTAGGCTCAGCCTCGGTAGCTTCTTGCATCATCTCTGCAATGGCTAAACAATCCTTACGTTTTTGCTCCGACTCAACCTGAGCAATGAAGTCGCTAACGCTGAGGCTGGTCGGCTGGGTTTTATTGGTTGATTTTGCCATACCTGGTTCCAATGTGAATTTGGCTAGGTTGATGAAACTATTGCATATTTTAGACTATGACAAAAGTGTTACTTTTCGGTGAAATGCTAAAATAAATCTTTACTTATTCGGTGGTTATAGTATTCTTTTCTTCGCTGGTTAAAATAACAGCTATCGAATGGATACATTTTCGATGATACACCGAGTAAATCAGTGGGCCTTAGCTTCATAGATTCACTTCAAGTCGTACCTCGCTATTTGTTACCTAAGTTAGTGTCAATTTTATCTCAGTAAGACCGCCATTTTGGCAACAACTTTATATTTTTAAGCAAATTAGCTTTGGAGTTTTATTATGTCTAAGATCACTGGTACCGTTAAGTGGTTCAACGAATCTAAAGGTTTTGGTTTCATCGAGCAAGAGCAAGGCGAAGATGTGTTTGTACACTTCCGTGCTATTCAAGGTGACGGTTTCAAAACTTTAGCAGAAGGCCAACGTGTTGAGTTCGATATCGAGCAAGGCCCAAAAGGCGCACAAGCTGCTAACGTAACTAAAGTATAATTTATAGAATTGTATATTTAGATCTAAAAAGACCGCGTCAATGGCGCGGTTTTTTTATGCTCAGAATTTCTTAACTCCTAATGTAATCAGGGTAGATATATGAAAATTGTTTATCACGCAGAAAACGGTATGGATGCCAGTCTGGTTAAGGATCTGTTATCTTCGGCCGGTATTCATGCAGAAGTTCGCGGAACAGCTCTGCAAGGGGCGGTTGGTGAAGCACCCGCAATGAATAATGTTAAAGTCTGGGTTGGGCTTGAGGATTATGCAGAAGCGCGTGAAATAGTCACAGGCTGGGAATCTGCGGAAATCATCATTGATGATGAAAACATGTTTGATGAAGAAGATGATTACCCACAGGAGCCAATGCGCAGAGAAAGCCACTTGGTTAGAGAAATACTCATTGCGGTGGTGATTGTTCTCTTGTTTGTCGCCGCAACGATAGAGTTTTAGCCATACAGTTTCTCGTCTAGTTTTATCTCATCTGTATCAAAAGGTACATACTTGACCAACTCCATACTTTGGCCATGTGTATTCCTATTTAAGTTGATGCAAGTGCCCATGCCCCTTATTCTTTTAGGATCTCAGATATATCTGCCAAAAAACATAACTGAAGGGAGGGGTGCATGACTTTTTTAAATGGGAGTCTACGGAGGCTGATAGGACTATGTGTTCTAGCGGTTTGTTTTAATTCAACGGTCGCTTTGGCCGGCGACGATGAGTTATCTGAATCAGAGCTTATTACCAAGCAGGAATTTGTTTATAGCTATGATGAAATGCTCGACTTTGATGTTGAAGAATATTTTCAGGCCCATGCACCGCATCTGGCAGCTTATTCGGAAGTTATATCTCATTACGCCGGTTACACCTCAATCAGTCCCAAAATCCTTATTGCATTGATGGAGCAGGAAACTGGGATTATTACTAATCCAGTAAGTGCTCCCACCATTTCTCGTCCTTTTGGCGACCTATCAGCAAAAGTCGGCTTTAAAGAGCAAGTCAAAGATATCAGTACCAGGCTGGCTAAAGAGTTCTATCGCGGACATTCCTTTAACGATACTGGTGAGAATGAAGTCATGACCACCGATGAGGATGTCTATCGTGCTATCGAGGCGATTGTTCCCGAACAGGCGGAAGATGCTATTGGTATCGAGCGCACGCGCGGTACAAAGGGGTCGAGCAAAGAAGTGTCTCGTACTCATAGGACGCTATTTGGCAAATCTGAAAAAGAAGAAAGCAGTACACAGGTGCAAGCAGTAGACGTTGCCAATCTTGATAACTACTTTCAATTACCTTTCCCGGTAGGTGAGTCTTGGAGAAACGGCGGGAGCCATACTAACCACGGCAGCGGCGCCTACCCCCAGTCTTCGCTGGATTTCAATGCTGGTGGATATTGGGGCGATAATTTAGGTCACATCTGGGTGGCAGCATCTGCGCCCGGTGTGATCAAGAATCACTCTTCCTGCTTTGTAGAAATCATTCATGAAGATGGTTGGTCAACAACCTATTACCATATCGATAATATTCGATATGCCACAGGCAGCAATATTACAAGAAACACCAGAATTGCCAACTATGCCAGCAGTAAAAGTAAGGCCTTGTGTAATGGCGGCCAGTCAACAGGGCCCCACTTGCATTTCTCGATGAAAAAAGATGGCCAGTTTTATCACCTTAATGGCATGAAATTTTCTGGCTATCAGGTTCGCACAGGTCGTGACAGCTATGACTCCAATTGCGGCTACTTCTGGTTATCACGAAATGGTTATAAATATTGTGCCTGGACCAATATTTATAACTACGGAGTGACAAGTACTGAGCCACCTCAAGAAGGCGACACCTATTCAGGGTATTTGAGTCACAGAGGTTATCAGGTTCAGCCTGATGGGAGTTGGTTCTACTACAATGGCGGCACTATCGCAGCTGAACTAACCGGCCCGCAAAACTCGGACTTTGATCTTCGCTTAGAGCGCTGGAATGGTTATAACTGGCAACGAGTTGCCTTATCTGAAACTCCCAGCTCCAATGAATCTATCAACTACAGAGCCAGCTCTGGTTACTACCGTATTGTCATTTACTCTTATTCAGGTGCGGGAAGATACAATTTAAAACTTATCAAGTAGATAAAACAAAGCCACTCGATTATGAGTGGCTTTGTTGTTTTCAAGTAGGATAATCACATCGTATCAGTACTGATACCCAGTGCTGTGGTTGGCTCAACATAGTCAAAACCAAGGTTTTCAGCAACTGAGCGCTCAGTAACTTTACCACGATAGACATTAAGACCATTCAACAAATGCGGATCGTCAGCCAAGGCCTTTTTGTAGCCTTTGTTGGCGATGTTAATGATGAATGGCAATGTCGCATTGTTCAACGCAAAGGTTGATGTGCGTGGCACTGCGCCCGGCATGTTGGCAACACAATAGTGAACCACATCATGCAGAATATAGGTTGGGTCGGCGTGAGTGGTCGCTTTTGAAGTTTCAAAACAACCCCCCTGATCGATCGCTACGTCAACCAGTACCGCACCTGGCTGCATACGCTTAACCATATCTTCGGTGACCAGCTTCGGAGCTGCTGCGCCCGGAATCAAAACACCACCAATAACCAGATCAGCTGAGATTACGTGTTTTTCCAGCGAGTCATGGCTTGAGTAAACGGTTTCAACTTGTGAGCCGAACTCAGCATCGATGCGACGCAAGGCATTGACGTTGCGATCGAGAACGATAACGCGAGCGCCCATGCCAACCGCCATTTTGATTGCATTGGTACCAACAACACCGCCACCAATCACAACTACTTTCGCAGGTTGTACACCCGGAACGCCGCCAAGCAACATGCCGCGACCACCGTTAGACTTTTCTAAACACTCGGCGCCAGCTTGAATGGACATGCGACCGGCAACTTCTGACATAGGTGCCAATAATGGAAGGCCGCCAGCTGCACCAGTCACCGTTTCGTAGGCAATACACACAGCGCCTGAATTAACCAGGTCTTCAGTTTGTGGCATATCTGGAGCCAAATGAAGATAGGTAAAGAGAATCTGACCTTCACGCAAATGCTTGCGCTCTTCTGTCAAAGGTTCTTTAACTTTAACAATCATGTCAGCTTTGGCGAAAACTTCTTCGGCAGAAGGTGCAATAGTCGCACCGACTGCTTGATAATCTTCGTCAGTAAAACCGATACCCATACCGGCGTTGGTTTCAACAATAACTTCATGCCCATGAGCGATAACTTCACGAACACTACCAGGCACCATACCCACGCGATATTCGTGGTTTTTAATTTCTTTAGGGACCCCAATCAACATATTTCTAGCTCCAATAAATCAAGGTTTGCCTCGGAAGAGGGATGCACTATTATAGTGACGAATTAAAAGAATTATTTGCTGTTATTGGTCTTTTTATAGTATAAGTCACTATTAAAGAGTGTTTATAGAAAGGAAAATTCTTTGAAAGTTCAAAGTGACAGTAAGCAAATTCTGGACCGAATTGACCTTCGGATTCTCAATGAATTGCAGCAAAATGGACGGATTTCGAATGTGGAGCTGGCCAAGCGTGTTGGCCTTAGTGCCACGCCCTGTCTGGAACGTGTTAAAAGGCTCGAGGCCAATGGTTTTATCGAGGGTTACTCGGCACGTCTAAACCCCATGAAACTGGCTGCAGCGCTGCTGGTTTTTGTTGAAATTCGTTTGTCGAGAACTTCGCCAGATGTGTTTGAAGAGTTTAAACAGGCTGTTACCAAGCTCCCAACCATTTTAGAGTGCCACCTGGTTTCGGGTGACTTTGATTATTTATTAAAGGCGCGTGTAGCGGACATGAAGGCTTATCGAAAGCTGCTTGGGGAAACTTTGTTGATGCTGCCCGGAGTGAGCGCATCGCGATCTTATATGGTGATGGAAGAGGTAAAAGAAACTAACTTATTGCCTATCAACCTTGATAGACGCTGATATAGTACTTCGTATAGGCGGTTCACACTTCAGAATTCGCCATAATTAACTGCTTGAGATAGCTGAAACTTGCTTTAGAATAACTGCAAATTATGAAAGGAAAGTGTTTTGAGTAAAACTAAAAACAAACAATCTGCTACTCGAAAGTCTCCGCAAACGCTGGAGTCAAAAGCGATCCTGCGCAAACGCCTTAGCGAAGGCGGCATGATTCTGCTGGTCACTTTAGCCTTATTCTTTTTTCTGGCGCTATTGACCTACAACCCAAATGATCCCGGATCCTTTACCAATGGAAGCGGCGCTCCTGTACAAAATTCAGCAGGTAAGGGTGGTGCCTGGTTTGCAGACTTCTTTTTGCATCTGTTTGGCTATTTGGCCTTTTTGATCCCCGTTATTTTTGCTTATTCGGGTTATCTGCTTTACGTCGAACGCAATATTGAGCATGAGCATCCGAAAGCCTTTTGGGCTGTCAAAGGGTTAGGCCTGTTAATGGCAGTGGTTGGTGGAGCAGGGTTATGCAGTTTGCACTTTTTTGACCCGGCGATTCAGCCAAGCTATACCTCGGGCGGGATTTTAGGAGAGTTCATCATCAGTCTGGTGATTGATGGGCTTGGACTTTATGGCACCACCTTGATTCTTCTGGCGTTGTTCTTGTCAGGCCTGACCTTATTTACCGGTATTTCCTGGTTAAGAATGATGGACAAAGTTGGTGTGTGGGTTGTCCAATCATGGACCAAGTTAGGCGAGTGGTATGAAAACTTTAAAGACCGCAAGCAGGTTCAAAAGTCAGTCAAAGAATCGGTGGTGAAACGTCAGGAAGCATTGAAACAGGACAAGGTGAAAAGAGAAACTCGCAGTCCGGTTAAAATTGAACCAAAAGTGCATCAACCGACAACTCCACCAAAAGTTGCAGCCAAAGCAAAGCAGAAACCTTTATTTGATGATATCCCGACTGGCCCAATGCCGGTTATGGAGTTGCTCGACGAACCAGAGCCGCCAAAAAATCACTTTTCTGAAGAAGCTCTGGAGGCGATGTCACGCCTGGTTGAGCTTAAGCTAAAAGACTTTGGAGTCGAAGCTCAGGTCATGGAGGTGCATCCTGGTCCTGTGATTACCCGCTTTGAAATAGAGCTGGCGCCCGGAGTGAAGGTCAGCAAGATTTCAAATCTGGCCAAAGATTTGGCTCGTTCGCTTTCCACCATTTCGGTGCGTGTGGTTGAAGTAATTCCTGGAAAAACTTATGTCGGTATCGAGATTCCAAATGAGTCACGCGAAGTGGTTCGTCTGCGCGAAGTATTGGCCTGTGATGAATTTGAAAAGTCAAAATCGCCACTGAGTATGGCCCTAGGTAAAGACATTGCCGGCAATCCAATTGTGGTCAATATGGCTAAAATGCCTCACTTACTGGTAGCTGGTACGACAGGCTCTGGTAAGTCGGTTGGTGTTAACGCCATGATTATCAGTATGCTGTATAAGGCAACGCCAGAAGACCTGCGGCTGATCATGATAGACCCCAAAATGCTTGAGCTAAGCGTTTATGAAGGCATCCCACACTTGCTGTGCGAAGTTGTGACTGACATGAAAGATGCCGCTAATGCACTGCGTTGGTCTGTTGGTGAAATGGAGCGTCGCTATCGCTTAATGTCAGCAATGGGCGTTCGAAACTTAGCGGGTTTCAATAAAAAAGTACAAGATGCGATTAAAGCTGGTGAACCGATTAAAGATCCTCTTTGGCAACCGACCGATGGATTGGAAGAAGAGCCACCAACGCTTGAGAAACTGCCCTCGATAGTGATTGTCATTGATGAGCTTGCTGACATGATGATGATTGTCGGTAAAAAAGTAGAAGAACTGATTGCCCGAATCGCACAAAAAGCCCGTGCTGCAGGTATCCACCTGATTCTGGCAACGCAAAGACCTTCTGTCGATGTGATAACAGGTTTGATTAAGGCGAATATTCCTTCGCGAATTGCTTTCCAGGTATCCTCAAAAATTGACTCAAGAACCATTCTTGATCAGATGGGTGCAGAACAGTTATTGGGTATGGGTGATATGCTGTATCTGCCCGGCGGCTCCAACATTCCAACCCGTATTCACGGTGCCTTTGTTGATGATGACGAAGTGCATCGTGTGGTTGAAGATTGGAAGAAGCGTGGTGAGCCAGAGTATCTTGACGAAGTGATTAGTGGAACCAGCGAAGTGCCCGTTCCTGGAATTCCAGGTATGGAAGGCGATGGTGGTGATAGTGAGCAAGATGAACTCTTTGACCAGGCCGTTGCGATTGTCACAGAAACTCGCAGAGCATCCATTTCGGGTATCCAGCGTCGCTTAAAGATTGGTTATAACCGAGCAGCCCGAATGGTTGAGGCGATGGAAGCCGCAGGTATTGTGTCAGAGATGGGGTCTAATGGGGCGAGGGAAGTTTTGGCTCCGCCACCTCCAAAAGACTGATCCAGCTAGTTAGTTTGCCAATACTTTGTTGTTCTTAATTCTTTAGTATCGTCGTTTACAAAAGCGTAAACTCCTCACTAAAGAATAAAGAACGCCGTGTCTTAACCACACCACTGACGCTAGATACAGGCTAGTATGTGTGGGAAAAGAGTGTTGGGCGTATTGTCTTAACTGCACTGTTAATCGCTCAAAGTATTTGCTTTGGACTGACGCAGAATACCGCAAAGCCCTTTATAATTGAGAAATGATGTTAAGGCCTAATTCAGTATAGCCAGGTTATAAATTAATTAACTTTGACCATATTATGGTAACGATAATGATTAAAAGTATTGCAAAAAGATTCGGTCAGTTGGCTTCTGCCAGCGCTCTATTGTGTTCTAGCATTCTAGCTTTGGCTGATGCACCGCAGGATCTAGAGAAAAAACTGACTGCGATTGATAGTTTTAAGGCAGATTTCAGTCAGGTGATTACCGATGAGTTCGGCACTTTGATTGATAAGTCGTCTGGCCATTTTGAACTGAAAAGGCCGCAGTTGTTTCGCTGGGTGGTGAGCGAGCCATTTGAGCAGGAAATTGTCGCCGATGGTGTTAACTTGTGGCAATTCGATATTGATATCGAACAAATCAATGTGTCTAGCCTTGATCAAACTTTAGCCAATTCACCAGCGGCTTTATTGAGCCAGGCACAACTGGATGTTGCGACCAATTACGAAGTGGCATCGGTTAAAGGTGAGGGTGATGGGGTGATGATGTATCACCTGATGCCTCGCGATCCTGATGCTTTATATGAAGTCTTGATTATTGAATTTAAGGGCGATGAGTTGGTCGCATTGCAGGTGCGGGATAACCTCGGTCAATCTACACTGGTTGATTTCACGAATGTGGTGATGAATCCTGAATTTGATGACAATTATTTTGAGTTTGAAGTTCCGGAGGGTGTTGACGTAATAGATAGCCGTAATTCTTTGGATGGTGACATAGAGGACGAAAGCTTCTAATTACTCATGAGCGGTCAATCAAACTTATTCTCAAGTTCTCCTCTCAATGCTCCATTGGCTGACAGGCTGCGCCCAACATCTTTGAACGACTATGTTGGCCAGGAGCATTTACTAGCGCCCGGAAAACCACTTCGTCAGGCAATTGAAACACAACGTCCATTTTCATTAATTTTCTGGGGGCCTCCGGGAACCGGAAAAACAACCTTAGCTCGCCTAATTGCACAAAGCTCTAATGCTCATTTTATTACCATTTCAGCAGTTCTGGCCGGAGTAAAAGATATACGTGCGGCAGTGGATGAGGCGCGTCAATATCAGTCGCAGGGTAAGCCAACCATTTTATTTGTCGACGAGGTGCATCGTTTTAATAAAGCTCAACAAGATGCTTTTCTGCCCTATGTTGAAGATGGCACTCTCACCTTTATTGGTGCCACTACTGAGAACCCTTCTTTTGAATTAAATAACGCACTACTTTCCAGAGCGCGTGTATTTGTATTAAAAGATCTCTCAGAAAGTGCGTTGGATAAACTGATTAGTCGTGCTTTGTCTGATGAGGAGCTTGGCCTTGGCAAATATCATCTATCAATTGCAGAGGATAGCCGAAAACATTTAATTGATGCAGCTGATGGCGACGGACGTCGCTTACTCAACTTTTTAGAGCTGGCCAGTGAGCTTGCCTTAGCAAAAAATGAGAAGTCGCCAGTCATTGATGATGAGGTTTTAGAAGAAACTCTGACTCAATCGTTACGCCGTTTTGATAAAGGTGGTGAACACTTTTATGATCAGATTTCAGCGCTGCATAAGTCAGTGCGAGGTAGCAATCCCGATGCGGCGCTTTATTGGTTCTGTCGCATGATTGATGGCGGTTGTGATCCTCTGTATGTGGCGCGCCGAGTGGTACGAATGGCCAGTGAGGATATTGGCAATGCTGATCCGCGTGGGCTGACGTTAGCTTTAAATGCCTGGGATGTTCAGGAGAGATTGGGCAGCCCGGAAGGCGAGTTAGCCATAGCACAAGCGATTATCTATCTTGCCTGCGCTCCAAAAAGTAACGCAGTCTATAAGGCTTATAACAATGCGTTGCGTGATGTCAGGAGCGAGCCGAGCTATGAGGTGCCACTGCATATTCGCAATGCGCCAACCAAGCTGATGAAAGAATTGGACTACGGCACAGAGTATCGTTATGACCATGATGAGCCTGATGCTTTCTCTGCGGGGCAAACTTATTTGCCCGAAGAAAAGGGCGATACTCGGTATTATCATCCGGTCGATAGAGGACTTGAGAAAAAGATCGCTGAAAAACTGGCCTGGCTTAAAGCAAAAAGCGATCAATATAATAAGGGGAGCTCATGAATATAGCCGTTATTGCGAGCATAGGCTTAGGTGGTGCTTTAGGCGCTGTTGCTCGATTCAAGTGTCGCGACCTGGCTGAATGGCTCTTTGGTGAACATTATCTATGGGGAACCTTGCTGGCTAATGTCATTGGCTGTTTTATTGCCGGTTTCCTGTTAATCTTTTGGCAAGCGGCTCAAGTTTCCAATAGCGTACGTTTAGGAGTCGTTATTGGTTTTCTCGGTGCTTTAACCACTTTCTCAACCTTCTCTGTGGAAACCTTCCAGCTGATGCAACAGCACTTGTGGCTCAAGGCTGGACTTAATATTAGCGCCAATTTACTAGTTTGCATGCTTTTCGTGTTTTTTGGTGCTTGGCTTGGTGGTAGAATGGCCGCCTGAAATTTACGGCAACCCTATAACGGATTCAAAAAAGACAATGCTTGACCCTAAACTATTACGTACCGACATTGATGCTGTTGCTAAGAATCTGGCAAAGCGTGGTTTTGAGCTTGATGTGGAGCAATACAATAAACTTGAAGAAGAGCGTAAAGCCATTCAGGTAGAAACTCAGGAATTGCAGAATGAGCGTAACTCAAGCTCCAAGTCGATAGGGCAGGCCAAAGCGCGTGGTGAAGATATTCAGCCATTGTTAGATCAGGTGGCGGACTTAGGAAGCAAACTTGATACCGCCAAAGAGCGTCTTAATCAAGTGATGACTCAGTTAGATGAGATTCACTACGGCATCCCAAACCTGCTGGATGATTCAGTCCCAGAAGGCAAAGACGAGAGTGAGAACGTTGAGATTCGTCGCTGGGGTGAGCCGCGCCAGTTTGATTTTGAGCCTAAAGACCATGTTGAAGTGGGTGAAGCCTTAAACGGTCTGGATTTTGCCAGTGCTGCCAAAATTGCTGCCAGCCGCTTTATCGTCAAAAAAGGTTTGGTCGCCAAGCTGCACAGAGCTTTGATCCAATTCATGCTCGATTTACACAGCAAAGAGCATGGCTACGAAGAAGTGTACGTTCCTTATATGGTCAATGCTGAAAGTTTAACCGGTACTGGTCAGCTGCCTAAATTTGAAGAAGACCTTTTCAAAGCTCAGGGCAAGAATCAGGATGATCGTCCTTTATATTTGATTCCAACGGCAGAAGTACCAGTTACTAACCTGGTGCGTGACGAAATTGTTGAAGCTGATCAGCTTCCACTACAATTTGTTGCACATACCCCGTGCTTCCGTAGCGAAGCAGGCTCTTACGGGCGGGATGTACGAGGTCTTATTCGCTTACACCAATTCGAGAAAGTTGAGTTGGTACATATCACCAAGCCTGAAGATTCAATGGATGCACTAGAGCGACTGATTAGCCACGCTGAGAAAGTCTTGCAGCTACTTGAGCTTCCGTATCGAGTAGTGACGCTTTGTTCCGGAGACATCGGCTTCGGTGCAACCAAAACCTATGATATCGAAGTATGGTTACCAAGCCAGAACACCTATCGCGAGATTTCTTCCTGTAGCAATACTGGAGACTTCCAGGCACGTCGAATGCAAGCACGCTGGCGCAACCCAGAAACTGGCAAGCCAGAGCTACTACACACACTAAACGGCTCAGGACTGGCAGTAGGTCGTACATTGGTTGCTATCCTGGAAAACAACCAAAATGCCGATGGCAGCATTAATATTCCAGAGGCACTGAAACCTTACCTTCGTTAATCAGGCACCACACATATCTAATAAAAGCCCAGCATCGCTGGGCTTTTTCGTATTTACCTCATGAATATCGCGGATTCATTACTATAATAGTCCTTGCTAACCCCTTCTAAAACAGCTGGTTATGTGCTTATTCCTAATTAATCTAATGCTCATCATAAAAATATCTAATTTTATATTCACATTTGAATTTTATTTACATAAACTTACAAAGTTTGTTCATTTTGCAACAAGGCGCAGTGAACAAATTACTTTCTAGGAAATTTTTTACTAATTAGAAGAGAGGGTTCTGATGACAATAAGAAGTAATCTAATTGCTAAAGCTGTGAAAATGGCTCTATTAGCAACTGCTTCTGCCTCTTTGGCTTTGACCGCCACAGTAAATGCTGCGGAAGAGCAGGAAGAGGGAGCAGAGGAAGAAAAGGTCGAGAAAGTTACAGTTATAGGTTCTCGAATAAAACGAACAGCGATTGAAGGCGCTCAGCCTGTAACCGTAATTACTAACGAAGATATGGCCGAACAAGGACATGTGACTGTATTTGATGCTTTGACAAACCTTACTCAAAACAGTAGCTTCCAATTCGAAGGGCCAGAGTTTTCTAATGGTTTCACTCCTGACGTTCAAACATTGAACCTAAGAGGTATAGGTGTTGGTAATACACTATTGCTTCTTAATGGTCGTCGTATTTCTTCTTACCCAGCAGCTTATCAATCTGATACTTCAGTATTTAACTTTGGCGCTATTCCTGCAGCCGCAGTTAAAGAAATTCGTGTGCTGAGTACAGGTGCATCTGCAATTTACGGTTCTGATGCAGTTGCTGGTGTTGTTGATATTATTCTTAAAGATGATGTTGACAGTACAACAGTTAACTTAATTGTTGGTACTCCAACAGAAGCTGACTCTAACCCACTTGATACTCAATTTAAGTTAGTTACAGGTAAAACATTTGATAACGGCAATGTTACGGTTGCTTATCAATATACTGATAGAGAACTGATTACCTCTGGTGAGTTTGATGATTATGATTCAGACCTTGACTATCCATATGGTGACGGCGTTTTGACTCGATACGTACTTGGTCTTAATTGGTGGGACAACTTAAATGGTCGCGAGTACTATGATGATCCGCAGGCTGGTACTTGTGAAGCCATGGGAAATGGTACCGAGCGTGCCTTTAGACCAGTTGCAGGTTATTTCTGTGGAGATGATGGTGCAGCACAGTCTTCATTTAGAAATGCAAAAGAGTCGCATTCATTATTTTTACATGGTGATTATCAATTAAATGATGATGTGCAGTTATTCGCAGATATTTTGTATTATCAAAGTGAGTCTGCAAATAACAGCCACTATTTATTTATAGCGGAAGATATTCTAGACACATCAACGATTGTCGATACCGGTTTTGGATTCAATTACTACGACTGGTTCTTAGCTCAGCGTCTATTCACAGAAGAAGAATTGGGTATGAACTTGGATAGCCAATTCGAAGATGAGTCTTTGAGCTTTACCGTTGGTGCTAGCGGTTACTTTGGTGAGCACCAGTGGGAAGTGGCACTGAATCGGTCTGACTATGAATATAATTCAGCAAGCCCTTGGTGGAAAGCTGAAGAAGTAATTAACTTATTCCTGGGAGACTATTATGGTACAGGTTTCTTCGGAGATAATTGGTGGTCAGGAACTGGTGTGCCGTTCGGTTTACGTGATAATTTATTCGCACCACTTGATGAAACTACATTGCCATTAGTTCAAAATGCGATTGGTACTCAAACCTACGGTAATGAAACCTCATCAACCAGTGCGAACTTTAACATAACTGGTGACTGGTTTGATAACTGGGCTGGTACTGTGAGCTATGCTGCAATATTTGAATACGAAAAACAGGATTTTTCTTTTATCCCTGACGAGCGTATTCAACAGGACCCTCCACTACCGGAGTTAACGGGTTCCGGTTGGTGGCAATTAACAGGCTATCAAGGTGGTGGTGATAGAAGTCGTTATGCAGTTGGTGGAGAGTTATTAATTCCTTTACATGAAACTTTGGAAGTGAACTTAGCTGCCCGTATCGATAATTACGATAGTCAATCTTCCTCTATCGGCACAAGAACTACTCCATCATTGAGTTTTACTTGGAGACCAATTGATGAGTTCTTGCTCCGTGGTGGTTATACCGGAAGCTTCAGAGCGCCTGACCTAAACCAAGTATATACCACAACAGGTTTCTATACTGGTGGTACAGATTTAGTTCAATGTTATGAATCTTATTTATTTGAAAACAACCTTACTCCGGAAGATTTTCCTGCAGCAAATTTCGATATAACTGATTGTACTTCATCAACTATTTTTGCTGAGCGTGTTGGTGCACAAGAGTTAGGTGGAGAGCCTTTAGATGACGAAACAGGTTACTCAGCTTGGTTTGGTTTCTCAGCGGACTTGACAGATGATCTAACCATAATGGCAACTCTTAATCGCTTACGTCTGGAAGACCGTGTTTTAACTGAAAGTGCTTCAGGTCTTTTAAGAGAAGAGTGGAATTGCATTGTGGGTGCTGGAGATGTTTCTGCAGAGGAGTGTGCGGATAATAACGCTAGAATTGATCGTGAGGTTGATCCTAATACCGGTATTTCTTATATTTCCCGTCTAAATGTTACTCCGTTCAATGCAGCAGTTACTGAGATTGACAGCCTTGATGCTAGCCTACGTTGGGGGCATAACTATGATGCTGGACGCTTAGATTTCAACATTGATTATAGCCATATGTTGTCTAATAAGTACCAATCTAGAGAGGATGCACCAGAAGTCGATCTTCGTGACGATGAGTTCCTTGGTGGTTGGGATCCTCGTTCTCGTGTAACTGCTACAATGGCATGGTCTTCTGATGATTACCGCGTTGCACTTACCGCATTCCGTCGTGGTGGTGTTACAGCATGGCGTCCAAGCCAACGTGATCCTGATAGCGACTATCGTATGCGTCCTTACATCACCTATAACTTCACGGCTAACTATAATTGGACTGAAGACTTCTCAACTGGTTTGAGAGTTAGAAATCTATTCAATGCAAAGCCTCCAAAGGATGAGACTTTCTTATTCTACGATTACCCATGGTATAACCATTTCGTTTATGCCGGTGCTGGTATAGGAAGAGAGCTTTATCTTGAAGCAACTTATACATTCTAATTTGTTTGAATGTTTTAAAACGCCTCAGAAATGAGGCGTTTTTTTATTCTCAAAAAGCATTATAATTTCTGACTGTTAAACCCCCGTAGCTCATCTGGATAGAGCGTCCCCCTCCTAAGGGGAAGGTAACAGGTTCGAATCCTGTCGGGGGTGCCATTCCTTCCTTGATTCTCTTTGGCTCTCGTATAACAATGGAGTTGTGTACTTATAATAATTGTGAGGGGCTTATGAAAGCTTTAAGAATTGTCTGTTTATTTCCATTTATCTATCTACTTGCCTCTTGTGCATCTACGCCAGTTGTTGAAGGTGAATCTGAGCTGCAAAAGCTTCAGGCGCAAGAGTTTATGATGTCTACTGGTGATATTGTAAGGTTTAAAGATTCCTCTCTTGAGTTTTTAAAAATCGTTAATGACTCCAGATGCCCTAAAGGCGCCCAATGTGTAACCGATGGTTCGGCTACTTTGAGTTTTATGTATTTAACGCCGAATTCTGCAGAATCATTTTCTCTCGATACTGCTGAAAACTCTGTTCATGCCTTCGAAAACATCCAAATTGGTTTGATGTCGTTTGATCCTTTGCCTTCTGAGGGGAGTATTTTAAGCCCAGAAGAATTTACTGCTCGAGTGATCGTTGCAGAAGAGGGTGCTTTGGATGATGTGACAATCATTGATGTTCGTACTGAAGGTGAATACAACAATAGCCATTATTCAGGCGCAGTGAATATACCAGTTGATGAAATCGCTGATCGAATTTCAGAGCTAAACCTTGATAAGGACGAAATCTTCATTGTTTATTGTCGTAGTGGTAATCGTGCTGGTAAAGCCAAAGAAGAGCTTGAAGCAATGGGTTACACCAACGTCATTAATGGTGTTAGCGAAGATAGTCTAAACAATCTCATGGATTGATGATGAGCGGAAAAGTATTAGGCATTGGTGGCGTATTCTTTAAATGTAAAGACAGGGATGCTTTAGGGCAGTGGTATGAGAAAGCTTTAGGCTTCAAGATAGACCCCACTTATGGTGGTACCAGCTTTCCCAGTAGTCAGTTACCTCAAGATGCGTACACAGTTTGGGGGGCGTTTAAATCGAGTACCGATTACTTTGCTCCATCAGATAAGGACTTCATGCTGAATCTTATGGTCGATGATGTGGAAGCCTGTATCAAACAGGTTGTCGCTAATGGAGGTAAGCAAGTTGGTGACATTTGTGAAGAAGATGGTTTTGGAAAATTTGCCTGGTTTATAGATCCGGAAGGCAACAAAATTGAGTTATGGCAGATGTCGGAGCAGTAATAAATAGCTCCACTATTACGAAAAGCCCAGCTAGTTGCTGGGCTTTTTTTGTTGCATTAGGATTTTAGAACTGAGTGATTCGTCCGTAATACTCTGGACGGCGGTCTCTGAACAAGCCCCAGCTAGCGCGCTGCTTTGCTACCTGGTCTAAATCAAACTCCTGACAAATGACACCTTCGCTGCTTTTGTCCATTTCCTGTACTTTGGCACCAAAAGGATCGGTGATGAATGAGGAGCCATAGAAAGTAATGCCGCAGGTTTCACCCTGTTCAGTGCCTATGCGGTTTGAAGCCACAACAGGAACCATGTTGGCACCGCTGTGGCCTTGCATTACACGTTGCCAGTGCTCACGCGAATCCCAGTTAGGATCTTGTGGTTCCGAGCCAATCGCAGTGGGGTAGTAAATCACTTCAGCACCTTGCAGTGCAAGAATTCGAGCTGCTTCTGGGAACCATTGATCCCAGCAGATTGCAGCGCCCATGCGACCAAATTTGGTGTCCCATACTTTAAAGCCTGTATCACCAGGTGAGAAATAAAACTTTTCTTGATAGCCGTGTCCATCTGGAATGTGCATTTTGCGGTAGTTATCCATGATGGTGCCATCAGCATCAATCATGGCAAGTGAGTTAAAGTGGGCATTGCCAGCTTTTTCGAAGTAACTGATTGGTAAAACTACACCTAACTGTTTAGCAACCGTTGAAAAATGCTGTAGTACACGACTGCCAGGATAGGGTTCAGCCCAATCAAAATACTTAGGATCCTGATCTTTGCACCAGTAATAGCCTGCAAATAGCTCCTGCAAAAGAATGGCGTTGGCGCCTTGTTCTGCAGCCTGTTTAACTAAAGCTTCACCTTTAGCGATGTTCTCATCAAAGTTTGCACTAACCGCAAACTGGGTTGCTGCGAATGTTACGTTTCTCATAGTGTTATCACCTGTAAAGACTCAAATGTATGAGTTCATTAAATCTTGGGTTGCTGCATGGTTATGCAGTGAATGCCGCCGCCACCGACTAAAATCTCGTTAGCATCAATCTGATGAATATTTCGGTGCGGGAATAGGTCAGTTAGAACTGACTTTGCTTCATTATCTTGTTTGCAGTTAAAAGACGGCATAATGATTGCATCATTAGCAATATAAAAGTTGATGTATGAAAGCGGCACACGAAGCTCACCTTCATAGCGTGCTTCAGGTTCAGAGACCTCAACCAGTTTCAAATTATTGTCGCGAATAATCCTGCGGTTGTCTTCGTAGATACTATAGTTTTCGCTGGATGCCTCACAGTTTTGACTGATGACTAAATCACTCTCGATAAAGCAGGCAATATTGTCGATATGCCCATCGGTATCCACATCACCGGCAACACCTTTTTCCAGCCACACAACCTGGTCTGCTCCAAACTGTTCCAGTAAAACCTGTTCGATCTGCTGCTGGCTCATTGAAGGGTTACGATTTGGATTTAGCAAACACTCTTTGGTGGTCAAAATGGTACCTTGTCCATTGGAGTGAATAGCGCCACCTTCTAACACCATATCAAGCTTACGTGATTGGCTGTCACTATAGCTGATGATGTTGCCAGCGACATTGGCGTCATTATCATAAGGCGAAAACTTATTGCCCCAGGCATTAAACTGGAAGTCTAAAGCAACAGGATTGCCACTTTCTTCAATCCAGATAGGCGCGGTGTCGCGTGTCCAGCTATCATCAATGGCCATCTCTACCAAGGTAATAGAACTACTGAGTTTCTTGGTAGCAAAAGCTTTATGCTCTGGCTTAACCAGCATAAACAATGGTTCATAGTCAGCAATCGTATTGGCCACTTCGGCAAAAGCTAATTGCGCTTTTTCTAAACCATTGGTCCAAATTTCAGTGCGACAGGGCCAGGCCATCCAGGTTGCTTGATGCGTTTCCCATTCAGCTGGCCAGCGTCTATTCAACTGTGTCATTTCAGTCTAATCCTCTAAATAGCTGTAGCCATAAATACCTTCACGTAGTTCTGCCAGGTATTGGCGTTGTTGCGCTTGCTCAAGGTCGCTTGCTTTGAGCTGGCGACGATAAGACTCCAAAATGGATTTAGCATCAAAATCTACATATTCGAGCATTTCATCTACGCCTGAGCCGTAGTCAGTTCCCGTGATTTTGATTTCTCCATTCTCAGCAAGTACCAGGTCGATAGTATGGGTGTCGCCAAACAGGTTGTGCATATCACCCAATATTTCCTGATAAGCGCCCACCATAAAGAAGCCGAGCAAATACTCATCGCCTGGTGTATAGGTAGGGAGCATCAAAGTAGGGGTAATGCTTTGTGCATTAACATACTGCTCTAACACGCCATCGCTATCACAGGTGATATCCTGAATAATGACGCTTTCCATAGGCTCATCTTTGAGCCCGACCAAAGGCATCACTGGGAATATCTGATCAATCGCCCAAGCGTCGGGCAAGGACTGGAATATTGAAAAATTAACGAAATATTTGCTCGCCAGTTTTTCATTTAATTCGTCTAACGTATTTTGATGCTCCTGAATTTCGGGCACTAATTTTTCTTTCACTAGCATTAAAATCATGCGGTGCAGGCGCTCGGCCATAGCACGTTCGGCCAGCGACAGTACTTGGTGACTGAACATACCCTGAGCTTCGGTTAGCAGGTAACCGGCGTCATGGAAGGTTTCCATCAGTTTACGGTTATCTTTTGTATTAAGAGCTTCCTGGTAGCTTTCCCAGAGGTTTTGTAGAACCAATGGCGCTTCTTCCGAAGGTGCTTCTAAATCGACTTTTTCAGGAGCTTCTGAGTCAATAACATTAGCGATTAGCACCGCATGGTGAGCAGTGAGTGCGCGACCAGATTCGGTAATAATATTGGGGTGAGGCAAATCATTTTCATTGGCAACATCATAAAAGGCCCAAACCACGTTATTGGCGTATTCAGATAAGCTGTAGTTAATGGAGCAATGGCTTTGACTGCGAGTGCCTTCGTAATCAACACCAAGGCCGCCACCGACGTCTACGGTTTCAACAGGCACGCCAAGCGCATGCAGCTCGGCATAAAAGCGAGCACATTCTTTGAGTGCATTCTGGATGTCGCGAATCGAGGTGATCTGCGAGCCCAGGTGGAAGTGCAGCAGCTTGAATACATCAACTTGATCCTTAGCTTGCAATGTTTCAACCAGACGCAAAATCTGGCTGGCAGACAAGCCAAATTTAGAATGATCGCCGCCAGAGGTTTGCCATTTCGATTCGCCTTTGGAAGCCAGACGAGCACGCACGCCAATAGTTGGTTTCACGTTCATGCTTTCGGCTTCTTCCAGTACTAACTGAAGTTCTGTCAGTTTCTCTACGACGATATAAACTTTGTGTCCAAGTTGCGTACCAATTAACGCGGTACGAATGTACTCACGGTCCTTGTAGCCGTTGCAGACGATGGTCGAGTTAGTGTGCTCGGACAAAGCAAGCACGGCCATAAGTTCTGGTTTGCTGCCAGCTTCAAGACCAATTTGCTTATCATTGTTATTGTTAATAGCTGCCTGACTTTGCACTATTTCTTCGACAACGCGACGCTGCTGATTAACCTTAATCGGATAACAGATGGTATAGCGACCCTGAAACTCATACTCTTTGATGGCCTGATTAAAGGCTTCACACAAACTATTGACGCGGTTATGCAAAATATCGCCGAAACGAAGCAGGGCAGGCATCTGAAAGCCTTTCTTCTGCAGTTCCTTGCAGATTTCTGAAAGTTCAAAGTTAAACTCTGGACGGTTGCGGTCAGGCTTTACCACCAGGTTGCCTTGCTCATTCAAGTCGAAATAGCCTTCGCTCCAGTAAGGAAGGTTGTAGTGGGCGCGGGCTTTGTCAATTGACCAATCGTCTTGTTGCTCTAATGCCATTGGGCTTTGTTCTCCTTAAAGTCCGGCAGAGATCTGCCGATACATTGCAATAGATAAACTTTATATACCTTGTATGGACATAAAACTATCATTTCTGTATACCAGATACAAAAAAGGCGAACCTTAACAGTTCGCCTTTGTGTTCATTTGCACGCTTTACTTGAGCGCCTCAACAACGTATTGGGGCAGGGCAAAGCTGGCGACGTGCAGTTCAGGGTTATAGTACCTGGTACTAAAATTAGCCTTACTAAATCGTTCACGAATCGTTTCAACTGAATGCTGGCGTAATGAAGCATCATCAGAACCCCAGGAAAGGGTCATGTTACCACCGACATAAGTGGGTACAGCTGTTACATAAAACCAACGATCGTTGAATAAGCCTTCGAAGCGGTTGAATGTCGTTTTAACCTCATCAATCTGCATAAAGCTGACACCATTCTGGGTTGCTAAAATTCCACCTTCTTTAAGGCTATTCTTGCATCCCTTGTAGAAGCGTGATGTGAACAACACTTCACCTGGGCCTTCTGGATCCGTTGAGTCAGAAATAATGACATCAAACTTCTCGCCGTCCTCAGAATTAGCGTTATTGACAATAAAATCGACCCCATCGGCAATGACAAGATTAAGCCGCGGATCATCGAAAGCGCCATCCGAATGTTTAGGGAAGTATTGTTTGCACATATCTACTACGGCGGCGTCAATTTCTACCATAGTAACCTGTTCAACTTCAGGGTGACGCAAGACTTCGCGTAAGATACCGCCATCGCCGCCACCGATAATCAAGACGCGCTTTGCATTGCCATGCGCAAAAAGCGGCACATGAGTCAGCATTTCGTGATAAATGAACTCGTCTTTCTCAGTGGTCTGGATGACCCCGTCCAGCGCCATCACATTGCCAAACTGTTCATTCCTGAAAATGATCAGATGCTGATGTTCCGTTTTACTTTCAAACAGAACTTCATCAACAATGAAGCTCTGCCCGTAAGTGCTGTACAGGGTTTCGATAAATCTTTTTGCCATGTCGATTAATTGCCTTAGGCTTTATTTCTCAACTTGTCCGCGCAAAATTTCGCTCACTTCGATTTTCGAAGGCAGGAAAGCTTTACGCAGAATTTCAACCGCTTTATGAGGTTCAGCGTCGCCACACATAAAGACGTCAAACGCGGCATAGTCGCGCTCTGGCCAAGTGTGCACACTGATATGTGATTCAGCTAAAACGGCAACACCTGAAATTCCACCGTTAGGTGTGAAGTGGTGCATGTGGATGTGCAACAAAGTTGCGCCACATTCAACTACAGACTCACGGAACGCCTGTTCCATTAGCTGAAGATTATCAAGCTTTGACGCGCCCCATAGATCGATGATCAAATGAGTACCCGCAAAGATCTTGCCGTTTCTGTGTATGAAATGATCGTTTCGCTCATCGTTCTCGTTGACGTTCTTAAAAGAAGGCCATTGAGTTTCTGTTGCGCCAGTAGGATCAATCTCTTGGTTATAGTCGAAGTCTTTATACACTTCTTTAATCTCCTATACAGGGAAGCCATAAACAAGCTTATTTACAAATTTCTGGGGGCGTAACGATAGAAACTTCCCAGACCTACCAGGCGTGCTAATTATGTCATGCTGACCTCGAAAGGCTCACCATGCGCAAAAAATAATCAATCAGCACAAAATGGAATGTGCTTTATACTTTGTTTGGCGAAAAATGCAAGAAAATTCGCTTAGAAATAAGGAAAAAACTATCGGTTATAAAGCGGTTGTGAAAGAATGCAGTCTTTGTATCCTCATACCAGTTAACTTTTATTATTAAGTTACATTTATAACTATTTGATTATAAAAGAATGAATACCAGTTATTGGCGCCTAATTTCTCTGGCTGTACTGGCTGTCTTTTTGATGGCTTTAGTACCCGTAATTATCAAATATATTGAGGTCAATCCCTGGCTGATTGGAGCCTTTCGGCTGGCTGTAAGTGTGGTTGGCCTGATACTGCTGGCAGGCATGACTCGAAGGCCACTGATTGCCCGCCGAGAGAACTGGCTGTTCATCTTTCTGCTAGGACTGGTTTTCGCAACCCATTGGCTAACTTATTTCTATAGCATTCAGCTTTCAACTGCTTCGGTGGCAGCTATTGGCGTTTCGACTTTTGGTGCGCATTTGCTGCTTCTGGGCTGGCTAGTGCATAAGCAACCGCCACATTGGCTTGAACTGTTTTGTGTTCTACTAGCCTTTGTAGGCGTATATATGGTGGTACCAGATTTTGATCTTACCGATGATATGACCATTGGTCTTATTCTGGCGGTGATATCAGGTTTTCTTTACGCCTTGTTACCATTGATGCATCAAAAATACCGACATATAAACGGTGAGAGGCGCACCTTTGGTCAGTTCTTTGTCGCTATGGTTATATTCAGTTTTGGCCTGCCGCAGGCTGACTGGTCTATTCCAGGGCAAAGCTGGATTGGCCTGATTGTTTTAGGAGTGGTGTGTACCCTGGTCGCTCACAGCCTCTGGATTAAGGTGAGTACTGAGTTGAATCATGTGGTGACCTCTGTGGTCTATTATCTGTATGTCCCTATTGCAATGCTTTTTAGTTTTATCTTTCTTGATGAAATCTTGTCACTACACCAGTTATTTGGTGCTGGATTAATTTTATTCGCTAATATTCTTGGTGTCTGGTTTCGCTCCCAACGCAATAACCGACCAATTTCTTAATCACATACCTGGATCTATCCGAGATGCATCATATTTGTATCTAACACTGTATCTTTTTGTATTTTATTGATATTCTTCACAAGTCTAAATTGCATTGTTCCTTGCTAAACAAAGAGGTATGGTGCATTTAGACATAACAGGATGTTATCCATAAGAATAGACTTGCAAAGGATAAATAATTAAATGATGCGTTTATGACTTGTCTTGGCAAGTTGTTGATGCAAATTTGCGATGTATTTATCTTATAGTATATGAGATAAACACTGGCTTGTGTCATAATGTATCTAATTTACATACCAATGTATCAAAACAAGAAGGCAGTACCGTGAGCAAAACATTATCCCGCTCAGAATTAGCGCTTATTGATCGTGAAGGTGAGCGAATCAAAAATGGCCTCTCAAACCTTGTCGATGACTTTCCCAATCATGCAAAAACCATTACTGGTATGGCAAATTGGTTGAATGCCAATAAATCAACTTGTCAGAGAATGGTAGAGACCATCAATAAAGCGGTGGACGGCCTACAGGTTATCCACTCATTACCCGGACCTGCCGGTCTGCGTGGTTTTATTGATTTGGCAGAGCAGCATAAGGTCAATGCCAAGCTGGTTGAAGAAGCCAGGGCTATGGTCGTTCGTTTTGAAAATTTAATTTATGAGTACTCGCGAAGTCATTCAGCACTCAAAGCGCTTATTAAAGCATCCGACAAAACCACTCAAAGTCAGGGTAATAAGTCTGATCAACGTAAAGCACTTTTTGAAGCTTCGCGTATGGTCACGGGTGAGCAGATGGAAAATCTGTTCTTCGCCTGCATACTGAAAGAGAACGAACAGGATCATAAATTCCTGCAGCAATATACCTTGACCTTCTTTGATAATTGCGAAAAGACTGAAACAGCCAGACCATTAGTTATACCTATTGGCCCTTGTGAGCAAAATCTGGAGCTTGAAAAGCCTGAGCTTATTTCTCAGGACGATGAATTGGGAGATAAACTGGCAAACTTGTCCCTATTAGAAGAGTTGACCAGTTCCAGCGTTGTTAAAAGTATAAATGAGTTCACTCGTGGCGAAAGCTCGGTCATTATTCCAGCTACTCCTGACCAAGAAACTGGTATTAATATCGCCGCAATGAAAAACTATCCAGAGGAACAGCTGGGGCCGTTTTATGGCGGTAAAAAAGCCAGCTGCGTTAGTGTTCAGGTCAGAACACCGGTTAAAAGTTTATACATGGTGTGTTTCCTTGAGCGTAGTTATGCCATGCGTAGCGTAGCCAACGCCGGTATCTACTCGATGAATACTCAGCTGGCAACCATGATTACCAGTCCTGATGCACTGTGGTATGACCGTTTTCATGATGAGGCTGACCTGGTTCTTTCGAGCCATGACGCCAACTTCTCTGAAAAACTGAAATATCCCATGGCGAACGAATTAGTTGATACGCTGTTTACGGTGACAGGATGTGATCGCAAGAATTATGCGGCTTATCTGGTGCGAGTCGACTATCCGATCTGGTCAACTGCTTATCGAATTTATTTCCAATATGCGATTGACTAGCTATCAGAATTTGCAGGCATAAAAAAACGGGCTTTAAAGCCCGTTTTTTTTATTTCCTAAATATAAACTATTTATTCTTGGCAGCTGCTACACGTTGACGAGCTAACTCATCAGCAATTACGTTAGTAGGGCGGCCACTTAGCTTTGAGGCTTCGAACACTTCGGTCAAAGTGCCATAAATCTCATCAACTTTTTTCAACGCTGCATCACGATTGTAATTTTCTTCGAATGATACGTTGATGATTCCCCCAGCATTAATTACATAGTCAGGTGCATACAAGATACCTTTACTAAGAAGAATATCGCCATGGCGATCTTCAGCAAGCTGGTTGTTTGCGGCACCCGCCACGATTGATGCTTTAATCTGTGGAAGAGTGTTGTCATTAATGACTGCACCTAAAGCGCAGGGTGCATAAATATCAACGTCTAAACCATAGATATCATCAATACCTACTGCTGTCGCATTAAACTCGTTTACTACGCGTTCAATGCTTTCTTTGCTGATATCGGTAACAAATAATTTGGCACCTTCTTCATGCAAATGTTTGCACAGGTAATAACCTACATGGCCTAAGCCCTGAACGGAAATTTTACGACCGTTCAAATCATCGCTACCAAATTTATGTTTGGCTGCTGCTTTAATACCTTTATAAACGCCGTAGGCAGTTACTGGAGAAGGGTCACCAGATTTACCTTCCAAGCCCAAAACGTAATTGGTTTCTTTATTGACGATGGCCATATCGTTTGGATTGATACCCACATCTTCTGCAGTAATGTACTTACCGCTTAACTTCTCAACAAAGCGACCGAATGCACGGAATAGCTCTTCAGATTTCATGGTCTTAGAGTTGCCGATAATGACCGATTTGCCGCCACCCATTTTCAGGCCAGCCATAGCATTTTTGTAAGTCATGCCGCGTGATAGGCGTAAAGCATCAATCAGTGCGCCTTCGTCAGAGTTATAATCCCACATACGACAACCGCCAACCGCTGGACCCAAGTTAGTGTTGTGAACACAAATAATGGCCTTCAAGCCAGAGTCAACATCACGACAAAAAACGATTTGTTCGTGATCGTCGTATGCACGTAGATTAAAAACTGCCATAAAGATCTCCTTTAATAAGGATATAAACAAGGGAAGCCGCAACAATTGCGGCTTCAATTAAATGCAATGATTATCCCAGGTCGAACTTAATGCCCTGAGCTAGAGTAGGTTGGTCACCCCAGAAGATAGTGTTGGTTTGACGACGCATGTATGCTTTCCACGCATCAGAGCCAGCTTCACGACCGCCACCAGTTTCTTTTTCACCACCGAAGGCACCACCAATTTCAGCACCAGAAGTACCGATATTGACGTTTGCGATACCACAGTCAGAACCTAGAGCAGAAAGGAACTTCTCGGCAACTTTCATATCGCGAGTAAAGATTGCTGAAGAAAGACCTGCTTTAGAGTGATTTTGCATTGCTATCGCTTCTTCAGTCGTTTCGTAAGTCATGACGTAAAGAATTGAAGCGAAGGTTTCAGTCTGTACAACATCCCAGTGGTTTTCGGCGCGAATAACGGTTGGTTCAATGAAGAAACCAGGACCATCGATCGCTTTACCACCAGCAAGAACTTCACCGCCAGCTTCTTTAGCTTTGGCTACTGCATTCTCAAAATTCTTAACAGCATTAGCATCAACCAGCGGGCCCATCAAAGTGTCTTTGTCTAATGGATTACCGATTTTAACTTGCTTGTAAGCATTAACGATTGCTGGAATAACCTGATCAGCAACGTCTTTGTGTACGATTAAGCGACGAGTTGAAGTACAACGCTGACCAGCAGTACCCACAGCACCGAATACGATTGCAGGAACTGCAATGTCCATGTCTGCTGTTTTATCAAGGATAAGTGCGTTGTTACCTGATAGTTCAAGCAAGCTTTTGCCCATACGCTCGGCAACTTTAACGCCAACCATACGACCAACTTCACTTGAACCAGTGAAAGACATTTTCTTAACACGAGCGTCTTCTATGAAACGCTGTGATAATTTGTTCTCTTCTGTATCGATGAACAAGCAGAAGATACCTTTAAGACCGGCTTCTTCTAAAACCTTGTTACAGATGTTTTGTACAGCAATTGCTGTTAGAGGAGTTTTTGGAGATGGTTTCCAAACCACTGTGTTACCACAGATGGCTGCGATGAATGCATTCCATGACCAAACCGCAACAGGGAAGTTGAACGCTGACATAACGCCAGTGATACCTAGCGGATGCCATTGTTCGTACATACGGTGCTCAGGGCGCTCAGAATGCATGGTTTTACCATACAACATACGAGATTGACCTACGGCAAAGTCTGCCATATCGATCATTTCTTGCACTTCGCCATCACCTTCAGCTTTGATTTTGCCCATTTCAGCAGAAACCAGGCTACCTAAAGCGTCTTTGTGTTCGCGTAAGGCATTACCGATTTTGCGAACAAGCTCACCGCGCAATGGAGCTGGAACTTTGCGCCACTCTTCAAAAGCAGCTTCGGCTTCCTGCATAACTTTGTCGTAATCTGTTGCTGAACTGGCGTTAACTTTTGCAATAACTTCGCCAGTTGCAGGATTGATTGACTCAATTACCCCTGCGTCCTGAGTGTCGGTGTAACCTTGGCCCCAACTAGCTGATTGGTTGACGGCTTCGATACCTAGCTCTTTCAAAAAATCCATAAATACCTCTAAATTCGGTTAAAACTGCACTAAAGCGACTGATTTACAAATGCTTTAGCGATTAATAATTTTGCGGCGCTACCATACCACCAGAGGGCAATTTTCGCCAGTTAATTTTGGTTTGCCTGGTTAAAGATTAGTCAATGGTTGCGCTGGTCAGAGCTGTTATATGGGCGAGGGTAATCAGTTTCAAGCTATTGATTAGATATATTAATGAAAGGGCGTATTTCCAGTGAAATACGCCCAGTTTTTTTTCCGCAGATTTAATGAGTTATTTCAATCAATTTAAAACATTTGATTGGGTGAATTTGCTAAAACTCCCACCAGCAGGTTTCCCACCATTCAAGAAACTCATCAAATTCAATATGAGTGTCGTGATTTTTATCCACCAGGTCAAAACCGCGCCTGACTTGTTCATCGGTGGCATCAGGGGATAGAACCTTGAGCAGGTGCTCAAATTCTTTGAGATCGATTTGGCCATTGTTATCGGTATCGAAATAATCAAAATGTTCTTTAACTTCTTGAATATGCTGATCGGTTAATGGCTTCATTGGGTCTCCATGAATATCAGTGTTTATTAACAAATCTTTTGACTATTCATCTTCATAGGTGAAACTGTCCTGAAGACTGGCATTTGCTTCAGCGAGACTGAAACGATTGGGAGAGAATCCTTCGCCAAACCATTCTTTGACCTCTTCATGCTCGAAATGATTAGGGGAGCGTAAAACGTTGAGCAAGTGCTCATAGCCTGCAACACCGCCAGCATCCTCTGGAGGACAGGCGTTTTTACCATCAATACACTCAACGTAGACATCGGCCTTGGGTTCTTTAAAGCCTATCAGCGTGACTTTGTGGTGCCAGTGATCCGCAAAGTCATAAGTGTATTCGATGTTATCGTCTTTATTGACTAAAACATCGGTGACAGCAATGTTAGCTTCGTTTTGCCACTCCTCATCACCATCACCTTCGGGGTCGATATAGCCGTAGCGCTTTCCGTCTTTCTGGAATTCGTGCTGCTGATAATCTTCCCAGCCGAAAATGGCCTGAATAGCATAATGAAGATCTTCGAGGGTTGCGCTTGGGTCAATAATGATATCGCGCCAAACGGGAAGGTTAAGGTGCTCCAGTTCAATACGAATATGGAGCATGTTTTGCGTTTTTGTTGACATGTTGTCGTCTCACAAATGAGGCCGTCTTTGGCCTCAGGTTGATAAAACAGTTTCTTCTAAACGGTAACGTACTTTTCGTTCTTCAAGGTAATCTAAAACCGTTTTGCAGCAATCCGTATGACCGCCTATGTGTTCTGGTGCAAACACACCTTTTTTATCAAATTTTCCTTTCAGTAGCAATTGGCAAACCGCATTAGCTGTGAAGCCCGTTGTGCGTGCCATGGATGTTTCATGTTTCACTTTGTCATATTCATCATACATGGTGTAAATGTATTCTTTGTTTTTTTCACCTTCCTGACCTCGAATGGTAACACGCATGATGGTGAATTCTTCTTCTTTTGGCTTAAGTTTCCACTCATTAATCAGGATCTCAGAAGTGACTTCCAATGGTGTAATTTCCAAGCCACGAACCGAGACTTTATCTTTGCTGAAAAAGCCGCTGGCTTTTAGTGTTCGAATAGCTTCGACATGCCCCGGATAGCGTAGAGTTTTTTCTTTCATGTTCGGCACGTTATTCATGGTGAACATGAGTGAGCGTAGACCATCGGTATTAAAGGCTTCGAGAGTGCCTATTTTATCAAATTCAATGAGTTCACGATCGCTTAAGGCTTCGCGGGTAACCATTCTGCCATGCTCAAAAAAGCGGGCAGGACGAGTATACTCTTCGATGACATCAATCGGTGAGAAGGCAGCTTTATATTCAAAAGGTTTTTTACGAACTTTAGGTAGGCCGCCGACCAGACATTCAAAGTGACTAACCTGCATACGAGTATTATGAAAACCGAGTAGGAGGTTATCCATTCCTGGTGCAACACCTGCATCAATGACGGCTGTTACTTTGTGCTTTTTGGCAAGATAATCCAGCTCCAGGCAGTTTTCTGGAGAGAATGAAATATCGACAACATTTTTGCCTGCTTCAATAATATTCTTCAGTGCCTTGAAGCCCAAATGACCAGGGACCCCACAGACCACGATATCAAAGGGCTTAACCGCAACTTTAAGCTCATCGAGGTTAGTCACATCCAGTTCCAACGTATTGAATGAGGGATGTCGTTTTTTAAGAAGTTTTAATCGTGTGTTGCTAACATCAGCAACAGTGACGTCATACTTTTCGGACAGATCGCGAGCAATAACGCTACCGACCATACCGCCACCAATGACTAAAATATTACTCATATCTCTTCCTGAAACAGTTTTTAATTATGATTAATTATCTTTGGGGTTGTCTAAAGCTTCCTGCTCTTCAAGGCTGGCTTCGTAAGGAGTTACCTTCAATAAGATACCCATGTTGGGGTGATCAAAATAATGTAGTTCATCCAGTTTTATTTTGCGATTCTCGGAAAGTAAAAAGTAGCCGTGTAGTTGCTCAGGCATTTGCATGTCAACAAGCGGTTGTTCTGTTGGCGTTGCAGCAAAGGACTCGACCTCATCATACTGATAATCTGAATCCTTTTCTTCGTTGGGCTGCATATATTCTTCTGGTAAGTTCAAAGGCTTAAAGCCGGTGACCTTATTCTCAATCAATAAACCCTGGTTACGACTAAAACGGATAAGACCATTAAACTCATCCAGCCCAGCTTGTGCTGGTTCATCTATTGCAGAATAGGTCAGCCAAGGAGTTTCTGACTTGTCCATTAGTGGTTGGCGCCATCCAATATGCAGCAATGGACGAATATTCTGGCTGGTTTTTAAGCGATCCCATACCCCATATAATTTAAGCTGATTACCGGTTAGTTGGGTAAAGCCTTCGGGTAAGTTATTAAAGTCAAATTCAGTTTCGATGTCGGGTAATTCAGTTTCTTTGACCTGAGCTGAGTTGTCCTGTTGGTCGATGCGCTTAAAGAATACAAATTCAATGTCAAATATGCTTTGAGCCGACGTGTTCTGAGCGCTAAATAGCAGGCCCAAAAACAATGCTAAGGTAATGATTTTTCTACTCATAAATTTATATGTTAACGCTTTAAGTGGTTAGAGTTTACCATGATTAAAAGGAAAGCCCAGCCTTAAATTGTGAGACTGGGCGAGATGTCAGATTTTACGAAATCTTATCTATAACAGTATTAATTTCTTTAATCAGCGGTGCAATTTCTTCTTCTTCCGTCAGAATCTTTAATATGACATTTTGCTCAAAACGATAGCGCGACGGGTTTAGCTGAATCAGGCGAACCAATTTGCCCGGGTCAACCTGACTATCCTGGGTGAAGCGCATTCGAACGCCACTGCGAACCAGGTCAATTTTACTGATGCCCAGCGGTTGTACCTGTAGCGCCAACTCGGTGATGGTAAACAGGTTTTTCAGTGGCTCAGGCAATAAGCCGAATCGGTCAATGAACTCAACCTGCAAAGCGTCCAGTTGTTCTTTGCTTTTGGCGTTGGCGATACGTTTGTAGAGCGATAAACGGGTTGCTACATCGCCAATATAATCATCCGGGATAAGGGCAGGTACGCTGAGTTCGATTTCTGTTTTTTGCTTCAGGCTTTGCTGTAAGGATGGTTCTTTACCTTCTTTTAGCGCTTTGACCGCATCTTCTAGCATGTCCATGTATAAATTAAAGCCAACAGCCTGCATCTGACCGGATTGTTCATCGCCTAACAGCTCGCCCGCGCCACGAATTTCAAGGTCATGGGTGGCTAGGGTGAAACCTGCGCCCAGATCTTCCAGTGAGGCAATGGCATCCAAACGCTTTTCGGCATCTTTAGTGATTTTTCGCCCGGCTGGGGTAAGCAGGTAAGCGTAAGCCTGATGGTGAGATCGACCGACGCGACCACGTAACTGGTGTAGCTGAGCCAGACCAAATTTATCCGCTCGGTCGATGATCATGGTATTGGCATTAGGATTATCAATACCGGTTTCGACAATGGTGGTACAGACCAGAACATTGAAACGTTGATGATAGAAATCACGCATGACCTGTTCCAGCTCACGTTCACGCATCTGGCCATGAGCCAGTTGGATGCGGGCTTCTGGCAACAACTCCTGAAGCTCTTCAAGCGTTCTTTGAATAGTGTCAACTGCGTTATGAAGGAAATAAACCTGACCACCACGGAGAATTTCACGCAGCACCGCCTCACGGATCAGCGGCTTATGATACTCTCGCACAAAGGTTTTGACCGACAGTCGACGCGCAGGAGGCGTTGCAATAATCGATAAATCACGCATGCCAGACATCGACATATTCAATGTTCGCGGAATAGGTGTTGCGGTTAAGGTCAGAATATCCACTTCGGTACGGAACTTCTTGAGTTGTTCTTTCTGACGCACTCCAAAACGATGCTCTTCATCAATAATCAGCAAACCAAGACGCTTAAATTTAACGTCCTGTTGAATCAGTTTATGAGTACCGACCACGATATCGACCGTACCATCTTCAAGACCTTTTAAGGTCGACTGAACTTCTTTATTGGTGGCGAAGCGTGACAGGCTGGCGACTTTCATTGGCCAATCCGCAAAGCGATCGCTGAATGTCTCAAAATGCTGTTGTGCGAGCAGGGTAGTTGGCACCAGCACCGCAACCTGTTTGCCAGATTGAGCAGCAATAAAGGCTGCGCGTAGCGCAACTTCAGTCTTACCAAAGCCCACATCACCGCAGACCAGGCGATCCATCGGCAGGTGTGAAGTCATATCGCGAATGACTGCATTAATCGCAGTGGTCTGATCGACGGTTTCTTCAAAAGCAAACTCGGCACAGAAACGACGGTATTCGCTTTCGTCCAGCTGGTATTGAATGCCTTCTTTGGCCGCGCGGCGTGCGTAAATGTCTAACAGCTCTGCCGCAACGTCTCGCGCCTTTTCGGCAGCCTTCTGACGGGCTTTATCCCACTGTTCTGTGCCCAGCTTATGCCAGGGTGCCAGTTCCGGATTCGTGCCTGAATAGCGGCCAATCAGGTGTAATGATTGAACTGGCATATAGAGTTTGTCACCTCCTGCATATTCAATCATCAGGTATTCGGCTTCGATGTCGCCACTTTCCAGTTTGACCAGCCCGCGGTAGCGGCCAATGCCTTGCTCAATATGGACGACTGGGTCGCCTTCTTTTAGCTCCGCCAGATTGCGGATCATATCCTCGGCCTGGTCGGCTGCTTTAGTGTCGCGGCGACGAGTTTTGATGACCTGTTCACCAAACAACTCAGTTTCAGTGACAACCGCCAGATCAGACAGGGCAAAGCCTTTACTTAATGGGGCTACACCAATAACCAGATTTCTGGCACCTGATGCTTCGCTCCAGTGTTCGACCACGGAAGTCTGAATTTCATTACGAGCCAGTAAATCCTTCAAAGCTTCGCGGCGACCTGGTGACTCGGTGGCGATGAAACATTGTCCAGTCCACTGATTCAAAAAGCTTCTGAACTGATTGACCGGATCTTTAGCTTTGTGGTCTATGGCCATCATCGGCATTGGGCTGGCCTGATAATCGGCGTCAGGACGTTCCTGCTTGATATGTACGCGGATATGCTGCTTGAGCTGTGAGTTTAGCTCATCAGCAGCCAGATACAGTTTACTTGGCTCAAGAATTGGACGCTCTATGTCATGCCGGCGTTGCTCGTAGCGCTCCGTGATTTCGTCCCAATAGTGTTCAGCATGCAACTGATGATCGCCCAGTGTGCAAATCAGCGATTGTTGGGGAAGGTAATCGAAGAAGGTGTCCAATTGCTCAAAGAACAGGGGTAAATAGTATTCAATGCCAGCCGGAGAGTTGCCATTGCTGACTTCCTGATAGAGCCAGACGCGCTGTAGATTGACTTCAAACTCAGCGCGGAAGTTTTGCCTGAAAGTCGCAATGCCGTCTTCATCCAGTGGAAATTCTTTGGCTGGCAGTAATTCAAACTTGTTGATTTTATCATCGGACAACTGACTTTCCGGGTCAAAATATCGGATGCTGTCAATTTCATCATCGAAAAAATCAAGCCGCAGCGGCTTTTCCGAACCCATAGGGAAAACGTCAAGAATGGAGCCTCTTACCGCGTATTCACCATGAGAAAAGACCTGATTAACCGAGTGGTAGCCGCTTTCTTCAAACAGTCTGCGCACTTCGTGCATGTCCAGCTTTTGTCCGCTGTGGACAATCAGACTGTTCTGCTCGATATATTGCTGCGGCGGTAATCTCAGGAGCAGGGTATTGACCGCGATCAGCACAATGCCATGCTTCAAACGCGGCAGGTTATACAGCGTCAGAAGTCGCTCAGAAACAATATCCTGATGCGGTGAAAAGTTGTCATAGGGCAGGGTTTCCCAGTCGGGGAAGACCATAACCGGTATATCCGAATCTTTACCCAGAAAATACTGAATTTCTTTCTGTAGCTGCCACAGAGCCGGGGTATCGTCGCTGATGACCACGATTGGCTGCTCGCGCTGCTCAGCAAGCTTGGCGAATGCCAGCGCACGGCTGGAGCCAGCGAGGCCGTCCAGATAATGGACAAAGTTAGTTTTATCAGTGATCTGCGGTAAATCGAGCTTCATGCCTAATGACTAGTGATTTTAAGAATTGCCGCGGAATTATAGCGATCTTGCTCGTATCTTGATAGTGGGCAAGCATTAGGTCGTAAATAACTTGTCCCAGGAATGCGAATGCTTTCATAGGATGGGGTAACGAAGTGTAACCCACCGCCCTATTGGTGAAAGTTCTGATTGATGGGTTACGTCTTTGCCTAACCCGTACTTGTATCTCTCCTGATGGAATGATTAGCTATCCTTCTATCAGGAGACATGGTATCTATATTCCTGTTACTTTAATAGCTATCGTAGGCTGGTGATGAGCGAAGCGAATCCCAGCTTTTTTGAATGTTCTATAAGGCTTTGCTGGGATTCGCTTCGCTCATCACCAGCCTACATTATAAGAGCACATCCCAACGAGCCCGTGTTTAGACAGGCACATAAGCCGAGTGCCTATCAAATTCTGTGCTCATCATAGGATGGGGTAGCCTTTAGAGCGTAACCCATCAAATAATTAAAGTTGATAGTTGCCAAGCTGGCTACGTTTTATATTTGCAGTAAACTGGCAATACCGCTATCTTATTTGTTACTTAAAAAGTAATCACTTAGGGATAGTATGAGAGTCATATTCAAACAAGCCGACGACTTCGAAATCAGCGCTGGATTTTTCATCGCAGCTTGGAAAGTTTGGTTTAAACGGTTCTCACCTGCCCACGATGCGCAGCGCCATGCCTGGAAATACGGCAAGCTGCCTATCGGTATTAGCGACAGCAGCCTGAGCGATCTGATTCGCGATGATAGACGCTTTACCCTTGAAGTGCTTGCCCGAATGATGGTGCCCTGGGCCTATCGCAACAATGCTCAGGTCAATGATACCTTCCTTCGTGACCATATCGATTTTCTCCAACAAACCACCATCGGCTATGACTCAGGTAGCGAAGAGCCGGCGGCCTGCTTAAGCGATCATGCGCTTGCTTTATGGGACAGCATGAGTTTTGCCGAGCAGGATACCTACATGAATTATGCCGAAGCGCGAGTTCAGGCTGATATTGAAGTCAAGTCCAGCGACCCTGTGGTGCTTGATGATCAGGGTATCGAATTGATTGGCGAAGATACCTATCCGCCTTATGTGCCTGAAAAAGATGCTGATGACATAGAGTTTATTCGTGCGCTGGTTCGTTGGATTGAAGATGCACCATATCAGGCTTATTACCTCAAAAAGCCTACCGGCGAAGCAGTAGCCGGATGGCATGATCGATTGCTTGCTTTCTTCTGGCCAAAACCACGAATTGGTTACGCGCTTCACTACGCTGCCGTCGATCCCTTGTACTATCGTGCCAATGAGCTGGCAAAAACGCTGGAGCGAGGGGATGACTGGGATGAAGAATGGCGCGAGATGGCCGTTAAAACTGCAACAGAACTATTTAATGTCAGCGGTACACCGCAAAAAGAAGTGACCGTCGAAAATGTGAAAAAGGTCATTAAAGCTGCGGTTGATGCTGATGAAGATGCCAACGCCAAAATGAACAGTGGCTGGACTTATCTTGCCGCCTTATGTACTGCTCATTTAGAAGGTGAGCAGGGAAGGCTGCCACTAATAAGCTGGAACAGCAGAGTCGCCAGCTCCGTAATCTCACGCCTTGATTTTCTGCTGGCCGAAGCAGGCGTCACTGAGCTCGGCAAACGATTCCCTAATATAGGCACTGTACCGGGTTGGGGTGGCACAAGACCTCGCCAGTACACGCTGCAATGGCCGAATGGTTACCGTTCATGGAAAACCCAGATAGCCGCCAGCAAGCTGGCCAATCAAATAGTCCACATCCTCAATACCGAGACCAAACCCAACGGTGAAAAACGTTATCGCCTGATGCCACTAGCCGGAGGCGGTAAAGGGCCCTGGACCGTGCGCGGTGTGCAAAGAGTATTGTTCTCCGACGGGTATTGATAACGTTTAATAAGGAGCTTCATCATGAAGTGGCGTGGTCGTAGACGAAGTGGCAATGTGGTTGACCGTCGTGGTCAGAGGATGAAGTCCGGTTCCAAGCTAAGTATTGGGGGTATCATCATTGCGGCTATTGCTATTTTTGTTTTTAAGCAGGACCCGATGCAGGTGATTTCTGGCTTGATGGGCACTTCGGGTGTCACAAGCAGTGTGGAGCAAACCAATTACAAGCCTTCACCACAGGAGCAGGAAACATTTGATTTTGTTTCGGTCATTCTGGCGGATACAGAGGATACCTGGTCAGAAATTTTTTCTCAGTCTAATCAGCAATACCCAAAACCTTCGATGGTCATCTATCGTGATATGACGCCTACCGCCTGTGGCACTGGTCAGGCTGCTTCGGGTCCTTTCTACTGTCCCGCTGATCAGCAAATCTATCTGGATCTGAGCTTTATCGAAGAGCTTGAAAAGATGGGGGGTAGCGGCGATTTTGCTATTGCTTATGTGATTGCGCACGAAGTGGGACATCACATTCAAACCATAACCGGAATATCACAGGAAGTTCGTCAAAAACAAAGTCAGCTTGATAAGGCAGGACAAAATGCTTTGCAGGTCAAGATGGAGTTACAGGCAGACTGTTTGGCAGGAGTCTGGGCCAATCATACTCATAAGAGAACTCAGTTTCTTGAGGCTGGCGATTTAGAAGAAGCTTTGGCAGCCGCAGAAGCGGTTGGTGATGATACCTTGATGAAGCGAGCGGGGGTCGCACCGCGTCGAGAAGCCTTTACTCATGGCTCAGCCCAGGAGCGGATGCAATGGTTCAGCCGTGGTGCTGATACCGGAAGTTTTGGGGCCTGTGATACTTTCGGTGAATGACCAGCGACTGACTACTATTGCGATGTTTTATCGTTTAATGACCCATTCCTGATTAACGTACATTAGACTCAAATAATTAAGCATTACTTTAAGACTCCTTCTTAACTGTATCAAAAATAGACAAATCGTTTGATATTGATACAATCAAAGTAAGGCTTAGCGAATTGATTACTGAGATGCGGTTAATGATAAAAACTATCCGATTAATATTGATACCAACCATCTTGACCGCATTGGCGCTTAGTATTTTTTTCAATTCAGCGATGGCTGCTGAAGAGGAAGAAATTACACTTGAAGAGCTTCAGCAGTTAGATCCCTTTCCCGAACTCTATGATGAAATGTCTCCTGATGGGCGTCTTGACTGGTTAAACTCCCAAATTGACCAGGCCACAACTGCCGCCGAACGTTATAATTTCCAAAGAGCCTTGGCTTTCGAACATTTTTTTAATTACCGTAATACTCAAGCGCAAGATCTTTGCCAATCAAACCCACCCTTATCATTCGATCTTCGTTACCGTTTTGCCTGTATCCAGGCTAGTGACGTCAGCTACGAGAAGCGTATTGATAGTTTTTTTGAGCTCTATAAGTCTGCGATTGAAGCCGATGATAAGACTATGGCAGCCCAGGTTTTGACTTCTATGGGTTGGTATCAGTCAGGCAAGGGGGATATTGCGGCTGCCTTTAAAAGTTATGAAGAAGCATTGTCGATGGGAGAAAGTCTGGAGTTCTTTGCGCTTAATGATGCAATGGTTAATACCGCCAGCTTGTATATTATTCATGGGGATGACGATTACATTAAGAAAGGTATAGAGCTGCACAAACAGTCTATCGAAAGAATAAAAAAACGCGCCAGTGAAGATCCTGAGTTCGCTGAAACTTCTCTCGCAGCCATGATCATTCCACAGTTCAACATTGGCGTTGCTTATGCGTTACACACATTCGAATATGAAAAAGCACTAGAATGGTTTGAGATAGTCAATAAAAGCGATACTGAAATTCCTCATCTGAAACTATCATCCATTCTTTTCTCTGCACTGTCTGCAGTTGAACTCGGGCGAACTCAAGTAGCGGAGCAGTATTTAGCACGCTCTTACGATGAGCCTGTTGTTAATAATACTGAGTTTTCCTACCTATACTGTTATCGAGAACTGGTTAAGTATAAGTTGGGGAAGGAGGCTGAGCTGGATGTTTGTTTGCCTTTGCATGAAAACGTACCGCTTGAAGTTAAAATCGATGTTTATAAACGCATATCCAATTTAGATGATAAGGCCATCAAGTATGCAGGAATGGAGCAGTTTTATAAGCTCTTTAATGAAAAACTGGAAAGCCAGTTAAAACAGAGCTCGACATCAGTTGCTTCAACCGCTGAGCTGCATCGCGTACAACAGGAGTCGCGGTTAAGGAATGAGCTACTTGAAAAAGAGATTGCTCTTAAAACAGCAGAACAGGAAAAACGAGATGGCCAAATTCTCTTTATGATTGCATCTTCACTCGTCTTGTTGCTGCTGGTGGTGATTACTATTATCCGTCTCAGTCAAAAAAAGCGCCTAGCTGAGCAATATGAAGAGTTAAGTGTTCTTGATGTACTAACAGGACTAAAAAATCGTCGCTTCCTCGAACAAAATATCGGTCGCGAAATGAGCTTTATTAAACGCTCTGTGGCCAACCAGGATGGGCATGCTCTAGGTATTTATCTTTTGGATATTGATCACTTCAAGCAAGTCAATGATACCTATGGGCATGAGATCGGCGATCAAATTCTGATAGAGTTTGCCAAGCGAATTAATGAAACCATTCGTGATACGGACCTTTTCGTGCGCTGGGGTGGTGAAGAATTTATTGTTGTAGCTCGTCTTGATAATTCAGACGGTTTGCACCTTTTGGCAGAGCGTATTGTAGAAGCCGTTAATCAAGCCCCTTACTCCGTGGGGCAGGGTCATTCGATTGATATCACCTGCACAGTCGGAGCTGTGATCTACCCATGCATTGAGAATCCTGAAAAACAGATTTCCTGGAATAAACTGGTGCAACTTGCAGATCTGGCGCTATATTATGGTAAGCAGAAACAGCGCGATTGTTGGGTCTGCATCGAGAAGATTTCGAACTATGAAAGTCGAAATACTGTGCTTGAACAGGGGTTTGAAGAGTCGTTAAAACAAGGACTGCTGAGTATTAGCACTTCTATTAAATCTTAAGAAAACGCTATCTTGACTGGCTTCAATGGATTGTAGTCCAGTAAACAGTGTCACTAAAAACTCCCGCCATGACGGGATTTTTTTTATCGGCTAATGTTTAGCTCATTCCTTTTTCTTTCTGCGCCAGCTTTTGGAACTGCTCTTTTTGTGCACCTGCTGAAGTTGGGCGCTCGCCTTTTGGATCTTCTGAATCCATAATCATAGAAATGATCTTTGTTCCTTCCTTGATGTTTTTACCTTCGGTTTCAGATGAAAAGACCTTCATGGTGCCATTCTTATCAATCATAAACAGTGCCACATAATTTGGATTGTCATTTTGATACTGCTCAAAATTATAGCTTTCGGTTATGTTAGTAACCTTAATTTTGGCATTTTTGGCAATCATACTGGCCAATTGTCCGTAGGTAACCGATTCACCAAACAACCAGGGCGACTGATAGTACTCATCTTTCTCCTGTCGATCATTTTTATTCTTATCTTTAGCAGAGCGTAAACGATAGATATTTTGTTTGCCAAATGTATGCCTGAAGTTGAGTTCGCTAAGACTGTTGAGTTCCTGATCCATGCTCATGGCAAAGACATGGCCAAAACCAATTAGGTCCAGGTTTCTGTCTGCGTGCTCTGAAATAGGATTGCCAAAGTAAACTCTGATTCCCTCCATTCGTGCTTTGGCAATATTGCTGTAGTTGTTATGCGCCATTAGCACATCAACATTGTGATCTTTTAAGGCTTTAGCAACTGTCAGGGCAACCGGGTTACTGCCAATAATCAGAACACCATTGTTTGATGGCTCTCGAACACCTAGCAGGTTGCCAACAAAAGCGGCGCTTAAGCTTTGAATCAAAACCGTGCCGATAATAATGATGAAAACCAGCGGCACAAGAAACTCCGTGCCAGCCAGTCCATACTCTTCCAGGCGAATGGCAAATAACGAAGAGATAGCTGCCGCAACAATACCGCGAGGGCCAATCCAGCTAATCATCAACTTCTCATTAGTTTTTAGTTTTGAACCAAAGCTAGAAGCCCATACCCCGAGCGGACGCGCTACAAGCATGATGATTGCCAGTAGAATTAAACTGGTGTAGCCAATTTGTTGCACACTGGCCAGATCGAGTCTTGCTGCCAGTACGATGAATAGCACGGATATCAATAAAATGGATAAGGATTCTTTAAAGTCCAGAATGTCGTCTTTCGGAAACTTTGGCCAGTTTGCCAGGGCAACACCCAAAATGGTGACGGTTAACAGGCCTGATTCATGCTCTATGTGATTCGAAACTGAGAACACCAGGAGAACGAAAGCCAGAGTGAAAATATTGCGTAAATACTCAGGAACCCAATGCTTTTTCAAAAGAGTTGCAAGAACAGCCGCACCTGCCATTCCAAGTACCGCACCGATTAATAAAATTCTACCAAACAGTAGCAGGGCGTTTTCGCCTGAACCACCAGAAATAATGTACTCATAGACCAATACTACTGCGATAGCACCGATTGGGTCAATGATGATTCCTTCCCAGCGTAGAACGTTACTGATGTTTTTATTGGCGCGTAAATTACGCAGAATTGGAATAATAACGGTAGGACCGGTCACGCATACTAGGGCACCGAAAAGCAGGGCAATCAACGGATGCATATCGAACAAGAAATACGCTGCGGCGCCGGCAATGGCAATGGTGATTAGTACTCCGACCGAGACCAGCAGCTGCACAACCCTGCCGTGACTTTTGACTTCATGGAACTCCAGCGTTAAAGATCCTTCGAACAGAATGACTGCAACGCCAAGAGAAATAAACGGGAACAATAAATCGCCAAGTGCCTGATCTGGATTGAACCAACCAAGCACAGGTCCAATGATAATACCTATCAGCAACAGAAAGAGAATTGAGGGCTGCTTTAAATACCAGGCTAGCCATTGGGCACCGATTCCGATGGCCAAAACTGCGGATAAGGTTAATGCTAAATCTGGAGTCATGAAAATTCCCGTTGTGTTCCGTTACAAGAGTTATTGTTATGAAGGCTCATTGTCTTGCGCTGAGATTTATAAATCAAGCGCTTAGGCGTCACTTTGTAGAGTGAGTTAAGTGATACCGATAACTGAGTCTTAACATTTACATTGGTTTATTTAAAAGCAGATCCTGAATCAAGTTCAGGATGACAAATTTTTTAGCGCTGTTTGTTAAGTTTTCTTGGGAGTGCTTTTGTAAACTGCGTTGGGTATCTCAAAGATAAGCTTTTAAACTAGAGCCGCATAAGACTCATTCCAATAGTATCACCTCTTCAAGCTTGTCATCCTGAACTTGATTCAGGATCTGCTTTTTTGCTTTAAAAATATGCAGGGGAGTGTATTGGGGCGAACGTCAATATTATGTGGAGAAATAGATCGTTAAGAATTAACGCTGACTATTCGATTGAATATGGTGTGTTTGCTGGATATAGCTTCGCATGTCAAAGCCCATGGCACCATCAGCTAAAGGACGCTTGATGGAGTAGCGCATACCTGACTTGTCAGAAGGGGACTTGCTAAGATCGATAATCAGTGACTTACGTAGTTTTCCTTCGCTATCACGGACTAGTTCGACTTTAGGTTTTAATTTTTTCTCAGGATGGGTTGAAATCACAATACCGACTTCGCCATTGCTCATTTCAACTAAAGTGCCTGGAGGATAGATACCAAGCATGCGAATAAAGGCTTCGACTAGCTCACCATCAAACTGCTTATTGCGCTGATTAAACAATTCTTTCAATGCATCACGCGCAGAAACACTGCGGTTATAGCATGTATCACTGGTCATGGTGTCGTATGCATCAACGATGCTGATGATGCGGCAATAAAAACTGATCTGTTCGGCTGGTAATTTAGGGTAACCAGTGCCATCAATATGGGCATGATGGTTTTTAATCACGTCTTTAACAGTTCGGTTAATTGATGGATCGGAATTGACCAGCTCATAGCCTAGAATGGTGTGTTTCTGCATCACACGCATTTCAACTTCAGTCAGTTGGCAAGGCTTATCAACAATCTCTTCAGGGATCTGAGTTTTGCCTAAGTCGTGTAGCATTCCACAGAGCCCAAGCAGTTCCAGCTGTTGTTCATCAAGCTTAAGATATTTACCTAACGCAATGGCAAGAATAGCTGTGCGAACGCTGTGTTCAGCGGTGAACTGACTTTTATCTTTGATGCGAGTCAACCAGAACAGAGCGTTGGCATTCGACATGATGCTGATCATGCAGCTTTGAATGACGCGACGGGTATGAGCAATATCGATCTTCATGCCCATTTTTGCCATTTCAAATATATTGATGGCTTCTTCGCGAGCTGCTTCGTAAGTACCTTGGGCGCGCTTTAACTCATGATGTAGTGGAGTATTTTCAGGAAGAGGGGCTGTTTTTGCCTTCGCCTTGAGCTTGTCTTTCTGCAATGACCAGAATTGCTCATCAACTTCGATATAGACGTATTTGCAGTATTCTTTGAGGGTTTTGAGCTCAAGTTCACGTTTGATCATGAACTTTTGGAACATCAAAGGCACATCAAGCCAAGGCCTGTCGAGTTCTACGACATACATGCCTAGCTGTAGTGAGTCAGCCGGAATTTTTACCTTAAGCGACATAAGTGCCCTGTGATACGAGTCTAGCCCCAAACGTGAACCAAACGGTTCGCAATTGGTTAACTCTATCACATTTATACAAAAGATCTATAAATTTTGTATAAAAGACTGACAGTTTTACAATCCGATAGCCTCAATTAATCAATGAGTTGTAATTGATAAGTTGGTGTCATCCCAAGCTATTGTGCCTGGTAAGTTGTGGTTACATTTTATCGTTGCCTGGGGGCTTGTTTGCTGGTAATTTCGCCTCTCAGTCACGCTTTTAAAAAATACAAACATCATGCATGCAAGGATAAATGCCTTAGTCCACAATGAGTGGTTCGAACGATTCATCATCTCCGTTATCGTATTAAGCGGTATCTTGATCGGTATAGAAACCAGCCGAAGCTTATCGCAGAGCCAGCTGGATTGGATTGAAACCGCTCACGCCATCATCTTAGGGATATTTGTCATTGAGGTAGTGTTAAAGCTTTATGCTTGCGCTCCCGATGTAAAAAAGTACTTTAAAGATGGCTGGAATGTCTTTGATTTTTCGATTGTTGTCGTCGCACTTATCCCTTTTACCGGCCAATTCGCTGTTATTGGCCGACTTTTACGTCTGCTACGGGTTGCGCGTCTGATTTCTGTTCTGCCTGAGTTGCGCTTAATCGTTACCACGCTGATTAAAACCATCCCTTCGATGTTCCATGTGGTGATTCTGATGTTGGTACTTTTCTATATCTATGCAGTCGCTGGCTTCAATCTATTCCATGAAACCAACCCACAATACTGGGGCGACCTGGGAACTTCCATGCTAAGTCTGTTTCGAATCGTGACGCTGGAAAGCTGGACCCAGATTATGTACATGGATCTGGAGCACCACGACTGGGCCTGGATTTTCTACGTTAGCTTCATCGTCATTGGCACCTTTATCATCATCAACTTGTTCATTGCTTTGGTATTGAACAATCTCGATGAAGTTAAAGAGCAGAAAAAAGCGCTAGAGCGCAGCCAAAACACGGAAGCTCATATTTTGAACAATATTGTTCTTATTCGAAAGCAGCTGCAAGAAATCGAAAAGGAAATGCACGAAAAACAATAGCTTACGGCTGATACTTTTTGATACTGGCAACTCATAACGAAATCGAGGATAATTGCGCCCAATTTTGTTTCGGACAGCATTCGTTGCGGAGACTTATATCGTGTCAATTGACTACAGCCAACTTGTAGACTCGCTTACGCCAGACCTGATTGAACGCTTTACTGAAGCGGTTGAAACCGGTAAATGGCCGGATGGCTCGGCTTTGACCGAAGCGCAGCGCGAAAACTGCATGCAGGCGATCATGCTCTATAACGCACGTCATAACGCCACTGATGAGCCTTTCACCATTTCAGCAAAGGGTGAAATTCAGACCGGCAAAAAAATGCGCAGTGAATTCGAAGGCCTGTCTTCAAACGACAGGCTTCGTCAACAAGGTCACACAATTGAATTGAAAACAATTGACTCCAAAACAATTGACAATTCTGACGAATAACAATCATTCCAGTCAGCTTTTCATCTTAAATTACAGCAAAATAGGGTAGTTATGCTTAAAACGATTATTCGAAAAGAACATAAAAACAAGTGGGAGAAACGAGCCCCGTTAACGCCAGAAGCCGTTAAGACATTAACCGAACAAGGCTTCACCATCGAATTAGAACCCTGCGATATCCGCATCTTTCCAGACCAGGAATACCAAGCCGCTGGCGCAATTTATCCATCCTCTCCAGACCAGGCAGAATTTGTTTTAGGCATTAAAGAACCACCCGTTGACTCAATCAAACACGGCCAGGTGCACTTAGCCTTTTCGCACACTATCAAAGGCCAGGAATACAACATGCCTTTGTTACAGAAGTTTCTCGATGAAGAAGCAACGCTGCTAGATTACGAACCGATTGTCGATCCTGCAACTGGCCAAAGAACTATCGCCTTCGGTCGTTATGCCGGAATTGCCGGTGCCGTGGACAGCTTTGCCATTCTGGGGCAAAAATTGGCACAAAAAGGATTAACAACGCCTTTGTCGGATCTGAAAATGACCCACACCTACGGCACGGTTGAAAACCTTAAAAAGTCGCTCGAGCAGTTTGATTTATCGCAAGGCGAACCGATCCGCGCGCTAGTTGTTGGCACCGGTAAAGTCGGTAAAGGTTCAATCGAAGTGTGCGAATGGTTAGGACTGCCGAAAGTCAGCGCCAAAGATTTCCTGGCTGGAAACTTACCGGAAGGCAGCTTTTATGCCGTACTGAGCAGCCGTCACATCAACCGCCGTAAAGACGGTGGTGAATTCAGCATGAAAGAGTTCGTTGCCAAGGGTGATGAGCTTTACGAAAGCACTTTCGACAAAGTGCTCGGTAAATTCAACATCCTGCTGCAAACCCCATACTGGGAAGAGATGTACCCGAAACACCTGACTAAAGAACGCATGCAGCAAAACAAAGACAAACTGCCACTAGTCATCGGCGACATCAGCTGCGACATTAACGGCAGCCTCGAATGCACAACCAAAGCATCCGACAGCGACACCCCAGCTTTCACCTATAATGTCGACACAGGCGAAAGCCAAGACGGCATCAGCTGGAACGGCGTTACCGTCATGTCTATCGACAACTTGCCGTGCGAGTTGCCAATCGACGCCTCCAACGACTTCTCCAAAGCATTAACCACCTACGCACCGCAAATCATGACAATGGACCTAAGCAAACCATTCGCAGAATGCGGCTTGCCCAAAGACCTCGCCGATGCAGTCATCGTCTACAAAGGTCAATTAACGCCGAACTACGAGTATTTGAAAGAGTATTTGTAGGGATTGGTATTATCATTTTTCTTGAAGGGGCGAGCTGCGCTCGCCCTGTAGGCTGGTGATGTACCCTTAGGGCAGGATCAACAGAGTGAATCCCAACAAAACATCTCTCTCGTAGGGTGTTCCTTGGCCCACCGAATAAACAAAATTAAAAGTCACTGGATACCGCGGTCTAGCCGCGGTATGACGACCCTGAAGGAATGGCTCCTTACCTGAAGTCTTGTCATCTGACCCACAAGGATGTGGGGAATGCAGTGGCAATTCGGGGAGAATTGCCTGCCTGAACTAGAAATCAGGCGACCGAAGGGAATCCCTTTAGGGAATCTGCTCTTGGCTCTTAGTTGGACAAGCGACCGTAGGAAGTGCCTGTGGTGCAAAGATAAGGGTCTCGCCGAGTGGCGAAAACTTTAGCTATGGAATGAGTTGTGGTAGGAGGTGAATTCCCGCACCCGAGGGCATTTCCTTCGGTCACCTTCGCGGGCGACCGCAGGAAGTGCACCAATGGCATTCCCGCTGGTCCCCGTATTGAATGACAAGCATAAGGAATAGCACCAACCCCACAGGCTTGTCATCCTGAACTTGATTCAGGATCTGCTCTTTTTTCTTAGATGGTTTACCCACATACAAAAAGGGCAGGCACATTGGCCTGCCCCTACCAAAAACGATTCCAATCACTCCGGTACCGTCAATTCACCCCGTAAATTCGTCATCATCTTTTCGCGAATGGTTGCCGTATCCATGCCGCGGCTAAACAAATAATACAACTTCGCCAGTGCCGCTTCGGTGGTCATGTCGTAACCGGAAATCACCCCAGCATCCATCAATACCTTGCCCGTTTCGTAGGTGGCCATATTGACGCTGCCTTTCAGGCACTGAGTACAGTTAACGATAACCTGACCCTTGTCGCAGGCTTCGCGAATAGCTTCCATCAATGTCTGGTTCTTAATTGGTGCATTGCCGGATCCATAAGACTGCAACACAACACCATCCAGAGGCTGGCTTAAAAAGCCCTTAACCAGATCCGCGGAAATGCCCGGAAACAAAGTCAGGATCGCAATCTTCGGTGAACTGAACTTCTGCACATTCAACTCAGGCTTGTTCTGTTTAAACACCAAATGCTCGCGAACCTTAATGGTGCTGCCGATGCTGGCTAATGGCGGCATATTGGGAGAGGTAAAAGCTGCGAAGCCATCGGCATCGGTCTTGGTACAACGATTGCCGCGATGCAAATGATCGTGGAAAAACAGACAGACTTCAGGAATAGGGTGGTTGGCCGCCAGAAACACAGCATTAATCAGGTTATCGCGCGCGTCGGTACGCAACTGCGTCAATGGAATTTGCGACCCGGTCAGAATCACCGGCTTCTGTAAACCTTCCAGCATGAACGACAAAGCCGATGCCGTGTACGCCATGGTATCGGTACCATGCAACACCACAAAACCATCATAATCGTCATAGTTGTCCTGAATATCCTGAGCAATCAGATACCAATCTTCCGGCGTCATATTGGCCGAATCAATCGGCTCCGCGTAATCACGAATAGTAATCTCCGGCATATCCGGATGCTTAAACTCATGAAAGCTCGCCAGAGTATTCTCCAGAAAACCCTCCTGCGGCACAAAACCCTTATCACTAGGCTTCATCCCAATCGTACCGCCGGTATAAGCGATATAGACTTTTTTCTTTTTCATCGGTTGCTCAATCTTTCTCATTCCCGTGATGTGGGTGATTGAAAGGAATGCCCTTGGGTAAATCTATTCTATTTTCTTTTCGTCATTCTCGTGAAGAGGGTGACTAAAGGAATCCCCTGAGGGGGAGACCCTACCCTTGGGTAAATCCACTAAATCAACAAATTGGCAGAAGTATAACTTTTATTGGGGGGAGAAAGAAGTCGTGTAGAAAAGTTCAGAAAACTGCTACCGTCGCATTTTTATCATAAATATTGGATTGTAAAATTTCCTGACAAATAAATTGCATTGAGCAAAACTACCACTATTATAATAAGTTGTTTTCTAAGAAGTATAAAAACATGGTCTAACACTAAAGGGAGAAAGTCATGGCTGATATACAGAATCACTTTATAAATTTCCATAGCGATATCCGATTAGGTACTTATGATGAAGTGCAGACACTACAAGATAAAAAGTGCTTAATATTAAGCTCATTAGAAGAAGGTATTAATAAACAGACGAAAGATGGAGAGCCTAATTTGTCTTGGTCGAATTTCGACCAAGGAAGTTATGCGCTTCACACGGGAGTAAAGCCACTTCATAAAGCGGATGATTACGATATTGATGTCGGAATTATATTTAAATTAAAAAATGATAATGAGGAGTTAGATATATATCGTAACGATCCCGTTTTACTAAAGGATAGGGTAGAAAGAGCTTTACAACATGCTAACAGAGATGTGTCAATTAAAGAGCCATGCGTAAGAGTGCAATATAAAAAAAATGGTGAAAATGACTACCATGTGGACTTAGCTATTTATAGTGATGAGTTAGGTGGACTCGATAGAGTGATAAATCCTGATTATTTGAAATTAGCACGCGGTAAGAGAAATTCAAGTGATGAGAGTAAAAAATGGGACAAGCAAGACCCAAAGGGTTTGATTATTGAGATTAGGGACAAATATGAAACAGGCTGGAAAAGAGATCAATATCGTCGAGTTGTAAGGTATTTGAAACGTTGGAAAGATGGGCGTTTGAGGGGATTAAATGTAGTAAGTATCGCTCTTACGTCTGCTTGCTATCATAGGTTTTCGCCAGTTAGAGATATATTAAGCCAGGAAGAAAATGACTTAGAGTCTTTAAAAAGAATACTTAACTCCATGCTAAATTGCTTTATTGGAACTAGGTTAACAATTGAGTTGCCAGTATATCCTGAAAATGATCTTCTCGAAAAAGTTACCGACATACAAATGACCCAGTTTAAAGAAAAGCTAGAAAGGTTTAGGGACGATGTGCAGGGAGCCATTGACACTGATGATAATTATACAGCTTGTAAGTTACTTTCTAAACATTTAGATGGCTTCCCTATTCCGGATAAGAGTGACAATTCTGATAAAGGGCAGAAACCTTACAGTGCTAGTGGAATTAGCGCTTAATAAATGTTGAACTTAGAAGTAATCCGTGATGGCCTAAGTGGATATAGAAATGTTGAGCTACAGCATAATAATGACTTATTGTCTGTAAAAATTCTAACAGATAGTACAGGTACAGAGTGGGGCTTTGAATTAAAGATAACTCAAGACTTTATTAATGGTGTAGCTCTTCCTGAACTAAAGCTATTAAGACCATTCAGAAGCATTATGCCTCATGTCAATTGGTCAGGGGTAGTTTGTATTTCTGATGGAGCATTAGTTATCTTACCAGTTGCCAAAGAGAGGATAATAGTTCAGGTAATTCAAGATGGAATTGCTGTATTAGAGAATTCCAGAGAGGAAGAATTTTGGGACGAGCTAGAAGGTTATTGGTTAGATTATGTATCTTATAACCACAATAAGTATAAGTATTCTAGATTACACTTTGACCCAGAAGCATATGAGAATGGTTTGCATAAATTAAGACTTTATCAAGGGGATAAATTCTTGTACTTCCATGATAATCATTCTTTATTAGATTATGACGGCTTTGGCTCCAAGCCATATCATAAGAAAACAGTGCATAGGTCGCTTATGGTATGTACGAATAAAAATGTGATACTGCCACGTTATGGGCAAAAGTACACAGTTGATAAAGTTGTGACAGTACTTGAATCGACACTGGAGAGAAAAAAAGATAGAAGGGAAATAAGACACTTAATAAATAAGGCAAACAACGAGCTTTATATTATATTAAGAACAGTAAGACCATCGGGAGGGTATAATTTAATAGGGATTACAATCAATTCATCTAAATTCAATAGCTTTGCAAAAGGTTTTAACTGCAAACGTATGGATGCAAATTATTTGAATTCGAGAGTCGGTAATGAGGTGTCTTTAGAGAATTTTAGTATCGGACTTTTAGGTTGTGGTTCAATTGGCAGTCATATACTTTTATTGTTGGCTCAATCGGGTTGTAAAGACTTTACAATAATAGATAAAGATTATTTTGATTCTGATAATCTCTATAGACATGGTTTACCTTCCTATTATTTGAATAACCCTTTTGTTAGCAAAGTGGAAGCACTGAAAGTATATATGAAGGAGAGGTTTATAGGCCTGAAAATCAACAAAATATCAAAGAATATAATGGATTGGGCTAAGGTTAACATTGATGTTTTGAGGAAAATGGATTGCCTTATTGTTGCAATTGGTGAACCCAATATAGAGTTATGGTTAAATCAATTTTTGAGAGCTAATGACATAAGTATCAACATAATTAATGTTTGGCAAGAAGCTAGCGGGGTTGGCGGACATTGCATATCGTATAGTACAAGTGGGTTAGGTGGGTATTGTTGCTTGTATGAAAAAAATAACAATACTTTACCTTTTTCAGTTACTAGCTTTATTTCATCAAATCAAGTTGTAACAAAAACACTTGGAGGTTGCGTAAGCTCATTTGTACCAAATGGAATCGTTGGCGTTATGAAGACTGCAACTATGGCTGTGGATCTAGCAATTTATAATTTACTCAACAGTCAATGGAAGCCTTCTTATAAAGGATGGAAAAATGAATCACCATCTGAATATAAAGTAACAGACTTTTACAACAACTTTGAGACGAAGAAAAGGCTAGTTAGTGAGCATTTAAAACAAGGTTGTCGGGTGTGTAGTAAGTGATAATATCAAGGAATGGTTTTAAAGTAGAACTAGATGAAGATTTGCTAAAAGCAATTATCCGTACTCGCCAACTTTGTGGGAGCGACTTGGAGTCGGGAGGATTGATTCTAGGTAGAAAAATCACGAATAAAAATACTATCGTCATTGATAAATTTACATTCCCTCAGAAAAACGATAGGCGCGCTAAATATAGATTTTATAGAAGCCCTGATCATTTGACTATTGCACAAGACTATTGGTTAGAAGCTAATGAGGTAGGGCTCATTTTAGGCACTTGGCATACACACCCAGAAAAAGATCCTTTGCCGTCCGCTATAGATATAAACGATTGGGAAAAAGTGGTAAAAACTAATAAGAATCAGCCAAACTTTTTTTTGTTCATTATTGTTGGACAAGACAAACTTAATATTTGGCTTACAACGAAAAAGTTCAAATTGAATAAGTATGAGATGAAAATATGAAGGAAAACAAAGGGTTGTTACTCAAAATTATAGAGCTTTTCTTTAGCTATCATTACGTAGAGCCTGTTATGAAATTTTCACGGTACTTGATAAGTAGTGGGGTTTTCCTAATGGCTAGTGGAGGGGCTTGGAAGTTAGCCATTATTTTAGATTGGGTTGAAGTGCCAGTTGATTTTGAGCTAAGCCCAAGTCATCCATTCTATACGGGGCTAATTCTAATAATTCCTGGTTTAGCATTAGGTTTATGGAGAGCAATCAATATAACGAAAAAACTAAATGCTGTTCTAATTGACCATAGAGGTATGGAAGGAATGAACATAACTAATCCAAAAAACACGTTACCAAGAAATATGCGGTTTGGAGAAATTAGTAGAATCAATCTTTGTAATAACGTTAACTATGCATCAAGAGAAAAGGGTGATTTATCTTATAACCTTCAAAGGTTATTAAGTTTAAGTCATCATCTGGAATCAATTCTTAATGGGCATAATAATGAAGATATTTTAATCTATTACGCGGGCTTAGCTCCGATTCCTTTTTTATTTGCTGCTGGTCAGTGCCTGTCAAGTAGACAGAAAGTCATTTGCTTAGATTATGATAGATATAACTCAGAATGGTACTCGTTAAATAGTAAAGGCTCAAAGCTAGAACTGATTATTGAAGATAGTATTGAAGGTGAACAGGAGTATGTAAACTGTATTATGGGGTTCAGTGTCCCTATTAGCCTTGATTCCATTTCAGATGATATGAAAGATGGTGATAGAGTTTTATTTACAATTGATAACCCTGTTTACGACTCATTAAAAAATAAAGACGACCAAGATAAGTTTATAAGTGAGATTGTTGAGTTCTTTAAGCGTATGAAAGTTCAAAATCCAAATATTAATCTTATAAAGATGTCTATTGCATCTCAGGCATCATTTGTCTTTAATTTAGGTAGACATTGGTCGTTGTCAGTATTGCCGTCTATAGAAGTATATAATTATGATGCAAAAAGTCACTCCCATCCGTGGGGTATACGATTTACACAAGGTAATACTCCAGAATTAATAGGGATTGGCCTGAGTAACCCTGACAAAAGCAATAAATAATTCATAATGTTTAAAGGGGGGCATGCAATGACCTCAATAAAATGCGTTGAGTCAAGACACACCCTGCGGCCATACAAAACACCTGCATAACAACCCATCTTTCCATTCGCTGTTTGTTTTTAAGGCGTGTATAATGCTGTGCATTCCCGAGGGGTGGCTTTTAGCCTGAGATGAGGCTCATTGCAGTTGCAGTTTGTGATTGTTTGAGCGCCAGACCCTTAGAACCTGATCCGGGTTATGCCGGCGTAGGGACAGGGAGTTCAGAAAATGTGCTTTTTTGGAATCTGGCTTTTCCTTTCTAGACTTCAAGCCATTCATTGACAGGGATTAAGTCAGGTTAGCTTAACTGCAATTTTCTGTCTTTTCTGTTGTTACTCCGCAAAACCCCATCACTTAAACGCTGAAATGCTGTTATGTGGAGTTGTCTTTTGATACACGCTATTCGTTCTTTTAAACCTCTTCTTTTGACCAGTCTGTTGATGATGTCGTTTGCTGTCCTTGCTGAAGAGCAGGCGAATGATGAGCTCTTGGATGAAGATCTGGAAACCCTGATTGTTACCGCTGAGCATCTGACTGAGAGTCCTTTGACCTTGCCGTCGAGTGTGACTGTGATCGGTAGTGAGACGGCACGTAAGAATAATGCTCATCATGTTTCTGATGTTTTCAATTTAGCGCCAAATGTTAATTTCGCAACGGGTGCTTCGCGTGGTCGATTTATTCAAATCCGTGGAGTAGGCGAGCGTAGTGAGTTTGTTGAGCCCGTCAATTACTCGGTGGGTGTGATTGTTGATGGTATCGATATGACGGGTATCGCGGGTGGTGCTTTGATGCTGGACACGCAGCAGGTTGAGATCCTTCGTGGCCCGCAAGGTACCCTCTATGGCGCGAATGCTTTGGCGGGTTTGGTCAATATAGTGTCTGCGGCACCTGAGGAAGACTTGCTGAAAGTTTCAGGTTCTTTTGAGTCTTATAACGGTCGTAGTGCTTCTTTGATTAGCAGCGATCAGCTTTCAGATACTTTGGGTTACCGCTTCGCAGTCGGGCAATACCGTAGCGACGGTTTTACCGATAATGTTTTCCTGGGACGTGATGATACCCAGAATATAGACGAATCGAGCATGAAGGCTCGTTTGGTTTATCAATCCAGTGACGACTTTTCTTTGACCTCAAATCTGATTCTGGTCGATGTGGACAATGGATATGATGCCTTTAGTCTTGATAACACACGCCAGACTTATTCTGATGAGCCAGGCCATGATCGCCAGGAAACCATTGGTGCTTCCTTTATCGCTGAATGGGCCTGGGATTCCACCAAGCTGCAAAGCACCTTGTCATTTGCTGACAGCGAGCTTGATTATGCTTACGACGAAGACTGGAGTCATACTGGAATTTGTGAAGGCACGCCGTGCGATAGTGATGACTGGGGTTTTGATTGGTGGTATTCGTCGTTTGACCGCTTCTTGAGAGACAATCGAAACTTGAGCTTAGACGTTAAATTGATTGGTGGGCAGGGCAGTACTGATTCACTATCTAGACGATCTTCATCAAATCAGTGGGTTATTGGCGCTTATTTCCGCGATCAATCTGTTGATTTGTTGCGTCAATATACGTTTAACCCAGTAGATTTCAGAAACCAATACGATACCCGCAACGCTGCACTCTATGGACAGCTGGACATTCCTTTGAACAATGATTGGACCTTGGCAACTGGTGCGCGTTTCGAACGCCAGTCGGCAGATTATGCTGATAATCAGCCTTTCGCGGATGATCGTTCTGAGAATTTCTGGGGTGGTAAGGCTTCGCTTGAGTATCAGGCCAGTGAACAGGCCATGCTGTATGCCTTGTTGTCGCGTGGCTACAAAGCAGGGGGCTTTAATACGGCACAGGAACTGCCGGAGTCACAACGTGAGTATGATTCGGAATACATGCTAAACCATGAGTTAGGGGTTAAAGGTTTTTGGCCTGATGCTGGATTAACTTTGCAGGCGTCTTTGTTCTATCAAAACCGTGATGATATTCAGTCCAAACAGTCCTATGTAACCTCGCAGGCTGATGGCCGAACTTTGCAGGAAGGCGGTGAGTGTCCCTGTAATTTTACCGATTACAACATCAATGCTGGTGGGGCAAAAAGTTACGGCGCTGAAGTTGAGTGGAATTGGCGTTCGCTGGAATGGGCGCATTTTTATGGTTCGGTGGGCATATTAAAAACTGAGTTTGAAAACCTGCAAAGCTTTACGCATGTGTTGGCTGACCTAACGGCCAACCCACCAGTACCTTATGATTTAACGGGTCGCGAACTGGCGCATTCACCAGAACTGCAATGGGTTGCTGGCGCTGATTTTTATTTCAATGAATATTGGAGCCTGAATCTGCAGACTGAATTTAAGGATGAGTTCTATTTGTCCGACCGCCATCAGGTTAAAGCTGATGACTATCAGTTGTGGCATCTGGCGTTGACTTACGAGGATGCTAATTGGCTCGTTGAACTCTATGGCCGTAACTTGACGGATGAAACTGTCGTTAATCGAGGTTTTGGCAGCTTCGGTAATGATCCGCGAAAGTTTTATGAAACCGAACCTTATTTCCAGTATGGTACACCAAGAATCGTCGGTGTTCGTGCCGCCTACAACTTTTAAGCATTGAGGGAATGATGAAATGAAGATTTCAGTTGAATTAAGCTTGTATCCGCTGGATGACGAGTTTCTGCCGATCATTCAGGATATCGTTGCGCGTCTGATGGGTGACAAGCGGGTAGAGGCCATAGTGAATACCATGAGTACGCAACTTTTTGGTGAGTTTGAATCCGTTATGGCGGTGGTTAATGAAACCGTAGAATACTCATTTAAAACTTATGGCAAGCAGGTGTTTGTAGCCAAGTTTTTGAACAGCGATGTTAAGCCCGATTAGTAGATAAGCGAATAGTAAATCAGATGAGTGACTTTTTTGAAACCTTTGGCCAGCAAGTAGCGGCCACTTCAAACTGGGAGTGGCTGGCGGTTGCTTTAGCCATCGCGTATATTCTTTTAGCGATTAAAGAAAATATCTGGTGCTGGGTTGCTGCTTTTTTTAGTACGGCGATTTACACGGCATTATTCTATGACGTGAATTTGTTCATGGAGTCACTGCTTAACGTTTATTATTTGTTGATGGCGGTTTACGGCTTCTATCAATGGCGCTTTACCGGTAAACGAGGGAACGAGAAGTCCATCAGTCGTTGGTCAATTCAAACGCATTTGGTTTGGATAGTTGGACTATCTATCATTGTCTTAATCAGTGGTTATTTGCTCGATAACTACACGACTCAAGATTTTGCCTATGTTGACTCATTCACAACCTGGTTTGCAGTGTTTACGACGTATCTATTAGCGCAGAAGGTGCTGGAAAACTGGTTGTACTGGGTTGTGATCGACTTTGTGTCAGTGTTTTTATATTGGGAAAAAGGTTTGCTGATAACTGCAATCTTGTTTATAGCTTATACAGTCATGGCCATTGTCGGCTGGCTGGAGTGGAAGAAGCATTATGCACAACAGAAATCCGCCTGAGTGGTGGCAATACTCAAATAGCTGCTGGCAGCAATTGGTTGAGTTATTAAACAAACTGCAGCCGGATACTGTTGCTCAGTGTGCAAACCAAGCTAATTGGCAATTATTGCGTCAGGGCGATACCAATTCTAATTTTAAATTAAGTCTTACTTTCCAAGATTACTTTGTTCAACTGGTCGATCAGGCAAAAGTTGATCAGCTTCCTGGTAGTCATTATCGGTCACAGACTCGACTGGTCAGCGAAAATCCTGCGCTTTCAAAGTGGCTTCCTAAGTGTCTACTGGATAATGAAGAAATTCGTGTGTCGATTTGGCTTTATGCCAGCCCAACCGTGAATCAACATTTTAATACTCGAGATTTGATTGCTGAGTTAAGTCGTTTATTAAGTGAGCTGCATCATTCTGAGTTGTCGCTGCCTGAGCTTGATATGAAAACGCATCTTGCGAAATATTATGAAATTGCAAGAGCTAATAAAACCGCCGATCCTTTCCGCTCAGAAGTGTTGTATGAACAAGGGCAGAAGTTAGTAGATTCTTTCGAGGCATCCCATTGTTGTCATAATGACATCTCTCCGGGCAACCTGCTGTCTGGACATCAGCTTTTTTTGGTTGACTGGGAGTATGCTGCTTTAAGCGATCCATTGTTTGAACTGGCGGGAATTATCTGCAACTTTGAGCTTTCCGAGCGTCAGGAGCAAGAGCTAGTCGAAGAGTATCATAGGCAGTCGCAGATGATGGTGGACTTGGAAAAGCTAGAAGCGATGAAAGCCTTGTATAGAATTATTGGTGAGCTCTGGTATATGGGGAACGAGAAGAGCTAAGAGTAGATCCTGAGTTTCCTTTCTTTGTAAATTCAACCGAAAATTTTTCAACATACTGCATGTGATAAAAAGTCACTGGATCCCGCGGTCAAGCCGCGGGATGACAGAATATAAGGTTTAACTGATCGGTATTAGCGTAGAAACGCACCTTTTTTAATTAAAAGACTAACTGTTAATGTCCGTCTTGAAACTTGTTCAAGTAATCAATTGCTAACTGTGATAAGGCTTTAACACCTGTTTTCATTCCGGCTTCATCCACATAGAAATCAGCGGTATGGTGTGGACCAACTTCGCTCAGTGGTGTGTCAATCGGTTTGCCGCCAAGGAAGAAGAACATACCAGGAACTTCGTTAGCGAAGATAGAAAAGTCTTCAGCCCCAGTTACTGGATTAACAATATGAATACTGTCTTTGCCAATAACGTTTTCGAGTGTAGGCATCATTTTGGCCGTTAGTTCTGGATCGTTATAAGTTACTGGTAGCGAACTAGAGTAGGGCAGTTCAACGACAGCCGTTGCGCCCATGCTCTTAGCAATCAACTCAGCTTTTTCTTTCACCTGCTTTGCGATATTTTTTCGGTCCTCTTCATCCAATGCGCGGATTGTACCAAGCATTTCTACTTCTTCAGGAATGATATTTGAACGAACACCGCCATGAATTGCACCAACACTGACCACTGATGCTTGTTGAGTCAGCGGCATGCTGCGACTAACGATAGTCTGCAAACTGTTAACGATTTGTGCGGAGGTTACTACAGGATCAACTGAAAGCCATGGCGTTGAACCGTGTGCACCTTTACCTTTGATGGTGATTTTAAAGTCATCGACGCTGGCCATCAGGCCTTCTGACTTGATGCCAATTTCACCAACATTTATACCTGCCCAGATATGTAGTCCAAAGACCACATCAACGTCAGGATTTTTTAGAGCACCTTCTTTAACCATCAGTTCAGCACCGCCTTCTTCACCAGGAGGGGAGCCTTCTTCGGCTGGCTGGAATAAAAATTTAACGGTTCCCGGAAGCTCATCTTTCATGCTGGTTAAAATTTCAGCAACGCCCATTAACATAGCTACGTGGGTATCGTGACCACAGGCGTGCATGACCGGTACCTCTTTCCCAAGGTATTCGCCAATAGCAGTAGATTTGAAGGGAAGATCGTTGCGCTCTTTGATAGGCAGAGCATCCATATCAGCACGTAATGCTACAACAGGACCAGGCTTGCCACCTTTAAGTACAGCAACAATTCCGGTATGCGCGACACCTGTTTCAATCTCAAGACCTAGCTCACGTAAATGCTTTTCAATGTACTTGCTGGTTTCGAACTCGCGATTACTAAGCTCTGGATTCTGGTGAAGATGGCGACGCCATTCTATGACTTTTGGCTCAATGGTATCGGCCTTTTCGGCGATAATCTGTTGGGCGTCCTGCGCATGTAAAGTTAACGAAAATCCTGCTAGTAATAAACTGACAATAAACTTCATATAAAGATGCCCCTCAAAATTTAAGCGCAATCAGTGTGGCCTTTTTTGCGGTTTAATGCAAATGTGAGTTGTTACTAAATTTGTAACAACTGGTAGCGACAGGCCTGTGTGTCTGCCTATTAATTCTTTTGATAAAGTCACTGGGTCCCGCTATCAAGTAGCGGGATGACGGTGTTTATTATATAGCCCTTTTCTTGGTAGGGGCGGGCCTATGTCCCTGCTCGAAACTTTTATACATCCCATTATATTTAAGGGCAGGCACATTGAATTGCTCCTAATAGGTAATTATTTATTCCCAAGGTCTTGATGTATAAAAAAAAGGCGCCCAATCGGACGCCTTTTGAGGGGTGTTGCTTGTTACAAGGGGCGTTACATGTTTAAACTTTTTTATGCACCATTTCTTCTGGGGCAAAGTCATCAACGTTTACGATATCAAGACGAGCTTTTTCAGCTTCAATGATCAGGTCGTATTCATCTTGAGTGATGATGCCGTCATTCTTAGCTTGCTCAGCGTAGATGACTACTTCGTGATTATCAGGTTTGACGCCTAAAGTACTGGCTACTTTCTTGACCAGTGGTTCAATTTTTAACTGAAGACGTAAAGCACGATCAACTTCAGCAGCATTGTTGAACTCGGCAGCAGTTTTAAACATGCCGTGGGTTAGTTCTTCACGCATTGCACCTGGCTCTTGTAATTGACGAGCCACTTTACGCTGCAACTTATCAGAAGGTGCTGAAACAGGCATACCCAGTGGGAAGACCACTAATCTTAGTGCCTTGCCTAACCATCCGATAGGGAAGTTACGAAGAACTCCATCAGCTGCCATCTGGGTCTGATACATACAGAAATCCAGTGCCCACTTAACGATGTCTCGGTCGTGCTCTGGTCGACCTTTATCGTCATAGAATTTGAGTACAGATGAAGCAATGTACATATAACTCAACATGTCGCCAAGACGGCCCGAGATCATTTCTCGACGCTTAAGCTCGCCACCTAGCACACCCATGGTGACGTCAGATAGAAACGCTAGGGTGCTCGAGAAGCGTGTTAGATGTTGATAGTAACGACCGGTAAAGTCAGATTTTGGTTTAAAGACCATGCGACTGCTAGTTAAGCCTAACCAGAAGGTACGAATCTTGTTACTGGCTGCAAAACCTAAGTGACCAAATAATGCCTTATCAAAATCTTTTACGGCCTGTTTGGTGTCTGGATTCTGTGTGGCGGCAATTTCCTTGAGTACGTAAGGATGGCAACGAATTGAACCCTGACCATAAATAATCAAGCTACGTGTCAGAATGTTAGCCCCTTCAACTGTAATGGAAATTGGAGCGCTTTGATAAGCCTTAGCCATGTAGTTTTTTGGGCCCATAATGATTGCTTTACCACCATGAACATCCATACCGTCAGTAGCGATCTCACGCGACATATTGGTGGTATGGTATTTGACGATGGCGGATGCTACTGATGGTTTTTCACCGGTATCGATGCCTGCAGCAGTAAAGGTACGTACTGCATCAATCAGATAAGTTTTACCCGCGATTCTGGCCAATGCTTCCATAACGCCTTCCATGTAGCCCACAGGGACTTTGAACTGTTTACGGATTCGAGCATAGGCACCAGTGGTGTACGCAACTGCTTTCGAGCCTCCGGTTGCGCCTGATGGTAAGGAAATAGCACGACCTGCAGAAAGACAGTCAACCAGCATACGCCAACCGATACCCGCGTTCTTCGCTCCACCGATAATATAATCTAGCGGCACGAACACATCTTTACCAGTTGTAGGGCCATTCTGGAATGGAGTGCTGATTGGGTGATGACGACGACCGAAGTTAACTCCGGGCGTGTCAGTTGGGATCAGGGCACAGGTGATGCCTAAATCTTCTTTATCACCAAGCAAGCCATCAGGATCATAGAGTTTAAAGGCCAGGCCGAGCAGGGTAGCGACTGGTGCAAGCGTGATGTAACGCTTGTTCCAAGTCAGGCGCATACCTAATACTTCTTCGCCGTTCCATTCGCCTTTACAGATGATACCTTTATCCGGAATGCCGCCCGCATCTGAGCCAGCTTCAACAGCTGTTAGCGCAAAGCAGGGAACTTCCTCACCGGAAGCAAGGCGTGGCAGGTAGTGTTTCTTTTGCTCTTCGGTGCCGTAGTGAAGTAATAATTCAGCAGGGCCGAGCGAGTTTGGCACTGACACGATACTGCCTACAGTGGCACTACAGGAGTTGATTTTGGTCAGGACTTGAGACTGGGCATAGGATGAAAAACCCAAACCGCCATATTCTTTAGGGATGATAAAGCTGAAGAAGCCGTTCTTTTTGATGTATTCCCACATTTTAGGCGGCATATCGCGGTCATATTCCGAGATAGTCCAGTCATCAATCATCTTACACAGTTCTTCAACTGGCCCATCAAGGAAGGCTTGCTCCTCTTCAGTAAGCTTTGCTGGTGGCACATCATGCAGGCGCTTCCAGTTTGGCTTGCCACCAAATACTTCCGCTTCCCACCAGACAGTACCAGCGTCCAGCGCTTCCTGTTCTGTGTCGGAAATAGTCGGCATGATGCCTTTAAATACTTTAAGTAGCTTACTGGAAATGATTTTACGAACTGGCTTTAAGTTCAAAGGGATAGCGATAGCTAGAAATATCACCCAATGAACATAAGGAATAGACACTTGAAGGCTGTAAAGCACTAAAATAGCAGCCAGTGCCAAAGTCGTTACCAGCAGGCTCAATCGGTGGTACAGCGCGATACCGAGAGCTACCAGTAGAACGATTGTGAGGATAAGCAAATTCATGGAATAACCTACCTTTTATGGATATCTATCAATAAAGAATGTGTGAACAACTTATCACCCTAGAATAACACATCGTACCAGTTTTGCTAGAGTGATTTTTTTGTTTCAAAGTTTGTAACTGCTTGAACTCAAAGAGCAGTTGTAACAAGATAGGCGTGAACAAAATATAAAGATAAATTGAGGAGCGGGAAATGAAGCGTTTAGCTGTAGCTATTATTCACGGCATTGGTTCTGAGAAGGAATTTTTCTCTGTTGAGCTAAAACACCGAATTGTTCAGGAATACCTCAAGGGTGATCCTGAGAATCGTATGGAAGACGACCTGTTATTCCATGAAATCTACTGGGGTGACCTGGTCAAAGACGAACATGGCGAGCTACTCAAGCAGCTGGATTATCGCGATGAGCTGACTTATAAGGGCGTTCGCAATATGTTCGTAGACTTTATGCGCCTGGGGTTAAGTTATCGTAAAGGTAGCGATAGCGGTCTTTATGAAGCGATTCATGGCCGAATCAAAGAAAGTCTCGCCAAGTTTGCTACCCATCGTCATGTGGATACGGATTCGACGCCTATGGTCTTAATGGCCCATTCGTTCGGTTCAGTGATTATGTCAGATTATATCCATGACTTGGCTGGTAATGGAGCCAACCTGACTCCTTTTGAAAGCTTTCAGACTCTAGCGGGTATCATAACTTTTGCCAGTCCACTCGGTGTTTACTCTGCCCATCATGATGATTTCCATGGTCCAATGCCAAAAGTAGGTAAGGCGTTGGAAGAAGGGTTGCAGGATCGCGTTAAGTGGCTTAATTTCTACGATAAAGATGATGTGGTGGCTTATCCGTTGAAAAATGTCAGCGAAGATTACAATCAGGCAGTTGATGAAGATATTGAGATCAATGTGGGCAGTGCAGCGACTTCTTGGAATCCTGCCTGTCATACCGGCTACTGGGAAGACAAAGACTTCTACAAGCCAGTTGCAAAATATCTTGGTGAAGTTCGCGCACCGCACGAGTTCTGGAAATTGTCATAGTCTCTAAATTAAGCGACAATACAGCAATCGTATTACAAGCTCCTGTCAGTAAGCGGTAAAAATCGGTCATTGGCAGGAGCCTGTTTGTTTAAGCCATGATTGTTTTTTGAGCCTTTATTGTCGTTTATGTCCAAACAAGCCTCCGAGCCGAATAAGAAAAACACCGATATCCTGAACCTTCCTTCTGAGCAGTTAACTCAGTGTCAGCTTATGGATCAGTTTGAACTGACTAAGCTGAAATCCATCATCACAAAGCGCCAAAAGAACAATCAGCCTGTTAGTAAGCTCATCTCAAAAGCACAAAAGATTCTGAATGACTCTATTGATGTGGTGGAGCAGCGGAAAAAGCTGATTCCATCAGATATTGAGTTTGATTTGGCCTTGCCGGTTTGTCAGGCCAGAGACGATGTGCGAAAAGCGATCGAAGAGAATCAGGTGGTTGTCATTGCTGGTGAAACTGGCTCGGGTAAAACCACACAATTACCGAAAATCTGTTTGCAGCTTGGTTTAGGCGTTTATGGCAAGATTGGTCATACGCAACCGAGGCGAGTCGCGGCTACCAGTGTCGCACGCCGGATTGCTGAAGAATTAAAAACCGAGTTGGGCGAAATCGTTGGCTACAGCATTCGTTTTAATGATCAGTCTAACCCTGTGACGCCAGTGCGCGTCATGACCGACGGTATTTTGCTTAATGAAATCACTCATGATCCCTTGCTGCGTCAATACGACACCTTGATCATTGATGAGGCTCACGAGCGCAGTCTAAACATCGACTTCTTGTTGGGTTACATCAAAAACATTCTTCCCAAGCGCCCCGATCTTAAAGTCATCATTACTTCTGCAACCATTGATGTTGAGCGTTTTTCCAAGCACTTTGCGATTGATGGCAAGCCTGCACCGATTCTTGAAATTAGCGGAAGGACCTATCCGGTTGATGTCTGGTATCGACCTGATGACGAGGAAAATCCAAGCCCGCAAGTTGAGCGCATTGGACATGCAGTTGATGAGCTTATTAATTATGCTCCAGGCGATATATTGATATTCCTGTCAGGCGAAGCTGAAATTCGGGAAACGGCCAAGTTTTTACGCAAAGAACGCTTTCAAGGCTGTGAAGTGTTACCGCTCTATGCGCGGTTATCCATGCGTGAGCAGGAAAAGATTTTTCACCCCTCAGGTGGTAAACGGCGCATAATCCTTTCGACCAACGTAGCAGAAACCTCGGTCACAGTACCTGGCATTCGATTTGTGATTGATCCCGGTTTTGCACGAATCAGTCGCTATTCGGTGCGCAATAAAATTCAGCGTTTGCCGATTGAGAAAATTTCGCAGGCCAGCGCTAACCAGCGGAAAGGACGTTGTGGTCGTGTCGCTGATGGTGTCTGTATTCGCCTGTATGAAGAGGAAGATTTCTTAAACCGTCCTGAGTTTACCGACGCAGAAATTCTGCGCACCAATCTGGCTGCCGTTATTTTACAAATGAAGCAATTGGGGTTGGGTGACATTGAGGCTTTTCCGTTTATTGATGAGCCTGCGCCAAAGCAAATTAGTGATGGTTTGAATCTGCTGTCTGAGTTGCAGGCAGTGGATGATAGCAAGCAACTGACAGCGATTGGCCGCAAGATGGCGCGCCTGCCGATTGAGCCGCGATTGGCTCGTATCTTGCTCGCAGCAGAAGACGAATCCTGTATTCGTGAAGCCTTAATTTTGGCAGCATTTTTGTCGGTTAAAGATCCCAGGGAGTGGCCTTTTGAGAAAAGAGAGCTGGCGCAACAGAAACATGCCAAGTACAAACACCCACAATCGGACTTTATCGCGATTGTTAATTTGTGGGATCACCTGCATAAACAGCAGGAAGACTTATCAAACAGCCAATTTCGTCGCTACTGTCAGGAAGAATTGATTAACTTCAATGCTTATCGTGAATGGCGTAGTACATATCGCCAATTGAAGAGTTTAGTCAAGTCTGAACATCATCAGACACAAAAACAGTCAGAGCCAATTAATCCAGAAGACAAGGTTTATTACGCCAAACTTCATTCGATTTTGTTAACCGGCTTGCTGAGCTTTATCGGGCAAAAGGATATTGAGAAGGGCTATCTTGGTACGCGCCAGACCCGCTTCATGATTCATCCACAGTCTGCAAACTTTAAAAAGCAGCCGCCGTGGGTGATGGCTTTTGAGATTGTGGAAACTACGCAGAACTATGCGCGCTTAACAGCCATGATTGAAACGCCATGGATTGAGACCATCGGCAAGCATTTAATCAAGAGTCATTATTATGATGCTCACTGGGAGAAAAGGCGTGGCGCAGTAGTGGCTTCATTGCAGCAAACTCTACTGGGTTTAAAGATTGTTTCTAATCGAACGGTGGATTACTCCTCGATTGAGCCTGAGCTGTGCCGAGAATTGTTTATTTTACATGGACTGGTTCGCAGGGAACTGGAGCCAAGACATTCCTTTCAGCAAGCCAATGAGCAACTGTGGTTGGAGGTTGAACAAGAAGTAGCTAAAGCCAGACAGGCTGATATGCGTGCTGATGAGCGTGATCTGGTTGCCTGGTTTGATAAGCGCCTGCCTGAACATATCTGTAATGCAAAACAGCTTAATCAATGGCTCAAGAAAAATAGCAAGCAGAACAACCAGCAGTTAACTTTGAATAAAGATGTTTTATTCAAGGCAGAAGAGCAGGACGCCAACCTTTACCCTGAAACCATTAAGGTTAAGTCAATTGAGCTTCCTTTGTCTTATCATTTTGAGCCAGGTCATCCGCAGGATGGTGTAACCGTTAAAATTCCGCAGTCCTTAAGTCAGCAGTTTAAGGACTCTGATTTTGAGCGCCTGGTTCCGGGATTACTGGAAGAAAAAATTGAATTCATGTTGCGTTCTTTGCCAAAGCGTTTCCGTAAAAACTTTGTGCCGATTCCGCAGTTTGCCCAGGCCTGCTACGAGCAGGTGCTCGAACAGCAGGGCAGCCTGATTGATATTATCACTAAGCACTTATTTAAAATGACCGGTGTAATTCTGCCTAAAGAGGTATGGCAAGAACTGAGTTTGCCAGAGCATTATTTAATGCGCTTCGAGATTGTGGATGATAAAGGCAAGGTGCTCACAAGCAGCAGAACTCTTGAGCAGTCACAGGAGTTGAAACAAGTTAAGGTTAAAACTAAACAAAGCCAGAAGAAGAAAGAGCAGACCTTTACCGGCTGGCCTGAGTCTTACCAGAAAGATGGGATGTTAGAAGAGGCTGGCACAAAGATTCCGGTGACCTACGCCTTAGAAGACGGTGGTGACAAGGTGCGTATTCTGGCCGTAGTTAATCAGCGTCAGGCAGAAAATGTTCATGTTCGGGGCGTTTGCCGATTATTAGCATTGGAAAAAGCCTCATTGCTCGGCTACTTGAAAAAGAAGTATCACAACAAACAAAAGTTGACGCTATCGGTCAGTACATTAGGAAGTGTGGATGAGCTTATTGATGATGCGGCAATGGCCTGTTTAAGAGCATTGGTTGAACAGAATATTCCTTATGATAAGCGTCAGTATGACGCTCTGGTGCAGAAATCCGAAAAAGAATTAGTGCCAGCAACAACCGAGCTGCTTGATGATTTGGTGCAGGTTCTGCAATTGCGTGCCAGCGTTTTGGCTGATGCTAAAAGCATGGGAAAAACCCTGGCTTCCACCCGAAAAGATATCATCAGTCAATGTGATTACTTATTCCAGCCAGGTTTTTGTTTCAGGTTTGGTGCAGAAAGAATGAAAGATTTTAAGCGTTATTTATCGGCTATCGAGAAGCGCATTGAACGAGCTAAACTAAATCCTCTCAAAGAGGCTGAATCATTGATCGTGATTTCTGACTGGGTTGATGTGCGTAAGAGTCTTGCTGAAGACAAGGCCATTCCAGCTTTTGAAGTGGATGAGTTTAACTGGATGTTGGAGGAGTTCAGAATATCCTTGTTTGCTCAGGGTCAAAAAACACGTTTCCCCATCTCAGCTAAGCGCCTGCAAAAGCATCTTGACGATCTGGAGAAAACCTATTACTAGGCTTAATAAGCTGTTTCTGTGGATCAGGCTTTGCCTGGTTCTTCAGGGGTGATGACCACTTTGTTACGGCCGGTTTCCTTTGCTTCATACAGGCATTTGTCGGCAATTTCGATCATGCTGTCTAGCACATGGTGATGATTAATATTGACACCGATGCTGACGGTAACGCTAATTTCCAGGCCATCCACATCAATAACCGTTCCTTCAATTCTCTTCAGTAGCTTGTCGAAGAATATTTCAGAGTTTTCACGGTTAATCCCGACCATGTACATACAGAACTCTTCGCCGCCAAAGCGGGCAACAACGTCAGACTTACGTACTGAGCTTTGTAGCACTTCGGCAACTTTTGTAAGCACTGCATCACCGACCTGGTGGCCATAGGTGTCATTCACCTGTTTAAAATGGTCTATATCTACCAAGGCACAGGCTATCGGAGTTGAATGGCGAACCGCAGAGTTGTGCATGACTTCAACCAGCTCATAGAAATGACGTCTGTTATTGAGGCCGGTTAGGTAGTCTTTGGTCGCTGCCGTCGTCAATTTTTCATATTCAATGACTCGGCTGGTATTGACCGCAACCCTTAAATAAAACTCTTCCGCCAAGAATGACTGTTTAATAATGAAGTCATCAGCGCCATATTTCAGGAAGTTAGCGGACATGAGCACATCATCGCGGGCGGACATACCGATAATGGCCAGTTCCTGCTTGCTATAGAGACGACGGATATTTTTGGTTAAATCGTAACCATTCATGGCCGGCATATCATAATCGGTAATGACTAGCTTAATATCTCTATGCTGTTTTAGGTGCTCGATAAGCGCTAAGGGGTCGTTAAACTGTAGGGTTTGGTACTTATGAACGCTGAGCAGGGTGCTCATGATGCGAAGACTGGTTTTAGAGTCGTCAGCCAGCGCAATTTTAACACTGGGGTTTATTTGCAGTCGTTGCAGAGTTTCAATAATGTATTCGGTGACATAATTGTCGCTTTTAATTACATAGTCAACAATACGGAATTTCCAGATAAAGTTTCGGATCTCGGCAGTGATATCGCTAATTAAAACAATGGTCGGGATGCGCTTTTTGGCCAGTAACTGGACAATTTCACCGTCCGGTGCATCGGGCAAACGAAAATCTACCAGGCAGGCATCGATTTGTTCAATATCAAGGACATCCAGTAAAGCTTCCGCACTTGCATAGGTACCAACAGACATCACCTGATAATCCAGGCTTTCTGTGATCTTCTTTTCAATCAATGCGCAGAAAAATTTACTGTCGTCTACAACGAGTATGTTTTTCAAAGTGTTAGTATCTTTTTTCCAATAGCCCGATTGTATAGGAGCTTGCTTCTAAATGCACAAGCTCTTATGCATTTCAACGCAAGGGGAACTTGTTTATTTCCAGTCTTAGAGATTCCTCAGCTCATATTGGTCACTGTAAAAGGTTTTCTGCGAAGGGTTAAAAACTAAATGTAAAATTTGCTGGGGTATTTCTCAAAATATGAGCTAATTCACTGTATTGATCTTTGACAGATAAGAACCCCAGCAAGAGTTTAAGCCGCCTTCTAAGGATCAGAAAGAGAGGCTTCTGATCAGATATGTAAACTTTCAGAATAAGTCATTAAAACAATGAGTTAATGCAAACTTGCATCATCAGAAACTCTCTCATCGAATCATAATCCAAAGCTAATAAACAGCCTGTAAAAAGCTATTGATAGCAGTCAAAAATTTTAACAAATTAGCGCTGCTAAGCGCATTTTCTTGTAACAAATTCGGACATTCGACAATTCTTAAAATGCTAAATATATTGCATGTCAGAGTCCTAAATTTGTAACACCGCCTTAAATTCTCAAGTACGTCAACTCTTGGTATTCGAAGACGATTTACTCACTTTGGGTTCACTGAGTTCTTAAAACTCCTGATTGATAAGCAACCGCTTGTTGATTAGTTGGGTTTTGGGAGGTTATTCAACAATGGATGTTCAATGGAGGGAAAATTCATGAACACTAATCTTAAGGCACTGGGTATACCCTTAGTGGGTCTAAGTTTACTAGTGTCAGCTCAACTAAGCTTTGCAGCTCCGAAAATTCATGAGGTGCAACCTTATCCCTATGAGTCACCGTCAAACTTGGTGATTTGGGGCTCTGGCTTTGATGACCCACAAGTCTATTTCGGAACACACCCCAACCCTTTGGTGATCAGTGCCGATCAGTCAGCTTGTGACGCTATGGCATTCAACCCGGCGCCACCACTTGATCCAACTGATTTCCAATGTATGGTGGTCGACTTGCCCTATGTTAACAATGGTTCGCCCGCAGTACCTTCCGGTGATTACCTATTGAAGATAGTGGTTGAAGGCGGTATCGATGTTTGTGGTGAAAAACCTTCAGCACTGACTTTCAATTATGTTCCAACCGACTGTAGTGGCCTGAATGCACAGGGTGCGACATGTTCAGGTGATATGACTGGTGCTTTGGGAGCGACTTCTATCAGTACATCAGGAAGAGATGCTGATAAGTGGAGTTTCCCTTCCATGATCTACCCTGGTGAAGATGTCACATTTACTGCTGCAAGTAGCACTAAGGGTAACACTTGGGGTAATGAACTTAATCTGGATTTTAGTGAAAATGGGTTAAGTCAGTCAATTGGCTTACATACATCTTGCTCGCAGCCATTATTTATTGGTGACGTATTTGGTAGCTTTGTATTGGTTGACTTTGTTGGCGAAGCCGGCGGTCCAAGTCAGCAAATTGACTTATATGATTTGACTCTTGGCGGAGTCGGTCCACAAGGCCCTCAAGGTGAGAAAGGCGATCCCGGTGACACAGGCCCAGCAGGTCCCCAAGGTGATACCGGTCCAGCAGGCCCTCAAGGTGAAACCGGTCCAGCAGGTCCACAGGGTGACACCGGTCCAGCAGGACCTCAAGGTGACACCGGTCCAGCAGGCCCTCAAGGTGAAACCGGTCCAGCAGGTCCACAGGGTGACACCGGTCCAGCAGGCCCTCAAGGCGACACCGGCCCAGCAGGTCCACAAGGTGACACCGGCCCCGCAGGTCCTCAAGGTGAAACTGGTGCCACAGGTCCACAAGGTCCAAAAGGTGACACTGGTGACACAGGTCCAGCAGGCCCTCAAGGTGAAACTGGAGCCGCAGGTCCACAAGGTCCAAAAGGTGATACTGGTGACACCGGTCCAGCAGGTCCGCAAGGTGACACTGGTCCAGCAGGTCCACAGGGTGAAACTGGTGCCACAGGTCCACAAGGTCCGAAAGGTGACACTGGCGATACCGGTGCAACAGGCCCACAAGGTCCGAAAGGTGACACTGGCGATACCGGTGCCACAGGCCCACAAGGTCCAAAAGGTGACACTGGCGATACTGGTGCAACAGGCCCACAAGGTCCGAAAGGTGACACTGGCGATACTGGTGCCACAGGCCCAATGGGTCCGCAAGGTCCACAGGGTGATACCGGCGCTACAGGCCCAATGGGTCCGCAAGGTCCACAGGGTGATACTGGCGCTACAGGCCCAATGGGTCCGCAAGGTCCACAGGGTGATACCGGTGCCACAGGCCCAATGGGTCCGCAAGGTCCACAGGGTGATACCGGCGCTACAGGTCCACAAGGTCCTAAAGGTGATACCGGTGATACTGGTGCCACAGGCCCAATGGGTCCACAAGGTCTGCAAGGCCCTCAGGGTGATACCGGTGCTACCGGCCCTCAAGGTCCATCAGGTCCAATGGGTCCACAGGGACCACAAGGTCCACAGGGTGAGAAAGGTGACACTGGCGACACAGGTGCAATCGGCCCAATGGGTCCTCAAGGTCCTCAAGGTGAAACTGGACCAGCTGGTGGTGGTTCAAACCTACTATGCTTCGCGACTGACCAGACAATTGGCTCGCAAGGTAAATACATGGGACTTGGCCAACAAGGTGGTCACCATGTGGAAGTAGGTGTGGTAGTTCCATTCCTTGAAGGTGCTATTGTTCAACAATTCGTTGTTAAAGCAGCACAAGGTAACACAGCTCGCTCTGGTAAAGCCTGGGTATACCATGATGGTCCGACTCAGTTTGGTCAGCCTTTAGGTAGTTGTGACTTGGTACCAAGCGATCCGACTGAAAATAGAACTGTTTGTAGCGGTATTGCTGCGGGTGTGCTCAGTGATTTTGATAGCTTAAGTGTCTTTATCAAAACTGACGACGGACAAGGTAGTTTCGTAGGTGCTACCGCCTGCTTAATCATCGAAACTGAGCCACAAGCTCAATAACTGGGAAGGAGAGTAGAACGGGTTCTTAACCCCCAAGTGGCAGTCTCCTAGCCACAACCCGCAAACGCGCCGCATCATGTGGCGCGTTTTTTATTGGTGGGATTATTGTAGAGATTGACCGCCCAACGTATCGTTGCGGTAATGCTCATACCACATCTTAGTTGCACCACAGACCGCGGCCGGCATGACCAAAAGGTTAATAAAAGGAATCATTGTCATCAACATAACCATGGCACCAAAGCCAAAAGTACCGCCACGTCTTTGCTGTAAAGCTTTTAGCATCTCTGGAAAGGGCACCTTGTGATTGTCCATCGGGTAGTCAACGTATTGCACCGACATCATCCAGGCGTTGAAAATAAACCAGATGACAGGAAAGATGAGTGCGCCAAGAAGTGGAACAAAAAAGATCAGCAGGCAAAGCATAGCTCTGGGGATGTAGTATTTAAGCTTGGTCCATTCACGTCCGAACAGTCTTGGAATATCTTTGACCAGAGTCCAGAAGCCTTGATCCGGCAGTACATTTTCTTCGTAACCAGCGTCAGCGTGGAGCTTGTTTTCAACTGCTTCTGCCAGTAGCCCGTTGAATGGTGCGGCAATCCAGTTCGCGAGCATTGCAAAGAAGAAGAAAACGAACAAAATTCCACCCAGAATGACTACCGGCCACATCAGCCAGGCAAGAGCTGTTCCCAGCCATTCCCAGGCGCCCCAGTTGGCAATCGTCTGCTCAATCCATTGCGACCAGGCGGAAACCTGAGATATCAATAAAATCAATGCAGTAGTGAGCAAAATTAAATTGATCACTAAAGGAATTAAGACATACCGCTTGATGCCTTTTTGCGTTAACATGCGGAATCCGTCGGCGAGATAGTGCGCACCATGAAATGTGTTTTGTGCCATGTCGATTTTTTTACTTTTACTGTGTGCTTATTGGATTAAAATAATTTACACTTAAACGCTTTAGATTATAACCCTGCAAATGTAACAGGGCCTTTCTGATAAATGATAATGACGCTCGGGAAACTGGGTGATTGACTAAAAAATAGACGAATAATAGATGCGATTAAAACAAATTAAATTAGCAGGTTTTAAATCATTCGTAGATCCAACCACGGTATCCTTACCAAGTAACTTGACCGCGATTGTCGGGCCTAATGGTTGTGGTAAGTCAAACCTTATTGACGCGGTGCGTTGGGTAATGGGGGAGTCATCGGCGAAGAATCTTCGTGGTGATGCGATGACAGACGTTATTTTCAACGGCTCTACGGGACGTAAACCGGTCGGCCAGGCCAGTATTGAACTGGTATTTGATAACTCTGACGGCACTGTGCAGGGCGAGTTCGCCAACTACAACGAAATTTCCGTTAAGCGTATGGTTAACCGTGAAGCTCAATCGAGCTATTTCTTAAACGGTACTCGCTGTCGTCGTAAAGATATCACTGATATTTTCCTCGGCACCGGTCTTGGCCCACGCAGCTATGCCATTATTGAGCAGGGCATGATCTCACGCTTGATTGAGTCCAAGCCGCATGAGTTGCGTATTTTCCTTGAAGAAGCCGCCGGTATTTCAAAATACAAAGAACGTCGTAAAGAAACCGAGAACCGAATTCGTCATACTCGCGACAATCTGGATCGTTTAACTGACTTGCGCGAAGAACTCGGTAAGCAACTGTCTCACCTCAAGCGCCAGGCCACTTCTGCCGAGCGTTACAAAGAATATAAAGCGGAAGAGCGCGAACTGAAAGCCCAGTTGGCGGCTATTCGCTGGCAGACCTTCAACAGCAAAATCGAAGCTTTGGATGACGCCATCCAAAAAATGGAAACCGAAGTTGAAGCGAAAATTGCCGATCAGCGTCACGCCGACAGCGAAATCGAAAAATCACGCGAGCTTCATATCGAACTGACTGATGCGCATAGTGAAGTGCAAGGTCGTTTCTATGGTATTGGCGCTGATATTGCACGCCTTGAACAAGCCATTGAGCATGCCCGTCAACAAAAGTCACAACTTTTGGAAGACAAGGCGCAGGTACAAAGCTCACTGGATAAATTGCGTGAACAGCTCCGTTTCGATGAGTCTAAACTTGAAGAGTTAATGACTGAGTTGTTGCAATCTGAGCCGGATTTGGAATTGAAATCAGAACAGGTTGAAGAGCAACAGCAACAGCTACAGGACATGGAAGAAGATATGCGTCTGTGGCAGCAGGACTGGGACGTGTTCAATCAGCAGGCTCACGCCAATGCGCAGAAAACGGAAGTCGAAAAAACGCGTATTCAACACCTTGAATCACATATTGCCCGCTATACCAAACGCCTTGAAGATATCCGCGCTGAGATTAATCAGCAGGAATCCAGCCCAATGGAAAACGATCTGGTTGAGATTGCCAAGGAACTAAGTCTTGCAGAAGAACAATCAGAGCGTCTGGAAGAAGAAGTTTCCAACGCGGTTGAGCAAATCAACCAGATTCGTCAACAGCAACGTGAACACAACCAGAAACTGGAAGCCTCTCGTAAAGAGTTACGTGGCCTTGAGTCGCGTAAGATTTCTCTAGAAGCTTTACAGAGCGCTGCATTAGGCGGACAAAGCGAAGAGTCAGTTAACTGGCTGAAGCAGCAAGGGTTGGATAACAAATCTCGTCTGGCGCAAAACATCTCAGTCGACTCCGGTTGGGAGCTGGCAGCTGAAACTGTTTTGGGTGAGCATCTTGAAGCGGTGGTAGTCAATGACAGCCACGAATTCGCCAACTCATTGACCGAGCTTGCCAGCGGTAAGTTAATTCTTGTTGCTGATAATCCTTCTGCCGGTAATTACCCCAATACGTTACACAGCAAAATCAAAGGTGCTGATGCACTGGCTGGCCAGTTAAGTAAAGTTAAAGTAGCTGAGTCATTAGAGCAGGCCATGAGTATCCGTGGTCAGCTTGCAGATGATGAGTCCGTAATTACGCAAGATGGTTTATGGCTCGGTAAAAACTGGTTGCGAGTATCTAAGCAGTCAGAGCAGGGTGCAGGTATTCTTGAGCGCGAAGCAGAGCTTAATGAGCTGGCAGGAAAAATTGAACAGCAGGAAGCTGTTTTGGAAGAGTTTGAGCAAACCAAAGAGCGCTTGTCCGAACAGCTTTCAGAGCAAGAACAACTGTGGCAATCCAAGCAATCTCAGTTGGCTCAGGCCAGCCGAACTTACAGTGAGCTGCGAGCCAAAGTCGGTTCGCAACAGGCTAAATTGGAACAGGCGAAAAATCGTCTGGAACGTTTGCAGAAAGAGCAGCGCGATGTCATGCAGCAACTTCAGGATGATGAGGAGTTGTTAGCGAAAAGTCGCCAGCAGATTGAACTGATGGTTGATAGCATGGCCGAAGATAACGAGCGCCGTGAAAAGATGACCACCGAGCGCGAAGAAAAACGTGCACAACTTGAAGCAAAGCGTCAGCAGGCGCGTCAGGTTAAAGATGAGCAACACCAGTTAGCGATTCGTGTCAGTGCGGTTAAAGCCGAAGTTAATTCAACTCGAGCTGGTTTTGAACGGGTTAACTCTCAGATCGGCGAGCTGACTTCGCGTAAAGTTGAGTTGGAAAACCGTTTAAGCTCTGAGCAGGATCCAACTGAAGATTACCAAATTGAACTCGAGCAAGCTTTAGAGAAACGCTTGCTGGTTGAAGAAGAACTTAAACAGGCTCGTAATAAATTGTCTGAGATTGATGACAAGATGCGCAAACTGGAGCGTCAACGTCATGAGTCCGAGCAGCAGGCGCAGGGCGTTCGTTCACGTCTGGAAAAATTACGCATGGACTGGCAGGAAGCCAAAACTCGCCAGAACACTCAGTCAGAAATACTGTCTGATGCCAAAGCGAATGTTGAATCTATTCTGGAAGAGTTACCTGAAGAAGCCAATGAACAACAATGGATCAATCAGATTGAAGAAGTAACCGGCAGAATTCAGCGTCTGGGTGCGATCAACCTGGCGGCAATTGAAGAGTTTAAAGCTGCGGAAGAGCGCAAAACCTATCTTGATGCACAGCATGAAGATTTGGTTGAAGCCCTTGAGACACTGGAAAGTGCCATTCGCAAGATTGATCACGAAACAAGAACTCGCTTTAAAGAAACATTTGATAAAGTGAATAAGGGTGTTCAGGAGTTATTCCCTAAAGTATTCGGTGGCGGACATGCTTACCTGGAGCTTACTGGCGAAAATCTGCTTGATACAGGTGTTGCTGTTATGGCGCGCCCGCCGGGCAAGCGTAACTCAACCATTCACCTATTATCTGGCGGTGAGAAAGCACTGACAGCAATTTCATTGGTGTTCTCGATTTTCCGTCTGAATCCAGCGCCTTTCTGTATGCTGGACGAGGTTGATGCTCCGCTCGATGATGCTAACGTGGGTCGTTATGCTAATCTGGTTAAAGAAATGAGTGACCAGGTGCAGTTTATTGCTATTACCCACAATAAAATTGCAATGGAAATGGCGCACAACCTGTTAGGTGTTACTATGAGTGAGCCGGGCGTTTCTCGCGTGGTTTCGGTAGACGTAGACGAAGCAGCTGCATTAGCCGCTTCATAACAAATAATACAATTTAAAAAAGGTGAAGTGATGGACTGGCAGTTCACTTTGTTACTGATAATCGTAGGTTTGATCATTATCGGCTTTATTTACTTTGATGCTAAGCGTCGCAGTAAAGTCAGACGAGAAAAAGTTGAGCGTGAGCTTTATGAGCAGCGTCTGGAGCAGCAGCGTGATAATACGGGATTTGACCCGGATGGCATTGGGCAGGTCAGAGTCGTGGGTAAAAAGGCTCAATCTGACAGATCTAAGGCAGAAACGTCACACCCTGATACTGAACAGATGTCTAAGCCAGTGTACGAAGATGATGTTGAGCAAACTCAAGCTAAAGAACCACTGCATCAAAAGACCGTTCATCAAAAGGTAGAGCCTGAAGTAGCCGACAGCTCTTCCCAAGAGCATAAAGATCCGATCATTGATGAAAACAATGTTCCGGTGCTGGATGATGCCCTGTTTGAATTTACCAGTGAGCATTTCAAACGTGAAGCGGCTAAAGAGCAGGTTAAAACAGAGCCAAAACTTGAGCAAAAGCCGGAACAGCCACAACAAACTTCGCTCTTCGAAGAGCCGGAGGAGGAGACTCCAACTGTAGAAGCTGAGCCAGAATTAATCTTTTCTCTGTATGTGGTTGCAGCACAGGACAAACCTTATCATGGACCCGAATTAGTGCAGACCCTTGTTGAGCAGGGAATGAGGCATGGCGACATGGATATTTTCCATCGTCACGCACAGGCCAATGGTCGTGGTGCCGTACAATTCAGTCTGGCTAACGCGTTCGAACCGGGCATTTTTGATTTGGACGATATTGAGAATCTACATTCAAAAGGGTTAGCATTATTTATGACCCTGCCTGGTCCAAAGAAGCCGATGCAGGCTTATGAGCTGATGGTTAAAACTGCACAAGCCATTACCCAGCAACTGGGTGGTCGTATTTTAGATGGTAGTCGCAGCAACTTTAGTCGCCAAATTGAAACCCATCATAAAGAGCAAATCAGCGAGTTTGAACGCCGACAGCTGCTTAATAAGCAATAACCTTAAATCACATAGACGAGAGTCATGAGTCACAACAAGTCTGATATACAAAAGCGCGTAGCCGAGCTGCGCGCAACCCTCGATAATTATAATTACCAATATTACGTCCTAGATAATCCAACCGTTCCCGATGCTGAGTACGATCGTTTGTTGCGTGAGTTACAACAGTTGGAGTCAGAACATCCGGAATTGGTATCTGCTGACTCGCCAACACAGCGGGTTGGAGCAAAGCCAGATAATGGTTTTGAAGAAGTTACCCATGAGTTAGCCATGTTATCGCTTGATAATGCGATGACTGATGAGGAGTTGGTGAGTTTCGATAAGCGGATTAAAGATCGTCTAAAGTCGTCCGCTGATATTGAGTATGTCTGTGAGCCGAAACTGGATGGCTTGGCAGTAAGTTTATTGTATGAAAATGGCAAGCTGGTGCGTGGCGCTACACGTGGCGATGGAACGACTGGTGAAAACATCACCTTAAATGTCAGAACGATTCGAGCAATTCCTTTAAAGCTTCGTGGCAAGAAAATCCCAGAGCGTGTAGAAATTCGCGGCGAGGTGTTCATGCCTAAGGCGGTGTTTGAATCCCTTAATGAAGAAGCCCGCGAGCAGGGTGGTAAAACCTTTGCCAACCCGCGTAATGCAGCGGCCGGTAGTTTACGTCAACTCGACCCTGCCATTAGTGCGAAAAGACAATTATCCTTTTATGCTTATTCGGTGGGGCTAGTGTCCGATGATTTTACTCTGGCCGATACCCATTACGGCAGGCTGGAGCAGATCAAAGAATTTGGTTTGCCAGTCAGTGCGGAGGTCAAAATAGTAACTGGCGCTGAAGGCTGTCAAAAATATCACCAGGCTATATTGCAAAAGCGTGATCAGCTGGCTTATGAAATTGATGGTGTGGTCAATAAGGTTAACTCAATTGCCTTGCAAGAAGAGCTGGGCTTTGTCGCTCGTGCGCCACGCTGGGCAATTGCCCATAAGTTCCCGGCACAGGAAGAAATGACTCAGTTGTTGGGTGTGGACTTTCAAGTCGGTCGTACCGGTGCTTTAACTCCAGTAGCGAGACTCAATCCTGTTTCCGTTGGCGGTGTAATAGTCAGTAACGCCACACTGCATAACATGGACGAAATTGCACGACTTGATGCTCGCATTGGCGATAGTGTCATCATTCGACGTGCTGGTGATGTGATTCCGCAGGTGGTTAGTGTGATTCTTGAAAAGCGACCGCCTAATGCAGAAGAAATCTTAACTCCTACTAATTGTCCCGTCTGTGATTCTCCAGTTGAAAGAACCGAAGGTGAGGCCGTTATCCGTTGTACAGGTGGCCTGGTATGTTCGGCACAACGCAATGAATCCATCAAACATTTCGCTTCACGCAAAGCGATGGATATTGATGGGTTGGGTGATAAGCTGGTCGAAATTTTTGCCGAAAAAGGCATGGTAAAAACCATCAGTGATCTCTATCGTTTAAAGTCGGCTGACATCGCTGCACTGGAACGTATGGGAGAGAAATCGGCAGAGAATCTTATCAATGCCCTGGAGCATAGCAAGAATACAACCTTGCCCAAGTTTTTATACTCATTGGGCATCCGCGAAGTCGGTGAAGTGACGGCTAAAAATATTGCTCACTACTTTTTAACATTGGATGCCATTATTAATGCCAGTCAGGAGGAGCTTGAATCTGTGCCGGATGTTGGCCCGATTGTTGCTCATCATATCCGTGCATTTTTCGATAACGATGAAAATATCGAGCAAATCAATGAACTCAGACAACTGGGTGTCAACTGGCCTGATATTGAGCAAAAATCAGATGACGAGCTTCCATTAAAGGGTAAGACTTACGTTATTACTGGAACCCTTGATGGGATCAGCCGTACTGAAGCTAAGTCTAAACTGGAAGCGCTAGGCGCGAAAGTTTCAGGCTCGGTGTCCAGTAAAACCACAGCTTTGATTGCAGGCGCCAGTGCAGGCAGTAAACTCAAGAAGGCGCAAGAGTTGGGTGTTGAAGTTTTAGACCAGTCATTTCTGGACAGTCTTTAGGAATTTTTTTATGACTAAGTTCCGATTATCAATGACCACATTGTTTATCTCAGCAAGTTTTGCATTGCAGGCAGTAGAGCAGCCAAGCTGTCAGGAGTACGATGTTTATGTCATGCGTCATCTGCCAAAAGCTATTAGTGAGAATAAAGATCCGGATTTAAGTGAAGAGGGCCATAGAATGGCTGTCGCTTTAAGTGAGCAGGACTTTATGGCACTGGTTGATGTCGGCTATACTACTGACTATAAGCGTACCAGGCAGACGCTTGACCCTTCTGCAAAACAGCATCAGTTTGAGGTTCGAACTTACGACCCTAGTGATAATCAAGCTTTGGTTGATGAAATCAATAAGCAGTATTGTGGAAAAACAGTCATAATCGTTGGCCATTCCAATACGGTGCCAGCTATTGTGCAGGCGTTTGATGGTCAGTTTGAAGTTAGCTTTGCCGGACAGGCGTTACCGCAGAGTACGCAGATTCATTTGGATGAATCGGATTACGGTGCAATTTTTCACGTTAAAAAAGAACAAGGGAAAGTTAAGCAACGAATGTTTAGACTTGGTCAATAAATAACAATTGGTATAACTAAAAACGGAGGCTTCTTGGCCTCCGTTTTTATTGCTGAGCTAAATAATTTTCACTCAGTTAAGTCACTCACTCAGTGAACTGGTCTTAGCCGCAGGGCTATTACTGTGTTTATCACTCGTGTCTTCAATATCTGTTGTAATTACGTCATTCTCAGAGAACTGATAAGGTTTTGGTGAGAAATCCGCTGTTACTATAGAATCATTGGTGACAGCTTTTGCCATCGGCGCTGAAGCATGAGTTGCTTCATGTGGCTTGGCTGTTACTTTTGCTGGCTCGTCGGCAGCATCGTTAACTGTTGACTCAGGTGCTGGCTTAGGCTGAGCTTGCTTCGCTTCTTGTTCAGGCTGAACAGGTTTAGCACCAGTCTCTGCTGATGCAGCCTCAACCTCTTTATTCACAAATGGCTCAACGGTTTCAGCATCCAGCTTTTTCGCAACTGTTTCTTTTGCAGCCTGTTGCTGAGCATTATTCTGCTCATTTGAAGCTTTAGTCTGCGCTGGTGATACATTATCCTGCGACTGAGCCTGAGCTTCAACCTTTGACTGTTCAGATACATCGTTAGCAGCTTTTGCTGTTGCTTCCTGAGCTTCAGGTTTAGCTGGCTTTTTGTCCTTGCTATAACCCATAACGTCAGTGATGCTGCGCTCTAGAGATTTATGAGCCTTGTAGACCATAATATCTTCAGCGTGAGCCTTGTTCTTTGGAGACCGCTCTTTAGTCGACTTATCACTGCTGGTTTTTTCTTTCTTGGCCACCGACTTGGTTTCAACGGCTTCTTCCTGTGGCTTTTTGCCTTTTATCGCTGAGCGAACAGAAGGTTTTTTCTGCTGTTGAGCCTGCTCTTGAGCTGGCTGTTGTGTCTGCTGCGCTTCAGCCATACGTTCAGCACGTGTTTTACGTGGTGGACGTTTAGCTTCTGGCTGCTGCGGTTGCTTCTGTTCCTGTTTCTGCTCTTGCTTTTGAGCTGGCTGCTGCTGTTTTCTTTGTGGTTTGTCCTGTTGCTTCTTCTGCGGACGACCACCAGATTTTTGCTGCGGCTTATCTTTATCATCCCGCTGATCCTGTTGCTGGTTGCGGTTTTGATTCTGATTGCGACCTTTCTGGTTAGTACGCTTTTTACCCTGGTAGCGGTTGTTGCGGCCACGGTTATTACGATCGTACTTGCCACGATTGTTTTGTGACTTTTTAGCTTTCTTTTTCTTGTCTTTATCGTCACCAAATAACGCAGTCCAAAGGCGCTTGAACAGACCTGGCTTTTTCTTTTTAGCAGGCTTGCTCGGAGCTGGTGGAGGGGTCGTTGGTTTAACACCTTTTAGCGCAGGCTGATCGCTTGCTGGAGCTGCCTGAGTACTACTTCTGACCAGTTCAACCTGCGGAGCTTCGCCAATCAGACTGTAGCTGGCATCTTCAAGAGTTTCGCCGGCTTTAACCCGCAACACTTCATAATGAGGTGTTTCAAGATATGGATTCGGTACAACAACCAGGCGGACTTTTTGACGCTTCTCAATCTGCTCGATTTTGCGGCGCTTTTCATTGAGTAGGAATGTCGCCACTTCAACTGGAACTACAGCCTGAACTTCAGCTGTAGACTCTTTCATCGCTTCATCTTCCATCAGACGAAGAATTGAAAGTGCCAATGAGTCGGTACCACGGATAACACCTGAGCCGGTACAACGTGGGCATACGTGCTGACTGGATTCTTCTAATGACGGACGCAAACGCTGGCGTGACATTTCAAGCAGACCAAAGCGAGAGATACGGCCAATCTGAATACGCGCACGGTCGCGCGCTACTGACTCTTTTAACACGCGCTCAACTTCACGCTGGTTGCGAGGAGGGCCCATATCAATGAAGTCGATAACAATCAGACCACCAATATCGCGCAAACGTAATTGACGTGCGATTTCTTCGGCTGCTTCGACGTTGGTATGTACGGCTGTTTCTTCAATATCACCACCCTTAGTTGCACGGGCTGAGTTGATGTCGATAGAAAGCAGGGCTTCGGTCTGATCGAAAACTACTGAGCCACCTGAAGGCAGGCGAACTTCTCGCTGGAAGGCGCTCTCGATCTGGCTTTCAACCTGGTAGCGGTTGAACAATGGAATTTCGTCGCGATACAGCTTAACTTTGCTAACAAAGTCTGGGCGCTGATACTGCAATTCACTCTTAACGCGCTCATAGACTTCCTGGCGGTCAATAATGATTTCGCCAATGTCAGGGCGTAGGTAATCACGAATCGCACGGGTAATAACGTCGGATTCCTGAGTGATCAGAAATGGAGCAGGGCGGGTGCCTGCAACCTGCTTGATGCCATTCCAGGTATCAATCAGGTAATTAAAATCGTATTGGATTTCTTCAAGGCTCTTGCCAATACCGGCAGTACGAACGATGCAGCCCATACCGTTAGGTACCGGAAGCTGGCTCATGACTTGCTTGAGTTCGGTGCGCTCATCGCCTTCGATACGGCGAGAAATACCGCCAGCGCGAGGGTTGTTCGGCATAAGAACCAGGTAGCTACCGGCCAGACTGATAGAAGTGGTTAAGGCGGCGCCTTTGTTACCACGCTCTTCTTTGTCAATCTGGACAATGATTTCCTGGCCTTCTTTCAAGGCATCTTTAATGGTAGGACGGCCACGCGATGGGGCATTGTGCATGTACTCGCGGGCAACTTCTTTTAATGGAAGGAAGCCATGACGCTCGGCGCCATAGTCAACAAAAGCGGCTTCAAGGCTGGGCTCGATACGAGTGACCTTGCCTTTGTAAATGTTACCCTTTTTTTGTTCTCTTCCTGCCAGTTCGATATCTAAATCATACAAACGCTGGCCATCAACCAGCGCAACACGCAACTCTTCATGATGATTCGTTGCGTTAATCAACATACGTCTCATTTGTTATTAACTCTCAATTTCTGCGGACACAGGAAGAGTTAGCAAGAATATTAGGAATAGGGGTTAAAACCCTGGCTTGTCTTTAAAAACAAGGGGTTTTAGCTGTGAGTTTCTGTAAGTATCAGTATCTTAAACTGTCTTTCCATCACTAGTTTGACTGTTAAACCTATTAATTTCCTGTTTGGCTATTCCACGTCTTACCGCTTGTTGTGCGCGAAAGAAGCCAAACTAACCGAGTAACTTTGACGTTTAATCTTGTAAACGTTTTATTTCGCTACTCTACAATTCTGCTATTTTCCGGTGACCGGCTTTAAAAAAATCATTTCACTTTTATGGTATTTCAGCTGTTGCATAGGCTATCTCTATTTTAGAGCTGCTTAACGCTATGTGCTGTTAAATACCTACATATAAGGTGTTGTTTGCTTCCGTTGGCCTCAATGTTGCTTGCTTATATATCATGAAGCTTTGCTCGTTGAGGCGGGAGGAGCGACACCAGGCGCTCATTTCGGAGCATATAGCTCAGTTCGGCATTATAGACTGCTTACAAATGCAGAGCAATCTTTTGTTGATTTAAGCTATTGATTTGGCGTGATTTCAGGTATAGTTGCGCCCGATGAATACCGAATCCCGTCCAAAAGTCCAATTTGTTGAAGTGCAGGCTGAAGAAGCCGGTCAGCGCATCGATAATTTTTTGCTCAAAAAACTCAAAGGCGTTCCCAAATCACGCATCTATAAAATGCTCAGAAAGGGCGAAGTGCGTGTTAATAAAGGCCGTGTGAAAGCCGAATATAAGATAGAAGAGGGAGATTCTGTTCGTATTCCTCCGGTGACAACCACCAACACTCAGACTGAAGTTCCTGTGAATCTGAATATTGTTCAAGACCTTGAGAATGCCATTCTGTATGAAGACAAGCGTTTGATCGTTTTGAATAAGCCACATGGCATGGCGGTTCACGGCGGCAGCGGCATGAGCTTCGGCGTGATTGAAGCGTTGCGAGCCTTAAGGCCTGAAGCACCATTTTTGGAGCTGGTTCATAGGCTTGACCGCGATACTTCAGGTTGTTTGTTAATAGCCAAAAAGCGCAGTACGCTACGTTTCCTGCACGAACAACTGCAGAAAAAGCTGATGAGCAAGCAGTATTGGGCTTTGGTTGAAGGCAAGTGGCCAGCCAAGTTAAAGCATATTGATTTTCCACTGGCGAAGCACCATCTAAAGTCAGGCGAGCGAATTGTACGGGTGACAGAGGGCGGCAAACCATCGCTGACGTCTTTTAACGTGGTTGAGAACTTTAAAGATTTTACCCTGGTATCCGCTGAGCCGGTAACCGGTCGCACGCACCAGATTCGGGTTCATGCACAACAGGCAGGACATCCGCTGGTAGGTGATCCCAAGTATGGCAATGATGAAACCACAGATCACTTTAAACAGCAGGGGCTGTCAGGACGTCTGTTTCTGCATGCATACTCACTGACTTTTAAGGTAACGCCCGAAGATAAGGCTGTGAAAGTCGAAGCCCCACTGCCTGATGATTTACAGAAAACTCTGGAGTATTTACGTCGATGATATCAAAGCAAACCCGACTCATCGTTTTTGACTGGGATGGCACCTTGATGGATTCAACAGGACGTATCGTTTCTGCAATGCAGACAACGGCCACTAACTTAAAGTTACCGATCCCATCGGTAGATGATGTTCGCGGAATCATTGGACTTAGCCTGAATGAGTGTTATCGACGCCTGTTCCCCGAAGTTGAAGATCATGACTGGATTACCGAAGAGTATCGATATCAATATGTCGAAGGCGATCAAACCCCGAGCCCGCTATTTGAGGGTACTGAAGAAACGCTCGAACACCTTAAAAGCCAAGGTTATCTATTAGCGGTTGCAACCGGCAAAGCGCGTCACGGACTGGACCGAGTCCTTAATGAATCTGGTTTGATGTCAATGTTTGATGTGACTATTGCCAGTGATGAAGCGCAAAGCAAGCCACACCCGGAAATGCTGCATAAACTGATGGCCCATACTAAAACTCAACCTGTGCAGGCTATCATGGTCGGTGATACCACTTTTGACCTTGAAATGGCACAACGAGCAGGGATGGGTGGTATTGGCGTGACTTTTGGTGCTCATACCGTTGAAATGCTGAAAAGCTGTCAGCCGCAGGCCATTATTGATGACATTCGGCATTTAAAGGGTTTCTCTGAACAATAGGAAAAACAGTCAGCCGAATATTAGGCGGAACATTAAAAAGCGCTCCCTAGAGCGCTTTTTTTTGTAAGTGAAGAATTTAACAGGTGAGGTCAGATCTCTTTCTGTAAGCTCTTAAGCTGAGCGACCACATCTTTCATGTGTGTATCAGGATCAACATCATCGTAGTGATAAACAATATTACCATTAGGGTCAATGATGAAAGTCTGACGTTTGGCATATTCCACTGGCCCAAAACCGCCAAGTACGTCATATGCAGTTGCGGCTTCTTTATCAACATCTGCCAACAGGCTAAAAGGTAGATTATGGATGTCGGCAAATGATTTGTGTGACTCAACGTCATCCAAAGACACACCAACCACTTCAGCATTTAGTGCTTTGATATTCTGGTACCCATCACGGAAGTTTTTTGCTTCGGTAGTACAGCCAGGCGTATCATCTTTCGGATAGAAATACAGTACCAGCCATTGGCCTTTATAATCCTCAAGGCTTTTCCATTCTTCATTCTGATCTTGTAACTTAAAGTCAGGCGCTAATGCACCAACCCAACCGGTTTCTGCTGTTGCTGCAAAACTGAATGCAAACAACATTGATAATAGAAAGTGTTTCATTAGAGTGTTCATTACCGTTTGCCTTTTGTAAGATTGTAGAATCTATTGTGCAATTTAATACTTGTGAGCTCAATATTCTGTGAAGATTTTCCAAGATACGATTATTCAATTACCTGTGCTTGAGACTGAGCGCCTGATCCTTAGACACTATAAATCGTCCGATCTGGAGCGCTATTATGAAATGATGGCAGATCCTGATGTGACGCGCTACCTTCTTTCCGGAAAACCCATGTCTCGGCATGAAGCCTGGCGTAGCATTGCGACTATGGCAGGGCATTGGATGCTTAATGGTTTTGGGCAGTGGGCTCTTGAGGAGAAAAGCTCCGGGCTGTTTATTGGACGTGCAGGTTTTTTGAAACCCGATGGTTGGCCGGCGATTGAGGCAGGCTGGACGCTTCATCGGGATGCGTGGGGTAAGGGTTATGCTACCGAAGCCGCTAAAGCCGTCATTCACTACGGTTTCGAAGTCATGAATTTAGACCGAATCATCAGCTTGATTCAGCCTGATAATCAGGCCTCAATTAATCTGGCTGAACGCATTGGCGAGTCTTTTAGCAAAAAGCTAACTCTATTTGATATTGAAGCACTGGAATATGCTATAGATAGTGAGACATACGAAAGGCTCTATCAATAATTTATCAATGGTAATAAAAGGGAGAAGGAATGAATTTACGACTGGATGCAGGTGATATCACTCAGCTTTACGTGGATGCTATCGTCAATGCCGCCAAGAAAAGCCTGCTTGGAGGCGGCGGAGTGGACGGTGCCATTCATCGAGCTGCAGGTCCTGAACTGCTTGAGGAGTGCAAAGGCCTGGGGGGCTGTGAAACCGGTCAGGCTAAAATAACAAAAGGCTATAACCTTCCTGCAAAACATGTCATACATACTGTAGGCCCGGTCTGGCAGGGCGGTAATGAGAATGAAGCTGAGTTATTAGCCAGTTGTTATATCAACAGCCTAGAATTGGCCGAACAACAGAATTTACGAAGTATTGCCTTCCCCTGTATCAGCACTGGTGTTTATGGCTATCCCAAGCAACAGGCCGCAGATATCGCAGTAAACGTCTGCAGAATGTTTGCCAATAGCGCCGAGTCGTTAAGAGAAATTATCTTCAGTTGTTATGATGATGAAAGCGTGTCGATATATCGACAACTGCTGGCTGATTCTTAACCTATCGGCTTTAACCCAGAGAATATAAGATTCCATGTTCCATAAAAGTAACAGTTCACAATTCAATGACCACCTTTTACAGGAAGCAAAAGGGCTGGAACTGTTACGCCAATCTATTCAGAAACATCAGGTCCCACATCTTAACATTCCCAAAATAGAATCGGTTTCTGATGAGCAGCTAGTCTTGCAGAAAGTGAATAGTTCAAGTTGGAATCCACAGTTAATGGAGCAGCTAGGTAAAGGGCTTGCACACCTGCACAAAGTTAAAGGCAATTATTATGGACTTGATGAAGATAACTATATTGGTCTTAATCCACAGGTGAATGGACGCTTTGAACATTGGGGAAAATTCTTTGTTGAGCAGCGCCTACTTTATCAAACCAATTTAATCAAAGACCAAAAAGTGAAGCGCATGCTTGAGGAGCCCATTCTTGAGCGCAAAGATCTACTGGAAACCTGGCTTAATCGTCATTGTACTCACCCTAGCCTGGTGCATGGTGACTTATGGTCTGGTAACGTGCTTTTTGATGAAAAAGGCCCATGGTTGATTGATCCTGCTGTGTACTATGGGGACCGTGAAGTAGATTTAGCCATGACCGAAATGTTTGGCGGCTTTAGCGACAGCTTTTATGAAGCCTACGACGATGTTTACCCAAGGACCAATGTTTACCCACAAAAGAAAGCCATCTACAACCTGTATCATTACTTGAACCACTATAATCTTTTTGGTAGCTCCTACTTGCAGTCCTGTAGAAACCTGATTGATAAGATACAGTACTACTTTGGTTAGTGACTGTAGGGTGCGTCGTGACGCACCGATAAACTAAAAGTCACTCAGTTGGCTCAGTAAGAAGCGGTATGCTTTTAGCAAAATTTGTCTGGAGCTAAGAATTACGGTAAAACACTTCAGACTAAGAATAGTTTGGAAATTATAAAAATGGAAAGACGGCAACTAATTTTGATTTTTCTTATGCTGCATATTGTTTTTTATGGAATCGGCTTTTATATGTCATTGATGCTTAGCAAGCAAAATTGGCAGGTGCTTTTAGTAAGTTTGCTCTTGATTACTTTAAGCCAGAAATATGTCTTCCTATTTCAATGGTTAAGAAAAGAGCAAGAATTAGTCTTTGATATTATTGATCCGAATGAGCATATCAGTGTTAATGATGCCATTGAGCGCTATAAAGAAGCGGAGTGTATCAGGCGCCAAAACAGTAAGTGGTACGAATTCTGGACCTGGAGCTAGTCATCATCTTTTAACGGTGCGTCACGACGCACCCTACCTATCTTAATTAAAGAAGCTCTACACCTAACTCTCTGAGTTTTGTTGCTAGCGCTATCAGTGGTAATCCAATCAATGCTGTTGGGTCTTTTGACTCAATAGCTTCAAATAAGACAATCCCCAATCCCTCGCATTTGAAAGAGCCTGCACAATCGAGTGGCTGTTCTTTTTCGAGATAGTTGATGATTTCTGTTTCTGTTAACTGCCTGAATCGAACTTTAGTGGCTACTACTGTGGTGTTCTGGGCTGTTTCATCTGCGTTGATAACACACAGTGAGGTGTAGAAGGTGACGGTTTGGCCGGAGCTGGCTTTGAGTTGCTCTATGGCTTTGGACATGGTCCCAGGCTTGCCAAGTATTTGATTATTCAGCACACACACCTGATCCGAGCCAATAACCAGCGCATCTGTATGATTGACTGCGATGGCCAAGGCTTTCTGTTGTGCCAGACGCGCCACCAGCTCTATGGGTTCTTCGTCAGGAAACGGCGTTTCGTCAATATCCGGCGATATAGAGTCGAAATCATCCAGAATACGGCTTAGTAGCTCTTTTCGGTAAGGTGAGGAGGAGGCGAGTATAATGTGTGGTTGTGGCATATTAATATGGCCTTTTTTATCCCAGTTTTTATCAGAGAATCAGTTGCTTAGGGGCAATTGTGTAAGAATTGGCTAAAAAAGCAATCAAACAGGCAAAATTTGCTTAAAAATAGCGGGTTTGCTTTGACTAGACCACAAGATATATGTATTATTGCGCGCCTATGTCAAGTCGCAGGTTCCCGGCATCGCTCAGTCCCAATAAGTTTGTGGATCAGGGCAAAGAAATAGATGCCACCCTTGAGATTGATTATTTCGAGCGGTTTCGCCAATTGTTGAATTCTTCAAAAGGTGAAATTCACTGTAAAATCAATGGTGAAAGGGTTAAAGACACTCGTACAACTTCACTGCATGTGGCTCTCACTGGTGAAGTCGAATTAGTATGTCAGGGCTGCACTGAACCTTTTATGTTCAAACTTGACCGACAGGCAACTTTGCGTCCGGTTTATTCGGAAGAGCAAATGGCTAATGTCCCAGATGACGTAGAGCCTGTGCTTGTTGGAGAAGACGGATTAGATATAAAATCAGCAGTAGAAGATGAGCTGATTTTATCGCTACCACTCATTCCTTTATATGGTGAGTGTAAAGAGCTGGAAACTTATCAGGCAGGTGAGCTTCCAGAAGAAGCAATTGAGCAGGCAGAAAAGGATAATCCTTTTAATGCCTTAAAAGATTTAAAGTTTGATTAAGCAGGAGAACGCTAATGGCTGTACAACAGAATCGCAAAACTCGCTCTAAGCGTGGCATGCGTCGCTCGCACGACTCTTTGAGCGCACCAACTTTATCAGTTGAAAATGAAACTGGTGAAATCCATCGTCGTCACCACGTGACTAAAGACGGTTTCTACAAAGGTCGCAAAGTCGTTTAATTCTTTTTTAGAGTGCTCTTTTTGAGTCTCTACGAAAGATTAGTGTTTGGTCCGAAACGATTTATTATTGGTTGCTAGTTTCAAAGCTGGCTAAAACAATGATAAGTTTACCGTTAACAACCGATTTATGTTGACCTGTTCCCGTGACTAAAACTCTAGCGATAGATTGTATGGGGGGCGATTATGGCCCCTCAGTTATTATTCCAGCCGCGTTAAAGGCGCTGGAAATCCATTCTGACATCACTATTTACCTGGTTGGCCATCAAGAAGAGGTCAAAAAGCAGGTATCTCAAATCAATCCCCAGGCTTTTGATATATTCGGCGAGCGTTTGCGTATTCAGCATGCGTCCGAAGTTATCGCTATGGATGAAAAGCCATCTCAGGCCATTCGTAATAAATCCGATTCCAGTATGCGCGTCAGCTTGCAGCTTGTTTGTGACAATGTTGCAGATGCTTGCGTGAGCGCAGGTAATACCGGTGCTTTGATGGCGCTGGCGACTATTCTGATTGGCACCTTGCCCGGTGTTGAGCGTCCTGCGATTGTTGCAGAACTTCCTAACAAGAAGGGCACGGTGACTCACATGCTCGATCTGGGTGCTAATATTGATGCCAGTGCTGAGCAGCTAACCAGTTTTGCCATGATGGGCCATGTTATGTGTCAGGCGGTCGATGGGAAGGATGAGCCCAGGGTGGCGTTGCTGAATATTGGTGAAGAGCAGAGTAAGGGCAGGGATAGCATTAAGCTGGCCGGTGATATCCTAAGCAAACAGGCTGAAATCAATTATGTGGGTTATGTCGAAGCAAATCAGATATTTAATGGTGATGTGGATGTCATAGTTTGTGATGGTTTTACCGGTAATAATGTCCTGAAAGCCTGTGAAGGCATTACGCGTTTCCTGTATGATCAGCTGAAGGTTGAGTTTACTCGCAATTGGCGAAGCAAGCTGATTGCGGCTATGGTTAAACCTGTCTTAAAAAGTTTCCAAAAACGCATCAACCCCGACCAGTATAATGGGGCAAGTCTGTTAGGATTACGCGAAATTGTGATCAAGAGCCACGGTTCTGCTGATATCAAAGCGACTCTGTGCGCGATAAATAAAGCGATTTCTGAGATTGAACGCCGGGTTCCTCAAGAAATCCAAAACAAAGTAAGCCATCTGGTATTGCCAATAGAACGCTAGTCTATTCAGCCAGTGGCCATTAAGATTTGTAGATACTCATGTGGATTTTTTCTCACAAAGTCAGTAAATAAGTCGTTTGTAGATAAATATCCGGTGAATGATTAAAGGGTAGTAAGTGTGAAATATTCTAAAATTCTTGGTATGGGCAGCTACTTGCCGGAAAAGGTTTTAACGAACGCCGATCTTGAAAAAATGGTCGATACAACTGATGCGTGGATCACTGAGCGCACAGGTATTAAAAAGCGTCACATTGCTGCTGATGATCAGTCAGCTTCAGATTTAGGTTTCGAAGCTGCCAAGAAGGCCATTGCCAATTCAGGCATTGAAGCCAGTGACATAGACATGATCATTGTCGGTACTGCTACGCCGGATAAGATGTTCCCGAGCGTTGCCTGTTATATCGGACATGCATTAGGCATTGGTGGCGTACCAGCATTTGATATCACAACTGCCTGCCCAGGCTTTGTTTATGGTTTAAGCATCGCTGACCAGTTTATTAAAACCGGCCATCGCAAAAACGTATTAGTCGTCGGCACAGAAGTGCTATCGCGTCTGGTGAATTGGGATGATCGTTCAACTTGTGTGATTTTTGGTGATGGTGCAGGCGCAGCGGTTGTAACTTCAAGTGAAGAACCAGGCATTCTATCGACCCATATCCATGCAGATGGTGGTTATGGCGACCTCCTGTACTGTAATAACGGTCTAAGAGGGCAGTTAGGCGAGTTCCCAGAGCCGCAAATTGTTATGCGTGGCAACGAAGTCTTTAAGGTTGCAGTGAAAACACTGAGCCAAATCGTCGATGAAACCCTTGAAGCCAACAATATGCAAAAAGAAGATATTGACTGGCTAATTCCTCATCAGGCCAATATTCGAATTATCCAGGCAACAGCCAAGAAACTCGGTGCGTCTATGGATAAAGTCGTTGTGGCGGTTGATCGTCATGGCAATACTTCCAGTGCCTCGATTCCATTGGCCATGTGCGAGGCGATTGAAGATGGTCGCATTAAGCGCGGCGATGTGTGCTTGTTGGAGAGTTTTGGGGGGGGGTTTACTTGGGGTTCCGCCCTAATAAAGTATTGATCAAAAGAGCTAATACTGCGCTGAGGCTTTGTTATCGAATGTTTGAAAAGCTTGTTATTGAGTGGACTCAACGCCTCACTTTTCAAACATCGATGCCTCGCCTCAGCATTGTCTAGCTCTTTTTCGGTTATACAAGCTGAAGAAATGCTTACATTTTGTCATTCCCGCGTAGGCGGGAATCTATAAATGCTTTTTTTAAGAGAATGGACTCCCGCCTTCGCGGGAGTGACGATGATTGGTTTATTAGCATCCTATTTGCTCTTAAAACAGTGCTTTAAGTCGTCTAAACACATAAATCGCTGCTGATTCTTTATGAGATTTAGCTTTAAATAAATCCAATAACCAATTGAATAAAAAGATTTAATTATGAGTAAAACAGCATTTATCTTTCCAGGTCAGGGTTCGCAGGCTGTTGGTATGCTTAGCGATATCGCTGAAAAATTTCCTATCATCGAGCACACTTTTGCTGAGGCTTCGGAAGCTTTGGGTTACGACCTCTGGCAGCTAGTGCAAAAAGATGAAGAGGGCAAGTTGAACCAGACTGAGTTCACTCAGCCAGCTTTGTTAACAGCCAGTGTTGCTTTATGGCGTTTGTGGCAACAGGAAGGCGGCGAACAGCCTGCATTCCTGGCCGGTCACAGTCTGGGCGAATACAGCGCTTTGGTGGCTTCCGGCGTGATTGAGCTAGGCGATGCCGTTAAGCTGGTCGAAGCTCGCGGTCAGTTCATGCAATTAGCTGTTCCTGCCGGTACTGGCAAAATGGCGGCTATCATTGGCCTGGACGATGAAAAGGTTCGTGATGCCTGTGCTGTTGCAGCACAAGACGAAGTGGTTGAGGCGGTTAATTATAACTCTCCTGGCCAGGTCGTGATTGCTGGTAGTGCTGCTGCAGTGGAGCGTGCCATGGAAGCCTGTAAAACTGCTGGCGCTAAGCGTGCCTTGCCGCTTCCTGTCAGTGTTCCTTCGCATTGTGCATTAATGCGTCCGGCGGCCGATAAGCTTGCTCACATGCTTGAAAGTATCAATATCAGTGCGCCGAGCATTCCAGTGATCAATAACGTGGATGTGGCTGTTGAAACCGATCCGAAAGCGATTAAAGATGCTTTGATTCGTCAGCTGTACAATCCTGTTCGCTGGACAGAAACAGTGCAAAAACTAAAGACGGAAGGGGCGCTGAACTTATTTGAATGTGGACCGGGCAATGTATTGTGTGGCCTAGCCAAGCGCATAGATCGCGAGCTAAACGCTGCACCATTAGCCAGTTTAGATAAGTTTGAAGCAGCGCTTTCAGCCTGATCACAGAATTAAGTTCTGCTGACAAGATAGAATACATTAGAAAGGAAATACACCATGAGTTTGAATGATAAAATTGCTTTAGTGACAGGAGCCAGTCGTGGTATTGGCCAGGCTATTGCTCACCGTTTAGCCCAGTCAGGTGCAACGGTTATTGGTACTGCAACCTCTGAAAGCGGTGCAGAGAAAATTACTGAAAACTTTAAAGCTGCTGGCTTGAACGGCGTTGGCATGGCGCTTAACGTCACTGATCCAGAGAGCATCGAAAGCGTTTTAGACGCAATCAAAGGCGAATATGGTCGTACTCCAGATATTCTTGTCAATAATGCTGGTATCACTCGCGATAACCTTCTTATGCGTATGAAAGACGAGGAGTGGGAGAGTATTCTGAATACTAACCTGACTTCGATTTTCCGCCTGTCAAAAGCCTGTTTGCGTAGCATGATGAAGTCAAAGTGGGGCCGTATCATTACTATCGGTTCTGTTGTTGGCACAATGGGTAATGCGGGTCAGGCTAACTATTCAGCCGCTAAAGCCGGTTTGATTGGTTTCTCCAAATCATTGGCACGCGAGGTAGGTTCGCGCGGTATTACGGTCAACGTGGTTGCCCCAGGCTTTATCGATACAGACATGACCAAGGCGCTTAATGATGACCAAAAACAAGCCATGTTTGACCAGATTCCGATGGCTCGTTTAGGTCAGCCAGAAGAGATTGCCAGCGCTGTGAACTTCCTGGCTTCAGACGATGCGGGATACATCACTGGCGAAACGATTAACGTCAACGGTGGCATGCATATGGTTTAAAGCGGATATTATGGTCAAAGCCTACTCTGAGCATTGGCCATATAACAGCTTTAAATTAACAGACTGTCATATTAAAATAGCGGCCAATTCTGCTATTATGCAAAACTTGATGCAGGTCTGACCTTTGCTAAAAAAGTGAATTTAAACTTGCAAGTTTGCTGGAGTTAACTAAACTACCGTCGCAGTATAATACTGTGATATACAAGAGGATTTAAAACAGATGAGTACTATCGAAGAACGCGTAAAGAACATCGTTGTTGAGCAATTAGGTGTTAAAGAAGAAGAAGTGACTGCTGAAGCTTCTTTTGTTGATGATTTAGGTGCGGATTCATTGGATACCGTTGAATTGGTAATGGCTCTTGAAGAAGAGTTTGATACTGAGATTCCAGACGAAGAAGCTGAGAAAATCAACACAGTTCAAGCCGCTATTGACTACATTAAGGCGAATGTTGACGCGTAATTTAACTCGTCTGCAATTTATTCGTAATATTTAGCGAATCAAAAATGGGTAAAATACGAAAGTATTTTGCCCATTTGTGTTTTTATAGCTTATAAAAATAGAGCTTAAAAAATTTCTGGGCGTAATAAGCCCTATATGTGGCTGAAGAAATGTCCTGCTGACTCAAACTGCTCGCAGGGCTGATAACTGAATACTGAACGAGAGGTAATTTCCTTGAGTAAACGTAGAGTTGTGGTTACCGGCTTAGGCATGTTAAGCCCGCTTGGTAACAACATTAAAGATTCATGGGACGGCATTTTGGCATCAAAAAGTGGTGCTAATATGATCGAGGACTTTGATGCCAGCAATTTAAGCACTCGCTTTGTCTGTTCGGTTAAAAACTTTGATGCTGAGCCTGTATTAGCCAAAAAAGATGCTCGTAAAATGGATATCTTTATCCAGTATGGCATTGTAGCTGGTGCCCAGGCCTGGGAAGATTCTGGTCTTGAAGTAACCGAGCAGAATGCACATCGTATTGGTGCCTGTGTTGGCGCTGGAATCGGTGGTATGACGACTATCGAAGAAACGACCATCCTAAATCATGAGCGTGGTCCGCGTCGTATTTCTCCTTTCTTTATTCCGGGCTCGATCATCAATATGATTTCAGGCCACTTATCAATCAAATATGGATTGAAAGGCCCTAATATTTCCATCGTTACTGCCTGTACAACCGGTGTTCACTCTATTGGTCACGCAGCACGAATGATTGCATACGGTGATGCTGATGCCATGTTGGCTGGCGGTGCTGAAAAAGGCTCTACGCCTGTTTCAATCGGTGGTTTTGCTGCGGCAAAAGCGCTTTCTACCCGTAACGATGATCCGCATGCGGCTTCGCGTCCGTGGGACAAAGACCGTGACGGTTTTGTAATGGGTGATGGCGCTGGTGTTATGGTGGTTGAGGAATATGAGCACGCCAAAGCTCGTGGTGCAAAAATTTATGCAGAGCTAACCGGTTTTGGCATGAGTGGTGATGCTTTCCATATTACTTCACCACCGGCAGACGGTGAGGGTGCAGCCAGTGCCATGCACAATGCACTACAGGATGCCAACCTTAACCCTGAAGATATTCAGTACATAAACGCTCATGGTACTTCAACACCAGCAGGTGATTTGGCGGAAACCAATGCGGTTAAAACCGTTTTTGGTGAGTCTGCGCGTAAGGTAATGGTCAGCTCAACCAAGTCAATGACTGGTCACTTGTTAGGGGCTGCCGGAGCAGTTGAAGCCATCTTTAGCGTATTGGCAATCCGTGATCAGGTGGCACCGCCAACCATCAATCTTGATCATCCTAGTGAAGGTTGTGACTTAGATTATGTGCCACATACCGCACGTGAAGCCAAAATCGACAACACGATATGTAATTCATTTGGCTTCGGTGGCACCAATGGTTCATTGGTGTTTAGTAAGTTAAAGTAGTTTCTATTTCGTAATTTAACTCCAATTATAAATCCAATCGTTGATTGGATACTTTCTTAACCGGCTCGTACGTCGTCATCCCCGCGAAAGCGGGGATCCATAACCGGTGGCTCATTCCTAGATGCAGCTTTTCGCCCTCGGCGAGTTCCTTTTTCTTAACGCCTAAGAAAAAGGAACCAAAAAGAACGGCGCCCCGAGATTGAGGTTTCACTTTGTTCAACTTCCTTCCTATCCGCCAAGCCACTTAACGCACCACAAAATACGTTCCATCCATGGCCCGAATTTTGCTATTCAAATCATCCAAGATTTGAATTGCTATGTCTTGGCTACTACTCAGCTCAATCTAAGTGGGTATTGGTGCTAACCTTCCAAATTCTATACCCTCTTAGTTAGTATGATGTAATAATCACTGTCTGCTAATTAATTTAAACCCCTCATTCTCTGCCTAGTTTTTATAATAAGAGCTTTTAAATTTGCGCTGTATCTTGTTTGCATTTGCATTAGAATGCTTTGATGAATTCGAAAGACACTCACATTTTGTCGGGCCATACATGGTTAAATGGTCGGCCTTGTCAGGAGATTGCGATCTCGGATCGTGGCCTGCTGTATGGCGATGCATTTTTCACCACCATTAAAGTAACTGATGGCCGCGTTGAGCATTGGGCATTGCATACTGAGCGTTTGATGCTTAGTGCTGAACGGCTTGGTTTCCGACCTCTGGACTTAACTTTGATTGAAGCTGAATTACAGGCTTTCGTAAAAGAACAGTCGCAAGTTTCGCAATCTGTCGATGGTGTTGTGCGGTTAACGATTAGTCGAGGCTCGGGGATGAGAGGCTATAAAGCGCCTGACTCACCTGAGGTGCGGCGTGTCTTGAGCTGGTCGCCTATTCAGAGTTCAGCAAGTTTTGATTCTGGTGTTGGTTTATGTATCTGTTCAACACCACCGATTATTCATCCTGCTCTAGCTGGCGTAAAGCATTGCAATCGACTGGCTGAGGTGCTGGCGGCTGAGGAAGTTCCGCAGGAATGTTTCGATGGCATTATGAGCCTCAGTAACAAAGTGATATGTGGCACTAAATCGAATATCTATTTTTACCTTAATGAGCAGTGGCAGACGCCAAAGTTAGACCAGGCCGGAGTTAACGGTACGGTTCGTCGTTGGTTGTTAAATAACCAGCATGACTTTGTAGAGGCCGAGATCACTCACAAAGATATGGCTTCGGCTCGCTACTGCTTGGTATCTAATGCAATAGTCGGTATTATTCCTGTGTGTGCGATTGGGGTGACGAGCTACAAGCTCTACCCAGCTTGGCAGGAACTGGCTCAGATGTATCGCAAATCTGCTTTTGCCGATTAATAATCAACCATTCTTATTACAATAAACGATTTAAAGAGTATTGATGAAAAAACCTATTCTAACTTTCTTTATTTTGCTGGTGCTTATTTTTTCAGGTATCACCTGGTATTTATGGAACGGTTTCCAGGATTTTATGCAGCAACCGCTGGGGATTGAGCAGGAGCTTGATGTTAAAAAGGGCACCAGTGCCTATAGCCTGGGCCGTCAGTGGCAACAGGACGGCAATATCCAGCAATTCTATTACTATCAGCTGCTTCTTAAATTAAAACCTGAACTGCGTTCGATAAAGGCCGGTAATTATGCCGTTACACCTGATATGACAGCGGTGGACGTGTTGCAGAAACTGGTCGCAGGCGATGTCATCAAGTATCAATTTTCGGTTATTGAAGGTTCCAATATCTATGAGTTACTTGTGGCATTAGAACTCAACACAGACCTGACTCATGAGCTTGATTACAGCCAGGAATATAAGGCCATCTTTGACCGATTGGACTTTGTTGAGCAGTCACATCCCGAAGGCATGTTTTATGCAGATACTTACCAGTTCACAAAAGGCGATTCTGACCTCGACATTCTAAAGCGCGCTCATGGTCGACTGCAAAGCGTACTCGATGAGGAGTGGACTAAACGTGCTGATAACTTGCCTTATGAAACGCCTTATCAAGCTCTGATAATGGCTTCTATCATTGAAAAGGAAACCGCCGTTCCGGCTGAGCGCCCTGAAATATCAGGAGTGTTCGTACGCCGTATGGCAAAGAATATGCTGCTGCAGACAGATCCCACTATTATCTATGGCCTATTACCTGAGTTTGATGGCAATATCCGACGCAATGATATTCGAAATCCTCACCCCTGGAATACTTACGTCCACCGAGGCTTGCCGCCAACGCCGATTGCCATGGTCGGCCGCGAGGCCATTCAGGCGGCATTAAATCCAAAGCCCGGTGATACACTGTATTTTGTTGCAAAAGGTGATGGCAGCCATCATTTTAGTAAAACCTTAGAAGAGCATAATCGAGCTGTTCGCAAGTACCAATTAAAACGATAGTGGCCAATGGATATTATGACTAACAAGCAAACAGGCAAATTTATTACCATTGAAGGCACTGAAGGTGTTGGCAAGTCCACCAATATTGCGTTCATAAAGGCGTGGTTCGAAGCCAAAAACATTTCACTACTGCATACGCGCGAGCCAGGCGGAACGCCATTGGCCGAAGAAATTCGTGAACTGCTTTTATCAAAGCGTGATGAACAGGTGGATGCCAAAAGTGAGCTATTGTTAATGTACGCCGCAAGAGCCCAACATGTTAGCCAAAAAATCAAACCCGCACTGGAACAGGGCCAATGGGTGCTGTGTGATCGTTTTAGCGATGCCAGCTTTGCGTATCAGGGCGCGGGCAGAGCGCTTGGTCTTGATAAGCTCGTCGCACTGGATCAATGGGTGCTGGAAGGCTTTAAACCTGATTTGACGATATTATTGGACCTGCCAGTAGAAGTTGGATTGTCGCGCGCACAGGAACGAGGGCCGATTGATCGTTTTGAAGAAGAAAAGGTGGAGTTCTTCGAGCAGGTCAGAAATGGTTATTTACAGATTGCTCAGCAGGAGCCGGAGCGGGTCAAGATTGTTGATGCGCGCGGTAGTTTAGAAGAGGTTCAACAACAGATTGAACAGGTGCTTATGAATTTCTACCAGCAGCAGGTTTCTAGCTCATGACATCCGTCGAAGTTTGGAATCAAAGCCGCTTTCAGCGGGTGCAGGAGCAATTCCAGCAAGGCTCATTGCCACACGCCATTTTGCTGATGGGACCGGAAGGGATTGGTCGCGAGACTTTTGCCCAGGCACTTGCTCAATGGCTGTTATGTCTAAATCGACAAGAAGAAGCATGTGGCGAGTGCAAAAGCTGCTTCTTGTTCGAGGCTGGCCACCATCCAGATTATCACCTGCTGGATATCGAGCAGGATAAGACGCAAATTTCAGTAGGGCAGGTGCGCGAGCTGATTGTTTCGATGCAGGAATCATCGCATCAGGGTGGCTGGAAAGTGGCCAATATTGCCAATGTACAGGCCATGAACGCCAGCTCTTTTAACGCCTTGCTGAAAACCCTGGAAGAACCACAAGAGAATACTTTGCTTATCCTGCAAACCTCACAGTTGCAGGGTGTTCCGCCAACCATTCGTAGTCGTGCCCAGCTATTGTCCTTGAGCGTTGATGATCCTGAAGCAGTCAAGCAATGGTTAATCGAGCGGCAGGGTCATATGACTCAGGCTCTGGAAGCGGCGCTTAATCTGTTTCCGCAAGCCCCTTATAAAGCTGAAGACTTTGGCGTGAATGGTGATACACTGAAATATGCCGAGTTCATAGTGCAGATGAATGATCTGGTCGAAGGAAATAATACCCCTGTTCAAATGGGCCAGTTCTGGCATGAAGAGATAGGCGATGCAGTGTTCTGGATGCAGCTGATGGTGCGCGATATTCTGCTTATTCAACAGACTGGCAAGACTGATGATTTGCTTTTTGCCCAGCAAAAACAGGAGCTGGAAGGGCTTGCCCAGGGCATAAATAGCCAGGGCTGGTTGATGCTACTGGAGAAAATAAATGAGCTTCAACGGTTGATTAAGCAAAAAAGTCCCGTTAATCTAATGGCATCGTGGCAAAGCTTGTTGATTTTTGTCACCCAAATTGCCAGTAAATACAAACCGTTAGATTAATAATTTTAGAAACTGGTTAATGGTTATTAAGACTTTCATGATTAAGGCAGTTACCCGATGCGGATAGAAAGAACTGGTCCCGGCATATTAACCATTCATGTCGAAGACAAAGAAGATCTCTACAAAGCCTATATGCCGTTCCTGGAGAATGGCGGTATCTTTATTCAAACCAATAAAGAATACAATCTTGGCGATGATGTCTTTATGCTTCTTGCCATCATTGATGAGCCAGAAAAATTGCCCATTGCCGGTAAAGTCGTCTGGATTACTCCAATTGGTTCGCAAGGTAACAAACGTGCCGGTATTGGTATTCAGTTCAGCGATCAGGACAACGGTCAAACTAAAAACAAAATTGAAAACCTGTTAGCTGGTCGACTTGATTCTGATAAACCTACTCATACGATGTAACCCATCCCAAAAATTAATTTCTTATGCTGATAGATTCACACTGCCACCTGGATCGCCTTGATCTGGGTGCATACGATAACGACCTCAATAAAGCTCTAGATTTTGCACGTAGCCGTGGTGTTAAGCACATGCTGTGTGTTGGTATTACTCTGGATAAGTTCGATGACGTTAGGCTTATTGCAGAAGCTCATGATGATATTTCATGCTCAGTAGGTATTCACCCGCTGTATGATGCCGTATCCGAAGCCGACGTTGATTTGTTAGTGGAAAAGTCCAAACACCCTAAGGTGGTCGCCATTGGTGAAACAGGACTTGATTATTTCTATAACAAAGATCCGGAGAACCATAAGCTGCAACAGGAAAGTTTCCGCAAACATATACGAGCAGCACGTCAGGCTAACTTGCCAGTCATAGTCCATACTCGCGATGCTCGTCAGGATACGATTGATATTCTGCGCGGAGAAAAGGCGCAAGAGTGTGGCGGTGTTTTACATTGCTTCACTGAAAGCCTGGAAATGGCGCAGGCAGCACTAGAGCTTGGTTTTTACATCTCATTCTCAGGAATTGTGACTTTCAGAAATGCTGAAGAGTTAAGAGAAGTTTGTCGCCAGATCCCGTTGGATAGGCTTCTAATTGAAACCGACTCACCTTATTTAGCTCCTGTTCCTTATCGAGGTAAAAGCAATCAACCCGCTTACGTTAAAGAAGTAGGGCAGTTTGTTGCTGATTTACACCATATTAGCTACGAAGAGTTATGTGAAATAACTGCTAACAATTACAAAATGCTATTTGATAAAAGCGTGGTTACAATCACCTAATGCCGTAAATAAGCCCAATTATGTTTTAGTCAGACAATCAGGAAGTACCAATGAAAAAGCTATTGTTTCTACTGTCTCTGTCTTTTGTCGCCGTTGCCTGCCAACATATCGGAACCAGCGACAAACAGTCATCCTCTGAAAAGTCTCAGTCTAGCCAAGAAACCGAATTTAAAATTCCATTTGAAAAATATCAGCTGGAAAATGGCTTAACAGTTATTCTTCATCAGGATAAGTCTGATCCTATTGTAGCCATGGCAACAATCGTTCATGTTGGCTCAAACCGCGAAAAACCAGGCCGCACTGGCTTTGCCCATTTCTTTGAGCACATGGCATTTAATGACTCTGAGAATGTTCCTCAAGGTGCTAATCGTAAAATGATTGAAGAGTTAGGTGGCACCCGTAATGGCGGAACCTGGACAGACGGCACCATGTATTATGAAGTTGTTCCAAAAGATGCTCTAGAGAAATTAATGTGGATCGACTCGGACCGTCTTGGCTTTATGATCAACACGGTAACTGATGGTGCTCTGGAAAGAGAAAAGCAGGTTGTCAAAAACGAAAAAAGACAGCGCGTTGATAATCAGGCTTATGGACACACCCAGCATGTCATTCTCAAAAACCTCTACCCAGAAGGCCATCCTTACAACTGGACTGTAATCGGCGATCTGGATGATTTGCAGGCGGCGACACTTGCAGATGTTAAAGAGTTCTATAGCGAATATTACGGCCCATCGAATGCTACTTTGGTGATTGCAGGTGATATTGATTTTGATGAAACCAAAAAGATGGTTGAGCAATGGTTTGGTGAAATTAAGTCATCAGAGCCAGTAGAAGATCCTGAGCCAATGCCGGTTGAGTTGAACGAAACTAAAAGACTTTATCATCTCGATAACTTCGCAAAGGTTCCAGAAATTCGTTTAACCTTTCCTACAGTAGAGCAATACCATGAAGATTCTTATGCGTTAGATGCTTTGGGTGAAATCCTTAGTCGAGGCAAAAGAGCGCATTTATACAAGGTGCTGGTAGAAGAGCAAAAACTGGCTCCATCCGTTGCAGCCTATAATGGCTCAAATGAAATCGCAGGGACCTTCACTATTCGTGTCCGAGCAAATGAAGGCGTCGATTTAGACGAGGTGTATAAAGGCATTCAGGAAGCTCTGAATAACTTCGAAAAAGAAGGCTTCAGTGACACGGACTTACAGCGCATTAAAGCCAGACAGGAAACCTCTTTTTATAACGGTATTTCAAGTGCTCTTAGTAAAGCATTTCAATTAGGAATTTATAATGAGTATGCTGGTGATCCTGCTTATGTCGCAAAAGATATTGAAAATATCAAAAGCGTTACGCGCCAAGACATTATGCGTGTTTATGATGAGTACATTAAAGATCAAAACTTCATCATGACTAGTTTTGTTCCTGAAGCTCAACCAACCTTGATTGTCGAAGGCTCAAAAAAAGCCAATGTTGTAGAAGAACAGATTGTTCAAGGTGCAGAAGAAGAGTTTGATGCTGATGCACGTGCTGATTATGAAAAAACTCCAACCAAACATGATCGTTCAGAACCACCATTAGGTGAAACTCCAAAAGTATCCATTCCTGAAATTTCTAAGTCAGAGGCTGATAATGGATTGGAAATTTATACGATGGAGCATAACGAGCTGCCAATTGTCAGTTTCGCCATGCGTATTGATGGTGGAGCCTGGCTGGAAACCGAAGGGCAGCATGGCGTTGCCAACTTATTAGCGCAGTTGATGAATGAAGGTACAGCCAACAAAACTCCAGAAGAGCTGGAAGATGCGATTGGTTTATTAGGAGCTAGCATCCAGTTTGATGCCAATATTGATTCAATTTTTGTTACTGGCACGACATTGGCAAGAAATTATCAGCCGACCATGGATTTGTTGACTGAAATGCTACTAGAGCCTCGCTTTGATACGAAAGAGTTTGAGCGTTTAAAGGCTAAGCAGCTCAATAGCATTAAGCAAAGTGAAGCTAGCCCTCTTAGCGTTGCCAGCCGAGGATTCTATAGCCAGATTTATGGCAATGAGCATCGTGCCGGTATTCCGACTGGTGGTACTTCAGAGTCTGTCAAGGCCATCACGCTTGATGATGTAAAGGCTTTTTATGATAAGGCGCTGTCACCAAAGAATGCTGCTATTCATGTGGTCGGCCAAATCAATCATCAGCAGGCAAAAGCTGGCATCAAGCAATTGTCTCAATCGTGGGATGGTGAGCTTATTGTGTTGCCAGAGTACGAAGAGCCAAAGTCATTTGACTCACCAAAAGTCTTCTTCGTCGATATTCCCGATGCCAAGCAATCTGTCATTATTGTGGGTAAGCGTGGTTTAAGTGGTGACGACCCTGATTATTACCCATTCACAGTTGCTCAGAATCGTCTGGGTGCAGGCGGCAGTGCGCGCTTATTCCAGACTCTGCGAATTGAAAAGGGTTATACCTATGGTGCTTACTCAACTATTGGTAAAGCCCGCTATATAGCCCCTTTCATGGCTTATTCGCAGGTGCGTGCAAACGTAACTCTTGAATCCTTGGAGATTTTCAAAGATCTGATTGCAAATTATGACGAAACCTTCACTCAGCAGGATCTGGAAACCACCAAGAACCTTCTGATTAAACGAAGTACTCGTGAATACGAAACCATCAATAATTTGCTGACCATGCTGAATGAGGTCAGTAAGTTTGATTTACCATTCAATTTTATTGAAAAAGAGCAGGCTCAGCTTGAGGCTATGACGGTAGAAGAAGTCAAAAATATCTATCAAAAATATGCTGATGAGCAGGAAATGATCTACGTTATCGTTGGTGACGCCGCAACTCAGCTAGAGAGAGTTGAAGCCTTTGGTTATGGCAAGCCGATAATGTTAGACAGGAAAGGAAACCCTTTATAATTAAGGGTTAATTTAATCCCACCAAAGCCACCTCATGCAGGTGGCTTTTTTCATTGTGGCTCAGCAAGTAGGGGAAAACCCCTGCACGATCTAGGGGCTTTACCTAATACCTGATTTCATTGGCTTTGTGCATAGTCGTAGTCGAGACCAAATAATTATTATTTTGACTACGAGGACCAAACCATGAAACCAACTGTATCTATTATCACAGCCAGTGTTTTGGCAGCCGTAGCAGGGACCGCTCACGCAGACGCAATTATTGGACCTGAGTTAACAGAAATGTTACCTACAGCGTTAACGCCAACCAAAGTTATTGTGACTACCCATGACCAATCGCAACTTAATGATGTCATGGCCAACCTTGGTCAGCCATACCTTGCGATGAAAACCTTGCCAATGGCTGGTGCAACTCTAACCAAAGCGCAAATTAATGCACTTGCCAAAGATGAGCGCGTCAAAAGTATCTACTATGATGCTCCTTTGAAATATTACAACTACAACTCTGGTGAAATCACTGGCGGACATTATGTTCATGATGTTGAAAATGTCACAGGCCGTGGTGCTACTATTGCTGTATTAGATTCAGGTGTTGATGCTACACACCCTGACTTACAGCTAGGCTCTAAAGTTGTTCAGAACGTCAAAATCGTTGGCGATCTGGATCTTGCGGGTGGCTTGAATCTGTTTCTTGAAGGTGTTCCAAACAGTGACACCAGTTCAGGCCATGGCTCCCACGTTGCAGGTACGGTAGCAGGTACTGGTGCAGCTTCTGCTGATGATGCTCGCCGTGCAAATTACCACGACGGTATCGCTCCTGATGCGAAACTGGTAGGTTTAGGTGCTGGTGATGCCATCTCGATTCTTTATGCACTGGCTGGTTTTGATTATGCCATTGGTAATAAAGAGAAATACGGTATTGATGTTATTACCAACAGTTGGGGGAGTTCCGGTGGAGCAGAGTTTGATCCAAACAACCCTACCAATCAGGCATCATACGAAGCCTATAAGCAGGGCATTATTGTAACATTCGCTGCTGGTAACGACGGCCCGGGTGATAATACTCTTAACCCTTATGGTGTTGCTCCATGGACTATCAACGTTGCGGCTGGTACCGAAGATCGCGGTTTAGCTAACTTCTCTAGTCGTGGTGTTGCAGGAGACGAATTCAAAGCTCCTGATGTGACTGCACCAGGCAGTAATATCATTTCTACAAAAGCATTGAATACAGTACTACCATTACTAGGTCCAGTGCTTGACCCTGAATATCCAGAGTATGATGTTTATTATGCAGGAATGAGTGGTACTTCTATGGCTACTCCATTCGTTGCTGGTGTAGCAGGCTTACTTCTAGAGGTTAATCCTGACCTATCTCCTGACCAGATTGAAGAAATCATTCGTGATACAGCTGACCCAATGGAAGGTTTTGAATTCCATCAAGTGGGTGGCGGTTATATCAATGTTAAAGCTGCGGTGGAAAAGGCTCGTGTTACTGAAGGTAAACGTGCTGAGTTTATGGCCGGCGCAACAAAGTGGTCATCTCAGGGTAACTGGAAAGTGGTTTCTGAGAATGATTCTATGATTGACTATGTGTCACGCTGGAGCACTAAATCTGATGCGGATAGCACTGACGGCAGCTATCAACAAAGCCGTCGAAACAACGCCGAAGTCATGTTCAATTTTATCGGTGATAGCATTCAGATTCTTTACACAGCCAACTCAAAAGGTGGACATGGTGAAGTTTTCTTGAATGGTCAAAGCAAAGGCATCATAGATTTCTATGCACCTGAAACTACCGCTAAGTCATTCGTGTTGCGCGACCTGGACACTTCACAGGTACACAGCCTGTCTATCAAAAATGTTGAAGGAACCATTAACTTTGATGGCCTGAAAATGGATGGTCAACTGGTTGATAATGGAACCTCAATCACTACTGACCAGCAAGTTATTGAAGGCAACATTGGTCCATCGGCTGAAAACCTTCAGGTCAATGATCATGTCATTAGTGTTGGTGCTGATGCAGTAGCCATTGACGCGGTATTGAGCTGGGGCGGTGTTGCTGACCTGGACTTCCAAATGCTAGATGCTGAAGGAAATGTTGTGGCTAGCAGCGCATCTTTGGATAACCCTGAAGTCATTTCATTCAGACCAGAACAGGCTGGCGATTACACCTTACGCGTAAACGGATATATCAGCGTTTCAACTGACTACACAATCGATGTAGAGGTTTCAAACCTGATCCAGTAACTGCTCGTGAGAGGCGTTGGGGGCCTTCGGGCCCTCTTTTTTAATTCTCATTCCATAAAAATCATAACAGTATCCATTTATGGTTAGGGGTTTTCCCTAATGCAATTTGAGTATTTGCACCGATAGCTAATAAGTCAAAAATGACTTGCAATGGATGATGAAACATCAATCTATTAAACACACATAGGGGTAGTGTATTAATGAACACACAAATCAAACGACTAGCGCTAGCGGCGACATTAGCTGGCTTTAGCATGAATGCATCAGCAGAAGCCGTTATCGGCAGCGAGCTGCAGCAAAACTTACAAACCATGTCTATCACTGACAGCACAATGGCAGTGGTAACATTTGATCAGCTTGATCAGTTGGCTCCTGAGCAAGTGCAGGCGCTTATGGATTTAGGCATCACTGACGGCGTTCAGTTTAAATCTTTGCCAATTATTGGTGTTGTAGCAACGCCGCTACAGATTGAAAAAATCAGCAAAATGGATGGCGTCCGTTCTGTGTTTGCCAATCGCAGCCTTAAATACTTCAATGCTGAAGCACGCGAGCTTACTGGTGCTGAAAAGTTGCAAAGTGAAGAGTTCGTGCAGCAAAACGGTATTGGTTTTACTGGTAAAGGCGTTACCGTCATGGTCAACGATTCAGGTATCGATGCGACTCTGGCTGATCTTGAATACGGCTCAAAAGTAGTCGAGAACGTTCAGGCCATTGCTCATGCTCAGGCCTTGTCGTTAACGCCGGTAGATGGAGTCTGGATCGAAGGTCAATTAAATACCGACTTGAATGTTGGCCACGGTACTCACTGTGCCGGAACGGTTGCTGGCTGGGGTACTAACTCAGACGGCAAGTACAAAGGCGCAGCTCCAGATGCAGAACTGGTTGGTTATGGATCTGGTGCTGGCTTATCAATTTTGGATGCTCTGGGTGGATATGATTATGCCATTACTCATATCTACGATTTCAATTCACCGATTCGAGTGATGAGTAACTCTTGGGGCTCAAGCGGTAAATATGAGCCGAATGGCCCAATTTCTGTGGCCTCTTATAAAGCCTATAAGCTGGGTATGATTTCAGTTTTCGCTGCAGGTAATGATGGTCCTGGTGAAGATACCCATAACCCATACGCGCAGATCCCTTGGGGCATGTCTGTTGGCGCAGGTACTAAACAAGGTACTTTGATCGATTTCTCTTCTCGCGGTAAGCGTGATGAAACGGGCACTTTTAGCATGCCTGACGGAACTGAGTGGACATACAACAATGAAGTAAGCATTGTTGCTCCGGGCGTTGATATTATCTCAACTCGCGCCACTACTAACCTGGTCTCAAATGGTGGCGAGGCCGATCTTGAAGCGATTGAAACCGAATATGTGCCTTACTACACCATGATATCAGGCACTTCAATGGCGACACCGCACGTGGCCGGCATTATCGCTTTGATGCTTGAGGCAAATCCTAATCTGACTCCGCTTGAAACCAAACGTTTGATTCAGGAAACCGCAACCAACATGCCAGGTTATGAAAAATGGGAAGTTGGCGCAGGATATGTGAACGCTTATGCGGCGGTTGCTGCAGCGCTCAATTATGACCCTCAGCATAAGGTAACGGTCAATAACCTGAATACTTTCAATGGCAATGCCATTGTGCTTCCGCCAGCCGCGCCAGAAGCCTTCGAAGTGCTTTACTCGCCGGTAGGTGAGCCAGAAGTTCATGAGTTTACCGTAGGCCCTGATGCGGTGTGGATTTCAGCATCTGCTGAGTCTCTAGCAAATACCATTAAGTTAAAGCTGGAAGCACCCGATGGTACTGAGTATTTCGGTAATCTGACTTTACCAGTATTATCCACTTCTATGCGCGTATCGGCTCCGGCACAGGAAGGTACATGGAAGCTATCAGCCTATGGTTTGACTTCGCTGTCAGGTGTTGAGGCTGATCCTACAGGTACAACGAACGGCCCGGGTGTGCCTGAAATCGTCAGTGGTGAGATAGGCATCTTCACCTCAGGTGGTTATCAAGGTCTTGATGACATCGCAGGTCATCCAGCTGAAAAAGCCATTCAGTTTGCTACCAGTGAGCGATTAGTGGACAGCTTTAATGACAAGTTCTTCCGTCCGGATCGCGCCTTGAAGCGTAAAGAGCTGGCTCAGTACCTGGTAATGGGAGCAGCGGTTCGTCAATACCGTGATTTATTGAATCAGACATTAGTGAGCTTCAGTGATGTTAGTAATGAATTGGCAGCATTTGCTGAATCTGTGAGCGCTACTGGCGGTGCTTTAAAAGACCGAATTCAGGAGCAGGGGGCTGTTATGTTAACTGCAGGCAACAAATTCCGTCCTAACGATGAAGTGAGCAGAGTCGAGCTGGCATACTCTTTAGTGCAAAGCCTTGGCTTGCAGGAGCAGGCAGAAGCCTTTAGTGGTGACATTACGGTCGACTACAATGGTCAAAGCGTACCTGTACTAGACCAGGATCAGATTCCAGAACATTTGCGAGGCTATGTTCAATTGGCTTTAGACTTATCCATTATTGGCGTGAGTTTCAAGGTCGAGCAGGGCCCGTTTGATCTGCAGCCTACATTGGTGGCTTACTTTGAGCCAGGCAATAGCGTGAGCCGTGCAGAGTATGCTGTATTGATAGGTCGCTTTTATGACTCGTACTATCAATAAGTTAGCTTGATAACCTGATGTAAATTTTTCAGTAATTTGTTAACTGTTATTGAAAATACGCGAAAAGTAGGCAGGGAAGCTTACTTTTTAAACAATTTGATGTAATGCATTCTTGCTTTAATGCATAAACTTAAGTATTTTGATTATATGTTTTGCATTAGTTATATCTAATGAAACATTTCTCTCACGTTGCGAGGTAAAGATGATGAAAGCTTTCAAAGCTCTAGCCTTAAGCGTAGCCGTTCTATTTTTGGGGGTAGGTGCAATTGCCAGTAAGGCAGACCCAGTGGAGCTGACGGTGCAAGGCAATAAAGTTGAAGCGGTAATCAATCTTACAGGGAACGTATCAGCTGATTTAACTTTAACTTTCGAAAACTCCGTTGGTTTAACCGCTGACAACATCGGTATTTCTGCTCAACTGGTTGATATTACCGATCTCAGTTTGTTGAATCGTCTACCAGACTCACTCAATACCAATTTATTGGCAGCCTTTCCCATGCTAATCACCATTGAGCCACCTTCAAATAAGGGTTTTGCTTTTTCGGGATTGGCTACGGTTGATATTCACACCCATAACCTGGAATATTTGCCCGGCACTCCATTACGATTTTTTAAGGCTCCGCTAAACGGTCAGTTTGAAGATATTACCGCAACCATGGGATCAGGCAGTTATCGTGCTCGTGGTACTACCGGTAAGTTTTCCCAGTTCTTGATTGTTGCTGACTTAAGACCGGTTCTTACCGTGGTGAATACCAAGTACAATCGACTGAGCAACAGTCTTGCCGGGTTCTCGACCCAGATTGATTCGGTTCTTTACACTCAGCTAAGCAGTAAATTGAGCGAAGTTCAGCAATTAATTACATCACAGGATTATGTTCTCGCCAGTAATAAGGTGGATGACTTCAGTCGAATCATTGAACAGGCCGATCCAGCTGATATTCCCAATGTATGGCGATCCAGTCGTGATATAGACAATGTAGCAGGTGAGTTAATCGCTTACGCAAATACATTACGCTTCAGTCTTCGTCTCGTTAACTAACGTTCAATAGACGACCATGCCCGCGAAGATTACAGTCTGTTATTCAGACAAACCTGCAACAGAAGCATTTCTCTATGAGCAGTCCGACTATCGTATTGGTCGGGCTAGCTCCTGTGATTTAGTATTAAAGCATCCAACGGTTTCCAGACAGCATGCGCTAATGTCGCATCTCGCTGATGGGTGGCATCTGAATGATCAGGCCAGTCAAAATGGAACTAAAGTCAATGGCGTCAAAGTCGAAGCCAGTTTACTGAATGGTAATGAGCTGATCTCTGTAGGCGATGTAGATTGCCTATTTGAAGCTAAGACATTGAAACAGCTTAAAGCCATTGAGTCACATAATCACTGGCGCCTGGAGCAATCTAAATCAATAAGCCATGTTGCAGATGGATTGCTGGTTGAAACGCTGCAGGAACAACTCAATTCCGTTATCAGTTTAATGGGCACTCAACGAGGTCTTGTAATGCTTGGTAACGACTTTCAAAACCTAAAAGTCGGAGCTGTTCTTGGCATGTCCAATGCAGACTTTGATAACCGTTCATTTGAAGGGAGTGTCGGCGCTATGATGAAAGCTATCAATAGTGCTAATCCGGTAGTAGCAATGGACGTCAGTCAGGACGCCATGCTTGCTAAGCGCGAAAGTGTTCAGCGCAAGCAGATTGCTGCACTGGCCTGCGTTCCACTATTTTCAGATAACCAATTAATTGGTGTTGTTTATACGGACAGTAAAGAGTCCACCAAAGTATTAACTGATTTAGACATGGATATTTTATCCATCATCAGTCAGCAGATAACATTAAGTTCCGAAGCCATTGTTTTACAGAATCAAATAACCAATCTCATGAATCGGGTGCCAGAATCAAGAAGTTATGATAGCCTGTTAAATAAACCGATATTACAACTCGTGCATTAATTCTATAAGGTTAAGCTTCAATGGTGAATGATGACCCGAAGCAAAGCCAAAAAGATTCTGGGGACTTATCAAAGACTCAAGTAATTGAAGACTTTGACATTCTTGAAACTGGAACCCTTCTGGCTGGACGTTTCCAAGTTGAAAAGTTACAGGGAGCAGGTCGATTTGGTGCTGTCTATAAAGTAACAGACTTGCAGCTCGATGTTATTGTTGCGCTAAAGGTCCTGCATTCTTTCATATCCAAAAATCAGCAGGCTCTTGCTGACTTTAAAAAAGAAATTCTTCTTCTCAGGCAGCTTACTCATCCTAATATCGTTCGCGTGCATGAGTATTATTCTGATCAGGGACTGCATTTTTTCACCATGGACTGGATTGAAGGAGAAAGCCTTGAGCAAAAACTAAACCGCAACAAGGACTCTGGAGAGTCGTTTTCAGAGAGCAAGGTCGAACTCTATATCTCTCAGATCACGGCAGCCCTAAGCTTTGCTGAAAGCCACAATATTTATCATCGTGACATTAAGCCTGAAAACATTCTTATAAATAACGACGACCAGCTGTATCTGGCAGATTTCGGACTGGCTGTTTTATCCGAGTCTAAAGAGCAGGGAGTCATCAGTGGCACACCGCAATATTTACCTCCAGAATATCTACAGAAGAATGAGATCAGTAGTAGCATCGATCTTTACGCAGTTGGTGTCATTCTCTATCAAATTTTATGCAATCGTTTACCCTATGATGCCAACACTCTTGAGGAGCTGATTAAGCAAAAACAAAAAGGCACTAACGATTTTCCTGTTACTCGTAAGGCGTTTAAGAAGTTCAAATCTGTAGTACTAAAACTGATATCTCCTTACACCCAAACACGCTATTCGTCCGCGGAAGACTTGCAACTAGCCATTGATTACGTGCTTATTAAGCAAGCTCCCAAAGTAAGGCCAAACAAGACCTTTGGTTTTGTTGCCGCTGTTGCTCTGATGATTCTTGGGTTTGTTTTCTGGTGGCGTTATCAGGCGCAACCGTTACCTGCAAATCAATACACATCCTTGGCTATATTGCCAGTCCAGAGTGAAACGCGAGGTCAGTCAATTGATAACTGGGTGAGATACGGGATTCCTGATTATCTTAATTATCAATTAGCTCAGAACCCCAGGCTAAGGCTGGTCAATAATGAGCGCGTACTTGAAACACTTGATCTGCTAGGATATCAGTCCACGCTCAACGACAATCAGTTGTTGTTGATCGCCGACCTGTTAAAAGTCAATAAAGTTATAAGTGCTAAGGTGATTGCATCTGGCAGTAACGAAGATATTCTGATTGTCGAAGTCTTATCAATTGTGGGTAATACGATTAACCGACAACAGCTTTCTGAAGTAGCCATGCAGCGCGATTCGGCAGACTCATTGGTGAGACAGTTGGCTTTAGATCTCAATCAACAGCTCAAAATTGAGCAGGAAGTGTCTACTGAGAGCAGTGCAGGTTTCATTTTACAGAGTGGCGTGCAACAGTTAATTAAGCAGGGCGAGTGGCAACAGGCAGCGTCCCAACTTAAGGAGCTGATTAATTCACAGCCGAATTCCGAATACTTATGGTTTGAGCTGGGTCAGGTTTATTTAAATACAGGTGACATCCAGCAGGCAGAGAATGCCTTTGCACAATCCCAATCCTTAAGTCCTGCACAAAGTTTTATTCATTTAAGTTCAACCGCAATTTTAAATGAGCTTGCTGAAAAGTTTGATCAGGCAGAAGTAGTTTATGCAGAGCTGGTTGAACAATACCCCTTAAATATTGATATTAAGTTTTCATTGGCGGAACTTTATATTACAACGCAGCAGTTCCCTAAAGCCGAGGAGGTTCTGCAACACATCGTCGCGCTGGATCCTAATCATCCCAGCGCCTGGTTCGAGCTTGCGAAAGTGTCAATCTGGTCTGGCGATGCACAAACGGCAGTGGACGACTATTTGGTTAAAGCACTGGTTATTGCCAAAAAGTTGAAAGACGTCAGTTTAGAAGGTGATGTGCTGAATGCCATGGGGGTTGCTTATCAACGCCTGGGCAATCTGGAACTGGCACAAGATTATTATCAGCAGGGTTTGTTTAAACGAAGCGAAGCCGATGATCAAAATGGTATGGCTACCAGCATGTCTAACCTTGCCAGCGTGCACTCAATCCAGGGCCAGCATGATGAAGCAACGCAATATCTGGAGCAGAGTCTAGCCGTTTATGAGGCTCTCAACGACAGCGAAGGCAAAGCTAATGCCTACAACGAACTTGGCGTTTTAGCCGAAGAGCAGGGCTTGTATGAAACGGCTCTTGAAAATTATCGTCAGGCATTATCTTTGCGTATCAATCTCGGCGATGAATGGCTTAAAGCTGAAAGTATGAACAATATCGGCTTTATCTACTATTTGTTGTCGAATCCTGAAAATGCATTAGTCTACTGGCAGCAGGCAGAACAGGCCTATCAGAAAGTTCAGGATCCGGTTGGAGTGATCCGTGTTCGTGAAAATCTCGGACAGATGGAGCTGGCAATGGGCAACTGGCGCAGCGCCTATTTTATTTTTGAAAAAGCGTTACAGGACTCCAAGGAATTAGGCCTATTTGAAGAGGCTCTGGTTGCAGAAGCATATTTGGCAAAGTTGAGTTTTTTACAGGGTAATTTTGAACAGAGTGTGCCCAAGCTTGAATCTCTATATCAACAATTGCAGCAGCGTAATGATATTCGAGGCGTTATCGAGTTTGGACTCTGGTTGGCAGACTGGCATTCGTTAACCGGCAGCCTTGATGCACTTCAAAAACAGCTTGAGTCTATTCATGAACTGGTCATAGAAAAAGCTAGTGCCGAACAGCAGTTTTATTATCAAACTTTGCTTTTGCGCTCGAACGAGGTTGCGGATTCTGAACAGTATTTGGCTGAAATGTCTGATACGACCAATATTCCTGAAGCTACCAAGCTTCGATACTTTCTGGATCAGGCGAGGCGAGCTCTTAAATTCAATACTGAGGAGTTTCCGAGGCTGGCCCAGAAAATTCGACAGTATGATTTGACACTTCATCAATATGAGCACATCTATTTGCTTGAACTGGAGTCGTCCTATTATTTTATCAATAATGACTGGCAACAACTGGAACAATCACTAAATCATGCTGATCAACTCATGCGCAGAATGGGGGACTATTGGAGAAGCTTCCAACTGAATCGCCTGCGCGCTTTACTGGTTGAGCAATCTGGTGAATCACCTGAACTATACCGCCAACGAGCACAACAACAACTCAATCATCTGTTAAAGCAACTGCCGGAGGATTCTCATTCGGCATTTATACAACAACAAAACATTGTTGCTTTCGATGATGACTTAATGGAGCTCAGTGTGAATAATGAATAGCGAAAAAGATATTTCTGAACTGGTCAATGAACTTAGCCAGAAGCAACAGAAAATTGCCCAGGAGCTACTCACGGGCAATCAACAAATGCGTACTCTGGCTAAACGCGTGTGGCGAGTTCAGGAAGATGAAAGAAAGCATATTGCTCGTGAATTGCATGATGGAGTAGGCCAGCTATTAACCGCCTTAATCAACCAATTGCAACAGATGCACAAAGAAGGTCAGCCGGATCCAAAAGAACTTGATGAAGCTTTAAATCTGGCAAGACAGGCGCTTAGCGATACTCGTGAAATATCACGGCTGATGCGACCAAGAATTCTGGATGATTTGGGTCTTGTTCCTGCGTTGCAATGGTTATCGCGGGTGATGGGTGAAAAGAATTCGATTGCAATTGAGCTACATGAACAGTTATCGGTCAATCTTGATGACGAAACCCAAACCCTGGTCTTTAGAGTGGTGCAAGAAGCGATTACCAATGCGATTAAACATGCACAAGCCACTCATATAGACATTACCGTAATTGCAACTGAGCGAATGCTAGTGCTTAAGATTAAGGATAATGGCGTGGGAATGACCAAAGAAACATCTGAATCGGCTGAAGGATTTGGGTTATCAGCGATGCGAGATCGGGTTGCAGCATTTGGCGGTCAATTAATGGTTGAGTCTCAACCAGGCGAGGGCTGTGAGATCAAAGTGGTGATTACTGGCTCCATCGGTGAAGGGGGTGCTCTAACATGATTCGAGTAATGCTGGCGGATGATCACACCATTCTTAGACAGGGATTAGTCAGTCTATTGAGTAAAGATGCTGATTGCACCGTAGTCGCCGAAGCCTCCAATGGTCTTGAAGCCGTTCAGAAAGCGCTGGAGACAAGACCTCAGGTGGCGGTTATTGATATTTCTATGCCCGAACTCAATGGTATGGAAGTTGTGAAGCGAATACATGACAAATTACCCGAATGCAAAATCCTAGTATTAACCATGCATGAGGAGCAGGAGTATGTGATTCATATGGTTAGAGCAGGCGCGTCGGGTTACTTGCTAAAGGACAGTGCCAGTGAAGAATTGATTGATGCCGTTAAAGCACTAGCCAGTGGCAAAACTTATTACAGCCAATATGCAGCCAGTGTGCTAGCAACTCAGTACTCTCAGCCAGACAAAGAGTGGCAAGACCCCTACAAAAATTTAACACAACGTGAGCGCGAAGTGTTTCATCTGGTGGTAAACGGTAAAACAACTAAGGAAGTTGCTCGTGCTTTAGATGTCAGCGTCAAAACTGCGGAAAATCATCGCGGTAAAGTGCTGGAAAAAATTGGCGTTTCCAATACCGCGGAATTAGTTCGCTACGCAGCTAAGCATAATTTATTGGTTTGATTTATGACTTTTAATTTAAACACTACAAGTCAGCGAGAAAAACTTGCTTTGGCCATGTCACCTTTGGCTACTAGTATCATTGTTTACCTTCTCCTTATATTTTTGGAATCTCGTAGCTGGGTGGTTGATGTTTTTGTCGCTTTTACCTTAGCCATTACTTACGCATCAACTTTGCTTTTATACTTTATGATAATAAAGCCTTTGAAAAAAAAGTATGTGCTAAATGTAGTAACGCTAGTATTTATAGCAATAATCTCAGGTTTTTTTATTTCCATAATCACAGTCCTTTTTTTATTTTCTGGGAACACAAGCGCCTTATTGCCTTTTGGTGTATATGGTTCGATTATTGCCTTTATTACTTCTGTAATATTTGGCTTGATTGCTGGTTATCGAGGAATATAATCTATAAAGCTACAGGTATCCTCCCTAATCCCTACTAGGGGATTTCCCTAATTATTCTTTTCTTATTTTCATGCGATGCTCAAGCTCTCAATCCAATGGGGGTTTCTTAACATGAGTAAATTCAATTTAAAAACAAAACCTATCTATGGTGCCATACTGGCTGCCGGGTTAGGTTTATCGGCGGTGGCTGGTCATGCCAAATCGATTGGGCCACAACTTTCTGATCTTTTGTCAGATGCCACTGAGCAAGAAGTTTTCGAGGTTATTGTAACCTTTGAAGGCAACGAGCCAGCTTCTCTTTCACAATTACAGGCGCTTGAAAACTTGGGTGTCAGTAGTGGTGTCAGTTTTAACAGCTTGCCAATGGTAGGTATTACAGCGACCAAGCAGCAAATTGATGCGATCTATTCGCGTGATGATGTTCGCTCGGTCTGGTATAACGCACCATTGACTCTAGAAAATGATGGTTCTACTGAGCTGACTGGTGTTGACCGCTTACGCGATGACCAATCAATGCGTAATATGGGTATGCCGTATTCAGGTCGTGGTATCGGTGTGGTTATCAACGATTCTGGTGTTGATGGCACTCATAGCGACATTAAATATCCAAATCATGTTACGCAAAACGTTTTGGCTCAGGTCAATCTAAACTCTCTATCAGGCATTCTGCCAATTACTTACCAGGAAGATGTTGCTAACACTGATATTGGTGGCGGCCACGGTTCTCACGTTGCCGGTATTATCGGCGGTAACGGTGCTATGTCGAGTGGTCTATATCAAGGTGTTGCACCGGGTGCAAAACTGATTGGTTATGGTTCAGGTGCTGGTCTATTCATCCTAGATACTATAGGTGGTTTTGATTACGCTTTAACACATCAGCATGACTATAACATTCGTGTAATATCTAACTCGTTTGGTAACACAGGTGATACAGGTACGGATTTTAATCCTGATGACCCAACAAACGTTGCCACAAAAGCTTTAAGTGATAACGGCGTTATCGTTGTGTTCTCTGCCGGTAACTCGGGCTCAGGCGAAGCCACCATCACCGGTAACTTCAAAAAAGCTCCTTGGGTTATAACGGTAGCCGCTGGTGACAAGCAGGGTAATCTGGCTGACTTCAGTTCGCGTGGCGTAAAAGGCAAAACTGGCCAAGCCGTAGTCGATGGTGAGACTTTCACTTGGGAAGATCGCCCGACTATTACAGCCCCTGGCGTTGATGTGATTTCAGCTCGTGCATCCCTATCAAGCTTGAGTGCATTGAGCGTTACTTCTGACAGTGAAGTTATGGATGCCAATCATGTTCCTTACTACACCGTCATGAGTGGTACTTCTATGGCTGCACCTCACGCATCAGGTATCGTTGCTTTAATGCTTGAAGCCAATCCTAATCTTACCTGGCGTGAAGTTAAGCGTATCCTGCAGGAAACTGCCACCAATATGCCTGGTCTTGAACCTTGGGAAAGTGGCGCAGGTTATGTGAATGCTTATGCTGCGGTTAAAGCTGTGCTTGATGAAACAAAAAGCTTTGGCGAAACGACGAAGATCCAACGTGAATTTAATGCAGCGGCACAAACTTCCATTGCAGGTGAATTCGAGATAACGGTTCCATTTAGCCCAGTTGGTGAAAATGAAGGTGTTACTTTCGAAGTCAACGACGAAGCTTCATTATTGATGGTTCGTGCCAACGTGGCTGATAACACGGTCGGAATGTCGTTAACCAGTCCAAGCGGTAAACGTTATGGTTCCAGTATTGCTTTACCTGTCCTAGGCCAGAATATTGCTGTAACTGCTCCGGCAGAAGCCGGTACCTGGACTTTGCGTGCCAATGGTATTGGCGGTGTTTCAGGTGTTGATGTTGACCCAGTCAATGCTACTAATGGCTATGCGCTACCAGGTGAAGTTGACGCGGTTGTGAAAATCACACGCACCGATGGTTTTGTTGGCTTGAATGATGTGGTCGGCCATCCAGCACAAGCCTTCATTGAAACAGCAGTCAGTGAACAGCTGGTTGATGCCTTACCTGGTGGCTTTGCTCCTGATGAAGCAATTACCCGTTCGCAAATGGCTGATTATCTGACGCTTGGCGCTGGCATTCGTCAATCTAATGCCGCTGACAGTCAGCAGTATCTAGACGTAACCGAAGATGCTTCTGCCATCAATGCAGTGACACAGAATGGCTCACCATTGCGCGACAGAGCGCAAGTGACCAATCCAGTGATGACTGCTAACGGCAACATGTTTAACCCTAATGCTGGTGTCAGTAAATTAGATGTGGCTTATTCTCTGGTGCAGTCGCTTGGTCTGGAAGAGCTTGCTAATGGTTTCTCTGGCGATATTACCGCGATTTTTGGAACAGAAAGAGTGGTAGTTGAAGACCAGCATATGATTCCTGAAGAGTTAAAAGGCTATGTACAGTTAGCGCTCGATTTAGGCATCTTGAATGTACACTTTACAGTGAGTCAAGGCATGTTTGATTTGGAGCCAACTATTCATGCGCAGTTCGAGCCGGGTAAAGTTGTAACTCGTGCAGGATTTGCGGTAGCCATCTCGCGATTCTACAGCGCTCTATAATTTCTATCCCTCCTGAAAAGGATTGATCTAGCCCAAGGAATGGGCACTTTTCTTTTGAATTCTGGTCAGATCTGTATATAACCACTGGTTAATTAAGGCCAGATTGCGTATATTCGTTGCTTCAATTTTTTACCCTTAACCATACAGATTTTTATCATGTCTAAAGCATTACTTGACCACTGGGACGATATCCTTTTACTCGATGAGCAGTTAACGGAAGAAGAACGTATGATCCGTGATGCTGCACGTGACTACTGCCAGGAAAGACTAATGCCTCGCGTATTGGAGGCTAATCGCCACGAAATCTTTGATCGCGAGATCATGACTGAACTAGGCGAGTTAGGCTTACTGGGCTCAACCATTGACGGCTACGGCTGTGCCGGCGCTTCCTATGTTGCCTATGGCCTGGTGGCGCGTGAGGTTGAGCGTGTAGATTCTGGTTATCGTTCTGCTTTATCAGTTCAGTCCAGTCTGGTTATGCATCCTATTAATGCTTATGGCACAGAAGCACAAAAAGAAAAGTTCTTGCCAAAGCTAGCGACTGGCGAATGGGTTGGTTGTTTTGGTTTGACTGAGCCGGACTCGGGGTCAGATCCAGCTAGCATGAAAACTCGTGCTAAGAAGGTTGATGGCGGTTACCGTTTAACCGGTAATAAGATGTGGATCACCAACTCTCCGATCGCCGATGTTTTTATCGTCTGGGCGAAAGATGATGAAGGCGAGATTCGTGGCTTTATCCTGGAAAAAGGCATGGAAGGCCTGTCAGCACCTAAGATTGAAGGCAAGTTTGCGTTACGCGCTTCTATCACTGGTGAAATCGTGATGGATAACGTATTTGTTCCGGAAGAGAACAAGTTCCCAGAAATTAAAGGCCTTAAAGGTCCATTTGGCTGCTTGAATGTTGCCCGCTATGGTATTTCATGGGGTGCGTTAGGTGCAGCAGAATTCTGCTGGCATGCAGCACGTCAATACGGTTTAGACCGTAAGCAATTCAACAAGCCATTGGCTTCCATGCAGCTGTTCCAGAAGAAGTTGGCAGACATGCAAACCGAAATTAGCCTTGGTTTGCAAGGTGCCTTAAGAGTAGGGCGTCTGATCGATGAGAAGCGCTTTAAGCCTGAAATGATTTCACTGGTTAAGCGTAACTCCTGTGGTAAGGCATTGGATATTGCGCGTATGGCGCGTGATATGCATGGCGGTAATGGTATCGCTGATGAGTTCCATGTGATTCGCCATGCCATGAACCTCGAAGCGGTGAACACCTATGAAGGCACGCATGATATCCATGCTTTGATTCTTGGTCGAGCCCAGACTGGATTGCAGGCATTTATGTAATCAAGAGTCATTCTATCTTAAAAGGGCCTTCTGGCCCTTTTTTTGTGTCATTTTTCAGCAAATTATAAGCATTAGCGCAAAATTCATGCAGATAATGTGACAATTACCAGACTTACAAACTCACTACTTGTTAGATAGAAAATCAGGCGCTAAACTGAAATCTGAAAGTCAAAGTCCAAGGAGGTCTTATGAAGGTTTATGTGGTAGAAACGCATTTACTCGAGGGTGATCAGGATATTGCAATATTTGACCAAAAGCCCAAGGCTGAGCGTTACATTCAGAGTCGAGATTTGCACGGCAAACCTGAAGTGGTTGAGGTTCCTGTGCGAGGCTTTCAGGAGAATCCTGATGAAGTATTTACTGCTTCTAATTATGACGCAGCCAGGGATATACAGTTTTTCGAAGGGGCTTACGGCAATCAAAAGGATGCTGAGATAGCAGCAGGTCCCAATGGACTGGTTCTACATAGAGCCATTAGACATTGATATTCAAAGGTTTTTTGGTTTAAGACATATTTTCACACACTCTACGGCTTGTAATTTACGTAAATATACGCAACCTTTAGTCTAGAGATGTGTCATTATTGGAAAGCTTTCCCATTAAAGGTATTTAGATGAACAAAAATAAATGGTTAATTAGTTTACTAGCCTTAACTCTTCCGCTGACGATTCAGGCAGAAGAAGTAAAAAACACGGCAAAACAAGCCCCTGTCAAACAGGAAGAAGCGTTTGTAGTTCCTGAGCCAGCTAGTTTAAATATTAAACCAGAAAATAAATTTCGCGAAACAGGCAGAGTGGTTTCATTCCTGTTAATGCAAAGTCACTATGAACACCCGGACTTTGATGATGAACTTTCCAAGGAAGCCTATAATCAATTTCTAAAATCACTCGATCCGAACCGCAGCTATTTTTATGCAAAAGATATTGAGCAGTTGGATGATTACGAAACGCTATTTGATGATGCGTTAAGAACAGGCCGTATTGAATTAGCCTATGACTTCTTTGCATTATTTGAAGAACGTTTCCGCGAGCGCTATTTATATGCTCTGGAGGTTTTAGAGAAGCCATTGAACTTTGACAGTTCCTCAGAGTTTATGTATGACCGTCGTGAAGCACCCTGGCCAAAAGATAAGAAAGAAATGGATCAGATTTGGCAACAGCGGGTATTGAATGACGCTCTTAATTTGAAGCTTGCCGATCAGACTGATGAAGAAATTAAGGAAAAGCTGGCTAAACGTTATCAGTCTGCTATTCGTCGTTTATCACAAACTAAAAGTGAAGATGTTTTTGGTTATTTCATGAATTCGGTGGCGGCTGCAATAGATCCACACACAACCTATTACACACCTCGTCAATTTGAAAACTTCACTATCAATATGAGCCTGAAGCTGCAAGGTATTGGTGCAGTTTTAACTCAGGAAAATGAATTCACTAAAATCGTATCAGTTGTTAATAAAGGTCCTGCGGATAAGTCTGGTCAGGTTCACCCCAATGACAAGATTATAGGAGTTGGCCAAGGTGAAAAAGGCGAAATGGTTGATGTTATCGGCTGGCGCAATGATGACGTAGTTGATCTGATCCGTGGTGAAGCCGGCAGTATCGTACGTCTACAAATCATTCCTTATACCAAAGCCGGTGATGGCATGCCTAAGGTTGTTAGCCTGGTGCGTGAAGAAATCAAGCTAGAAGATCAGGCCGCCAAGTCTAAGGTTATTGAAGTAGAACAATACGACAAGCAGTTTAAGATGGGCGTTATCGAACTACCATCTTTCTATTCGGAAACCGTTGCCTCCAATAGTAAAGGTGGCGAAATCACCAGTACCACTAGAGATGTTCGTCGTTTGATTAAAGAACTGAAGAAGCAGGATATTGAGGGGCTTGTCATTGACCTTCGTAATAACGGCGGTGGTTCTTTAAGTGAAGTCGTGAATCTTGTCGGTCTATTTATTGATAAAGGTCCAGTGGTTCAGGGGCGTGATAGCCGTGGTCGCTTGCGTGTATTGAAAGATACAGACTCAGGCGTTGAATATGAAGGGCCGATGGCCGTATTGGTAAATGGTGGTTCTGCCAGTGCCAGTGAAATCTTTGCTGGAGCAATCCAGGATTATGGTCGAGGCATTGTGTTAGGTGAAAACACTTTTGGCAAAGGTACGGTTCAGAGTGTTGCTGATCTTAACCAATATATTCGAAACCCGGAGACTCAGGTTGGCGCTTTAAAGTTAACCGTTGAAAAGTACTATCGCGTAACAGGTGAAAGCACACAAAACAAAGGGGTCACTCCAGATATCGAGTTCCCAACCATTTTTGACGTTAACGAGTATGGTGAGAGTTCTTACGACAACGCGCTACCCTGGGATACTATCAAGTCGGCTAACTTCAAGTCTGTTGCCTCTTTAACCGACGCTATTCCTTACCTGCGTTATCAGCATAAGCAGCGCAAGGACTCTAACCAGGAGTTTGCTTTCCTTGAAGAAGATATCAGTCGGGCTACTGAAAAAAGAGACAATAAAGTGGTTTCTTTGAACTATGATGAGCGTCTCGCGGAGCGTAAGCAAAATGATGAGCTTCGCCTAAAACGCGAAAACTTCCGTCGCAAAATGGAGGGGTTAGAACCTCTTAATGAGCTGGCTGATGATGAGGAAGACGTTGCCGACAATGAAGGTGAAGATACGGATATTGTTGAGGAGGATCAGAAAGACTTGTTCCTTAAAGAAGCGGCTAACATCTTATCAGATTTAATTATGATTCAGGAAAAGCCAGAATTGGCAGCCAATTTCATAGAAGAGAAAAAAGCTTCCAATAATTGATTCGACATTTTAAGCAAAGAGCCAGCATTACGCTGGCTTTTTTGTATCAGATATAATACAAAGGTTTCAGTAACAACATTTTAGGACAGCTCAATGGATTTTATGCCAGTTTTGTTAAGTACCTTTTCAAAATTCGAAGAGATAATGAATAAACCTCTTATCAGCCTGAAAGAGGGAACCAGTATTAATCTCTGGCAGTTATTGTTAGCGCTGGTATTTGTTGTTGTTGCCTGGCTGTTAAGTCGTTTTGTCGCTAAGTTTATTGGCCGCAAAATTCTGAAGATGATGAATATCAGTGATGACAATGTCATCATTATTCAACGTCTAGTGTTCTTTGTGATGCTCGGTATCATTGTTATTACTGTTCTTTCCTTCCTCAATGTTCCGCTCACTGCCTTTGCGTTTATATCTGGTGCTGTAGCCATCGGTGTTGGTTTTGGTGCTAAAAATGTGATGGATAATTTCATCAGTGGCTGGATACTGATGTCGGAACGGCCGGTTAGGATCAATGATGTGGTTGAAATGGAAGACCAACTTGGACGAGTTATTCAAGTGGGTAATCGTTCAACTATGATCAGGCGAATTGATGGGGCTCACCTGGTCATTCCCAATAGCACCTTACTGCAATCGAACCTTATTAACTGGACACTTGTGGATCCCAATATCCGAAACTCAGTTAAAGTAGGGGTAGCCTATGGCAGTGATGTTGAAAAGGTTAGAGATATTCTTATGCAAATTATGCAGGACAGTGACAGTGTTCTGAAAGATCCTGAACCGACCGTTATATTTGAAGATTTTGGCGACAGCGCTCTGGTATTCGAAATCTGGTATTGGGCACAAATCAATACCATTAGAGAGCTGCGAAAGATTCGCAGTGATCTGCGTTTTGAGATTGATAAGCGATTCCGCGAGAATGATATTGTCATTGCGTTCCCACAACGAGATGTGCATCTACATTTTGCAGATGATGTTGCCAAACAGCTTGTTCAAAAACTTCAAAATTCAGTTTCAAAGCAGTCTATTGAAGATAAGTCCAAAGGTGATCAAGCTGATAACTCGATAGAAGAGACCGAACAAAGCCATCAAGAGAGCTAAGGATAGTTATTATGACCGAAAAATATCATCCACCGATTGTTAGCCTGCATTTAAATCGTAAAGGCGGTCTGGTTGCTCCTGAGTCGATTGATACGACGCAGGTTGGCGAAACGCTTACCTGGCATCATATTAACTATACCTCTCATATAGCCAAAGACTGGTTAGATCAGGAGCCTCGCGTCAATGAGGTGGCGCAGGATATTTTGCTTCGGGCAGAAACACGTCCGCGTTTTTACATGGAGGATGGCTTTATTCTGATGTGTTTGCGTGGCGTGAACCTTAATCCGGACGAACAACCGGAAGACATGATTTCTATCCGGCTCTGGGTGACCGAAGATACCATTATATCGAGCTGTAACCGTCATAGCTGGTCTATTTCAGATGTCAGGGAAGCACTGGAGCAGAACGCAGGCCCCAAGTCTAGTGGCGAGTTTATTTCGCTGTTAATCGAGCGCCTGGCAATCCGGGTAGAAGAGTTCTTTGAAGAAATTGATATCAACCTTGATAAGCAGGAAGATACTTTAGCAGGTATAGGTTTTGACGAGTTCTATGCTCAGATCAGTCAACTTCGTCGTCAAAGCGCGACCATTAAACGTTACCTGACTCCGCAAAAAGATGCACTTGAGAAGCTGTATCGAAGTCAAAGCCCTCTGATTACCAAGTTGGATCTGGATAATATTCGCGATGACCTCGATAAGTTCACACGCCTATTAGAAGATATTGAGTTAACCCGTGAGCGAACCATTGTCTTACAGGAAGAATATCTGGCGAGAATTGCCCATCAGCAAAACAGCAGACTCTATGTGTTAGCCATTATATCCGCCATATTCTTGCCCTTGACCTTCCTGACAGGTGCTCTGGGTATGAATATTGGCGGTCTACCAGGTCTGGAAAATGACAGTGCCTTTTTATATGTATCCATCTTCTGCGGGCTTCTGGCGGTAGGACTGTTGGTCTGGTTCAAGTACAAAAAGTGGTATTAGAATATTGAGGATTTTGTAAAGTGATGTGTGTCAGTTCTATCCATAGTCATGACACACACAGGGGAAAGTTTTACTCTATTCGATATCTAGGTATTTCAGGATTAAAGACTCAAGGTAGTCACAATACTTAACCACATAATCATTGCCATTCGTATCATTAGCCAACCAGGGATTCATGATGGTGTGCCGTAGGAGCATGATGCGGTCGCTTTCCAGAGTTTTATTATTCACTTCTTTAACGAAATACTTATCCTGAATACCCAACATTTCACACAGCTCAACCGCATGATTATCACTGATGTTTTTACGCATGATTTGTGTGCTTGAACCGATAAACTCACGATCTTTCGGCGAGCTGTCACGCGATATTTTGAGGTGTTGATAAATCTGTTTGGTAAAATCGTTCAAGTAGGTAATGGATTTATTGCCTACAGGATTGATAACAATACAGATTAAATTAGTGTCAGGCGTGTAGGGCAGACACAAATTGGCACGCCCTTTGATTTTTTCTTTAAGCTCAAGAAGTTTATCGAAGAAGTATTCAGAAGTTTTAATACTCTGACGAATCACCCGACCAAAGTTTTTATAGTCTAATGGCAAGACCTGATTGGTGACGTAGCTTGCCGCAGCAACAGAGCCAGGCTTCGAACCTTCCAGTATGTATTGTCCCAGCTTTTCGAATTGCTTAGTCGCTGGTGTTTCAACTGACTTGTCCATCTCTTCAAAGACATAAGGTGCTTCCTGAGTCAGCAGGTCGGTAATATTCTGATTACGACTGATAAAGCCGCCCGCACCAAAAGGTAGGTAGCCTAGTTTGTGCGGATCAATGGTTACAGAATCCACGTCTTTAACGCTGGTAATCGACTTAAAAACTTCCTTGGACGGGAAGTAGTTAAACATCTTCTTGGCTTTGCCGTGGCTCATGGTTGAACCATCTTCTTCGCGGAACATGCTGGCCAAATAGCCACCCCAGGCAGCATCAACATGCACATAAAAGTCCAGACCCTTGGCACTGAATTCATCGCGCAGCTCAAGAATTTTATGGATCGGGTCAACAGTACCAAATTCAGTGGTCCCCAAAATCCCAACACAGGCAAGGATTGGAATGTTTTTGCTCAAAGCTCCTTCCAGCGTTTTGCGAAGCGCATTGATGTCCAGGCGCATGTTGGAGTGGACAGGAATCTTAATCAGCTGATCGGAACCAAAGCCCATCACGCGCATGGCTTTCTGCCAGCTGTAGTGAGCAGAACCGGGTACAAGCACTAAAGGCTGCTTAAGACCTAAATGATTGGAGTAGAAGTAGGCTGGGCCAACGGTTTCGATACGGTACTGCTCGACGCAATCATTAAACTTGCTGCCCAGTTCTGGATAGGTCTTGCTGATAGCAACTTCGGTTTCATGCTTCAGGCTTAGAACATTATCAATCGACAGATTGGTAAGCTGCCATAGGTTAGCTTCCGCTAACGGCCCATTGAGGATAATGCTATTCGGTAGTTTCAACTGCAGTTTTTTGACTGCTTCAGCAAGGGCAACCGGATAATACTTGGCTGCACGGAAATTCCAGAGGCTTTCATAATTAGCCACGGTGCCACCTGACGTTAAATGGCCCCAGGCGCATGGTGATTTTGTTTCATCGGTATTAAAGCCAAACATGTCAGCAAACTGCTTGCCCACCTTGAGTTCTAAATCGACGGTAACCGTCGCCGCCTCAAAGGACACATTATTAGGGTTATAAAGCGTAGTCACCATCTGTGCGATTAGGCCTGGCATCATCAGGTCGGAACACATATGGCCGATATAGCGAGGACTAAAGAATGGAACAGATTTTTTTAGTGAAGCGGTTAGCTTATGAAGCTCCGTGCGCATCTTGGCTATCGCTTCCTGATACTCCGGCGATTGTGACGCAAAAGTAGATATCGCCGGTAAGTCTTCCGGGTGGATGTTTCGACGCCAATAAATATGATCGCGCAATAGCTCTGTTAGAACCTTTTCGAAAACGTCATTGTTTTCACCGTAAGGTCCTAAGAAATAGGGTGCTAAAAATTCTAAATTCATGATCTTTTATCCTAAGATGTTTTAAACAGAGTAGTGCTAATCTCTAAAAGGCGTATTGATCATAATCAACTAGAATGCTTTCAGAAGGTTATACCCACTAACGCTAGTCGTCAGTCATCTCTTCAGCTATTAACCGCACTTTAATCAATAAGTCATCAACCGTATCCTGGGACACCGGCTGGTTGTAACGCTTCTTGTAGCCATATTCGGTCAATACCAGATGTTGTTCAGGCGTTACTCCATGATTGCCCAGACACGCCTTGGCACAGGCCAGATGGCAGCCATCAATGGCAATGATTCTTCGTCCCGATTTGGCCTTTTTAACCAACGAAGGGACGTTTCCACCAACACCGGCAATACAGGACATCTCTGCCTTTTTTTCTGCATTGAGGGTGACGGCCAGGTGATTCGCAGTTTGCGCGAGGTTGGAACAACCCGAGCATGAATAAACAAGAGGTTTTTCGTTTGTTGCCATAAAACACCAACCAAAATGTCTCTGTTAGCTGGGTGGACAATGTAACGCTAAGCTGGCGAGTAGCAATTGATCTGAGTCAATTAAGAAGTATAAAAAATATAGGTTTAGATTGAGCTAGATCAAGGATTGATATACCACATATTGATTAAATCAATCTCGCAAACACAATATATTGGATCTGTATCGGTTGATTCTAACGAGCAGATAGCAATGGAGATAATGATATGGGTATAGAAATAGAAAAGGCACCGATGCCAATCAAGATTGTAAAGAGGGATTTGTCAGAAGCCAAGTTCGAACGCTCAAAGATTTATGAAGCAATTTTAAAAGCGGGTAAAGCTTCTGGGGAATTTGACGCTGATGAAGCAGAAAAATTAACCCGTCAGGTAATTGATGTTTTAAGTTTTCGATTTACCAATCTGACTGTGCCGACTGTCGAACAGGTGCAAGATATTGTAGAACACTGTCTGGCTGTGAATCAGTATTTTACGACCGCCAAATCTTATATTTTGTACCGCGAAAAACACAAGCAGATTCGTGAGAATAAAAAAACCTTGCTGGATATTACCTCATCGGTGGAAGAGTATTTATCGGGCTCCGACTGGCGGGTTAAAGCTAATGCCAATCAGGGCTATTCTTTGGGCGGTTTAATCCTGAACGTCTCTGGAAAGGTTATTGCCAACTATTGGCTTAATCACATTTATGAGCCAGAAATCGGTCAGGCCCATCGCAATGCCGATCTACACATTCATGATCTGGATATGCTGGCAGGCTATTGCGCTGGCTGGTCATTGAGAACATTGCTGCATGAAGGCTTGAATGGCGTGCCGGGTAAAATCGACTCAGGCCCACCAAAACATTTATCCAGCGCCATTGGTCAGATGGTTAACTTTCTCGGCACATTACAGAACGAGTGGGCAGGGGCGCAGGCTTTCAGTTCGTTTGATACCTATCTCGCACCCTATGTTCGCAAAGATGCCATGAAGTATGAGGATGTGAAGCAATGTATTCAGGAGTTTATCTACAACCTGAATGTCCCTTCGCGTTGGGGTACACAAACACCATTTACCAATATCACTCTGGACTGGGTTTGCCCGGAAGATCTACGTGAGCAGATCCCAATCATTGCCGGCGAAGAAATGCCTTTTGCCTATGGTGACTTGAAAAACGAAATGGACATGATCAATCGTGCCTACATTGAGGTCATGATTGAAGGCGATGCCAAAAAACGTGTCTTTACCTTCCCAATCCCAACTTACAACATCACACCGGACTTTGACTGGGATTCTAAAAATTCTGATTTACTGTTTGAAATGACGGCCAAGTACGGTTTGCCATACTTCCAGAATTTTATTAATTCGGAGCTGTCTCCCAATATGATTCGTTCGATGTGTTGTCGTTTGCAACTCGATCTGCGGGAACTACTTAAGCGTGGCAATGGATTGTTTGGTTCGGCAGAGCAGACAGGCTCACTGGGTGTTGTGACCATCAACTGCGCGCGATTAGGCTATCTCTACAAAGGTGATAAGAAGGCTTTATTGGATCGCATTGATGAGTTGATGCTGCTGGCTAAAGACTCTCTGGAAGTCAAACGCAAAGTGATTCAGCACTATATTGATAGTGATTTATTCCCGTACACCAAACGCTACCTTGGAACTTTGCGTAATCACTTCTCAACCATTGGTGTTAATGGCATTAATGAAATGGTTCGCAACTTCACCAATGATGAGCATGATATCACTTCAAAAGAAGGCCACGCCTTAGCCATTGATTTGCTCGATCATGTACGTTCTCGAATGGTGCAGTTCCAGGAAGAAACTGGGCACCTCTACAACCTTGAAGCAACACCAGCGGAAGGTACCACTTATCGCTTTGCCAAAGAGGATAAGAAACGCTACCCGGATATTCTTCAGGCGGGTTATGAAGATGCGCCTTACTACACGAACTCTTCTCAGCTTCCAGTTGGCCATACCGATGATGCATTCGAAGCACTAGAACTGCAGGATGAGCTGCAAAGCAAATATACCGGCGGCACAGTGTTACACCTTTACATGGGCGAGCGCATTTCAAGCTCCGAAGCCTGTAAGAAAATGGTGCGCAAGACATTAACCAACTTCCGCTTACCGTATATCACCATCACACCAACATTCTCCATCTGTCCGGTACATGGCTACTTGCAGGGTGAGCATGAGTATTGCCCACGCTGTGATGAAACATTAGTGCAGAAATCTGGTGGCAAGAATAGTGAAAAGGTGTGCTGCTGATGTTTGAATTTTATTTACAGGATGCTGAGTTAGTGAATTTGTATCACTCAGAAAAGTATCACCTAAAGCTTTCAACAACAAAGGAGAAATCTACTATGCAACTTAACAATCAAGACCGTCAAAAGTGCGAAGTTTGGACACGAGTAATGGGCTACCATCGTCCAGTGTCAGCCTTTAACAAAGGCAAACAATCTGAGCATAAAGAGCGTCAACACTTTAAAGAGCGTGCCTAATGCTCAAAGTGGCTCAACCTATAAGTAGCGTCAAACAGGATGTTACTTTAAGAGTAGGGGGCATCACGCCCCTTACCACCATTGATTTCCCTAATCACCTATGCTGCGTTGTCTATTGTCAGGGCTGCGCCTGGCGCTGTCGCTATTGCCATAACCCTGAATTGATACCGACCAAGGCTGACCAATCTTACGACTGGCAAGAGCTGATTGAATTCCTGCATAAAAGACAAGGTTTGCTAGAAGCAGTAGTCTTCAGTGGTGGCGAACCATTACTACAATCAGCATTAGTTCCGGCAATCGAAACTGTTAAATCAATGGGCTACAAAGTAGGGCTGCACACTGGCGGTTCTGCACCGAAGCGTTTCAAAGCAGTGCTTCCTAATGTTGAATGGGTGGGATTTGACGTTAAAGATTTACCAGAGTATGGAGATGCCATCATACGAGTTAATGGAGCCGCCGAGGCTAATTGGCAAAGTCTCGATATGCTGCTGGAAAGTGGCGTTGATTATGAGTGTCGAACCACGGTGCATTGGAATTTAACCAATCCAGAGCGAGTATTAAAGCTGGCCGAAACCCTAGCTGTCAAAGGCGTCAAAAACTATAACCTGCAAATTGCCCGCAACAAAAACACCCTTGATGAAAGCCTGAGAAGTGACGAGTTTGCCTACTCAATGATTGATAAAGAAACGCGCCAGCAGTTGTGCACCGCAATAGAGCCTTTGTTCGATAACTTTAAATGGGTTGAGTAGATTCACTTTTCAATTTGTTTACTAACTGAAACACCTACATATTCTAGTATATTAAGAAAAGAAAGTGGCCTGTGGGTTGTGCCAATTCCCCATTTATATTGAGCTGAGACGCGTACAAAATATAGCAATCAAAATCTGTGACCGAAGGGAATCCTTTTAAGGAGATGATTTTGATAGGAGTTTAAAGTTAAGCTGCCAGCTATGTATCTAATGGAAAATATTAAGAGCAGATCCTGAATCTAGTTCAGTATGACAGAGCACCTGTTTGTAACTAATGGACAAGACAACACTAAACCACCTACAAGCTCGCTACGCCATCACTGGATTCCAGGTAATACTCTGATAATCGATCACGTTGCAATACGGTGACTTTGCCATTATTAAAAGAGAAGACATTTTCGTCTTCGAACTTTTTCAATAGTCGTGAGAAGGTTTCGGGTCTGATTGATAGCTTCCCTGCAATGGATTTCTTTGAGATATTGATTGGGAAGGTGCCACCGTCTTCAATATCATGCGGCATCATATCGTAAACAAAGCGTGCCACACGTTGCGAAGCATCAAGCACAGTCAGCATTTCTATTTCATTGATATGGCCACGCATCTTCAGGCAAATATTGCCCAACATTTTCATCGCCAGGTCGCTGTTACTGTGTAACAAGTTATAAAAGTACTCGCTCGGTACGGCCAAGATTTGTGTGCGTTTGGTGCTGGTTGCGTTGATAGGGTAGAACTTTTTCTGTAAGAACATTAATGCTTCGGCAAAAGTATCATTGCCGTTAACAAACTTGATGATCTTTTCTTTGCCTTCGGTAGATATCAGATGCAGTTTAACCTGACCATCAAGTACCAGGAAAAAGTATTTGGCAGGCTGTCCCTGGCTGATAACTGGCTTGTTTGGCTTAAAGTAGGTGAGTTTACTGATGGCTAGCAATTTTTGTAGCTGTTCATCATTGAGGCAATTAAACATCGCATTGCGACGCAATGTAGGTGCCAGACTGGTTAGTTGCATTGCTTCCATCATGTTTTTCTCTCTTTATCTACTTTAGCCAAACAAATTTGCCGTGGTGTTCTGATTAGAAGTTAGCCACTAGCATAAGCCATATTTTTCGGGTATCGACTGAAAAGCCATCGGATGAATAGTCAGCCAGTTTGGCCACAAAACTCAGGTTTTCATCAATTTTCGTTGCATAACGTATATTGATTTCCGAACCGTAATCCTGATTGGTCGCATCTGCCTGATAGTCATGGTAGCTAATACCAATTGATGAATAGACAAAGCTGGTGCCAACACTGAAATAAGTGTCTTCAATCCCCGCATCAGGAGTTACCAGGAATTGGTCGGCCCAACCTTGAAACTTATGCTTGGTAGCAAGTGGCGTTTGGAATGCCTGACTGGCAATATTGGCATCACCGCCAAGAACTTCCTGACCAGCTGCAAAAGTCCAGTTGTGGAATTTATAGCCCAGTTCAAGATTTTGATAGTCAGTGCTCAAATCGGTTGGGTTGTCTTCATACTCAGACTGCTTTGCGTATTCGGCATTGAAAAATAGTGGCAACTCAGATGTTCCACCATAAGAGAATCGAGCGCCTAACGTTTTAGTTGAACTTAATGGCGTTTCTTTAAAATCCAGAAAGTAACCGTAGAAGTTCAGATCCATATTGTCAGCCAGCGCCCAGTCATAATTTACAAAGTGACTCCGGGTGTCGGTATTGCCATCAAAAATCGTATTAATGTTATTAACGTAGGCATAAGTGATGTTGGTATTGTCGATTGATTGATTGCTAATCAAGACACCATCATAGGTCTGTTCATTCTGACGCCAGCCCACGCCACCGACAAAGCGCTGCGTGCCCAGGTTAATACGTTGGCGGCCTGCGATAACTTTGGTGTTGCCAAAGCCGCTGTAGCTCAGTGCAGCCTGATTGATTTCAGTCGCTTCCGGATCGGCAACTACTGAATAATCGGTATTGCCATTTAATGTGCTGTTGTAGTCATCTCTGTTAGTTACCGCGCTGACATTATCAACCTCAAGTTTCAAGCTAAAATCATTATAGGACTGAGTATCTAGAGTTACGCGGGAGAGCAGGGTAGAGGCCGTTGCATCTTCTAGTGCATTATCCTGATCAACGTCTTCCAGACGATAGCGGAAATGCCACTTCACTTTAGTATTTTCCAGCGACTCGGCAAAACTGCTAGCTTGTTCTTTCGATTCTCCCGCTTGTGCCATGCCAGTACCTAACAATAAGGCTCCAGCCACAGCGATTGATATTTTTGTCAAATGGGTCATAGTCAGCTCCAAAATGCTTTTATTTTTCACCTGTTACCATACCGCAATTAATTGGCTGCACTTTGACATATATCAATAAATGCATTTTTAATGCATCTTTCTGTATGTAAGTATATTACCAGCTTTAATGGCGGGCCAAGGCCCGCCCTACATCATGATTAAATACAGCCTTGTAGTAGGGTGGGCCTTGGCCCACCGAAATAGTTATTACGGAAAATTCTTCATTAACAACGACATGGTGTTGATATTCTCAACGTTAACACCTTCAGGAAGCTGTAAAACCACTTTATGACCCGATCCCGGTGCAACATCCATAGACTGCCCCTTGGTATTCCCCATCGCACTAAGCTGGAAATACTGATTACCCTTTGGTGTCATCAATTCCAGGGTATCGCCCACCTCGAAACGGTTTTTAACTTCAACGGTTATGGTGTCATCTGTTTTGTCACTGATTTCGCCAACAAACAACTGGCGGTCGCGCACTGAGTTGCCCGTCTCATAATTCTGATACTCATCGTGCACGTGGCGACGATAAAAGCCCTCAGTGTAGCCTCGATGGGCTAATTTCTCCAATTCGTCCATCAGTTGCATATTAAATGGTTTTCCTGCCACAGCATCATCAATCGCTTGACGATAGACTTGGGCTGTTCGAGCAACGTAATAGTGTGATTTAGTACGACCTTCGATTTTGAGCGAATCAATGCCCATGCGGGTAAATTGATCCACATGCTGCACTGCACGCAAATCTTTGGAGTTCATGATATAGGTGCCATGTTCATCTTCAAACACTGGCATATATTCACCGGGACGCTCCTTTTCCTGTAACAAATATACAGATTGAGGATCGACGGTTTGTACTGCTGGCTCTGATTGGCTCACGGCTATAATATCGCCAGCTTCATTTTCTGTAGCTTCGTGTAAGTCGTACTTCCACCGACAGGCATTAGTACAAGTTCCTTGATTCGGATCGCGATGATTAAAATATCCCGAAAGCAGACAACGACCTGAATAAGCCATGCAAAGTGCGCCATGCACAAACACTTCCAGTTCCATCTCTGGGCAGTTGGTTTTAATTTCTTCAATCTCTTTGATCGATAATTCGCGGGATAAGATGACTCGCTTGATACCTTGCTGATACCAGAACTTTACCGTTGCATAGTTGGTTGCATTAGCCTGCACAGAAAGATGGACTTCCTGTTCTGGGTAAGCCTCACGAACCATCATAATCAGGCCGGGATCGGACATGATCAGAGCATCCGGATTCAAGGCGATCACTTCCCTGATATCATCCATAAAGGTTTTGATTTTGCTGTTGTGCGGTGCAATATTGCTGGCAATATAAAACTTCTTGCCCTGTTTATGTGCTTCCTCAATACCAATCGCAATATTGTCCAGACCAAAATCATTGTTACGCACGCGCAAGCTGTAGCGGGGCTGTCCGGCATAAACGGCATCTGCGCCATAGGCAAAAGCATAGCGCATATTTCTTAATGTCCCAGCAGGGGACAGTAGTTCAGGTGTTTTCATAGTTTCAGCTTGGCTAAGGAGTGGTTAACAGTCGTGTTGATCTTTGAAGCTACTCTTCATAGGCTCAGGTGATTTAGCAGGAAAGTTAGCTTCAAAATCACCGAGCTCAATGGCCTCATGAATATGATCGATAATATTGCTATCCATGATGTTGTAGATATCTTCAAACTGCTTGATGATGAAATAAGTTGTTTGCAGAATATCAATCCGATAAGGCGTTCTAAGCGCTGTCATCAAGTCAAAAGGTTTGCGTACCGGCTTATCGCTTTCCAGGCTATATACCGTTTCCTCAGTTGAAGACAAAACACCAGCGCCATAGATTTTCAAATCATCTTCGGCCTGTTGAATTAATCCAAACTCGACTGTAAACCAGAACACTCGAGCCAGATAGACGCGCTCCTGTTTAGATGCAGCCAAACCAAGTTTGCCATAATTCTCAACAAACTTAGCAAACACCGGATTGGTTAGAAGCGGGCAGTGTCCATAGATTTCATGGAATATGTCCGGCTCCTGTAGGTAATCAATTTCTTCTCGAGTCCGAATAAAGGTTGCAGCTGGGAATTGTTTATTGGCTAATAACTCAAAGAACTTACCAAAAGGGATTAATGCTGGAACTGCAGCCACTTCCCAACCAGTTTCTTTGCGCAACACACGATTAATGTCAGGTAACTGTGGAATGCTGTTATTCGACATTTGCAGTCGCTCAAGTCCATCCATATAGGCATCACAGGCTCGTCCTTTAATGAGCTCCATCTGACGCTTATAAAGGATTTCCCAGGTACCATTTTCTTCTTCGGTGTAAGCGACAAAACCTTTTTCATCAGGCGTTTTAGCTTGGTAGGCGGTCATGCTATACCTCGACAAACTCTTCGCTATGCAACCATTCTGCATGCTTGGGTGCTTTCTTGGTGCGACTCCACTCATCCAGCATGTCCCATTTGACTTCATCCAGCTTTTGCATCATCTCGTCTGTTGCGGTCACGCAGGTTAGTTCTAAGCGGTGACCGTTCGGATCAAAGAAATATATAGACTTGATGATCTCATGGTTGGTTGGACCAAGGACTTCAATACCATGCGCTTCGATTTCTTTTTTTGCTTCCATCAAAGCATCTTCGTCCTTAACGCGCAGCGCAATGTGCTGCACCCACTCAGGGGTATTAGGGTCTTTGCTCATCTCGGGCGAGTTGGGTAATTCAAAGAATGCCAGAATATTGCCGTTGCCAGCATCCATGAACAGATGCATGTAAGGATCGGGTTCCTTTGTGGATGGTACTCGGTCTTCGGCAATCGCTAAAATAAAATCCATGTTCAATACTTTAGTATAAAACTCAACCGTTTCTTTGGCGTCTTTGCAGCGATAGGCTACGTGGTGAATTTGTTCTATTTTCATAATGAGTTCCTATGCTGATAATTTAAAGCACGCCGCGTTTCTTCTGATCGCGTTCTATCGATTCAAATAAAGCCTGGAAGTTACCTTCGCCAAAGCCAAGGTTATTAGCGCGTTGAATGATTTCGATAAAGATAGGGCCGAACAGGTTTTTTGTGAAAATCTGTAGCAGATAAGAGTTTTCGTCGCCATCGACCAAAACCTGATGATCCTGAATGCGCTGATGGTCTTCGCGAACATTCGGCACTCGATCGAAAACCGTTTTGTAATAGTCTTGGTGGATATCCAGAGTATCAATCACTGAATGATCGAGCTTATCTAATGATCCCAGAATATCATTGGTTTCAAATGCAATATGTTGCACGCCTGGACCATTGTATTCACGTAGATATTCGTCAATTTGATTACGATCGTCGCCTTTGCCTTCGTTGATAGGAATACAGAAACTACCGTCCGGTGAACGTAAAGCATAAGATAGCAAGGCCGTTTCCTGACCTTTGATATCGAAATAACGAACTTCGCTGAAACCAAAAACATTTTTATAGAAATCCGCCCATTTCTGCATGGTGCCTTTGTAAACATTGTTTGTCAGGTGATCGATGCGTAAGAAGCCTTTGTTTTCTACAATTACAGGACTATCTAAATCTTCAAAGTCCTGCTCATAGATTGAGCCAGGCTTGCTCTTTGAATCTGCAAAAGTATCAATAAAGTAGATCAAGCTATCGCCGATACCATAAATTGCAGGGTAGGGAAGGTCGGTATCTTCAGGATTGGCAGCCTTGGCGCCACGATCAATGGCAATCGATAAAGCCTTTTCAGCATCATCTACACGCCAGCCCATCGAGGTAATTGCTGGGCCATGACTTTTGGCGAAATCACGCGAAAAGCCAGCTCGCTCCTGATTGATTAAAAAGTGGATATCATTCTGGTTGTAATAAAAGATATCCTTGCCCTTAAACTTCTTCAGCTTAGAAAAACCAAAAGCCGCGAAAACCTTCTCCATATAATCGCTATCAGGACTCGCGAACTCCGTAAACTCAATCCCGCGAAGCCCCAGATAATTGTGATTGTCAGACTGCTCAGTTGTATGTGCCATAACCAAAGCCCCATATTTTCAGCTATAAAAATGTGAGCGTAAGGTTAACGGCTAGCGAGCTAAAAGCTCTTGACCTGGATCAAGAGGGAGCGAGAAAGGGTTAGATAAGGGCTGTGGTAAGACCTGAGATGAGTTATCCTGGCGTAGGTCGGATATCCCCAAGGGGGAGGCCCAGCAAAGTGTTATCCGACAGTTAGTTGTCTCAGTTTATTGTTGGATGGCGGCTACGCCTAATCCAACCTACCTTGAAAGTGAGCAAACCTCACAGGCGAGATCTCTGCTGATGCCAATAGTCTTAAAACTGGCATTAAGCGCATCATAAATAAGTAATCGGCTATCCAGGCTTTGACCAATACCGATTAAGATTTTCAAGGCTTCAGTGGCTTGCAGCGAGCCGATAACGCCAACAACAGGTGCTAAAATCCCCTGGTTTTCACAGGTTTCTTCATTGAACTGATTAGCTTGATACAGACACTTATAACACGCGGACTTGGTTGTTTGATTAAATACGGCGACTTGGCCATTAAACTGAATGGCGGAACCTGATACCAGTGGCTTATTGAATTTAACACTGGCTTGGTTAAGCGCAAATCGGGTAGGGAAATTATCAGAACAGTCGATAATTAAATCAGCTTTAGAAACTGCTTTATTTAATTCGTCTCCCTGTAATTGATTCTCTATGGACTCAACTTCAACCCAGGGATTTAGATTCTCTAGTGTCTGTTTTGCTGATTCAACTTTGCTATCGCCAATGGACTCTATGGAATGGATAGTTTGGCGTTGCAAGTTCGACTGCTCAACGGTGTCATGATCCGCAATAATTAAATGGCCAACACCAGCCGCAGCGAGATACATGGCCACTGGTGATCCCAGACCGCCCATACCTATTATCAGCACCGAGCTCCGCTTGAGCTTTTCCTGACCCGCTTCATCAATTTCGGGGAGTATGATGTGGCGACTGTAGTGGATGAGTTCTTGTTGGCTGAGCATTTTAAAGTGATTAATTAGGAGTTACGAAAGAACCAGATTGTCGCATAGTTTCGTCAAGAGCTGAATCAGGCTTTGAGTTTCAAAATTCGGATTGCTCCGAACAATACAACCAGACCGATAATTAAACCTATAACGAGATCCGGATACCGAGACCCAGTCCATGCCACTAAACCGCCTGCGAGAATAATGCCTGTATTGGCGATGACATCATTCGCTGAGAATATCCAGCTTGCCTTCATATGCGCGCCTTGTTCACGATGTCCAGAAATTAACAACAGGCAAACCACGTTAGCGATTAAGGCCAGTAGGCCAATCATCATCATTAAATCAGACGTGGGGTCGCTACCAAACCAGTATCTTCGGAATACTTCAAACAATGCGCCTAGCGCCAACAGTAGCTGCAGCCAACCTGATAAATGAGCCACTTTCAATTTCTTCTTCACGGTATGACCAACGGCATACAGCGCAAGGCCATAAACCATGGCATCAGCAAACATATCCAGAGAGTCAGCAATCAAGCCAGTTGACTGTGCTATCCAGCCAATAGTCATTTCGACGATAAACATCAGACCGTTAATCATCAGTAGCCACTTTAAAATACCGGCTTGCTTACTATCGAGCTCTTCAATCTGCTGGTGTATTGAGGTTAGAGTTTCAGAGTCAATAGTTTCGGTATTAACCACATAGGCGCCATAGTTGAGGCTTTCCATTTTGCGCGTAATCAGTTCAAGGTTGTTCTGATGGTAGATCGATACAGAACGATTGGGGATATCACACTGGATGGTTACTTTGGGCTTAACGTCCTCCAGCACCATACGAATCATACGCTCTTCGGAAGGGCAGTCCATTTTGGGGACTTTGAAGTGGGTTAATAAATGACTGGCATCAGACTGGATCTCATGTCCAGTTTCACTCTGAATAGGCTTGCTGGATTCTTGGTCTGGATTGTCTGAGCAGCCGCAACACTCATTTTTTTCTTTCGACATAACCTAACTCTTTTCTTCCGCTTCTACGTCGCTGTTTTTAACAACTTTTTTGGCATTGTAACCAAAATGAAGAGTAAAGAAGGTAATGACGCTAATCAGCAGTGCAACTTCATAGCGACTATAGGCAGCAGCAATACCAATAGCACCAGTAGCCCAGATACTGGCTGCGGTAGCTGTGCCACTAACATGATTGTCATTTTTTAAAATAGCGCCACCACCGATAAAACCAATACCGGTAATGATACCCGCAACCACCCGAGCTTCAGGTTCAGCGCCATCGAAGATGTCCATACCAATCAGCACAAAACCACAGGCTGCAATACTGACCAGTGGAAAAGTTCGTAAACCTGCACCACGAGCCTTGGCTTCCCGGTTAAGCGCTATCGGCAGAGCCAGCACATAGGCAGCAGCTAATGTAATGCTATGCATCCCCACTAAAGTCCAATCAATATCAATCATTTATCAATCCTTCTTAATGTTCTACTTAATTGCCACTAACTTATTCCGGCAGAGGAATAAACTCTAACTCATCTCCCGGAACCTTGGGGTATTTACCGTCTTTCCAATCCTGTTTGGCTTGCTCAATGCGTTCTTTGCGGCTCGACACGAAGTTCCACTCGATATAACGCTTACCCAGATGCTCGCCACCAATCAGTGCGACACGACTGGATTTAATGGCTTTCACCGTTAAATTAGGCTTACCACTCAATACAGCCATCGAATGTTCTTCAATCGTAACGCCATCGATCTCAACTTCGCCTTCAACCACATACAGACCACGTTCTTCCGCATCGGGAAGCTTCAGGCTTTGCTCGTGGTCCATATTCGCTTCAAGGTACATAGTCTTTGCAAACGTTTTAACAGGTGAGGTCTTACCGTAAGCACTGCCCATCATGACTTTAACTGTCACGCCATCTACTTCGGTTTCAGGAATTTCGGCAGTAGGGTAGTGATAGAATGCGGGATCGATTTCTTCATCTTTTTCAGGTAACGCCAGCCATAGCTGCAAGCCGTGTAATTGGTGCACAGAGTCAGTGACTTCACGACGCTCGCGCTCGGAGTGGACAATGCCCTTGCCAGCAACCATCAAATTGATATCGCCAGGGCGAATGGCTTGTTCGCTGCCTAGTGAGTCTCGATGCAGGATTTCACCAGCAAAAAGATAAGTAACGGTCGCAAGATTAATATGTGGGTGAGGGCGGACATTAACACCTTGGCCGGGCTGAAATACCGCAGGGCCCATGTGGTCAAAGAAAACCCAGGGGCCAATCTGTTTTTGTCCGGTTGTGGGAATCGAACGGCGTACCATGAACTCGCCCAGATCCTTGTCGCGGGGCTTTATCACCTTCTCTATCGTTGAACAGGGTTTTTCCTGACACTGGATTTCTAATTCGTTGTTCGCAAGATTACTCATAAAGTTGACTCCCTAATCAATATCTAGAGTTCATTCTACTATAAACCAAAATTGCTGTTCTTTTGATATATATCAAGAAATTGCCGACTGAAACAGTTATTCTAGTCACATGGGCAATATAACTGAAAAGGATTTACTATGTCAGATTCGGTCAAAAAAGTCGCGCTGGTAACAGGCGGCAGCGCAGGGATTGGTAAAGCAATCGTAGAATCATTCGCTGAGCGCGGTGACGCAGTGGTCATCAGCGATCTCGATCAGGATAGAGGTGAAAAGCTTGCCGACAGCATTCGCCAAAAAGGTGGCGATGCCTTATTCGTTAAAACCGATGTGTCCGATCTTGAATCGGTTAAACGTCTTTTTGAAACTATTAAAGACCGTTACGGACGACTCGATTACGCGGTTAATAATGCCGGTATCGAAGGCGAGCAAAATGAAACCGCAGATTGCACCTTTGAAAACTTTGACCGCACCATAAAAGTGAATCTTTATGGCGTCTTTTATGGCATGAAGCATGAACTGGACATTATGCGCGAGCAGGGCAGTGGTATCATCGTCAATATCTCATCGATTGCCGGCGAAGTTGGTTTCATGAATCTTCCTGCTTATTGCGCCTCAAAAGGTGGCGTAATCCAGCTGACCAAAACCGCAGCTCTGGAATACGCCACTCGCAATATTCGAGTTAACGCCATCTGTCCAGCCGTCATCATGACCGAAATGGTTGAACGCATCACCAATCACGACCCAGCTGTCCAAGCAGAGTTTGCTAAACTGCAACCGATGGAGCGCGCAGGCAGACCTCAAGAAATCGCCGACAGCGTCATGTGGCTCTGCTCCGATAAATCCAGCTTCGTCACCGGTCAAGCTATCAACATTGATGGTGGTTATCTGGCAAGGTAGCCAATAGACTAAACTTCCCTTAACGTTAGTCGTGATTATGCCTGTTTGCTGAATAGCTCACAGGCATTTTTTTATTGCAATTCTATTATTGCGGTATTAGTTTACTGTGGATATAAATCTTAATAAAAATTAGCGAAAGGTCGCATTATGAATTCAAGAATTCCACTACCAACAGATAACATATATAAGTTTTACGCTCTCTTCGGATTGCTTCTCTTGATTACGACGGTATTACTGTTCTTATTTATTTACTCGTCTTTTCAGGAAAGATCACATGAGAGATATGTTGAGTTAAAGATTTTTTCATCATTAGAGCACCTTTCTGTTGAACAGGAAGCTCGTAAAGAGGTTCTTGAGGCAAAAGAGGGTATAGATAAATCTGATAAAGCCTTTTACTTAAAGGCTATTTCTATTTTTGCGGCTGTCTCTATTATTTTGATTATATTCGGTTTCATACGATGGCATACTAAAGTCCAGCCAATTCAAGATGAAATAGCAAAGAAAGAATTAGAAAAAATAAGTTTGGAGATTAAAGCACTGAAGAAGTGTATTAATAACACGGGGTTCAAGAAAAAGAGAAATGTATATAATTTTAATTGAGCCAATATACTCAAAGTTTAATTGTAATGAAAGCAATAATTAATTCAGGAGGGTATTATGCCTATAACACTTACTAGAGGAATGTTGGCTATTCTTATACCAGGTGGTGTAGCCCTATCCACTTGGATTCTTTTACTATTCATCTATTTAGATAGCAACTATGAATCTCTTTACTCAGATTTTACTACACCGATAAATATGGCTCTTTTGGGTTTGATTATCATTTTGGGCTCTTTTATAGAAGGTATTGGCTCATATTTTGAAGTTTACTGGGATGAAAAGTTAGAGTCTGAGTTCCAAGTCTCGGAAAATTGGTATAAGTATCTTTGTAATCCACCAACAGATTGTGTAGCACAAAAATATATTTCTAGAATGGTTACATCTTTGTACTTTGAGTTAGGAATAATGCTTTCTTCTTTGATATTTGGGGTAGGGTTAAGTGCGGTTATTTGTACAGTCAAACCAAACTGTTATCAGTTGTGGAGTGTAATGACGATAGTTTTTTCGCTTTTATCATTTTTTTACTTCAAAAAGCAGGCTAGAGAATCACATATGGTTTTGTGTAAGGTAAGAAAGGAGCTTAATGAAAGGTCGTGTAGTAACATTGATTCTGGAGTAGAGTAACCTTAACTACTCGAGTCGCAAGTTCTTTGATTGGTAATCGCTCATGTTAAGCTTTATTGAATTATTTTAAACATTCTAATTTTGACTTGAAGGAGTAGGCACCATGCTCTCACGCCGTACGTTTCTAAAAGGTTCTTTGTTGTCTGCATCGGCGATTGCTTTCCCCGGTATGGCAAAATGGGAAACCAAAGCTTCGCTGCCTTTTAATGTTCAGGAAATATATCCAGCTGTACATAAAGGTAAGATTTATGTGGCGGGTGGCTTGACGGTTAACAATAATGAACTTGAAGTGCTGTCAGACGTGGTTGTTTATGATCCAGCCGCTGACTCGTGGGAGCAATCCATTGCTTTACCTGAACCAAGACACCACCCTTTTCTAATATCTCATAATGACAAACTATTCGCATTTAGTGGTTTTACTGTTTCCGAGCGGGGAAGCTGGACGGGCAGTCGAGATGTCTTGGTGCTTGATGAAGAAAATAATCGCTGGCGCAAATATCCAAACCATATGAGCTATCCATTGTGTGAAACTGTAGGAGCCTCGATTAACGGTCGCATCCATCTCGCAAGTGGTAGGAGACCTAAAGGTTTCGCCAACGGTAATTGGAGTGACCATACTGACGCCAGCAGCCATAAAGTATTTGACCCTGAAACCATGACCTGGGATTGCGCGCATCCGATTCCTAATGCTCGCAATAGCGCCGCTGGTGGTTATCTGAATAATCTATGGCACATCATCGGCGGCCGTACAGTACAAGGCGGGAATTTGGATACTCACGAAGTTTATGATTATAAAGAAGACAAGTGGCGTAAACTTGCACCATTACCACAAGCGCAAGGAGGACTTGCCGCTACTGTGCTTGATAATCACATTTATGTTTTTGGCGGTGAGCATTTTGACAATGGCGGTGGCGTTTATAAAAAAGTCTGGCAGTACTCCCCAAAAGAAGATAAGTGGCAACACATAGACGACATGCCAGTACCACGTCATGGATTAGGGGCTGTCACGATTGATGATAGTATTTATGTTGTTGCGGGAGCGACTCAGGCAGGCGCCAAAGGCACCAGCAATAGACTATCAGTATTTAAACTATAAATTTATACATATTAGGAATAATTATGAAAAAAACTTTTCTTTTTGCATCGTTCCCTATTTTTTTAACTGCTTGTGGCGGGGGTACTATCGGCGGTTTGTTTCCGGCACCAAAAATCCTTGACGGAAGCTTAGAAGGAACAAGATATACATCACCGGATAAAATCCTTAGCGTCACAGCACCAGTATCGACAAAAGCAAGTGCCTGGCTTTATACCTCAGTTAAGGAGCACTCCCAACAGAGTGATGATCAAAGCTCAAGGTTTGTTGGTTTTAAACCGCCTTATGACAGCCACTTTTACTCTGTTGAAGTCATTGATTATGCGAATAAATCACCGTTAAGTGAAGAACAGTTTCAGCTTGTGGTGGATGACACCATTAAAAGGGTTATTAATTCATCTGAAGAACGCTGGAAGACCGAGTCTCAAGAGCTGACACAAAGTGAGTTACTTTGTGATGATGGAAATAAAATGACTTATACTGTTTATAAGCAGTCCATCACAAGCCAGTCACAAGAGTTCGTTAAATATTATCTCTTATCCTTAACTCACAAAGAGAATGCAGTTGCAGTTGTTACAAGTGAACTTAATTATGAGAAGAGTGACTCAAATACTTATGAAGAAGATGTAACCTCCTTAAACTTTGCAAGACACAATGAGATGGCTTGCTCAGTAGAAATCAATATTTAGTTGTGACAGAAAGTTTTTAATTCAAATTGGTTAGGTAAATAATGAAAATCAAATTAGTCTTTGTCTGTATCTTTATTGGATTACTCTCGGGGTGTGCGTTATCAACGCCTAATGTAAGTAAGCAATACTCATTGGATTCCAACTCTAAAAGTGGTCTGCTGGTTGGCTCCATTAAATATCATGGCTCACTATCTGGTTATAGAGTCTTTTTCAAAGGGGTTGATAATCAAGAAAAAGGCTTCTTTGAAGCCGGTGCTGGTACAATGCTGATCCCTATCCCTCCAAAAAGTGACTACAGTGAAGTTAATGGCAAGCTACAAGTTGTAGAATTACCTGCAGGTGAATATGTTATTGAACGCTGGAGTGTTGCAAGTGGTTATGCGCATGTTGGACAAACCAAGCCTTTCTCAATAGGTTTTAAAATAGAGCCAGGTAAGGCTACCTATATTGGTGCATTCGTATTTACGGTTACCGACACGATGGGTCTAACTGTCACTGGAGCAAGGGTCGACTTCAAAGAACAATATTCTGAAGATATAGAAGTCCTGCGACGAGATTATCAAAATTTAAAAAATACAAATGTCTATTTAGGCATAGAGCCTGATTTTGTTAAGGAAAATGTAGGAGGAGAGAGCAGCACTCAATGGAATATTCCTTGGGTTTACAGGCCTGTGGGAGGGTAAATTTTAGAGTCCTTTCATACTTATGGCTACAAGCTGCCTCATACAAAGTTGATATCAAAACTCTTAATAATATCGGTATATACATAGGATGATCTATTGTATGAGTAAAAAATGCGCAACCATCAAACAAATCGCTATTACTGTTAGCGATGTTGAGAAAGCTTTATCTTTCTATCGGGATATTTTGGGTTTGGAGTTTCTCTTTAGTGCAGGTCCTCAGCTGGCTTTTCTCAATGCTGATGGCGTTAGGATTATGCTAAGCACCCCTCAAGGCGCTGGAGCTGTCGGCGCGAACTCGATACTGTATTTTAACGTCACTGATATCGAGTCTGTTTATAAAGAATTTGTGGAGCAGGGCGCAAAAGAGGAACGTGCACCACAATTGGCTGCCAATATGCAGGATCACGATCTATGGACTGGCTTCCTTCGCGATCCGGATGATAACCTTGTCGGTATAATGGAAGAGAAAACACACAACTAAATATTAGGACATATTAGACATGAAATGGAAATTTCTTACAGCTCTTATTCTAGGTTGTTTAACTTTAGCACTCCATACTTCAGCTCTATCTAAATCGGTATTAGATAAAGAGCCGATAATTGTAGCGTCTCCTAAAAATGATTTAAGTTACGATAGGCAGGCCATTCTCACAGCTTTATCCAAAGCCAATGCCGGCGATACACTACAGTTTTCCAAAGGTACTTATTATGTCGGCCCATTTATTGCTATTGAAAAGCCCAGTCTGAAGCTGGTTGGAAGTGCTGAAGGAACTACGATAAAGGGCTGCGATATTGAGTCTTTCCAAAAACAGGAACATGCAATTTTTAACTGTAATGGATTCGAGTTAAGCAGCGGTAACACTTATATTGAGGGGTTAACTTTTGAAAATACCTGGCATGGCCTTTTTATAGGCTGCTGCTTTCCGAAAAATATTGAAGAGGCTGAGAAAGGAGGTTCGGAGCAAAAGTTTCAACTTGGCGGTCACATTATTCAGAATAACCTCTTTAAAAACTCTTCGAATGGAATTCGCGTCATTGGTGAATCGGCCCAGAGAAACATATTTAATGACAATCGTTTTATCAATACTTTTCATGCCATTGTTATTAATGGCTCTGACGCAGAAATCACCTCTAATCTAATTCATGCAGAGACCCCAGAAGATATACCTGTTACCGGTTTTGCTGGTGGGGCAATTATCATAGCTCCAATACCGCCGGCACAAACCTGTGGTAGGAACATTATCAGCAACAATAGAATCGTTGGTCACTCTGATGGTGTTGTGCTGCATTTATTCGCCCCCAATAGTTCGTGTATAGGCAGTGAAATTATCAATAACATTGTCGTGTCTGAAACTAATCCACAGTCTGTTGGTATTCCCATTGCAGTCATCAACAGCATTAATGATAGTCCCGCAAGTCTTTCTTATACTCTAATCAAAGCAAATCGAATAGATGGCGGAAATGGCTTGGGTATAGAAATACTCAATGCATCTGATAATACAATTATAGATAATTCAATTAATTCTATTAGGAAGAGAGAGCCGTTCCCTGGCAATTACGTCAACAGCTCTAATCCAGTGATTTCTGGTTGGAAAGAATACAACGGGGCAGGTATTTGGATATCTCGGTCTAGCAGCTCAAAGTTGATAAAAAATAATACTTTCAGTGATATTGAGTACCAAAATATTGTTATTGAGAAACCAGAATAATGTGTGCTGTCAGTAGCTTCTTATATATCTGTATTAGCTTAGCTTGAAAATTTATTTCATTCACGTAGGCTGTATCAAAACCAATTGATGGAGTCTGTATGAGTGATTCGAAAAAATCGCTAACGTTATTAGGCGCTGTTTCAATGGGCACAGGCGTCATGATTGGCGCCGGTATCTTTGCCTTAACCGGGCAAATTGCTGAATTAGCTAATGCTTTATTTCCGCTGGCTTTCCTCGCTGGCATGATCGTTACCAGTATTTGTGCTTACTCTTACATAAAACTCTCACAAAACTATCCTTCTTCTGGTGGTATCGCCATGTTTCTGCAAAAGGCCTATGGAAAGGGTGCAACCACTGCTATTTTTGCGCTGCTAATGTTCTTTTCAATGATCATCAATCAAAGTCTGGTTGCCAGAACATTTGGTACTTACACGTTACAACTTTTTGAGATTGAGCAGTTAGGTCAGTGGGTTGTTCCGTTATTAGGATCACTGTTACTGGTATTCGCGTTTCTAATTAACATTATTGGTAATAAATACATCGAAAGATTGTCTGTGGTTATGGCCTTTATAAAAGCTATCGGTTTGTTCCTTTTAGCTTTAGGTGGGTTATGGGCCGCTGGGTTTGATTTCAATAGTTTGTTTGATACTGCTAACCGTTCACAACTGACAGAAAAGTTAGACATTGACCCAGCCTGGGGTTTTATATCGGCTGTTGCCTTAAGTGTTTTGGCCTATAAAGGGTTTACGACAATCACCAATAGTGGTGATGAACTTGTCGAACCTAAGAAAAATATTCCAAGAGCCATCGCCATTGCAATAGGGATATGCACCTTTGTGTATTTGCTGGTAGCAGTTTCAGTTAGCAGTAATCTTAGCATTCCAGAAATCGTCGAGGCTCGAGATTACTCCCTTGCAGAAGCGGCTAGGCCAGCCTTTGGACAATGGGGCCTTACCATAACTGTGCTATTTGCAATTGTGGCAACTGTATCCGGTGTTATTGCCAGTATTTTTGCAGTTTCAAGAATGTTAACCATGCTTACCAAGATGGAACTGGTTCCTCATAGTCACTTAGGTATGCCCGGCAGTATTCAAAAACATAATGTGGTTTATACCGTCGTTATTGCAATGTTCCTGACTTTATTTTTTGACCTCAGCCGAATTGCTTCGATGGGTGTCATTTTCTATATCATCATGGATATTGCCATTCATTGGGGTGTATTAGTTAAACTGCGAAAAGATGTTGGTGCCAATCGATGGATCGTTTTAACTGCTATTGCATTGGATGCATTTATCCTTTCTGTATTTCTTTGGATTAAATGGCAAATGGATCCTTTTGTTATCTGGGCAAGTTTAATCGGGTTGTCTTTGATTGTTGCAGGAGAACTTATTTTTCTACGAGTTATCAAGAATAAAACTCAATAAAATCAGATGCTTGAATAATATTTTCAATCTAGTAGGCTAGGAGTTATATTCTTAGCTGAGGGAGTTTATGAATCAATTTGAAGGGCAATCGGTATTTCATGTTTCAGTCTTCTCTGGAAACTACGGCGGAAAAATTCACGCCGGAACCGAAGCTTTAGTATTTCTGGAGAATGAGTCATTAACTAGCGAGCAAATGCAGAGTATTGCGCAACGCAAGGATATCGCTGCAACTTGTTTCGTCTGGCCTTCCGAACAGCCACAACGTTTTAATATTCGCTTTTTCAACCCACAAACCGAAATACAACTGTGTGGTCACGCTTTGTTGGCTGCCGCCAGGGTGCTTTATGAGGAGTACAGTAAGCAACCGACTGACGCAGATCCAATCGAATTTATCACTCAATCTTCACATATCAATACTAAAATAGATCCCAATCATCAGGTATGGATCGGATTTGAGCCTATTGCGATTGAGCCAACGGCAATTCCGGTATGGGCTGAAGATTGCTGTAACATCGCGCCTATTCGTGCATCTAAAGTAGGGCCAAGCAATGGTTACTGGATCTTTGAGTGGCCTGAAGGTTTTGATTTAACGGAGCTTGCCATTGACTTCGACAAGCTGACGTTTGCAACAGAGCGAGCCTTGATAGCAACGACTCAATCGCAAGCTAGTGATTTTGATTATGACTTGCGCTATTTCGCGCCTCAGCATGGTGTTAATGAAGATAAGGCGACAGGTTCAGCTAACCGAGTGTTAGCCAGTTATTGGAAAAGCAAATTGAATCAAAGTAAATTTAAGGCCAGACAATTGTCCGCAGAAGGCGCGGTCATTGAGGTCGAGTGCGAAGGTGGCAAGGTATGGATTTCTGGAAAGGTTATGATTAATGCTTGATCAGGTTAAAAACACATCTCATTCGGAACTTGCCGTGCAAGTATTGGCAGACTTTGTTTCGGTGAGAAGTTTTAGCGAAAATCTGTGCGAATCATTAAAAACAGAAGACTTCAATTTGCAGGCCATCGCCGAAACCAGCCCTGCAAAATGGCACCTGGCACATACCAGCTGGTTTTTCGAAGCATTCATCCTAAAAAAATTTAAACCTGATTTCACTCCATTTAATCCTCGCTACGAATATCTTTTTAATTCTTACTACAATGCTATTGGTGAACAATTTCCACGCCCGCAACGCGGACTATTGTCGCGTCCAGGTGTTGAAGAAGTTTATCGATATCGACAGTTTGTCACCGAACAAATCCCTGACTTAGTTAATCAGTTAGCTAAAGAAGGTCATAAGAATCTTAATCAAGTTTTAAGCCTTTTAAGACTAGGAATCAACCATGAACAGCAGCATCAAGAATTATTATTAACTGATCTCAAGTACAACCTATTCCAAAATCCTTTGCATCCAACTTACCGTGAGACCGGTAAAACCTCGGCTTATGATTTGCCTGTTAGGCCAATCAAGTGGATTCAGTTTGATAATGAACTGGTGTCAATTGGTACTGACATTAAAGATGAAGCCATTAAGCAAGACAGTTTTGCTTATGATAATGAAGTACCCAAGCATAAATTCTATCGCCATCAATTTTCAGTTGCTAATCGTTTAGCAACTAATGGCGAATATCTAGAGTTTATAGAAGAGGGCGGCTATCAGGATCCACAATACTGGCTCAGCGATGGCTGGGATACGGTGAGACAACATCAATGGCAAGCGCCACTGTATTGGTTTAAAGAGAATGGCGATTGGTTTGTTTATACCCTAAATGGAGTAAAACCACTCAATCTCAATGAGCCTGTAGCTCATGTCAGCTATTACGAAGCAGATGCTTTTGCACGTTGGAGCGATGCGCGGTTACTGACAGAGCAAGAGTGGGAATCGATTGCCAATGATCAGTCGGTAGTAACAGATATTGGTAACTTTGTAGAAGATGATGTCCTACATCCAGTATCTGCAAAAGACATTGATGGTTTGCAACAGATGTTCGGAGATGTCTGGGAATGGACATCCAGCGCCTACTCAGCATATCCCGGTTTCAAAGCGGCCAGCGGCGCAGTTGGTGAATACAATGGCAAGTTCATGTGTAATCAATATGTACTAAGAGGTGGCTCTTGTGTAACCAGCCGCAATCATATCCGTGAGACTTACCGCAATTTTTTCTATCCAGACGCACGCTGGCAATTCTCCGGCATTCGTTTAGCTCGAGATATTTAGATAACCATTTCAAATTAGGTCAGAACAATGAACATAAAAGAACCATCCATAAACAAAGAACAGCAAGATATACTGGGTGGATTAATTTCAGAGCAGAAAACGATCAATCCTAAATACTTTTATGATCATCGTGGTTCAAAACTGTTTGAGAAAATCACGCAGCTTGATGAGTATTACCCAACCCGAACCGAGCTAACAATTCTGAACAATTATGCGCAGGACATAGCTCAGCTTCTTGAACCAGGTTCATTGATTGTTGAGCCTGGAGCGGGTAACTGCACTAAGATTGAATATCTGCTAGAAGCTATTCGACCAAGCATATACGTACCACAGGATGTATCCGAAGAATTCCTGCAAAAGTCTGCACAAAGATTGTCCGAGCGTTACCCATGGCTTAAAGTTCATCCGATCGTAAGCGACTTTTCTGACCCGATCGAATTGCCCGAAAACTATCAAAAATTCGAAAAGCATGTATTTTATCCCGGCTCGACCATTGGTAACTTTGAGCCAGAAGATGCAGTTATTTTTTTAAAGCAGATGCATAAACTGGTAGGAAGCCGAGGAGGTATGTTGCTGGGTGTAGATTTGCATAAAGATAATGATACTCTTCATGCGGCTTACAATGACGAGAAGGGATTCACCGCTGAGTTCAACCTTAATACTCTAAACCACATCAACCAGATCCTTGATGGCAATATTGATATTAAACAGTTTGAGCATCACGCTCTTTATAATTCTCAACAGCAGCGTATCGAAATGTATCTGCGCAGCAAAACCAAGCAGGACTATACCATTCTTGGACATCACCTTACTTTCGAACGGGGAGAGCTGATCCATACCGAACACTCGTATAAATACACACTGGGCGGTATCGCAGAACTTGCCGAAAAATCGGGTTTCACCCTTAAAAAAAGCTGGCTTGATAAAAATGAATTGTTTAGTGTTAACTACCTGAGTGCAAATTGAATAAGATCATTAGATGAAGAATTTGTTGTTTATAGTTATCGGAATATTTATTTTAGTTGGCTGTCCTGAGAGATCTGAAGAGAGTGGATGGTTAACTATTGAAGTGGCTTCAGATGGTTATTTTGTTAGAGGAGAAAGGGTAGATGATGTCGAAGAGTTTATTACTTCTATACGTAATCCAAATTTAATTGAATTACATATTCTTGTTGAACCGAATGTAAATGCCTCAAAGGTTCTAAAAGTTCTAGACTCTGCCAAAGCGCATGGTTTTAAAGAAGTTAGTACTATAACTCCGTCAATTCCATAATTTTTGACATTTTATTAATGGAGTACTTTACTGAACTAGGCTATCTCGGCCTCTTTATTGCTGCATTTCTTGCCGCAACCATTCTACCGCTCAGTTCTGAGCTAGTCTTAACCGCGTTACTATTTAATGGCTTCTCACCCGAAATTTTGGTTATTGTAGCTACTGTCGGCAATGTTCTTGGTTCATTAACCAATTATGGTTTGGGTTACTGGGCGAGCAAGACGGTCATCCAGAAGTGGTTACGTATGACCGAAAGTGAATTTGTGCGCGCCGAAGAACGTTTTAAAAAGTACGGTATCGTTGCGTTACTCTTCGCCTGGGTTCCTATTATCGGTGACCCGCTGACAGTAATGGCCGGTATTTTACGCATCCGATTGCTGTGGTTCTTAATTTTAGTCACTGTTGGAAAATTCCTCCGTTATTACATATTAACAACATTGATACTGCCGTAACCTTTGGTAGAAATCGGCAGGCTTGCTTCATGTATATATAAGGGATAAGGTAAACCGGTCAAATCAAAGTGTGGGGGTAATAATGATACGTTCTCGATTCCTGTCTGTCTTCCTGCTTCTGGGGGCTCTTTTATCTTTCGATGCAACTGCTGAAAAGTATGCCTTAAAGGGCGGTCGCTTAATTGATGGCTATGGAGGCCCGCCATTAGCTAACAGCATTATTCTGGTTGAAAATGGAACCATTCAGGCAGTAGGCCAAGTAGGGATGCTAGAAATCCCCGACGACTATAAGGTGGTCTCAACCGAAGGAATGGATGTATTGCCAGGACTTTGGGAGAGCCATGCGCACCTGATGTTAAATGGACACGCAGATTATAGCCATTGGCAACCCACTTATCGCGAGCGACAAGTTGATGAGATTATGCCTGCCAGTGCTGTGCAGTTGTTGCTTGCAGGTGTAACCAGCGCGCGAGACCTGGGTGCAAACCTTGAGGATTCTATCAAGATAAAGAAACAAATAGAGCAGGGTGATATTGCAGGCCCTAATTTATTTGTTTCAGGCCCATTTTTACAGTATGAACCTTACCCTGGCTCCGACCATTACCGCTGGGGGGTTAAAACGGTCAGAGAGGCTAAACAGAAGGTACGCCAACTGGCTAAGGCTGGCGTTGACATGATCAAGCTGGTCGATCAGGACCAGATGGAATTTGAAGTTGCTCAGGCAATTGTTGATACAGCGCATGAAAATAACTTAAAAGTCATCGGTCATTCCCATCGACCTGACGAGATTCGAGTAGGCCTTAAAATTGGCGTCGACAACTTTGAACATACAGGGCTGACGACAGCACCAGAATATCCAGAAGACGTCATGAAGCTTCTGAAAGAACGTACTGCAACAGGGCGTGTTGCTGGCGGCCCTTTATTCTGGACGCCAACCGTTGAAGGCCTCTATCAATATCCTGAGTTGATAAAAAACCCAGAGCGATTAGATAACACCTGTTGGCACCGAGGTTTAAAACCAGACACCATCAAAGACATTAAAGCTTCATTAACCGATCCCGGCAAGCTGGACTATATGCAGTTGACACCACTGCGCCAACCCACATTGAAGCGAAAAATCGAGCAGCTCAAAGAAGCCGGAGTAGTATTTTTAGTGGGCACCGATAGCGGAATTCCAACAAAATTTCACTGCCAAAGCACCTGGAATGAAATGACCATATTAACTAACGACATGAAGATTCCAGCGATGGATGTCATACGCTCAGCAACCTACTGGCCAGCCGTCATGATGGGCGTCCAAGATCGCTTAGGTAGCATTACACCTGGTAAGCAGGCTGATATTATTGCTGTGGAAGGTGATGTACTACGTTATATGAACCTATTATCTGACGTAGATTTCATCATGAAAAATGGTGTTATTTACCGTCAGGATGGGCAGGTAAAAGAAGAGAGCTTATCACCGAAGCAACGTCTCAATAAGTAGTGTTAAATTTACTTTTAGGCCTGGGACTTACTGTTTTTTAGTAAGTGCTTTTTTATAAAAAGCTCTTACATGATTACTCCTTTGGTAATCAGCCTCTATCCACTTTTATCCTTTACTACCTTGTATCGATTTTACAATTTGTAAGAAACAAGAGGCGTACAATAGTAAGGGTGTTTGAAGTTTAAAAGGAGCTCATAATGGAAGTTCTAAATAGAAAGGTGCTATTTATCAATGCCTTATTGTTGGTTGTTCTACTTATGGCAATGACAGTAACCGTCGTCCATGCAGGAACAGCGCAGTCAATAAAAAAGTCAATTGATAGCAAAGCCTCTAAAACTGTGGATTTTAATGAAAGGCTACATTTGATTTTTATGCGTGAAGAGGAAAAGTTGGCCAGAGACGTTTATATTACCTTAGGTATGCAATACAAAGACTTGAGTGTTTTTGGTAATATTTCCACTTCAGAAGAACGGCATACCTGTTCTGTGTGTGACAAACTTGGTGAGTATGACATTCCAGACCCTGTGACCAATGACAATGTTGGGGTGTTTAGTGGTGAGGAGTTTGGTGATTACTTCACACAAAAATATGAGCAGCTAGTAACAAGGGGCCGCCAAAATCGGTTGGAAGCCTTAATGGTTGGTGCTTATATCGAAGAACTCGATATGATTGATATTAACTACTGTCCTAAAGTCATCGTCGAAACTTATGAGAATATTGATAGCGATGGTGACTGTGGCAAAGTTTACACAGATAATGCTGACATCCAGCGTTTATACGCATCTTTGATTGAGGGTTCAGAAAGTCACCTTCGAGCCTTTGTTGACAACATTGAAAAGTTGATAGGTGCTGGACAGTATAAAGCTCAATTATTGACCCAAGAAGAAGTGGATGCAATTCTAGGGCGCTAAACTCTAGTTTCTAATGGGTACACTAGCAATCAATAATTGAATCCAAACAAGCTCTGACAAATACAAATAAGATACAAATGTGAAAGCAGGAAAGGTGTTGTTATATGCAACACCTTCTCTTTTTGCCAGCTTGTCATTTTTTTACCATTATTTTCAAAAGGCTATGACATCACTATCCTGGATAAAGATTCATATCGCGTTAAAGAAGCGAGTACCTTTGGTTTTAGAGTCCATTTTGGTGATGGTACGCGCAGAGATATTTTGAGAGCTGTTGGTATTGAAGGATATGAAGCTGTCATCGTCTGTACAGATCAAAGGCAGGTAACAAGCACAATTGTCGATTTAATTAAAACCTCTAGTCCCGCAGCCAAAATATACGCTCGATCGTACGACAGATTTCATTCATTAGAATTATACGATAAGGCTGTGGACTATTCGGTCCGCGAAACTTTTGAATCGGCATTGGTTTTAGGCAAACATATTCTTATGGGCCTAGGTTCGAGTGAAGAATTAGTAGATGAGCATATTGCAGATATAAGACGACGTGATAAATAACGACTAATGGAACAGGCAAAAGGAGATTATCACTCAGGAATGGACAGAATACATCGAAAGCCAGTACGCCCCGAGCCACTTTAACAAAACACCTACTCATTTTACGAGTAGGTGTTTTTTAGTTACTTGGCAGTTAACTTAAGCAATGAGTCGACAGACAGTTTTCCAGCTCCGGATATTGCCAGTGAAACAGATGCAGCTAAAAGGATTAAGGCAAATTCATAACCATTATTACTAACAAATAGTCCATTACCAATATGCACGGTCATGGCCATAAGCATTGTGAAAGCGGTAACGATCGCTGCAGGACGTGTTAAAAGGCCGAGTATCAATGCTAAGCCGCCAAAAAACTCGGCACTGCCTGCTAATAGAGCCATTACAAAACCGGGCTCAAAACCAACACTAGCCAGCCATTGGCCTGTTCCTTCCAAACCGTAACCACCAAACCAGCCGAATAGCTTTTGGGCACCATGAGCCAGAAGGATAATACCAAGTGGTACACGGATGACGAGCGGTGCCCAACTTTGATTCTGAACAAAGAAATGTTTTAACAATGTATTTTTCATAATTACTCTCCAAGAGACCTAATTTAGTTGACGAATCCATATTACCTTTAAATAATTATGCAATAAATGCTATTCTTATTGAGTTATTATCAACGCTGCGTTTATAAAAAAGAGGTTCTATGGATAAACTTAGCCTAATCCAAGCTTTCATAGCAGTAGCTCAACAGGGCTCCTTCACTTTAGCAGCAGAGAAGTTAGGTGCCTCAACTCAGCTCATTAGTAAATATGTATCGCAACTCGAATCCGAGCTAAAGGTTCGACTGTTGCACAGAACCACACGAAGCGTGACTGTAACCGAAGCAGGGCAGGCTTACCTGGAAAGGGCGCAACAAATTCTATCGGATATTGAAGCCCTCGAAAGCTCTATAAAAGAAGAGGGTGATGAGCCAAAGGGGCGCCTTAGAATCAGCGCGCCAATGTCATTTTCTACTTTGCATTTGGGGAAGCCACTGGCAGATTATCAGCAGCAGTTCCCATCCGTAACCATAGACCTTCAACTTAACGACAGAAAAGTTGATATTGTAGAAGAGGGATTTGATTTAGCCATTCGGATTGGTCAATTAGAAAGTTCGTCTCTGATAGCACGGAAGATTGCACCAATTCACCTGGTGATGTGTGCATCACCTGATTATCTGGCAAAACATGGAGAGCCAAAAAGCTTAGAAGATCTGCAAGGGCACAGATACCTGCATTACAGTTATCGTAATGAGGATTTGCCCGCACTTGTGTCGACTAAGAATAAAGGTCTAATCCTCAATAAACAGAAAGGGAGTATCGTGGCTAATAATGGTGAGGTTCTGGCCAAGGCTGCCGTAGCAGGCGCAGGAATCGTCTTGCAACCTACATTTATTGTGGGCCCCTATATTGCTCTGGGGAAATTAAAGCCAATTCTTACACAGCATCCGCAGGAACCGCTCGGATTATACGCAGTATACCCACACCGTAAATATCTCTCGGCAAAAGTACGAAGCTTTATTGATCATTTGCAATCTTGCTTTGGCGACAGACCATTTTGGGATAATTTCTAAATAGACTCAAAAAGTTATCAAGCCTTAAATCTAAAACTGAACTCCAGTGCATCAAATAAGTAGAACACTATGGAGTTTAATGATGAATTTAACTATTAACGCAATTTTATGTAATCTGGGGATGCTCACAGCATCGTTTAATGCAGGAGCTATGAGTATTGATGAAGAGCTTTTAAAGAAAGATTCGGAGCTTTTCGTAAAAGGGTTCAACAAATGTGACACTGAGCTTCTACAGGAAATTGTCAGTAATGATCTGATCTTTTATCACGATCAAAGTGGCATCCAAGATAAAGATCGGTTTATGAGCAATATATCAAAATATATTTGCTCTAATCCTCACGCAAAACCAATCCGTAAATTGGTCGACGACTCAGTTGATACTTTTCCACTATATAAAGATGGCGAGCTATATGGGGCCATTCAGCAGGGTGTGCACGAGTTTTATATTAGAAGAGAAGGGTACCCGGATAGACTGACCAGCACCGCCAAATTCACCCATGTCTGGTTAAAGGAAAAGAGTAACTGGCAGTTGTCGAACGTCTTAAGCTATGACCATGTATCACCCAAAAGCGAACAGGTGATAGAGAATCTTTTAGCTGAAAGCAATGTGCCTGCGTTAGGGGTTGGCGTGATCGAGAATGGAAAGATTGCGGACATCAAAGTTTATGGTAAGCGTAAAAAAGGAGAACCTGCGACTGAAGATACGATCTTTAAAGTTGCATCTTTAACTAAACCAATTGTAGCTTTTGTAACCCTAAAGCTAGTAGCTGAAGGCAAATTAGAGCTTGATGAGCCTTTGCACCCTTACTGGGTTGATCCTGATCTGGTTGATGATAAAAGACATAAATCCTTGACGGTGAGACATGTTCTAACTCACCAAACCGGATTTGATAACTGGCGCTGGATGAACCCAACCGAAAAGCTTAGATTTAACTTTGATCCCGGTACTCAACATCAATATTCAGGAGAAGGTTTTGAGTACTTGCGTAAAGCATTGGAGAACAAATTTAATACCTCAATAGAAGAATTAGCTGAAAAGTATTTATTTCAACCAGCGCTAATGAAGGATACACATTTCTGGTGGAACGATGAAGTAGATGTGGAGCGTTATGCCTATAACCATGATGAAAACGGCAATCTTATTCCGCTGAAAAAATATTACTCAGCCAATGCGTCAGCAAACTTACTGACTACTGTCGGCGATTATTCAAACTTTATAAGTTACATGTTGCAACAGTCAGAAGAGAATCCGAACCTATACAGTAACATTATTTCAAAACAGATAAGAATAGGGGAGAGCCACCACTTTGGTTTAGGCTGGGAAATCTTTACTGATTTCAGTAATGACGAGTATGCCTTGCTGCATACCGGAAGAGATCCGGGTGTAAACACACTGGCAATATTCTTTCCTAACAGCAAAAACGGTTACGTAATTTTTATGAACGGTGACAATGCTTTACCTGTTATGGAGCATGTGCTAAAAGATTCATACTTAGGTGATGAACTGTGGCAGAGGCGTTAATTAGTTATGAATCAACTTGTAGAAATTCTAATCCCAGCAATTGTTTTCTCGACCATTATAATCCTCTCAATATTGTTGTTAGGGTATAAGTATAAGATAAAAAAATTGTTCCTAAGCATGACTAACGACAGCCTGAAAACCAATCCAAACATTTCGCCAGAAATTATCAGAGAGATTGCGGACCAGGTTCTAAGACCAAGCAGTGATGTGAAGAAAGGGCTGCTACTGATAGGTGTTTCCGCTGCAATACTGGTTGCTTCATTCATAGCAGACTTTCCGCAAAATGGTCGTATGGACTTAAACGACATGATCAATGGTATTGCGGCTTTTCCGGGAGCCATAGGGATTGTGTATCTGCTTCTTGCAAAGTTTGATAAAAACTAGTTGATATGAAAAGTGCTTCAACTGAGCACCTGATAATCATCTGTCAGACGACAGGCGATAAGAATGCTTTCAATGAATTATTCGCGCGGCATGACCAGGCATTGAAGGCATTTCTGTACCACAGGCTAGATTGCCAGAATATTGATGACATTGTGCAAGAAACCTACGTCAAAGCGTTTCTTAAAATCAAACAGTTTGATGGCAAGTCACAGTTCTCAACCTGGTTGTACAGAATCGCATTTAACGAGTTTCTACAGTTAAAACGTAAGGCCTCTATATTCACACGTCTGAAAGAGAGGTGGCAATCGGATAGTGAAAGACTTCTGGCGACTAGCGATAATTCATCTGTGTACATTGATGCTCAACGAGAAATTAATCGATTAAGCACAATCCAACAGAAGGTCTTTATCTATGCAGAACTGTACGAACACTCACACACAGAAATATCAGAGCTATTACAGATACCGCTAGGCAGCGTTAAAACTTACCTCAAACAAGCTAGAGAACAGCTAAAGGTAGAAGATAATGTATAAACTGAAATTCAGACATAAATTGAAACTAGCACTGAATAAATATAAGCGCCTGATAATCCTATTAACTGCATTCCTAATTACGTCGTTAGTTATCATTGCCATGTACACCAATAGCAGCGGACAAACCATACCGGGTATTTATGACGCAGACCCGATTACCTTAATCATTGGGTTAGGAGGGTTAGTGGTGATCTGTATATTGGTATATTTGGATTAAGTTTACGCCCAACTAAATGAGTTCAATATTTTCAGTACTAATTAAAATCTTATCGGCGATGTCCGGTAATATAATGTTATGCATATATACTAGGAGAATTTGATGCTATCCATCGTACTTGAGTTCAAGGTTGTAGAAGGGAAGGACGAGGAGTTCATCCGCGCTTGGACAAAATGCACTGAAGTAATCTACCAGAATTTCCAAAGCCTTGGCTCGCGGCTCCACAGGTCAGAAACAGGTTCTTTTATAGCGTATGCACAATGGCCTGACCAGACCACCTACGATAAATCAGATGAATGGCCCGCAGAGCTGGTTAAGTACCGAGAAAACATGCGTAAGTTGCTAATTGATGGAAAGCCTCGGGTATTACATAAGCTGAGTATGGAGGTTGATCTTCTAAATAGCACAACCTACAACAATCCGTAACAAGGCTGCAGTTGCAGCCTCTAACCATTAACCCAGTGCCAACCAGATACCGACTGCCATCATTAAACTACCTGAGAGTCTGTTAATCAGTCGGACATTATCACTGTGCTGTAGGATTTGCCTCAAAGTTTTTCCCCCAGTGGCGTAGAGCATCAAAAAGGTAAATTCGCTTAACAATATGATGACAACCAAGGCAGCGAGTTGGGGTGGCATCGGTAGTTCTGGGTTAATAAAAGAAGGCAATAGTGACACAGTAAAAGCCCAGCCTTTGGGATTGGCAATCGCAGTGACAAAGCCTTGCATAGCCAATTGCTGGCCAGAAACAGTTTTGGTGGTGTCATCACCCAGATCAATGGCCATTTTGCCACGTGAACGCCACATCTGGATCCCAAGATAAATCAGATAAGCTCCGCCAGCGTACTTTAGAATCAAAAATGCCGTAGGGTAATTCAGCATAATACTGGCAACGCCAACTACAGCCAACACTGAAACCAGCGCCACACCAATCAATTCTCCCCACATCATAAACATGGTACGTCGAACACCAATACTCATGCCAAGCGTGAGTGACAGTGTCATACACATCCCAGGTGTGGCGGAAATCACCAGAAACGTGGGGATAAAAAGTAAAATTAAAGTGGTATCTAGCATGCTATCCAAATTGTTTGATAAGTGAAGCAACAAGTAGGGCCGCGAAGTTTATCATAGAATAAATGAGTGGATATAATTTCGGGGGACACATATATAGAAAGCAATCTAATTACAAATACTCAATTTAACATAATATAAGTTATGCGAATATGCGGATGGGTGACCAAACCCTTAAACTTGGAATTAATATCGAAAACGTATATCATTCGCTTTCTTCTAATGACAGGCAAATACTTTGTTAGCACGTCGGCTCACATACAGTTTTGTTTTGCTCTTGATCATACAGGCAGTCGCTCCTTTAGCGGATGCCTTTCAGATTTATGGCCAGTATGCAGAAGCTAATTCCTGTACTCAGGTCATTAATTCACTCGAATGTACGTCTGATCTTGATGTTGATAAAGACACATTGCATTTTGAACAAGAGCTATTGAATGATGACTGTTCCGGATGTTCTGGTTGCTATCATTGCCACACTTGTCATATCTATATGTACTTCCGCAAGGAATATACTCCTTCCTTTAGTTCTATAAACATTAAACCAATCGGCTTTACCGTCTCAGATAAAGTTGGCGTAATCACTTCTTTAGACCGTCCGCCCAGGCAATAGACATACTATTAAAGTTACTTTAGTTAACTGGCTTTATTAAAAGCCATTTTTGTCTATTAGTTTGGAGAAAAATTTATATGTTCTATCGGAACGCAGATCCTGTTGCTTTGCGAGTCATATTTTTGTGTTACTTCTGGTTTAGCCTTTTACTGACCCCATCAGTGTTGATTGCTAAAGAAAAATCGATTGCAGAAGAAAATGAGTCCGTAGCAAAACCAACACTAAATTTACAACAAGCATTAAAACTGACCTTAGACAGTAATCCTGAACTAGAGCTATTTCAGTTCCAGTTTCAGGAACTTGCAGGTGAAATGTCTACGGCATCACTTAATCCCGGCTACCAACTTGGTGTTGAACTTGAAAATTTTTCTGGAAATGGAGTGTTTAGCGGATTAGACAATTCAGAGTTGACCGTATCACTTTCTTCAGCAATTGAACTGGGTGGAAAGTTGGATGCCCGCCAACAAGTCGTATCAGCAAATAATGACTATCTTGGTACACAAAAGCGACTCAAGACATTGGAATTACTGTCTGAAACGGCCAAGCGATATCTTGAGGTTCTAGCAGCTCAAGAGCGAATAAAACTCGCTGAGGAGTCTGTTCAGATTGCGCAAAAAGCTCTAACCATTGTAAAGCGAAGGGTGAAGCTTGGAGCCAGCATGACAGCAGAAGCGAGTAGAGCTGAGGCTTCTCTTGCTCAAGCAGAACTAACGCTTGATAAAGAGCAGTCTTATTATCGCGCAGCGCAAGTTAATCTCGCTTCTATGTGGGGAGAAATGGATGCGCCCTCCTTTGCCGTTCAAGGAAATTTATATCAATTTGGAAAGAGTCGAAGCCTCGAACAGTTACTTGCTGAAATACAGAATAACCCATCAATCCGGCAATATGCTGCACTTGAACGTATCAGGGATGCTGAGTTAGATCTGGTCAGATCAAACAATCAAAGTGACCTGAACTGGTCTGTTGGGGTTGTTCGCAACGAGGCAAGTGGCGACATGGGATTAAAAGCAGGATTCAGCATGGATCTGTTTTCACAATTACGGAATCAAGGTGCTTATCAACGAGCTCAAGCAATTAAAGAGCAAACTTTTGTAAGCAAGAGAACTGCCCTGCTTCGCCTACAGACTCAACTGGCGAAAACCTATCAATATAGAGAGCAATCGATAAAGACTGCTCAACGTCTTGAGCAGGATGTTATCCCCGCCCTTCTGTCTGCGCTTCATGATTCTGAAGAGGCATATCAGCGCGGTAGATACAGCTATTTTGAATATGTGCTGGCTAGACAGGAATTGATCGCTGCCAAGAGAAAACTGATTGATGAAGCTGTTGCTATATTGTTATTTGGGGTAACCATTGAGCAATTAACTGCGCAGCCACTGACTCAATCTTCGGTCGAACTCTAAAGCTATGTTAGCGCATAAGTTACAAACAGAATTCAGGACATTAAAAATGAACCTACAAAAGACACAATTTCTTAAACGCTGGTCGCTGCTTTTGCTGATTCCGTTGATGGTCTTAGCCCATAACGTGACAAACGCCTTTGCACAGAGCGCCGAAACTAATAAAAGCCCCCAACAAGCTAAAGGGCCGAATGGTGGAAAGATACTAAGTGACGGCAATGTTACTTTAGAACTAGCGATCTTTGAGCGTGGCGTTCCACCAGAATACCGCGCGTGGATTACACAAGATGGAAAACCTGTTGAAGACGCAAATCTGACGGTAACTTTAACACGTCTAGGTGGTCAGCAAGATGTATTTCACTTCAACAAAAACAACGACTATTGGCTGGGGGAAGGCGTTGTAACTGAGCCGCACTCATTCGATGTGTCAGTGAAGTTACGTCTGGATGGCAGTAATTACCAGTGGCAGTGGCAATCCTATGAAGGACGTATCCAAATTAAAGAGGACATGGCTAAAAAAGTAGGAATTACTACACAGTCAGCCGGTCCCGCCAGCATCGAGCGTCATTTGCCAGTCTATGGCCGTTTGGTCACGCCTCCCGACCATAAAGCGCAAATTCGTGCCCGCTTCCCAGGCGTGGTGACTGCGGTTCGAGTCAACATCGGTGATCAAGTCAATAAAGGCGATGTTCTGGCAATTATTGAGTCAAACGAAAGCTTGCAACGGTATGAATTACGAGCCCCTATCGCTGGCATCATTCAGGAGCGTTCCGTCAATGTAGGTGAAACAGTTACTAATGCCCCGCTGTTGACATTGGTTAGTAACAAAAAGCTTTGGGCCGAATTCAAAATATTTCCGAGCCAACGCTCAGAGGTTCAACCCGGGCAAATTGTTCATATTATCCACAATAATCACACTGACGAGAGTCAACTCACCCACATCACTACTACCGCCTCAGGATCACCGTATGTCATTGCTCGAGCAATTTTAAATAATGAGGATGGTGACATGGCGCCAGGCGATTTAGTTCAAGGTCAGATTGATGTTGAGAAAATTGACGTACCACTTGCCGTAGACAATCGAGGGTTGCAGAGTTTTCGCGACTGGACGGTAGTATTCATCAAGGTTGGCGATACCTATGAGATCCGGCCCTTGGAACTGGGGGCCAGCGATAGCTCCTATACAGAAATACTGAGCGGCCTGAAGCCTGGTGATAACTATGTAGTGGAAAACAGTTATTTGATCAAAGCCGATATCGAAAAATCCGGCGCGTCACACGATCACTAAGCGGGAGGCCAACATGATTAATGCAATTTTACGCCTCTCTATAGAGAGACGTTTCCTGATTATGACCTTGATGCTGGCAGTAATTGGTGTTGGGATCTGGAGTTACCAAAAGCTGCCAATTGATGCCGTGCCTGATATCACGAATGTGCAGGTACAGATCAACACTGAAGCACCTGGTTATTCACCTCTGGAAGCTGAACAGCGAATAACTTTTCCAGTAGAGACAGCACTCTACGGCTTGCCGGAGCTTGATTATACCCGCTCATTATCACGCTACGGATTGTCACAAGTTACCGTAGTGTTCAAGGAAGGAACCGATATTTACCATGCCCGCAACCTGATTGATGAGCGCTTGTCCGCGATAAAAAGCGCGCTTCCGGCTGGGCTGGAACCAGAAATGGGCCCTATCGCTACAGGCCTGGGTGAAATCTTCGTCTACACCGTCGAAGCAGTTCCAGGAGCTACTCTGGAAAACGGAGAGCCCTGGGATGCCATGGCTCTGCGCGAGGTACAGGATTGGATCATCAAGCCACAGTTAGCACAAGTACCCGGAACGGTAGAAATCAATACCATTGGCGGCTTTGATAAGCAATATCACGTACTCCCCGATCCACAGCGACTGTTGCAGATGGGCGTTACCATGGAGGATGTGGCTAGCGCCCTGCGTAGTAATAACAACAATCGTGGCGCAGGTTATATCGAAAAGAATGGCCAGCAGTTACTGGTTCGTTCACCGGGTCAGCTGGCCACTATTTCGGAGATTGAGAGTGTCGTCGTTGGTCGCTTCGGGAATGTGCCAGTAACCATCAAGGATGTTGCAGAAGTAGCTATAGGCAAGGAATTGCGAACTGGTGCTGCGACCCGTGATGGGCACGAAACGGTCATGGGGACAGCGATGATGCTAATCGGTGAGAATCCCCAGGTCGTAGCTCAGGATCTGGCGCAAAAGCTTGAGGAAATTAAACTTTCTCTGCCAAAAGGTATAGAGGTAGAAGCGGTGTATAACCGCACTTCTCTGGTGGACAAAACCATTGCCACTGTACAGAAAAACCTGCTCGAAGGAGCGTTGCTGGTGATTGTTGTCTTGTTTCTTTTGCTTGGCAATATCCGTGCAGCGCTGATTACAGCTGCGGTGATACCTCTGTCAATGCTGGCCACTATCACGGGCATGGTACAAACTGGTGTTTCAGCCAATCTGATGAGTCTTGGTGCTTTAGATTTTGGTCTGATTGTTGATGGGGCTGTGATTATTGTTGAAAACTGTATCAGGCGTTTGTCCGATTCCCAGCAACAAATTGGTAAACGGCTTGAATTTCGCGAGCGGCTGGAATTAGTCTATCAGGCAACCAGTGAAGTCATTCGACCCAGCTTATTCGGGGTTGCGATAATCACCGTGGTCTACATCCCAATATTTACCCTCACAGGCGTTGAAGGAAAAATGTTCCACCCAATGGCTGCAACTGTAGTTATGGCGTTATTGTCGGCTATGTTACTGTCACTGACCTTTGTGCCAGCTGCCGTTGCTTTATTCATGGGCGGCAAAATCAGTGAAAAGGAAAGCCGTATTATTGTCGCCAGCAAGTCTTTCTATCGACCAGTTCTGGAGATGGCACTTCGATTTCGTTGGCTAGTGCTATCTGCGGCATCAGCACTGGTTGTGTTCAGCGTTTGGTTACTGACGACCTTAGGTTCGGAGTTCATTCCGCAATTGGATGAAGGTGATATAGCACTTCATGCGTTACGCATTCCTGGTACTGGCCTTGAGCAGTCCATTGCTATGCAGGAGGTTCTTGAAGAGCGGCTAAAGGATTTTCCTGAAGTCGATAAAGTTTATGCAAAAATTGGGACACCTGAAGTAGCCACCGACCCCATGCCACCCAGTGTTGCGGACAATTTCGTAATTCTAAAGCCACGTAGTGAGTGGCCCGATCCTGATCGCGAAAAGGCCGATTTGGTGGCGGAGATGGAAACGGCTGTCGCGCAACTGCCTGGTAATAAATACGAATTTACCCAGCCTATCCAGATGCGTTTTAATGAACTGATCTCAGGTGTTCGGGCCGATCTGGGTATTAAAGTTTTTGGCGACGATCTGGATCAATTGGTCATAACTGCCAATGATATCCTGAAAGTGATTGAAGGTATTGAAGGCTCCGCAGATGCCCGTGTAGAACAGGTCACTGGGCTTCCCATGCTGTCAATTATCCCTAAACGTATGATGTTGGCACGCTATGGATTAAATTTGAATGACCTCCAGGAGCTGGTTGCAGCCGGTATTGGTGGAGAAGAAGCAGGTTTAATCTATGAGGGTGATCGTCGCTTTAAGCTGGTGGTTCGATTGCCGGAAACAATACGCACCGATATTGATAATCTGGCGTTTTTGCCTATCCCTCTTCCAAACGGAGACTTTGTACCTTTGAATGAAGTAGCTGACCTGGCGCTCAAGCCAGCGCCTGCTCAGATCAGTCGTGAAAACGGCAAGCGTCGCGTGGTGGTCACTGCCAATGTGCGTGATAGGGATTTGGGCAGTTTTGTCGAAGAGGTTAAACAACAGATCAATCAGCAAGTCAAAATACCTAGCGGATACTGGTTGGATTACGGGGGCACCTTTGAGCAGATGGAATCTGCCAGTCAGCGCCTGATGATTGTGGTACCGATCACGCTGTTAATTATTATTGGCCTTCTGGTGATGGCTTTCGGTTCGCTTAAGGATTCACTAATTATCTTTAGTGGCGTGCCGATGGCCTTAACTGGCGGCGTATTTGCCTTATGGATGAGAGATATGCCGCTATCGATCTCAGCAGGTGTCGGCTTTATTGCCCTGTCAGGTGTTGCGGTTCTCAATGGACTGGTTATGGTTTCCTTCATTCGAGACAAGTGGCGACAAACCAGCGAGTTAACCACTGCTATCATTGAAGGAGCAATCATTCGTCTTCGCCCCGTTCTGATGACTGCGTTGGTGGCGAGCTTAGGCTTTATACCAATGGCACTCAATACTGGCACTGGTGCAGAAGTTCAGAGACCGCTGGCTACAGTGGTTATCGGCGGGATTATTTCCTCTACTCTGCTGACTCTCATCATACTGCCCATTTTGTATCAATTAGTTCATCGCCGGAAAAAATAATATCACTCTATCGCTAATAAAAGCAGGGAAATGCCCTGCTTTTGTTAGCTTGTGTTAGGCTCTGTCTGAGTCTTTCAAGCTTCTCTGTCTTACTTTCCAGACTTCGCTAACGACCTGCCAGGAACTATTCTGCAACAGTCCCACAATACTTAGCGTGTTTTATCACTTTCATGCAAGGTAAACAGCGTTAATGCATAAACTGAGGCATCGCCAAAATATCAAGAGAATCTGCTAACAATGCTTCAGCCATAAATTATTTACTAGTGTTTAAGTTTGTATTTAAGTAGCTAAACATCAAAAGCCTCAATGATTGGACAAGGCCCAGCCTTGCTATTGCGGCATTCTGTCGCCAGTTGCTGCAACGAGTTTCTGGCTTGTTTAAGTTCTGCTATTTGTTTATCGAGTGCTGTTACACGTGAAGATGCTAGCTCATACGCTTTATGTCGGTCGTTGCTTGAGTCGAGCGCGATGAGTTCTTTTATCTCTGCCAGTGTGAATCCTGCGGCTTTGGCTTTGAGTATGAACTTAAGTTGCTTGAGGTCTTCATCGCCATAGCGACGAATTCCGCCTTTCTGAGGAGGAATCTTGAGTAAGCCTTTGCGCTGATAAAACCTGATGGTTTCCACGCCAACGCCGCCCGCCTTTGCGAATTTGCCAATTGGTAACATGTGTCTTGACTCCGTACTATGATACGGTATTTATACTATCACCATCTCAAAACAGGTACGAGGATAACTTATGACTGCTAATCAAGAAAAGAAGGCTGTACTGTATCGAATGGTAATGGACAAACACGTTTGCCCCTACGGGCTTAAAACCAAAGATCTTTTGCTGCGTGAAGGCTATGAGGTTGAAGATAACTGGTTAACGTCTCGCAGCGAGACTGACGATTTTAAGGCTAAACATGATGTATCCACCACTCCGCAAACCTTTATCGAAGGAGTAAGAATTGGTGGCTATGAAGCTGTCAGAAAACACTTCGGGAAACCAGTAAAGTCTAAAGACGAAACCAGCTACCAGCCGGTAATTGCGCTATTTAGCATGACGTTTTTGATGGCGATAGCGGCAAGCATTGCAGTGTTCGATACAGCTCTGAATCTACAAGCATTGCATTGGTTCATAGCATTCAGTATGGCTATTTTAGCGCTGCTAAAACTACAGGATATCGAAAGCTTTTCCATCATGTTTCTTAACTATGATTTACTCGCTAAGCGTTGGGTCCCCTACTCTTACATCTATCCCGTGGCGGAAGGTCTCGCGGGTGTATTAATGATTGGTGGGTTGCTACCCTGGCTCTCCGCACCATTAGCATTCATCATTGGTTCGATAGGTGCAATATCGGTGTTTAAAGCAGTTTATATCGATAAACGCGAATTAAAATGCGCTTGTGTTGGCGGCTCCAGCAATGTGCCGCTTGGATTTATATCACTGACCGAAAATCTGATCATGATAGGTATGGGGATTTGGGTGGGATTAAGTGCGCTGGGCGTTAGTTTGAGTTAGTCATGTTTAGAAGGATGACAAGCTTACACGCACAAAAGTTATTAGTATTAGCTCTTATATAACCTGACTCCATTAAATAAAAAACCGCCAAGTGGCGGTTTTTTAGCAACACTCAGCAACGTCTTCTTCTTTACCCTTATCAAGCCTTGCTTCTTTTTCCATCACTGACATGGCAGCCCTCAGCAAAAATTTCGAGCGATCATGGTCTTTGGTATGACGCTCAACAAAGTCATCAATTTTCTTGAGTGCGTATCCAGGCATTGTGACGTTTATGCGCTTAGCTTTACCCATATAATCGTAGGGATCCAAGTCAATAAAAGCCCATAAAGCACCCTCAAAGTCTGGGTTAGCCAGATGTTCTGCCTGATCTCCAGGAATAGGTATATCAACCCCATCTTCAGCAAGAATCTCTAGATGTTCTGCCAAAGCCTCTTTAGCGTTATCCAAAGCCTCTTCAAATGTATCACCATAAGAAAAGCACCCAGTAACGTCAGGAATAGTTACCCCAAAGCCTGTATCAGGATCTTTGTGTACTGCAACTAAATATTTCATATTTTCACCTACCGGTCACTAAGTTTGGTTCCCTCAGTTAACCAATAATAACTCCCATACCTATCTTAATTATAATCGGGCTACTTTAAGAATGTTTCGCAAAGTCCCTTTGGGTATATCCTTTTTAGGATGCGGAATAGTTAATAATTCCGGATAATCTTTGTGCTTAAAGTGGTGGTGGCTACCCTTAACCCTTACAAGTTCCCACCCAGCTTTTTCTATTAAATTGATTAAATCGCCGCTTTTCATCTAAACAAATCCTTAAATAATATTTTGACTGGCTCATTTTTATCACCTATAGAAAGTCTTGTTTGTTCACACACACTATACACACTGCAAATAGTGATTGCAAATAATTATACACACTATACTCACATGGATTTAAAGTCCGCTTCTCATATCCCGTATAATGTAAAAAAAAGCGGCCAATTGGCCGCTATATTAATAGTGACTCTTTTAAGATCCATTTATCAATAAATGCACCCAGATGCTGGCTGCGTAGCCTAGTGCTATGGCTGGTGTCCATTTAAGGTGGGTCATAAAGGTGTAGTGGCCGCGGGCCTGGCCCATGAGGGCGATACCGGCTGCTGAGCCGACGGATAATAAGCTGCCGCCGACGCCTGCTGTTAAGGTGACCAGTAGCCATTGTGCGTGTGACATGTCGGGTTGCATGGTGAGTACTGCGAACATGACTGGGATGTTGTCGACGATGGATGACAAGATGCCGACAAGGACGTTGGCGGGTGTGGCGCCAAGTTCACCGTACATGTAGCTGGATGCCATGCCAAGATAACCCAGGAATCCTAAACCGCCTACGGCAAGAATCACACCATAGAAGAAGAATAAGGTGTCCCATTCTGCCTGCGCGATGCGGTCGAAAATATCGTATGGCTTGTGTGCAGATACGCTGGTTGGATTTTCTTCGGTATCTTTTTTGTGTTGTTTGCGTAAGAAGAAGCCATAAAATTTCAGGAAGCCAAGACCGAGCATCATGCCGATTGCGGGTGGCAAGTGCAGGAAGTTGTGGAATGAGATTGCAGTGATAATGGTCAACAGGAAGAGGCCGACGATGACTAAACCACCCTGCTTTATCTGCGCATGACTGCCCTCTTCGATTGGCTTTGGTTTGCCGTTCATGATGGCAAATTGCATGATGAAAGCTGGTACCAGGAAGTTGACAAGAGATGGTACAAACAAGGCGAAGAATTCTGAGAATTCAACCATGCCTTTTTGCCAGACCATCAGGGTTGTGATGTCGCCGAATGGACTGAAGGCACCGCCGGCATTGGCGGCAACAACGATATTGATACAGCTGATACCAACGAATTTGGCATGGCCATTACCGACCGCCAATACGACCGAACACATGATCAATGCGGTGGTTAAGTTGTCTGCAATTGGCGAGATAAAGAAGGCAAGAATACCGGTCATCCAGAATAGCTGTTTGTAGCTAAAACCTTTATTGACCAGCCAGTCGCGTAGCGCATCGAATACATCACGCTCAATCATGGCGTTAATGTAAGTCATGGCTACTAGCAGGAAGAAGAACAGTTCGGCGTATTCGAGGAAGTTGTGGCGTACTGCTTCTTCGGCTAGTTGTGACAAACCATGCTGATGATAAACAATGCCAATGACCAGCCAGATTAAACCTGCCGCGATTAGAATAGGCTTAGATTTTCTCAGGTGGATTTTTTCTTCAAATATGACCAGTGAATACGCCAGTACGAAGATGGCGATGGCCACAAAACCGACCCAGTGGTCAGTTAAATTAAGTAAAGTTCCAGGTGAGGTTTCTGACGCAAGCACTTGAAAAGGAAGGAATAACAAAGATAAAAACAAAATAGACGAATATTTTTTCATGGTATTTGCCATGGCTATCTTTTTTCGGGTGGCGCAATTATAGGTATCTATAGCCAGATGGCATAGATCTAAATCAATGTTTTTGCAGTATTTGTTGTATGGGGTGCGATAAGTTTGAGTTATGGGTGGGGTTGGAGTTGCAGTATCTATATGACTGTTCGTACGGACAACTCATGAGTTGTCCCTACAATTCTGGGCGGGCACATTGGCCCGCCCCTACCTATGAATTAGAAAAGATCAGGCGCACGCCAGAACATCTGTTTTCACTCCACATGCAGTTCGCCTTTGTACATTTGCATCTGGCAGTGGAATTGGTAACTACCTTTTTTGAGTTTTTTCAGTTTGATGGTTTTAGTCTTATTAATGGGCAAACTTTCGCTGATGTCCAGCTCTGGGAATATCACCATCTCGGCGCATGGGGTTTCGTCTTTGCGATTAAATTCGAGAGTGATTTCAGTGTCAGCTGGCAGTTTGATACGCGACGGCTGGTAGATGCCGTCTTCGACGGTAATTTTGATGACGTCCTGGTCTTTTGCCTGAACGTCTTTAGGTTTGTAGATCCAGAACCAGTAAATGATCAGGGCAATAACGGCTAAGCCAGCGAGATTAATGATGAGTAAATTCATTGTTTTTTCCTTTTGGCCTTAATGCTCTTTGGGTTTAAAGAAGCGCAATCTGTTGGCGTTGGTGACAACAGTTACCGATGAAAACGCCATCGCTGCACCGGCGATTACCGGGCTGAGCAAGATGCCGAAGAATGGATACAGCAGGCCGGCTGCAATTGGAATGCCTGCAACATTGTACACAAAGGCGCCAAACAGGTTTTGCTTGATGTTGCGCAGGGTTGCTTTACTGGTAGCTACGGCATCGGCCAGGCCATGTAAAGAGCCGCGCATTAAGGTGATATCGGCGCTCTCAATGGCGACGTCAGTTCCTGTACCAATAGCGAATCCAACATCAGCCTGCGCAAGTGCTGGTGCATCATTGATTCCGTCACCAGTCATGCCGACTAGCTCTCCTTCTTTCTGCAACTCTTTAACTTTACTGACTTTATCTTCGGGGAGCACTTCCGCAAAGAATTCCTCAATGCCGACTTTGCTGGCGACTGCTTTGGCGGTAGCTTTGTTATCGCCCGTAAGCATGACAACGCGTATACCAGATTTTTGTAAGCGCTTAATGGCTTCGATGGAGTCTTCTTTAATGGGATCGGCCACAGCAATTATAGCGGCTAATTTTTTATCAATGGCGAAGTACATTGGGGTTTTGGCATCGCTGGCTAACTCTTGTGCTTTTTCAACAGCATGCTCAATCTCTATACCTTGATCGCGCATCAACTTTTCATTACCGAAATAAAGATGCTTGCCGTCTACGTTGGCTTCTACACCGTGACCGGCAATAGAGTTGAAGTCTGAGCTTTTGCTTAGTTCAATATCTTTTTCTTTTGCTGATTCGACAATCGCCTGAGCAAGCGGATGTTCAGAACCTGTTTCAAGGCTTGCTGCCAGCTTCAAGTTCTCATCGTCTGATAAATCATTGAATGACACTATGTCAGTTACTTTGGGCGAGCCTTCGGTGATGGTACCGGTTTTATCGAGTACCATGGCAGTGATTTTGGAAGCAGTCTGTAGCGATTCACCATTACGAATCAGGATGCCTGCTTCGGCGGCTTTACCAACACCGACCATCACTGACATTGGCGTTGCCAGTCCTAATGCACAGGGACAGGCGATAATAAGAACGGTGGTTGCCGATACGACGGCAAAAGCCAGCGCATCTTGCGCGCCTAAGTTAAGCCAGACCAATGCCGTGATAACCGCGATTATCATGACGGTCGGCACAAAGTAAGCAGCGATTATGTCGGCCAGGCGGCCAATCGGTGGCTTGGAGTTTTGCGCCTGTTTAACCATCTTGATGATCTGCGCGAGAGCTGTATCTTTGCCGACACGAGTCGCTTTGAAAATAATCGAGCCACTTTTATTGATAGTACCGGCAGAGACCTCATCGCCCTCTCCTTTTTCAACGGGCATCGGTTCGCCTGTTAGCATCGATTCATCAAGCGTAGAGTTACCCTCAGTCACAACGCCATCAACAGGAATCTTTTCACCAGGGCGCACACGCACCAGGTCATCTTTTTGCACATCTTCAATGGGGATGTCTTGTTCATCGCCATTGCGAATGACACGAGCCGTTTTAGCCTGCAAGCCAATCAAGCGTTTAATCGCTTCCGAGGTTCTGCCGCGTGCTCTGACTTCCAACGCCAGACCTAAATTAATCAGACCGATAATCATAGCGGTTGCTTCGAAGTAAACATGACGCGCCATTTCGGGTATTGAATCAGGGAAGAACACCACAACCATCGAATAAAGCCACGCAGTACCCGTACCAAGCGCAATCAGGGTGTCCATATTGGCAGAATGATTTTTAAAGGACTTCCAGGCGCCGGTAAAGAAATGCTTACCGGAAAAATACATAATAGCCAGTGTGACAAGGCCGACAATTAACCAGGCAATGCGTTCCTTGGTTGTGGTTACGGTCATGGCACCGCCTAATAAACCATACGCCATTAAAGGGACACCAACACCCAGTGCAATCCACATCTGCGTCATGAGGCGCTTGTAATAAGCTTTGCTAGCCTGCTCCTTTTCTTCCAGAGCATCACTTTCAGATTCATTTTCAATTAACGATGCCTGATAGCCCGCATTCTCAACGGCTTCAATCATGGTGTCGGTATTGGCAGAACCTTTAACGGTAACGGTGCGGTCTGCAAAGTTCATCTCGGCGCTTTCAACGCCGGAAACGCCTTTTAATGCACCTTCAATTTTACCGACGCAACTGGCACAGCCTGCTCCTTCGATATTGAGCTCTACGGTTTTGAATTTGGAAGGATGTTCACTCATGTGGCTTTACCTTAACCATTGTTGGCAATTCTTTTACTGAATCAATTGTAGTTACTTTAGCACCAATAGTTAGAAGAAATAACCATAAGCTGCTGGTGATTTCCTGACTTCGAGCTTTGAAGGATGTATAGCGTGAGTGTGAGTTAGCATTGATATATAACCCATCAGTTACTAGTCTGCATGGGGACACGTGTTTACCCATTACCATTCGAGACAGTACAGCTTTTATTTCCTGCTTAGGATTCATAAGTTATCCTCGTACGTGTTTTGACATGGCGATAGTATAAAGACAGTACCATAGTACGGAGTCAAGACCCATGTTTCCAATTGAAAAATTCGCAAAAGCGGGCGGCGTTGGCGTTGAAACCATCAGGTTTTATCAACGTAAAGGTCTGCTTAGGATTTCCAAACAAGAAGCCGGAATTCGTCGTTATAGTTTATAGATACCATCTCTCCCTCCCTTAACGATTATCACAACGGCTCTTTTATTTGACATATATGTTTTTTCATATATATTGCCAGCCATATATATTCAAGTATGGCCAAGACTATGCAACCAACCGATTTCTTCAAGTGTTTGGCGGACGAAACCCGCTTGCGATGCCTGATGTTGATCCAGCAGGAAACTGAGCTATGCGTCTGCGAATTGATGGAAGCTTTGGATGAGAGCCAACCGAAGATTTCGCGCCATCTTGCCCAATTGCGCCAATGCGGGCTGTTGCTCGATCGGCGTGAAGGCAAGTGGGTTTATTACCGGTTAAATCCGGACCTGCCAACATGGACACACAAAGTTTTATCTGAAGCCGTTGCAGACAATCAAGCCTACATTGCAGACAACAGACAGCGACTGAAAGATATGGCAAACCGCCCTGAGCGCTCAATATGCTGCTAATATCCTTAGATTTTCAATATCTTAGAACCACATATTTAACCTATTTCTACAAGGAATAGCCATGAAATTACTCTTTATCTGTACTCATAACGCCTGCCGCAGCGTGCTTGGTGAAGTCATTGCTCGCACTTTGGGTAAAGGTCGGCTGGAGACAGCCAGCGCAGGAAGTGCACCGCGCGGTGTTGTCCACCCTCTTACCTTGAAATACCTCGCCAAGCACGGCTACAGCACCGAAGGATTGACCAGCCAGAGCTGGGATGAGCTAAGCCATTTTGAGCCGGATGCGGTGATTACTGTGTGCGACAGCGCTGCTGGTGAAAGTTGTCCGGTATGGATGGGCAAAACTCTTAAAGTGCATTGGGGATTGCCCGATCCATCAAAAGGTCATGCCTCAGAAGAGCAAGAAGCGAGAGCTTTTGCGCATGTGATTAGCGTTATCGAAAAACGCATTCATGCGCTTCTGGAGAAAGATTTTGAACAGATGGACGCTGACCAACTTAAAACTGAACTGCAACGACTTGGGGAGTTATTTTAATGGGTGTTTTTGAACGGTTTTTATCGCTATGGGTAGCTTTATGCATCGTCGTTGGCGTGGTGCTTGGCAATGTTTTACCAGAGCTTTTTAACTATATTGCGAAGCTAGAGTATGCCCACGTTAATTTGCTGGTCGCCGTTTTGATTTGGCTGATGATTTTCCCAATGATGGTTCAGGTTGACTTTAAATCGATTAAAGATGTGGGTAAAAAGCCGAAAGGTTTGATTTTAACTCTTGTAGTGAATTGGTTGATTAAACCTTTCACTATGGCAGCGTTAGGTGTTTTGTTCTTCAAATTTTTCTTCGCTGATTTGGTTGATCCGCAAACTGCTAATGAATATATCGCAGGTATGATTCTGCTGGGTGTTGCGCCCTGCACCGCGATGGTTTTTGTGTGGAGCCATTTAACCAAAGGCGACGCCAACTATACTTTGGTGCAGGTTTCGATTAACGACGTCATCATGGTCTTTGCCTTCGCGCCACTGGCTGCTTTCCTGTTAGGCGTAACTAATATCACAGTACCGTGGGAAACATTGTTGTTGTCGGTGGTTCTGTATGTCCTGTTGCCGCTAATAGCTGGTGCTATAACGCGCAATGCGTTAGACAAAAAAGATGATCATCATCGACTGCACATGTTCCTTGTCAAATCGAAGCCATGGTCAATCTTAGGCTTGCTACTGACAATCATTGTATTGTTTGCCTTTCAGGCCGAAAAAATCCTCGATAAGCCACTGGATATTGGCCTGATTGCCATTCCACTACTGATTCAAACTTATGGCATCTTTATTATCGCCTATGTCGCTGCCAAGTTTATGAAACTGCCGCATAATGTTGCCGCTCCTGCGTGCATGATCGGAACCTCAAACTTCTTCGAGCTGGCTGTAGCTGTCGCTATTTCTTTGTTTGGACTTAATTCAGGCGCTGCTTTGGCCACTGTTGTCGGCGTTCTGGTAGAGGTTCCGGTAATGCTATCACTAGTGGCGTTTGCTAACAGGACAAAGCATTGGTTTAAGGCTTAGGTTTATTTGTGGGGACAACTGATCGGTTGTCCCTATTGATGTTATTTTTCGCCTCTCGGCGAGTTACTTTTCTTGAGTGGTCAAGAAAAGTAACCAAAAGAAGACCACCCCGTGATTGAGGCTTCGCTTAGCTCGTATGCGCCAATCCACTTAACGCACCGTAAAATACGTTCCATCCATGGCCCGAATTTTACTATTCAAAACGTCCTGTTTTGAATTGCTATGTCTTGGCTACTACTCAGCTCAATCAAAAGGGGTTATTGGTGCTATAGGGTAGTTGCTCTGCCATACACCAACGACTTATTGTTTGTTTATATAGACTTGTACGGACAACTCATGAGTTGTCCCTACCTCATCTGAAAATCAATACTGAAGCACTAGCCCCCCAACCATTAGGGCAGGCACACAGGCGCTGCCCCTACCTAATCTGATACTCTTAAGTTTTCCTTGCCTCCTTACCCATTTTCCTCCTCATTCCTTGACAAAAATCAAGCAGTTAAGCTGTTAATATGATATACCTAGTATGTGCTTTACACTCTTAAACACATGGAATAAAGGAGTTTGCATCATGAATGAAGAAGAAATGAAAGCTGAAGCAAAAAAGTTGTATGAAAAACTGAAAACTCAGCGCGACGAGCTTAAGGTTCAGGCACATCTTGCTAAGGCGGAACTGCGTGATAAGTGGCAAGAAACTGAGCATGAGTGGGAGCGTTTTGAAGCTAAGGCGAAGACCATTGGCAAGGGTGCGCAAAAGGCATCTGGCGATATCGGTAAGGGCTTTACTTTGATGGGCCATCAGCTACAAGAGGCTTATAAGGATTTAAAGCAAGCGTTCAAGTCCAGCAAACTCACCGATTAATCTTTACAGCTAAGCTGGACACTTCAGGATGAACCTTAAGGTCATTACCTACAACATACATCGTGCTATTGGCGTTGACCGTCGGTTTCGTCCTGAACGAATTGTTGAAATTCTGGAGAGCTATGATGCAGATATCATCGCTCTCCAGGAAGTTGATGATGGAGTGCCCCGCTCTCGTGAGTTAAATTTGGCCAAAGAGCTGGCCGAGGCTCTGGATTTCCCCTACTACGTTCTCGGTAAAAATGTCAGCCTCAAAAAAGGCCACTACGGGAATGCGACGCTGAGTAAATTTCCAATTGTACGTGAGCGCAACATTGACCTGACGATTGATAATAAAAAGCGTCGTGGTTGCCAGCACACAACCATTGATATTCCATCCAGTCCCCACAAAGCAGTCCACCTTGATATATTCAACCTGCATCTTGGTCTTTCGGCAAAAGAACGAGATAAGCAAATCCAGAAGCTTTTAAATTCATCAGAGCTGAAAGAGTTAGACAAGGACTCAAATAAACTGGTGATTGGTGATTTTAACGACTGGCGTTCACTTTTACGCAAGCCTATGACTGAGGACGCAGGCTTTAAATGCGCAACCGATAGACGCTACAAAAACAAAGTATCAGCCATGAAAACCTATCCATCATTTTCACCAAGAGGCGGACTGGATCGGGTCTTTTATCAGGGTGATTTGAAACTCGAGAATGTTTTCCTGTGCCGCAAAAAACTTTCGAAGGTTGCCAGTGACCATAAGCCGGTTATTACAGAATTTAAATTATAATTTAGCGAGTTGCATTTTGTATGGATAAATCTGAATCAATCCTCCCTGTCGCATTAAGGCTCGGTATCAACTCACGTCATGAGCCTTTAATCTTCCTGCGTTCTGATTCTCCAGTTGCACGCTCAGAAGGCTTTGAGAGTATGTCGCGCGTACAGATTGAAGTAAACGATAAAGCTATTATCGCTACGCTTTTAATCGTCTATAGCGATTTAATTCAGCCAGGCTTTGCAGGCCTTTCTGAAACAGCCTGGAAACGTCTGAAATTAAAAAAAGGACAGCGCATCAAGTTGTCGCATGCTCCTCAGGTCGACTCTTTAGCCTATATCCGCGCCAAAGCTTTTGGCCATGAACTGAATAAACATCAGTTGCAAGAAATCATGCGCGATATCGTTGATGGTCATTACATGGATGTGCATCTGGCGGCTTTTATTACCGCCTGCGCAAACAATAATATGACGCACGAGGAAATTCTCTATTTAACTGAGGCTATGGTTGATGCTGGCGAAACGCTGACCTGGCCAGGCGACAAGATTGTTGATAAACATTGTGTCGGAGGACTGCCCGGCAATCGAACCTCTCCTATCGTTGTATCTATTTTGGCCGCAAAAGGTTTGACGATTCCTAAAACGTCTTCGCGCGCAATCACTTCGCCAGCCGGAACTGCTGACGTCATGGAAACTATGACTAAAGTGGATTTATCTTTTAATCAATTGAAGGAAGTGGTAGAGAAACATCATGGCTGTCTGGCCTGGGGAGGCTCTGTGAGCCTCAGTCCCGCCGACGATATTCTGATCAGTGTCGAAAAAGCATTAGATATAGATTTCGAGGGCCAGTTGATAGCATCCATTCTGTCAAAGAAGATTGCAGCCGGTTCAAAGTATGTATTAATTGATATTCCTGTTGGCCCTACCGCAAAACTGAGAAGCGAAGAAAGTGCTCAGGAGCTTGCCGATCAATTATCAACAGTTGGTAAGGAAATGGGCCTGAAGGTTAAAGTGGTGTTAACTGACGGTTCACAACCTGTAGGTTATGGGATTGGCCCTGCACTTGAGGCATGGGATGTTATTGGTGTCTTAAAGGATTCTGGTTCGGCACCAAAGGACCTTAAAGAGCGTTCGGTTCTACTGGCAGGAGAGCTATTAGAGCACGCAGAGGTGGTCAAAAAAGGTGAAGGAAAGACTGAGGCACTAAGAGTTATTGAGTCAGGCGAAGCCTGGGATAAGTTCTTGCAAATCTGCGAAGCCCAGGGAGGCTTTAAACAGCCACCGATTGCTTCCTGTAAGATGGATGTGCATGCGGAAAAAAGTGGCTATATTCGTCGCATTAATAACCGCCTGTTGGGTCGTCTAGCCAAGCTAGCGGGCGCACCGGCTGATCATGCTTCCGGAGTCTATATGGAAGCTAAAGTTGGCGACTTTATCACCGAGGGTTCAACGCTGCTTACTATTCATTCAGAGGCTCCGGGTGAGCTTGAATATGCTTTAAATTTCTATAATTCACACAAAGAAATGATCATTATCGAGGAAGGACTATGAGCATCTTGTTTTTTGACCTGTCGGACAACCTTAATCTATCTGCTCCAGTTTGCGAAAAAATAGGTGCCACCATGGGTAAATTATCCATGCATTATTTTCCCGATGGCGAGGTCAACATTCAAATTCACAGCCAGTGCAAGGATAAAACAGTAGTCGTATTAGCGGATTTATCACACCCCAATTCAAAAATCCTGCCGTTGTTGTTTGTATTACGAATGATAAAGGAGCACCAGCCTAAGAAAGTAGTGCTGATAAGCCCTTATCTGCCCTATATGCGTCAGGATGCGGTTTTCCATGAAGGTGAGTCGATCCTTGCCCGACACTTTGCAGAAATACTCTCTGAAAATCTGGACGCGCTAATTACGGTCGATCCACACCTCCATCGGTTTTTCAGTTTGGATCAGGTGTACCCAATTCGAACTTACCTGGCTCACACAACCAGCCCGATTGCTCAGTGGATTAAAGCTCATATCAGTCAGCCAGTCATTGTTGGTCCAGACAGCGAAAGCAGGCAGTGGGTTGAAGCAATTGCCAGCGAGATTCATGTGCCCTTTTTAGTGGCCAATAAAACTCGTCACGGCGATAAAGATGTAGAAATTACTATTCAAGGTATTGAAGATCACAAGGACAAAACGGTAGTGCTGGTCGATGACATCATTTCCACGGGACACACCATTCTGGAAATTACCAAGCATTTAGAACAATCAGGAGTTCGCAAAATCACCTGTATCGCAACTCATGCCATCTTTAATGAAAATGCCTATGGCAAGCTAGCACATTCGCATATAAACCAGATTGTCAGTTGCAATACGATTCCTCATGTCAGCAATGCAATAGATGTTTCAGATAGCATCGCTGAGAGTTTTAAGCTGGTTAAGTAACGGATGAAGGTTAAATGAATTTAGATTGGTTAAACTTCTTAGCAGGCGTTGGAATCTTCCTTTGGGGGATGTCGCTTATTGAGTCAAGTTTAGCGAAATTAGCCTCGGGGAAACTTAACCAATACCTTTCTTCCTGGACAAAAACCTCAGTTTCGGCAGTTATAACCGGCGCTGCCTGTACCATGGTTGTACAAAGCAGCTCACTAGTCACACTGATTGTTTTAGCATTGGCTAGTTCAAAGTTACTCAATTTAAAACAAGCCGTTGGTGTGATCTTTGGAGCTAACCTGGGAACAACCGCAACTGGCTGGCTGGTTACTTTTCTCGGGTTTAAATTTAGCTTAGGTGAGTTTGCCATTTACTTTATTGGTATCGCTGCACTTGGACGTGTTTTCTTCGCTAAAAATTCTAATCAGGTAGCTCTATATTCACTTTTCATCAGTATGGGTTTGATTTTATTCAGTTTGGATATCATCAAGTCTGGCACTCTTGGATTAAGCGAAAACTTTGACCTCAACGACTTAAAAAGTCAGTCGCCACTGGTATTTGTGGCTATGGGTATGGTTTTGGCTGCCTTAGTGCAGTCCAGTTCAGCTGTGATGATGATGAATCTAAGTGCAGCACATGCAGGTTTAATCAATGTCGAAAATGCTTTTGCTATTGTAGTGGGTGCTGATATAGGCACAACGAGTACGGCCGTTCTAGGAAGTATTAAAGGTGCCAAAATAAAAAAGCAACTTGCACTGGCTCATGTTGTATTCAATATGACCAACGCAATTGTTGCAGTTCTTCTGATACTGCCTTTTATTAAAACCATCTTTGAGTTCCTGAACATTACAGATGTTTTGATTAGCATTGTTGCATTCCACAGCATCATTAATCTGATTGGTATTTTGATTTATCTGACGCTGTTTAATTACTTCATAAACTTTCTATCGTTACGATTTACCGACACACTCAGTCCAATTGAAAGTCGACTGTCTTTGATTCCTGTTGATATGCCCCCTGTTGCCATTGATAGGTTCCGTTCTGAGTCTATCGCCTTCATTAATAAAGTCAGTCTGTTTAACCAGAAGTGCCTCTCAGTTGATTTTATGAACCCAGATCAATATTCCGAATTAAAGAAAATGGAAGGCTTATTTATTAAGCTTTCTCGTAAGCTTTCGGAGCGCCCTCTTACAGAAGAACAAACTCAAGCTTTATATAATCTATTGGCAGCCATCAGGGATGGGATTTATTCAGCAAAACTGTTGAAAGATTTGTTAGCAGATTTGGAGCAACCAGATCTAGCCGAGTCCTATCGAGATAAATCAACCTTCCCTATTTTCAACCAGGCTAAAGCATTTTATGAAGATTCAAGACACTTATTTGACCAGAAAGTAGAACTGAGCTTCAAGGATTTCACCAAAAACTGGTCCGAACAAATGTTCCATGAATTTAAGACCAGTGAAGCTAATTTATTGACCTCACAAATTAGTCAGAATATTTCAGTAGATATTATTTCTACTTTGTTAAACCTTAACAAATCGATTTATAAGTCCTGTAAATATTATATGCAGGCTTTAGAATCTATTGATAAGACCATAAAGGAAACCAACCATGAAAATTAAAGTCCATGGTGCAGCAGAAGAAGTTACTGGTTCCTGCATCCAGATTACCACTGATCACAGTAATATCATCGTAGATTGCGGCCTTATTCAGGGCGCCCCTAAGAAAGAAGAACGTAATCGAGCCCCCTTCCCTTTCTCTATACGAGAGCTTGATGCGGTTATTTTGACACATGCACACATCGATCATAGCGGTCGATTGCCGGTTTTAGTTAGTCAGGGATATCAGGGACCAATTCATACTCATGAAGCCAATGCTGATCTGCTGGACATACTCCTGATGGATAGCGCTTACCTGCAAGAAAAAGAAGCTGAGTGGGCAAACACTAAACGTAACCGCAAAGGGTTGAAACTGGTTGAAGCACTTTATACGCAAGATGATGTACCGGCCGTTTTATCCCTATTGAACTTGCATCCATATAACAAGCCGATACAGATTACCGACGACATCACCATAGTCTTGCACAATGCCGGACATATTCTAGGCTCAGCTCACATTGAATTACTGGTTAAGGAAAATAGTCACACCAAACGTATTATTCTCAGTGGCGACATTGGCAATCCTGGCTCACCCATTCAGGAAGACTCGAATATCTACGGAAAAGCTGATCTGGTCATCATGGAGTCAACTTACGGCAATCGAAACCACCAAAGCTGGGACGCCTCAATCCTTGAGCTTAAAGAAGCTATCAACAAGGCTGAACATGATGGAGGTAATGTCCTTATACCTTCATTCGCCGTTGGCCGTACCCAAATTCTGCTTTACTACTTCGCTAAATACTACAAAGAATGGAACTTGAGCAATTGGGATATTTATCTGGATAGCCCTATGGCAATTAAAGTTACTAATACCTACGGTAAGTATTGGCAACTCTATAAAAAAGAAAGCCAATACTTATGGTCTGGCGACACACTTCATCAAAAGCTTCCTAACCTTAAGTTCACACCCGATACTGAACAGTCGATAGAACTAAACAGTGTCCACAAAGGTGCAATCATAATTGCCGGTAGTGGCATGATGAATGGCGGCCGCATTAAACAGCATTTAAAACACAATATCTGGCGTCCTCAATGTACGTTAATAGTAGCGGGCTTTCAGCCAGAGGGCACACTAGGCAATAGAATCGTTGAAGGAGCTCCCTACATTAAGCTTTGGGGTGAAACCGTTAAAGTCGCAGCCAGCGTACACACTATCGGTGGGTTCTCGGCTCATGCCGACCAAAAGGATTTACTGCGTTGGTATCAAAAATTTGAAAACTCTCCAAGACTGGTTCTTGTACATGGTGCTAAAACAACTATCGAGGAGTTCCATGATTTCATGACGCAAAATGTCGATAGCGAAGTCGATATCGCCAAACAAGGTGAAGTGATTCGCGTCTAGTTTTGAAGTTTTAGTTGGCCTGTTTAACTAGCAACCAACTGGCTCGGGCAATTTCGTTATCCTTGTAATGTTGCAAATGCTCATTGCGCTTCTCAATGAACTGTTCGAGCTCTCTTTTGATTTCTGGCTGTTTTACTTTAAGCTCATTAACGCGAGTGTTTAATCTATGGGTATCTCTCTGGTAGGTTTCTATAACAATAGACTGTTCCCAGATGATCTTTCTAGCTGATGTCAGTTTCGATTCAGCAATCACGTCGTCCATGTTTTTCGTCAACTCAAGACCGCTACCGATATTGAAACTGTGACTTTTGTAATCACTTTCGACCAGTATAAAACCATTATTATTGATGTGTTCTGAGAGTTGATTCAAAGTTTCCACACGATCGCCCAGCACATCCGTACAGGCAGGAAAAACAATAACGTCAAATTTCTCAGTGTTTCTTTGTAGAAATTTAGCAATATCTTCGCGGACAAATTCAACCTGCCCTTTGAGCCTTTTACCAATTGCATCAATGGTTGCCTGCTGTATAAAATCATCAACCACATCAACACCAATACCGCGCCAATTGTAATGTTTGGCCAGACGGATCAGACTCGCGCCTTTTCCACAGCAGAGATCAAGCACCCGCTTGTCCGGCTCATTTCTATTGAGTTCATCAATGAGCTCAAGCATGTAACCAGTGTTACTGCCAAGCTCTGAAAAATCCTGATAAAGATAAGGAAGGAAATCAACCAGCCGGTGGCTGCTTAATTCTAGTGATTGTTTTACGGATTCAACTTCTTGAAAATTCATAGCTGACTCCTTATTTGAAAATGAGGTACGAGCCACATACACCATCACATAATAAGCTCGTACCTTCTTTGTACTACATTTTCAATAAGTTAGCTAGTACTCTTAACCCATCTTTTGATTAATTTATACACAAATACTTGATGTCTAAATAGTCGCTAATGCCGTATTTAGAGCCTTCGCGGCCCATTCCGGATTCTTTAACACCGCCAAATGGTGCCATGTGATTGGAAATTATGCCTTCATTAAAGCCAATCATTCCCGACTCAATCTGATCACTTAAACGCTTAATACGGTGTCGATCATCGGTATAGACATAGGCTGCTAAGCCGGCTTTAGTTGCATTGGCCTGCTCGACCACTGACTCTTCACTACTGAATGGAATCAAGGATAATACCGGACCGAAAATTTCCTCACAAGCAATGTCCATATCAAACTGCACATCTGTCATGATGGTTGGCTCAAAAATCTGATTATGTTTATCAGACACTTCACCGCCAATCAGCACTTTGGCACCGCCATCTTTGGCTGACTGAACCAGGCGCTTCACCTTGTCGATACCCGCCTGATTGATTAATGGAGTAATGGATACACCATCTTCCAGACCTGAGCCGGTCTGTAATGCTTCTACGTTTTTAACCAGCTGATCGACAATTTTCTGGTAAATGCTTTCGTGGATAAAGACTCGATTTGCACACACACAGGTTTGCCCTGAGTTTCTAAACTTACTGGCCATAATGCCATTAACTGCCGAATCGATATCGGCATCTTCAAACACAATAAAAGGTGCATTGCCGCCCAGCTCCATGGTCACTCGCTGAACATTTTCGGCGGCCTGACTCATGAGAATCTTGCCAACTTTAGTCGAGCCAGTAAAAGAGATTTTTCGAACTTTAAAACTGGAGGTTAAGGCTTCGCCAATAACGCTGGCTTCGCTGGTTGGAACCAAGTTGATGACACCGTCGGGAATGCCTGCCTGTTGTGCCAGCTCGGCCATAGCCAATGCAGACAGTGGGGTTTCTGCAGCAGGCTTTATGACTACCGTACAGCCAGCAGCTAGAGCCGGCGCAACTTTACGGGCAATCATTGCCTGTGGGAAATTCCACGGGGTAATGATACCAACGACGCCCACGGGCTTTTTGATAACATGAATCTGTTGATTACCATCTGGAGAAGGAATGATATCACCATCCACACGCAGCGCTTCTTCAGCAAACCATTTAATATAGTTAGCGCCGTATTGAATCTCGCCTTTGGCTTCTTTAAGAGGCTTACCCTGCTCGGTGGTAAGTAGCTCAGCCAGGACATCAAGGTTCTTGATAATTAAATCGTACCAGGCCAATAACTTGTTGGAACGTTCCTGGGCAGTGGTTTTACTCCAGCTCTGAAAGGCAGCATGAGCAGCATCGATCGCAGCGTGCGCTTCCTTTTCTCCGCAATCGGATACTTCAACGATGAGTTCTTGCGAAAAGGGATCATCAACCCGAAAACGCTTGTCGGTCTTGACCCATTGGCCATTGATAAAGGCGCGAGATTTTACTAATGCTTCGTTCATAAGACTCCAAAAAAAATGGCTCCATGTGGAGCCATCTTAGCGAAGCTTACAGATTATTCAAAGTGACACTGTATGACAGCGTGAATAATTCGAGGTTTATACCCTATGAGCAGGAATGAATGCTACATCCGCTCAAGCGTTTCAATGCCTAATAGGTTTAGGCCCATCTCAAGTTGAGCCAAGCAAATCTGACATAAACGCAATAAGCTGGCCTGACGCGCCTTGTCGGGTTCATTCATAATATGCTGCTTCTGATAGAAAGAACTGAACTGCTGAGCCAGGTTATAAAGATGCTCGCACAGATAATGTGGCGCACGCTTATCGACGGTTTTATCCAGCGCTGATGGGAAGTCCAGCAAACCGAATGTTAAATCTAATTCGTTTTCAGTTGTAGGCAGCAGATCTCCAGGCTTTGCACCTGCCTCTTCTGCCTTGCGCAAGATAGACTTGATACGCGCAACCTGCATCAACAGGTATGGCCCGGTCTTGCCTTCAAACTCACTGAACTTTTCCAGATCGAAAATATAATCTTTAATTCGGAAATTTCTTAAATCAGCAAACTTCAAAGTGGAAATAGCAACCTTATGGGCGATTTCTTCTTTCTCATCTTCGTCAAAATCAGCGCCAAAGTTACTCTCAGCTAACTTCTTACGAGCCTCATCCTTTGCCATCTGGATGAGGTCATGCAACTTCATGACGCCACCAGAACGAGTCTTAAACGGTTTACCGTCTTTGCCGTTTACAGTACCGAAGTAAGTATGTTCATAGGCTGTATTAGCGTTCATGCCCATTAGGTCTGCTGCAGCGAAAACCTGCTTGAAGTGTTGCTGCTGACGACCATCAACAACATACAGAACTAAATTGGCATGGTCATCATAAACGCGCTCATAAAGAGTTGCTAAATCTGTTGTGCCATACATAACAGCGCCATCGGACTTACGCAAGATTAGCGGCGGCATGACCGCTTCGCCCTGCTCGTCTTTAAATGGAACAATCAACGCGCCCTGATCACGAACCGCTAAACCTTTGTCTTCAAGTTCCTGAATCACTTTAGGGATAAATGGATCGGCATCGCTTTCGCCCTTCCACAAATCAAAGCTTACACCAAGCTCGCCATAGTCACGCTTCAGGGTTGCTACCGAAACATTAACAAAGTGTTGCCATAGGGCACGATAGCCTGCACGACCATTTTGCAATTCAAGCGTGGCCTGACGCGCTTTTTCGGCAGCCGTTTCATCAGACTTACATAAGCCAGATTCCTGCGGATAAATTTCTTCTAAATCTTGAATAGTGACTGGTGACTCGTCTGGATAAGGGCCAGTAAAGTCTGCATCAAAATAAACCAGATCGGGTTGACGCTTTTTCAGGCCTTCAATCAACATGCCCATTTGCGTGCCCCAATCACCTAAGTGCGCATCAGAAACTACGTCATAGCCTTTGAAGCGGAAAATACGCTGTAGAGAATCACCAATGATGGCTGTACGCAGATGGCCAACGTGCATCGACTTTGCAACGTTAGGACCACCGAAATCGATCATGACTTTGCAGTCAGACTTATTTTCATGACAACCAAAAGTATCGTCCGAACCGTAGGTTTCGAGGGTCTTTGCTAGTGACTCAGCGCTGACAAATACATTGATAAAGCCCGGACGAACAACATCAACTTTTTCAATCAGAGAGTTCTCGCCAAGTGCCGCAACGACTTTTTCGGCTGTAACGAAAGGATTGCCTGCACCTAATTTTGCGGCAGCCATGGCACCATTGCATTGATAATGGCCCAAATCAGGGCGATTCGAGCGTTGCACATCGCCAAGATCTCGAGGCAATTCAAGGCTCTCAAATGCATCGGCAAATAATTGGCTCAGTTGGTGTTCGATAGATACAAGCATATTGATTTCAGATCCAGATCGTTGAAACAATGGAAAAAATTGGCGCTATTATACCTGCTTGAGCAGTCCATGCCACGGATTGAGGGAATTATTGGTGCATTTTCCTTAAATGCTCTATCAGCCCATCGCTGGCGGCTTCAATAAGCTCTATCACCTCAACAAAACCCTGTTTGCCACCGTAATAAGGATCGGGAACTTCGCGCTTAGGTAGATGTGGCGCGTAGTCGGCCAGAAACAGTTTAATTTTGTCGTGATATTCAGGCTCAGGAGCCAGGTCCTGCAAGTTATAGAAATTAGAGTCATCCATGGCCACTAACAGATCGAATTCGTGGAAATCCACATCTCGAACCTGACGCGAACGAATAAAAGACAGATCATAGCCTGCTCTTTTAGCTTCTTCCTGCGCTCTGGGATCGGGCGACTCACCGATGTGATGGGCACTGGTTCCGGCTGAATCAACAAACACCAGCTCGCCTAATTCGGTTTGATTAAGCTTATGCTTAAAAATGCCTTCGGCAGTTGGTGAACGGCAAATATTGCCCAGACAAACAAATAACACTGAAAATTTAGACATGTATTAGATTTTTCCTGCTAATGCTATCAAGTCGCTTTTATAAGCGGTGCATCCGATAAAACCGCTCTGCGGCAGCTAAATCTTCCTGAGTATCAACACCCAATCCGGGCGCTTCGCTGGCTTGTTCAACATGAATCGAATGGCCATGCGCTAAAACGCGAAGTTGTTCTAAGGATTCCATACGTTCAATCATGGCTGGCGCCATCTTGACGTAATCGGCCAGGAAGCCGGCCCTGTAGGCATAAATCCCGATATGTCTCTGGCAATGTTCAATTTCCTGCACACGTTGCTCTTCAAAAGCCCCGCGTTGCCATGGAATCGGCGCACGTGAGAAATATAAGGCTTTGCCCTGTTCATCCGCAACCACTTTGACCACATTCGAATTAAAGACTTCTTCAGGGTCGGTGATTGGCGTTGATAAAGTGGCCATTGGAAATGCCGTATGCTGATGCAGATTCTCTGCAACCTGACGAATATTTTCTGGTGAAATAAAAGGTTCATCACCCTGCACGTTGACCACAATGGTTTCGTCTTTAAGCAGCAATTTCTCACAGACTTCAGCAAGACGATCGCTGCCAGAAACATGATCTTCGCGGGTCATGCAGACGTCGCCGCCAAACAGTTTGACCGCTTTTTCAATTCGCTCGTCATCTGTTGCCACAACGACCTGTTTGGCCCCGGCCATCAGCGCTCTATCGTAGACATGCTGAATCATTGGCTTGCCGCCAATCATGGCTAATGGTTTGCCCGGCAGGCGCGTCGAAGCGTAGCGAGCCGGAATAACCACGATGAAATCCTTAAATTGCATCAAGTTCCTCGCTTGAGACGGTTCTTGCTTCATTTTCCAGCATGACCGGAATATCGTCCCGAATGGGGTACGCCAGTTTGTCAAAGCGACAAATCAGCTCGTCACTATCTTTTTTATAGACCAGGTCACCTTTGCAAATCGGGCAGACCAGAACATCTAAAAGTTTATGATTCATGCGTTATAGCCTTAATCTGTTCCATTAACGACTCTAAAAACTGTTTCGACAGTTTAGCGCTAACGGGTAAAAAATAAAAACGCTCATCAGCTAAAGACAAGCATTTAACAGCATCTTTTTCAGTCATGACGATATTGGTTTGAAATGACTCAAAATCCTGTCTTGAAAATTGATAATGATCCGGGAAAGACTTACGCTCGAATTGATAACCCAAGCCTTCAAGCGTGTTATAAAAGCGTTCAGGATTACCAATGGCCGCCACTGCGGTAAAAGGTGCTTTGAATTCACTCTGGTGATGATTGATAGCTTGAATCGGGGCCGGTTCAAGCACCATATCTTTGCCATTGACGATGATATGATCAGCCTGTTTAAGGCGTGATTTTGGCTCGCGTAATGGACCAAACGGCATCAGCCAGCCATTGCCTAGCTTTCTATTAGCATCTATCACCACAATTTCAATATCACGCCGCAAGGCATAATGCTGCAAGCCGTCGTCGCAAATAATGATATTGCAGCCTTGAGCTTCCAGCTGCTGTGCGCCACGCGCTCGAATAGGATCAACCACGACTGGCACTTGAGTTCTACGGCGAATTAAAAAAGGCTCATCGCCTGACTCCGAAGCTGGCGTTGATTCGGCTACCGTTAAAGGATAATGCTCAGACTTGCCACCATAGCCGCGACTAATTAAACCAGGCTTATAACCCTGGCTTTTGAGCAGTTCCAGAAGGTAAATAGCTAAAGGAGTTTTGCCAGTACCGCCAACGGTGATATTGCCGATGACGATAACGGGAGTCTTGAGTTTAGTCGATTTGAAAAGGCCTATTCGATAAAAGAAACGGCGCAGCCAGACAATGATTCTCAGCAGCAAATGGAATGGCCAGAACAGCCAGAGCCACCAGACAGTTTTGCGGTACCACAATGATTCAAAAAACTGTTGGCTTTTGGAAATGGCCATGCCCTATCCTGCTTATTCGCGGCTTATTCGCTAAATTGCATTTGATATAAACGGGTGTACTCGCCATTCTTATCAAGCAATTCCTGATGACTTCCTGACTCGATGATAACGCCATCTTTTAATACCAGAATTCGATCGGCGTTTTCGATAGTTGATAAACGGTGCGCAACAACCACAGTCGTTCTATCCTTCATCAACTCTTCGAGCGCTTCTTGAATATGGCGCTCTGACTCAGTATCCAGCGCAGAAGTGGCCTCATCAAGAATTAGAATCGGCGCATCTTTGAGCATGGCGCGAGCAATCGCAATACGCTGTCTTTGTCCACCAGAAAGCATCACACCATTATCGCCAACTACCGTATCCAGGCCCTGTGGAAGTTTTTCGATAAATTCCCAGGCATGAGCGTTTTTAGCTGCCTTGATAATATCCTCATCAGACACTTCATCCATGCGGCCATAAGCAATGTTATGACGAATGGTATCGTTAAACAGCACTACACTTTGCGATACAGTGGCGATCTGTTTACGCAATGAATCAAGAGTCAGCTCTTGAATCGGAATTCCATCAATCAACAAGTCGCCCTGATTAATGTTATAAAGACGTTGCAGTAAACTGGCGATTGTACTTTTACCACTGCCTGACTTACCTACTAAGGCAATCGACTGACCAGCGGGCACATTGAAAGAAATATCATTAAGCACCTTTTCATCAGGTTTATAACCAAAACTGACATGCTTAAATTCAATCGACCCATCAGCCTTGTCAATTACTTTGGTACCTTCGTCTGGCTCATTCGGCAGATCAAGAATATCAAATACACTCTGCGCACCTGCGATACCACGTTGCAAATGGGTATTAACGTTGCTGACTTCTTTCAACGGACGCAGAATCATCGCCATCAACGTAATGAAGGAAATCAATTCACCTTCAGTAATACGACCATCAAGCATTTCAACACTACCAAAGTACATGATGGCAGCGAATCCGATACCGGCGATCAACTGAATCACTGGCGATGCAATGCCTTTTGTTGCAATCAACTTCATATCCTGCTGGCGGTTGCGATTGGCCTGCTTATTGAAGTTCTTAATTTCGCGCTCAGTACCACCAAAAATCTTAATGACCTGATTGGCCTTGATCGACTCTTCCGCAGCACGAGTCACATCACCAACCACATTCTGAATACTGCTACTGACTTTCTTCAAGCGACGGGCACTGACTTTAATCACCCAGCCCACAACTGGCACCAGAATAAATAGGAACAAAGTCAAACGCCAGCTGGTTAATGCCATAAAGGTGATAATGAAAATAATGGTTCCACCAGCACGTAAAGCAGAGGTGATCGCATCAGAACTGGCCACCGCAACCTGCTCAGTATTAAAGGTCAGAGTAGATAACAGATTTCCGGGAGCGCGTTTAGAGAAAAATTCGGTCGGCTGACGAACGAAATGTTCGTATAACTGTTCGCGCAGAGTTTGGACGACTTTACGACCCACCCAGCCCATACAGTACACCGAGACAAAATTGAAAATGCCGCGCAGGAAAATCGCGCCCATAATAAATAACGGTGTTTTTACCAGCAGGAAATAGCTGTCACGCGCTTTAATACCGTCATCGATCAGGTATTTAATCGAGTTAACAAAATAGGTTTCTACCAGCGCAAAGAGAATGTTCGCGACCACACCAACGATAAATACCGCTTTGTATTTTTTGGTGAAGCCTAACAGGCGTTTATATATTTCCCAGCCTGTGTAGTTTTTTGGTTCAGTCATGAGTCGACTAGTCTTGAGTATCCGATTTCGGTTGTTGCGTAGCCAGTGTCAAATTATTAAAACCTACTTGCCCTGCTGCGTCCATAACGCTAATCACCGACTGATATGGCGCCTGAGCGTCTGCATTAATGACCAGCGGCGTTGCAGGATCATTGGCTACCTGCGTAATGGCGTCCTTTATAGTCTCTAGTTGGCGATTAATCAAGCCCTGACCATTAACAAACACCTCGCCATCCTTATTGATACTGATTTCAATAACTTCCGGTAGCTGCTCAGCAACTTCGCCATTGGCTTCCGGCAAATCCAGACTGATTTTGCTTTCTTTCTTAAAACTGGTCGAAACCATGAAGAAAATCAGCAACAAAAACACCACATCAATCAGTGGTGTCAGATTCAGCTGCAACTCTTCTCTTTTTTTGTTTTGCCACATATTCGTTACAAGGCCTGCTCGTTAGTCGGCTTAGTTACCAGTGAAAATTTCACGTTCGCCATGCAGAACATCTACCATCTTCAAGGCTTCCTGCTCCATTTCGCTGACCAACTCTTCAACGCGACGTGTAAAGTGACGGTGCATAACCAGAGTCGGGATCGCTACAGCCATACCGGCTGCCGTCGTGATCAGAGCTTCCGAGATACCGCCTGCCAAAGCGTCAGCATTACCGACGCCTTGCACACGAATCACCGTAAACACCCGAATCATACCGATAACGGTACCTAAAAGGCCTAACAGAGGAGTCACCAAAGCAATCGAACCCAAAGTGTTCAAGAAGCGCTCCAGGCGCACTACAACTGCACGCCCCGCTTCATTAATACTGGCTTTCATCGCCGCACGACCGTGTTGATGGTTTAACAGACCTGCTGTCAAAACTTCACCCAACGCCGAGCTATTCTTCAGATCACGCATCTTGGTCTTGTCGAACTGACCATTCTTAATCCAGGTCCAAACCTGAGCAACCAGATGCTTCGGCAAAATACGGTTACGTTGCAGGCTCCAGAAGCGCTCAACGATAATACCCATAGCAATTAAGGAACACAGCGTAATTGGAACCATCGTCCAACCACCTGTTTTAAGCAGATCAAACAACATGCCGCTTGAGGTAGCAAATAAAGGCATATCTCCCCTCGTCATTGAAAAAGTCTGATAAATCACCGGCTTATCATCATATTATTGCCAGCTTATAGTTTACTTTGGCCAACTGGCCTAATTGTTTGAAAAACAAACAATTCTAAAATTAGGAACCGAACCATTTTGCAGTAGACGCCCTTTAAGAGCAAGAGCTAATTAAAGGCAACTGTGACGTGGTTAGGGGGAATTAGTAGGTTGAAATTATATCTGTAACCAAATGAACAAAATCAAAGGGTTGTCATTCTGATGAAAATCAGAATCTGCTCTTTCTTTGTAGCCTCGAACAGCATAAGGGTATTCGAGGAGCTTTGTCAGAAAATGTTAAGCGGAAGTTTGTGCGTGTCCAATATTTTTTCTATTCAAAAATAACTACGTCAGCGCTTTCCTAAAGATTCGTCCGAAATTTGAGTCCTCGTAATAAGTGATATCCAGATCACTATCATGTCCCAGCCTTATTAATTCATTTTGCTTAATGTATTGCTCTTTGATTAACTGGCTACCAACAAGCATTTCAACTTTACGATATTCTAAGTCATCAAACGTACAAAAGGTTATGCCATCCGAACTTATAAAGTTATTAATGTCATCTAGAAAATAATTTTGAACTGTATCTACAGACCTTAAAAAGTTACTTTTATCAATTGCCCCTTTGCAATATGTAGCAAATAATATCCCAATCAACTTAGCCTTTTCTATGTCTGTTACATTATCAATAACTTGGATAATCTTATCAGCTACTTTCTCACTGTCATCAGTGCTTGAAAATGACAATACAGCATCCCTGTCTTTTTCAGATAGCTCATCTAGCTGATATATAAAACAACTCAGCTTCCTAAGGAAAAAATGATCACGAATAGACTTTGTTAACTCTGCTATCTTTATAGCAGAACCGAATATTGGAATATCCTTCAAAATTCCGCTATCAAGATTGCTATCCAATACAACTTCCAAAGCATTTGAAGATAGTTCCTTTATGGCATTTTTACTCACTGATGACTCCTACCCGAATAAATACTGCTAACGATTAGATTAACTATTAATGTAGATCCAGATTACATATCTATGACTTTCAAGTCCACTTTCCCTCAAACCCCACAAGCCTCCTTCCTCCATACCTTCCGCTCTTCTCTCCAGCGTTTTATGGTTCTATCATAAGGATTAATAGTTATTTGGCCTGCGCAGCCTGAGTGTTCTGCTTTGATGTTGAATTCCTGATAGCGTTTGTAGATGCTGGGATGTGGGATGGGATAGCGGCTGTGGAGTTCGCTGGTGTAGATGACGATGTCGGGATCGACGCGTTTGATGAAGGGATAAGTTGAGGAGGTTTTGCTGCCGTGGTGCGGTGCGATGAGTATGTCGGATTTTAGTTTGCTGTAATCTTCGCTGCTGGCTAACAAGTACTCTGCGTCTTTTTCGATATCACCCGGTATTAAGATACTAAAGTCTTCGATGGTAATTTTTACCACGCAGGATTGGTTATTCGGTTTGTCGGAGATGGCGTTTTGTTCGCCATAGAAGAATTCTAATCTTGCGCCTTCTAACTCCATCCTCTGCCCTATTTCGCATGGCTGACTGGGTTTGTCGTACCAGGAGTCGGCTATGATCTGGTTAACGGGGAAGTTATCAAGCAATTCGTTCACGCCACCTGCATGGTCATTGTCTTTGTGGCTGAGGATTAAGGTATCTATTTCTGTAATCCTTAATGCTTTAAGGCTAGGAATAATATAACTGGATACGGCGCTTGAACCTGGGCTGGCGTAACCTGTGTCGTAAAGTATGGCGTGGTCGTTTTTGTGTAGCAAAACTGCCAGCCCATGCCCCACGTCGAAGATTTCGATTGACCATTTATCCTCTGATAATTGTTTATCCAGTTTTTGCCCCATCAGCATGATTGAGCTGGTTATTAGCGCAAAAGTCACCAAGGGTTTCTTTATAGACGATAACGGCAGCCAGCAGACTAATAAGATGAAAAATATCAGTACACCGATTAGCGTTGGTAGTGTTGCGTTGATAACAATCAAGAATGAGTTTTGGATAAAGCTGCTGTGTAAAAGTTGTTCGCTGTATTGAAAGAAATAACCCACAAAGCTATCGAGTTGCTGCAATGACCAAGTCAATCCTAATAAACTGAATATGAAACTTAGAAATATGGCTGGCAGCAGCAGAATACTAAACAGCGGTATCATGACAATGTTGACGACCATGCCAAGAAAGCTGGCCTGCTGGAAATAAAGCAATGAAGGGATGCCGAGAGTTAAGGTAATAGCGACTTGCAGTTTTACCAAACTCTTTAATTTGTGTTTCCAGTTATTCTTCTGTTGAGTTCTTCCCATTAATATTAAGCTTATGACCACGACAGCAATAAAAGTCATCCAGAAGCTCGCGGATAGAACGCTAAGTGGGAATATCAGCAGCACCAATAACAGCGACCAGATTAATCCGTCGTAAAGTGCAGAACGTCTTTGCAGTAGAAAAGCCAAAGCAACCGAACACCACATTAGCAAAGCGCGTACTGTTGGAATGGAAAAGTCGGCCATGGCACTGTATAAAAAAGCAACCAAGCAACTGCTAATCAAGCCCACATGGAACGGTGGCCATTTTCTGGCAAACGATAAGCTCACCGCCCTTCCCCACAGCAAACGAATTAGCCAGAAGCTGACACCAGCGATGATTGAGATATGTAAGCCAGAAATAGCTATCAGGTGACTGAGACCAAGTTTTTGCAGGGCTTCTAGTTGCTGATGATTAATAGATGATTTTTCGCCAATTAAGAGCGCCTGAAAGATGCCTGCGTTATCCAGGCTGGCCAATTGCTGATGGGCTGATTGCCTGAGTTGATGAATCGGATTGGAGGTTTCAGACTTTAACTCAAGAAAATCTTCACGAACATAACCGCGCCCATCAATGCCCTGTTCAAAGTAATAACGCTCCAGATCAAAGCCTGCCATGTTGACCGGGCCATGGATAGGTTTGAGCTTGATTTGCATTTGCCATACCTGACCTAATCTGAAAGGGCATTCAGATTGATAGAACTTTAGCCGAATAACCCTGCCTAACAGTTTAAATTCATTGGCCTTCTTGATTCGGGCCGTAAACTGACAATACTCGGGATAAATCGCTGGTAATTCAACAACCTCGGCATCTATAATGTGCGCCTGATTGTTTAAGGGCTCCGGTATTTGGCGCTGTAACTGCCAATATGCGTTGCTGCATGTCCATACAATTCCAAGGCACAGGCCTCCAAGGGCTAGAAACTTTGTTTTAAATGCTTGGGGATGCTTTGTTAGGATGGTTATAGTAGTTGAGGAAATACCGATAACTGCCAGCACGAATAAAAACGTTGATAAAATGATAACGTCAAACGACAAACTTGGAATGAACAGTATAGAGCAACAACCTGCCAAAAATGCCAGCGTCCATACAAACATAATGGATAGTCCTTATCCTGATTGTTTTACAGTGTTAAGTGATTTTTAATGCCCCGCAAAATTTTTAAAAAATATTTGCCTGACCATAAAAAGATTAAAGAAAACCGCTATATGAAGGTTTTCGGAAACCTGATTCATGATCCTGGTTTATGGCACCTCAACCGCTACAGTGCGTCCGGGGCGTTTGCGGTGGGTTTGTTTTGTGGCTTTTTACCCATTCCATTTCAAATGGTCATTGCAGCTGCGTTAGCTATCTATTTCCGAGTTAATCTACCGATTTCCGTTGTTTTATGTTGGATTACCAATCCAATCACCATGGTACCCATGTTCTACTTTGCTTATAAAGTAGGCGCCTGGATACTGGGTGTGCCACCAAGTGAATTCTCCTTCGAGCTCAGTTTCGACTGGCTTCAGTATGAACTGGTTCATATCTGGAAACCTTTCCTCCTCGGTTGCTTAATCTGCGGCGGTACTCTTTCCCTGATTGGCTATCACACTATCAGTCTATTTTGGCGCTATCACGTGGTTCGTGCATGGCGTGCGCGTCAGGCTCGCTGGAAAGATAGACTTCTTCATACTCTGCATCTTGATCAGCTTGGAAAAAAAGATGATGAAGATGATGAGTCTGAATCAAAAGCAGAAGACTACCGCGAGAAATCAAACGACCATCGCAACGACTAAGCGAGATTATGCCAAACCTGGTGGTTAGGCTCTGTACGAGATTGGCTATAGTTGTTTTGAGAGATGTCCATTAGTATTAAACACAGTAACTAGAAACATCCCATACGGATAATACCGTTCACTTAAGCAACAAGAAAATGGAGTTTCTTAACTATTTCCTTGAGCGAGTGAGAGATTCAGAAGCTTTTACCATGGTTAAAAAAGTCACTGGATCCCGCGGTCAAGCCGCGGGATGACAGAATATGATTTTGGAGTTGGTGTTGCCATTTACTTGAACCAGCCTGATACTAAATCGAGTATTGTCATTCACCACAGGGACCAGCGGGAATGCCATTGGTGCACTTCCTACGGTCGCACACGAAGGTGGGAATCCACAAGATTTACTATTAAAAGAATAGACTCCCGCCTTCGCGGAAGTGACAAGAATTAGAGTAGTTCGTTGTCGTTTGGACCAAGCAGCTCACCCCTCGGTCGCCTATTGTTTCGTAAAGATGACAAGACTTTGGGAGATATTGCGTTTGCAGGGTTCGTCAGAAACGATGTATAAAAAAGCCGCTCATGGCGTAAACCAGAGCGGCTTTTATAATTCTATAATGACTTACTCAATCGCCATCAAGTGACCATCTTCCAGTTTTAACTGTCGTTGCATTTTTGAGGCCAGTTCAAGATCGTGGGTAACGGTTATGAAGGTGGTGCCCATTTCCTGATTAATTTCGCACATCAAGTCGTAAACTTTCAGAGCCGTTGCATGATCAAGATTGCCGGTTGGCTCATCGGCCAAAACACAGACGGGTTCATTGGCTAAGGCTCGGGCAAAGGCGATACGCTGACGCTCTCCTCCGGATAATTCAGAAGGTTTATGGGTAGCACGGTTGGTCAGTCCTACGCGATCAATGAGAGCTGCGGCTTTGCGGTATGCAAGGTCGCGATTAGTGCCGCGAATGATGTGTGGCATGGCGACGTTTTCAAGTGCTGTGAACTCTGGTAATAAGTGATGGAACTGATACACAAATCCAATGTTCATGTTGCGGAATTCGCCCTGCGCTTTTGGCTTTAGCTTATGCACATCCTGGTCATTAATGACTACAGTACCTTCTGTCGGTGTGTCGAGCGCGCCAATCAAATGCAGCAGGGTACTTTTTCCGGAACCAGATGCACCAACTATAGCCAGCTGCTCTCCTCTTGTAACCGACAAGTTAAGTGATTCAAGAACCGTTACTTTACTTGCACCGTCTTCATAAACACGACTCAAATTCGTTACTTCAATTAAACGTTCATTACTCATAACGAAGAGCCTCCGCAGGTTGTGTTTTTGATGCTTTCCAGGCGGGATATAAAGTAGCCAAAACGCTTATAACGAAGGCCGAAAGCCCAATTTTGATAACATCATCAGCAATAAGCTCAGTTGGCAGGAAGTTTACAAAGTAAACATCTTGCGGGAATACGCTGACGCCAAAAGTCGTTTCAACCCAGTTAACGATATCCGGAAGATTTAATGCTAAGAGTACACCGAGTATAACGCCAGCTAATGTGCCGATCAGACCGTTAATAATACCGCTGGTCATAAAGATACGAAGGATTGATCCAGGACTTGCGCCAAGGGTTCTTAGAATGGCGATATCGGCCTGTTTTTCAGTCACCAGCATGACTAGCGAGGTGACGATATTGAATGCAGCAACGGCGATAATAAAAGTCAGAAGAATGAACATAATCTTCTTCTCCATATCGATTGCATTAAATAATGTCTGATGTTGTCGCGTCCAGTCAGTGACGAAGTATTGATGGTTTAACAAAGCGCTAACCTCATCACTACTTTGGTATACATTCATGACATTGTTGGTTTTAAGTTGTAGCGCTGAAACACCTTCCTGACGCAATAATTGGGCTGCATCATCCATGTGAATAAAAGCAAGCGTCTTATCAGCTTCTGAACGAGTTTCAAAAATTCCGGTTACGGTAAAGCGTTTAGCTCTCATGCTCAGACCCGCAACAGATACTCGAGTTTCCTTTAATATCAGCAGCGAAACCTTGTCGCCTACATTTAACCCCAGACCACGAGCAATTGAAGCACCCAAAACAATGTTGTATTCACCGGACTTTATCTCATCGAATGAGCCAGTGTGCATATTATCTTTAACGATAGACACTTCATCAATTTTGTTGGGAAGAATACCCTGTACCATGCCAAAACGCTCACGCCCCTGAAAACGGAACATGGTCTCAGACTGGACATACGGGGAAACACCAATGACTTCTGGATGCTCTTTGACCGTCTGTTCAAGCGCTTGCCAATCCTCGATTGGGCCACCTAACCCTTGAACCAGCACATGCGGCGCCATACCTAATATGCGATCACGTAGCTCACGCTCAAAGCCGTTCATCACGGACATCACAGTAATCAGCACCATCACGCCAAGAGCAATACCGATCATGGATATTAAGGATATGAAAGAAATGAAGTGGTTACGGCGCTTGGCTCTAGTATAGCGCAACCCTACAAATAACGAGAATGGCAGTCGCATCAGCTTATCTGGTCAAACAAAGTTGGCGTCATATTGAATGGATCACAATTTGGAGTCAAGTTATCGGTTAAAATTATTAAGTTAGTGCGCTAAATTATTGACACAGCAACCTATTTTTTTGATATTCTAAGCAAAATAACGATTAAGGAGTCGTAAGATGAAACTATTAAAGGGGTTAGCCATCAGCGTAACTTTAGCTGTAACCATGGCTTTTGGGGTAGCAACCGCTGACGAAGTTCGTGTTCCAATCGCCGAGCAAGGTAAAAATGCAGGTATCGAAGTTCCTAAAAGTGGTATCACTAAAGCAGCCGTTGAACAGAAGTTTGGCGCACCACAATCAATTCAAGGGCCCGTGGGCGATCCACCAATCACCAAATGGATTTATTCCGGGTTCACTGTTTATTTTGAATATGACCGCGTGATCCACGCTGTTATTCATCACCAGTAGGGTTTTCTAAAGTCGGAAAGCGACTCCTGCTAACTGGAAATATCAAAGCCACTCGATTGAGTGGCTTTTTTGGTTCTACTGATGGGTTACGCTCACAAAGCCAACCACCCCTATATTCATATTATTCTGAACGATGCCGTAGGCTGGTGATGAGCGAAGCGAATCCCAGCAAAGTCATTCAAATTATCCAATAAAGCTGGGATTCGCTTCGCTCATCACCAGCCTACAAATTGTGTATATTCTCATCCAGACTCGGTAGGGCCAGGTTTGTGTGCCTGTCCACTCTTTTACTGTTACTTCTTCAACTGAGCCAATACATAAGGCGCGACTACAACTGACCAGAACTCGGTTTCAGGCTGGCAATTCTCTTTTACAAACTCCATTGGCATACGTTGAATCTTTTCCGAATCAATCAGTGGCTTAATGGCTTCTGCATTGTCGAGTGACAAATCTGCGGCGCAGTTGATGAGGTCTACACCCTGCTCTATCAGCAACAAATTACCTTTGGCAAAGAATCGCTCGATTTCTTTCCAGGCGACAACCGCTGTCTCACCATTGAGCTTCATAATTAACTCTTCTCGCGGAGTAAGCTCCGTAAAGCTGTCTGTTTTTTGTTCGTTCTTTAACTGTTCAATCTTATCCGACTCGCTCATGTCTAACCTTTTTTAAATCTCTTTAATTCAATGATGTGTTACGCCAGCAAATTGTCTTTTAACGATAACCATTGGTCACTGCCCTGCACTTTGGACAATGAGTAATTAAGGGCTTTACCTTTCATGGCTGCTAGACGCTCAGCTGATTTAGGAACACAGTCAAAATCAAACTGTTCAGCAAGTTCCTGGCCTTCTTTGGGGTGGTTACAGACTAGTACCATGTCACATCCAGCTTTAATAGCTGCTTCGGCACGCTGGTAATAGCCGCCAACCACCTCTGCACCCTTCATACTCAAGTCATCGCTGAATATGACACCGTCAAAGCCAAGCTTGCCGCGAAGAATGTCCTGAAGCCAAATATTCGAGAAACCTGCTGGTTGTTTATCGAAAGCTGGGTAGATAACGTGTGCAGGCATTACAGCCTGGTAGTCCTTCGCTAATTCTGCAAACACCCGCATGTCTTCACTGATAATCTGTTCCCGAGGGCGATCATCGACTGGAATATCAATGTGTGAATCAGCTTCGACAGAGCCATGGCCCGGGAAATGCTTGGCTGTGGCCGCCATGCCGTAATCATTCATGCCGCGAATAAATTCACGTCCTAGTTCAATAACCTCGTCCACCTTGCCAGAAAAGGCTCGGTCGCCAATGACCTGGCTGATATTTTTGTTCAGGTCGAGCACTGGTGCAAAACTAAAGTCGATGCCCACAGCCTGCACTTCAATCGCGATCATGGCACCCCATTGGTAGGCCTTGCGTTTGGCCTGCTCATGATCAGAATTTTCTAGCAAAATGGTGCCCATAGCCGGAACCGCCGTAAAACCTTCGCGAAAACGCTGCACGCGTCCACCTTCATGATCCACGGCAATCAGGATATCTCTACCCGCTATTTCACGAATCGACTGAGTCAACTCAGCGACCTGTTGAGGAGAGTCATAATTGCGGCTAAATAAAATCATGCCACCGAGCAAAGGGTTCTGTAGTAAGTCACGCTCGCGAGAGTTAACTTCTAAACCCTCAATATCAAGCATTAATGGGCCAATACTCATGAATATCTGTTCCTGGTTAGCTGTTAAGCCTAAATAATGTGTGTAATGTTAACCGATTGCGGCCTACAAAATCACTGCTTGCTTCTAAAATTAGCTAAAACCGATATAATGTTGCGCTGTTAGGTCAATATTTATTCAAACTAAAGTCATATTACAACCATGATTACCAATAAACACACTGTGGAGTTAAAGGTATAGCTTATGATGAAAATTAAAACTGCCGTCAGTAGTGCCGTGCTATTCAGTGCACTACTTGGTTTGTCGGCTTGTGGCGATGAAAGCGCTGACAAGCAGCAAGCCGCCGAAGTAAAACCGGCTGAAGCACAGGTTACTGTAGCTGATGCGGAAAAATTTGTAGCTGATGCTGAAAAGCGTCTTGAAGAAATTTCAGAGTATGGGGCTCGAGTGGCATGGGTTAATGCAAACTTTGTGACTTACGATACTACTCAGTTAAATGCCAAAGTTGGTGAAGAATACACTAAGCTTGGTGTTGAGCTGGCCAATGAAGCTAAGAAGTTTAACGATCTTGAATTGCCTTACGATTTGAATCGTAAACTTGAAATGATCAAGTTGGGCTTAACACTTCCAGCACCTTCTGATGAAGCTAAAACTAAAAAGCTTGCTGAAATCACGTCTAAACTAGACAGTATTTACGCTACTGGTAAAAGTCCGGATGGCCGTAGTTTAGGTCAGTTAAGCGAAGTATTACGTACTTCTCGTGATCCTCAGGAGCAGCTTGAGGCATGGCTTGGTTGGCGCACCGTTTCTCCTGAAATGCGTCCTCTTTACGAAGAGATGGTTCAGATTGCCAACGAAGGTTCAAAAGAGCTTGGCTATAAAGATACCGGCGCAATGTGGCGTTCAAAGTACGACATGCCAGCAGATGATTTCGCTAACGAAATGGATCGTTTATGGGGTCAGGTTGAACCATTATACGAAGCCCTTCACTGCCACGTTCGCGCAGAGCTAAATGAAGAGTATGGCGATGAAGTGGTTCCATTGGACCAGCCTATTCCAGCGCATTTGTTGGGTAATATGTGGGCTCAACAATGGGGTAACATCTATGACCTGGTTGCTCCAGAAGGCGCTGGCAAAGGCGTTGATTTAGATCCTATATTACGTAAACACTATGGCGTAGATCACGAAGTCGTAACCTATAACGAGAAAGAAAAAGCAGTAAAAGAGCTAGTTAAAACTGCAGAAAACTTCTTCTCTTCATTAGGTTTCGCACCTCTTCCAGAAACATTCTGGGAGCGTTCATTATTCGTAAAACCACGTGACCGCGAAGTACAGTGTCATGCGAGCGCATGGAACCTGGACAATCAGGAAGATATCCGCATTAAGATGTGTACGGAAATCAATTCTGAAGACTTCCAGACCGTTCACCATGAGCTTGGTCACAACTACTATCAACGTGCCTATAAAGATCAACCAATCCTTTATAAAGGTAGTGCTAACGATGGTTTCCACGAAGCTATTGGCGACACGATTGCACTTTCAATCACTCCAGCCTACTTAAAGCAAATTGGTTTGATAGAAGAAGAGCCTGATGCAAGTGCTGATATCGCTTTATTGATGCGTTCAGCAATGGATAAAGTTGCTTTCTTACCGTTCGGATTGATGGTTGATAAGTGGCGCTGGCAGGTATTTAACGGTGAAGTTTCTGCCGCTGAATACAATCAGGGCTGGTGGAACTTGCGCACTCAATACCAAGGTATCATGCCTGCTGTTGAGCGCACAGAAGCTGACTTTGATCCAGGTGCTAAATACCACATTCCAGGTAACACACCGTACTCGCGTTACTTCCTGGCTCACATTCTGCAATTCCAGTTCTTCCGCGACATGTGTGAAATGGCTGGCAACGAAGGCCCTCTTCACCGCTGCTCTTTCTACGGCAACAAAGAAGTGGGTGCTAAGTTGAATGCAATGCTTGAAATGGGTGCTAGCCGTCCTTGGCAGGATGCGTTAGAAGCCATGACAGGCCAGCGTGAAATGGATGCAACTGCAGTACTTGAGTACTATGCACCATTGAAAACCTGGTTAGATGAGCAAAATAAAGATCGTAACTGTGGCTGGTAATAGCGGTTAACGTAATTACTATTTGCTATGTAAAAAGACGCCTTCGGGCGTCTTTTTTTTATGTTTCCAGCAGTGCTGTAGGCCGTTTTTAATTCATGCGATCTCGGCAATAGGAGGTGGTTTGATTTTTACCCCGTTCCTTGGATTTATATAAAGCCTTATCTGCTTCTGCCAAAAGTTCGGTTTCACTGATTCTACGGCCGTTCAAGCAGGCAATACCAATACTGATAGTGACTGAGTGTTTTGTTCCATCAGGAGCCGTAAAAACTTCTTCGGCTATTTGTGTTCTGAATCGCTCCATCGCATTTTTACCAGATTCCATATCAGTTTCAGGTAGCAAGACCGCAAATTCCTCGCCCCCGATTCGGGCGTAATAATCAATATCGCGGCAGCTTTCACGCATAACCTGCGCTAACCTGACTAATACCTGATCGCCGAAATCGTGGCCATAGGTATCATTGATGGCCTTAAAGTCATCAATATCCCAGATTACTGCGCAATAAGTATGCCCGAGTCGTGAGGAACGATGATGTTCTTTAGTCAGTGCTGGCATGAAGGCTCTTCTATTGGGTAAGCCAGTTAATACATCATGTTCGGCCGCTAGTTTCCAGCGCTCTCCAGATTCCTTAGCCAGTCTCATTTGATACTGCTGCAGTGAAAGACCAAACACTGTAATTGCGCAGGCAAATGTAAAAGCCATAAGCTCGAATGCTGTAGCCTGATCGGTCATAGCAACGAACGGGCCCAACTCAAAATGGGTCGCAGTGATTAAACTGATAAAAGTTAAGGTACTAATACTGGCAACCGTGAGTAGCCTCAGCTCAAAACTCATGATAACCAGCACCGGAAGAATTAGATAAATAATGGCTGGGTAGCGCCACATACCAAGTAGAAAAATAAAGCCTACCAATGCCATCGCCAGGCATAAGCCAATTGAAGGTTTTTTAAACTGAATGGGATCAAGTTTCAGACTGTTATACACCTGATAGACCATCATCATTCCCAATGAATCTGCTAGCAATAGACTGATGTAAAACTCTTCTAATTGATGCGTTAGTAGGTAACCACCCGCCCATAAGTTAATTGTAATAACAGTGACGGTCGTTATCGGAGGAATAATACAAACCCACCAGATAAACTTAGAAAGGGTTTTGGGGTTTATGACCCCTCGTGGTAGATATTTTGCAAACAACAACATGGCAATAAAGCTTTGAAGACCATCAGCCGTAGCAGAAATCAGTGTGTGTAGTTTTGGCATTTCGACCGTACTAATTGTCATGCCGGGGAGGTTAACGTAATAAGAGACAATAATGATCAGCGGTACAGCTTTCCAGCCCCAGCGCAGACACATTAAAAAACCGATGCCGGAGGGTAACCAAAGCAGACTGATATTGCTGGGGAATAAGGTAAACAGGCTCATGCCAAAGCGGGCGCTGGCATAATAAGCAACAGCAGACAACAGAAGAAATATAATTGAATAGAGGCTGGTACTGCGTTTCCCTACTCTAAATTCCTTGTGACCCTTTTGATGTATTTGAGTTAGATATGATCTTATTAGCATAATTCCCCATCCATGCCCGTTCAATTTACTTGATCAGACATGGTTGAGCAATAAAAAATTGTATATTTATTAGGCAGAAATTTGGTAAGAAATGTTAATGCGTTAGATCACATACAGATATACCGCCAGGAAATGACAGACAGCCCCGCCCAGCACAAATATATGCCAGATAGCGTGGTTATAAGGAATTTTCTTATCTGCTGCGTAGAAAATGGTTCCGAAGGTATAGGATAAGCCCCCAGCAAATAAAAGCCACAGCGCTGGCGCTGGAACTCTTTCCAGCATCTCTTCAGCCGCAACCACAATGACCCAGCCCATCAGGATGTAGGTAATCAATGACACTCTTGGAAAACGTTGCTTAAACATGACCTTAAAGGTCACTCCGAACAGCGCCAGTCCCCAGATAACACCAAACAACACCCAGCCCCATACACCATTCAGACTAACCAGAACAAATGGCGTATAGGTTCCGGCAATCAGAAAGTAGATGGCGCAGTGATCAAAGGTTTGGAAAACTTTCTTAACTGACTCTGGTTGAAAGCTGTGATAAAGCGTTGACGAGGTAAAAAGAATCACCAGGCTGATACCATAGACAATGGAACTTGCCAGCTTCCAGCCATCTCCCAATTGCACTGATGTCATAATCATCATGGTCATGGCCGCCACGCTCAATAGTGCTCCAATACCATGCGTTAAGGCATTAGCGACTTCTTCGCCAATGCTATAAGTATGCTCCGTTAACTCGACGTCAAGATGAGCAAAATTATGCTCTTCAGAATGCTCTAGATTGTTTGACATGTATCGCCTTTGTTCAGATCCGACCAGATGCCGCCATCTTCGCTGACATTAGGCTTGAGGTCAATAGTTCAGCGTACACTTGTTAGTTGAAATGTGAAAACTGTTGCCCTAAGCAGCAAGAAAATCTTGATAGAATTGATTTGCGGGGATGGGGCCACCAAGCCAGAAACCCTGGGCCTGGTCGCAGTCATAGGAAGTTAGAAGTTCAGCAATATGCTCATGCTCTACTCCTTCAGCAACTACTGACAAGCCAAATATATGTGCAATCTTAATGATTTCAGCGACCAGTGAATGCTGGGTTTCGGACTCTTCAAGTGAACGAATGAAGCTGGTATCAATTTTTAGCTGTTGCACAGGTAACTTCATCAGATAATTAAATGATGAATAACCTGTTCCAAAATCATCAATTGAAATTTTGACGCCAAGATCATTAAGTGCCTGCATTTTTTTTACTGCATGTTCAAAGTCCGAGATAAAAGCCTGCTCAGTAATTTCAATCTCAATACAGCTGGGACTGATATCATATTTTTTAACCAAATTTTGCAGGTCGTCAATTAAATGACCATGCTGGAAATAACGAGGACTGACATTAATACTAACCGGGCAACAGCTGTTGCTGTCGCATTTCCATTGCGCAATATCACGGCACACTTGCTCAAGAACCCACTGGCTTATTGGTATGATCATGCCATTTGACTCGGCTTCACCAATAAACTCAGCAGGACTCATCAAGGTTTCTTTATTATTCCAGCGGATCAACGCCTCCACGCCCATCATACGTTTTTCGGTTAGAGAAAATTTAGGTTGATACTCAAGATAAAACTCATGATTCCTCAGTGCTCGGCGCAGAGATGTCCGCATTGATAAACGGTACTTTGAATATTGCTCTAAATGATTGGAATAAAAACTGTAAGTGTTTTTGCCATCTTTTTTTGAGTTGTACATGGCCATGTCAGCTTTTTTTAGTAGCTCCTCAGCCTCGTCTCCGTCTTCAGAATAGATGGCAACGCCAAGCGATGGCGTTATATAAATCTGGCTGCTACCCAGCGTTATCGGAGTATCTAGGGCATGCTTGATTCTGTCGAGCACGTTAACAATAGCTTCGCGGTCTTCAACATCCTCGAGCATGATGACAAACTCATCGCCGCCTAATCGGGCAAATGTGTCGTGCTCTCGTAAGGCCACCAGTATGCGCTTTGCAACCTTTTGCAATAAAAGATCACCCTGCGCATGACCAAAGGTATCATTAACGGTTTTAAACTCATCCAAATCAAGGAAGACCACAGCTAGATATTCCTGCTTACGTTTGGCCAGCTCTAATGCGTGCTCAAGGCGCTCTGAAAATAACGTTCTATTAGGCAAACCAGTCAGCTCATCATGATAGGCAAGATACCTTGCTTCGCGCTCCTTTAACTTCAGTTCGGTGATATCTTTAATAGTCCATACCAGCCCCTGAGTATGTCCATCGAGCTCCAACTCCTTTGCCTTACATTCAAAGAAGCGACCATCATTATGCTCAATCAGAATATTGCTGCTATCTTCTTGGTTAACAAGAGCTTTTCGGATCTGGTTGAGGACAATTTCGGGGGAGCGAACACTCTTGCTCAATTTGCGGCTAATTTTGAAGAAATTTAAGGACTGGAATTCTGAGGCAGACATATTAAGCATTTGCAGAGCCGTATCATTATAAGCTGTCGGCACGCCTAGCGAATTAACCTGAATGATGCCGTCATAGCCAGCATCCATGGCAACTCTCAATTTGCGAATACTTTGTTCAAGCTCATATTTGACCTGTTCCAGCTCATTGAGTTTATTCTGCAATTGATTGAAACGACTTCGTGATTCGCCAGAGTTTAAAGACAGTGACTTCTCATACCATTGGCGTTCTTCTTCAGCTCTTTTATAAGCCTGATCAATGGCTCTAAGAAACTCGCTGGGTACTAAGTCACTATCACCGTTCAGGTAATTTTTGATCTGTCGGTTCAGTAACTTGTGCATGGCTACCTCTGGTGTTTATCCCGAAGTATCGCTGATGAGTTAATACGGACTGGCTTACGCTGCTTATAGAGTAGCTGAGAGGTGAAAAAGAGACAAAGAACAAGAAAAATACCCGCAGTCAAAGCAGGCACAATCAAAAGCGGCAGAAAATCCATCATCCAAGCCATAAACTAACCCCAAATAAATCCTTATTAGGGTTAGTTCTACCACTTCAAATTTGCATTGTCAATTTTGAAAAAAAGAAAAAAGCAATAATTATCAATGCGGTTAGGCAATGCAAATATGCATTACAAGTATTCCTTAAAGCTGCAAGGCAAGCTCCGTACCCTGCCTGATGGCTCGTTTAGCATCTAACTCTGCAGCCACATCAGCACCGCCAATCAAATGCACGGGAACGCCTTTTTCAGCCAATTCGTCATACATGGTTCTAAGCGGTATCTGACCTGCACAGATAACAATGTTATCAACATCTAGCCATTCTTCCTGACCGTTATCATGCTCTATCAGTAGACCTTGGTCACTGATCTGCCTGTATTGAGCGCCAGTGACCATACGAACATTTTTATGCTTTAAACTGGCGCGATGAATCCAACCAGTTGTCTTGCCTAGGTTCTTACCCATCTTAGTAGCCTTGCGCTGTAGCATGACTACTTCACGAGCAGCAGGATCAAATTCTGGCTCTTTCAGCAACCCGCCCGGTAATTGATAGAGCGCATCAATGCCCCACTCTTTTAACCATTCATCAAGATTCAGGGTTGGCGATTCGCCTTCGTGAACAAGAAACTCAGACACATCAAAACCAATTCCTCCTGCACCAATCACCGCCACTCTCTGACCAACCGGCTTTTTATGCCAAAGCACATCAATGTAGCTCATCACTTTTGGATGCTCTATGCCTGGAATATTCGGAGTTCTTGGTACCACTCCACTGGCTAAAACCACCTCATCATACTGCCCCACCAAATCATCAAGAGCTATCTCAGTATTAAGATGTAGATTGACTCCGGTTAAGTCGAGCTGCTTTTTGAAGTAGCGCAATGTTTCATAGAATTCCTCTTTGCCTGGGATCTGCTTGGCAATATTCAACTGGCCACCAATTTCTTCACGCTTATCAAACAGATGAACTTCATGACCTCGCTTACTCGCTTCAGTTGCAAACGCAAGACCTGCCGGTCCCGCTCCAACCACAGCGACTCGTTTCTTCTGGGCGAATGGTTTTGCAACCAGCTCAGTTTCATAACAGGCACGAGGATTCACCAGACAGGTGGCACGTTTGTTCTTGAAAACATGATCGAGACAGGCCTGGTTACAGGCTATACAGGTATTAATTTCGTCAGCGCGGTCCTGCTCGGCTTTAATGACAAAGTCCGCATCAGCCAACAATGGACGCGCCATAGAAACCATATCGGCTGTGCCGCTGCTCAAAATTTCTTCTGCGACATGCGGCATGTTAATTCGGTTGGAAGTAATTAATGGTACTGATACTTCATTGCGCAACTTTTTGGTTACCCAGGCAAATGCTGCGCGTGGAACAGAAGTTGAGATGGTCGGAATACGCGCTTCATGCCAACCGATTCCGGTATTAATAATAGTCGCGCCAGCTTTCTCTACTTCTTTAGCAAGTTGCACCACTTCATCCCATGAACTACCGCCCTCAACCAGATCCAGCATGGACAAACGGTAAATCACGATAAAGTCATCGCCGACCGCTTCTTTGACTGACTTTATAATTTCCAATGGAAATCGAATTCGGTTTTCATAAGCTCCACCCCATTCATCGGTTCGCTGATTGGTGCGTTTAACAATAAACTGATTAATCAGATAACCTTCCGAACCCATGATCTCAACACCATCGTAACCCGCTTTTTTAGCCAGCTTGGCACAATTGGCGTATTGCTTAATGGTTTTTGCGATTCCTCGTTTGGATAGAGCTTTCGGTGTAAAGGGTGAGATGGGTGCTTTTAGTTTTGATGCCGATACTGAGAATGGATGATAGGCATAGCGACCAGCATGCAGGATTTGAAGTGCAATTTTACCACCAGCTTCATGCACGGCATCGGTAACTATTTTGTGCTTTTTGACCTGCCAGCCAAAACTAAGCTGAGAAGAATGAGGCGCCAGTCGTCCGCGGAAATTGGGCGAAATACCACCGGTGACCATCAGTGCTACGCCACCACGAGCACGCTCCGCATAAAATGCCGCCATCTTCTCAAAGCCACCCTTTTCTTCTTCAAGGCCTGTGTGCATGGAGCCCATAAGCACACGATTTTTCAGAGTGGTAAAACCTAAATCTAAGGGTTCAAGGAGTTTTGAGTATTTCACGATAGCGTCTTTTATTGTGATTAGAGATGGCCTTAAGTCTACTGGTATAACCAGATCAAGGCAATCCCTCGCAGCATTTGGAAAAGTACATATTTGATTACAAAATGAAAGAAAGCAGAACATGATATAAAACAGTAGCTTATGGAAAATAATTAAATTCTGCACTAGTCATAAAACAGGCTAATTGTATAGAATGTGTTCGTTCCAAATTATTTTAACTAGAAAAGGTATTTTCACGTGTCACAACCAAACTCAATGATCGGTAAATTCTTTTACCGTATATGGAAGACTATCGATGTGGCAGGCCGATTAATGATTGGTCTAATCGCATTAACCATTTTCATATTGTTCGTTCGCAGCTGCACTAGCGGCCCTGACCTGCCAAGGGTTGACGACGGTGCTGCGCTTATCCTAGCTCCCAAAGGCGTTATCGTTGAACAGGAAACCTATCTTGATCCTATCGAACGCGCGATGCAGGAAGCTCAAGGTATCGCTCCGAATGAAACCTCTATCTATGACCTGCTTGATGCTATTGAGTACGCTAAAAACGATGATCGTATCAGTGTCATGGTGATTAACGTCAATAGCCTACAAGGCGTTTATGCCGGTATCAGTAAGTATCAGGATTTGCGCGAAGCTATTAATGAATTCAAAGAAAGCGGTAAAAAAGTGATCGCCATTGGCGATTACTACATGCAAGGTCAGTTCTATCTTGCATCGGTTGCTGACGAAGTCTATATGAATCCATTTGGTATGTTGATGTTTGAAGGCCTGGGTGGCAACAACACCTACTTCAAGTCAGCATTGGATAACCTTGGTGTTAACGTTCATGTATTCCGTGTTGGTACCTTTAAATCAGCGGTAGAACCCTTTATTCGCGACGATATGTCAGAAGCTGCCAAAGAAGCTAACCGAGAATGGATGGGCGATCTTTGGTTGCACATGAAGCAAGAACTTGCTGCATCACGCAACATGTCTGTGGAAGAGTTTGATGACTTTGTCGAAAACTACCTGGTCAAGTTTGAAGCAGTCAATGGCGATAGCGGAGAATTAGCGGTTCAGGAAGGCTTTGTTGATAAGCTAATGACGCGCGGTGAATTCCGTCAGTACATGATCGATATGGTTGGTCTGAATGAGAAAAAAGATTCTTATAAAGCAATCGGTCATAAAAACTATCTTAAAGCTGTTCGTCCATTAGTTGAATTACCAACCAAAAAAGATACAGTTGCGGTAATTGTTGCTAAAGGCGAAATCGTTGATGGCAGTCGTAAAGAAGGTGTTATTGGTGGTGACAGTACTGCTCGCTTGATACAAAAAGCACGCCTTGATGATAAAGTAAAAGCTATTGTACTTCGTGTTGATAGCCCAGGGGGCAGTGCCTTTGCTTCTGAAGTGATTCGTACTGAACTGGAACGTGCGCAAAATGAAGGCAAAATTGTGGTTGCTTCAATGGGTGGCGTAGCTGCTTCAGGTGGTTACTGGATTTCAGCAACTTCAGATGAAATTTGGGCACACCCAACTACCATCACAGGTTCTATTGGTATTTTTGGTATGATTCCTACCTTTGAAGAACCATTGAATAAATTAGGTGTTTACCGAGATGGTGTTGGCACAACTAAGTGGACACTAGCATTCGATCCCTTGGATGGTATTTCACCTGAGTTTGGCCAACTAATTCAACGTAGCATTGAGCGTGGCTATGACCGCTTCCTTAGTTTGGTAGCAGAAGGTCGTAACATGACTAAAGAGGAAGTTGATCAAATCGCACAAGGCCGTGTCTGGTCTGGTGAAGATGCACACCGCTTAGGTCTGGTCGATCAACTGGGTGATCTGGAAGACGCCATTGAATCAGCGGCTAAGCTAGCAAATATTGGTGATGATTACGCCGTGAAATTCATCAAGCGTGAATTGAGTGCTGAAGAAATCTTTATCCGAAACTTGCTGGAGAATGCAAAAGCTGAAGGTAAGCTTGATGCAGTCATTGCCCAGCTTAGTAACGGCGAGACAGACATCATTGGTCACGTTCTTGGACGCGCCCAAAAGATCGTCAGTATCTTCAACAACTTCAACGATCCTAACCACGTCTATGCGCACTGTATGTGTGTTGGCGAATAACTGACAAAGTAGCAAACAAAGGCGCTTTAATTAGCGCCTTTTTTGTGTCTGCTATTAATAGGTTTAAAAGCTCTGCTTAATGCATACTCCCAACTTCTGCTTACAAATTATTAACACTCTTCATAAGTCAGCTCACATACAATAAAAAGTCATACAAATGCAGCGCAAGGAACACTATGAAAATTTTAATAACTACATTGGCGATTTGTTTTATATCAGCAGCATCTTATGGCAAAGCCTTAGAAAAAGAACATGAAGCGCTTAATAAGGAAATTCAGGCAATGGATTTCCAACTATTCGATATAGCATTCAATCAGTGCAACATTGAAGTCTGGAAAGAAATTGTTAGTGAGAATATTGAATTTTATGACGACAGAACAGGCCTCAACACTTCTTATGAAAAAGAAGTAAGGTCTTTCCAAGATAAGTGCTCCAAACCCTTTGAGGTTACCCGCCAGTTAGTCTCAAATGAGATACACCCACTAGGTGAATATGGCGCTCTACAAACCGGAAAGCACAACTTTTACGTTGACGGTGACTTGGTTGAGAAATCTCAATTTATAACCATTTGGGAGCGTAAAGATGGTAGCTGGATAGTCAAACGAGTGGTGAGCTACGATCATCAAGCTGTAGAGCCGTGAAGCAAGTTATGACCTGCGATCATCACCAAAGAGCGCTGGGATTCATTACATTCATCCCAGCCTACAAAATGCATTAACTCAATCCTTAACGCTTCTGAACAAATAGGATCTACCCAAAGGAATGCTACCTTCAAGCAATAACTTCTTCCAAGAGGGCTGTTATCCTGAATTTAATTCAGGATCTGCTCTTAAATCTCTCAGGCATCTCAAAAGTTGTATTATTCGATGTAAGAAACTATAGGCATAAAAAAGCCTGCTCGAAAGCAGGCTTTTAGGATAGTGGCGGAGCGGACGGGACTATCAATTACATCCTTGTAATTGACCACTTCGTGGCCGTTGCCGCTAAGCGTCAACGTTCAAAATCGTTCCAGACGATTTTGTCGAACCCCGCTCGCGGGTTCTCATCCCTATTTAGAGCAGACATAAAAAAGCAGCCAAGGGCTGCTTTTTAAGATAGTGGCGGAGCGGACGGGACTCGAACCCGCGACCCCCGGCGTGACAGGCCGGTATTCTAACCAGCTGAACTACCGCTCCGCAGTATTTGTTAGGTCTCTTACGAGTCTTAACAGGTGTTTCGCTGGTGACCTCATCGGTCGACGGAGCGCATATTACTGTCGTTCTTAGGGTAGGTCAACAACTTTTTTAGAAAAATATTTAACTTTTTAAAAATGCGCTTAAATGCTAGCCAATTTGGTTGTTTTTCAATCGGATAGCGGGATCCAGGAGATAATTCTATCCTCAACTTCTTCTGCTGTTAGCTTGGTTTCGGAGATAACTTTTCCTTTGATGCTATGCCCTTTTTTATGCACTAGCTCTTTATCACCTGATATTAAATAGTGCCAACTGGGCAAGTCTTTGCCCTCCGCTACCAGCCGATATGCGCAGGTATCAGGTAGCCAGAAGTATTCCTGTACCGTGTCTGCTGTCAATTGAACACAGTCAGGAACTTTTGAGGTTCTGTTTTGATAGTCTTTACAGTGGAGAGTCTTGATATCGAGGAGTTGGCAGGACACGTCGGTCTGCATCAAAAGATCATCCTCATCATCAATAAACTGAACACAGCAGCATTTGGCACAACCATCGCAAAGGGATTCCCACTGTTCGTGGGTCATATCCTTCAACGCTGTGGTGAGCCAAAACTTATCAACCGTCATGCTTACTTCTTGCCTGCAATAAGCTGGGCAATTTCTTCTTCGCTCGGTGGCATCTGCAAGAAATATCCCTCTTCTTCAAGCTTTTGTGTAACTTCCTGGATATCGCATAGAGCAAGGGTTTCACGCTTGGCCAGATCAAGGTGCATCACCAGCTCTGGCGTTCCCCACACTTGAATAAGGCCTTCAGGCAGATCTTCAAACTTGCTGTCGTAAGGAATATATAAATAGGTATCAGGTTTCTTGGCGCTTTTATAAATACTGCACATCATAACGGTGTTCTCAAAAATTTTGTTTGGTTCTTGCTTATGGCTTTAAAGGAATTCCTGCATCGCCTGCCTGAATGGCTGTTCCAGCAGACTTTGACGCCAGCGGTTCCAGAAGCGGTTTGGACGCCCCTTATAGCCAAGCGTCATCTTGATATAATACTCGATCAGACGGCGATTACATAAAGCCTCAGCGGGAATATTGTGCTCCTGACCGACATTCTCAACCTCAGCTTTTAAGGCGCTGAACATTTTTTTGCTTTGTGGGATCTTGTGAAAGGGCTGCAAAGGCTCTGGCCATTCTGATTTGCTAACCTGGTCGGCCAGCTCAATCTGGCGAATCAGTTCAGCGCCATACTTACGAATACTGCCACGATTGCACCCCATCGAAAGCAAGTCGCTAATTGTCGTCTTTTCTTTCTGACAGACTTCAATCAAGTGATGGTCACGAAAGACAAAGGTTTTAGGAATATTATTGTCGCGAGCAAGAGTTTCTCGCCATTGAGCTAACTTCTGCAAGCGATTCAATTGAAACTGATTTAATCGAAAACCACCCTTCACTTTCAAATAGGCTTCCGAATAATCATCGGCCTGAATGATGGCCGAGAAAATACTATTAACGTCTTCGATGACGCACTCAAACAGCCCCTTTCCAAGGAGGCTATCGCGTAATCGAAAGTAAACAGGCAAAAGATATTGAACATCCTGCGCAGCATAAACTTTCTGTTCTTGGCTCAATGGCCTCTGCAACCAATCAGTTTTGGTGTGTTCTTTATCAAGTACCAGACTCAGAAAATGTTCAACAATATTGCCATAGCCAACACTTAATCCAATGCCATCTAAAGAGGCGGCGATCTGAGTATCAAAAACCTGATTCAGCTCAAAACCATATTGATGATAAAGCGCCTCCAGATCTTCGCTACAGCTATGGAATGCTTTAACGACTGAAGTCGATTTAAAAATATCGGTTAAGGCAGAAATATCGTCAAAGGCAAGAGGATCAATAAGGTAGACCTCTTCTCCATCGTATATTTGGATGAGCGCCAGCCGATGAAAATAGGTATTCGTCCGGTCGAACTCTGTGTCTACTGCGATAACATCAAGCGCCTGCCAGGACTGACAAAGTTCCTGCAAACGTTCGGTGTTGAGAACAGTTTCAACATGAACTGAGTCTTGATGTTGCTCTAAGTGAAATCGTGCCAATTAATATGCTCCTGGCGCTCATTTATGAGCGCCATGGGAAAGGGTTATTTACGAAGTTCTTTGCGAAGGATTTTACCAACATTACTTTTGGGAAGCTCATCTCTGAACTCGACCACTTTAGGGATCTTGTAGCCAGTTAAATGTTCGCGAGTATGCTTGATGACGTCCTCTTCAGTGAGGGTGCTGTCTTTTTTGACTACGACAACTTTTACTACCTCACCTTTCACTTCATCAGGCTCGCCAATGGCAGCAACTTCCAAAACGCCCGGATGAAGAGCTACAACGTCTTCAATTTCGTTTGGATAGACGTTAAAACCTGAGACCAGAATCATGTCTTTCTTACGATCAACGATACGCAGAAAACCTTTATCATCAATGGTGGCCATATCACCGGTTGCCAGCCAGCCGTCGTCTTTTAGTACTTCAGCTGTTTCTTTAGGACGATTGAGGTAGCCTCGCATCACTTGAGGGCCTTTGACCCAAAGCTCCCCTGGTTGGCCGACTTCAACTTCATTGCCCTCCTCGTCGCGGATCTCAATATCAGTAGAGGGAAGTGGTAAGCCAATAGTTCCATTGTAAGACTCGAGATCCAATGGGTTCATACTGACCACTGGCGAAGTTTCTGTCAGTCCATAACCTTCCAGCAATGGAGTATTTGTCAGCTCTTGCCAGCGCTCAGCTACTGACTTCTGAACCGCCATGCCACCGCCAACTGACAGCTTTAATTTGCTGAAATCTAATTCGCGGAAAGCTGGTGTATTTAACAGGCCATTGAACAAAGTGTTTACGCCAGTCATGGCGGTGAATGGGTACTTCTTCAGTGTCTTGCAGAAATCCTTCATGTCACGAGGATTAGTAATATAGATATTATGACCGCCGGCTTTGGCGAACAGCAAGCAGTTAACACACAAAGAAAAGATGTGGTAAAGGGGAAGCGCAGTAATGATGGTCTCCTGCCCCTCATCCAGAAATGGTCCCATCCAGGCATGAGTCTGCAATACATTGGCAACCATGTTGCGATGGGTTAAATCTGCCCCTTTAGAAACCCCGGTTGTTCCGCCGGTATACTGTAAAAATGCAGTATCATCTGCTTTGAGCTCAACAGGCTTTACTTCCTGCGCAGCACCCTTCTGCATGGCTTCAACGAAACTATGTGATTGCTCGAGCTTAAAGCTGGGTACCATTTTCTTGATGTACTTAACTACGAAATTGACGATGAAGCGCTTAGGTTGCGAGCACATATCGCCGACTTGGGTGACAATGATGTGTTTTAGCGAAGTTTTATCTACTACCTTCTCGAGAGTATCACCGAAATTAGCAAGAATGACGATGGCATTAGCCTCGCTGTCATTAAGCTGATGTTCAAGCTCACGGGGCGTATAAAGTGGATTAACATTAACTACAGCAAGTCCGGCACGGAATGCACCAAATAAGCACACAGGATATTGCAGCAAGTTTGGCATCATCAATGCCAGCTTGTCGCCCTTTTGCAATCCCAGTTCATTCTGCAGATAGGAAGCGAAATCACGAGCTTTCTGATCTAGCTCGCGGTAGGTTAAGGTGACACCCAAATTGGTAACAGCCGGTCTATCGGCAAACTTCTCGACACTTTCGTCGAACATGGCCAATAGACTTGAGTACTGATCAGGGTCGATGGTTTCCTGAACCGCTTTTGGGTATTGCTTTAACCAGATTTTTTCCATGTAGCTTCCTGTTTTATCTCTTAACTATCAGAAGATTAATTAAATTTATGGGCAAGAAAAGTAACCGATTGTATCGAATAAGGCAACTTTTAACGCCCTGTTCGTCTATTTTAGCCGATACTTTAATCTATTGGTGTTAGCTCTGATTAAATTTTGCCCAGAACTTTAGAATAGATTGAGCCACCTCTTCGGGGTGCTCCATGTGTAAATGATGGCCTCCATCAAGATCAATCCATTCTGAGTTTTTCAGATAGGATAGCCTTTTTTCGATGGCAGGCTTTTCCTGCAACATGCCCTGCTTGCCACGAATGAAGAGAACTTCGGCGGCAACATTGTTCATCAATGCTTCCAGTTGTGGCTCGGTCATACGAATCCAGGAGGCATTTTTTAAGCGAGCATCACTTGACCATTGATAACCGCGGTCACAAAGGGTCACACCACGTTCAATAAGCGGTAACAATGTATCTGCACTGAGCTCGCTGACCTGAGCGCGCGCATTGGCTGCTTCTTCAATCGAACTGAAATAGCGCTTTTGACTGCGTTTGGCTTTGCGTTGCTCAATTGCCTGTGCCAGTTGCTCTATGGTTTGCTCAGGTGTTGAGATAAAGGGACCAAGCGCATCAATTGAAATCAGGCTTTTCACTCGATTAGGAACGGCACCTGCATATATCATGGCTAATGCGGCACCCATCGAGTGACCGAGAATATGGCACTTGTCAATATGCAGCACATCCAAGGCGCCATCAATGATCGAAATACCGGATACAAACTGATAATCAGCATCTTCCGAAAGGTGCTCGGACTGGCCGTGACCAGGAAACTCAATCGCAATCAATCGATATTTGTCAGCCAGAAAAGGCGCCAGATAATGAAAAGTCGCCGCATTATCGAGCCAGCCATGTAAACAAAGAATTGGTTCAGCCTTGGGGTTGCCCCACTCGAGAACGGCAACTTTATTGTGATGAATTTGAAAGTGATACTCTTGATCAAATTTGACGTGCATGGATGATTAACTCTTCATAATTTATCTTGCCAAAGAATACCATAGCGCATAAAAAAAGGGCCATTTACATGGCCCTTATGAGGAAATAATTACTCATAAAAAGAGAAGTGACAATGACAACCAGAAAAACAAATCCACAATTTCGCAACTAGCCAAGACTGCTTCATTGCTTTTCGTATATATTTTGAACAGTTGTCATGAATAAAGTTCAACCAAATTGATGATTTTTTATGCAATTTTGCTAATTTAGAATAAGACTACATACAAACAATAGGTTACATAGCTCTATTAACAATTTCCTTTAAATTATCTTGGGTAGTAAAGCGCCCTTTTTCGTCGGTTGTGACCTTACCGAGGCAAGTTTCTGGGTCATGAGTAAAGTAAAGGTAGCCTTCTTCCTTGATAAGACGATCCAGCAGCAGCTTCTTTTCTTCAATCAGGTTTTCCGGGAAACGGTCATAGCCCATGGTAATTGGTAGGTGAACCCAGGGAACACCTGGAATCAAATCTGCAGCAAACACCACGGGACCCTGCTCTGTGCTAATCTCCGTCAGTAACATACCCGGGGTGTGGCCATTAGAAAGAAAGAATCGGTAGTCATCACCGAGTATATCACTGTGCTCACCCTCAATCAGGTGCAGGCGGCCCGTTTGCTCGATCATATCCGTAAGCCCAGGAATAAATGACGCCTTGTCACGTGGATGTGGATTTTTAGCACGCTCCCAGGCTTCTTTACCAATGATAAATTCAGCGTTCGGGAACAGCAGTTCGGGCTCTTTGCCTTCTTGCCATTGGCTTAGCAAGCCACCGGCATGGTCAAAATGTAAGTGTGATAGAACCAGAATATCAATATCTTCATCGCTCACACCCGCCTCAGCCAAGGATTTCAGCAGCACATGCTCATCTTCCTGCACACCATAGCGATCCTTAAACTTAGGCTCGAAAAAAGCACCAATACCCGTTTCAAAGAGTATGGTTTTATCACCGTCTTTGACCAGTAAGGCGCGGCAAACCAGATCGATACGGTTTTGCTCATCCACCTCGACCCAGCGCTGCCATAACGCCTTGGGCGCATTACCAAACATGGCACCGCCATCGAGTTTCTGTGAATTGCCTAAAATTGAGTAAAACTGTTTTGTCATTCTATAACCTTTTAGAGTCTTCTTTGCTTTTGGACTTATAGTGGATTTCTTCCAGCTTAAAAGCAAATCGTTGATGGGTATCGAGTGATTCAGTGTCCAGATTGATGGCTACTGGGATATGGGTGCTGGTAACTTCCAATAAATTCCAGGTTGGATCAACGGCTACCCAGTGGTCGTCAATCAGGACTTCAACCCAGACATGACCACCAAAGCGCTTTTCGTTATCGCCCAGATACACCAGCCCATTGACCTCTCGCGCAGCTATGTTTGCTGCCGACAGCATTTCAATGAGTAACTGACTGTACTCGGTGCAGTCGCCAATTTTATTCTGCAGAATATCGTCAATATTAAACCCAGCCGGCACCGGTTGGTAATTGAGATAGTCATAGACATACTCCACCAGTTGTTGCACCTTCTGCCAGTCGTTGTCCAAATCTGCAACCGCTTGCAAAGCAAGAGTACGCGCAATCGGGTTCAGCGACTGTCTGCCAGCCTTAAAGTGCTCCATATCTTTGCTCGAAGCTTTGTATCTACTACCGGAACTTAATTGAATGGTGTCCCTTGCTGCATTGATGGTAACCGCCGGATGATGCTCAAACCAGTCTAGCTCGCCATTTTGCACACTCAGGGTCAAACTTTTTATCTGGTTGGCTGCACCTAAGGGTTTGTCGACCACAACGCCGCTATTCAGGTACAGATCGCTTTGCATTTCAGGGTTAAGCGTTACCTTACGCGAACTGGCCACATACTCCATACCATTGGCAAAAGCATGCAACTTATAAGCACCGTCTTTTGCCATTCTATGCCAGCTCACTTCATTACTTGGATGTTGTTGTTGCAGAGCAATATATGATTGATAAGGCTTGGTTTTTAGCACCTGATAGCGACTGGTTTCAACCGTGAAGGTCTGTGTGTTCAAGGTCTTATTTTCAAAGGTCTCGCTGGGAATCGATCCACGCTCTATTAAACTGGGAACCCGGAAATAATCTTGCAGAGTATATTCGACGTGTGCAAATGACTTCTCATAAAGCTGGCCATTGCGCTTTTCTTCAAGCTGGAGTTGCTCATCATTGCTAAACGTTGATTCGACGGTCAGTTGTGGCTCTTCTGTATAAAGCCTTCCGCCAATAAGTTCATAAGGAGCCCTGCTGGAAAAATCTAATTCACGAATGTAACGAAACTGAAAACGACGGCCCTGAACACGCCCTTCCAGATAATCACTTTCAATCACAGTGAACTGCTGGTCGTTCTTTTTCAATTCAACACTGGCTCGACCAACCGCCTGGTTATGCCAATTGATTTGATACCATTGCTTGAAAGGTTTGAGGGTTGCTGTATCCCAGCGATAGTTAGGCGAGGTTTCTCGCAGTCCCAGCCACAATAGGGCTACAACTGCGAGTAATAATACACAGAATTGAAAGATCCGATGTTTAAATAGCGTCGTTAGCCTCGTCATGCTTGGCTATTTTAAAGTTCAACAGGCCATAAATAAAGGAAACTATCGGATTGGCCAGATTAAAGAAGGCATAAATCCAGTAAGCACCGGTAGCAACACCTAGCGTGGCCGCCATATAGGCACCGCAGGTATTCCATGGAATCAGCGGTGAAGTAATGGTGCCTGCGTCTTCTAGCGTTCTTGACAGGTTCTTGGCATCCAATCCGCGACGTTTGAACTCTGCACGATACATGCGACCGGGAAGTACAATCGCAATGTACTGATCGGCGGCAATGATATTCATACCAATGCAGGTCAACAATACAGAGCCAATCAATGAACCAGTGGACTTGGCCATGCCAATAATGGAGTAGACCAATTTATGCAACAGGCCAGTTTTCTCCATTGCAGCACCGAAACTCATGGCACAGATAATGAGCCAAACCGTATTCAACATGCTGGTCATGCCGCCACGACTTAACAGGCCATCAAAGATTTCATCGCCAGTACTAATCGAAAAGCCGCTAAACATTGCTGTCCACACTGCTGAGACATATTGCATTGCCACTGACAAATCAGTGTTGTTAACAAATTTAGCAATCACATCGCCCTGTGTCAGCATGGCAAACAAGCCACCTAATAAAGCACCAATCAGGATGGTTGCGACAGCCGGAACTTTTTTGATGGCCATGCCAAATACTGCTACCAACGGAATCAATGACCAGAGTGTGATATTAAAGTTTGCATCAAGTAATGCTAGCGTAGATTCCAGCTCCAAGTTTTCAGCAGAAACATCACTGGTTAGACCGAAATAGGTAAACAGTATTAACGCGATAATTAAGGATGGTGTGGTGGTCCACACCATGTGGCGTATATGAGTGAACAAATCCGTACCAGTAACTGCTGGAGCAAGGTTGGTAGTGTCGGATAGCGGCGACATTTTATCACCAAAATAGGCACCCGAAATAATAGCTCCGGCGGTAATCGCAGGATCTAGTCCTAGTCCTTGCGCGATACCAATCAGGCCTATACCAACTGTACCCGCAGTAGTCCAGGAGCTACCGATACTCACAGCAACAATGGCACAGATAATACAGCTTGCCACATAGAAATAATCGGGTGACAGGATCTGTAAACCATAATAAATCATGGTCGGCACCGTTCCTGCCAAAATCCAGGTACCAATTAAGGAGCCTACCATTAACAAGATCAACATGGCTCCCATTGCCAGGCTGATACCATCAACAATACCCGCCTCAAGTTCCTTCCAGGTTTGGCCATTGAACAAGCCAATAAGAACAGCAATTGCAGCACTTAAAATCAGGGCAATCTGATTCGCCCCATAAGACGAGTCGCTGCCAAATAATTTGACTGAGAAAAATAACAGTACAATCAAAAAAACTACAGGCACTAAGGCCTGTAGCATACTCGGCTGTCTGTCCGATGAATCAACCATATTTTTTCCTACTTAAATGTTGATACGGTTACTTTAAGTGAATTACTTTAAAAGAGTTACTTTCTGTAACCGGTATTTTTATCGGTATCCAAATCTTTGTAGCGATCGCGCAACTTGGTTGAACGGTTTTCCATACTAACGGCTTTGCCATCAATCCAAACCTGTTCAGGAAGTGTTGTCACCTCAAGTGGATCGCCATTCCAAAGCACTAATTCCGCTTTGTAACCTTCAGCAATTTGACCATAAGTTTGATCGCCACCGAAGTATTCGGCTGGAGTAGACATCATGGCTGCTAATGCTTTGTCATAATCCATGCCATAAGCCACAGCGTTACCCGCCGAATGACGCACTGTATAAGCATTGTGTGTCGCCAGGAAGCCCTGGCCTAAGAACATGACTTTAACACCTGCATTTGACAAAATCGCAGCATTTTCGTAACGCTTGCCCAAAGATTCGAAGCTATCCGGCAAATTATCCATCGGGTCAATGAAGACTGATGCCTTAGCTTCAGCTAGCTGGTCTGCTACTTTCCAGGCTTCTGCTGCGCCCATAAAGCCGATACGGATATTTTGCTCTTTGGCAAAGTCCAGCATGGTTAAAATGTCGCTTTCACGTTGGCTAATAACGATTAAAGGGATTTCACGGTTTATAACAGCCTGTAGCGCTTGAAGATCGGCGGTGCTATAAGTCAGCTCTCTAAAGTCGCCCTGCTCAATGGCTGTACGATTTTTCTGATAAAGCCTAGCTTCATCGAATGCCTTATTCAGCTCAAACAAAACACTGGCACGCGAACCGCCCATACCTTCCGCCGACCATTCACCAAAAGCTGTGAAGATAGCGACATCCTTTGCAATCAGTGGATGA
>JBLWVK010000001.1:0-661299 GCA_048268505.1 Kangiella sp. | reverse complement strand
TGAGTTTCGCTCCCGAACCATCCTCCAGAAACGAAAGCTTATCATTAACTTGCATTAAGCATTTTCCCAACCTGTGGAGCAACTAAAGTGCGGGTAACGCCGTTAGAGCGATTAACAGCAACCAGCGTCGAGTTATGGTTATAAACCTTATCCACACTAAATGAAGCGCCCTGCTCTTCATGTTCAGTACGCGCATCTGCTGTTTGCTCCTGCGAGCCCAGCTCAACCAGACCAATTTGCGTAATCTGTGCAAAGATACCCGGAGTAACGACCTTGCCTGTGCCGTCAATCACAGTGTCAGCTTCAATAGTAAGATCTTCGCCAACCGCCTTGATAACACCATCCTCAAACAATACATCTCCAGACTGCAAAACACCCTGCGATGAGAGAGTATGGATTTTGGCATCTTTAATTAAAGTTGTTTCAGCACTGCAAACACCTGCAATTAGGCTCGCTACGCCAAGAGCTGCAGCAACAGACTTGGCTAAAGATTTTGTCGATAATAAGCTCATAGCGTTGCCTCCTCCTGTGCTTCAACATCGAAGTCATATTGACCTAGCTGGAAGTCGCTGACGGGTTGATATTTTTCATCATGACGGTCATACATAAGCGCACCATCAATAAAGACTTTCTCAGCTTTGCTATAAACACTGAAAGGATTGCCATCCCAAAGCACGATGTCCGCCATTTTACCGGCTTCAAGACTACCGGTTTGCTCGCCAATACCCATCGATTTAGCAGGGTTAATGGTAATCCACTCAATCGCTTTTTCAGGAGTGATCTCCATGCCCATAGCATTTCCAGAAGCCATCGATTTAGCAGCATCTTTATTCAAATGCTGAATACCAGTCGGAGAATCGGAGTGGACAATGGCACAAGCGCCTGCTTTTTCTACTAGAGCAACATTCTCAGGAACCATGTCGAAGGCTTCCTGTTTAAAGCCCCACCAGTCAGACCAAAGTGCTGAGCACACATTGTTTTCTGCTAACTTGTCAGCAATCTTGTAAGACTCAACTGCGTGGTGGAAAGTAGAAATCTGGAAGTCAAACTCGTCGGCGATTTCCATCATCAAGGCCATTTCATCAGCACGATAACAATGGTTATGAATCAAAATTTCACCTTTTAAAACACCGGCAAGAGTTTCCATCTGCAAATCGCGTTTAGGTGGCTTGCCATTGCCCTCGCCATTCTCATAATCTTCCCACTGTTTTTTATAATCAGCAGCTTTAATCCAGGCATCGCGGAAGCCTGCAATATTGGCCATACGTGTCATTGGTGAACGACCTTTGCTGCCATAAACGCGTTTAGGGTTTTCACCACAGGCCATTTTCAAACCGTGTGGAGCGCCCGGGAACTTCATTTCCATAACAGAACGCGCAGGTACATTTTTCAAAGTGACTGTACGACCACCGATCAGGTTGGCTGAACCCGGTAGAATTTGCATAGAAGTAACACCGCCAGCCAGCGCCAGTTCAAATTGAGGGTCATGCGGCCAAACTGAATGCTCAGCCCAAACTTCTGCAGTCACTGGCGCGGTCATTTCGTTACCATCTGCCGCAGAATCAACACCTGGAGCTGGATAAACACCTAAATGCGAGTGCACATCAATTAAGCCTGGAGTGACCCACTTACCATTAGCATCAATAACCTCAAGGTTGTCATCAGCTGGAGTCTCAACATCAGTTCCTACCGCAACAATTTTGCCGTCTTTAAACAGCACTGAGCCATTCTCGATTTTATCGCCAGCTGCAGTGAGGATAGTTGCATTTTCGATCAGTACTGGGTGATAGCTATGCGCTTTATAAGTAGATTCAAATGCGGTATTAGGCTCTACATCTTTTTTATCTTCTTTTTGCGGTTGTTCGCAAGCAGACAAAAAAGCAGCGCTGATTAGCGCTGCCAAAGTGAGCCGGGTTTTTGCAGGAACTTTAATCATTATGCTCTCCCGAAACTAAAATTAACCAATAACTACGACGCCAAAGAAGCGGTCTAAAATTGTCACAACTGTGATCAAACCTAGTACAACTGGGCAGAAGAAAGTAATCGCAAAATCAATATATTTTGCTACCCACTGTGAGCCACCTTCACGACCAATCGCTATCTCTGCATTCAAGTTATTCTTTTTCCAGACATAAGCGACGAAAATTGAAATCAGGGCACCGCCCAATGGCAAGAAGGTATCACTGGCAATAACTATTATAAAGTCCATAAAGCTATACATTTTTGGATTACCTTCGCTATATAGTTCCACAAACTGATTTAGCGCTAAAAAGTCAACTTTATTTGTGCCGGGCCCCAAAAGCGAAGGAATTCCAATTAAGAAAATCAAAGCTGCAACACTCCAGACTGCCACAGGGCGTTTAATTTTCTTTTCATCCACAAGATAAGAAACAGGAACCTCAAGCAAAGAAACCGTTGAAGTTAAAGCTGCAAAGCATAGCAGTAAGAAAAATAATCCACCCACTACGATACCAAGCGTTGGTCCAAAGCTCTGGAAAACACCAGGTAATGTTTCAAATACTAATGATGGTCCTGCTGATACGTCACCCATTTGTCCCAGATATGCAACAAACGGGAAAATCATTAAACCAGCAAGGAAGGCAATGGATACATCGGTCAGGGTAATTAAAGCAGCTGATTTAACAATATCCTGCTTCTTGGACACATAACTACCGTAAGTAATTAAAGCCCCCATACCCAGCGAAAGCGAGAAGAAAGCCTGACCTAATGCAGAATAGACGACTTCTCCAGTGATTTCAGAGAAGTCAGGAACTAAATAGTAGTTAATCCCTACCCCAGCACCGTCTAATGTCATGGCATATATAATCAAACCAATGATCATCAGAAATAGAGTCGGCATCAAAATGGTTGCTGCACGTTCAATACCGTCATGGATACCGCGTGAGACGATAAAGGCAGTTACAGCCATAAAAATCAATCCGTATAGACCAATTTTAAACCAATCAGTGGTAAAAGCGCCAAATTCTTCTCTAACACCAAAGTTACCTTGGATCATTTCCAAAAAATATCCAAAAGCCCAACCAGCAACTACGTTATAAAACGAAAGGATTAGAACACCTGCAAGAACACCGAGCAGGCCAACAAAGGCCCAGTTTTTGTGACCTAGCTTTTTAAAAGCACCGACGGGATTAAGATTGGTTTTACGGCCGATGGCGATTTCAGAGACCATCACCGGGAAGCACAGCAGGAAACAGAAGGCCAGATAAATGACAACGAAAGCTGCGCCGCCCCCTTCTCCTACTTCAAATGGAAACTTCCAAATATTACCGAGACCTACTGCCGAACCAGCAGCAGCAAGAATAAAACCTATGCGAGTATTAAAATGACCGCGATCTGTTGCCATGTGATTTACCGAATTATTTGTCTGTTATTAGTAGGGTCTGTTGACCCTTAATTTGCCCCAGCCGCTAATAACATCATAATTATTCTTATCACTCAAGCAGATCGAATAATATAGTTACAATTTTTTTAATGGTTCTCATTAGCTGAACAAATAGTAATCAGCCAAGTCCATAACTGTTAATTTTATCGACACTTATAAGTCAAAGTTAAGCGCAAAGCTTAAGAAAAAGGGGCTTAAAGCCCCAATTCGTTTTCAATACTCTTTTTCAGTCCATAAGCCCTTGGCAAAAGACGATTATAGAAAAACTCCATAGACTCCTGCTTTCCTTCTTGCCCTGTCTGCGCCATTTTCAACCATAGGTATCCATACAAGCTCAAGGCCATGTAATGCAGGTAATCGCAAGCAATATACTGCTGCTTGTCCTGATCGGATGCGAATTGCTCAACAATCTGTTTCGATAATGTTTCCAGCTCATTAAGTTGATCTACAAGCTGGGACTTTTGTACCGAGTCGCTGAAACTTTCAATATCCTGGCGCATATCAGTCAACAGCTCAGCCAGGAAAGCCCCCTTGTTAGCGACAATCTTACGGCCAATAAGATCCAGCGCCTGAATACCATTGGTGCCTTCATAAATCTGAGCAATACGCGCATCACGAACATGCTGTTCCATGCCCCACTCGCGCACATAACCGTGGCCACCGAACACCTGCTGGCCGATGGTGCAGACTTCGTAACCGATATCGGTAAAGAAAGCTTTGGCAACTGGTGTCAGTAACGCAGCCATGTTCTGTGCCTTGCTGACAACCGCTTCATCTTCAGAATGGAAAGCCTCATCCAGCCATGCGCCTAACCAGACGGCCAGCGCACGACCTGCCTGAGTATAAGCCTGCATGGTTTTGAGCATACGCTGTACATCACCATGGCGTATAATCGGAGCTGTTCCCTCAACACCTTCAGCACGTCCCTGCAAGCGATCATTGGCATAATCAAAAGCCTGCTGATAAGACATTTCACCAAGACCGATGCCCTGCAAACCGATTGATAAGCGCTCAAGATTCATCATGGTAAACATGCAGCGTAAGCCTTGATGTGGGCCACCGATAATAAAGCCGGTGGCGTCATCCATATTCATGACACAGGTGGAAGATGCCTTAATGCCCATCTTGTGCTCTATCGAGCCGCAGCGAATACCATTGCGTTCTCCGAGCGAGCCATCATCATTGACCATAAATTTAGGGACTAGGAAAAGACTGATACCTTTAGGGCCTGCTGGTGCATCAGGAAGTCGGGCAAGTACCAGGTGGATAATATTATCCGCCATATCATGCTCACCGCCGGTAATGAATATTTTTGAGCCAGATAGCTTGTAGGTGCCATCTTCCTGAGGTTCGGCTTTAGTCTTTAAAATACCAAGATCCGAGCCAGCATGGGCTTCGGTTAGACACATGGAGCCAGCCCACTCACCGCTAATCAGTTTGGCAAGATACTTGTCTTTGGTTGCATCGTCAGCGTGGGCCTGTAGTAAATGGTATGCACCAGCAGTAAGACTGCCGTAAAGACAGAATGATGTGTTGGCCGAATAGAACATCTCTTCGACCAGGACATGTAATGCTTTTGGCAGACCCTGCCCGCCATATTGTGGGTTAGCCGTTAATGATTGCCAGCCTCCTTCTACGTAGGCCTGATAGGCTTCTTTGAATCCTTTCGGGGTGGTCACAACACCGTCGTCATACTGACAGCCTTCTTCATCACCCGAACGGTTAATCGGCTGCAACACGTTTGTTGCAAACTTACCTGCCTCTTCCAGAATGGCGTTATAGAGCTCCGCATCAAATTCCGAAAAGTCAGCAATACCTTTCAGTCGGTTTTCCAAATCAAAAACATCTTTGATCAAGAACATCATGTCATCAACTGGGGCTTGGTATTGCATGGTCTCTCCTAGGTCATTAATAAATTTCAGGCATAAAAAAACTCTGGCGACCACCAGCGCAATGCCGTGGTCAGACCAGAGTCAGTATAGGAAAAACCTAAAGAGTTTGTCTAGCCCTAATCAGCTTGATCTGTCTTAAAGTGTTTCCAGTAGTCTTTAACCGTATTCTTCATGTCTTTATGGAGTAGCAGAATACCGACCAGGTTAGGAATGGTCATCAGAGCCACCGTCACATAGGCCAGCGTCCAGACCACCGTTGAATCGACAATCGCGCCAAGGAAGAATAACGCGACAAATGCCACCCTGTATGGCAATACAGCCTTGGGACCAAACAGATATATTGACGCACGGTCACCATAATAGGACCAGGCAATAGCTGTGGTGAAGGCAAATAGCAGCAGACCTAGTGACACAATGTACTTGCCACTCTCGCCCATATAGCCCTTTGTGAAGGCAACTGCGGTAAGCTCCGCTGAATGGATCAGAGATTTACCCTCAACAATAATCGAGCTATCTTCCAAAGAGCCGTTCGAGACTGGAATTTCACCAGTGATAGGTGTTCCATCCTTTGCTTTATAAATAACGTCTTCAGCAATCGAGCGGGCATTTAGAAGCGTGAAGCCATCAGAAATTGCTTTACCGTTTTGTAATGATATGGTTCCAGTAAACTTCTTCACCTCGGATGGGACTGAGCGCTTTTCATCAAGGTGTATCATCAACTTCTTAACATCCTCAGACTCAGGATCTTCATCTGAATACTCACCAACCACAAACTCCATATCCGTGCGGTCGAACGAGTTATGATGCTTTTCGCTCCAGACACCCGAAGACAAGATAACCAGACCAGTTAATGTACAGATAATGATGGTATCAATGAAAGGCTCTAGTAATGACACCATACCCTCAGAAGCCGGCTCTTTGCCTTTAGCCGCTGAGTGAGCAATCGCCGCAGAACCCTGACCCGCTTCGTTTGAGAATAGGCCACGGTTAACACCACGATCCATGGCATAAGCAAAGCTTGCACCCAGGAAACCGCCCATTGCTGCCGAACCAGAGAAAATGCTTCCGAAAATTTGCTTGAAAGATGGAATAATATTTTCGTAGTTATAGGCAATTACTAAGACAGCACCGACAACATACACAACCGCCATAAAGGGCACGATTTTCTCAGCCACTTTGGCAATACGCTTAATGCCGCCAATAATAACTAGCGCTAATAGCACAGCCAAAACACCGCCTGTTACCCACTCTTCGATATTAAAAGTGGTATTCATAACCTGAGCGATGTTGTTAATCTGCGGCATGTTACCGCTACCGATTGAGCTGATAATGGTTGCCAGTGCAAAAATCACTGCCAGCCACTTCATATTCAATTTCTTTTCCATGTAATACATGGGGCCACCAGCCATGGTGCCATCTTCGGTTTTTTCACGGTACTTGTGCGATAGTGTGACCTCAACAAACTTGGTAGTCATACCAAAGAATGCCGTCACCCACATCCAGAACAAGGCCGCAGGACCACCGATAAAAATCGCCAGTGCAACGCCACCGATATTACCGGTACCGACGGTACCCGATAAGGCAGTGGTTAATGCCTGAAAGTGCGAGGTATCGCCGGGAGAGTCTTCTTTTGCATATTTGCCACGAACAATTCGAGTTGCCTGGCCAAAATAGCGAATTTGTGGAAAACCAAGATACAGTGTGAAGAAAACACCCACACCTATTAATAAATAAGGAAAATATCCTGCTGAGCCTAGAAACCCATCAATATATAAGAGTGCATTATTAATTGTTTCGACGATATCCAAAATCGGAGCCCCATTGTTAATTTGTTAGAATCTTTGAGTGGCATAACCTTACCACAAGTATAAAAAGCTTGGCTAGACTACCCAAAATCATCCTCTAAGTCACTATATTCTAAGGGTAGCTGAATAAAGTTAGTGGATTCGGCAGCCTGAAATCGGACTCCAATACCCAACAGACGAACCGATTTTTCGCGTCGATAAAATCCCTCTTCCATCAATTCGTAAAACAGATCGTCATTAATTCCAAAACTGGTTCGCTCAACGGTTGTCGCAGTGAAATCGCTGAATTTAAGCTTGGCAAAGAGCTTATTAACCGGAGCGCCGACCCCAGAACGGGCAACCCGTCGTTTTAAGGTTTGCAATAAATACGGCAGCTCATCAAGACACTCCTCGAGCGTCACCAGATCCTGATCATAAGTATTTTCAACACTTAACGACTTTCTTGGATAATGGGTAATCACCTTGCGATGATCTATTCCTCTCGCCAGCTCATACAGTCGCTGGCCAAAACTACCGAAAGTTTTACTCAGAGTCAGCAGGTCAATCTCACGCAGCTCCTTGCAGGATTCGATACCCATACGCTGCAGCTTTTCAGTGGTTTTTTTACCGACCCCATGGATTTTTGCAACGGGTAGCAGCTTAACGAAGTCATCCACTTCTTCCGGGGTAATCACAAACTGGCCGTTAGGCTTATTCCAGTCAGAGGCAATCTTGGCTAGAAACTTATTCGGTGCAACACCGGCAGATGCTGTCAGCTGCAATTTCTCAAAGATCTGATAGCGAATAGCTTGAGCGATGAAGGTTGCGCTGCCTTTATATTCCGTACAATCGGTGACGTCCAGATAGGCTTCATCCAGCGATAAAGGCTCAATCAAATCAGTATATTGAGCGAAGATCTCTCGAATGACTTTTGAGTCGTGTCTGTATTTATCAAAATTAGGATGGACTATGACAAGCCCTGGACAAAGGCGTCGGGCATAAGCAGAAGGCATCGCAGAACGAACGCCGTAGGAACGGGCTTCATAATTGCAAGTAGCGATAACGCCGCGTTTATCAGGAGAACCGCCAACTGCAACGGGTTGACTCTTTAGAGAAGGATCATCCCGCATCTCAATAGCCGCGTAATAACAATCCATATCAACATGGATAATTTTACGAATCGGTAGTGTATCGGATACGGGATCAGGCATGTCCTATTATATTCTGACAAATATCTTATTGTCTTTTAATCACAAGCTATTAATGGTGATATCTTGCAAAAAGCCAAATCAGAGGAACACCAAGTAAGCATTTGTCTATTCCTGAGAATCTGCAACAACTTCCAAGTTACGACATTCACCCAATGTTGCATTATATAGTGAAGGATCATCGTCATCGAAAAGATCAATCGTTGTAACCGACTCTGGCAATACAAGGAATGGGACAGCCTTGTTCATACTCTGGCTAAAAGCCACACAAAGTCTAATCTGATTCTCTGAGGTGTTATTTATTAAAAACGTTAAACCGCTACGTTCAAGCTTATCGTTACTTTTTTGCACATAATTATTATATCCCATTCCGGGGTTCTCAAATAACCAATCCGAATGTGGTATCCATACCAACTCCTCAATAATTAACGTATTCGTACTATTACCAAGCTCAGATTGAGCCGCTAACCGATCCTCTTTCATATCCCTTACGTTTTGCTCGGTAAAATTAAATGTTTCAATATCATAGAGATGGCAAAACGTTCGGAATTCAAGGTTCCCGCTTGAGCTATAAGGGATATCTACCTTAAAACTTGATTTGCCCAACAAAAAGAACGATAAAGAACTTTCACCATCATTGTAAGCTAGAGCACAGAAAGCAATATCATTTTCGCGTTTAAATTCAATCTTGTACTCTAAGCCTACTTGATGGCCTTGAATATACTTTTCTTCTGTAGAAATTTCTAAAACATCTTCGGACTTAGCAAAAGAGCTGGTAGAAAAGAATACGCCCATAATCAACGCAGCAAAAATCGATACTTTATAACTCATTATTTTTTCCTCATCATTTACTGAATAACGCTGAGCTGAATAGAGTGCGCCTAAGCATTAAAACTCACTTTTATCAAAGCACCGCCCAAGCTACTAACATCAATATCGATATCACCTTGATAGGCGTCGACAATTTCTTTAACCACTGACATTCCTATGCCTTGCCCTTCCACAGACTCATCCAGCCGTTTGCCTCGAGAAAGTACCGACTGGCGAACCTCTTCCGCAATACCGGGGCCATCATCTTCAATACAAATTATCGTTCTTAAACCACTTTGCTTGGCGCTGACCATTACCTTTTGCTTAGCCCACTTACAGGCGTTGTCCAGCAAGTTACCACAAATCTCATAAAGGTCTCCCTCATTCAACAACACCCTTACTGAATCAGGAACATCCATCTGAATGTTTACTCCTTTATGTGAATAGACTTTTTCTAGCCCCTTCACTAGCTTTGCAATAGCAGGTTTTAATGACATGGATTTCATCATCACTTGCGGGCCGCTGGTGGCACGTTGCAATTGATAACCGACAATCTGATTCATACGTTGCAACTGTTCGCCACAGATTCGTTCCAAGTCCATTTTCTCTGCTTCGTTTTGCAGTGCCGCCTGCATAACCGCCAACGGTGTTTTCAGGCTGTGCGCCAGATTGCCCAAGGTTTCTTTATAGCGTTTACTTTGATGGCGTTCATTGCTAATAAAACGATTGATGTTATGGGTTAACAGTCTGATTTCCTGCGGATAGCGATCAGAGAGCTTATCCAGTACACCCTGCTCAACTTTGTGTAATTCCTTAACAGCCTGACGAATAGGTTTCAGGGTCCAGCGAAGAACCACAAACAGAATTAGAATTAACGAAGCCGCCAATCCAGCAAGCCACATCCATAGAGTATTACGGTAGGTTTCTATAACCTGATTGAAAGGTCGTTTGTTTTCAAGAACCACAAAATGATACAGCGACACCTCGCCCGTCTCCGACTCCCACTCCGCTATATAGTGAAACTGAAAAAAGTCTTCTTCGCCCAGGCTAATTGACTGCAAAGTTGCTTCGCCCGGTAGCGATAATGGTAAAGGGATTTTCCCCTGCTCAATTTCATAGGTCGCTGATAAGGATTGCCAGATCAAACTTTCGGTTTCATCATAAACCAGCGCTGAAATACCGCTACCGTATTGATTAAAGCGTTTATCGGAGGGAATTTCTTCGGGTAGGAACAGATCACCAGGCTCGAGCTGATCAGCAACGGAGAGCAAGCTATAAAATTGCGCATACAGTCGCTCAAAGGTTGCCTGCCGAATGCCGGCCTTGTATGTATTTAACAAAATGAAACTCATGGCAGCAATAAAAAATACCAGCACGACACTGGTATTTAATAATATTCGCTTCTGTAATGAGTAGGAGTGATTCAAACTCAAAGATCCGTTCTTAGGCGATAGCCGCGACCACGCAAAGTATCAATCGGTTTAATGGTACCATCAGGATCAATTTTCTTACGCAAGCGACCGACAAAAACCTCCAGCACGTTTGAATCACGATCATAATCCTGCGCATACAAGTGTTCGGTGAGCTCGGTTTTAGAAACAACCTTGTCAGGATTGAGCATCAGGTATTCAAGAACCTTATACTCATAAGCCGTCAAATCCATAACTTCACCATTGACCTTAACTTCCTGCTTCAGGCTATTCAGGGTGATCGGGCCTTTGATAATTTCAGGTTTGGCATAACCGGAGGCACGACGTAACAAGGCATTAATGCGGGCCAGTAATTCTTCAGTTTGGAACGGTTTAACCAGATAATCGTCAGCACCGGCTGCAAGGCCGTCCACCTTATCCTGCCAATGACCGCGAGCGGTCAAAATCAGCACTGGAAACTGTACGTCTTCATCACGTAGCGTCGAAATCACTTCCATGCCTGAAATATCAGGCAGTCCTAAATCAAAGATCCCCAGATCGAATTGGTATTCGCGCGCCAGATACAAGGCTTCTTCGCCATTAGGCGCTTCTTCGACCACATAATTCTGCGCCTTTAATGCACTGACCAATTGTTCGCGCAATGCATCATCATCTTCAACCAGTAACAGTTTCATACCCTATTCCACCCCATTCCATACACAATTTTATGTTCAAAAATTTGCTTTGTTCTTAACTACAAAACCCGTTAGCGAATCACTCGCCCATTACAGGCATTAACCAACACATGACTCACTCGACCATTTGGGCTTAAAACCTTGACCCGATAAACAGGCGGCTTGCGATTCATGTTAAGAGAAGCGGACAGCACGCGACCATCCGTTTTGCGGGCAACTGCGCTCATGGCGGCACTTTTGCCGATTGGAACGCAAGCCTGCTCTTCACGCTCAACTTTTGTATCAATGCGAATGCCGGCAGCTTCTGCTGATTGAAACATCAATGCCGACATTGCCAAAATAACGATCAATATATATTTCATAATAACCTTTAATAAATGCTATGAGTTTAGTGTCTATAGCCACGACCAGGTCTGACGCTAACTTCTACATCAACCCAGCGTCCAGGATCATAATCCATGAAAGTAGTATAACGCTGGCCTTTGTACTTGTAGGTGACATTATAGCCAATAATAGCAGCATGACCATATCGCTCTTCGACCCTTTCACAGCGGTAACGACTGTCTCGGCCTTTATCAGCAACTGATTGACCTATCGCTGAACCCACTACTGCGCCAGCCACTGAACCAAGGCGTTTCTCGCCGCGGTCACCGCCCAAATTGTAGCCAACAACACTACCAATGACCGCTCCTACAATCGAGCCTTTGCGACGGTCTCTATCTGAGCTGTCCACATAACAGCGCTCTCTTGGGTATCGGCTTTCGCTATAACCAGAAACAGGTTCAACATGAACAACTTTTGCACGCGCATAACGCACATCATCATAATAACGATAATCGTCACGTGCATTAGCTGCGCTAGCCATAGCAAGGCTAACCAGAATAGATGTTAATACGAATAGTTTTTTCATGCACAATACCTCTGATTGTGGACGGAACCCACAGCTGCAGGTTCCTTAACTTTAAGGTAAGTGTAAAAAGGTGTAGCTGAATGCTGTCTGAATCGACAGCATTGAATGGATAGGATTACTTTTTAGCGAACATTCGCTGTAGAGCGAGCAGAATAACAGCGCCAAGGGTAGCTGTTAGTAAGGTCTTGATATTAAAGCCTGATATTTCACCAAAACCGAAAAAGCTACCAACATAACCACCAAGGATGGCACCAATAATTCCAATCACAATCGTCATTATGATACCTTCGTTTCTAGCGCCAGGAATGATCACTCTGGCCAAAAGCCCAGCAATCAAACCAACAACAATCCACGTCAAAAATCCCATAATATACTCCTTCAGTTATTGATCTATCGTAAAACGACTCATCAGTCCCAGATGATCATTTCTTGCTTCTTGTAGTGCTTTTCAATCAGCGACTGATAATGTTTTTCCACCTGCTGGCGACGAGTCTTAAGAGTTGGTGTAATCAAGCCGTTTTCAGTAGTCCAGGCTTCATCCACAAAAATCAGCTTAGCCAGGCGCTCATGCTTTTCAAGCTGGTTATTCAATTTCTGCAAAGTCTGTTCGGTTTCCTGGGTGAATGCAGCGCGATCTTTTATGGTCTTTCCATGAATAGAAGCGATGGCTACCGGTGATGGAAGCCCATCACCGACAACACATAAATGCTCAACGCCAAGCTCAGGCTCAAGTTTCGCCTCAATCGGTGCAGGCGATACATATTTACCTTTGGAAGTTTTGAAGATGTCTTTGACCCGCCCAGTGATAAACAAGAAACCATCGTCGTCAATCGTCCCTATGTCACCAGTATGAAAATAACCCTCTTCATCAATAACCTCAGAGGTTTTAATCGGCTCCTTATAATAGCCCTTCATCAAACAGGGGCTTCTTAATAATATCTCTCCGTTATTAGCAATTTTAGCTTCCGCTGTAGGCATGGCCACACCAACAGATCCTTTCTTGCGGCAGCCTGGTTTGCTGGCATGGGAAAATGCCATGGTCTCGGTTAAGCCATAGGCTTCGCAAATTTCTAGCCCAAGGCTGTCAAAGAAATCCATGGTTGCTCTGGGTAAGGCCGCAGCACCCGATAAAACAATTTTAGCTTGATCCAGCCCCAGCCCATCTAACACTTTTTTTCGAATAATATTTTTAATAATAGGTAGCTTTAGCAAAAACCACAGTTTTCTTTTACCCACCTTGTCTTCAATTCCCTGCTGAAACTTAAGCCAGATTCGAGGCACGCCAAAGAATATGGTTGGTCGGACAGATACAATATTGTCCTGAAAACGGTCAAGGGATTCGGTAAAGGAAATAACACTGCCAGTATGAATACTGATGATTTCAGTTAGCTCACGCTCTGCACAATGCGCAAGCGGCAAGTATGAGAAGGCGCGTTCCTGGCCAATATCGACGAATTGAGCAGCCGCAGCAGCCCCATTAGATAGCGCACGATAGTCAATCATTACGCCTTTCGGGATACCAGTAGTGCCCGAGGTATAGACAATTGTCGCCAGCTCATCCAGCTCTGGAATCGGAGACTCAGCCATCGGTTCAGTGTCAGCAATGATTTCATCCCACTCTTTAATACCAGAATGAGGTTGATAGAAACTGATTTTAGGCAAATCATCAGCTACAGCTTCATTTTTCGATGGCCAATCCGGCAGCTTTCCGACAAACAGCAGTTTAGACTCGCTATGCTCCAGGATTGTAGTAATGGTTTCTTTACCAGCGGTTGGATAAATGGGCACGGATATGTGGCCAGCCATCATAATAGCCAGATCAGCCATAATCCAGTGCGAACAGTTTAGCGATAAAATCGCAACCTTACTTTTCGGCGGCAAGCTGGTTTTAAGGTAATGAGCCATTTGACGAACCTGCTGACCTACTTCATGCCAGGTATACTCCTTCCAGTCATTGCCAAAAGGCTGTCGTAGAAAAACCTGATCGGCAGCAACGGTTTCCCAGTGATAGAAGGCTTTTAGGGTTGGTTCTAATTGTGACTGACTCATAAATTATTCTCTTTATACTATTGTTTTGGACATGAAGTAATGAGGCCCGATCCCGGGGATCTGAAACTCCTCTCCCTTTATAACAAAATTAAGCTTGCTGTAAAATGGCACCGCTTCCGTACGGGCATTACACCAAAGCACATCGCCGCCAGCTTTTGCGCATAAACCCATACCATACTTCAACAGCTGCGCCCCCAGTCCTCTTGCGCGATAATCTGGATCCGTAGCCATGCCTCTTAAGCGCCAGGCATTACTCGATGCAGCAAGCTGGTGTGATTCGGGGTAAAAAGAAGCGATCCCAATAACATTTCCCTGATCAAGAGTCGCCACATGAAAACACCCCTCGGCCAGATCTTCTTTATAAGTACACTCTTCTACAGGTCGGCCAGGTCGTAAAACTTTATGCCTCAATGGGATAATCGATTCAAGCGGAACCATTTGCGTATCGTACATAGCTGCTCACTTGCAAAAGTTGAAGTTATAATAGGTACTACTGGCTATATTTTATATACCATCGTAGCCATCTTGGCCAACAAAAAACTCAGCCATAAAAAAAGCTACTCAAACGAGTAGCTTTTTCATATCTTGCTATTTCTACTGATAACAGAAAATTGATTTACTGGTCGTCTTTAACCTTTTCTTCAACTTCTTCTTCAGCTTCTTCAAGCTCTTCTTCCGCTGAGTGCATCATAGCTTCGGCTTCTGCTTTAGCGTCATCAACCATCTGATCTGCTTCGGCTTTTGCTTCCTCTACCATTTCTTCAGCTTCCTGTTTAGTTTCTTCGTAGTTTTCTTCAGCTGCTTCTGTTAGCGAAGTTACTGTTTCTTCAGTTGTTTCAGCAGTGTCTTCAACAGCTTTTTCTGTTGCTTCTACAGCTTCAGCAGTCGCTTCTTTGACTTCCTCAACTGCTTCCTGAGTTTCCTCTTTCACAGGTTCTTTCTTATCATCGCTACAAGCAACAGCCAGTGTTGATGCTAAAAGAGCAATAGCTAAACGTTTCATTCCTATCTCCTCCTCGGATTATTTACTTATAAGTAAAGTCACAAAAAAATTTCATAACCTTTTATAATGCCTGAGCAACAAACATACAGCATTTATTGCTCAAGCGGTAAATAATACAACAAGTTAGATTACTTTTTCGCCAGGAAAAGCCACGTTTCGAGAACTGTGTCAGGATTTAATGACACACTATCAATGCCCTGCTCCATCAGCCATTTGGCCAAATCAGGGTGATCCGATGGACCCTGACCACAAATACCGATGTATTTATTGGCTTTTTTACAGGCCTTGATGGCATTGGCTAACAACACCTTGACCGTCGGATCACGCTCATCAAACAGGTGAGAAATGATGCCAGAATCACGATCCAGCCCCAATGAAAGCTGGGTAAGATCGTTTGAGCCCACTGAGAAGCCATCAAAGAACTTGAGGAATTCTTGGGCAAGAATGGCGTTTGAAGGCAGCTCACACATCATAATTACGCGCAAACCGTTGTCACCACGACGCAGACCATTCTCAGCCAACAACTCGATAACTTTCTCAGCTTCACCGAGAGTACGCACGAATGGGATCATAACTTCTACATTATTGAAGCCCATCTTGTTACGAACACGCTTAATCGCTTCACACTCAAGTTCAAAGCACTCGCGGAACTCTTCGGAGATATAACGAGAAGCGCCACGGAAACCAAGCATTGGGTTTTCTTCATGTGGCTCGTATAAATGACCGCCTATCAGATTCGCATATTCGTTCGACTTGAAGTCAGACATGCGAACAATGACTTTTTCTGGTGCGAAAGCACAGGCAATGGTTGAAATGCCTTCAACCAGCTTGCTGATATAGAATTCTTTTGGATTTGGATAACCGGCCATTTGCATGGCAATGGTTTTCTTGAGGCTTTCATCTTCCAGTTTGTCGTAATCCAACAATGCTTTCGGATGCACACCGATCATGCGGTTGATGATGAACTCAAGACGGGCCAGACCAACACCGGCATTCGGAAGATGCGCAAAGTCGAAAGCACGATCAGGATTGCCCACATTCATCATGATTTTGAACGGCAATTCAGGCATATCCTCAACCGAGTCTTTGCTGATGTCAAAATCCAGTAGACCAGCATAAATCTTACCGGTATCACCTTCGGCACAAGATACGGTCACTTCAACGCCATCTTTAATGCGGTCAGTAGCGTCACCACAACCCACAACCGCTGGGATACCAAGCTCACGCGCAATAATCGCAGCATGGCAGGTACGGCCGCCACGATTAGTAACGATTGCTGCCGCACGCTTCATCACTGGCTCCCAATCCGGGTCAGTCATGTCTGTCACCAAGACATCGCCTGGCTGAACACTTGCCATTTCATCAATCGAACTGATAACACGCGCCTTACCCTTGCCAATTTTCTGGCCAATGGCACGACCGGTAGCAACCACTTCAGAGGTATTTTTCAGACGATAGCGCTCAATAATGTTTTTGTCAGAACGACTCTTGACCGTTTCTGGGCGTGCCTGAACGATATAAATCTTGCCATCAGCACCATCTTTAGCCCATTCGATATCCATTGGACGCTTGTAATGCTGCTCAATAATCATTGCCTGCTTGGCAAGTTCCTGAACTTCTGCGTTGTTAATACAGAACTGCATACGCTCATTAACATCAACATCAACGGTTTCAACGGTCTTGCCGTGATCCGTATCATTGGTGTAAATCATCTTGATGGCTTTGCCGCCAAGCGTTTTACGCACGATTGACTGACGACCTTCAGCCAAGGCAGGTTTATACACATAAAACTCGTCTGGGTTGACTGCGCCCTGCACAACCGTTTCACCAAGACCGTAGGCACCGGTAATAAAGACCACATCGTTAAAACCTGACTCAGTATCCATTGTGAACATAACGCCGCTGGCTGCGATGTCACTACGTACCATTTTCTGCACACCGGCAGAAAGCGCGACTAAAGAGTGCTCAAAACCCTGGTGAACACGATAAGCAATCGCACGATCATTAAACAATGATGCAAACACTTCTTTCAGTGCTTTCATCACATTGTCTAAACCACGAACATTAAGGAAAGTTTCTTGCTGGCCTGCGAACGAGGCGTCTGGTAAATCTTCTGCAGTAGCTGATGAACGGACGGCAACAGCAAAATCATCATTGGCATTGCCTTTCAACTTCGCATAAGCCTCGGTAATCGCCTGCTCCATCTCTGGAATAAATGGAGTATCCATCACCCAACCACGTATTTTGGCACCAACTTCAGCAAGCTTAGTCACGTCATCAACATCAAGGGCAGCTAACTCTTGGTTGATACGTTGATTTAAGCCGCTTTGCTCAAGGAAAGCACGGAAAGCATCGGCAGTTGTCGCGAAACCATTTGGAACGCTAACGCCCATATTGCTTAAGTTGCTAATCATTTCCCCAAGTGACGCGTTCTTACCGCCAACACGCTCAACGTCACCCATACCAAGTTGGTCATACCAAAGTACGTATTTATCCAAGGTTCTATCTCCAGTTTATAAATTTGGAATTACCGCAAACCGCCCATTTTTGGCTGATGTTCTTGCCGATAGTGAGCGTAAATGCTTAAATTCACGAACAAAGTGGTCTTTGTGGCCGCTATTTTACTGATAAATGAGCAAATATGAAACGCACAGTCTTTTTTATTTCCGACCGCACCGGTATTACCTCTGAAATGCTGGGCCAATCGCTAACTTCCCAGTTCGAAAATGATGTGGAATTCACCTATCACACCATTCCGTTTGTTGATGATGTGGATAAAGCCAATGCAGCTGTCACGCGCATTAATCAAACTGCAATCCGTGACGGACACAAACCGATTGTCTTTGAAACTATCGTAAAACCTGAGATCCGCAATATTATCACCACTGCCAATGCACTTCTGGTCGATTTCTTCCACACCTATATTGGTCCACTGGAGCAGGAGCTCGGCGTCCACAGCTCATTCCGCGTTGGTAAATCACACTCAACCGATGACCGTCAGGCCTACGATACCCGTATGAGTGCAGTTAACTTTGCTTTAAACAATGATGATGGTGCAACTACCAAGCATTATGATCAGGCAGATATCATTCTGGTCGGCCCGTCACGCTGTGGCAAAACCCCAACATCACTCTACATGGCAATGCAGTTTGGTATCTTTGCCGCCAACTACCCTTTTACCGACGAAGACTTGCCGAATATTAAGCTCAAGCCCGGGCTGGCGCAGAATAAGCACAAACTCTACGGCCTGACCATTGACCCAATGCAGCTACATGAGATCCGTAACAAGCGTAGACCCAACAGTAAATACTCGGCGCTCAATCAATGTATGCTGGAAATTAGAGAAGTAGAATCACTGTATCGACGCGAGAACATACCCTTCATTGATACGACTTCCCGTTCAGTGGAAGAACTGGCAGTGAAAATTATGGCTGATAAAGAAATTCAGCGCAGGATTTTTTAGAAAGAGATTTGTACCCTTTAATCAAATAATACTGGATCCCGCGGTCAAGCCGCGGGATGACGTTTCTTTCTGGCTATTCTTATATGCCTGACTGTAAGACTGAGGCTATAAACGACACCATTATAAGAAAACATCACCTCTTAATTTTTTTTAAACAACTCTTTATATAGTTAACCTGTCATCCCGCGGCTTGACCGCGGGATCCAGTGTCTTTTTTTAGACATGAAAAGGTTACTAGGCTATTTAGTCAAATATGATTTAAATAACCCAAAAGCTTTAACCCAAACTCACCGGCTCCACCAATAACGCCATCCTCTGACCAATCGGAACATTATTGTTGGGGAAAACAATTGCCTCGCCATCTGACTCGACGACATAAGGTTCTTCAGGGTCCGATAACAACTCAAACCCTTGTTCAAACTCAGTAAAATTTGCCAGGTCATCGTCTACATTAAGGTGTGAATCATCGGAGACGCGCAGCAACTCTTTTTTCACTGCAAACAAATTCATATCATCAATCACGCGGTCATTATTAAAGTGATAATTATTGGCCACCAGTTGTCTCAGACTGGTTTCGGCCTGCTTGAAATCAGCACGATCATTTTCACCAAAAGGTTTTACCTTACCCAGCTCCACAGTAAAAGCATCCGCTTTGAAATGATGGCTGGTATGGTAGGAAAAAGTCGAACCTGGTTTGTGATATAAAAGCACAGTATTCACTCCGCAATCCTGCATAAAAGCTAACTGTTCAACCTTATGCTCACGCCCATCCAGATAAGGATAGATGGCAAAGCGTTGATGCTTGGAAGCGCGGATTGCCGTATGCAGATCGTAATGGTAACGACGTGCATTATCAGGTGATTGCTCAAAGAAATCTTTTACTGCCTCTTCCAGTCGCTTCGCGCGCAAAGCTTCGTAGCAATGGGTATCGGCTTCAAGATAGGATTTCCAATGATGATTAAACATGCGGTTCAGATTGAACTCCAGAAACCGCTCCTGTTGCATCATGGCTTTGGGATTACCAAGCAGAATCAAAAGATTAACCTTGAGAGTCTGCGTTCCGACCAGAATATCACGCACCATGTCGCTGACAATTTCCATGGGTGCCGTTTCGTTACCATGAACACCACAGGAAAGGCAGAGATACTGATCACTGACTTGACCAGGTTTAAACTCGATGATGCCTGCGTCATGAAAGATGGCTTTTCCTTGCTCAACATCTAATTCAAAGCGTTCATGCTGATCAGGGTTTTGGCGAACAAATTTGATAAAGTTAAAAGTATTAAAATCTTGAGGAGTTAACATAGTTATACATTTACTTAGTGACAGTTACTTGACTTCTGTTTCTTCAAATGGAGGAACTAGCAATTGTGGATCCAGACGATGATTAAGCCAGTTTAGGCGCCAGTCAAGATGTGGACCTGTAGCCCGACCGGTCGCTCCAATTCGACCAATAAAATCACCCTGCTTAACTTGCTGGCCAACCTCAACATCAACACTGCTTAAATGCAGGAAAGTCGAGTTCACACCAAAGCCGTGGTCAATAATAATGGTGCCGCCAGAAAAGAACATATCAGGATGCACTAGACGAACAACTCCATCGGCTGGAGCAACAACTTCAGTACCCGTTGGCGCTGCAACATCAACACCAAAATGGGGGCGTTTCGGATCGCCATTTAAAATTCGTTGGCTGCCATAAAAACCGCTCAGGCGACCTTTTGCTGGCCAGATAAAATCCTGCATGAAATATTTCAAATCAGTGATCTCTTCTCGAGCTTTTACAACCAAGGCTGTTTCACGCTTAATGCGCTCAAGCACTTCAGGCTTGCGAGGTGTAACTTTTGAAGGTGGTAAGCCATCAATCCGCTCAATGTTATATTGGCGTTTTCGAACGATTATTGGCTGCGTTTCTTTTTGCTCACCTTTCGACACAACCAATGTGGCGTTTTGAGGCATATCACGATGAAAACCAAACACAAAGTGTCCATCTTCTGAAACCTTGATTTCTTGTCCTTCAAATTTGACTTTGGAGCCCGGAACTGCCTGACCAATAACTAAGCCGCCCTGAGTAAAGTCACCTTTTAATGACAATATCAAAGGCTCCTGAGCAGCCAGTTTAGAAACGCTAAAACCAGCGGTTAATAATAAAACCAAAACAAACAATTTTTTCATTTCATCAACCTATTCAGAATCTTTCTTGTTTTCGAGCTTGGCAGTGGTCGCCACTTCTATAGAGTGCTCATGATCCTCATGGTTCAACTCTACCTGCTCAATCTTCTCAAAACGACTGCTGATTTTATTGGCGGACGTGGTCACTTCTTTAACGTCCTTACGAACATTATCAATATGGCGCGACAGATTATTCATGCGTGTTCTAAATCGATCGAAGTCTTTGGAAAGCATTCCGAGGTGCTCCTGAATAATGTGCACCTGCTTACGCGTCGCCTCATCTTTAAGTACGGCGCTAGCCGTCGTCAGCAAGGCCATCATGGTGGTTGGCGAAACCATCCAGACTTTTTGCTGTTGAGCAAACTCAACCAGCTCAGGATGGTGGGCATGAATTTCAGCAAAGACCGCTTCCGCAGGGATAAACATCACTGCACCCATCGCCGTTTCACGCTCAATGATGTACTTGCTGGCGATATCATTAACATGCTTTTTAATATCTTTAACAAAAGCCTTATGCGCCTGTTCGCGTTCTGGAGCAGAACGTTCAACATCCACCATCTTCTGGTAATTCTCCAATGGGAATTTGGCATCAACACCGATAACACCCGTTGGCTCTGGCAAGAACAAGGCACAATCAACAATTTTGCCATTACTAAAAGTATGCTGGAATTTGTAGTTAGAAGAAGGCATCACATTAGAAACCAGAGATTCAAGCTGAACCTCACCAAAGGCACCGCGCGAACGTTTATCAGCAAGAATCTCCTGCAAGCTCACCACGTTGCTGGACAGCTCAGTAATTTTTTTCTGCGCATCATCAATTAATGCCAAACGTTTTAAAACATCCTGGAAGGTCTGGGTAGTTTTCTCGAAACCATCAGCCAAACGTTTTTCAACCTGACCGCTGATTTCTTTAAGGCGCTCATCCGTAGCCTTGGTCAACCCCGTCATGTTTTTCTCAAAGTTTTCAGCCTGAGTTTTGAGGTTAAGCGTAATTTCCTCACGAACATCTTTCATGCCGCGACGGAACTGTTCCTGTAGCATGGCCAAAGCTTCTTTTTGATTCAGCTCTATCTGATCCTTTAACTGCAAAATGTTTTTCTGCAAGGTTTCCTTAAACTGAAACAACTCTTTTTGCTGACTCACTGTATTGTCGCTAACCTTCTGACCAAGGTTGTCACTAAATTTATTAAAACCGCCCTGCACCAGGCTCTGGAACTGCTGGAAAGACTCTGAAAGCTTAACCTGATTGCCCGCCAGCTTTTCAACCATGCTTTCAGACGCACGCTGGTTCTGCTCTACCAGACGATTAAAATCGTTCTTAGTCTGCTCAAAAGCATGGCTTTGCCGTGAATCCATGCTCTTTAACAGATCCCGCGACACCGACATATCATCCAGAATCTGCTTAAAGGTATTTTTTTGCCGAGCCATCGCCACAATAAAGGCAACCGCCATAATGACAATAACTACTAACAGGATGATTTCAATCGGATAATTGTTCCAAAGAGTTTGTAATGACATGAATAATAGGCTTGTAGTTGTAATAGTTTGGTTGAGCTCAGGCACTTATTATACACACAAGGCCAGCCATCAAAAGCAGGATTTAGCGGCATTACTTTTCATCAACCAGCTATCAGAGGTTGCTCGACTCTTATTGCTTTAGCTTCCTTCAAGATAGGTGCAATACCCCCAAAAGATAAAATTTTACAATTCAGCTTGATCGTCTTCACACTATGATGATCTAGGTCAATAAATAAACAGCTTTCGGGCGTATATTGGCAAGCTGGAAGCAAGATTTCTAGTCGTTTAAGTGCTCATAAGACGAAAGGTTTTGCAAGAAGAGAAACATGGAGAAATCATTATGAAGTTCACACCTATACGCCCCCAGCCAAAGGGCGCATCACTTAGCAAATTAGCATTATTAATATCCAGTACGCTGCTTGTTCTCACGGGTTGTCCTATTGATAGCGATGACTCCGAAGGTGTTGTCAGTATTGAAGAGTCAGTTAAAATTGAGGCACCAATTGTCGTAGAAGCCTACATTGATAACTTGGTCACGCAAATTGGTGGCTCGACAAGTGATGTCGTAGCATACAACGATGGGACGTCTGACTGGACGCTTTATAATATGGCTGACCGTTTTGCTGCTACTCCCACAACAGCCACCAAAGGAGCAGTCACAGAAATAAGAGTTCCTGGCTATATCCAGAAAATTACCTTATTGGAAGGCTATGGCGGCAAAAATTATGCATTACTCTCCATGGGGAGCAAAGGCATAGGTGTTGTTGACATTACCAGTCCTGGCGCTATGAGTTATATTCGGACCATGACCGTGGATTATATGACGCCCGAATATACAATCTCTGAGGGTGGTGGCGGTATTATCGTTGTGCCAGCATCAACAGAGCCGCATACCTCTGGTCCGGTCAATGATTTGTTAGTTGATAATAAAGGTACTCCCGAAGATACTTCAGACGATGAGCTGTTTGTAGCAAATGGAGCCTTTGGTATTCAAACAACCCAGTTGTCTAATTTGATGGATGCTGAAGCTGACGGCACTCTCACCATTGATGGCAATGAAGTCTGGACTCTAAAATACGCTGGTGAAGTCCCTTGGGGTGGCCCACTAAGCCTACAAATGCATAATGGCAATATCTATGCTGCACTTGGCTTCCTTGGTATCAGTGTTTTTGACCCTTCTGATTTAACTGCGCTTGGTAATTACAATCTTTATACCGATTGTGACAATAATGCTCAGGAAGATTGGTTCGGCTATCCTAAGCGTAAAATATCCTGTCCCGATCAATCCAATCCCGACCTTGTTTTAGCTCCACCTCTTGAAGGGGTTGATCCAGTTGACGCTGATGGCATGCCAACCTATGTTCAGGCATCTTATGAGCTGAAACAAAAAAGTGATCTTACCTGGTATCCCTGGGCTGAGTTTGATCGATTTGGTAAGTACTACTATAACGCTCGTGATATTGAGCTAGTGGATTTACCTGCTTCTGGGATGCATCCGGCCCGAACTGTTGCCTACATTGCATATTCATTGGGTGGCCTAATTGCAGTTGATGTCAGCGACCCGGCAGCGCCTGCGTATGAAGGTTATATACCAGCAGTGCCCTCCCATGGCCCTGATGAGCCACCAATCAATGTCGACAAAAGAGGAATATTATCTCACTCTGGCTCAGGAAGACTAAAAGAAGCCGGTGTGATTGATGTACGTGTGGAGACTGACCCTACGAATCCAGACGCATTTAGAGTCTATTATACCGACCACTTCGGCGGGCTTATTGTTGCCAAAGGCGCTGACTCACCCCAGACAAACTGGAACAACGGCGGTAACTTCAATAACGACACAGATGCTCGTGTCTTCTGGCCTGACTATGAGTTTGTTCAGTCATACGATATGACTCCTGTAGTCGTTGGTGATGAAGCCATACCTGCATTCCTGGTGGCAGATAGCAACGGAAACTATACTGATCCTGTCATGTTAGCGACTGGCGAAATTTCTGGTCACGCGGGGGCTCTGTTCCTGACAGGCTCTGGTGATTATGGTAATCCAGGTCAGGTTGATGCTGTTCAATCTTCTGGTGCCGGTGGCGTGAGTTTTGTTGATTTCATAGACCTGACTTCTGCAAACGTTGCAGCTCAAAACAGATATGGGGTCCCCGTCACTTTAGCCAGCACGGAAGAAGTTGGAGCGAATGTTGATGGCAGCCCTGGCCAGTCAATTTCGATTGGTCACACCGAAGGAGTAACAGTGGCTGGTGATTTCTTGTACATTGCTGACGGCCCACACGGCGCTACCGTATGGAGAATCGCTGATGGACAAACAGCCATTGATGATATCCACCTTGTCGCCAATACACTGCAAAGTGAATACCCCATCGCAGGATATGATGTCACCCCAACACCACACGCCTTCAAGGTAGCTTTCAGCGATGACGCTAACCAAGCCTATGTGTTGAGTCAAAGCCTTGGACTCAGAAGAGTAGACGTTTCGGCGGTTAACAATGGAACCGCAGCAGTGGGTGCTCCAGCATTGCTTAATGCTTTCGGAAACACGTTCGAACACAGTACCGAAGCTAATGGTGACCTTGATACCCTGAAAGTCATCGGCCAAGACCATGCTTATGGCGTCGCATTCTCAGGTAAATATGCCATTGTTGCAGATGGTGATAATGGCCTTACTGTTTACGATACCACCGCAGATCCCGCCACAGGAACTCACCTGGTTGCCAATATCGGTGACTCTGATGATACCAGCTCAGGCAGACCCAAACTTGGACGCTCATCCACTGTAAAACTGTGGACTTCCGATACTGGTAATACATTCGCAGTTGTCGCAGCTGGTGCTTATGGTATTTCCGTAGTAGATATGACTGCTTTCCTTGCCAGTGGTGAAGCAAGCGACCTGACCCTGAATAAACTGGTTAAAACCTTTGAGCCAATAAAAGCCGAAGAAGACAACCTGTTTGGCTCAGCTGACGGTAAAAGTGTAGACGTGCATATTATCAATGACGTTGCCTACTTCAGTTATGACAGCTTTGGTTTAGTTGCATATAACATGGAAGACCTCATACGCCCTGCGACCGAGGAACGTCCAGAAGTCGTTCCAGAGGGTCAAGATCCTGAAATATGCGCCACCATTGTTGACGTGACCAAGCTCAGTGATAAGCAAGGTGGTGTCGGTGAATGTCGTCCAGTCGCTGTTGGGCACTTCAAGCTACAACAACAAGCTGGCTATGAAGATGTAGAAGGCGGCGCCTTATACATGACGCCACAATACTTCCCAACACAGTACTATGATGCGACAGGTAATCTAGTCACAACTTTTGAGCCAAGACTATTATTCTATGTCGCTTATGGTGATGCAGGCGTACTCAAAATTGACTGGAGAGACCCTGCCAACCCAGTCATGTTGGGCATAAAAGAAGTGGTTGGTGGCGCTGCTGCTACGGCCATCAATAACGCCAGAGTTTACGTAGCATCCAGCTCAGCTGGTCTTAACGTACTGAACTAACATGGGGCAGCCAGGCTGCTAGAACCAGGCTAGGCATTAGCCTAGCCTGACAAAAGAAGGAATTATTTATGAAACATTCAGTAAAACCACTTATCTTTGGCTTCCTCATAACGACAGTGAGCGTAGCCACGGCACAAACTGGAAATTGGTACATTGGTGCCAGTGCAGGCCAATCTGATTTTAACGACTGGACAACTGAGCAAGGTATTACTGGCTTAAGAGACGACTTTGGAGCCACGCTTGGCATTGTTCGATATGAGGGCAACCAAAATATGAACGTTGATGATAGCGACTTTGCTTTCAAACTGTTTGGTGGCTATTCTTTCAATGAATATATGGCGGTTGAGCTATCCTATGTCGATATGGGCTCAGTAGAAGCCCACAGCAGGGTCTCAGGAACGTTTTTTGATCCTATTGATAACACAGTAGACGGTGATCTAGAAGCTAAAGCCAAAGCCGATATTGATGCCCTTAACCTCGACCTTAACCTCAGTTACCCATTAGGTGAATCAGCTTCAGTTATTGGTAGAATTGGTTTCTATGATGCTGACACCAAGCTAAACCTCAATGCCACAAGCACAATTAGTACAGATACATTTGTCTATGCTAAAACAGAGAGTTCCAGCGGCTTACATTATGGCCTTGGACTAAGTTTTGCCCTTACAGATGCGTTTGCTATACGCGCAGAATGGGAGCGACTAGATAGCGTAGAAGCTCGTGGAGAAGAAATTGATGTCGATCTACTCTCTGCATCATTTGTCTACAGTTTTTAGTAAGAAAGCTAGTAGAGTTTTTTGAATCCTGCAGTCTCTGCACCCAGAGGTTGTAGGCAAAAAAACTAGAAACGCCGCACCTTACTAGAATGAAATAACTTTGCTTTTAAAGGCTTCCCTTAAACCGGAAGCCTTTTTTTAATCCAAAATCTATATGCTCAGAAAACAACTCTCACAATGCAAAAATGCATCAATAGCGACCCAAATCACAGCTCCGGCACCAAGAACTTAGTATGACTTGTTGTTTTTTTGTACATCTCCTAGAGTGTTTTTTGCTGGTTTACTTACTTAATTTAACAATAGGAGGTTTGTTGTTTACATAAGAAGTTAATCAGCACTACAAAATGGAAATCTAAGGAGAAAGTTTATGAAAAAACTATTAGTAGGAAGCTTAATAGCGTCATCTCTCGCTATTTTAAGTGGTTGTGGGGCTGATGGAAGAGTGACTGGTGGCGGTACCATGCACTCAGCCGGAGGCGATGGAAAAACAGTCTTCACAATCAATGCCAGCCGATGTCCCGACTCCACAGGTGAAAGTGTAGTCAAAGGACAAGTCCAACTCCACGATAAAACAGCCATAGACTTCGAAGATACAGGCGGTGTCAGTTTGCACGCTGACGTTACATCAGCCATGTATTGCTCTGGTGACCCAGCTGATGACAACGGCGAATACTGCTTACAATGTCAGGCTGAAGGATACTACGAAGTTGAGTTTGCTTATAGCTCCCAGAACAGTCAGAACCCAGGCGAAGGCAGCGGTTTCATGTGTATCGCTGATGCTGGTTCAGGAAATGGCTTACACGGAATTGCCATCGTTCAGGTCACTTCAGGGCCATATAACGGCTACTCCAATCTAGGTGGAGTCAGCGGCAACGTGCAAGCTCACGAATGCAACACTCAAGAGTAAAGGGAGTTTATAACATGAAATTAAATAAAATCAGTCTAGCCACTCTTGCTGCGGTAGGATTGGCCATTTCATCAGTAGCTACTGCGAATACACTGGTACACAAACGCTTTGTAGTTGAATACTCAACGCAAAAGAAAGCAGAAGTGATTCAAACATTAAATGAAGCCGGTGCAGATATTAAACTGGAACTCGACTCGCTAAACACCATCGCCTTTGAAGTTGATTCACTGGAAACTTTGCGAAACTTACGAGCAGACTCTAATTTAAAAATCGAGATTGATCCGGTAAGAACGGTAACCCCTTCTGGCTTCACGAAAATTGAAGACCACACGGATGATCCTTTAAAGTCACATCCTTCGTTGTATGGTATTCATATGGTGCAATCTGGGGACTTTCCAAATGGAGCGGCGGCTAATCCCGCTAAAATTTGTGTGATTGACACCGGTTACGATATCGCTCACGAAGATCTACCCAAAAACGCAATGGGTTCTAATGATCTGAGTGGCCCCTGGTATGGTCCACTGCCAGAAGATCTACACTATCACGGCACCCATGTTGCAGGAACCATTGGAGCAATTGGTGATAATGGCATAGGAGTGTCAGGTGTTATTCCTAATGTTGAAGACACCGGCGGCTTTTATATAGTCCGATTCTTCGATTCAGCAGGTGGTGTTGCCTATGCTTCTGGCCTTGCCGGAGCCATAGAAGAATGCACCAATAACGGTGCTAACGTCATCAACATGAGTTTAGGCGGCCCGGTTTACTCCAAAGTCGAAGAAAGAGCCTTTGAGCGTGCTCGCAAGGCAGGTGCTTTAAGTATCGCCGCCGCAGGCAACGATGGCGTTTCGACTCATAGCTACCCCGCTTCTTACGACTCAGTCATGTCAGTCGGAGCGCTCGACTCAGCCAAAGTCATTGCCGATTTCTCGCAAACCACTTCACAAGTGGAAATATCCGCGCCCGGTGTTAGCGTTGGCTCAACAGGACCCGGTAATGAATACATCATCGCCAGCGGAACCTCAATGGCAACGCCACATGTCGTCGGCGTCGCAGCACTGGTTTGGAGTCACTATCCACACTGCTCAAACTTCGACATCCGCACCGCGCTGAAAGCCTCCGCGGAAGACCTCGGCGAACCGGGTCATGACTACACGTATGGCGCAGGACTTGTTCAGGCAAAAGCAGCCTATGATTACCTCGCAACCAACGGTTGCACAGGAAGAATCTGTAAAGGTAATGAATGCGACCCTGCGAAATAGTCATACACTCACCAAACTAAAGGCGGCTCTAGCCGCCTTTTTTATAGTTAAAGTTCAGCTTTTTTTAGTTTGCTAACTGCGTTTTCTTGTGCTTCGAATAAGCCTCTCCCAGCGCAACCCTCAACTGTCGCAATGGTAAGTATTCAACACGGTATTTGTAATCGTATTTATTTTCTGAGCTTATAACATCGGACTCGGTACCTGCTACGTATAGACCATCAATCTCATCCCAAAATAAATACAAATTGGCTGGTTGTTCCGAATATCCTTGATATGCCAAGTGTCGACTGTCATCTCCTTCTTCCTCGATATAAATATTGTTTTGCAGTTTTCGGGAGTCATCGCATCGAGAAATGTAATGAGTAGCTTTCATGTTTCCAGAATCGTTATAAACCACAACTTTTGCTGAGGAAACGCAAGTCGTATAGGTTTTAATATAGCCCTCATCCTTTAGTTTATCGAAGATTAAAGCAGCACACGCAGCAATAACTAAAAGCAATATAAGATTAAGATGTTTTTTTATTATGGACACTATTAATTCCCTGTAATTGTTATAAGACACCCCGAATAGTAGAAACCTTTATCCTTAAAGTCAAAATGCCGTCGGGGCGAGAATCATCAATTTGAGAAAGTCGCTGGATTACAAAAGACGTCTCCCTAAAGCGATTTCCGTCGGTCACACTTATTTTGCCCTATGGGCTGGCTTCGCCCAAATAATCAAACACAACTTCTAATTTCTGGGATTCACTTCGTTGGTCCTGCCCTAGGGGTGCATCACCAGCCTACGAAAACATTCCTTCTTACCCTATTTCGTATCCCCCCTCGGCCGCCCCTGCTTCAACAACATAACAAGCTCCCAACCGGTTCACTCTGGTGATAAATGCTAATTGTAGGCTGGCGATGAGCAGCGCGAATCCCAGCAAAGCTTGACTTTATTGCAGGAGCATATTCTGGTGAAGGATTACTGCGTCGCTGCGCTCCTTGCCCTTCGGGCCATCGCCTACGGCGATGTTGTCTCGCAACTTCGTTGCTCGGCTCGAACTCCTCCCTTCGGTCGGAGGTTCGAATTGAGTTTCCTTCAGGCAATAAAAAACCCCGCATAGTGCGAGGTTTCTTGAATAATGGCGCGCATGGAAGGATTCGAACCTCCGACCGCCTGGTTCGTAGCCAGGTACTCTATCCAGCTGAGCTACATGCGCATCTCGTTGTCGGGCGGTATTATGCCACCAGACTGTAATATGTCAACGGCCTTTTGTAAATTTTTCCTGAATATTTCAGTTTTTAGCTTAACAGTCTGTTTTATAAACAGTTTTTGGTGAAAAACAATACAAAACGTTTATAAATCAAACAAGGCTTAAATCTTACCGTTTTCTTGGGGTAACGGAAACCCCGTCTTCAATCTCTTCGCTGGGGTTATAAATTAGGACTTCGCCTTCGCTAACTCCACTCAAGACTTCTGCCTCAAGTCCATTAATTGCGCCAATCTGCAGTGTGCGTTTTGTCGCAACACCATCTTCAATTGCAAAGGCCACCCACTGAGTGCCTTCGCGAACCATGGCAATAACCGGAACAATCAGGCTGTTCGGTTTGTCAGCCAGAATAATATCAACATCCAGCTGGTAACCATGCCCCAGCTTTTGCCACTGCTCTGGCGGACTAGTGAAGTCGATGTAGATATTCACTCGCTGCTCTTCAATCCCAAGCGCGGTAACTTTTTTATAGGCCATAGGCTCCACTTGCCTGACCATACCCTCCAGCACGGTATTACCGCCCCAACCTTCCATGCGTACTTTCTGTCCTTCAGAAACCCGCACCGCTTCAGTGGAAATGAGCTCTACCTTGACCTCAAGCTCATTCGGATCACCGATATCCATAATCGGCTGCGCGGCATTGATAACACTGGCACTTTGTCTATATCGGGTTAACACGACACCAGTTGCAGGTGCGAAAACCTGGCTACATTCGCATTTAGGTAGAAACTCTGCCAATGAAGTATCAAGCAAGGCTTTAACGCGCTCCAACTCAGCCTGGCGAAGCTGCAATGTTGCCTGAGTAGCCTGCAACTCCTGCTGCAGGCTTTGATAAATCTTCTTTGCTGTGTCGAACTCACGTTCGGAGATGGCCTGATCTTTGTATAAGCTATCAGCTCTTTCCAGATCACTTTTAGCGAAACTCAACTCATTCTGCACCTGCCTAAGTTTCGCCTGCGTCATTTCCAGAGCCGATTGAGCTGCGTGCAATTCTGCTACAGCCTGCTTTTCGCTGCGTGGATCAAGCGGCTGCGAGCGCAAAGGCTCAATTTCCGCGACAACGGTTTCATTCGCTACAACAGGGTCTCCAACCTCCAATTCAACACGTCGCAAATAGCCGGTAATTGGAGCCGATACCTGATAAACATGCTGAACCTTGGTTTCTCCAACCTCTGAAACAACCTCATAAAATTGCCCACGATTAACTGTAACAGTTTCGACTTCAATCGCTCTTGGCCAAAAACCATAAGCCAGCAAGGCAACTAAAATTGTTGCCAACGCTATCCATAACTTAAAACGCTTATTGATACCCATGAATACTTATTCCTTGGTCTTTAACACTTCGATAAGATCGAGATTATGAATTCGTTTTACGACGAATAACGCCGAGACAATTGAAGCTAAGATAGCAACCGTCACCGCGTAGCTGTAGGTATGAGGATAAATGATGACCGGGATCCTGAACAGCTCAGTTTCAAATGCATACCCCAATAAATGAGTAAGCCCCAAACCCACGAAACAGCCCACACCCAAACCAACTATGGTAAGCAGCCCGACCTCACATAATAAAATATAGGAGGTTTCTCCTTTAGTAAAACCCAGAACACGCAAAGTCGCCAGTTCGCGGCCTCGTTCCGACAGAGAAATTCGAATCATATTGTAAGAAACGCCAAACACTAATATCGATGACATCATCATAAAAATAAACATAAAAACCAGCATACTCTCAGCAATAGTTTCATTAAATGCATCAAGAGCGGCTTGCTTAGTCACTAATGCAGTAATTGCCGGAGACTCTTTTACCGCCTTATAGAAAGCGTCATACTGCAGTGGGTCAACTATCATGTTGAGCATAAAATACTGCCCTGCTTCATTCAATTCACGGTTTAAAGTGCTCAGGTTCATATAGGCAGGTAATCCCATAAAGGTTTCAAAGATCCCGACCACCGGATAATCCCTCTGCAGGCCGGTCTTGTCCAGAAACTCAACATATACCCTATCGCCAATTGTGACATTGAGCTTATCTGCCAATAAACTACCAAGAACTATTCCATCTTCAGGTAAGCTGACGACTTCACGCGAATAATTATCATAAATGGGCTGTAAAATAGCATCTGAACCAATGCCGGTAATTGCTCCTCTGTGACTCTTGGTGCCATTGAGAAATTCAACGGACACATAGCGTATCGGCTCAGCTTCAAGAACCCCTGGCAATCGTTTAACCTGATGGAGCGCCTGCTGTTTTTGATTCTGATAAAAAGCCATGGTCATATCTTGTCGCTGAGCATCGTTAAAGAAGGACACACCCAGAAACTTAATAGCATCGAACATTTGGATCCCCAGAACCATTAAACCAACAGCGAAGGAAATTCCAATCACTGTAAAAGTGGCTCTAAGTGGTTTACGGATGATTTGGCGAATGGCGATGCGCGTAGGTTGATCCAGTAAATGCTTGATGCGCGAAGTATCGATAAAACTTCTGTGATAAATATCTGGGCTGGGAGGCACCATAGCGACCGCAGGAGGAAGCTTAACTACTTTGGCAATAGATCCAACGATGCCAGAAAGTGCAGCCAGAACACTTACACCGGTACTGATGATGAATGAAGTTACTGAGAAGTCATAGACAAGAACAGGGAAGCGGAAAAAGTCAGCATAGATTTCCGTATTCAACTGACCGAGGTAAGCGCCCCCCATGAGACCGATCACGGCACCGACCAAACACATCACCAGCACCATCTTGAAATAGTGTGCCCCAACGTGAATGTTGCTGTAACCAAAGGCTTTCAATAAACCAATTTGCTCACGCTCATTGGTGATCATACGGCTTAATACCATGTTAGTCAGAAAGGCAGAAACTAACAGAAAGATTGCGGGGAAAACTGTCGATGTTGTTTTAAGTTGTTCTATTTCATTGTTGACGAACCAATAAGAAATCTGGTCATCGCGCAAATAAGAATTCCTGCCGCCATAAGGCTCAAGAACCATATCAATTTGTTTCAGCAGAGCCTGATGATCGGATGTGGAGTCAAACTTAAAGGCAACATCATTAAATGCGCCTTTCAAGTCAAAGGCGGCCTCCAGTGAGCTTTGGCCAGACCATAAAATTCCGTAGCGTGCATCATCGGGCATCAAAGATCCCGGAGCGATTGAGTAGATATATTCAGGGCTTAGCGCAATGCCGACTATTCTGAAGTAACGCTTTTTACCATTCATCACAGCAGAGAGCTTGTCACCCAACTTCAAATTGTGAGCCTCCGCAAAGGGCTCATTCACAATCACCTCATCCGAAGTTCCCGGAGCAATCCAGCGCCCTTCCCTTAAGGCTAGCTGATTGAGCCTCGGCTGACCCTGATCAGGAATGGAAGTCAGCAATCCCATAACAGGCTCATTAAAGTCAGGCATATCCAGACTGGCAAACTTCTTGATGCGGGTTTCAACTAAGCTGACTCCGTTAATCGCTTCGAGACGTTGCTTGAGCGTATTAGGAACCCGAACTGCACTGACAAAGGCATCAGCAAATTGATAATCGGAATAATATTGTTCAGAAGTTTTCTGCAGTGATTCGAGCGTCGTCAGAGCCATACTCAAAGTAGCGATACCGGAAGCAATCACTAAAGCTACAGCAATGACCTGGCCTTTGACATGCCATAAATCGCGCAACAGCTTCAGATTCAAAGCCCGCATATCAGATCACCACTTCAACTCGCTGGGAGACTGACGGTTGTCATTGGAGTGGATATCCGACACTTTGCCGTCGCGCAGTGTCACAACCCGGTCAGCAATGCCACCAACAGAAGTGTTATGGGTAATCACAACAGTTGCAGTCCCGAGTTCACGATTAACCTGCTCAATTGCTTCAAGAACTAAAATCCCGGTTTGATGATCCAGTGCTCCGGTAGGCTCATCGCACAATAAGATTTCTGGCTGCTTGGCAATCGCCCGAGCAATCGCCACCCGCTGCTGCTCACCGCCTGACAGCTGTGCCGGAAAATGGTCTTTTCTAGGCAACAGCCCAACCAGCTCCAAGGCTTCTTCAGGCTTAATGGGGTTCTTTGCAATTTCGGTCACTAATGCGACATTCTCTAAAGCAGTAAGACTTGGAATCAGGTTATAGAACTGAAACACAAAACCGACATGTTCACGGCGGAAGTTGGTCAAAAGCCCTTTACTGTCTGAGCTAATCAAGCGATCTTTAAAATACACCTCGCCCGACGTGGCGCTGTCCAAGCCCCCGAGAATATTCAGCAGTGTTGATTTACCGCTACCCGACTGCCCTAGCAAAACCACCATCTCATGCTCAAACACCTCAAAATCAACGCCATCCAATGCCTTAACCTCAACCTCCCCCGTTTTATAAACCTTGGTGAGATTATGCGCATGCAATACCGGCTTCGACTCAGTTGTAGCTGAATCCTGGTTTTCTTCTTGAGTAGATGTGATTTCTGACAAGCTCAAATCCCTGATTAAAAAACAAACACCTTTGAATCATAGTAAGAATCAGACACAAAGATAGCAACAGAATTTTAAAAGGAATGAGGGTTGGTTGATTTAGGTCAGTTGGGCGAATTAAAAATAGATGAGTTAGATTGTTAAACTAAGTACGTTAAGTATTAGCAACAAAATGATCATAATATTTCCAAGCTACTTCTTCTGGTCCAAGTGCGACATCTATTAGCATCTGTAGACTCCAAACCGGACCAGGTATCACCTTATCTAAATCAAGGTTTTCAGGATAGGAATCAGGGTCTATTGCCATCTCTAGGTTCTCAAACCACCATATTTCTATTTTTCTTAATAATTGGACCATTTCTGCGAAAGCTTCAGCAACATCAAAGTCGACACCAGATGAGGCAAATGTGAGCATCTCGTGAGCTAAGGTATTACGACAGCTTTTGATATGTTCAAACCGCTCTAGATCTTCATCATCAATAGCGTTCATACTTTGTAGCCATTTCAATGACGCATATAGAGGGCTTTTGTTGAGAGAAAGCACTTCTTCTTTATATTCCGAACTAACAATAATTCCATTTTCATCAAATCCATTTGTAAAAAAGTCCTCGATTTTTTCAATAATGCTGCTTTTGAGCATTTCGAAAGCCATCGAGAATATCGAAGCTGTAATAATATTTGTTTTTAGCGTCTTGGGATGAAGTACTTGTTCCCATGACGTCTTAACTCTATCGTCCATGTTCAATCTCCATATAAAAACTTACTGCAGAGCTTATCAGAAAATAGGGGACGAAGTGGATATTTGCCCATGAGTATGTTTTTGCCAGCGAAAGCATCATATAGACTTATGATCAGTTGGAAAAAATGGCAAATCAAACTGATCAAAGTCAAAACCAGACAGTTTCAACACTTCCTTATACGCAATAAGAATCTTCTCATGAATTGACTCAAGGTTCTGAAGCATAATAGTTCGACCCTCCGGTGAGTTTCTTCGGAAATTGTGTTTGCGGTAAAACGAGTGCATAAGGTAATTTCTTTCAGTCTTTGCATCGATTAGCATTTGCTCTAACGCGTCTAAGCCATCATGGTTACCGCGAAGTTTCCATATCAGTTGCCCAAGGGTATGGCGGTTTATCTGGTCTAATATTTGCTCAGCCGTAACTGGGTCACTACCATCCATTAGCCACGCTTCTGTGCCCTTTTTAAGCATTAAGATGTTTCCTATCTCCGTCTCTAACAGTTGCGCCGCTTCAGATACCTCTCCGAACTTTCTGTATACATCATCTAATGTGGTTACTTTATTCATGATTATTCAAATCAAAACTAATAAAAAACTGTACACATACTGCAAGTTTGCATTTTATGGGGGCAGAGTGCCTTTATGATTTTATAGTTCTAGTCTATCGACCTCTCTAATAATACACACCGGCCACATTAACATAGGAGTCAGGCATCTCTGTTAAACATAACATCCAATGCAACGGTGAGCGTTAGCTAATCCTTCCTATATAACGATTTTGTATTTGCGTTATAGGGCTCTACATAATTTTTCTGATTATTTCGACAAGTACATCTGTTACTTTTCCTGTCAACCCAGAAGACCAAGGTCGTTCACCATGGACTATTGAGTTTCTCATTTGAAGCGCCTCTTCTAGGGCTAGGACATCTACTTTATTGATTTTTCCCTCTTCATAAAGGCGTTTTATCACAGTTCTCAGGGAGTGCTTACTAAAAGTTTCATCGTCTTTGCTGAGTACTTCCTTGCTAACTCGTTCAAACTGTGACCAAGTATCTAGGAATGCTGCTACTTTCTCATATTCTTTAAGTCTCGAAATTTCTTCTTCTTCTCGCTCACGTCTAAGAACAATGATAGTCCTTGACAAAAGAGCAAGAGCAATACCGATACCAGAAACCATAAGAGCAAGCTGTTGCTCGCTATTCAGGTCGTACGGGAGGAGAGTGAGCAAGAAGTAAGCACCGGCAAAAATAGCAATTAGTACCCCAATAGTACTGTATGCCCTGAGGATAAGGTCGAATTTTTTTCTATAAAATATACGTTTACTAAGATATTGGAGAGTTTCGTTATTGTTGTCCATGTTTCACTCCTTGATTGTCGAGAGCGTTACGGCAAGTATTGTTGCAGCAACAATCAAAATGAAGAACAAAAGATAGGCACTATCTTGCAGTTTGGTTTCGTTATACATGATGCCAACAAATAACGAAAGAACAGCTGAAAAAACTCGTAGAATTTTTGAACCCCACCCTTTTCTAGGGCTTCCCAAGCCTCGTTTTAGAAAAGTTTTTGCATCTGTAACCATTCCACGAGTTACTTCTGGAGCACCTTTTGTAGGATTTCTTCCAGCCTCTAATCTATTTGTTTCTTCAATCAAATCTGATGAATATTCTTCTATCGCTTCTTTTAAGCTTTTCTGAGCTTGATCGCTAAATCCGACTAGCTCGTTGTCTGGTATCGAAATATTTATCGGCATATAAATTCCATATGTTTACTTAGCACTAACACTTTAAATAACGACTGACTTTAGACAGGCCTGCACCGAATGCGTATTGCTTCTTGACTTGTTATGAACTTGTAATTCTTCTAGTGTCTTCACCGTACGCACCGAAAAGAACATCTTCTTCAATATCTTCAAACGACTCTATGAATCCATAGTGAGTAAAGCCTAAACTTTGTGCTAACTTAAGAAGCTGATTCAGTGCAGGCCTTGATATAGATTCTGTAATTGCAACCTTTAATGGCTCTGGCTTTCTAGATTTTTGACCAAACTCACTAACACCGAGTACGCCATGAGAATTTAATTTTGATAGGATCTCTTCTTTGTTCGAAAGCTGTACATTAATACCGTATGACAAATCAGCTAATATGGAATTATCAACCTCCAACGTTTCGGATTCATTTGATGTGTTTCTTTCAATAGCATCAAGTCTCTTTTCTAGCTCACTGAATACAGCCTCAATACGAGGAACCTTAATAGGTTTGTTTGTTCTGTTGCTTAAATAGGTTGAATAATATGAGTCTTCCTGCAATTCTGGGCGAAACTTAGTTTGGAGAAGAAAAAGGGCACCAATGAAAAGTGGTACATTAAGAATGGCAGCGATTGTTAAAGCACCTGATTGCCAAGTCGATAGATCCATTTTTGTTGCTGCGAGTAAAAAAGCACTATCGATTGTTAAAAGCCCTACAAGCCATGCACCAAGTAATTGTATGGGTTTGGTTATTTTATCAGGTTTTATTTTGTTGTTTTCCATTCTTCAGAGATTACTCCTTTCTAAAATTAATGAAAATTAATTGGGTCAGAGTACATTTAAACCCACATATGCAATATTCAATTAATATCTGTACTGATTTTCCTAGACAGGTTTCCATTACAATTTACTCCGACCATTGAAATAGAAGGCAGTGACACCTCCAAGCAATGTACCTGCAAAGGCTAAAAACTCAGGAAAATATGGACTTCTGAAAAGCGCTAGGACGAACAGAAAAATAAGAACCGTTAATACGATTCCAATCGCAAGCATTGGTTTTACTCGCTTATTCAAGCGCTCAGTTATCGGCTCGGATTGCCCTAAACCGCCACAAGTACCACATGCCAATCCAACGAATTCTTTTCCTTTCAATTCGTTACGCTTTGCACAGGCGTGGCAACTTGAGCCATTGGGACCAGATTTGCATTTACCCGTTTCCTCACAATGACGGCATGGGTATAAATTAGACTTTACTTCCTGCATACATGCATGTCCTTCAGCTAATCATTACTAGTCAATGCTAGTAACCTATTGTTTTAAAATTACTTTTTTTATGTCCACTTTACAGGTTTATACTATTATAAATAGCGAACATTTATTATTTTGCTATCTTTTATAAAAACCAATGCCACTTATTTTGTGACGTAGTTAACAAGCTATAATAGTCCGGTTTTTTCGTTTTGCAATAATTTTATTGATTAAATATTAATCGAACTTTGTATTAGAGTGAATTACAGACATAAAAAAACCTGCCGAAGCAGGTTTAAGAATCTAGTAGCTGAATCGATTACGATTGTTTCAGTAGAACTTTGATTTCGTCGTCTCTATATTTAATAACGTCACCTGATATTATTTTCTTGCGCTTTCTTTTCTCTATCTCACCGTTGACTAAAACCAGACCATCATCTATTGCTGCTTTTGCCTCACCGCCACTACTAACAATGCCTTCGAACTTTAGTATTTTATAGAGCTCAACAGGCTCTTTTGTAATTTCTACTGTTTTCACGAAAGACACCTCTTTGTATAAATTAATAAATCACAGGCATAAAAAAACCTGCCGAAGCAGGTTTGAAAAATTCTATTTTAAGAGGGAGGGATTATAAAATACATCCTGTATTTTACCCTTCGGGCCAGCGTCGCTACGCTTCGCTGTTCAAAATCGTTCCAGACGATTTTGTCGAACCTAAAGGTTCTCATCCTTCCTTCTATTATTTTTAAATTGAATTTGAAAACCCAATTTAAAAATAATGGCGGTGAGGGAGGGATTCGAACCCTCGATACCGGATTAGGGTATACTCCCTTAGCAGGGGAGCGCCTTCAGCCGCTCGGCCACCTCACCTTTAGTGCGGACGGAATGTTACCTTATTTAAGATAAATTGCAACACTCCTTTTCCACTTTTTTAATAATATTCGTTGTCGTCTGATGAACCGCCTTGATAACCTTCCATTTGCTTTTCATGTTGAATGCGCAAATAGATTTCTTCGCGGTGTACAGCAACTTCTTTAGGTGCGTTGATACCGATACGAACCTGGTTTCCTTTAACGCCTAAAACAGTAACGGTGATTTCATCACCAATCATAAGTGTCTCACCGACACGACGGGTTAAGATTAACATTCCAATCTCCTACATTTCCTGTAGCTCAGAAATTCGGCAATCATTGCTTATTTCTTCGCCATCTACAAATCGTCTGTACAGATTACATACAAAGTTGAAGCGACGGATTCTATCAATATTCCTCGCACAACTCTACTTTTTTGTGAGTGGACTCACAAAGTTACCTAACTAGGATAATCCGATACACTTTATTTGTATAGCTAAAGGCCCAGGATGAATCGACCTAGGCTATACGCTCAGTTACCCAAGGCTTCACGCTATCAAGCGCTGCCGGTAATGCTGCTGGGTCCTTCCCGCCCGCTTGAGCCATATCAGGGCGACCACCGCCCTTCCCGCCTACTTGCGAGGCGACCATATTGACCAGCTCACCGGCTTTCACTTTGCCGGTTAAGTCTTTGCTGACACCGACAATAATGCTGACCTTGTCTTCTTCGGCGATGCCTAATACGACAATGCTTGAGCCCAGCTTGTTCTTAAGCTGATCCTGAATATCACGCAAGGCTTTCGCTTCGACGCCCTCTAGTTTAGCAACCAGTAATTTGACGCCATTAATCTCTTCCGCCTGGCTGGCAAGGTCACTACCCTGCGAGGATGCTAGCTTGCTTTGCAGTGCTTCAATGGTCTTTTCAAGCTGACGGCTTTTATCCATCAACTGAGTGACTTTGTCAGCAACCTGCGAAGGGTCTGACTTCAGTAGTTTGCCAATCGATTGCAAGTTGGCTTCCGCTGACTGCATCCAGTTCACTGCGCCTGCGCCCGTAGTCGCTTCGATACGGCGAATACCGGCAGCAATGCCTGACTCGGAAAGAATCTTGAAAGCACCGATATCACCAGTGCGCTTAACGTGCGTACCGCCACACAGCTCAATAGAGAATGGCGACATGGTAAGTACTCGTACTTCATCCCCATACTTTTCACCAAACAGGGCCATTGCACCGTGTTCTTTGGCTTCGTCCATGGACATGATTTGTGCTTCAACTGCGTGGTTCTCATAAATCTTCTGATTGACCAGTGCTTCAATCTGACGCAATTGCTCCTGCGATACAGGCTCTGGGTTCGAGAAGTCAAAGCGTAAACGCTCTGGGCCAACTAGCGAGCCTTTCTGAGTCACGTGCGTTCCAAGAATGTCTCGAAGCGCAGCATGCAATAAGTGTGTTGCCGAGTGATTACGCATTGTGTGCTGGCGACGCTCAGCATCAACGAAGGCCTGAAGCTCCGACTCGTTAGAGATAGAACCTTTCTCCACATAGCCAATGTGCGCAATTGCATCACCTAGCTTTTGTGTGTCTTCGACTTTGAAGCTGGCACCACAGCCCATCAATTGGCCGGTATCACCTACCTGACCGCCTGACTCGGCGTAGAATGGGGTTTTCGCTAAGATAATGACGCCCTTCTCGCCTTCTTCCAGACGCTCGACTTCCTGTTCGCCTTTAAGCAGTCGAGTAACGATCACATTCTGATTGGTGTAGTCATAACCCGTGAACTCTGAACGCTCGTCAATGCTGAAGTTATCGTTATAGTCGGTGCCGAAGTTGCTGGCTGCACGCGCACGTTCACGCTGCTCATTCATGGCTTTCTCGAAACCATCCCAGTCAACTTCCAGGCCTTTTTCGCGGGCGATGTCGGCGGTTAAATCTTGCGGGAAGCCGTAGGTGTCATACAGCTTGAATACGGTTTCGCCAGAAATGGTTTTGCTGTTGTCAGCTACCAATTCAGCGATATCCTGATCGAGGATTTGCATCCCTTTATCAAGCGTGCGAGCAAAAGCCTCTTCTTCTTTGGCCAATACTTTTTCAATCAGTTCTTTATGCTCAACTAAACCCGGATAAGCATCACCCATGACATCAATCAATGGCTGAATCAGCTTGGCAAAGAAGATACCTTTTGCGCCCAGCTGGTGACCATGACGAACGGCACGACGGACGATTCGACGTAATACATAACCACGACCTTCGTTGCTTGGCACAATGCCATCCAACACAAGGAATGCACAGGAGCGAATATGGTCAGCAATAACGCGCAGAGATTTGTTATCAAGGTCTTTGACCTTTAACAGATCGGCGGTTGATTTGATGAGATGTTGGAACAGGTCGATTTCATAGTTGCTGTGAACGCCTTGCAAGATTGCTGCGATACGCTCAAGGCCCATGCCGGTATCAACCGATGGTTTTGGTAGTGGTTCCATGGTGCCGTCTTTGTGACGGTTGAACTGCATGAATACCAGGTTCCAAATTTCGATAAAACGATCACCGTCTTCTTCAGGCGTTCCCGGAGGCCCCCCCCAGATATCTTCACCGTGATCATAGAAGACTTCGGTACAAGGTCCACAAGGGCCAGTGTCACCCATCGCCCAGAAGTTATCGGAAGCGTAACGTTCGCCTTTGTTGTCGCCAATGCGGCTGATGCGATCTGCCGGGAAGCCAATATCATTAACCCAGATATCAAAGGCTTCATCGTCTTCTTCGTAAACGGTTACCCAAAGCTTTTCTTTTGGTAGCTTGAACTCTTCAGTCAGTAGTTCCCAGCAATAGGCAATGGCTTCTTTCTTGAAGTAATCGCCGAAGCTGAAGTTACCGAGCATTTCAAAGAAGGTGTGGTGACGTGCGGTATAACCCACATTTTCCAAATCGTTATGTTTACCACCGGCGCGGACGCAACGCTGCGACGAGGTTGCGCGGGTGTAACTACGCTTATCAATGCCTAAAAAGCAGTCTTTGAATTGCACCATGCCCGCATTGGTGAAAAGTAATGTAGGGTCATTGGCTGGAATCAATGGGCTACTGTCTACGATCTGATGGCCCTTATCCTCAAAGAACTTAAGAAAAGCGTTACGAATTTGGTTAGTTGTCATACTCACGGTGATAACCTATTACCTTATTTAATACTTTAATTTATTTTCTTAACTATTTGAAAGTTAAGCTATTCATCATCCTCGATTGAGGTGCGAGATAAAATTCGATTGATTGTGTCGAAATCAAAACCACGGTACTGCATGAAACGCGCCTGCTTGGCTTTTAGTTTCAAGTCATTACCGGGCAGTTGATTATATTTCTTTTGCCAGATTGATAAAGCGGTTTTATACCAATCTATGTCCATTTCTTCGAATAACAAGCTGATCCGATGCTCATCAATGCCTTTTTGCTTGAGTTCCTGCTGAATTCGCATGGGACCATAACCGGATTCAGAACGAACCCTGAGGAAACTTTGTGCGAAACGTTCATCGCTTTGCAGATTGCGCTCAGCCAGTCGATCGAGGTAAGCCTCGACCTCCTCGCCTTCAAAGCCACGAACTTTCAGCTTATCCAAAAGCTCACGCCGGGAATGTTCCCGGCGTGCTAGTAAGTCCATCGCGATAATCTTGTAATCGCGTTTAGGCTTTTCTTTCTTCATTAAGCAAGATTGGACGTATTAGGCTTCAACTTCCTGCTCATCTTCATCAGAAGCGCTTGAAGCTGTTACCAACAACTCGCTGCGAAGCTTGCCTTCAATCTCTTCTTTAATCTGAGGGTTGTCTTTCAGGAACTGAATGACGTTTTGCTTGCCCTGACCAATCTTGTCGCCATTGTAGGAGTACCAGGCGCCAGCTTTTTCGACCAGGTCATACTTAACACCCCAATCCAGGATTTCACCTTCAAGCGAAGAACCCTCGCCGTAAAGAATCTGGAACTCAGCCTGTTTAAACGGAGGCGCCACCTTGTTCTTAACCACTTTAACGCGGGTTTCGTTACCCACGATTTCATCACCTTGTTTAATCTGGCCGATACGACGAATATCCAGACGAACCGAAGCGTAGAACTTCAATGCGTTACCACCGGTAGTCGTTTCTGGCGAACCAAACATAACACCAATCTTCATACGAATTTGGTTAATAAACACACAAAGCGTATTCGAGCGTTTAATGTTGGCGGTCAATTTACGCAAAGCCTGTGACATCAAACGAGCTTGCAAGCCCATGTGCGAATCGCCCATCTCGCCTTCAATTTCAGCTTTAGGGGTCAAGGCTGCAACCGAGTCAACGACCACGATATCAACTGCGCCCGAGCGAACCAGCATGTCAGTAATTTCTAGTGCCTGCTCACCAGTATCCGGCTGAGACACGATCAATTCGTCAAGGTTTACACCAAGCTTCTCAGCATAGATTGGATCTAATGCGTGCTCGGCATCAACGAAAGCGGCAGTACCGCCATTTTTCTGGCAGTTAGCAATGGCCTGTAATGCCAAGGTTGTTTTACCTGAAGACTCTGGGCCATAAATCTCAACGATACGACCTTTTGGTAAACCACCGATACCCAATGCGATATCAAGACCTAAAGAACCCGTTGAAATCGTTTCAATACCTTTAGCAGCGCTGCCATCACCCAAGCGCATAATTGAGCCTTTACCGAATTGGCGCTCAATCTGTGTTAAAGCCGCACCAAGGGCTTTCTTTTTGTTGTCATCCATCTACGGATACCTACCTAATCGTTTATAAAAGTTAAAATTCGCTTCGAAAATAAAGCCCCGATTATTCCACAATCACACTCGAAAAGTAACCTGTGATCGCTGACAACTCCTAGAGAAATTGTCTAACTCAGTTCTGAGCTATTTCCTACTTAACCAGCTTACTAGCATACTGCCTAAAACGTCATTTAATGTCGCAATACGAATTTCTGAGCGTGAACCTGATAATTGCAGTAATCGCGAATGGCTAGCTTTGCCGTCAAATAGGCCTATCCAGACTGTACCGACTGGCTTTTCTGGCGTGCCGCCATCCGGCCCAGCTATACCGCTGACTGAAACGGCAATATGATTATCACCACCTGATGCAATATATGCGCCACGCGCCATGGCCTCGACAACCTGCTGCGACACGGCACCATATTTATCAATGATATGAGCAGGTACACCGAGCATATCCTGCTTAGCCTGGTTGGAGTAAGTGACAAAGCCACGGTCAAACCATTGGGAGCTACCCGCCTGCTCGGTACAGGTCGCTGCGATTAAACCGCCCGTGCAGGACTCGGCAGTGACTAGCAAAAGGTTATTCTCTATCAGTAAGTTAGCGACTCTTTTTACGAGATCACTTGAATGTTCTGTCATAGGCTTTTTATCATTTTGAGGCAAGCTTGGCCTACCTCTTTATCATCAGATCCGTTAAGCTATGCGAAAGTTTATATCCTACTCGTTTCAAATAACAATAGACATATTTTATGGGCATGACAGAACAAGAATCTTCGCCAAAGCACCTCGACCAACACACGCCCATGATGCGCCAATACTGGCAGCTGAAACAGGATCATATGGATTACCTGCTGTTTTATCGGATGGGTGATTTTTATGAGCTGTTTTATGACGATGCCAAACGCGCCGCTGAATTACTTGATATTACTCTGACCAAACGCGGCAGTTCAGCCGGTGAACCGATACCGATGGCTGGTGTTCCATTCCATGCTGTGGATTCTTATCTGGCGCGTATCGTCAAGCTTGGCGAATCCGTAGCTATCTGCGAACAGATCGGTGATCCAGCCACCAGCAAGGGGCCGGTTGAGCGCAAGGTTGTTCGTATCGTTACGCCCGGAACCTTGTATGACGAAAACCTGCTCGATGCTCTTTCCGATAAGCTGCTTGCAGCGGCCTACAAAAAGCGTAGTCATTACGGACTGGCTTGCCTGGATATGGCCAGCGGTCGTTTCTGGTTATCAGAGTTTGACAATAAAAATGCTTTTCAGGCAGAGCTGTTTCGAATTAAGCCTGCAGAACTAATCCTTGCTGATAATCAGCAAGAGCTTACCCAAGGTTTAACCACCGCCGTCAAATGGCAACCGGACTGGGCGTTTGATTTTGAACAAAACAGAGACAAGCTGTTAAATCATTTTGCCGTGCAAAGCCTGGCTTCTTTTGGATGTGATGATTATGAACTGGCGATTTGCGCAGCTGGAGCCGTGCTTGATTACGCTAAAACAACGCAGCTAAACAGCCTGCCGCATATTCGTTTACTACAGAAATTAGAACACAGCGACCAACTGGTGCTGGACCCTGCTACTCGCCGTAATCTCGAACTGACTGAGAACATTCAGGGTGGCCAGAGCAACACGCTGTTTGAGGTCATGAATTCGACACAAACGGTGATGGGCGCGCGCTTGCTGAAACGCTGGTTGCACACCCCACTGCACAACCATGCCAATGTGCAAAAGCGTCTGGATAGTGTCGAAAACCTGATTCATGACCATGCCTTCCTATCCATTCAACCGATACTGGCCGAAGTTGCCGATATAGAACGCATTGTCACCCGTATCGCTTTAGCCAGCGCAAATCCGCGTGACTTAAAGCGCTTGCAGCAAGGCTTAACTCAGTCCTCTTTATTGCTTGAGGAATTGAACCAACTCAATATCTCATTGGATCAGGCACAGTACATCGAACCGCTACCCAATATCCAGCAACTTCTGGAGCGTGCTTTAGTAGAGCAACCGCCAATGGTTATTCGCGACGGAGGTGTTATAGCAGAAGGCTTTAATAGTGAGCTCGATGAATTGCGCTCTTTGGCTGATGACGCCAATGAGTTCATGTTGTCACTGGAGCAACGTGAGAAAGAAGAATCTGGCATCAATACTCTAAAGGTCGGCTATAACAAGGTGCATGGCTTCTATATCGAGATTTCGCGTGCGCAGAGTCACCAGGCACCAGCACATTATATTCGTCGCCAGACATTAAAGAATGCCGAGCGTTTTATAACGCCTGAACTGAAAAAATACGAAGAGAAGGTGTTAACCAGCAAGACTCGTGCATTGGCGCTGGAAAAACGACTGTATGAAGAGTTGATTCGGGAATTGCAAAAACATGTTGCAGAGATTCAATCAACCGCAACTGCCATTGCTGAAATCGATGTGCTGGCCTGCTTTGCCGAGCGAGCCACCAACCTTGGTTTTAACCGTCCGACTCTAAGCAATAATGATGGACTGAACATTAAACAAGGCCGCCACCCAGTAGTCGAGTTTCACAGCAAAGAACCATTTATTCCCAATGATTTAAGCATCAATAATCAGGAACGTTCTCTGATCATCACAGGTCCCAACATGGGCGGTAAATCGACCTACATGCGGCAGACGGCTCTTATTACCCTACTCGCTTATGTGGGTTCTTATGTTCCAGCAGACTCAGCAGAAATTGGCCCAATCGATCGCATATTTACCCGTATTGGTGCTTCCGATGATCTGGCCAGTGGTCGCTCAACCTTTATGGTGGAAATGTCGGAAACCGCTAATATTTTGAACAATGCCACCAGCAACAGTTTAATCCTGCTCGACGAAATTGGTCGTGGCACCAGCACTTTCGATGGTCTGGCATTGGCATCGGCTACCATTCAGTATATCCATGAGAAGTTACAGTCCTACACCCTCTTCGCCACCCATTACTTTGAGCTTACACAGCAGGCAGAACAGTGGGATGCCATGGTTAATCTTCATTTCTCAGCAACCGAACATAAAGATGGTGGGCAGGAAAAACTGATATTCTCACACCAGATTCAGGCAGGCCCAGCCAATCAAAGCTATGGTATTCAGGTGGCGCAACTCGCAGGTTTACCGAGAACCGTTATCCAACAGGCACGCCTTCTGTTACAACATTTTGAACAGCATGGAACTCATGAAACTGAGTTGCCTCAAATAAATTTAGAACTCATCGAGTCAGCTCAATCAAATCCAGAGCTCGAAGCGATGGCGGAGCTGGTGAACTCAGCTAACCTTGATGAGATGACGCCCCGCGAGGCGCTAGAACTATTGTATAAGCTGAAAGAATCGCTACAATAACGGGCAGTTAGCTTGCCGTAGAAAATAGCTAGGAGACTTTAATGGCATTCGTCGTAACTGATAACTGTATTCAATGTAAATATACTGACTGTGTAGAAGTCTGCCCGGTAGACTGTTTCTACGAAGGACCAAACTTCCTGGTCATTAATCCAGACGAATGCATTGATTGTGCTTTGTGCGAACCTGAGTGTCCTGCCGAAGCAATCTTCGAAGAAGACGATATTCCAGCAGGCATGGAACACTTCATCGAATTAAATGCAGAGCTTTCAGAAGAATGGCCAAACATCACCGAAAAGAAAGATCCGCTACCGGACGCAGAAGAATGGGATGGTAAGCCAAATAAATTGGAACATCTGGAAAAATAAATAGAAGCCCTCGAATGAGGGCTTTTTTGTATAACTATGTCATACCGCGGCTTGACCGCGGTATCCAGTGACTTTGTTCTATAATATGGGAGATGCTTTTCGCCACTCGGCGAGTCCCTTTTCTTTACTTGTCTAAAGAAAAGGGACGAAAAAAAAGGACACCCCGTGATTGAGGTTTCGCTTTGCTCAACTCCCTTCGTCTCCGCCAAGCCATTTAACGCACCGTAAAATACGTTCCATCCCTGGCCCGAATTTTACTATTCAAAACGTCCTGTTTTGAATTGCTATGTCTTGTCTACTACTCAGCTCAATCAAAAGGGGTTATTTAGTGCTAACCTGATAGTTTAAGAGTCACATTAACAGTATATATTTCAGGAGCTGCCCTTCTTATAATTAATAGGCTCACATCATAGCTATAGGTTATCTTCCCTCCACTTATCTGCCCATTTATAAAAACGGAAAAGCAAAAAAAGGAACAAATATAGACAGGCTAAGATAATGGCAGTTTCAAGAGAAAATATATCCCTCAAACCAATACTTTTATATAAAAATTCATAAATTGTGAAAATAACAAAGAAGATGAAGGTGTAAACTAATGACTTTAACCAAGGTGATGAACCTTTTTCTAATTTAAATGCCGATATTAGCCCACCCAATATCCCTTCTACGATTCCATCCATTAACTATACACCTCACTTTCCTTATCAGTATTAATACTTTGATTTGCTAGTTGTAGAGCAAAATCTAGAAATACTAATGAAGACAAGGGCAGACACACAGGTCTGCCCCTACCAATTTATGACTGTTCGTCATATCTATAAACTACAGTTCGAAATCTACTGACTTAGTAAATGGTTTAACACCAATTTCTTCATAGATTTCATCGGGTTTATAGAGGTTTTGACCTTTAATGACCAAGGCAACTTTGCGGATGTCGTTCATGTCTTCCAACGGGTTACCGTCGATAAAGACGAGATCTGCCTGTTTGCCTTCTTCAATGGAGCCAACGTTTTCTTCATTGCCAACTACTTCTGCTGAGGTGATAGTTGCCAGTTTGAGTACGTCGGCGTTGGAGATTCCACCTTGCGAGTAGAGAATCAGTTCTCGATGCAGCGTGAAACCGGCGATACTGTCGGTGCCAGGCACTACGGTTACGCCTGAATCATGCAGCTTTTTGACCATGCCGACCATGGCATCGGCTGATTTATTGTAGGCATCGCGCTCTTCTGGCTTGATATCCATCCAGGCTTTTTTAAAGTTCCTGGCAATGGTGACTGGTAGATGCTCATAAATGGCTGCGTTTTCCGGATCGACCTTGCCTGCTTCACCCAATAAGAGGCTTCTGAAAACAGATACCGTTGGATCGATTACGGTGCCCTTTCCTTTCAGCAACGCCATGAAGTCGTTAACTTCTTTGCTGTTTAAATCCAGCTCATGGGCTTTTTCACCGGGAATGGTAAAACGCAGGCGCTGGCGGGTATCGATATTTTTACCGAGGAAATTGAGGAAAATCATATTGATGTGCTGAATTTCATCAAAGCCAGCGTTGATGGCTTCTTCGGCAGTCATAAAGGCAGGAATATGGCCACTGAGACGCAAACCCTTGTCATGGATATGCCTAGCTAAAGGTTCTATCCAGGCTGGTTCCATGGAGCTATAGGTTTTAATTTGCGGATAGCCGTTCTCTGCATACCAGTCCACTGCAGCCATCGCATCTTCTAGCGAATTGACGGTCTTGCCCATTTTCATGGCATAAGGACTTTCGCGATCCATAAAGCCTGAGCGATACACATCACTGCCCATGATTTCATTGTTTTCACTCATGCGTTCAATATCCACGATATTGTCGTGAGTGTTACCCATATCACGAACATTGGTCACGCCTGCTGGCATATTGAGAAGGCCATCACTTTTACTTAAATGACCGTGCATATCCCAAAGGCCAGGAATCAAAGTTTTGCCACTGGCATCAACTTCTGTGTAGTCGCCTTCTGGTATTTCAGATCCTATTTTTGTGATGCGACCGTCTTGGACTAATATTGATTGGCCTTCGACGAGCTTGCCAGTAATGACATCCACATAATTGGCGTTAGTAACAAGAATTGGCTTTTCTGAAGTATGAATCAGCTTGTCGGCTAAATCTTTAAGGTATTGGTTATCTGCTTTCTTTTGGATTTCCTGAAGTTGCTCCAGGTGTTCACGTCCCCACCCTTCTGGAATAACACCGAACCAGCCACCGCCATCGGTTGCGAAGAAGTTGTAATCATCATCATACCAGGCGAAATCTGGAGAGAAGCCAAAGCCAGTAATACCGATAAGGTGAACCGTTTTCTTTTCCTTGCCATTATCCAGTGTCACAGAATCAAGCTTGATCATTCCTGCCTGGCCGCTTGGCAATAAATCGACTTTGCCAGTTTCTGAGTTACTGATGGCTTTCAATAGTGCACTGTTAGCAACTCCTGTACCATCCATCGCGACATAAAACTTTTTGCCTTCGACTTTTTCTTCGCCCTGTTCATTAGTGCTTTGCCACTGGGCTATACTGCCTTTTTGACTGAAAGACTCGTCGATTGGCGCACCAAATGCTGAAATACCTTTAACCGTCTGACTGGTAATGTATCCCTGCTCATCAACGGTGATCACTTCTTCAATTTTTATCTGTCGGTTATTCCAACCAAGCTCCATGTCACTGCTGTAAACATTACCAGACTGCTGAACGGATAGAGAACCAGCCTGATCTTCTTTGTTATAGATGTTGTATTTGGTTAACTGAGTAACAGCTTCCTGCTGGACATTATCGACATGAACTGAGTTTTCAGTTGTGCTCACTTGAGCAGTATTATTTGAGGCCTGCTTCTCATCATTGTTGTCACAGGCAACAAGCTGACTGACGAGCAAGGCGACAGCCGCCACTTTAAAAATGGATTTAGTGTTCATAAAGGTCTTCCCCATTTGGTTTTTTTTGCGTTCTAAAGAGCTTATAGAGGAGCTGATCAGCTGTCTATATAAAGGCGATGACAAAATGTAAAAAGATATGCATAAAAAAGCCCTAAGCCACATACCGTCGACTTAGGGCTGGGGAGTTGAAGTATCGGTAGTTTACTGAATCAGTTGATAAGGTTCGTATGAATCGAATGCCTGTACAAAAGAGTCTTCCTTAGCTTCAATCTGTCTAACCAGATCACACAAAGCATCGGCCTTTTCTTCAATCAGTTTTGCTTTAGCCTCATACTTGGTTTCCATTTCCTGACCAAACTTTTCCATACGTTCTTCGAAAGCCTTGACCTTCTCTTCGTTACCACTCATAGCGGCAGCGATCATCGAAGGTATATTGACTTCGACAAACTCAGTGACGCTTTCTTCCATCAATGCTTCAAATTCCTTTTCGAACTCTGCGCCATCCAGGTATTCACCAATCGCTTCTGGACGTAGATGAGACTCGCTAATGTGCTGCTTTAATTCAGCGGCAATGGTGTCCACACGAGCGACGATCTCTTCGGCTTTCGCCGGGTTGTGCTCCAATAGCACGCTGGTCACATCGCGTACTGCCTCCAATGCTAATAATGAAGCATCTTCAGCAATGTCGCTGGCTGCTGGCAATAGTTCACGAATTTGCTGGGCATATTCATGCAACAGCTGAGTTTGTTTTGCCGACAAACTTTGTGTCTTGCCATCTAACGACAGTGAATTACTGTCTTTAATAACTACAGACTGTTGCTTATCTTTGGTAAAAACAATTTCATTACCATTTAGATTAACGTCGTAAGCCATATCCACATCACATGTCTGGCTTTTTGCATTTGCTACACCCGCACCAGTTGCCATCAAGACCGCAATGGCTAAGGTTTTTATTTTATAGTTCATAGAATTTCCTCCGTTATTAGCAGCCATCTGTGTGACTGCCCTTTTAAGATGCGCTTAATCACGGAAAAGGTTTAGTTTTTGTTTGTGTAAAATCGGCACTTTGGGTAACAAAATATTGCAATTGCGGGCAATAGACATGATTTGAAAAAAATAGAGGAAAAAGAGAGGATAAGGCTAAGCACATTAGCCTTATCTAATAAAGAGAAGGAAATTAGACGCCCATATTGCTTAAACTGTTGGAAATACGACGAACCAACCCTGCTAATGATGGGTGTTCTTGCTCAAATTCGACCAATCGGTCCTGGAAACGCTCAAGGAAAAATTCGTCTGGAGTCTCTCGGCTATCCTGTAAAAACAATTTTGACTCAACCACAAACTCTAATCGGGTCAAGGCAGCCTCTTCTTTATCAGATAACTCATTATCGGTATCCAGAGCCTGTATCAGCTTTTCTGCTAAGATCAGGATATCGCTCTGGTTTTGGGTGGAATCAGGCATAATTTCTCCTTTTGAAACATTCTTTTACTGATTGTAAGTCAAAGATACACAAAAGCCATTGGTCTTAATAGTTGTATCCCTTATAATTTGCCACGGTATTACTACAAAGAGAAGGAAACACATGAAAAAATTATTAATTGTTATCGTAATTGCTATTGCAGTTGCAGCGGGAATCTACTTTTTCAAAGGGGGCAGCGCCACCGTAGCAGCAAAGGATAACTCTGTTCTTGCCTACGTTCCAGCCGACACCGTTTTGTTTACAGGTAGTGTTACACCAATCAGTTTCGAAGAAGCTATGGCGATGAGCCACAAGCTTGGTCTTGACCCATCAACTTTTGTTGATATGCAAGATGACACTTTTGAGCTAGGTCCTGACTCTCCTGATGCTGCACGCATCGCACTAGGTCTTTATGCAAAATACATGCAATCGTTTGCTGACAAGACTACTGTTAAAACTCTAGGTATTACAGAAGCTCCAAATGCAGCATTCTATACTGTTGGTGCTTTACCAGTAATGCGTATTGAGCTAGACGGCACTGATACTTTTGCTAAGTTAATCGCGCAAATCGAAACTGAGCAAAACGTAACTGCTGACGTTAAGAATATGGATGGCGTTGAGTTCCGTGAGTACTCATTCTCAAATGACGCTTCTGTACCTTATTCTCTAGTGATCAGTTCTCATGACAACCAGGCGGTTGTTACTGTGAACACACCTCTAACTGACGATAAAGACATTAAAGTAGCTTTAAGCAAACCAGCCAAAAGTATCGCTGATACAGGCCGCTTAACTTCAATGATGTCTGACCACGGCTACCTAGGACATTCTTTATTCTTCATCGATAATCTGGCGATTATGCAAGGTCTGACTAACCCACAAGCAAATAGCTTTGGTGTTATGGTTAACGACCTATTAGTAGCTAACGGCGTTCAAGGTGCATTGGCTGACATGCAAACTCCAGCCTGTGCTGCTGAGTTCACAGCATTAACAGCTAACTGGCCTACCATGTCTGGCGGCTATACTGAGTTCAGTGCTAATGAAGCTAACTTCAAGTTCATGCTTGAAGGCGCTAACGCTGACTTATTGAAGAGCCTACAAGGTTTACGTGGTCACTTGTCAGAAAACCTGAACAATGATGACTATGTCATGAGCTTTGGCCTTGGTTTCGATATGGATCAGCTTGTTCCAGTGGTTACTGATGTATGGCAGCGTCTGACGGAAACTCCTTATGAGTGTCCTCCTTTAGCTGAAATGCAAGCTGGCTTGAAGCAACAAAACCCAATGATGCTAGGCATGATGACTGGCATGGTTGCAGGCATCAAAGGTATCGGTTTCGGTGTTGTTGAGATGGATATGGCTGGCCTTGAGCAAGCATCTTCTAACCCAATGGCTGTTGCAGACAGTATGCAGATGATCGTTACAGTCAGCGCACAAAAGCCGCAAGACTTGTTAATGACACTAAGCTCATTCGCACCTCAGTTCGCACAAATGGACATTAAAGATGGTGGTGATGCAGTATCCTTACAAGACCAGATGGGTATGCCAGCAAGTGTCGCACTACGCGGTCATGACTTAGTTATGTTGATCGGTACTGATGCTCTATCTCAGTTACCAAGCATTAAGTCAAACAAAGACATCTCAAGCAATGGTCTATTCAGCATGAGTATGAATTTTGGCAAATACATGGAGCTTATCTCTTCGGTGATGAACGACATGGACACCAATTCAGAAATGGCTCAAGACCAGAAAGCTATGTTTGATAAGCTTAAAGAAGTCGACGGTACTATCAAAGGAACTCTAGATATTACTGACAAAGGTGTTGTTTCAGAGACCAGCTTCAAAGCAAAATAATCTAGTCTTAACATATTAGATTCAATCAAGCCCGGTTAAGCCGGGCTTTTTTGTGGATGGGTAAAATCCAGTCGATAAAGTAAAATTTTTCCAAGCTGCGAACTGCTTAATATTTGATCCAGGTCATTAGTTTGCTAATTAAATAAGACTAATCTAATGTAAATCAAAGTCTCAACTATTACTTTGATAGTGAGGCTAATATAAAGGAGTAGACCATGAAGAAGATTCTAGTATTAGGAGCAGGCATTGGTGGTATCCCAATGGCTTACGAATTAAGGGATGAGCTCAAAGATGTTGCCGAAATAACCGTTGTTAGCGATCTTCCCTACTTTGAATTTACCCCATCCAATCCCTGGGTAGCGGTAGACTGGCGAAAAAAAGAACAAATCAGAGTCGAGCTCGCTGAAATATTTGCCAAAAGAAATATCAAGTTCATCCATAGTGCTGCTAAAAAGGTCAAGCCTGATTCAAACCAGGTAGAGCTTGAGAACGGGGACACCCTTGATTACGACTATCTGGTCATAGCTACAGGCCCGGCCTTGGCTTTCGATGATGTCAAAGGCTTAGGTCCTGAGCATTTCACCCACTCTATCTGTAAAACTGACCATGCGGACAGCACACGCGAGCACTGGGAAAAGTTCGTAGAAAACCCGGGGCCTGTTGTGGTCGGTGCCGTGCAAGGTGCTTCATGTTTTGGCCCCGCTTATGAGTATGCATTAATTCTTGATACTGATTTGCGCAAACGCAAAATCCGCGATCAGGTTCCAATCACTTTCGTCACTTCAGAACCCTATATTGGACATTTAGGACTGGATGGAGTTGGCGATACCAAAAGTTTATTGGAATCAAAGTTACGTGATGCCAATATTAACTGGATCACCAATGCCTCAGTTGATGAAGTTACTGAAGATGAAATACATGTCACTGAACATTTTCGAGATGGACAGACCATCAAGCATGATCCAATAAAATTTAAACACTCAATGTTGCTGCCCTCCTTCCGTGGTATTGATGCAGTCTTTGGAATCGAGGGTTTAACCAATCCCAAGGGCTTTATTCTTACCGACGAATATCAACGCAACCCAACCTTTAAAAACGTCTTTGCCGTTGGTGTTTGTGTAGCCATTCCGCCAATGGGCAAAACACCAGTTCCAGTGGGAGTGCCTAAAACGGGTTATATGATTGAGTCCATGGTTACAGCAACCGTGCATAACATTAAAGCGTTAATTGAGGGCAAAGAGCCCGATACCAAGCCGAGTTTGAATGCCCTGTGCCTTGCAGACTTTGGTGACGGTGGCGTTGCCTTTATTGCCAAGCCACAGATACCACCACGCAACCTCAACTGGTCAGGCAGTGGTAAATGGGTACATTACGCCAAGGTATTATTTGAGAAATACTTTTTACACAAAGTCCGCCGCGGAACTTCGGAGCCGTTCTGGGAAAAATTTATTATGGATATGATTGGTGTGAAGAAGTTGAAGAAAAAGTAGAGTCCTTGTTATACCGCGGCTAGACCGCGGTATCCAGTGGCTTTTTCGTTACTTTTATAGTCCTTTTTTCGCTTCTCAGCGAGTTACTTTTAAGGAATACGTCCCTGTATTCCGCTAAAGCCAGCGTCGTTTCACTCCGCTGTTCAAATTTGTTCCTGACAAATTTGTCTTGCTCTAAGTAACCACAAAATCGTCTGGAACGATTTTGAATAGCGAGGCTAGCCCAAAGGGTGAAGTATAGGGATGTACTTCATAAAAGAAGACCACCCCGTGATTGAGGTTTCACAGAGCGAAACTTCCTTCGTATCCGCCAAGAGACTTAACGCACCGTAAAATACGTGCCCTCTCCCTAAAGGGATTTCCTTTGGTCACTGGCCCGAATTTTACTATTCAAATCATCCACGATTTGAATTGCTATCACTTGGCTACTACTCAGCTCAATCAAAAGGGGAACTGGAGCAAACCTTCAAAGTAGGTGGAATACCCAAAGTAGAGTGGCGTTATCGAAACAACAAAACAACAACCAATCTCTTAATTTATTATTGCTTGATACAGTCCAATAACTAAGCCGCTTTAATCTGCTTCGCTTGCAAGGCCTGCTCAAGATCACCAATAATATCATCAACATGCTCAAGCCCCACAGAAATACGGATTAGCGTTTCGCTGATACCGGCAGCTGCTCGCTCTTCTGGAGTGTATGGCGAATGCGTCATTGAGGCTGGATGTTGAATCAGGGTTTCTGCATCACCCAAGCTTACTGCAATGCGACACATTTTCAGGCTATTCATAAAGCGAACGGCATCATCAAAACCACCCTTCACTTCAAAGGCAATCACACCACCAGCACGTTTCATCTGCTTACCAATCAGGTGGTGCGCCGGATGGCTTTTAAGACCAGGATAATAAACCTGCTCAATCTGATCACTAGCTTCTAAAAACTCAGCTACCTTTTCGGCATTGTCGCAATGACGCTCTACACGCACCGAAAGTGTTTTCAGGCCACGTAAAATTAACCAGGCATCATTTGGACTCATGACCGCACCCATATCTTTCAGTGTAGTCATCTTGATATTTTCAATTTGCTCGGCACTGCCGCAGGTAATACCGGCTACCACATCACCATGACCGTTAAGATACTTAGTGGCGCTATGAATAATCAAATCCATACCAAAGTCACTGGGCTGCTGTAGCACTGGCGACATAAAAGTATTATCAAGAATGGTCAGCAAATCGTGCCTTTTTGCGATATCAGAAATCGCCTGCATATCGGCGCAAACCAGGTTCGGGTTGATCGGAGTTTCAAAATAAATCAGCTTGGTGTTTTCTTTGATGGCTGCTTCGACTTCGATAGGCTTTGTAATATCAACAAAGGTTGCTTCGATACCTAAGTCTTTAAACTTATGATTGATTAGAGCGAAAGTGCAACCATACAAAGCAGCAGACGCTACCAGATGATCACCAGCCTTTAAGTTCGCTAACAAGGTCGCCGAAACCGCACCCATGCCAGAACCAAATGCAGCCGCATCTTCTGTATTTTCCAATGCAGCCATTTTCTGCTCAAGCTCGCGCACGGTTGGATTGCCCAGGCGACTATAAATATAACCTTGCTCTTCGCCCGCAAAGCGGTTAGCGCCCTGCTCGACGTTGTCAAAAACAAAGGTTGATGTTTGGTGGATGGGAGTGGCCAGTGAACCAAAACTTGGATCACCGATACGGCCTGAATGGATTGCTTTGGTTTCAATATTGCTGAACTTACTTGAACTCATACGACTCTCGCTCTTGATTCTCGCCAAAATTTAATCATCAAGAATATTGATAGCCGTCGTGGCTTTCACCTCCTTCAATACCAACGTGGTATGAACTTTGGCGACTCCTTCCAGTGGAATCATCTTCTTTGAAATAAAATGCTCAAGGGACTGGGTATTTTTAACCGCCACCTTAAGCACATAATCATATTCACCGGTCACGTTATGGCACTCTAAAACCTCTGGCCAGGACGTCACCTTATCTAAAATATTCTGGATCTGCTCATAGCGATGCAATTGCAAACTAAACTCAACAAAACATAAATTGTCATAACCGACTTTTTGCCTGTCGACCAAAGCAACGTATCGGGCAATCACGCCCTTCTGCTCCAATCGCTTAACCCGCGCATGAACTGCCGGCGGAGACAAGTGGACTTGCTTGGCGAGTTCGGCATTAGTCAGTCGACCATCGTTTTGTAAGATTTGCAGGATCTTCTGATCAACAGAATCCAGTTCAACTTCTTGTGAATATGCTACCATTTCAAAGCATTATAACTGAACGATATTCGGCATAATAACAGAAATAACGAATATTCATAAATTTTAGATAGCTTTAGAATAAACTAATTAATATTGAGGCTCTATAGCCAAAGAGAACATGAAGAATCTTCAGTCCAAATCTTCTGGTCAGACAAGAAACCCGCTACACTGAGCCTATCAACTCGAGAAAAAACTATAAAACAGATAATAATGAAGCAGTTAGTTATCCTCATTCACGGTATGGGCCGCACCCGTTTATCAATGCGCTCACTGGAAAAGTACTTCCAAAGTCAGGGCTATCACGTGATTAACGAAAGTTACGACTCACGTAGCAAACCCATAGAAACCATAGCCATTAAACATATCGAGCAGATACTGCAATCGGTTGATATGAATAACATTGAAGCGGTTCATTTCGTCACCCATTCGCTGGGCGGCATCATGCTCCGCTACTATCTAACTCACCGTGAAATAGACAAGTTGGGCCGAATCGTCATGATCGCCCCGCCAAACCAGGGCAGCGAGGTAGCCGAACTCTACCGGGATAAGCTATGGTACAAACTAGCCACCGGCAAGCCTGGTCAACAACTCTATATCAACAACAACCCACTGCTTGAGCAGCTAAAACCAGTTCCAACAGATGTCGGCATAATGATAGGTACCAAATCCTCAGACCCGTGGTTTAACCATGCCTTTGCTGGCCCCCATGATGGCAAAGTCTCAGTCCAAAGCGCCCGCCTTCCTGAAATGAAAGACTTCATCACCGTCAACCACGGCCATACCTTCATCATGAACAATAGAAAAGTACAGCAACAGATTGAACACTTCTTACAACACGGAGTTTTTGAACAATAAATAATGTGAACAGACATTGACAAAAAAGCCCGCTAATAGCGGGCTTATTATTATTAATTCAATTCAGATATTAACTTTCATTATCAGAACCGTTTTCAAGCTTCTCTTCATGCTTTAGGTCATACGGAGGAGGATTACCGCCCTTACCTTTAAGGTAGTGATCCATCCAACGCATTAGACGCATAGAGTAATCAAGTTGTGCAGCGGCTTTGCGGTTACCATGACCTTCACCAGGGTATAGAACCAAGCGAACTGGCGCGTTACCTAAAGTCTTCAAGTAGCGGTACATTTCCATTGATTGCGATGGGTGAACACGAGTATCAGCCTCACCATGCATAATTAACAAAGGCGTTTTACCTTTTGGTGCATGATAAATCGGGCTGGTTTCCAGCATCCACTGATAGTCATCCCAAGGCCATGCACGGGCATGTACGGCCTGCATTTCGTTTGGAATGTCTGTGGTACCGAACTTAGATAACTGATTCGAGATACCAACGAACATCACACCTGCTGCATAGTGCTCAGATAGTGCGGTAGCAGACCAAGCAGTTGCATAACCACCGTAAGAACCACCGGTTATCCCCACTTTATCGGTATCAACCATACCGTCTTTTACCAATGCCAATTTACCGTCAAGAATATCGGTAAACTCAGGGTCAGCATAAGCATGTTGGTCTAAGCGAGCGAACTCATCACCTCGACCTGTGCTACCGCGGTAGTTAGGGAAGAAAGAGAAATAGCCCTGCGCTGAAGCATATTGCGCCGGGTCGCCATAATTGGTTTTCCAGCCATTAGATTCATGCGCTTCAGGACCACCATGAATGAAGGCAATCATTGGGTAACGCTTGCCTTTTTTGTAGTTCAATGGGTAAACCAGAACACCCTGAATTTTCAGACCATCACGCGCTTTGTACTCATAGGCAACCTGTTTGCCAAGCGCTTTGTCGGCTAACCAAGGATTGCTAATAGTCAGACGCTCAAAGCCTTCTGCATTAAAGGCATAAACTTCGCGTGGGTGAGTGGCAGTATCAGTCATGGCATAAATATCGCCGTTATTAGATACGCTCAGGCGGCTATGAATACCGTTGCCATAATCAACCACTGGACGATCAGCAATTTTGCGCTTGATAGCAGCTTTAACGATACGGCTTTCAACACCTTGGTGCTCAATATAAATCACATCATCGCCATTCCAGGCTATATCCATGACATGGCTGGTTAAATTGGCGACACGCTTATAAATAGTTTCATCATTAACATTTGCTATGTATAAAGCACCATCCGTTGGGTCGTTGTAGTCATTTGCGCCAAGGAAAGCAATCTGCTTGCCATCAGTTGACCAAACCGTTTTACCCTGCTTGCCTTCAGTTTTGAAGCTGGCAACGATGTCACCATCTAAATCAACCACCTTAAGTGACTTCTTCATGTAGATGTCATCAATCAAGGAAGTTGGTGAAGTTTGAATCATTAACTGATCATTCACCGGGGAAAAAGCGATCGATAAAACATTATCTTCAATGTCTAACTTTTCAGGCTTTTGAGAGTCATCAGAAGTGGCTAAGTCATAAACCCAGGCATGAGTTAACTTAAGTCCCTCTTCATACACTTTTGCTTTAAAACCTTTCTTATCAAGTTTCTCTAAATGCTTCGGTTCTTTCTCTTTGGCAAGAAAAACCAGCTTTGAGCCATTATGATTGATAGTATAACCACCAATATCAGTTTCAAAACTTAAAACCTGTTGTGACTCACCACCATCCACAGGAATCTTGTAAAGTGAATTGTGTTTGTCATCACCACGCTTGGCCGTGTAATAAATCGTCGAGCTATCGTGCGCCCACTGAACGCCACCAATGTTTACTTTGCCAGTGATGAAAGGACGCGCTTCGCCACCCTTTTGCATAACGAAAAGTTGGTTCCAGGCGGTACCGTCTTCATCCACATAAGGTGTGCGCGGTTTAGACTGTGTAAATGCGATGTACTCACCGTTTGGTGAAACATCCAAAGAAGTAACAGACTGTAACTTTGAAATATCTTGCAAAGTCATGCCGTCGTTTTTTGCCATCAAGCCAGTAGAAGCAAGAAGCAAACTCAAAGAAATCAATAACTTTTTCATTGGTCCCCTTACGAACGTATCAATTAAGCCAAAAAATAAATGGAGCAAAAATAACAAAGTCGACAGCATATAAAAAATAGCAGCCCAGCGCCAGCTTAGATATTTATTGGCTTTGTAAAGATATTCAATGCAGAAATGCTTTGTTACATTTAGAAAATTGCCAGAATCGGCGGCTTTGTTAAAGTGGGGGCTGTGGAATTAGTATTAACTACCCCTTAGTGCTAAATCCCGCATCTCAAAATACCTCCTTCTCATTTTGAGACGCAACTTTTGCCCGCCTACTTTAGGCGGGCTTTTTTTTGTCCTGCTGTATTCGCAGGCTCGCTCTGAATATCGGTTTAAAAATTGCTTCGATTTCAGCCTGGCTGAAGGTCGGCTTGAACTCCTGATATAAACTTTCCAGGATCTTCTGTTCTCTTGCTGGATCATAATCCTGCATGCCCTGCTCTTTCTTGGCATCACAGAGCCTAAGAACCAGTTGGGTACGCCTTTCAACCAGCTGCAACAGCTCGCTGTCCAACTTATCAATCTCTGAGCGAATGCTCTGTATTACTTCTGAGTTCACCGTGGGGCCACCCTATTCAATAAAAACCATGGGTTAAGTATGGGTAAGTGGCGCCTATTATAGTAGAATTGCGGCCAAAGTTGTCAAAAGCCTTTCTAGGCTTGCCTAAACCATCATGACTGAACGCAAAGACACCATATTCGCCGAGCCGCAGGACATCAAGAAATTCGAGTTTGACCAAAAAGTGGTTGAGGTCTTTCCGGATATGATTAAACGGTCCGTGCCTGGCTATACCACCATTATTCAAGGCATCGCCGAAATCGCACAGCGCTTTGTTCAGCCGAATAGCAAGATATACGATTTGGGTTGCTCGCTTGGTGCAGCGTCCCTTGCCATCCGTCAAACTGTTGACCGTTCAGATTGTACGATCATTGCAATAGATAACTCGCCAGCGATGATTGAGCGCTGCCAGATGATTCAATCAAGCTATAACTTTGCCATGCCCATTGAAGTCAAGGAAGCTGATATCAATGAGCTTGAAATGTCATCGGCGAGCATGATTATTCTGAATTTCACCCTACAGTTTCTTCCACGGGGCCATAGGCAGGAGCTGGTTAACCGTATCTATGATGCTCTGCTACCTGGTGGCTGCCTGGTTTTATCAGAGAAAATCACTTTGCAACATGAAGCACTCAATGAACACATCATCGACCTGCATCATGACTTCAAGAAACAGAACGGTTACAGCGATATGGAAATTGCCCAGAAACGTGCAGCCCTTGAAAATGTATTATTGCCCGATACCCGGGAAAAACATTATCAGCGTTTTGCCAATGCAGGTTTTAGCCAGTACGACAGCTGGTTCCAGCACTATAATTTCGCATCCTTTATCGCCGTCAAATAATTTTATCATCTAAGCCATCATGATTAACTTCAGTAACACCTACAAAGCCATTGCCGATACTCGACTCCATCCGTGGCTCGACCAATTCAAACATGCCGTCAATCAACGCATGGCTGATTATACCCACGGCAATTTAAGTGACTGGATTAAGTTGCTTAAGCAATTGCCAGACATCACACCTGATCATATCGAATTGGAGACTAAGGTCGAAATTGGCAGCGCTTCTCAGTTATCGGAATCCGAACAGCAGGATCTGAAACAACTCTTGATGAAGTTTCATCCCTGGCGTAAAGGCCCTTTTCACTTATTTGGCCAACACATTGATACAGAGTGGCGTTCGGACTGGAAGTGGGATCGGCTAAAAGATCAAATCAGTTCACTTGAAGACAGAATTGTTCTTGATGTTGGCTGTGGCAATGGCTATCACTGTTGGCGAATGGCAGCGCAAAATCCAAAACTGGTGCTCGGCATTGACCCATCGCAATTATTCTTAATGCAGTTTGCTGTGATGCAAACCTATCTGTCCGACTACCCTGTTCACTACTTGCCCGTTGGCCTTGAATACCTACCTGACAACTTATCCGATCAAGGTTTCGATACCATCTTTTCGATGGGCGTTCTCTATCACCGTCGCTCACCGATTGATCATATTCTGCACATGAAAAACCTGCTACGCCCTGGTGGCGAACTGGTGCTCGAAACCCTGGTGATTGATGGTGAGCCAGACCAATGCCTGATCCCGAAAGATCGCTACGCACAGATGAACAACGTCTGGTTTATTCCTACAACCGGAATGCTAAAAAACTGGCTGGCAAAACTGGATTTTCAAGATATTAAAATTGCAAATGTTGCTAAGACCGGGCTTGATGAACAGCGTGCAACTGAATGGATGACTTTTCAGTCCCTTGAAGATTATCTCGATCCACAGAACAAAGATCTAACTATCGAGGGCTATCCAGCTCCCAAGCGTGCGGTCATGATTGCTACTAAACCGGGTAAGCGCGGTAGCGCAAAGGCAGGCAACTAATGGCTGATTATCATATTGTCCCCTTTTGCCCCGAGCCAGTGCGCATCTTACACCCGGACAAGCACTTTCTATTTGTAAATAAGCCAGCGGGGCTGCTTAGCATTCCGGGGCGGCATGAAGAAAATAAAGACTGCGTAGTCACACGCTTACAAAATCATCCTAAATCAAAAACAGCTTCAATCGTGCATCGCCTGGATATGGCCACATCAGGCGTTATTATCTTGGCGCAAACCAAATTCGCGCACAGAGAAATCAGTAAGCAATTTGAATTACGCCAGACCGATAAATACTACATTGCAGTCGTGGACGGTATTGTCGAAAAAGACAGCGGAATAATTGACCTACCTATGATTGCCGACTGGCCGAATAGACCTAAACAAAAGATAGACTTTGAACAAGGTAAGAAAGCCATAACCGAATGGGAAGTGCTGGAACGCGATTTAGATAAACAAACCACTCGCCTCAAACTTAAGCCTATAACAGGACGCAGCCACCAGCTACGCCTACACTGCTTTGAGTTAGGCCACCCGATTCTAGGCTGTAACCTTTATCATAAAAACGGCTCAGAAACTAAAGCCAAACGTCTATTACTGCACGCAGCAAGCCTGACTATAACTCACCCTAAAACCGGCAAAACCATTACCGTAGAATCACCCTGCCCGTTTTAGCTTGATAAACACCAGAATAATTGTGAAAATACGCCCGCCTTTTGTACACGATCTGTGTACTAATAAAGAAAAAGCACCTGTAGCTCATTTGGATAGAGCGCAGCCCTCCGGAGGCTGAGGTAGCAGGTTCGACTCCTGCCAGGTGCGCCATACATCATTCAAATAGTAGTCAGTAGGTTCGAGCCGAGCAACGCAGTTGCGAGACAACATCGCCAAAGGCGTTGGCCCGAAGGGCGAAGGCGAAGCCTGAGTAATCCTCTCAGGTGCGCCATTTCCTTCTAACTAAGTCGGTCAGCCAGAAAATCGTAGACAAATTTGATACTTTGATTATGACGTAGCTCCGAGTGGCAAACCAACCAAGTGCTGTAGTCATATACAGAGTGGGCTTTGGGTAGCAGGCACTCTAGCTCTGCAAGAGTCTCACCAAGGTTTGTTGGTAGTAAAGCCAAACCTAAGCCCTGCTTTGCCAGTTCTATATGGGCAGGTTGAAAGTCAGTCAAACAAACATAATTAATCTGCTCCTGTTCAATTCCCCCTTTAAGTAAAACTTGAGTTAGGTAGTCCGTCTCCATAAAGCCTATAATAGGTAGCTCTGTTGATGTATCGGTTTGTTTATTGATTTTGGCGCATAGTTCAGGTGTACCAAAAAGACTTACATGAGAATCACTGAGCTTTCGGATAATCAAATTTTGTTCAGTGGGTCTAAAATTGCGAATTGCGATATCTGCATTACGATGGATAAGATCTGCACTGTCGTTGGACACCTCGAGACTAATTTGCAGTGTGGGCTCAAGTGCATTTAATTCTGTAATCAGAGCTGGAAGCCTGAAGACGGCATCGAGTTGACTAGCTGCGATGGTTACTCGGCCACCAAGTGATTCTCGCGCACCTTTGGCCAAAAGTACCGCTTGGTTTGCAACTTTTTCCATTCCTTTTAATGATGCAAGGAGACGCTCTCCTTGTGGAGTTAAAAATAAGTTATTCTTACTACGTTCAAATAAAACGATACCAAGGCTTTCCTCAAGAGAGGTTACCCGCCGGCCTATCGTTGGTTGACTTGTACGTAGTTTCTTTGCAGCAGCCGTCAGGGAGCCACTTTCTGCCGTCACAATAAATGCTTTCGCATCATCCCAGTCAAAATCCATGCTACTCTCTCAGCTCACAAATGATTTCAGTATACATATTTGTATAGCCAGGAAACACCTAAAATGAATGATTTTAATTCAGTCCGCTGATAAATTTGAGGTTTAAGAGATAGTGATAACGTCAATACCGGACTTTGATAATGCTCGATAATAAATCCACGATTCGTTTTTGGGACAAGCTCGCTCCTAGTTACGCTAAGAAACCTATTCCTGACGAGGCTATTTATCAGCAAAAGATTAGCCTGACGCAACAATATTTATCTGCTGACGACGAAGTTTTTGAGTTTGGCTGTGGTACAGGCGGCACCGCAATATTGCATGCTCCAAAAATCAAGCACATTGTCGCAACTGATGTATCGTCGGCGATGATTGAGATTGCAAAACAACGTGCAATAGAAGCTGATGTAGATAATGCGTCGTTTCTTGTTGGACAGATTGAGGACTTGCAGCAGCCAAACAAGCGCTACGATGCAGTTCTCGGTCTCAATATTATGCACCTAATAGAAACAACTGAAGCAACGCTTAATCAAGTACATCAGATGCTAAAAACTGGCGGTATATTTGTATCCAGTACTCCGCTACTGAAAAATGAGCCAGTTATCATTCGTTGGATCATCCGTATCATGCAGGCAATCGGACGAGCTCCTTATATTAAGTTTTTGGACAAAGAGGGGTTTATGAAACAGGTCAATGACGCAGGTTTTGAGATTATCCATGAATGGTCGCCCACAAAGTCCAGCATCTTTCTAATTGCTCGTAAAAATATGCCTACGATTTAAATTATGTTGCATATAATGATCATGAATACTCATATCAATCACGGAGCCTCCACATTTAATTGCAACATTACTAATCGTGAGACTATGGAGAGCATGATTTACGGCTACAAAAAAGCGACATTTATATTTCGTTCTTCAAATTAGGCTCAGCCTAGCGTTAAGGTCCCAAAAATGAAAAGACTTTTATTGTTACTTTTTCTACTGATTACAAGCTCCCTACTCCCAGCAGCGGCCGCGCAAATTGACACAATCAGTTTTGATTTAGATATTCAGGTACAAATTTACCAACCGGGCCCAACCCTTGAGCACGACCAAGAAAAGTTTCCGACTCTTTATATCATGGATGGCCAGCATTTCATTCACAGCGCCATCGGCTATCAAGAGTCTTTAAATTGGCGTAATTCATCAAGCCCTGAGTTTATCGTTGTCGCCATTGACACCCATCGAATCGGTGACGGCTCCGCACGACGCAGGGAGTTACTTAACCAAGATTCAGCAGAGCTTATAGAACTTATCGAAAAAGACATAATCCCTTACGTTGATGAGCACTACCCAACCAGTAACATGCGCTTGTTCGCGGGATGGGAGCATGCAGGTGGTTTTGCCCTGGATCTCCTAACGACACGCCCTGACTTATTTGATAGCTTCTTATTCGCTAGCTCTCCAAACTTGTCTGCTGAGCGCTTGAAGAATGTCGAAAAGCTTTTCGCATCAGCTGTGGCAAGTAAAGACACTCTCAACAAACAACTCTACCTCGCCCTCGGCTCCCAAGAAAATTACGCAATCGAAGATTTTGCTAAGATTAATGAGCTGGGCGAGGACTATCCAGCCCAGTTGGAAGTACATTACACGCTATCCTCAGATCTTAGCCACTTCACTACCCCGATCGATCTTTTTACTAGCGGACTAGCTTGGGCCTTTGCTGACTATCCAGCGGTGAGTTTTTACGACATTAAAGACATTCACTCCTTTGGTGGCGTCCGGGCAGTGAAAGACTATTTTGCTAAACGAGGTCAACGTTACCACGTTAGTTCGACAGTTGCAGAAAACACTAAATTTACCATGGCAAGGCATGCCGTTGATGCAGACGACCTAGACTTATTCTTGGCCATTGAACGTGAACTTGGAAAGCTTGACCAAGAAGCATTTTCAGCATACTGGACATACTTCTTTGTAAGCTTCTTGCTCAAACATAACCAATTACAGCGTGCCGAGGAAATGATGGACTCCGCTATAACTCGCAACCCCGAGGTACCACAGCTTATAGAATTAAACGAGCGCTTGCAGCGACAAAAGCAAAGAGAGTAACTAACATTTATTGTTATCTTTGAGTTTATCCTAAGAAGAGGATACCGAGAGCAGCTTCTTGTCGAATGGCCAAAAACAACCCAAGGAATATACTTTTGTAAAGGAAGATTGGACTTTGTATGACTACTTACAGCGTCTATTTTTGCAACTTAGCAACTGTTTCATGAGTAGTTGACAGTTTGATTGAGAAGAACATGAAAATTTTCATGTCTTAGCGCAAATTCTTTTCATTATATTTGTTAAACCGGTAGTGCTAATTTGAAGCATCAGTAGTGTCTATTACTACGTGTTACAAACACTAAATAATGCCTACTAAACACCGAATAGAGAGGAAGCTCGAGATGAGGGTCGAAGTTGATTAGCTACATCGTAGAACTTTCGCGATTTAAGACAAAGATAACTATTTCTTATTAATACGAGCATAAAATGAAACCATATCTTTTTATGATTGGCTACGGGTTCTCCCAAACCATTGTTTGGATCCTTGTGTCCTACCTTAGCCAATCAGTTACAGTAACCGTCATGTTCCTTGCTCGTAACTTAGTAGGCTTTGTCCTGACTTTCCTTTTTGCTCCAAGCAAAAGGATCCCACTTGCATCCTTTAAGCGCTGGAAAGCACACTTAGTCCGCGCAAGTGCAACACTTCTCGGTGGACTCAGTATATTTTACTCGGTCACTAAGATACCTGTTGCAGACTCTGTCGCGATAACATTTCTTGCGCCTATTTTCGGTACATTGTTAAGTATCATTTACCTTAAAGAAAAGCTAACAGGCTCAACTCTCGTTAAATTAGCTGCTGGCTTTACCGGGGTGCTCATAATTACCGGTTTCAGTGCTGACGGTGACACGATTGGCTACGCAGCGGCACTATTTGGAGCCTTTATGACGGGCGTGGCGTATGTTTCTGTCAAAAGCTTATCCAACACTGAATCACCACAAAATATTTTATATATTTCATACCTCGTTATGCTGCCTATTTCTGCATTGTTGGCGATTGATGGATGGGAAACTCCCTCTTATACAGAGCTCTTCTGGCTACTCGCGATCGGTTCTGCTTTCTATGTAGCACAAATATTTATGGCGAAAGCCTTTTCCTTGGCACCTGCAGCAAAAGTTCTACCCGTCGACTACTCGAGAATAATTTTTTCGAGCATTTTAGGGCTTTTGTTCTTAGATCAATCTATGACTTTGAGTACTTATATTGGTGCCGCACTGATTTTATTTACCTCATTATTGAGAGAGAAAGATATTGAAAAGTTATCGTATCGCCGTATTTTCAAACGCTCCTAATACAGGTAATCATTGCCTTATTTACCTCGCAAACAAAGTGTTGACGGCTACCGAAATGCAATCGATTGCAGCATCCAGCGGTCTTTCTGAAGTGGCTTTTATACACCTGCAGAGCAGCAGGGCAACCTTACGGATATTTTCGCCCTTGTGTGAAATGCACTCTTGTTTGCATGCAGCCCTTGCGGCTTGCTATGTCATGCAGCTAGAAGGACAGACTGTAGGCTTGTATTTTGATGGCAAGGTATTAGCGCTCCAAAATATTAATGATGAATTAGCAATTGAAGTCCCCCTACTCTCAGATGAAGCCATTGGTCAAGCTGTGAGTATTAACATACACACTCAATTTTCAGACGCGGTATCACTTTGGTCTGTAACCACTGCCAGTCACAAGCTGCGTCTAATGATCGAGTATGCTTACGAAAAGCAGATCAATTCCATTGATGCCTCTCTATTTGAGGTTATAAACGATTTTTATCCACAAATAGAGTCTTTCTTTACTTATGCATCAACAACCGAGTCAAACACCTATATAGGACGGATGTTTGCGCCGCAGTTAGGTATTACTGAGGATCCTGTTAATGGCAATTCTTGTATTGCATTAGCCTCAATACTTAAGAAAACAAAAACAGATTTAACTAAATTGAGGGTACTCCAATCGCAGCGATGCGTAGTGGAAAGTACAATAGGAGCAGATAGTGTTTTTGTCAAAGCTAACTGTTGCGTTATTGAAATTACATATAACGATGTCGAGTTGTTCGAGTTTGAATCCACCAAAGAGAAGATTGCAGATGAAATATAAAATACTTTCCATAATGTCTCTCACCTTATTTCTCCCTTGGTACTTTTATACAGTACCAAGTCAGGCTAAAGTGCTATCAATGAGTGACAACTTCAAATATGTTGTACATCTACCAATAAGCTACGCAAAAAGTGAATCGAGATCTTATCCAGTTGTATATCTCATTGATAGCAGCTCATTCTATTTGGGTGACTATTTTACAGATGCACAAGACGCCATTCGTCAGCTCGAGAAGTTTCATGACATCCCGGAGAGCATTATTGTCGATGTCAAGATTGATAAGCTCTATCAAAATGTGACAAGCGATCGGAATAAATTAAGACAGTGGCTTACAACCGACCTTACACAGCAAATATCAAATAAATATCGAACTCATAATCAGCAAACTGTAATCGGCTTCTCGTACACAGCTGGTGGGCTAATGAACTCCCTGGCCCTTCAGGAAAACCCATTTTCCACTCTGATCAGCTTGTCTCCAGTCTTTGAATCGGTGGGGGATATCCCATCAAGCCTGCCAAATCCACGTCTAAATACAGAGCATTACGTAGTTTTTGGTAATGAGGAACATCGGCTCATGGAGTTCTATCAACCACTTTGGGAATCTGCTGACAGCAAAGCGAGCTTGTCCATCATCTCACATCCACAAGAAAATCATCAATCGGTATTAATACCAGGGTTACGAGACGCATTATTGGCAACTTTCCAAAGCTATCATATGCCAAGTTATGCTGAATTTAGTCGCCGCGACTATACACCTCAAGAATTAACAGAGCTCTTTAAAAAGCGCAAGGCTCAATATGGCATAGAATCAAGCTCAGCCGAGTTCTCCGAACTCGCGACCACAGCAGCTAGAATCTACACAAAAGCAGGCAAATTTGATTTAGCGGAACAACACTGGCGCAACAGTGATTCAGAACATAAGTCCTACTTTATAGAACAAATAGTTGCAGAGTTTGAGCGGGGCAATCAACCAATCCTAGCCGACAAAACTCGTAAATTACGTAATAATCTTGGTTTATAAAAATTTGTGCATCTAAATCAGATCATTGAAACGTCTAACTAGTATTGGTTAATACGAAATCACTATTGAGGAGACCTTATGTCAGAACTTTGGATACCCATCATTGGCATTATTTGTATTGCACTAGTTGTTATCACTATGCTTTTACTAGGTGCACAAGAGAAAAAGAAACTACATAACACCTTACAAAAACATCTAGACAACGGAGGAAGGCTGTCACCAGACTTATTACAACAGCTTGGTGTAAACATAGACCAACGTAAGCGTGATATACGTAAGGGGCTAATTTTAACCTCACTAGGACTGGCATTTTTGGTAAGTGGGCTTATTGGCGGTAACCTTATTCTTGGAACCATAGTTGGTGTGTTTCCATTGTTTGTTGGCTTAGCATTTTGCACTCTCGTACTGTTAAGCAAAGATGAATGATAAAACACTTATCAGCCGCGTTCTAGTGGACGATGACCATCATGCATTTGCTACGTTAGTACGCAACCATCAACAGTCTATTCGACAATTTTTAAGAAGGCTAACGGGTGGAAATACAGCTTTGGCTGACGATATTGCTCAGCAAGTATTTATCTCTGCATACGATAAACTTTCAACGTTCCGTGCTGAAGCTAGTTTTAGCACTTGGCTGCACAGTATCGCTTACCGTAGCTTTCTAAATGAAATGCGAAAGTCTCATCACCACACTGAAGTTGCACTCACAGACGATGTTCTTGCTCCATCAACCCGTGATTGGGTGGAGCAAGAGTTACTTATAGAAAAACTTATGGCACAACTTTCTGTGACAGAGCGAACCTGTATGACCCTTGCCTACAGCGCAGGCATGAGTCATCAAGAAATTGTTGACGTGACACAGCTGCCTCTGGGTACGGTAAAGTCACATATTAATCGGGGCAAGCTAAAACTTACCGAGTGGGTACAGCAATCACAATCAAGGAGAAAATCATGACCTCCCCTTCTGATCAAGATTATAAGAATCTATTAGCTTATGAGCTAACTGAAACTGACGAGTATTTTGTCACTACTGTCATTAACAAAATTCAGCGAAAAAGTAAGCTTCGTCAGCGTATTTTAGCGCTATCAACGATTGGTGCTGGTTGTACTGCAGCTTTACTGCTTTTTTTCTATAGTGCTAAGGCTTGGCATCCCATCGTGACTTTTTTCACACAGTCACCGTTGGTTGTCGCGAGCGTAATAATTGCAGGACTAATGAGTGCCATGCTTCTATCCTCACAAGACGTCTAAGTTTGTGCATCCAAAACATAGTTACGATGTTTCTTAATAGATACCTACAACTGAAAATTTGGTAACAAACCATGAAATCAACAATTATTACTGCAGCCATAAGCGCGATACTCTTTACAACCAGTAGCTCACAAGCAGGCGGTATCACTAATACTGAGCTTACACAGCTTGAACGAAGACTCCCGAGCACTATCGAAAGTCTCTATCATGACTATCAACTCAAAGGAGACTTTTTGCTTGCAGTAATCGACAACAGCGGCCTTCGCTACTCATACACCCTCAATGAGAAAGGCTCCACCCCCGAATCAAATGGGCTTACAATAAAAACTCCATTTCTCATTGCTTCCCATACCAAAGCCTTTACCGGTACCTTAGCTCAAGTTTTGGATTCAGAAGGTAGGTTTGCACTTGATGCTCCCATTCACAAGTACTTAGCTGAAGAGATCAATAATCCCAAGATAAACACACAAGCTATCACTGTAACTCAGTTACTGAATCATACCGCGGGCTTTACTAGTATTATGCACACATTTAAAACCGCTTTTCTGGGTTATGAGACAGAGGATGAACTGGTTAATGCGCTCAATACTGAAACCATGATTGCTCCATCAGGTGTGTTTCGTTACTCCAATACCGGGCCTATTTTAGCCGCCCGCGCAATGGAAAAAGTAACTGGTAAGAGTTGGAAAATCCTCATGACAGAAAAGGTGTTTTCACCTCTTGGCATGCAAGACACCAGCTCAATGTTAAGTGACTTTCCGGCTGACACTATCTTGCCAAGTATCGAAGTTGATAAGAATGGTGAGGTTATACGCACAGGACTTTTTAAAACTGATGCAACCTTACATGCCGCTGGTGGTAATATCTCAACTCTGTCGGATATGGCGAAGTGGCTTACGTTCAACCTTAACCAGGGAAAAGAACTTTCAACGTCTGCCGATTTTTTTGAACCCTTACACAAGCCCACAACAAATCAAAACAAACGATACTTTACCTACGAGCGCACAGGCTACAGTCTCGCATGGGACATCGCTGACTATCACGGCAGCCGTATCCTTACGCGCTTTGGAGGTTATGCTGGAATTAGTTTTCACGCATCATTTATGCCTGAAGAAGGTGTAGCTGTGGTGGCTTTTTTTAATGACCAGCGTGGTTACGTACTCCCACACCTGGCGGCCAACCTTGCCTATAACTTAGTAACTGCGCCTGATTTAGCTCAGACACGTTTTACTGAAGAACTCGAAGGGTTTGAGAAGAGCTTCGCACAGGAACAATCCAGTGCGCTCGATCGCAACGACCGCGTCGTGTTTTCTCAAGACTGGCAAGAGCGCCTTGGTACATTCTCTAATAAAGATGGATGGCCTGAAATCGTTGTTTATAAGAATGCTAACGAAGTATGGGTTCGCAACGGCGTGTTATCTGGCCCAATGTACACAGTTACAGACAAGGCAAATAACTTTGTCGTTAACCTAGGTTCGCTGCGTCGTTCAATTAAATTTTCAACCTCTCCAGCAGGTAAAGTCACTATGTTCAACGGCAGCCTTGAGTACAACATGCGCGACTGAAGTTAGTTCTTATTTTGTTCAATTTAAATAGTAGACCAGTGGTTTTTAGTATCAACCTAGGGTGGAAAATTATGAAGTCATTATTAAAAGCACTACTGCTGAGCACGGTCCTTAGTGGATTTATTTGTGACGTTGTTGCGTCTCCAGGTATTGCTATAAAGCCGTCTAATAAAACCGTACTACTGGATGGTTACTGTGGTAATGATGAGTGGCAATCTGCGACAGAGATAGCGTTGCCTGCACAGGCATATATTTATCTTATGTACGATGAAGACTATTTATATATTTGCGCTAAAGGAAAAGCTGAGGATATTACGGTATTAGATCTTTACATTAAAGGTTCAGAGGGAGGCTTGCCACATAAATATCACCTTTCAGCGCAAATGGGCGAGAAAGTGCTTTCAGATAGAGGATGGGAAACAACATCTAAAGAGTTTGGTTTCAATGATTACGCAGGCTTTTGGGTTCCATATGCTGGCCTTGAAGACCAAGAAAATAGAAAGAATCCCAAATTCTCGAGAGGGACTCATAGGCAAGTTCAAATATCGAGAAAAAAATTTCCAGGCAAGGTATTACATATGATGTTTGGCGTAAGTGCTATAAAACATAACGATGAATGGGCCGAATTCTTTTTCCCTGAAGAAGCGGTAGCTGATGAATTCTCAACCTGGGGGACGTTCTTATATCATTGAGTGTATTTATCACTGAATTATCTGAAACATTAATTTAAGAACCTAAGCGTGATATGTCGCACGTTAAATGTGCTAAGCCGAGCGAATGAAAAGAATAACTTATCAAAATATGAGTTGCATCGTTGGGGACAGGTTATCTCGCAACTACTATAAGGAGTGTACAACATTGAAAATGAATTATTTTGTGTTTGGTACAAACAATATGAAAGCTGCAACGCAATTTTACGATGCGCTGTTCGAACAGACCGAACTTAATAAGGTTATAGCATCAGAGAGAATGACCTATTGGTTGGGAAGTGATTTTGCCTTTGCTGTTGCCATTCCGTTTGATGAAAAAGCCGCTACCAACGGAAACGGTACTATGGTGGGTTTTAGTGTTGGAACGGTTGAAGAAGTTGAGAGACTTTACGACAAAGCGCTTAAACTAGGTGCTACCTGTGAAGGTAAGCCAAACCAGCGAGGACCGCGCTTTTCCGCGTATGTTAGGGATTTAGATAATAATAAAATCTGTTTCGCTGATTAAAAATTTTTTATTAGCGCATGTTATTTGTTAATTATGCGAGGAATAGCGGGCGCTTGAACATTTGGGTATTCTTTTCAAACCTTAACTTTATAGGTGTCAATATGACGTTACTCCGTCGATTTAAAAAACTCAAGGTCTCATACCTTGCAATCTTTATACTTGCATTCTGCCAAACCGCTTCATTCGCATCAGAACTTGAAATTGATGGTGAATTATTCGAGATCAATCGAATTAATGAGCATGTAATCATTGCAAGCCAGGCCTTTGGTTCAACACGGATAAATTTTGGTATCGTCGTGGGCAGGGATCAAGTTGTTTTGATTTCATCAATGATGCGACAGAATGCGCAAGCCGTTGAAGAATTGGTCAAGCATATTAGTAGCAAGCCCATTAAGACCGTGTTGGTTATCGATTCAGATCCCTTTCACCATCATGGTAGTTCCTACTTCAAAGATAAGGGAGCTATCATAATTGGGCATGAAAATCTCACCGCTAAAGAAATTGCAGTCGACATAAGCTTTTCGGATGAACTTGTACTTGGTGTCGGTACTGAGACAATTCGTATGACCCATTCAGCTGCACACACTCTCGACCATGCTTTCATTACATTAGAAAACAGCGGAATAGTTTTCGCCGGTGACGCGATACGTAACGACTGGCTTATCTACGCCGGGGAAAATGGTTGGCCTGCACATCTCGACGCATTACGTGATTTTGTTGCCAAACAGCCTGACCCAACTCTCTATGTGCCAGGTAATAGAGGGCAGAAAGTGAGCAGCACCGTGCAAGAATTAAACAGCTTTTTCGGAATTTATGAACGTTTTAACGACTTGGTTCAAAGGCTTGCAAGCGAGGGGAGTTCCACTGAAACTATTGTAAAATCTCATGAGGTACATGACCTAATACGCGTACTAGAACGCTACGATGAGTTTGAACCTTACTTAATTCATTATGTGAATGATGTTCTTTCAGTTGAGCCTTTCTGAGCTGCGAAACTCTACACACTTTTACTGCGTTATGTAGAGGGTCGCACGGATGTAATATAGGGCACTGTCTATTGCTAAGTTTGGTAAAAAGCATTAGCATTAGACTACGCTCAACTTCCTTTTCATGCGAGGCTGATGAGAGTTTCTTTTCTTATAATAGTACTAGATTCCATTTAACCATATCTTCTTCCGTATACATGATAAACCCAGAATCCATTCTGCTACAAAAGTCCCCTCATAAGTCTTTGACTAAATCGAACGGTTGACGGACATCAATCTTATTTTTCGATAACGCTTAATGTTCTTTCAATAAAACGAATAACAGCCTTTTCTGGGAGAACGCTTTGCTCATTATTCTGAGCAAAGTAACGCAAAAGGCTTTCAATTGTTTTGTCTGCTCTTATTTCTGAAACTGTTAGACCTTGTTTGTTTAGCTCCTTGACTCGAGCGACCCATTCGATTGTGCTTTGCTTGTAGGTTTGAAGTGCTTCAACTCCAGTGGGTTGAGCATGGCCGGGAATAATCACAGTGTCGTCATCGGCAAGCGCAAGAACAGAGCTCATTGCCTCGGTAAACCCGGAGATTCCACCGGCATAAAATGTTGGATGCCAGCTAGTATCGTAGATATCCCCTACAAACATAATATTACTCGCCTTATGCCAAAAAATATTGTCCGAGGTACTATGGGAGCGAACTGGAATTGATTTGACACCTACAATGTTTTCATTTGAATTGAGAACAACCGCACCATTATCAGAAAAGAAGCTATTCCCGCCAGAATGATCCTCATGAGCATGAGTGTTAATAATCACAATAGTCTCTGGACTAAACTTTTCTTCGATCTTTCGATACAACTCAGGAATATTCCCACTCCCTGGCATAGGATCAATAAGCAGAATATCTCGTCCCTTTTTGATAACGCCAATATTTGTGCTGTAATTAGATGCTTTTAGCAAATAAACTTCACTTGCGAGCTTGTTCACCTGAATTTCTGGTGGCTCTGCGGCAACCATAGAAGATAAGGTCAATAGGATTATCGCGGACAACGTTTTCATATAGACTCACTTTGGTTCAATTTCTTGGCCAACACAGTAACTCGCTGAGCCAAATAGTTGGCTGTCGCTTTATCCATTTTATGCGAGGCCACGAAAATCAACTGTTCCTTCAGGCTTGTTGCTTGGTACATTTACTATATGTCAAGATACGGGCTACGTAACTAAGATAATATATAATGGCTTGTGTCTATAACATGTCATGAGTTTCTTGAAAAAGCATCTGACTTCATGATAAAGAAAAAAGGACAAATCAATTAAACTACCGCTCTTTTAAAGAATTAGCCAACCTCAATAATTCGATTCCTTTGGATGCTTCGAAGTCCATTATCGATACTAATGCATGCGATAAAATAGTAACATTTTGATAAGCATGAGGCGACTCTAAAATCGATTTATGAGCTGCCTCATATCCCTCAGTTTCATATATCATAAGTAGCTCAATCGCATATTCCTCCTCCGTTCGTGGCCTAGGTTTTGGATCATAACCCAGCTCTTCAACGACTAATTCAGCAACTTTCCATACTGACCAAGGATTTTGACCTGTTATGAGTTGTCCATCTTGTGTTACGTGCTCTAAATAACGTGCACCACTCACGAAGTTTCCACCTCGCTCTACAAGCATGTCTTCGAGTAAAAATGGAAAGACCTCGTTCGCATTTGGAATCAGAAAGAGCTCTTCTTGATTTGTAAAGCCTGTTACTTTTTTGCCAGTAAGCAAATACTGTCCATCATCCAATCGCACATTCAATAAGGCAGCGGGACCATGGCAAACAGCGCTGATGACACGACTCTCCTGATAAAGCGCTTTGACAATACGCTGTATATCCTTATTTTCTGGAAAATCAAACATCGTGCCTTTACCACCAACAAAGTATACAGCCTCATAATCCATCGGCTCTATATCGGCCAACGCTATTGAATTCTCAAGCTTAGCTTGGGAAGCAGGATCATTTAGGAAAGCGTAATCGTAAGCACCCATATCATCCGCATCGAGAACGCTAGGAGGATGCCCGCCATCGGGGCTCGCAATATCTACTTCAAAGCCATTGGCAGTAAATACCCAATAGGCGCGAGCCAGTTCGGTTAACTCAAATCCTGCAGAGAGCTGCTCACCCATATCTCCTACATTTGTAACCACGGCTAGAATTTTTCCACGATACTCTGGTGTGTTAGAGGTAAGGTAATCAAGGTCACTCTTTGTAGTCTTTTTAAGAGTCTCATAATATGTTTTGTCGGGTATGAGGCTTTTCATCCAAACTTTCATTCCATAAAAACTACCAACCAGAAGTAAGATTAGTATTGCTGAACTGATAAATAGTTTTTTGATCATTGTGATTTCTCCTAATTATTGAATATTAGAGTCTATCCAATAGAGGGTAAAACTTAGGTAAAAAAAACAATTAATAGATTTATTCACAGACATTTCATCATAAGAACTGAGTAGTGCTAAACTTTAAAAAACACCCATTCTGGTCAAGGAATCGAATAGCCCGGAATATTTCTCAATGAAATATCCACACAGGTTTTGTCCCGCATGCAAAGGGTCAACTCTCCTGGCACGCTCGCAATATCCAGCCAGTTTGATGTACTTATTTCGCTGGTGGGTACACTATTCATACTCTCAATGACATCTCCAACCTCAATCTGCAATGACTCAGCAGGGAAGCCTTCAGCAATGCTTCTTACAATGAAGCTTCCATCGATTTGCTCCCTTAGTTCAAGACCTGATAGATTGAAACGACTCGAAAATGTGTGGTTAGGGTATGAGTTTAAGCTAATCGTTTGTTCGAAATAATCAATACCGACGATATAATGTGCAAATAACGCACTACCAATGACATTCAAGTCGTCCTCGTCTTCTGCATAAATTAAATTGGTTTTAACACCATTCAGCTTAAGGTCGCCGATATGCAATTTATCAAGCCGAAACCTTTGATGAGTCGCTTTACCACTTAAACCAAAATCTGCAGCATTTATCATTGGAGCAGGAAGTCGAATTTCCCGGTTCTCAACATAGGCGGTGTTAATCTTAAGATAATGGCGACTACCTGTATCAATCTTGACATCGATGTCACTCTGTTGCTCGTCACCGAAATCCAGCGTAACCGGAATGCTAATCTTTCGTGAACCTGTTTCGAACCTAACAATGGTTGACTCTGGACCTTGCGCCAATGGAACATTTGAAATTGTGACTTGCTCTGCTTTATAATCAAAAATCCATGCAAAGTGTTGTAAGAAATCGTTACCTAGCACACCGTCGAAAATCATTTCTTTATCAGACAGAAAATATTGGCTTTGACTTACAGGAACCACTGCGAAGCTAAAGCTTGGAACTCTTACGGGACCAACATTTACCTCCGCGACCTCTGTTTTAAACCCCACGGATGACTCCTCATTACCCCAGCCAAAAATTGGCAATTCATAATCTCGTTCAAGCGCCATGTTTCGTACTTTCTCTGTATCGAATAACATCGAAAACGAGAGCCCAGTATCAATGTGCATAAGAAGAGTGGCTTGACCATCAACCGACATCATCACATGGGGTTTTACCCCTATATAAGTCGTATCTAAGACATATTGCTGTTGATCACCCTCCCAAACTGGTTGAATGCTGTCATTTTCCGAACGCATTTTTATGACGTTCACTAAGCTGCACCCTGACAGTTGGAGTAGAAAAATAATTACTAACATTTTCTTCATAGTTCTTACCCAATTTGATACCAATAAATTGACAGTGAAGTCTACCCCGAACCAGGTAAAATTTAGGTGACGTAGTAATGGGGATCTTCGAACTAATTAGCCCAATAAAGAGTAACAGTGAATGTGTCATCAGCTAAAATACAGTCACAATCCCAGTTTTGTGCTTTAGCAATTCGGTCGACTAAATACAGTCCCTGCCCTATTCCCTTACTCGCATATCCTTTGCTATGGCGCGACAAAGGCGCGTCTGGCAACGATTTTGCATGGTTGCTGAAGCGCCAATAATCTTTTGTCGCTTCTATTTTTAACTTAGGGCTTCGTGCATAATTTACGGCGTTATTTAATAGGTTTCGGATCAAAACAATGGACAGTTCCTTATGTGCTGTTATTTTTAGCTCATAGGGCACTTCAATCTGAAACTCGAAAGCTTCCAGTTGCTCGGGGCTCAGAGTGCTCATAAGCGTTTCTTCAAGGACAGCACGTAACAAAAAAGACTCTTTTTCAACCCCTTCTGCTCTCGCCAAAGCCATTAACGACTGTACACAGTTACCCACATACTCTATTTGTCTCTCTAACTCAGCGAGCTCTTCCGGCTGTAACGTTCGGTGACGCTGGAACGTCAAGAAATTTTTTATTACAGCTATCGGCGTACGAAGCTCATGCCCCACGTCTCGGGTAAAGTCACTCTCACGGTCAAGGGCGCTTTGTAACGAAGATAGCGTTCGATGAAACGTCCTTGCGAGAAGCCCTATTTCGTCGTCACGTTTAAGCATCTTCGATGTAGCAATCTTCTGCGGTTGCGTCGACAAAAGTTCTGAAAGATGGACTAGTGGTGATGTAATTTTACGGGTTAATGCATAAGCGAAAGCAAATGCAATAAAGATCGATGATGCCATCAGTGCGAGTAAAAGAATGGTTATTTCATTTTTCAATGAAGGGAGTGCAAGCCAAGTGGTCGCATTTAGAAAAATATAGGCATATCTCCCATCAGGCAGCACTAAGGTTTTAATGTGCCAATGTTGTTGTTTCTTGTCAGTCACCTCTCGCTCAATAGGTGATACAGCAGCTAATAACTCTTGATATTCATAAGGCATTGCCCTATCGGGTGGGAATACAACTACATTGGTGAGCCTTGGTGTTAAATTCAATCCGTCTTGATACTGTTGTAGCAAGTAGTCGCTTTCCTCATTAAGTACATTTTCAATTACTTTATCTTCAGTTGCAAAACTCACGACAAAGGCGATAGCAGCAAACATGACCGATAACATACAAGTAAATGAAATTAGTAATTGAAGTACTTTTCGCCGAATACTACGCTTCATCAGCCGCACCCAAATCCAGCCGATAACCCAGGTTGGTAACTGTTTTCAGCATCGGATAATCAAAGTTTTTGTCGAGAATGTGTCGTAATTGATAAATATGGGATTTCAGAGCATCCGTTTCTGGGGGCTCATTACCCCAAATTCTGTGGATCAATAAAGCCCGACTAACCGGCTGTGGATACGCTTCAATTAAAGTTTCGAGAATTTGAAATGGGATCTGTCCGAGATGGAGCATCCGGCCATCCCTATGAGCTACTCGTGAGACGCTATCTATTGTCAGTTGCCCTACCGTCAGTACTTTTGGCTGATACAACTGATGTCGTCGACACAAGGACCGACACCTTAGAAGCAACTCTTGCAAATCAAAGGGTTTCGTTAGGTAATCGTCGGCACCAGCAGCAAACCCTTCAGTTTTATCCGCTATCGCATCGCGCGAGGTAAGCATAAGAATAGGAAGATGGATGGCTGATTTTTTTTTAATCGTTTTGGTCACCTCAAAGCCGTTTTCGTCAGGTAACATCACATCCACAATTACCAAATCATAAGTTTCACTTAGTGCGAGATATGTGCCATGCCGAGCCGTCATCGCATAATCAACAACTACACCATTGTTTGCCATAAACTCAGTAATTTGCCGAGCAAGCACCCCATTATCTTCAATAAGCAAAACTTTCATTTCGACTCCAATTAGCGTTAACCTCAGATCTTTGCATCGCCTAATTAAGTTATCAGTGTCAGCAAACGGCTAAATCACTCTGTAAAATGGTAGCCTGGAATACTGTAAGCGTGATTGAAGTCTTTGAACTCATCAAATGCTTCGTCTTAGAGCACCCAGATATTTTTTTGAGCTATCTTTTTGCGAACGGGACGCAAATCAACACTCGGTATCCTACTGTGTTACCTTGCCCCTTCGTAAATTTATTCAGATAGGGCCTGATATAGAGCGTTGGCCATGATGGACCAAGGCTTAGCTTAGCTTCACTACACAAAAATGCTAGATGTTTATCTCGCTCACAAAATGATTAAGCGATTTTAGACTGCGAATAATATAAACTGACTTTGTCGAATATTTTGCATCTAATTGACGCTCGAAATCTTTGTTCCAGAATTTAGGACTCATTCGTAAAGCTTTGTAACTTGCCAAAGACCCCTTAATGATTGAACTTCCCTCAGGCCAACCTTCAGGTTTCACAAACATACCCTTTAAAAGTCGCTTAGTAACCAGCCAGTAACTTACCGAATAAGGCAAGTTTACATAAACGAGTATATCGGCAACTTTCAAACGCTCGTTAAATGCACTAATCGGCCCAAACCCATCTAGTATCCAACTATCAGACGCAAGTATCTGCTGATGCTTTTCATCGAAAGTTACACGGTCGACAAATTCACCGTTACTCCTGTAGACGATAGAGTCCAGCTGATAGAGCGGGATACCGGTACTTATGGATAATGCCTTACTGAAAGTTGATTTGCCCCCTCCTGGCTTACCGAAAACTGCGATTTTTTTCATAGTGACTCACTTTGGTTCAATTTCTTAGCCAGTTCAGCAACTCGCTGACCTAGGTACTGTGCTGTCGCCTTGTCTACCTCATGTAAGCCATCGCCACTCACATGTGCAACCACGCCAAGCTGGCTTCCCAAGCGATTTAAGTGTTTTTTGGTATAACCATGCGCCGCATCGATACTCACCCATAGCATTCCTTGTTGACAGGCCAAAGTGAAAAAGTAATGTAGTGTGCTGGACTGATCGCCATTCGGTGCACTGCCACAGGTAAAACCTGCCGCTAACTTATTGGCCCACAGTTGTTCGCACCAAAGCTCACTGGTGGCGTCGGCAAAGGCTTTAAACTGACTGGCAACTCCGCCCATATAAGTCGGCGAGCCAAAGATAATGGCATCACAAGTGTCTAATTGAGCTAACATGTTCTGGTCAACAAAACGTCCGTCAACAAGCTGTTTTTTATTGATACGAAAGCTCTGAACTTCAACTTTCTTGACTGAGCTAGCGCCTCTTTCAATCTCGTGAGCTAGTAACTCTGTTGTGCCAGTGACACTAAAATAAACAATTCCAAGCTTGATCATAACTGCTCCACTAAATAGCTCTGACTGTCAGATTGCTGATAATTTTATAATCTTAATATTCATTTTATTTTTCCGATAAATAGCTGACAAAAGATTTCACAATTTCGCTTGAGGCTAATTCGGGACGCACCGCAAGTTGTAACGCTACAGTACGCATATGGCCGGTATCAAGCTTAAGCTTCACTACATTCGAGGCATTTTTATACTCTAAAAACCAGGCGGGTAACCAGGCGAAACCAAGCTGTTGCTGAACACCTTGCCACGCTTGTTCTAAATTACTCACTGTTAAGCGGCTTGCTGACCCTAGCCAACCAGAGTTAATATTGCCACGTAAACCTGCATCTCTAATGACAAGTTGGCGATGCTGTTCAAGTTCATTGAGAGTATGACTTTTTCCGTTTGCTAGTGGGTGTGCTTCGTGCGCGACTGCGTAAAGATCAATCGTCGATGCTAATTGTGAGATATAGCCTTTTGGTATTGAACTGGCTATGCCAACATCAACAGTACCATCATCTAATAGTTCGCCGCAGCGTGACAAAGCGGTTTCATGTAATTGGATATTTAGCTCTGAGTGCTCAGAAGTAAGCTTATCAAGAGCTGACCACAACAGGTTCGTGGGGAATAAAATATCGACCGCCAAGTTGAAGGTTGTACGGACTTCACTTTGTTGAGAAATGGCATCGTGCTCTAATGCATCTGCCTGAGTCACGAGTGTTCGTGCTGCAGCGAGCAGACTTTCACCATAGGGCGTGAGTACCGCTTTGCGACCTACCACCTCGAATAGTTGCTTCCCTACTGTATTCTCTAGTTTTTTAATACTATGACTGATTGTCGATTGCGTTTTATAAAGTGCATCACCTGCCTGGGCAAAGCCACCATTATCAACTACCGCAATGAACATGCGCCATTGCTCTAGGGATATTCGATGCATTCCTTCCTCCAAAACGTTATCGACCCTGCCTCCTTGAAGCCTAAACGTCGGTATAAGTTCAGCCCCATCTCCGAGGCCTGTAAAGTGATTAATTGAGCTCCTTGTGTCTGCCCCCAACGCATACTGTGAAGCATCATATCTGTAGCATAACCTTTACCTCTAAATGCACTCGGGACAGCCACTTGGTGAATACCTAGTGTATTATCTTGCTTGAGTAAAAGTACCGTTGCTACACGTTCCCCACTCACTCTAAGAAATCCAAGTTTCACAGCCGAAAATTTAGCTGCTCGTAGCAAGGCTTGGGGTTCCATACTGTAACCGAACCCATCGCTAGACATTTTAACAAAAGATATAATTCCATCAGTATCAGTACTATCAAGTAGTTCTAATTCAGAGTCTTTATCAACTTCAAGCCTGGTATTAGGCATTTCCAGATGCATCAAGGTCAGTCGCAAATCCTTTCGCATATCTTGAGGCTGCCATTCAGTTTCATCCATCATTGCTGATAGTGTTACAAGCTGCTGACTTGCGCTTAGTTGAACTACATTCAATTCTTTTGAGGTTTCGGACCAATCCAGTGAGTCATGCCAGACGCGATGTGGCCAACTGTGGGAATACCACAAGTCACCACGCTGCTCAGCCCCATAATAACGCCACAGAGCAATCATATTTGCAATATTTTTAGCAACGAACTTACTCATCTCTTTACCTATTTAATAAGACTAAGCCACCAATCATAGCTGCTAGCCCAATCACTTTAGTTTGATTCAACGGTATCTGTGGCAAACCAAACCAGCCAAAATGACTTGCAACAACCGCAAGTACAAGCTGCCCCGTAAGGGCATAAGACATCATAGCGCCTACCCCCATTTTGGGAATCAAAAAATAAAACAAGCCAACACCCGTAGCACTTAATACACCGCCAAGCCATAAATACCAGGGAACTGTACGAATGACGCTCCAGTCAGGCCATTGATTGGTAAAGCTGAATAGCGCTATACCACTAACTAACACACTCATAACAAAGGCGACAACAGTTGCCATGAGTGAGTTCTTAAGTAGAACTCCTAACTGGCTATTCAGTCCTGCTTGTAGTGAAATGAGTGCGCCAGCAAATAGCGCCATTAGCAATAACATAAGTTAGATCTCCAAACTGAATTCTGCGCTTGGTAGGCGTACTTTAGGTTCGGCGGCACTTGTATCTGTATCGGCACGCTCACCTAAAGCACAAATAACAGAACTACTTAGACCTAGTGCTGATAGGCCAAGTATTTCATCAAAACCTTGATTTTCGAAACCAGCCATTGGGCAAGCATCAACACCTTTTACTGCTGCTGCAGTCAACAAATTGCCCAGTGCAATATGCACCTGCTTCTCTGCCCAGTGATCCAACTCTTCCTTAGAAAGTGACAACATCACGTCTTTTACATGTTGGGTAAAGCCTGCTAGTGCACCGGGTTCCAAACCACGCTCATTCTCTACATGAGCAAAATGTTGATCAATGAATTGCGCATCAATCTTTGTGTTCCTCGCCAGGACAAATAAGTGTGAGCAGTCTCGTACTTTGTTTTGTCCCATCGCAAAAGGTAGTAGCTTAGCTCGTACTTCTGCTGACTTTATAACCAGCAGTTTGTAGGGCTGCAAACCATAGGCCGATGGGCTTAAGCGCGTCGCCTCGACAAGAGCAGCAATCACATCATCTGACAGCTTGCGATCGCTGAATTCACGTACCGCATAACGCCAGTTTAGAGCTTCCAAAATAGACATATCTTACTCCTCATCAACTAGAGCTGAGTCTGATTTAAATGGGAAAGCGAGCGGACGTAACGGAGCTGCATCTGCACCGCGTAGCTTTAGTGAACCACCTACAAACGCGAATTCGTAAACTTCGGCTTCCGCAAGTGCTTCAAGGTTAACAAGCTCCATAATCGGCACTCCAACCTGTGTCAATAAGTAGGTATGGACTGGCACATAATTACCTTCAACTTCCGATGGGAAAGCTTCAAAGCTAAGATTATCTGCACCTACGATCATCGCCTGCCCTTCTTCTGCAAGAAATTGTGCTGCCGCCATTCCTAATCCCGGTGAGTGCTCCATAAACTGAGCAGCTTGCTCATAGTTTTTCATGCGGCCAGTGCGTATCAAGACAACATCACCTGGCTGTAATGTTGTTTGCTGTAGTTCTAAAGCCGCTTTGATATCAGCAACAGTTACACGATAATTGTCAGCCAACATCTCAAGATTTTTTGCCTTAGGTAAATCTATCAAAACACCGCGGGCCACCAAAGGCGGGATTGTTTCTGCACCACTGCGTTTCCAGCCTTTGTCGCCAAGGTAATCATCGGCACTAAAGTGATTGTAAATTTCTCCATCCAAACCGAAATGACTAAAGGTGTCGATATGCGTTCCAGTATGGCTATACATAGAAAACGCACTGCCAGAATAGCTGACATGGCGGTTTATCTTTTCGCCCATGTCTAGCACATTATCAACTACTGCACCGCGCGGTGTGTGAGTCATCCAGAACTGATAGTGAGGATCACCTGCGGCTTGCCAACTTGGCATGCCAACAAAATACTCTACTGACAGGTCATAAACCTGTGATGCATCAATTTGCGACATTACACTGGCCTGACGCTCCGGAGTCATCATATTTAACCGACCGACTTCATCATTCTGTCCCCATGGGCTGGTTCCAACAAACTGACCGGATGACACTTGCAAACCGGCAGATAAAATTGCAATTAATAAGGTATTCATAAAGCCTCCTCTACTACCTCTTGATGTGGTGAAGACATTAAAGAGCTGATTAGCTGTTCTAATTGAGCCGCTGTCAAAGTCTGTGATACAAGCTGAGAGCCGTTAATAATCAAAGAAGGAATACTAGAAATACCAAACTCAACAGCTCGTCGTTTATCGTTCAAAACGGCCAGCTTCACATCTGGAGAATCGACTGCCGCTTTGACTTGTGCATAGGAAAAGCCATGGGCTATGGCAATTGCATTAAGAACATCAGCATCGGCAATATTTCTCGATTCGCAGAGGTGTGCTCGCTGCACTGCATCAAAAAAATCCCAATGCGCTTCTTGTCCACCAAGCTGCTCTATGGCCTTGGCATAAACAGCAGCAAGATAGCCGGTGGGGTAATTAAATGAAGCGTCACGCATGCCCTCAATATTGATAAGCTCAGGGTGTTCTGCATAGCGCTGACAGGTTTGCCAGTGCTGCAAAATTTCTTGCTTGGCTTGCTTCATTGAACCGAATCGGGCAATCATCTCACTTTCATTACGTTGCAGAACAAATGCTCGATGCACAATCTTTACAGGATATTTTTCTGCTATTTGACGTAATCTTGGTGAAAGTAAGTAGCACCAACCACAAACAGCGTCATGAAAAAACTCAATATTAATCACAGCTAATCTCTTTCGGTATTTGTATTAGCCACAAGGTTAGCCTATTGGTCTTCAACAAAATAATGATTAAAATCGATACCTGGAGATGAAAAAGTACATGTATCAAGGAGCAACTTTTTATCCACTTAGAGAACTTAACAGCCTCTGAGCATCAATGATAAGCTGCTGATTGTTAGAATGTTTGATAACACGCTTAAGAAATGCTATTGCAAATTCTTTATCGTCACCTTCTGCTAACTTGAGCAGTGTAGCGGCATAGGTAATGGTGTCGTGAGTAAACAATGTAAATTCATTTAAAAGCAATGTTAGGGCTTCAATGCCGGCCTCCGGCGCCAGAGAATCTTCTTCAACGAAACGGACAACGAGGTTACAAGCGTATAGCCACTTCATATTATCGTACCAACCGCTTCTTGGGTGATTTCTACAAGCAGCCAAAAAATGCTTCTGAGCCTGGGCATAATCACTTAGAGTCCAATAAAATTGTGCAACTCTCTCGTTTATAAAAAAATCATGTGGATAAGCTGTTGTGGCAAGTGCGGATAAATCCTTCCCTTCTTCAAATGCTTCTATATTTTGAGATAGATTAATTCGTGCAACGAAGCCCCACTTTTTATCAAGAGCAGCAATCTCATTAGTTAGATCGTATTGCTCTTCGAGCATGCCATTTTGACCCAACGCTGATGCCCGCATGACCATATATTTAGGCTTTGTATTATCAGCTGTTCCAGCGAGTAACTTTGCGTCCACTGCTTTGTCATAATATGTTCCCTTTCGGAAAATATTGACCTGATGACCAATACTTCGCCAGGCCTCTCCTGCAAAAGCGTGTGCAGCAGCATTACGACTATTTTGTTCCAGATAAGCTTCTAGTTTATTAATTGCTGTATCAGTATCATCTTGAAGAATATGATAAACAATTTCGAGTTCGAGAAGTCTGATGTCGGATGAAAGGCTTTTATCATCTAACAACTTACTCATAAAATCATAATTACCTTGCATCATTGCACTTGCTGCTAAATCAAGATCGTCAGCGTAAATGGGATGAGAACATACCAATGTAAGCAGCATAATTTTAACTAATACTAACCTTTTCATAATTATCGCCTTTCTGGGCTCGAAATGAGCTCTCTAAATTAGCTTATACAATGTTTGTTATGGATTTTTGTGAAACCAATTACTGATTGGTATAGGTTTCACCAGTAATTTTTCGATTAAAGCTTGATGTTCCGGCACCTGCTTAATCAACGCGCTCACAAAATCCAGCGAGCTTGCAGGTTTTTGCGGGTATTGATGCTTCTTAGCCACCTTTGAAAGTGCTGCCATAATCGGTTGATCTCCCATGACCCCTCTTAGTTCGGCAAATGCTAAGGTAGCGCGTGAGTACCTATCGTGTGGGCTTTCCGCACTAATTAAGCTTACCATTGGCTGGTTGTTGTAATTTTCAGCGTGCATATAACGTTCTCGCTCATAATCAACAAGCGCACGCATTGCATCGCTTCCGTAATGCCGCTCAAGCATCACTAACTCGATATACTTGGCCATGGACTCGACTAAAAATGCGCTATCTTGCTCAACACCATTCCCGAGAAGATGACCAAACCATTGATGCGCTGTTTCATGAACAGCTCGACGATAAGCCTGACTAAAAGGTTGCCCATCATCCTGACGTGCTCTGAAGCCGACGCGGCTGCCAATGAGTATAAGCTGTGGTAACGCATAGCCAGTTGGCCCAGCGTCAGGCTTCTCTACAAGTGTTAAAGTCGAGCCCGGAAATGGTCCAAGATGTTCAGATAAGAACGCAACAGTCTGTTGCATTGCGTCAAGTGTCATAGCAACATTGGTATCATGCTCTGACTGGTAAGCTACCTGTAGTAATACATCCCCAATTTTGCGCTGCTCTAACTTTGAAGGTGAAGCAATAAATGCCTGTACGCGACGCACAGGAGAAGTCGTCTCAAATTTTCGATAGATACGCCCTTTCTCCTGCCATTGGGCAACCAACTCTCCCTGACTGAAACTTTGAAAACCCACGGGAGCTGAAATTGTCGTCTTTAACTGCGACCACTGATAAGTATCTTGAGCACTGTTACGCATCCGAAGTTTGTCTTCAGTACTTAGATCAGGATGAGGATTAAGGCCATACTCACGTCGCAAATCATTATCACTGAGTTCACGAATGGTTTGATAACCAAGCTCCGGAAAATACGGAATAGCTCGTAAATAAACAAACTCTGATGTTAGAACCTTATGGTGACTCATCTCTTGATATCCACTTTGCTCCAACTCTAACGAGAAATGCAGTTTTGTTTTTTGGCCTGGCTCAAGAGCCGAATCGAATTTATAAACACGTTGGCCTTGCACCTTGTCATAACTCATTTGTGCGGCTTGCTCCACTTTTATGTACTTGAGTGGTTTACGCCAGTTTTCTCCTACTAGCATCTTCTTAATTGGTACCTTATGCGGATTTGACAACTGATAACTACCCATGATTATGACTTTACGCTGTTGCGGATACAGCTCAACGTATGTAGTTACTTCATCGATACTCGGCATCGGTAACTGTAGAAACTCTCGATACGAATACTCATAGCTTGCGAGCAACTGCTGCCGCTCCTTAGAAGAGAGAGACTTACCATCTTTGGCAAGCTGATCGTTGATGTTATTAGCTTGAATAACCAAGACCAAGACGATGGGAGCAAGTAACAGTCCATATTTCGTTAATAGGCTGGGCCGACGTTGTACTGGATGGCACATAAGACTGATCAACATTAGACCGACACTTATCGTGAGCCAGAAGAAATTGAACATCCAAAATCCTTCATTATATGGCGCATAACCTAGTAGCGAATCAATATTTTGTAATGAACTCGAATAGAGTATGAACAAAGGATGGTGTAGACCAATTAAAGAAGGTAAAGGCGTGAACTCAAATATTAATATGAGTATACAAAGGCCTACAGCCAACACACGCTTTTTCACGGTCGCCAACAGCGCAAGGAATGCTAATCCTTTAGTAGCAAGTGGTATACCCGCATAAATTAGAAAGCGAGCATATTCAACCATATGGATCGTGCTATCACCAGCCAACTGACTGGTTATTGAAGCTAAACATGTCACCATTAAAAAAAGTGCCAATATCACAAAAAGCAGGATAATCTGGCTGAAAAGACGAAGAGGAAAAGATACCGGTAGTGCTTCGGTTACAAGACCAAATCGATAGTGTTCATCTAGCCACGTCAGGCTGCAACTGACATATAGCAATAGCAGAGAACCAAACAGCGGGACCAGATCCCACATGAATCGATTGATTGCATCGTAACTTAATCCAGAGAGCGTTGCGCCTAATTCGGCAACGTGCAAGAAAGGAAATGTTTCTATGTAAATAATCACGCACCAAACCAAACTTAGAAACAAGGCTCCAGGACGAATTATCAACTGATTGATCTGAAAGCGTACTAAGGCAAGAATCTGCATATATGGAGAAGTCATTACAGATATAAATGTAACTCGCTGTGGATGTAATACTTTTGACTGACTGGTAATTACTGGTTTTTTAGTTCCACGCTGCTGTCTCAAACCAGAAGATCTTGATAATTTTATTGCAGTACAGCCGATAATTAGTGAGGCTGTAATAATAATTATTCGGTTAATCAAAAATACAAACCAACTGGCTTCTTTTGCAAATAGTGCGTCCAGACCAAACCAATCAAGATAACTCCATAACGTTTTTAATATCGGATCTGACGTCTGTGACCCCGTCATAAGTGGTGAGCCAGTCGCACTTGAGATGGCCATATAACTTCCGAACAACAGCAACGCTGCTAAATACAAAACTATCGGAGGAGCTGACATATTGCATAACAACCAAAAAGTGGCCAGAAATAGCATTAACGCCGGTGCAATCTGAATTAAGACTAGCCCCTGTAGTTTCAGGAAAACTATCAATAATTCCAATGCTGGGGGGAGTATTTGTGCCTGTTGTAATAGCCCAATGAATAAGCCGCCAACAGCTATTGCGCACAGCCCATAGATTGATAGCAGCAAACCAACAACAATAAATGCCTGTCTTTTTGCTGATGTTATCGGTAGAGCTCCTAATAGATCAGACATGTCGCTATGCTGATCACGAAATAGATTCGTTACAGCAAGCAGAACACTGACCCATGGTAGTGCCATCATACTTAACGAACCTGTTACATGCTGAAGGTGGAAGCGCTGAAAGAGTTCTGATTGTGAGGTGCTGATTCCGAGACCGACAAAGTAACCAAATAGAGGCGCGATGATAAGCAAAGCCCAAAAAAGTGGCTGCCTCCACTGCAACCTAAGTTCTGAAAATTGTAATGTAAAGAACATTATTAATTCCCCAATCCTTTCAGGTGGAGGAAGTAACGGTCTTGTAGGCAAGGCTTCACTGCTTCCATCGTTGGACTTGGTTGTAATTCTGCATACACGCGGCAAACAGGCTCACCATAATGAAGGTTTTGCGTTAACACGAGCGCACCTTCGGGGAGCGCCTTTTCTTCCACCCTTCCCTGCCAGACTTTACCTTCTAATGATTTAAATAGTGAAGACGTTGGTCCGCTTGCTACAACCTCACCTGAGATTAAAATGTAAGTGTTTGCGCATAGATGCTCGATATCTTCAACAATGTGCGTTGAAAGTAGCAGCAGCCTAGTTTTCGCGACTTCATGTAGCACTCCATGTAAGCGCAAACGTTCAGCAGGATCTAAGCCAGCGGTAGGCTCATCGAAGATAAGTACCTTTGGGTCCCCCAATAATGCTTGAGCAACACCAAATCGTTGCAACATCCCCCCTGAAAAGTGGCGAACCTGACGATGTGCGACATTACTAAGATTAGTTAGGTTAAGAAGCTGTTCAATCTGCTCCTCGCGCTGACAACTTTCGTTTAAACCTTTTAAAATAGCTAAATGTTCGAGTAGAGTTCTACAAGAAACATTTGGGTAAACTCCAAAGTCCTGAGGCAAATATCCCAGCTGTCTTCTCATTAATTGGGGGTTCGAAAGAACACATTGCCCATTCAATGTTATTGAGCCACTGTCGGTAGCTTGTAAGGTTGCAATCGTTCTCATCAGGCTCGACTTGCCAGCACCGTTTGGTCCTAGCAGTCCTATCATGCCTGTACCTAGCTCCATGGATACCCCTTTTAAGGCTTGCGTTCCATCAGCATAGGTTTTATTGATAGACTCAATTATTAACATAGCAGCTCCTGTCTGTTTAGCGTGAGACTAGAGCTAACGAATTAGTATTAAAAGTTTAAGATGTTCAACGCTAGATTTTTTATGACTGAAATGACGTTCATCATTATAATAGTTACCTTCATCAGTCAAAGAGTGACAGGAGAATGCAGAATGGTTAAGGTATCAACGGTTCAATTAATAGAGTAAAAGCATGTACAAGCTTGATTCCAAAAAGCTAATGAAATATGGCTTGTTATCACTGCTACCGTTACTAACAGCGTTGGCAATTGAAACTTTTATCTCATTACAGGCGTCGGCAAGTCAGGTATCTAATGCCCCTCTTCCTTTAGAAGAAACTGTTATATCCTTTATCAATGCTGTGATTAAGTCTTTGTTAACACCTCGCTTCTGGTTGTTAGCAAGTGCTTTAACGCTGATATATTTGATTCATCTTGCCTATCAACGAAAGTTCAAGCAACAAGCTCGTGCTCGCTGGTGGCATCTTTTTGGAACACTTGACGGCGTTTTAATAGTCGTTCTTATCGCTTGGACTTTGGGCATGACCGGTATCTTTGTCTACAATCCAGATCCGATGCGTAATCAACCACTTGAGCCGGTGTTGGATGCTGAACTGATAATCCAACAATGGAAACTCTCGCTGTATTACTTTTGGCAATTTCTTGTCATGGCAGCAGTAGTATTTTTCTATTATTGGATGAATCGGTATCAGTATATTCGAAAGGTGTTACAACAGCATGGAGTCTACGTGTACCTCCTTTGCAGTATCTTATGGCTTATCTTAACCTACCCACTATTTGCACTTTTGATCTTAAAGTTACCACTAAACATTCCGGAACAAACATTACTACCTTCTGAAGACCATAATATTTTTGCAGGCATGAACCTCTTAGTCTCCGTCGTAATTTGGGCATTGAGCACACCTCTCATTCTTGCCTTTGAACAACAGCAAAGTGCTAAAGAGATGGCTGAATTAAAGCAAGGTCAGATACAAGCTGAGCTAAAAATGCTACAACAGCAGGTTAATCCCCACTTCTTGTTTAATACGCTTAACAGCCTGTATGCATTATGTCTTAAAGGATCAACCAACGCAGCGCCAATGGTGCTAATATTATCAGATTTACTACGTTACATTGTTTACCAAGGACAAAATCCAAAAGTCTTGCTGTCCGAGGAACTTACCTACCTGCACAATTACATTAAACTCCAACAAATACGACTCGGTGACCGCTGCAAGATCACGTGGACAAACAAGATTGAAGATAAAAATGCAATTATCGCACCTTTACTATTGATCATGTTGCTCGAAAATGCGTTCAAACATGGAGTTGAGAAAAATTTTGGTACCAGCACTATAGAAATAAGCGTTTGGCTAAAAGGTGATCAGTTTGGTTTTCTTTGTACCAACAATCTCGCTGAAATGACTAACAAGGTCGAGCCAAATGGGATCGGTCTAAGTAATTTGCGACGCCGACTACAACTAGCCTACCCTGGGCGCCATCATTTACATAGCGAACAAAGAGGTTCACATTGGTTTGCTGAACTGAGGATAACACTGTGAATATCATGATTATTGATGACGAGCCATTGGCTCACGAAGTGTTATTGCACCATTTAAAAAGTCATCATGACATGAGGGTTGTTCAACATTGCTATAGCGCTACCGAAGCCTTAGCTTATCTAGCCAGCCACTCAGTCGATGTCATATTTTTAGATATTCATATGCCAGTCCTTTCCGGACTTGATATGCTGAAGGTAATGGCGAATCGTCCTCAGGTAGTTTTGTGCACCGCTTTTGAAGAGTATGCATTAGAAGGGTTTGAGCTAGACGTCACTGATTACTTGTTGAAACCCGTAAGTGCAGAGCGTCTGAATAAGACCCTGGAAAGGGTTCGTGATCGCATCCCAGTTCCTAAAAATAAAGCAGAGCGTCAAAGTTTTATCATTCGCGTCGACCGTCAAGACCATAAAATCTGGCTCGATACTATTGAGTATTTTGAAAGCTACGGCAACTACGTGAAAGTCTGGCAAAGCGATAACTATATGCTGACCCAAGGACCGCTGAAAAATATTGCGCAAGCACTTCCAGCAGGTACTTTCATTAAAGTTCACAAATCCATACTGGTCAATGAAACACACATTATCGCCAAAGACGCCAATAGCTTAACATTAACCAGTGGGCGCAAAGTCAACATTGGCAAATCGTTTAAGGATTCGCTTTACAGACTGTGGAAAGTTAACATGTAAATAATAAAACAATGGGCGAGTATGTTTACCGGCATATCGATTCTAGCCAACCCAAAGAAAGTATCCTGAAGCAGAGATTTCAAACTGTAAGAATTGGTTAATAAGCAATTCAAGGCATTCCAGAAACGAGTTCTTTTGAGTATTCTAAGGTTATCGCTCTTTATTTATTATAATAATTACTTTCGGGGGGGGAATTTATACAATGAAGCCTTTGTTCTGTCTGATAACTGTTATCCTCGTTGCGGGCTGTACTAACTTACCGAAAAATAATGAAACATATGAAGAGGTCGCAGCTCTTGATGTCGTTATGTTGGAGGCTTCCGATCTGCTCAACCCTACTCCAGATGGTAGTGAAAAAGGCCCCATTCTTAAGCTTGCTACAACCGATAATTTGAAGGTCTCTGTCAAGACAGAGCTTGACACCCCATTTGGCCTTTTTATTCGACAGTTGGATGCCTTGTCTCGACAATATCAAGATTCCGCCAGTACCTGCCCTCAGTTTCGTAGTAAAACATTATTATTTCTATCCAGCGAAGACGGTGGCTTTGCTCGCAAGGGGTTTTGGTTTGAGCAGGATGATGGAGTCATGATTTATTGCGACCTTTCATATGTTGATATGACGGTATCAGCCAATGATATTAACAATGGTCGCTTTTTGGAAATCTTTGCCCATGAGATGGGCCATGTCTTTATGCGTCGCATTAAAGGCAAAGTACCTCCCTCCCCGTCTAGTCGATTTCATAATGTGTTTGCAGTAACAGACTATCAAACCGCTTTTGATGAAGGCTTTGGCATTTACTTCCAGACACTGGCTGCCGTTTTCTCAGAAAGCCCCGGCTTTCGGGCAAGGGTTGAAGGAAGAGCATCTCCAACGGGAGCTCAGCAATGGTTTTCAAATATTGACGGAAGGGAGCGTATCAGTGGCGTCATGCACAACAAATTCGCTTTTGATAAATTGCTTTCCCAGGAAGTAGATCCTTTAACCAGGTATCAGCATGAGGGTGTTATGGCCAGCTACAGTAGCCAGCTGAAAAATGCCCAGGCAATGCTCTCTTCGGAAGGTGTTATAGCAACTCTGTTTTATCGCTTAGCCACAGCTCCAGACTTATCAGCTCTTGAGCCATCAGATAATAATTGGCGTGCCAAGGCAATCAATCACCATAAGATGCTATTCGAACTACTGGCAGAATCCGACTGGAAATCCAATCAGTCACCTTACATCGAACTGCTTCGCACCATGCAAAATAGCAAACCTGACTATGCTAAAGATGCAATAAAGAGCTTTCTACACACAACCTATACAACAACAGTGGACAGAGATACGGCTTCAAGTTTTCAGGCCATGCTAAATGCTGGTCATCTCGGGGATATTGAAAATTTCATCCAGCAATATTCTTTGATTCCTAAATCTATTGAAGTACTCACTGAGCAAATTATTAATAACCAACTATCGCTAACACAAGAATTAGGCAGCCCCATTTGGCTATTACAGCCAGACGTTCGTTTTCCTAATGCGCCCTGGGGTGGAGTCGAAGTGCCACTTACGGTTAACTTAAATATGGCCACTCATGTAGAAATTATGCTACTCGATATTTTCTCGGAGTCTGAAGTGAAAGGGCTGCTTATCGAAAGAAAAAATAACGGCCCATTTTTAGACTTGGAAGATGCAAAAAAGCGTCTACAGCTAACCACTGAAACCTTCTCCGCACTAAAGCAATTGGAAAGGTTACACGAGCAATACCAAGGAACCGCTAGAGAATAAATAAGTTAAATACTATCTGCTTGAGTGGCTAAGAAACACTCTGCTCCGTTGTCTGAAAATGTACGATAACCTTATCGACTGCCTGGTTAATCGCTGACTCATGCTCTACTTCCAGCTCCATCATTAGCTTAGTATGAGTCATCTTCTCTTTGGTTTTTAAATCTTTCCAACCCTGATGGGTGGGAATGTGAGCGGTTTTATCGTAAATGGTGTAGAAGACCTCAAAATCATCACGAATGGCATCATCTAAGCGTAGCTGGTCGATAAGCACCTTTAACCGAATACAACCTTCAATTGTCGGGCATTGCTCCTGCTGCATGGCTTTTGCGATTGAAGTGATGCTTTCAATAATCGATTTCATTTGAGCATCATGCTTTTCAGCTTGAGCCACTGCTGATTGCTGCATAGCTTTCTTCTGCTTGCTAAGCTTGAATAGAAGATAAGCTGCATAACTGGCAAGAACGAGAGTTATTAACCCTGCGATGATGTAAAATATAGTCATAAGATTAAGGCTTCTTGAAAGATGTTCGCATTGTACTGGATGTCATTAAAATACCCAAAGAACACCTTATTTGCCGATCATCTTTTCAATGATCGGAAACAATCGCTCGAACTCGGTGAAGCGATGAGTTCCTGTTTCGAATTTATGTATGGGGTAGATACCTTCCAGTTCTTTGGCAGTTTTTTCTGAGTCCAGTACTTCGTCATCCATGGCCAGGGCTACTTCACATTGGCCATAAGGCTCGCTGGTGACTTTGTAGTGGTTAAAGTCTTGCAGGTCTTTTGGGGTGACTTTAATGATTTCATCAAACTCGCCAAAGACTTTAAACTCTCCGGTTTCGAGCGTTTTGTCTGGGTGGAGCGATGGGTTAATCATGAGCGATTTAACGGGTAGCTCAGAAGCGAGCCATCTGGCCCAGAAGCCACCGAGCGAAGTACCTACCACAATTAAATCATCATCTTTGCCGATCAGCTTTTCGTACTCATTGATGAGAATTTCTTCGGCCACTACTGGTGAGTGTGGTGTGTAGTTAATGCCCTGTACATGACAGTTAGGGAAAGCCTGTTGCATCGCTTTGACTTTAGGGCTTTTGGCGGAGCTTCTAAAACCGTGTAAATACCAGATGTTCATTATTTGCCGTATGCTCTATTTAGAATTTCTGCCGTACAGTTCCATCATGCCCTGCACAGTCTTTTTCATGTCGTCACGGAAAGCTTTGGGTTTTATAACTTCCACCTGATCACCAAAGCCAAGCAGCCACCATTTGATAGATTGGGTAATGTTAATGGCTGCAGTTACGCGCACCCTGCCATCTTTGAGTTCTGTCCATTGCTGATCTTTTGATAAAGGTGTCTCGTTGAGGTGCTGAGCTGTTGTTTTATTAAAAACAAGTTCAAGGTTTTGTTCTGGATACAGACTAATATCAAGACCACCCTGCTCCAGGTATTGTCTGATGTCGAAACCGGCAACCTGCTTGGGCTGGCTATCGAGAATCTCTATATCGTTTATCCGGTGGATGGCAAACTGAATGAGTCCCTCTGCTTTTTGACCATCGTAAGTTGCAATCAGATAGCTCACCTGCTCCTGCTGAACGACGCCTTGCGCATTGACAATATAGTCTTTGGTTTCGCCGCCCTTTTTGGTGTAGTTCATCTTGAACTGTTTATTGAGCAGCAGTGCTTTATAGATATCCAGCAAATGATTAGCATTAAACTTAGCTGGCTCCAATGGATAGACCTTAGGATAGATAGCAACCCGCTTTTCCCAGTCAGCGTATTTATATTTTTCATTCTTAAGCGCTAGCTTGGCTTCTTTAAAGTATGGCGCAAGCGCATCCAGACTGGCTTCGGGCAACAGGCTGTGCGTGTACTTCTCCATCAACAGAAAACCCAGCGCCAGATCGGGGCCCATTTTCTTGAGTGAGATGTGCGAGCCCTGCGGGAAGTAATAATAATTTTCGCGGCCCATGGTTTTTACATGCACACCAAAGACACGTTCCAGCATGGCCATATCTCTCTGGATACTGCGTTTGCTTAAGTTACCAAGATTATGGCTCGACTCAAGGTATTCAATCAGGTCGTTGACGGTGACCTTTTGTGGTTCTGTGGGAATACGCCGGAGAATAGCAAGCTGGCGTTCAATCTGGCTGAGTTCTTTGGCTGCCATGTGGTTCCTTTTTTTATTACTGACCAATTACGACGCAATATGACGCACTGCAGAGCTAATATCAAGTCTGAGAGGACGAGTTGCGAGGTATTTTTAGCCATGGTCAGCGACAAATAGTTTTGCGGCTCGTTTTCTCGCCCCTTTTGACACTTCCACTTTTCGTCACAGGGTAAAAAGCCATCAGTGTTTAAGGATGAACCTGTGGCTTTATTTATTTGTTACCGATGATGAATTGGGCGGACACCCGAGTTTGTTCTTGTACGGACAACTCATGAGTTGTCCCTACGGTAGTTTCGTAGGTTGGATAAGGCGAAGCCGTCATCCAACAAATATCACACAGTCTGCGTTGGATGACGCCACACGGTGGCTTATCCAACCTACAAAAAATCGTTTTATTCCGATTCTTTAAGCACCATGCTGACTAATTTATGAACTAATGGCGATACCAGGAAAATCGCTGGGAAGGCTACAACGAAAGCGAAAGCCCAGGCTTTCAGCCATATCATGACAATGTTACTCACAAAACCAACGTTAAAAACGCTGATGATAAATGACATGATGCATGACATGAGTAGCGACATAAAAAATGAAAAGACGATGCGATGGTGTTTTGGGTTGATCATAAGACAATCCGGCTGAGCTTAATTAAGCGGAAGGATATAGCGCTGTATCCGCTAGTGCAATCCGCTTATTGTATAAGACTTATTTAATTTAGCTATGAATAATCCCATCTCTGAATAGACCTTTGGTTTTTCATAAAGAGCTCGCCAACACTGCTTAAAATTGTTACTTTCATGACAGATACAAATAATTGAATAAACTATGCCTAATAGCATTTTCCTTCTTGATGAAGCCCCTCTCTTTCCGGACGCCAGATTAGCGCAGGATGAGCCCAATGGCTTACTGGCAGTTGGTGGCGATTTATCGGCTCCAAGACTTATCGAGGCTTATCGACATGGTATTTTCCCCTGGTTTTGCGAGGATGAACCTATTTTATGGTGGTCGCCCGACCCTCGCTGTGTATTTCTGCTTGATGAAGTTCATGTTTCACGTTCGCTTAGGCGAGAGCTTAATAAAGGCCAGTACCAGGTAACGATAAATAAGGCTTTCCCAGAAGTGATACGCCAATGCGCAGCGCCTAGAAGTGACCAGCCAGACACCTGGATATTGCCTGAAATGCAGCAGGCCTATTACAAACTGCATCAGTTAGGCCTGGCGCACTCTATCGAGGTATGGGATCAGGAGTCACTGGTTGGCGGTATGTATGGCGTCAGTATCGGCAGATTCTTTTTTGGCGAATCCATGTTCAGCCGACGCCCCAATGCTTCAAAAATAGCTCTGGTCTATCTGGCCCTCTACCTGAAACAAGCAGACTTTTTAATGATCGATGCGCAGGTTGGTAATCCCCATCTGTATCGCATGGGTGCCCGTGACATGAGCCGTGATGAGTTTTTACAACTTTTAGAACAAGAAATTAACTGGAAACAGCCCCCGAATCTATGGCAAAGTAAGATCCTGAAGGAATGGAAAAGCTGAATATGCGAGGCTCTTGTTATGAGTAACAAAGAGAAAAGCACTCAACATATCAAGCTCTATGCAGGGCCAGAGCATGCCTGTGGCTATCTGGACAATCAGACTGCGGTTTCCCTGTTCGCTGATCCTTCTCTCCCCATGAACAACACTCTATACTCTGAACTCAGTCGCCTTGGCTTTCGTCGCAGCGGTAATCACGTCTATCGCCCCAAATGCCCTCATTGCTCCGCCTGCCAACCCTTTCGTGTATTAACCGAGCAATTCAAGCCAAGTCGCAGCCAGAAGAGAATCTTAAAGGCCAATAAAAACCTGAGTATTCATTTTGAGCCAGCCATACCCAGCCATGAAGACTATGAGCTTTACGAGCATTACGTTACCGAGCGGCATAGAGATGGCGACATGTATCCGCCTTCCTATGATCAGTATGCAGACTTTCTGTTTTCTGACTGGTGCAAATCGGCTCAGATTCGTGTCAAAGACGGTGAGCGAACCATTGCCATCATGTGCCTCGATTTACTGGATGATGGTTTATCGGCGGTCTATTCCTTTTTTGACACTGACCAGCGTTACAAAAGTCTTGGCGTTTTCCTGATCCTTAAAACCATTGCCCTAGCACGTAAGCTTAATCTGCCTTATGCCTATTTGGGTTATTACATTCAGGACTGCCATAAAATGAGCTATAAGAGTTCCTATCGCCCAGCGGAAGTTCTGCATAACAATCGCTGGAAACTACTCTCAGAAACGATTCCAAGCACTGATATCATCTAATTAGCTCTAAACGGGCAGCTTCTCGAGAAAATTTCGACCAATTAGCGCCTGATCACACAAAAACTTTGCGATTATTGTCTAAATAGTGCATTATACGCGCGCATTTTTTGAACATTTTGTTGCAAGTCAAAGAGGAGAAACGGGCTTAATATGGCGAAAGAAGACGTAATTGAATTAGAAGGTAAAGTGTTAGAAACCTTGCCGAACACTATGTTTCGAGTAGAGCTCGAAAATGGTCATATTGTTACTGCACATATTTCAGGTAAGATGCGCAAAAACTACATCCGTATCTTAACTGGTGACACTGTTACTGTTGAAATCAGCCCTTATGACTTATCCAAGGGTCGCATTACTTTCCGTGCCCGTTAATTGGAAGCATTCGTAAAAAAGGCGCCGTTGGCGCCTTTTTTTGTGCTTGAATAAGAAGCTACGATGTTCCCTGTGGCAGCTTTTCCATGTGTGGCTCAATCCGAATATCAAGCTCATCACCTTTCAGGCTGACATAAACATCCCCGCCCTGCATCAACTTACCAAATAAAATCTCGTTAGCTAGCGGACGTCGCACTTTGTCACTAATCAAACGTGCCATTGGGCGAGCCCCCATATTCTCGTCATAACCGTGTTTAGCAAACCACTGACGCGCGGCATCGTCCACATGCAGGTTCACCTGCTTATCATCAAGCTGTCCTTGAACTTCAGTCAAGAACTTGTCGACGATCGACATGATGACTTTCTGTGGCAACGAATTGAACCAGACTATCGCATCGAGACGGTTTCTGAACTCTGGCGAGAAAGTGCGGTTAATCGCTTCCTCGTTGTTGCGCGAACGATCCTGCTCTTTAAAGCCGATATTACCCTTGATAATTTCCTGCGCACCAGCATTACTGGTCATAACCAGAACGATGTTACGGAAATCAGCTTTACGGCCATTGTTATCAGTCAGTGTACCGTGATCCATTACTTGCAATAACAGGTTAAAGACATCAGGGTGCGCTTTTTCAATTTCATCGAGAAGCACTACCGCATGAGGGTTTTTATTAACCGCTTCGGTCAATAAGCCCCCCTGGTCATAACCGACATACCCTGGAGGTGCGCCAATCAGACGTGAAACCGTATGACGCTCCATATATTCGGACATATCAAAACGAATCAGCTCAACGCCCATCAAGCGTGCTAATTGCTTGGTCACTTCGGTTTTACCAACACCGGTAGGCCCCGCAAACAAGAAGGAACCTACAGGCTTGTTTTCATGCCCCAGACCGGCACGAGATAACTTAATGGACTCTGATAAAGTCTCAATTGCCTGATCTTGACCAAAAACCACCATCTTAAGATTGCGCTCAAGATTCTGTAGCAACTTCTTATCAGATGACGATACGGTCTTTTCAGGAATACGTGCAATCTTGGCGATTACCTGCTCAATTTCATGAGGGGTAATCATTTTCTTACGCTGCTCTTCTGGCAGGATTCTCTGACGTGCACCGGCTTCATCAATCACATCAATTGCTTTATCAGGAAGCTGCCGATCATTGATGTATTTAGCCGATAGCTCTGCAGCAGCCTGAATAGCCTGCTTCGAGTAGGTAACCCCATGGTGCTTCTCGTAGCGATCCTTTAGGCCCTCTAGAATATCAATGGTATCTTGTACACTAGGTTCATTAACATCAATTTTCTGGAAACGACGCGCTAAGGCATGATCTTTCTCGAAAATTCCGCGATATTCCTGGAAAGTGGTTGAGCCCATGCAGCGTAATTCGCCATTTGCCAATACTGGCTTAATCAGATTTGACGCATCCATGGTGCCGCCTGATGCAGCACCTGCACCAATAATGGTGTGGATTTCATCAATAAATAGTATAGCGTGTGATTCTTTTTTAAGCTGCGCGAGCACTGCTTTTAGGCGCTTTTCGAAATCGCCGCGGTACTTTGTACCTGCTAACAATACGCCCAAATCTAAGGCGTAAACTACAGCGTCTTTTATGACTTCAGGTACATCGCCATCAACGATTCGTTTAGCAAGACCTTCTGCAATGGCGGTTTTACCGACTCCAGCTTCACCAACCAGCAATGGGTTGTTTTTGCGACGGCGGCATAATACCTGCACCACGCGTTCGATTTCATTAGCGCGACCAATCAAAGGATCAATTCTGCCCTGCTCTGCAAGCTTATTGAGGTTAACGGCATATTGGTCAAGTGGTCTTGGCTCCTGAGGTTCCTGTTCACCCTCTTCATGCTCAAGCTCCGGAAAATCTTCCTCATCGGAACTGACACCGTGTGAAATGTAATTGACCACATCAAGACGGGAAATGTCTTGCTTGGATAATAGGAAAACAGCTTGCGACTCAGGTTCGCTGAACATGGCAACCAGGACATTGGCACCACTGACTGCCTCGCGGCCTGAGGACTGAACGTGGAAAACAGCGCGCTGCAATACTCGCTGAAATCCTATGGTTGGCTGAATTTCAAACTCGTCATCCTCGTCGGAAAATTGAGGGGTGGTCTGATTAACAAACTTCTCAAGATCGGACTTTAGAACACCAATGTCGGCACCCACAGCACGTAAGACTTCAAGCGCATCTTTGTTGTCTAACAAGGCCAGCATCAGGTGCTCGATGGTAATAAATTCATGACGCTTTTCACGGGCATCGTGAAACGCATGGTTCAATGATTGTTCAAGTGCTTTATCGAGCATAATGCCACCTACCTTTTGTAACGCTTAATTGAGTTATTCACCGTCTTCCGGTTCCATAACACATAACAAAGGGTGCTGGTTAGCACGGGCGAACTCATTAACCTGAACCACTTTAGTTTCAGCAATATCAGGAGTGAAAACACCACACACACCTTGCCCTTCGTGATGAACCTGCAACATAACACGCGTTGCCTGTTCTGTATCCATAGTAAAAAATTTACGCAGCACATCCACCACAAAGTCCATCGGGGTGTAATCATCATTAAGAATCAACACCTTATACATGGGTGGTTGTTTGAGCTTAGGTTTAGCATCGGCTACTGCGAGGCCGTGCTCATGCTCTTGTTCATGATCGTGGTCTTGATTGTGATTTTGGTCGTTACTCATACCAGCTTCTTTTCGCAAAATGTCTCGTTCATTATGGCATAAATGGGGCCACAGGTAAGCAAGTTCAAGTTTAGCATTAAGTTTCTATTCAGATACCTACAGTCTATAATTAGCAAGCCTTTTTATACAACTATTAGGACATAAAAATGACAACTCATAAATTTGCTCTTGCGGCACTTTTGATTTCAGGCCTGGCATTCAATTCAGCGACACAGGCACAGGAACAGGCTGAGATTTCTGGTATTCTTGGCGGTGGCTTTTCTTTTGGTGGGGAAACACTTGTTGACAACATACGCTTTACCGACGGTTCGAGCGATGAGGTTAAGACTGGTGAAGGTTTCTGGCTAGATTTTGGTTTTCGCGCAGACTTTGAAGACTGGGCATTAAAAAGCACTATCGGATATAAAAGCGGCGGTGTTTTTGCTTACAATGGCGATGCCAGTTTTACTCGCATACCACTAACTATGATTGCTTCACTTAATAACAATGGACACCTGTTTGGCGCTGGCTTTACTTATGAGCTAAATCCTGAACTGGAGCTTGATTTACCTGGCTTATACGGCACCGCTGAGTTTGAAAATGCTTTAGGCCTAGTACTCGAGTATGAAAATAATTACGACATCTGGGCCTGGGGCGTTCGCTATACTCATATTGATTACGATTATGATCCTTCGGGCGAAACTTTTGATGGTAATAATATTGGTGTATTTTTTGACTGGTATTTTTAGAGTTTTGTAAAACAAACTGTTTTTAGAAAAGCGACTTGGTCGCTTTTCTTTTGCAAGTGTAAGTTCCAAAGTTTTACTTAAACAACACTTTCGGGGTCAACAACCAATCCAGACGCCCACTGTTCGCCTTTACATCACGCCAGTGTTCCGCACGAAAAGAAAGGCGAGCAACAGATGCCGTTGGAAACTTAACATTCGCGCCCATTGCCAGTTCCGCTATGAGTGACGAGCACATTGGCTCATGAGCAACAATCATCAGTTTACAGATTGCATCATCCTGCTTGTGAATAAGCTCTATAACTTCCTCTACACTTGCGAGATAGAGCTCTCTGTTATACTGAACCTCCGATTTCCAACCACCTTTTTCCATGGCTAGAGCCAAGGTTTCCTTGGTACGAACGGACGAAGAGCAAAGAACCAACTCTGGCAACTGTTTTATCCGAGCCAGATGCTTACCCATACTCTGTGCAGCTTCACGACCTCTTGCTGCCAAGGGGCGCTGATGATCACTGGCGAACCTGGCTTCCCAGTCAGACTTGCCGTGCCGAAAAATATACAGCTTTTTTCTGGAGCTTTCCTCACCTTCGAAGTCATGCTGTTGCTCAACCATAATCATTAATCCATAGTGTTTGGAAAGACCTCATTATCATAGCGCCAAGTAACAACAGAATGACAGTAATAATACAACTGGATTAAATTCTTACTTTTTTATGCAGTTTCCTTTTGATTCCATTAGAATAAGTCGAAATCAATAAAAACCATACGGGGAATTAATGAAGAATATTGAACGTGGCTTTGAGAAAGCTTTATTCGGTAGCCGCTGGATTCTGGCACCGTTTTTTGTCGGCCTTATTATTTCTATCTTTATTTTGTTTGGCAGTTTTGCCAAAGAACTCTGGCACCTGGTCACCCACTTTGGAGAACTCGGTGAGATTGCAACCATTCTGGGCATTCTTGCGTTAGTGGATATGACTCTACTGGCTAACCTGCTAATTATTATTATCTTCAGTGGCTATGAAAGCTTTGTTTCCAAGATTGATGTTGCCGATCATGAAGACAGGCCAGGCTGGATGGGAAAAGTTGGTTTTTCGACATTAAAAGTCAAACTGATTAGTTCGATCGTAGCCATTTCAGGTATCGACTTACTTAGAACTTATATGCAGTTAGATAAGATGCCGGAAGCCATCGAAACCGATGTAGTGATGTGGAAGTTACTCATACACGGAACTTTTGTTATTTCCGGTCTATTGTTCGCTGTTATGGACTATCTGACAACACACTCTGAGAATAGCCACTAATTAAAAAGCCCTCTCGTGGAGGGCTTTACCTTGCTTGAAATCAACTAAGCAGCAGCTTCGGTTTCAACCTTAGCATCCTGCGCATTCTTGGCCACAGAAACGATACCATTATTTCTACCGCTTTCAGACTTGTACATTTGGCTCTTACCAATCTGCTGTCCATTAGTTGCATTTAGGGTAAAGTAAAAACGACCGTCTTTTGCAGTTTCTTTAGAAAAGCGATCTGCGTTCAAAGAGTTTTTGCGCACCGAGTCAATACCATTTTCACAGGCTGACTGCGAACTGTAGCCCTGACTTTGTAAGATGGTTTCTCCATTACCTGCTTTTAGCACGAAATATAGCTTCCCATCTTTTCCTTTTGATATTACAAATTTACCTGCCATAAGTTCCACCTTATTCTTAGTTGTGTATATTGATAAGAGCTGTTTGTTTATTAATCAGCTATAAGCAATAATCTACCAATTTTCCTATGACGGCAAGTCGTAGCTCACAAATTTAACATTATGGTAAAACTATCTAGTGTGCTTTCCGCCTGTCCAACCGCCCTTAGCTAATACTCTTTCTCCCATCAGCTTTGGTGACTCCTCCAGATCGGTTGCCATAGAATCATTCCAGCGATTAAGAAACCCATACAGACAGACAGCTCCAAGAATTTCGACAATCTGATCGTCGGACCAATGTTGTCTCATTCGTTCCATAAGCTCATCATCCACAGCATTGGGTACTGAACCAGCAGCAAGGGCATAATCAAGTGCCACACGTTCAGCATCTGTGTATAAAGGGCTAGTTTGATAAAGCATCCAGCTTGTCTTGTGAAATACCATGGATATTAGCAGCAATTAGAGAATGAGCTTCGCAATACTGGTAACCCACAGCGCGACTGGCGAAGTGAGCGATGAGTCGCTTAAAGCCCAGGTCAACTTTTCCTTCTGGATCCATCACCGCTTTCGTTAAAACACCAAAAGCTTGAACAATCTTGGGGCGACGCTGCATGGTTAGAAGACTGTTGGGAACAAACCCCAGTATCTCTTCAAAAATTTTGAAATCATCTGCTAATTCTGGGTGACTCTCTGCTGGCAATGGCTTCATGTGCGCCATAAATAACTCCTCTTTGTAAATTACAAAATTTATATTCATTAATTAGAAATAAAACAAACCCCTGTGCCGCCATGACCGCAATAACCACCGGGATTCTTGGAAAGGTACTGTTGGTGGTACTCTTCAGCTAAATAATACTTATCAATGGGTTCTATTTCTGTAGTGATATCAGAATATCCTTTTGCGCTTAACAGTTTTTGATACGCTTGTTTGCTGGAATCAGCCTGCTCCAGTTGTTGTTGGGAGTGGGTAAAAATAACCGAGCGATACTGTGAGCCAATATCGTTACCCTGACGCATGCCCTGAGTTGGATCATGGTTTTCCCAGAACAATGTTAATAGCTCCTGATACGAAATGACCTTGGGATCATAAATAACCTGAACAGCCTCAGCATGCCCTGTCAAGCCACTACAGACCTGTTCATAAGTAGGGTTGTTAAAATCAGAGCCAGCATAGCCAACACTCGTCATAACCACGCCAGACTGTTGCCAGAATAACTTTTCTGCCCCCCAGAAACAGCCCATGGCAAAAGTAGCAATCTCCTGCTCTTTGTCAGGCGTTGTCGTTATTGGTCTATTAAAAACATGATGTCTCATAACATGCTCCCAACGATAATGATAAGTTAGACTAACACTTCTATCAGATGTTACAAATATCCGCGCTAAATCACACAGGTAAGAAAAAAGGCTTTCCGAAGAAAGCCTTTAATCAATGGATTGTCGTGATTTATTTAACCACTTCATCCAGCGTAGCCTGAGCCAGAGGGTGATAACCAGGACGCGCTACTTTATACACGCGCTTGGCAAACTCTGCACCCTGCTCTGTTTCCATCAATTGCTTATAAAGCGGCACAATCAATTTACGGCGGCCAATGGTGATCAGGTAATTCTCAAGACGAGGCATAACAACTTCATAGCCAGAGCGTAGAGAAAGCAATAACCAGGCATGAGCAATTTCGTTATTGGTTGACTCAGTCAATTTAAACTCGGCATCCATTGCCTTCATGTCGTCATTAGACATATCGGTCGGCAAATTATTTATAAAATGCAACCACTCGTGAACCGTCCATTCTTTCGTACCCAGTTCAACCAAGGTAATTTCACCTGACAATAACTTCTTAGTCTTTTGATCAACAACTTCAAAAGCATCAGATGTTGGATTTGGCATCATCTCTGGTAGCATCGGCTCATGAATCCAGACGCGAATTTGTTCATCAGTTACCACACCTGGATTCTTATCTAAAAGATGTTCTTTCAGATAAGCTTCAAACTGTTGTGTGGTAATACTCTGGAATGCAAAGTGATCGAAATACTTAACCAGGAAGGTATCAAAAACTTCGCGTCCAAACTTCTCTTCAAGCCAAACCAGGAACATTTGACCTTTAGTGTATGGCACAGTTGAGAATGCATCATCAGGATCAGCTCCTTTTAAATCAACATTCAAGACGGTGTATTCTTTTGGCAAATCCTGAACAGCCTGACGTAAGTCTTGAACCGCTAATGACTGCTCCATAAGAGCACGTTCGCGACCAAACAACTCCTCCATAATGCGATTTTCAACATAGGAAGTGAAACCTTCGTTTAACCAGAAATCATGCCAGTTGGCATTAGTCACCAAATTACCCGACCAGGAATGAGCCAGCTCATGCGCAATCAAACTAACAAGGCTTTTGTCACCTGCAATTACAGTAGGCGTAATGAAAGACAAACGAGGGTTTTCCATGCCGCCATAAGGGAAAGCTGGAGGCAAAATCAATAGATCATAACGTCCCCAGCGATAAGGGCCATAAAGCTCTTCTGTGACTTTAACCATATCTTCTGTGTCATCAAATTCAGCTACGGCAGCATCAAGGATTGCTGGCTCAGCATAAACACCGGTTCTGTCACTCATTGCCTTAAACTTAAGATCACCAACACCGATTGCGATCAGATAAGTCGGGATCGCCTGTGGCATCTCAAAATGATATTCGCCATCAAGTTCTGTATCAGGCTCATTGAATGCACTCATCACGGCCAACAATTCCTTAGGTGTGCGAATGGTGGCATTATAAGTAATTCGAACGGCTGGGCTATCTTGAACTGGCACGAAACTACGAGCATGAATGGCTTGTGCCTGGCTGTACATGAAAGGATGCTTTTTACCATCGGTCTGTTCAGGTGTTAACCACTGCAAGCCACTGGCTTGGGGCTGGGTGGCATAATGCACACGAACCTTGTTCACACCACCTTCAAGCTTGATAGTCAACTTAGAACCCATGACCTCATCTTTTTCCGCCAAATCAAAATCACCTACAACCCACTGATCATTATGATTAAGCTCTACTTTAGATATATCAATGTCACGCGTATCCAGAGCAAGCTCGCTCACATCATCTTTTAGACGGTCAAAACTGAGATCAACGAAACCTTTAAGAGACTTGGCTTCAAAATCAACGGTTAGATCCAGGTCCAGATGTTTCAAATCAACTTCATGGAGATTGCCATAAGTATGATCGTCGATAGGATTATGTGCTTTGCGAACTTCTTCTTTTTCAGGTTTAGAAACAACCACTTCTTCAGTCACAATTTCAGAAGTGGCAGACTCAGCCTTTTGTTGCTTTTCTGCAACGTCTTCTGACTCCTGCTGACAACCGGCCAATGCCGCAACTACTGCCAGAGAATAGATTAGATATTGATGCTTTTTCATTCTGATGTCCCATGAATTTGAAAGTCTGCCATTTAAGCAACAAACAATTTAACTGTAAAGGTTTACTAGTGTTTAGCCTATTGACGCTGATTTAAAGGCAGTGCTAATGTAGCTAAGGTCTATGGACTTTGGCGAGGCTTTCAGGATCAATAGGTTACCAGCCTCTACATAAAGTTTGGTAGATAAGTTAATGATTTCAATAATAGATTTAGATCCAATTACCATTAACTCTGCCACATTTTTTAACCAAATTTAGTGCTATGCTCAGTCCAACATAAGAGGTAGGTTTCCGGATATGCCGGCAACAAAACCCACAAGCATTCGTTGGCTTGGGCCAGTAAGCACAATATTCTCTAAGGACTCACTCATGCCATCACAAGGTAGCGGCAAGTTTGAACGTGGTTACATTATCCCGGTAGGCGGATGCTTAAACTCAGTCAGTGACCAGGTTGCTGAAAAAATGCGCAGTCTTTGCCTGTCCGCAAAAGCTAAGGCTTTAATTTTAAACGTCAGCGAAGAACCGCAGGAAATATCACTTGGCGAAATATTGCTCAATAATGGCTTTGCTGAGTGTGAAACACACATTGTGCAAAGTCGCCAGGATGCTTCTAGCCCAATGACGTTACAGCATCTCGCCGGCGTTGACTTGGTCATAATTATTGGTGAGCGACCATTACAGATTTCAACCTTGATTGGTGGTACTGGACTAGCCAAACAGCTTCGCAAGATGAACGCCGATGGCACCCACGTTGCCGGATTATATGGTGCAGCAGCCTTGCTTAGCGAACACATGATTGCTGGCGGTGAGGAAGCCAATATTCCAAGGCAATCAGGTGTGACCATGGCACCGGGGCTGGGTCTGACTAATCGCTTCATGGTGGACTACCATTTTAAACAGCAAGGACGTCTGGGCAGGCTCTTAACAGCTTTGTCTTATAACCCATTTACTATCGGGATTGGAATTGATGATGGTACGGCTTTATTTATAAGCCCTAATGACGAGTTAGAGGTTTACGGAGGTGGCGCAGCTACCTTAATAGACCCTTGCAATTTGCAATACTCGTCAATGGGGTCAGCGGGGAGCGGTGATCCAATATCCCTGTTTGGCCTGCAAATGCATATTCTGGCGGAAGGAGCTCGGTTTAGTGTTGGCGAACGCGATGCGTACGATGAACATTGGGCCTAGCAAAACTTGCAGCCATAAATTAGTAACATAGTTCAACAAACAATTGGGTACTTATCGATGACAAAACACCTAGCCAAAACATTAACTCTTGCGCTTTCAACGCTTCTTTTCGTGGCCTGTAAACCAGCTACAGTTGCACAGCCTGAGGAAGCTCCAAGTAAACCTGTGGCCACAAAAAAATCAGTCAACATTGGCGCCAGCAACTATATGACCATTCCTGGTCATTGGAGCATTAAGCCTTCAATCATGCCAAAAGGCTTCGTCAGCTACACCATTAAAGACAACAATCTTCACATGGTGATCAGCGGTTACGCAGCAGAGCGCTCAAGCTTTAACCATGATAAAAGCCGTAAAGACTTAAAAAATGTTACTCTGCTTTATCGTGCAGGCGCTGCCAATAAAGAGCAAAAATACTTAACGCTAGACGACAACCATAAAGCGGGTGGTTATACACATTACACTTGTCGTACAGCAAAAAAATGCTATCAGGTCTTCCCTCTTTCACACTGGCAGTCAGTAATCGCATCTGACTTTTATGTCGGTGGTATGAAGTACACCATTACTGCTGGCGTGGATGATTTAAATGGTATTCATGCACAGCAAATTTTAAATGCAATCAAAAGTATTGAGTCGAAATAAGATTTGTTCTTCAGATATAAAAAAACCTGCTTTTGCAGGTTTTTTTATATCCTTAATTAACTCGATTAAGACTGAGCTTCTCGTTCGGCAATAAAGGCAAGAGCTTTTTCAATTCGCTTAATAACGCGCTCTTTTCCGATCCACTCTAGAGTGATACCCAGGTCTGGCGACATACCAGCACCTGTAACAGCTACTCGAAGCGGCATACCAACTTTACCCATGCCAATGTCTAACTCTTCAGCTGTGGCGCTGACCAGGCCATGTAAAGCATCTGCTGTCCAGTCACTTGCCTGTTCCAGTTTGGCTTTAACAACTTCTAGAGGCTCTTTAGCCACGGGGCGTAAATGCTTCTTGGCAGCGCCAGCATCAAACTCTTCAAAGTCGTGGTAGAAGTAACGAACCGCTACTGCTAACTCTTTAAGCGTTTTAACACGCTCAGCCATTTCGGGGATCAGTAATTTAACATCTGGGCCATTACTAACATCCACGCCCTGCTGATCAAGGTGCCATTGCAAATGCTTGAGCACTTCTTCTGCAGGCAAAGCTTTCATGTAATGCTGATTCAACCAATTCAACTTATCGGTATTGAACGCTGAAGGCGCGCGATTGACGTCTGATAAATCAAAGTACTCAATCATCTCATCAACTGAGAACACTTCCTGATCGCCATGCGACCAGCCCAGACGAACCAGATAGTTAAGCAATGCCTGTGGCAGGTAACCATCATCACGATACTGCATGACACTGACCGCACCATGACGCTTAGATAGACGTTTACCATCATCACCTAAGATCATTGGCACATGAGCATACAATGGAACCTCACGACCCAGCGCCTTAATCATATTGATTTGGCGAGGTGTGTTATTGACATGGTCATCACCGCGAATAACATGCGTGATTTCCATATCCAGGTCATCCACCACAACCGTAAAGTTGTAAGTCGGCGTGCCATCAGTACGGGCAATGATCAGGTCATCTATTTCGCTATTGTTCACTGAAATACGGCCTTTGATTAAATCATCAAATACCACGGCACCCTCTTTCGGGTTCTTGAAGCGGATAACATGAGGTTTCGACAAATCCTTCTCAGCTTCGCTTAAGCCACGGCAGTGGCCGTCATAACCGATATTCTGCTTATTGGCCTGCTGCTCTTCACGCAGGGCATCCAGGCGCTCTTTTGAACAGTAACAACGATAGGCCTGGCCTTTTTCGAGCATTTCATCAATGACTTCTTTATAGCGGTCAAAACGCTTGGTTTGATAGTAAGGACCTTCGTCATGCTCTAAATGCAACCACTCCATGCCATCAAGAATTGCCTGTACTGACTCATCAGTTGAGCGTTCGCGGTCAGTATCTTCGATTCTTAATACAAAAGTACCCTGATGCTTTTTGGCATACAGCCAGCAGTAAAGTGCTGTACGAGCACCGCCAACGTGCAAATAACCTGTGGGACTTGGAGCGAAACGTGTTTTTACAGTCATATTCGGTCTATTGAGGTTGTGAGATAAAAGTGCCGCTATTCTAGCAAGAGGCCCTGCTTTACAAAACCACTTTCAGTTATTTGTTATCCTCCTTATTGACAGAATAACGTTCATAACTTAATCAAAATTAAGATTTTTTAAGATTTTCATTAAAAAGTTATTGACCTACCCGATAACCACTTTATAATGCGCCCCGTTCCTAGCGAACAGATGGAATTTGGGTGGTTAGCTCAGTTGGGAGAGCATCGCCCTTACAAGGCGAGGGTCACTGGTTCGAGCCCAGTACCACCCACCAACTTCCGTCCCCCTTACGATATGTTTGAATACTTATGTGTTGATGACAGAATCGTATGATGTATTGATAAGATTATTTTTAAGCTTCTGCATGACAGAAGCTTTTTTTTGCCTGAAATTCAGGTTCGTAGTTTTTCATTTAAATTACTAAATTCAACAAACAGGCCCCCTTGCGCATTCCTTTTAGCGGCCAGCTCTGGCACAATATGCGCCTATTTTGCATATTCCATCAGCCCTATAAATTGCTCATGTCTTCAGATACTTACATCAATCAGTTACGCACAATTCTTGATGATGATTGCCTGCTTACCGATCAGGCGTCGCTTGACCACTACGGTAAAGACTGGACCAATATCAAACAACCCGCACCAATGGCAATTGCGCTGCCTAAGACCACCGAACAGGTGCAAAAGCTGGTGTTGTGGGCTAATGAGAATCAGGTGGCGATTGTTCCGTCGGGTGGCAGAACAGGCTTGAGTGGTGGCGCAGTTGCCGCCAACGGTGAGCTTGTAGTCGCGCTAGACAAGATGAACAAAATTCTTGGTTTTAATGCCGGCAGCCAACAGATCCATTGTCAGGCCGGCACTATTACTCAGCAGATTCAGCAATATGCAGACGAGCAGGGCCTTTACTATCCGGTCGACTTTGCTTCCAGTGGCTCAAGCCAGATTGGTGGCAATATTGCGACCAATGCAGGTGGTATCAAGGTTATTCGCTATGGAATGACGCGTGACTGGGTACAGGGATTAACTGTAGTAACTGGCAAAGGCGATATTCTTGAGCTTAATAAAGGCCTAATCAAGAATGCAACCGGCTATGACCTTCGCCATCTTTTCATTGGTAGCGAAGGCACTCTGGGCATCATTACCGAAGCCGCTCTAAAATTAACACGCAAGCCAGCTAATTTAACGGTTCTGCTGTTAGCCATACCAAACCTTGATAGCCTGATGCCGATTCTGCAACAGTTCCAGAAAGCCCTTGATCTGACTGCCTTTGAGTTCTTCTCAGACGAGGCTCTGGAAAAAGTCATGGCTCATCACAGCCTGCCCTGCCCCGTTGAGCAAAGAGCGCCCTATTACTGTCTGTTAGAGTTTGATGCCAATAGCGAAGATATTTTAAATGACGCACTATCAGAGTTCGAAAATGGCCTTAATGATGAATTAATTCTCGATGGAGTCATGAGCCAAAGCCAGCAACAGGTTGAAGAATTGTGGAAATATCGAGAGTTTATTTCTGAAACGATTTCGGGGCGAAAACCTTATAAGAACGATGTTTCAGTCACCCCTGAAAAAATTACTGACTTCCTGACAGCTGTGAATGATATCGTTGCTAAGGATTACCCAGACTTTGAAGTGATCTGGTTCGGGCATATTGGTGATGGCAACCTCCACCTTAATATTCTTGCTCCAGAAGATATGCCCTATGAAGAGTTTACCCGTGCTTGCGAGCAGGTAAACCCTAAGATATTTGGCCTGCTACAGGAAATGGGCGGCAGTATCTCTGCCGAGCATGGGGTAGGACTTTTGAAAATGCCTTATCTGAACTATACCCGCAGCGATACAGAAATCGGCTACCTAAAAGATATCAAACAAGCCTTTGACCCGAACGGGATCATGAATCCAGGCAAGGTTATCGATTGATGTTATTAGCGCTTAGCCTAGTTGCCCTGCTGATTGGCCCCTTTCTGGTCAGTCAGTTTCCCTATAATCGAAGACTCGATAACTTTCTGTTTGCCTTTGTATTAGTATCGGTTGGTGGGCTGTTATTGATCGATGTTTTGCCAGCTATCTGGGAGCACATTGGCTATGCTCTAATCCCAATGGTCTTATTAGGCTTTTTTGGCCCTGGTCTTATTGAGATTACTTTTAGAAAGGCAGCGAATAAAGCACACAGTCTTGCCATATTTCTTGGTATTACCGGTCTAATGATTCACTCCCTGTTAGACGGTGCTGCAATCGTTCCGAGTGACAGTAACCCAATGCTTGCCTACGCCGTTATTCTACACCGAATAGTAGTTGGCCTGAGTATCTGGTGGATTGTTCAACCTCAATGGGGGAATTTAAGAACCTGGCTGGTCTTTGGCTTTATGTTCATCACAACGGTAATTGGCTACTATGCAGGGGAGCAACAGCTGACAGGGCTGCATAACAATATTATCGATTACTTCCAGGCGTTTATTTCAGGAACCTTGCTACACGTCATCATCCACAGACCCCATGTTGATGACCACGGCCACATCCATCATCACGATCACTCGGTGCCTGTTTCGGTCATTCATGAAGGCCAACCTATTGAGCAACATCATAAACACAGCGAAGAAGTTCACCACTCACATGGTTTCGTCGTTAAGCATAAGGGATATTTTGCGGTAGGAGCTGTGATTGCAACTGCTCTACTCTTTGTTTTGCATCTGATACATCACCAACACTAAATCGGTCTTAAACTTACAACCACAACAGCTTTTTCGACTTAGGTATCGAAGATACATAATCTAGCTGACCGCTAACAATCAATGCTGGTAAATCAGAGGCTAATTTAGCTTCCAGCTCAGAGCTGCGCGTAAACTGATTTGCAAAGATTCCTATCCAGGCATTTCGGCTATTCTTCTTGGCGACAGCCAGAGCTTTTTCAACCACATAAATAATCTGTTCCCAGGTCAATGGCTTTTCGATATTGTCAATGAACGGGAATCGAGTAAAGCCGATACTGCAAGTTACGTCTATAGTACTGCCATTACCAAGATCAAACTTCCTTGAAGCAACAATATTTCTGATTTTCTCAGCCAGTAACATCTGCTCACGCTTTTCAATACCGCGGCTCAAAACTACTAAGGTCGCACCCTGCCAACGAACCAGTGTATCAGTGCCATAGCAAATGGTTCGCAAGCAATCTGCAAGCTGCTTTATAACTTCATTGCCGCATAATTGACCATATTGCTGATTGATGGTCGCAAGGTTATCAACATCGACAGCAAAAACACCAAGGTAAACCCCCTGTAGGTCACTTTTATCACGCCATGTGGATAATATGGAATCCAATTCCTGCTGAATGCTGGCTTTGAGATAACTTCGTGTTCTGAAACCGGTTAATTGATCATCTACTGCGGACTGCTCAAGTTTTGATGATAACAGTTCCACCTGGTAACGTTGCTCGGAGAGTGAGTATTGAAGATCCTCAACCCGATAGAGTAAAGACTTCTTATCTTTAAGCAACATCTGGCTTTTCGACTCGGACTCTTTCAGTAGACGTTCTTTTAAGCGAAGGGTCTTTTTAATACCACGGTAAATGTAGAAGAACACTATAAAGACAAACAGGGATAAGGCTATAAAGTACAGTGCAAAACCCTTGGAACTTCTCCAGAAACCTTTTTTCACTGTAATCTTGAGCTGCGACTCCTTGCTGCTCCAATCTCCATCTTCATAACGCACCTGAATCCGAATATTAAAACTTTCCTGCTCAAGGGAATGAAGCCTGATCAAACGCGAGTTGCCAAGACTAATCCAGTCATTTGTCAAACCCTCAATCTTGTATCGAAATTCTAAGTTTTTAGCATTGATATAATTAAAAACGGTAAACTTGATGTCGGTAATTTCTCCGTACCGGATACTGGAAGCATAATGATTGGTACCCTCTGCATTTGCCAATGCTTGCCTTTCACTATTCTGAACAATCTCAGTAATTTTAATTGGCTGATGCTCCTTATCGATAACGATATCCTCAGGCTTGAAATAGCTTATTCCATTTAATCCACCGAAATATAAGTAGCCATCGCTATCAGCATATTGAGCGTTGGCAAAAAACTCACTGTACTGCAATCCGTCTGAATAGGTGTAGTTTATAGGTCGGCCTTTGTCAGGATGGAACTTAACAAGACCATTTGCCGTAGAAACCCAAAGATTGCCAAACTCGTCAGATAAGATAGAGCAGATAAAGTCATTGATAAAACCGTCACTAACAGTAATTCTCTGGAAATACACTTCTCCATTTACGTTATAACGCACTCGATTAAGACCGGTTACAGTTCCAATCCATAGAACCCCCAATAAGTCTTCATAAATCACGTTGATATCAGAGCTAGAAAGTGTCTCTGGGTCATTAGGGTTGCTCATATAATACTGAAGATCAAACGTTAGAGGGCTAAAGCGAATTAGTCCTCTGGAACCGCCTAACCAGATATAGCCTTGCAAGTCTTCATACATGGTATAAACACCGTACTTGGACTGAGCAAAACTGGTCGGCAATTTATCGGTCATGTTTTCGATAATCAGATCTTCATCAGAAAGCTCATCCCCAACAGCTTTATCTAAACTCACTTTAAAGAAGCCCTGCTCTCCTCCCAACCAGATGTGTCCATTACGCCCCTCAATAATGGTTGCCAAATCAGTTAACTTTACAGGTTGGCCATTGGTATCCATCAGGCTCTTCAAAGACAAAAAGTTTTCACTACCATAGGGTCGAATAAAAAGACTGGTGCCCGTTAACATCCAGAGATTTCTGCCGTTGTCTTCAAGCATGTCAGCAACGTAACCTGTGGTGACTGGCCCATCTTTTGTTGGCAGAGAAGAATAATGGTTTAATTCTGCATATGACTCATCGTAACGGTAAACTCCTGATGACTCGGTACCGACCCATAAACGACCGCGATAATCTTTTAAAATTGAAGTTGTGATATTGTCGCGGCTAAACTGCGAAACTTCTGACTTTTGTAATAAATGGATAAACTGCTCGCGCGAGTCCCAGTAATTGACCCCTAAACCAGTACCAAGCCAGATAAGCCCATCAAATCCCCTCATCAAGGACATTGTATAGTCACTGGCAATCGAATGTTTATCGCTAAAGTTAGCGTGATATTCGCGAATGGCCTTTCGTGCAGTGTTATCCCAATATTTCAAGCCAGTTATAGTGGCAAGCCAAAAACCGTTTCCGTCAGGTAGTAAAGACTCAACTTCAACCAAAGAGTCAGTCTTTGAGTCAAAAACATCGAAATGCTCAAACACTTCATTGCTCATGCTAAAACGCGAGAATCCAGTTTCTCTGGAAAAATAGATATGCTCAGGAAACTCAGGGAAAACAAAGAAATCCTCAAAGGTCTCAATGTTAGAGGCACAAAACTGCTTACGTTGGGAACCTCCAAAATCAACCTGTAATATGCAATTACCTTTAATGAAATATATCAGTTGATCGATAACCGTCATTTTTTGCAATTGCTTGCCTTCTATAAAGTCGGTCAAGCGTTGATTCTGATTGACTGTTTTATTTGTTATATCAATGGTGGCAAAATAATCCGAGCCCAATACAGAGAGTGTTTTATCTGTATTGAGTGAGATTGACCAAACCTCTTTTGGGACACTTGGCGCATCAGCACTTTCAACCATCAGGTTTTGTAGTGAGTCAGTCCAATGGGTTACTTTTAAGGAGTGTACATCAACACTGTCCAAGCCCTGAGGTGTCAAAACCCAGAGCGTTCTGTTGCCATCAAATAAAAGACTACTGATTGTTGGAGAGTTAATAGTTTCGGAGTTAGTAGGAGAATGGCGAAAAACAGTATTTTCGAATCCATCAAAACGATTTAGACCATCCTGAGTACCGATCCATGTATAGCCTAGACTATCCTGAGCAAGACTTAAAACAGTACTTTGGCTTAAACCATTTTCAATGTTGTAAGTGTGGAACCGAATTCTCTGCAGGTTGGTTTTGGCATAAGCCAACTCTGTAAAAAGAAGGAGAAAAGTTAATAGGAAACCAAATATGCAGGCAAAGGTGTTTCGCGGCCTGGTCAGGCCGGTGATGAAATTAAGGTTTTTCCTCGAATCGTATATCACTCGCTAACTCTGGTTTTATCCCTGCTTTATCTTTATAAAATGCTCTTATCACATCAAGGTCTTGTTCTTGATTACCACTTGGTCTAAGCAGATCCCCAATACCGATTTTTTTGGTCTTTGAGTTCAGAAAGGTCATGACAATCGGAACTTCTGCTTTAAGTGCAATATGATAAAAACCGCTCTTCCAATAAGGTTTATAACTTCTTGTACCTTCAGGAGCAAGAGCAAATTGAATTTCATTTCTTTGTCTAATTATCTCGGCAACCTGATCAACCACTTTATTTGCTGAAGAGCGCTCTACTGGAATCCCGCCAAACATTCTAAAGAACCAACCAAACGGTGGCTTAAATAACGTGTGCTTGCCTAGAAAGGCCACTTTCATTTTGAAGCAAAACCTTACCATCAGCATCAAAACGAAATCCCAATTTGAGGTATGCGGTGCGAAAATCACCACATACTTTTTATCATCGGGTAACTGGCCGACTAGTTTCCAGCCAAATAACCGAAGCAGGCCTTTCATGATAAAGCGCATAATGCCTCTCTATTGATTATGAAGATCCATAACCATCGCAGCGTCCTCTACTTCCTCAGTATCCTTGCTCTTTTTGGCAGAATCGTTGCGTAATTGTTGTAGCCTATCAAGATAATTCGAATCAATATCGCCAGTGATGTATTCACCAGTAAAAACAGACAGGTCAAAGTGCTTGATCGAAGGATTCCCTTCTCGAACTGCCTCAACCATACCTTCAATATCCAGGTAGATCATTTTGTCTGCGCCAATAACCTGCCCCACTTCTTCTTCGGTACGACCATGCGCCACCAGTTCACTGGCAGCAGGCATATCGATACCGTAAACATTAGGATAGCGAACTGGAGGCGCAGCAGAAGCGAAATAAACCTTTTTAGCCCCTGCTTCTCGAGCCATTTCAATGATTTGCTCTGAAGTAGTGCCGCGCACAATGGAGTCATCGACCAGCAACACATTCTTATCACGGAACTCAAGCTCGATGGCATTAAGCTTCTGGCGAACGCTCTTCTTGCGCATCTGTTGGCCAGGCATGATAAAAGTGCGACCAATATAGCGGTTTTTGATAAAACCATGGCGCATTTTAACATTTAGCTCATGCGCTAATTGTACTGCAGAAGTTAACGATGTGTCTGGAATTGGAATGACCACGTCAATGTCATGATCAGGCCATTCGCGAAGAATTTTTTCTGCCAGCTTTTCACCCATACGTAAGCGGGCTTTATAAACTGAAACATTATCAATCATTGAGTCTGGACGCGCTAAATATACATGCTCAAAAATACAGGGGGTCAACTCACTGTTCTCAAAGCACTGCTTTTCGTGCAGGGTTCCATCATCAGAGATAAAAACCGCATGACCAGCACCAATATCATCAATCAATTCATAACCAAGCGCATCCAGAGCCACAGACTCGGAAGCAACCATATATTCTATGCCGTTCTCAGTTTCGCGCTTGCCATAGACGGCTGGTCGAATACCGTGTGGGTCACGGAAGCATAATAAACCATGGCCATTAATCAGTGCGACTGCGGCATAAGCTCCCTTGCAGCGCTTAAAGACATTACCGACTGCATCAAAAATATCATCTGGGCTCAATTGATTTTTATCTTTTAACTGCAACTCATGAGCTAGAACATTCAATAGAACTTCAGAGTCAGAGTTAGTATTCAGATGACGACGATCAGTTGAAAACAATTCTTCTTTCAACTGATCAGAATTCGTTAAGTTGCCATTATGTGCAAGGGTAATACCATAAGGCGAGTTCACATACAGAGGCTGAGCTTCAGCGCTGGTAGAACTACCCGCAGTTGGATAACGAACATGACCAATACCAGTATTACCGGTTAATCGACGCATGTGGCGTGTATGAAACACATCACGAACCAAACCGTTATCCTTACGAAGGTAAAGACGACCATTATCGGTAGTCACAATACCGGCAGCATCCTGGCCACGATGTTGTAAAACAGTTAATGCATCATAGATGCTTTGGTTAACAGGACTTTTACCTACGATTCCAACAATACCACACATATTACTTCTGCTCGTCTATTTCGGTTGGTGTCTCAGCGCCCTCTTTCAACTGAGGGACAACTTCACCAAGTTGCTCATAAAACCATTCGGCGACCATCTCCATATGAGGCAGCAAACTGGATTGCCCCCACCACTCGTCCTCTGGCACTGGGGTAAACTGCTTCAACCCCAGTACAATTAATGCCACTATCAAAACACCTCTGAGGGCACCAAAAATCATACCCAATAATCGATCGGTTCCGCTTAAACCAGCTGCATCAACCATTCTGCCGACCATATAATTGATAATGCCCGCAATAACCAGAGTCACTACAAATAGTGACAACCAAGCTACTCCAAGACGGATGCTGTTAGTATCAATATGATTGACTAGAAGTTCGGCAAGCGGCTCATAAAAGCCTTTGGCGACAAAGAATGCTGCAATCCAACCCGCTAAAGACATGGCTTCACGAACGAAACCACGAAGCAAGCTAATTAAAGCTGAAATGCCAATAATGGCAAGGATAACCCAATCGACCCAAATCATTAAGGAGGCTAATGTGTTGTGTTGGCGGCTATTTTAACAGAGCTGGCAGTCAGGTGAAATGATTAATGTTGCTTTGGATCAAACTCTATAACCTTGACTTTTGCACCTACTAGCTTCTCCAGAGCTGAAATACGACTTTCGGCTTCTCCTTTAACAGGATAAGGGCCAACGTAAACACGAGCAAATGAATCTCCAACCCTTTGGTAGGCTCTGTAACCTTCATTTCTCAACTGCCCCACTAGACGAGTGGCATTGTCTTTGTTTGAGAAGGAACCGATTTGAATCAACCAGGCAGTATCAGAGAATGCCAACTCACTCTCAGACGTTTGTTCCGCATCTTCATCTTTAACAGCCACAGCATTGTCAGGCTGCTTACCCGTTTCTTCTTTAACTTCTGATTTAGAAACTGATTCAATGTCATCCTTGGGTTTAGACTGAGACTCAGTTTTATCAACTACTTCAGCTTTTGGCTGTTCTTTGGGTTTCTCTGAAACGACCTGTTCGTCTACCGATTGTGGATCGGTAGATTTAATAACATGTTCAGTATCTATCTGTTCTACCTTTTCTGGAATCTGATCACTAGCCGGTGCAACCTTCTGTGGCTGTTTAGTTTCTTCAGAGTCGTCAAGATTAATGACTAATGGACCTTTTTCGACTGGACCATCAAGCTCCATTTCTGGCACTTGATTGTTCTCCGAATCGTCAATATCAAGGTTCTGTGGCTTATGTGAACTGGGTATTTCCGGGATCTGTGACTGTATCTGTGAACGATATTTTTCACTATCGAGAATCATCGGTAAAAAGAAAACGGCCAACGCCAGAATTACTGATGCACCCACCAAACGATACTTTAATTTTTCATCCACAGCTCAAGCCTCATATTACTTGCTGATTGTCAGTTTTTGCTTTAGCTCTTGCCAAGCTTCCAGCATCAAACTTACGGTGACAAAGGAGCCAAAAACAACTAATGCGTGATTCTGTTGTTGATGTTGCCAACAATCTTCAAATGCATCAACCAGCAAATGGTAAGATTTTGCGTTATTTCGAGCAAATTGAGGTAGTTTATCGACAAGTTCATCAGCTTTTGCGCCTCTTGGCCCCGTCAAATCAATGCAGTACCAGTCATCAACTGCCGTACAAAGTGCTAAACAACTGGCAATGTCTTTGTCTTTCAGCATACCGCAGATGGCACTGACGCGCTTTACTCCACGACTTTTTAGTTGTACAAGCTTTTTATTGAGCACCGCAGCAGAATCAGGGTTATGCGCAACGTCGACGATTATGGCTGGCTCGTGAGATAGATACTGGAAACGGCCAACAAAATGTAATTTTTGATAAGCTTGGGATACTTTAGCTTTATCCAGTTCGTTATGGAAAAGCAAAGCAAAAGCCTGCAAAGCAGCTGCCAGATTGGAAACCAATAAATCATTATTTGGCAGTTCATCAATTAGATACGGCTGGCCATTTATAACAGTGTCAAAATGCCAATGCAGATCCAACTCTTCAAAATGATAGTCTGTTTGAGCCAGATAGACTTTAGCTTTTTTCGCTTCTACTTCAGGCAATAACAAATTAGCAGTTTGTGAATCAGCGATAACCGCAGGGATACCTGCACGCATAATTCCTGCTTTTTCATGTGCAACTTTTTCCAGAGTATCACCAAGCCAGGCAACATGGTCCAGACCTATGGATGTAATCACTGCGACATTGGGGTCAATAATATTGACGGCATCCATTCGACCACCCAGCCCTACTTCGAGCACAATCAAGTCAAGTCTGCGCTGTTTAAACAGCCAGAAAGCTACCAGTGTCGTAAATTCAAAATAGGTTAAAGGGATACCGTTCTGGTGCTGAGCTATATACTTAAATCCACTTACAAGCTCTTGATCTGAAACAGACAGACCATCAAATTTAATTCGTTCGTTGAATTTTAATAAATGGGGAGAAGTATAACAGGCAACCGACAAGCCATGCTCTACCGCCAAAGATTCAAGAGTAGCAACAACAGTGCCTTTACCATTAGTGCCAGCAACTGTAATGACCGGAGCATTAAGCTCTATCAGCCCTAAGTTACGAGCAACCTTTTCGATGCGGGACAAGCCAAGCTCTATCTGATGAATGGGATGAGCCTGTTCAAGCCAGGCTATCCATTCATCTAAAGTTTCAAAATCTGGGGAGGCACTCACTGCGCAGGCTTAGAACAATCAGGCAGCAGGCTTAGAAAGGTTTAAAAGTTTTGCAGCAAGACGCGAAACGGTATCGCGCATATCACGACGGTCAACGATCATATCTATTGCGCCATGCTCCAGCCAAAACTCACTCAAACGGAAGCCTTCTGGCAGTTTTTCGCGAATAGTCTGCTCAATCACACGTTGTCCAGCAAAGCCAATCAAAGCTTTAGGCTCAGCAATATGAACATCGCCCAACATAGCCAAACTTGCGGTGACACCACCCATGGTTGGGTCGGTTAGCACAGAAATATAGGGAAGCTTTGCTTCAGAAAGTTTAGCCAATGCGGCACTGGTCTTAGCCATCTGCATCAAAGACACCAGCGCTTCCTGCATACGTGCGCCACCACTGGCAGAGAAACATACGAGCGCGGAGCGAGTTTCAATGGCGGCATTAACAGCGCGAACAAATTTCTCGCCGACAACCGAACCCATTGAGCCACCCATAAACTCAAAGTTAAAGGCACAGGCCACAACTGGAACATCGTTAACAGTGCCTTTAAAAGCGATCAAGGCATCGTTCTCATGGGTTTTCTTTTGCGCACCAGAAATACGGTCTTTATATTTCTTGGAGTCGCGGAATTTGAGCATGTCCAACGGCTTCATATTGGCACCGATTTCTTTACGATTAGCCTCGTCCATAAATAGCTCTAATCGAGTACGCGCTTTAATACGCATATGATTGTCACATTTTGGACAAACCTGCTGGCTGCGCTCTAACTCAGCATAGTAAAGAACGCTCTCGCAAGCGGTACATTTGCTCCAAACCCCTTCAGGAATGGATTTCTTTTTTTGCGAACCCTCTGGGTTACGCTTCGGTAATAAACGCTCTAACCAACTCATATTTTCAGTTTTTCATTAGTGGCTTAAGAAATTGCACGCATTGTAACAGGTTTCGGGGCAAACGGAATAATGCTCTGGTTTAACCACTTCGAGCTTTTGTCGACTCATTAACAACTCTAAACCTGTTTCTAAGAAATTCGTCCGGCAAGACTATTCTGGTAAAAACAATGGTCCCATTGGGACTCTTGGCAGTTCAAAGCTTTCTGGATAGTCAACATCCACAAGATAGAGTCCATTTGGACTTGCTGTGGGCGCCGCCTGGGTTCTGTCTTTACCATCCAATAAAATTTTCGCCCACTCAGGCTTCTGGTTAAGCCGCCCTATTTCGATAAGACTACCGGCAATGTTTCTCACCATGTGATGTAAAAAGGCATTCGCCTTAATATCTATGACCACAAACTGCCCAATACGCTCAACAAACAGGTGATGAATATTACGGAAAGAGGTGCGAGACTGACAACTGGCAGCCTGAAAGGCTGCAAAATCCTGTTCTCCTGGAAAAAACTGACAAGCTTCATTCATGGCACCGACATCAAGCTCCGCTCGACACCAGGTTAGACCTGCGCGGGCTATGGCTGGGCGGGTTGCCGCGTTGGCAATAATATAACGGTATCGGCGCGCAGTGGCGCTAAATCTGGCGTGGAAATCTTCAGAAACCGGATGTGCCCAACGAACCGCGATATCATCAGGCAACTGGGTATTAGCTCCCATCGTCCAAGCCTTCAAGGGACGCTCATTTGTCAGTTCAAAGTGAATGACCTGCCCTGTAGCATGCACTCCGGTATCGGTTCTGCCAGCACAAAACACCTCAATTGGCTGATCAGCAATCTTGGATAAAACCCGCTCTAAAGTCTGCTGTACCGAAAGCGCGTGTGACTGGCGCTGCCAACCGTGATACCTGTGTCCATCGTACTCAATGCAGAGTGCGACTTTAGCCATATTTACAGTCTCTTTAAATGGTGATAAATGAACAACACCGGGTAGAACCCGGTGTTATTTTAACCTCATAAATTATAACTTATATCTACTAGTGCTTAGCTAATAGTTTAGCTGCTTCTTCACTTTGAGCTGCGTTTCCTTCCTTTTGAACTTCCTGCAAAATATCTTTTGCAGAATCCTCGTCACCCATTTCTAAATAAGCCTTTGCCAGCTCGAGCTTGGTTTGAACTTCATCTTCGCTAACATCAGACTCGCTCGTATCAACCGGTTCAAATGACATCGAGTCAGACTCTTCTGTGACTTTATCTTCATCGTCTGACTCTAGCGAGAAATCAATGCTATTGTCAGAATCATCACTTACATCAGCAGGTTCTGAGGGCAACTTTTGTTCATTGGCAGTTTCTTCAACTTCTTTTTCAAAATCACTTAAATCAAAATCAAGTGAATCATCAGCTGAAGTAGTATCGACTTCAGGCTCTTCTGTTGCATCGAGCTCTTCACTTAAATCAACATGAACCTCTTTACCGTTATCTTCCTGGTCATAACCAAATACATCATCTTCGTCCGGTAACTTGGCTGCTGGCTTAGGCTCAGGAGTCGCAGCTTTAGCCGGCTCCACCAGTGACGTCAGGCTGGCTACTTTAAGACCTAATTTGGAGTCATGATCAAAGTCTTTTGATAAACCTTCTTTTAGCTCGTGAAACTTAGCTGCATTTTTTTGGCTCGCCAAAATTTCCATATACTTAACGCGTATTTCGTCATTCTTAGGGTCTTTCGATAACGCCTGCTCTAACACACTATTCGCTTCGGTCATTTTGCCGCGAGCAATTAAAACATCTGCCTCGCTTATTGGATCCGAAGGAGCATCATCAAAGCTCATTTTATCCTTATTCAGGAATGAATCTCTCGGTGAAGACGGCTCTTTTTTACCACCCGAACCACCGAAAGATGGAATTAAACTTGATTCCCCCTCCTCTGGAGGCTGACGATTACGCCAATAGACAGCACCACCGGCAATAGCTAATAGACCTAAAAGTCCGCCACCAACCCAATACCAAAAGCCTTCAGCCTGATAAAAGGCTTCTTCTTTTTCATTAGAGCTACTTGCAGGTAGTGGTTCAGGTTTACTATCATTTGCTGCAGTTTCGACAATGGCTTCTTTTTCTGCGTTATCAGCAGCAGTATCTTCGGCGATATTCTCTTCTGCGCCACTTTGCTCTTGCGGTGAATCAATTGGCAAACTGTCTTCGGCAACTTCAGCACTTCCAGATAATACTGCCAGAGTATCATCTTCTAACTGAACACCAGTGTCAGCCAAATCTTCTTTTGCCTCTAACTCTTCTTTGAGCTGTTGATTCTGCAGCTTTAATGTTTCAACCGCTTCGCGCAGTGTATTTACTTCATTTTGCAGTTCATTTACTGATTCCGAATCTGTCTCAGAACCACCCGCCTGATTAAGCGAACTGTCTTCAACACTGGCAATACTTAAACGGCCACCCTGGGTTGTAGAATCAGTTCGTGCTTCGGTTTCAGTCACTGTTTTTCGAACATCTAGTGGTGCCTGATTACCAGACAGAGAAGCCCGATACTCGCTTAGAGCCTCAGCATGAGAAATGTCGTTAATGTATGAACGTTCAGGGACTTTTAATGTATGCCCAGCCTTTAGCCGGTTAATATCGTTATTGATAAAAGCATCGGGATTATTACGATATAAAGCGATTAGGGTTTGCTGGACAGTTGCATTATTGGGTCTTACCTGGCTGGCAATACTCCATAACGTCTGACCGCGACCAACACTCCAGCTATTGCCATCAAAGACTGGTGCCGAGCGACGCTGAGTCGGCTCAGGTGATGTTCTAGCTACAGGCTCAGGTGATGTTCTAGCTACAGGCTCTGAAGGTGTTTGCTGCGGCTCCTGAGTCACCTGAGTCTCATCTTGACCGGCTCTGGTCGTTTCAGGAGTGCGCTTTACTTCTTCGGTAACTCTGGATGGACGCTGCGTAGGCGTAACCTGAGTCTGCGCAGGTTCGGCGCTAACAACAGGCGTTGTTTTATTGAACACTGGCGGATCTAACAACAGGGTGTACTCACGCATTAGCTTTCCCTGTGGCCAGTCTAGTTCGATAATAATATTTACATAGGGTTCTTTAATCGGAGAGTCACTGGAAACACGAACCGCCTTTGAACCATCTGCTTTAGTGTACACTTCAAAGCGCAAGAGGCTATGGAAAGGTTCGCGAGTTACGCCATATCGCTCATACGCTTCAAAAGAAGCTATTTTGGCTCGCAGATCTGACTCCTGAAGTTCCTTTGAAGAAAGGAGAACGATTTCTGCATTGAGTGGTTGGTTTAGACCTGATTCTGTTTTAAGCTCTCCAAGTCCAAGCGACCAGGCCTGAGAAGTCATTAGTGCCGTCGATACAGCGACAGTCGCAGCTAATTTACGAAACATAAGTTCTCCCTCTTGAATACCCTTATTAAAATTCCACTCAGAAAGCAAAACGGTATCCTGCTTTCTGAGGTCAGAACTTAAGATTATACTTTAAGTTAGCTATTGTTAAGTACTAATTTTGCGACTATAAGTAATTTTTTACAAGTATTTCAGCGATTTGAACTGTGTTCAATGCCGCACCTTTGCGAACATTATCCGAAACAATCCACATTGCCAGACCATTTTCCATGCCGACGTCCTGACGGATACGGCTGACAAACACATCATCTTTGCCGCTGGCATGAGTCACAGGAGTCGCGTAATCCAGCTTATCCATATCATCAACAACGGTAACGCCTGGTGCGTTTTTCAACAGGTATCTGGCCTGTTCAACGTCGAGTGGTACTCGAGTTTTAATATGCACCGCCTCAGAATGCCCATAGAACACAGGAACCCTTACAGCTGTAGGGCTAACCCCGATTGATGGGTCCTCGAAGATCTTATGGGTTTCCCACACCATCTTCATTTCTTCTTTGGTGTAGCCATTATCTTGAATCTTGTCGATATTCGGTAACACGTTGAAAGCAATCTGCTTGTCGTAAACCTTGTGGGTGGCTTCTCGACCATTGAGTAACTGAGCAGTTTGACTGGCCAGCTCCTCGACAGCTTTATGGCCTGAACCTGAAACCGCCTGATAAGTACAGACATTGATATGCTCAATGCCTACATCATCCTGAATTGGTTTTAGTGCCACTAACAATTGCATAGTCGAGCAGTTAGGATTAGCGATGATGCCGCGATTCTTAAAATCCGCGATTCTTTCCGGGTTCACTTCAGCAACAACTAATGGAATATCATCGTCGTAACGGAAGTGCGAAGTATTATCAACCACCACGCAACCAGCTTCAGCGGCCTTTGGCGCGTACTCAGCTGAAATGTCGCCACCAGCAGAAAACAATCCAATATCCGCCTTGGAAAAGTCAAAGTCTGCAAGATTCTCTACTCGAACCGACTTACCCTTGAACATAACGCGCTCTCCTGCAGAGCGCTCGCTTGCAAGCAGATATAAGTTCTCAACTGGAAAATCACGCTCTTCCAGGATCTCACGGATCGTAACACCGACCGCGCCTGTAGCGCCGACGATAGCGACATTCACTTTTTTCAATCTAGTTCTCCGAAACGCTCTAAAAGGAATTGATATAATTTCTAAATAGTGTCTATAACTATTTCTTTTTATTGAACATTAACCACACACGCATGGCTATATAGCCAATAAAGCCGGCTGCAATCATATAGTGTGATGCTAACACCCATAGTTCAGCATTATCTTCAGGATGGACATATTTCAATAAAAAACCTGCAGCAAATAACAGAATGGCTAAAAACGAATAACTCTGTAGACGACGATTACGCTTTAGCTTTTGGATATGCATGGCGCGCTCTAACTGCTCTTCACTTGAACCCTTGAGCACGGCACCACAATGCGGACAGACTTCAGCTTTGCTCGAAATGCGCTTGCCACACACGATACATCTAATAATTGACATAACTCACTCGTAATTTAATCAGTTAAATTGAATCAGCCCAAGGCCTTACTTGCGATTTCGTAAACATCCTTGGACAGATCAGGCAGTTGCAAAATACCCTGTAATTGCTCGCACATCAAGCGTTGACGCTCATCATCGAATTTCTTCCAGCGGTTAAAAGCCCCGGTTAAACGGGCAGCTGTTTGTGGGTTTACACTGTAAAGCTGTTTGATTTGTTCCGCCAGGAAAACGTAACCCTTGCCATCCTTGCGGTGGAACTGTGGCAGGTTTGAACCAGCGAAGGCTCCCACCACAGAGCGAACCTTGTTAGGATTCTTTATATCAAAGGCGGGGTGCTGAATTAAGCTCTCAACACGTTCAATGGTTCTATCGGTAGGATCAGTTGCCTGAGCAGTTAGCCATTTATTGACTACCAGCTCTTCATTCTGCCATTTCCGATAAAAGTCGTCAGCTATCTGCTTTTTATGCTCATAATTAGAATGCATAAGTAACTGTAAAGCCGTTTCTGCATCCGTCATATTGTTACTGTTCACCAACTGACTCACCGCCAACTCATAAGCTTTGGGCTTATCGAGAGCAACCAGATAACTCAGGCAGACACCAGCAAAAGCGCGCTTTGCGATGGCAGCCTTATCCTGTTGGAAGTCACCCAGGTGATGATTGGCCTGATAGTGCACCAGCCAATCCATCTCCAGATGTTTGGCCAATTCACGTTTCAGAAAATCATGTGCTGCAATAAGGTGATCCAGATTGACCCGCTCGACCTCCTCAATAAGCGCCTTAATATCAGGCAACGTCAGAGCCAGAGCCTTGAAACGGCCATCCAAAGAGTCATCTGACAGTAAGTTCTGAACCGCGTTGACCAGATGCAGCGGAAACTGCATCGGCTCTCCAGCTTCCTGTTCGGCACACAGCTGCCAAATCACACGGGTGAACAGTCGCTGCCCTGCTTCCCAGCGGTTAAAAGGGTCACTGTCATGCGCATACAGAAACGCCAGCTCATGGTCGTTATAGTCATAGAACAGGCGCGCTGGCGCGGAGAAATTACGTAGTAGCGACAGCACTGGTTTATGGGCAACGCCAATAAATTCAAAAGTCTGTTCCGGCTTTGTCAGGTGCAAAATATCACCAGTTAACTGCTCCTTGTCAGAAGCCAGCTCGAGCGGTAAATCATTGCCTTCTTTATCAAGCAAACCAAGTTTAAGTGGTATGTGGAAAGGTTCTTTATTGGATTGCCCGGGCGTGTCGGGACAGACCTGTCCAATATTCAAGGTCAGCTTTTTATGTAACTCATCATATTCGCTGGTGACCGTTACTTCCGGCGTTCCTGCCTGCGAGTACCAGCGTCTGAACTGCTTCAGATCGTAGCTATTGGCATCTTCCATCGCACTGACAAAGTCTTCACAGGTCACCGCCTGTCCGTCATGACGCTCAAAATACAAATCCATACCACGGCGGAAACCATCAGCACCTAACAAGGTGTGATACATTCGAATCACTTCGGCTCCTTTGTTGTATACGGTAACGGTATAAAAGTTATTCATCTCGATATAGCTGTCCGGACGGATCGGATGCGCCATCGGGCCGCCATCTTCAGCAAATTGGTGCGAGCGAATCACTTTGACGTCTTCTATTCGCTTCACCGCATGATCGGTCTGGTCAGCAGTAAACTGCTGATCACGGAAAACCGTTAACCCTTCTTTTAAACTCAGCTGAAACCAGTCGCGACAGGTTACTCGATTGCCGGTCCAGTTGTGGAAGTATTCATGGGCAATCACAGCTTCAACATCTTCAAAATCCTGATCGGTGGCGGTTTCAGGATGTGCCAGAACGTATTTGGTGTTGAAGATATTCAGCCCTTTATTTTCCATAGCCCCCATGTTGAAGTCGCCAACCGCCACTATCATGTAAATATCAAGATCATATTCAAGACCAAATACCTGTTCATCCCAGGCCATGGCTTTTTTTAATGAGGCCATTGCATGATGGCATTGCTCAAGCTTTCCTTTATCCACATAGATTTCAAGCTTGATCACTCGTCCTGACTGAGTCTTGAAATGATCTTCCAGCAAATCATAGTCACCTGCGCACAATGCAAACAGATAGCTCGGTTTACGAAATGGATCCTGCCAGATAGCATAGTGACGGCCGTTGGCTAAACTGCCATGTTCGATTTGATTCCCGTTCGACAACAAATACGGATACTTCTTTTTTTCAGCTTCAATTCGTACCGTGAAGATACTCATGACGTCTGGACGATCCAGATAATAGGTAATCTTGCGGAAACCTTCGGCCTCGCACTGAGTACAAAACTTACCGCTCGATAAATATAAACCTTCAAGGCTGGTATTCTGTGCAGGATAAATTTTGACTTTAGTAACCAGCTCAAAAGATGCCTGCTGATAATTTAAACTATCAATTTTATTGAGCCAGATAGTCAGTTGTTCTGAGTCAGCTTCATATTGTTCCTGCACTAGCTTCTGCCCAGCGACCGAGATTTCGAGCAACTCAAGCTCTTCACCATCCAGCACCAGACTGTCTGCTACCTCCGCAGCAGGATTGGCCTGCAGCTTCAAACGAGCAGTAACAATCGAATGCAGATCAAACAATTCAAAACTTAAATTGACCTCATCAATGAGGAAGGCTGAGGGTTTATAATCTTTGCGGTATTTTACTGGGATACTATCGCTGGTTTTCATAAAAGCTCTGAGTAGGAAGTCCAAGAAATTTATAAAAGTAAATTGGCGTTATTGTAGCAATCATGCGCACTATTCGATATAAAAGACTTCGCCAAAACGAACTTAACTCAATAATACTCTTATGTGCCAATGCTCAACCTTAGCTGACATCCTGCTCGGTGATGATGAAATCATCAGCAATACTCCACAACATCCTCTTCATGGACTTGATGAAGTTGACTGGAACCCGTCGCAATGGGCCTGTCTGAATCAGTGTCCGGAATGTGGTCAGCTCTGGCACATTGATATTGCCAAAGCGAATCAGATTGGGATTTGTGTCAAGGTTGCCGATCGAGCGGCCTGGGAAAAGCTCGACACGACCCATGCGCGCATCGATCTGATGGTTCAAAATCACGGCGGCTTAAGCTTTGAAATCTGTAAATGGAAACAGTGCAATAAGAACTGCGTCAAAGGCCTGGCTTTCTGCCCGCAACATGCCTATTTTGAGATGGATATTAAAGCCTGAACACTCATACTTATTCTAGTTATGAGTATGAGTTACAACTGAATAACTATCTGAATTTAGATAAAAAAGCATTAATTTTGGATAAGTTTTAATAATCCATTGGCCGACAAGCCGCAACAGAATTGATGAATCACTGGTCAGAAGAGCCAGTCACTATACAAAAGCCTTAAAAATCCGTACAATCGCCACCGAAAACAGCTGTTTTTAACCATGGGAAAGCTCAAATTAACGGCTGAGCGAACGCTCTAACTTATTAAAAAATAAGTACATTTTTAAAGTGACGAATAATAAATCACTCTTCACAAACCGTTAACGAAAAAGCTTTATAAATCACGTATAATCGAACAAATTTTGCGAGAAGGTTCGATTAGACCAAAACTGTGAATCAACTTTCCCAGTAACCTTAGGAGAATGTAGCCTTGACGACTACAACTGTTGCTTCTTTTGAAATCAAGTACCACCAGTATCTTGATCCTCAGGGTAAACCAACCCAGGAACTACCCGCATTTGCCAAAGATATGGACAAAATGCGTAAACTTTACCGCGATATGGCTCTTTTACGTGCTTTTGATGCAAAAGCATATGCCTTACAACGTACCGGTAAAATGGGTACCTACCCTGCTTCATTAGGTCAGGAAGCCATCGGCATTGGTTATGGCGATGCAATGACTGCTGAAGACGTCCTTATTCCTTATTACCGCTCAACCGGTGCCATGCTAAAGCACGGCATCACCATGGAAGAAATCCTTCTTTACTGGGGCGGTGATGAATCCGGTTCAAATTATTCTGTGGCTAAAGAAGACTTCCCTATCTGTGTACCAATTGCTAACCAGATCATCCATGCTTCTGGTGTTGCTAAAGCGATTCAGATGCGCGGTCAAAAGCGTGCAGTCGCCACTGAAATTGGTGAAGGCGGTACTTCAGAGGGTGATTTCTACGAAGGCATTAACGTTGCTGGTATCTGGAATCTTGGTGTTGTATTCATGGTTAATAACAACCAATGGGCAATTTCTGTACCGACTGAAATCCAGACCGCTTGTGAAACCTATGCACAAAAAGCTATCGCAGCTGGTATCGAAGGCGTACAGGTTGACGGTAATGACATTATTGCAGTTAAGCAGGTTGCCGAATATGCATTTGAGAAAGCACGCAACGGCGGTGGTCCAACATTGATTGAAGCCATCACTTACCGCTTGTGTGACCACACAACTGCAGACGATGCATCTCGCTATGACGATCCAAAAGTCAAAGAAGAAGCCTGGAAAAATGAACCTATGGTTCGTTTGCGTAAATATTTAGAAGCAAACAAAGCCTGGTCTGATAAAGACGAAGAAGCTATGAAAGCAGAAATTGCTAAAGAGGTGGATGCTGCGGTTAAGGAATACGAAGAGGCTCCAAAGCCTGGTCCAGAATTGATGTTTGATCATTTATATGCGGAATTACCAGAACTGACCAAACCACAACGTGAAGCAGCGATTAAGCTGGCCGAAAAAGCGCGAGGTGCAAAATAATGGCAGCGATTACTTTAATTGAAGCAGTCAATGCAGCAATGGCCTATGAGCTTGAGCATGATAAAGATGTTGTATTGTTTGGTGAAGATGTTGGTAAAAACGGTGGTGTATTCCGCGCAACCGACGGCCTACAAAAGAAGTATGGTTCAGACCGTGTAATTGACTCCCCTCTCGCGGAGTCAATGATTGCTGGTCTTGCCGTTGGTATGGCCGCTCAAGGCATGAAGCCAATCGCAGAAATGCAGTTTATGGGCTTTATCTTCCCTGCGGTTGACCAAATATTCTGTCATGCTGCCCGTATGCGTCATCGTACACGTGGTCGCTTGACTTTACCGATGGTGATTCGTGCACCATACGGTGGCGGTATCCATGCGCCAGAGCATCACTCAGAATCAACTGAAGCTCTTTTTGCACATATTCCTGGCTTGAAGGTAGTTATTCCTTCAAACCCTAGCCGTGCTTACGGTTTAATGCTGGCAGCAATTCGTGACCCAGATCCAGTGATTTTCCTTGAGCCAAAACGTGTTTACCGTATCGTTAAGCATGAAGTGGAAGACAATGGCGAAGAATACCCATTGGAAGCCTGTTTCGTAGATCGCGAAGGTTCTGATATTACCCTAATCTCATGGGGCGCCATGATGCATGAAACCTTGCAGGCTGCTGAAAAATTGGCAGCAGAAGGTATTGACGCTGAAGTGATCGATGTTGCGACAATCAGCCCTATTGATATGGACACTATTCTTGAGTCTGTACAAAAAACTGGTCGTGTCTGCATCGTTCAAGAAGCACCAAAATCTGGCTCTATAGGCTCTGAAATTGCCGCTGAGATTGCAGAAAAAGCCATCCTAAGCTTACTCGCACCGATTGGTCGAGTATCAGGTTACGACACTGTCATGCCATACTACCGCTTAGAAAAACAATACATGCCGACCGTGGATCGCATCCTAGATGAAGCACGCAAAATCATGGAGTACAAATGAAACAGTTTAACTTACCCGATTTAGGTGAAGGCTTACCAGATGCGGAGATCGTACGCTGGTTAGTTAAAGAAGGTGATGAAGTAACTGTCGACCAGCCAATGGTCGAGATGGAAACTGCAAAAGCCGTGGTTGAAGTGCCTTCTCCATTCGCAGGACGAATCGCAAAATTACATGGCAAAGAAGGCGATGTAATTGATGTGGGCGCTGTATTAGTGACCTTTGGTGAAGTTGGCGAAGTGGCTGAAGAAGCTCCTGAACCAGCACCTGTTGCAGAGACTGCAAAAGAAGCAACACAACCACAAGAATCAGCTCCTGCTGCCGGAAGCGACACCTTCTTACTTCCTGACTTAGGTGAAGGCTTACCTGACGCAGAAATCGTTCGCTGGTTAGTTAAAGAAGGCGATACGGTAACAGTTGATCAGCCTATGGTTGAAATGGAAACGGCTAAAGCTGTGGTTGAAGTACCCTCTCCTTTTGCTGGCAAAGTTTCAAAGCTTTATGGCCAGGCCGGTGACGTCATCGAAGTTGGTGCACCATTGGTAGCTTTTGGTGACAAGAGCGGCGGCACGGGCGGTAGTGAAGGCAAAGCTGCCACTCCAGCTAAAGAAGAAGCTGGCGAAGAAAAACGTGCTGACAGTGGTACTGTTGTTGGTGCTGTTGAAGTCGGCAACAATGTTGTTGCAGAAACAGCCAACGCGGTAGTCAAAGCATTAGCCAAAAAACTAAAAGTCGATTTAACGCAAGTTAAAGGCACTGGCAAAGACGGCGCGATCACGCAAAAAGACGTGCGTGAAGCGGCTAAATCCGGTGCAACAACTTCAGCCACTCAGGCAGAGCAACCTCAGCAATCAGCTGGCGTTGATACTTCAAACCCACTTGCTTATAAAGCCTCCCCTGCCGTGCGCGCATTAGCTCGCAAATTGGGCGTTGATTTAGGCGATTGCCAGGCAACTGGGCGCAAAGGTTCGATTACTCGTGATGATGTTGAGCAGGCCTCGAAAGGTGGCTCAGCAGCTCCTCGTCAATCGCAACCAGCCATGTCTTCGCAACAGGCAAAAGGCTTGCCAGCGGTTAATCTGGAAGTGAAACCTGAAAAAGTTCGCGGTGTGCGTCGTGCCATGGCAATGGGCATGTCACACTCAGCAGCAACGGTCGTTCCAACCAGCCTGGTTGAAGATGTCGACATTAGTGCATGGCCAAAAGGTACTGACTCATTAGCTCGTTACGTTCGTGCGATTGTTACCGCAGCAAAACAGGTTCCAGCAATGAATGCCTGGTTTGATGGCGAGAACTTCGAGCGTCTATTGCACCCTAACGTCAATGTGGGTATCGCGGTAGATTCACCGGATGGTCTATATGTACCGGTAGTTCACAATGCAGACCGCATGGATATGGCAGGGGTTCGTGCTAGAGTTCAGGAATTACGTGAAAAGATTGAAACCAAATCTTTGAAACAAGATGATCAGCAAAATGCGACCATCACCCTTTCAAACTTTGGCTCAATCGCCGGTCGTTATGGTACTCCGGTAGTTTCGCCACCTCAGGTAGCGATCCTTGGTACTGGCCGTTTCCGTAACGAACTGAAGCTAACTGATAAAGGCATTACCAACGCAAAAATGTTGCCACTGTCGTTAACTTTCGATCACCGCGCCTGTACTGGCGGAGAAGCAGCCCGCTTCCTGGCAGCTGTGATGGAAGACCTACAGTTAGCCCGTTAATAACTAGAGAAAGAAAAAAAGGCGCTTAAAGCGCCTTTTTTATTCTATTAAGTTTGACCTTATGAAATAGCAGTTTTCAGTAGTTTCACTACACACTATGGAGTTAACTAACTTAGTTTGATTACTAGGCATTACAAACTTTGCATACATTAGCTCATCACCGTCCATAAAGACTACCGTCTCAAAATTAATAGAGTCCACCACATTGAAGTATTCATTATCTATAACATCAATTTTACTTGATTCTAAGCTATTGTACTCTTGCCAATAACCACCTTTGATTCTGTAACCAACGCTGTCATTTACTCCCCATGCCCAATATGCAATACGTTCACCCTTCGCTCCAACTAAAGTCTGATAAACCATATCATCAATTAGTTCTTTATTATCAAGACCTAAAAAAGTTGGTTGCTCAAGAAATTTTTGAACGGCCCCTATACTTTTAATCATGAGATTGTCATCATGACTTAACCAGAAATTAGAAGAACTGTTTTCTCTGTAATGAGTCAAATAATAATTGCCAAGTTGACTTTCTTCTATATCGATTCTCATTTCTTTACAAAATAGGTCATCAGATGGACTTAAATACAAACAGTTATTTCTTATACCCACCAAAGGATCGCTATCGACCAAATCTAGATCTAAATTAAACCTTAATAATGCATCGGGAACTCCAGTTGGATCCTCGTAATCTGGACTCAAGAAAAACTCAATATTATTTCTAAAGGTGATATCTTTTGCACCATAAATAGTAGTCAGAGATTTCAATACCTCTAATGAAGAAGCACTTAATACATAAAGTCCAAATCCAGTAGAAGCCACTAGAATGTCGCCACTAGGACTAAGTTGAACCTTGTATCCCTTATCAAATAAGTCTATTGATTCAACAGCTAAAGTAGTGCGATCGACCTTATAAACTACTCCGGTGGAGTCAATTGCATATATATAACCATTATCAATTTGATCAGCCACATCAACTATCGACTGTCCCAAAAATTTAACTTGATGATCGTATCTGGAGCTCACTAGAAATTGGCCAAAAGCATGGGTTGAACCTTCAACTGTTGAAGAATAGCTATATGTATAAACGCCAGGTTTATCAGTTTTGAAAATAAAGTGCTGACTTGATTGTTTATTAACTTCAAAAAGTGCACCTTCTGGAAAGTTCACTATGTTTAGATCTATCCCAGCATTCGGGTCACCATAAAAACTCAATAAATCAAATTGGATATCTACAGACTCTCCTACAATAGGTGTAGAGTCAGGATTAATAATAACTTCATGCTTAGTGAAGCTTTTATCAACGTGTGTACCACCTCCATAAATAGAAATAAAATACTGTTCTTTAGCGTCTTGAGAAGAGTTTTTATAAGATGATAATACCACATGAGACAGGCCGTAATTGGAGTGATAAACATCTAGCGGTCTAAGCTCATACCTATTCCCATCAATATCATTAACTTGAGGTAGTCTAAATGACTTTATAAACTCAAAAGTTTGATAATTATAAAGGTATACTCTACTCATATCCTTACCTTGCCTACCCCATGATTCAGCAGGTGTAATAAGCAGCTCATTCCTTGCCGGAGACGGAGAAGCTCCTGCTATATAAGTATCTTGATAACCATCACTTGGAATGCGCCTTAGAAACGGGTCTTCATCATTACTGTCAGATATAGTTTCGCCCTCAAAGTTTTTTAGTAGAATCCCACCAGATGTTAGAATATTTCCGTTAGTATCAATCCAAAAGTTAGTTCCAACACTATTCTGATGAATTGTTGGATCATATGAGCTAACCACTTCATCATTAGAAATTCTCAGCCTAGTAAAAGGTCTCCCACTGAAAATACTTGGAGTTGAATAATATATATCATTAGTTTTTGGGTTAATTTTGGCAATTGATCCCCCTGTAACTAACTCCTTAAACTCTAGCCCCCACTCCCCGTTACTATATTGAGTCAAGAGTTTTGGTAATAGAGCTCCATCCTTTACATAACGAAGTGGATATCTATAAGCATTAAAGAGCCTTCTACCTGCGAAAACCATAACATCTTTATTATTACCATTGTAAAACACTGGATAGCCACCGTAGACCTCTGTTTTTGTCTCACTAATTATTTCCTTAGTCTCAAAATCAAGCAGTAATACTGAACTTTTTGTACTAACAGCTACCGTTGACTGATCTGGGCTTATAGCAATTTTTAAAGGCTTTAAAGGAAGTTCAACTTTAGTAAACTGAGAATTTGTGACGTTAAAAACAAATAGAAAAGGGCTATCCTCATCAATCAATAGTAAAGAGTTTTTGCTTTCTAAAAATAAAGACTGTGATGGCGTGAATGATAATGGGTATAAAGAATACAACCTAGGGTGCACATGAAAACTTAATATCTCTACCGGAGATTCATCAAAACCATCAGATGCCTGTATCTCAATAGAATACTCTCCCTCTTGATCAAATGAATAACTTAGGCCAGACTCTTCGACAGCTCCTGCCAGTGGCCCAGAATATGTATCAGGATACTGAGTGAACCTCCATAAGTAAGAGACTTGATGACCATCCGCATCATTGGAAGAAAGCTCTATATTAGTCACCTCATTAACTTCTAACTCCTGTACAGACTGTTCCAACTCTAGAGTAGGAGCATTATTGGTTACTGATATGGTGAAGGTTTCAGTTGTACTAAGATTTGACTTCCTTCCTGAAATCATAAGCTTAAAAGTAAAATCGCCAGTATCATCAGGAATGAAATCCCATCTCTTTTGATGAGAAATAGTTGAAATATCAAGCTGACTTGCTTCTGGTTTATTAATTAGCTCCCAGCTAAAGTCTAACTCCTCGTTGTTTTGAGAATAACTTCTTGAACCACTGACACTTTCTACAAAACCAACAACTACCTCTTCTTGATAGTCAAGGACTAATATTGGGGGCTTACTTGCTTCTTCCGCATCTTCTTTACCTTCCGAATTAGAACCACCACTACATGATTGCAACAAGATAGTTACCAATAGAAGAAAATAAATTTTTAATACGGAACACCTAATCATCATGACAAGCCTTATTTTTGTTAACGTTAATCACTATATTTTAGTTCTTCAGTTGCAATTACTGCTTTGAAACTACAACTTCTCACAGTACATCTGAAATATTTCAAAACATTTGTATCCTAGCCGAAGACCGGCCCCTTTGCTATCCTCATTGGCGATTTTGTATTTGGAAAGTTAATTTTGAACATTAGGGTCTTTGACCCGTAAAGATGTGCTTGCGTGGAGGCTAATGTGGAAAGAACAATGAATAAACTATTACTGACTGGCTTGCTCAGTGGCTTATTGGCTACTTCAGCTTCTGCCAAAGATGCCAATGACCCTTATATCTGGCTGGAAGAAGTCGAGGGCAAAAAAGCTCTGGAGTGGGTCGAAGAAAAGAATAAAGTATCTTTGAGCTATCTGCAGTCTCAGCCACTGTATGAAGAACTGTATCAGACTAACCTTGAAATTTTAAACTCAGATGAGCGCATTCCTTATGTCACTGAGATGAATGGCTATTTCTATAACTTCTGGCGTGATGAAAAACATGTCCGCGGTGTTTGGCGTCGAACCACCTTAGAAGAATACAAGAAAGCAGAGCCTAAGTGGGAAGTCATTCTTGACGTTGACGCACTTGCTGAAAAGGAAGATGAAAACTGGGTTTATAAAGGATCTAACTGTCTCTACCCCGACTATCAACGCTGCCTGATCAGCCTGTCACGCGGCGGTGCTGATGCTACCGTTGTTCGCGAGTTTAATGTTGAAAGCAAAAGCTTCATCAAGGGCGGGTTTCAATTGCCAGAAGCAAAAAGTAACTTGAGCTGGATTGATGAGAACTCTGTCTTTGTAGGCACCGACTTTGGCCCAGACAGCCTGACCGACTCCGGTTATCCAAGAGTGGTTAAGCTGTGGAAGCGAGGCCAAAAAATCGAAGACGCAAGAGCTGTATTCGCAGGTAATCAAAGCGATGTTGCAGTACAAGCCTTCGTCACTCGTGATAAAGAAGAATCTTATAAATTTGTCTATCAAGGCTTGGACTTTTACAGTTCTGAAATTTATTTATTTACTGAAGATGGCTTAACAAAGCTCGACCGCCCGAAAGATAGTTCATTCCGCGGAATCAATAACGGACAACTTCTGATCGAGCTAAAATCTGACTGGACCATTGGTAACAAAACTTATCAACAAGCATCACTACTTTCTATTGATGTCAACGATTACTTGGAAGGTAATAATAACTTCACTGAAGTTTTAGTGCCTGATGATCGCACAGCTATTGAAGGAATATCTTCCACAAAAGATTACTTGCTCATTAACTTTCTAAAAGATGTCAGCAGTGAATTACATCGTTATTGGTATGCCGATGGTAAGTGGCAGAGTAAAAAGATAGATTTGCCAGAGTTTGGATCGTTGAATGTTGCCGGAACCAGCGACAAGCACAACAACTTTTTTGTTAACTATGCCAGTTTCTTAACCCCTAGTACTTTTTCTTACTTTGATGAGAAGACCGGAAAATTCAGCGAGTTGAAAAGCTTACCGGCTTTCTTTAATGCCGAACCTTATAAAGTTGAGCAGCACTTTGTTGAAGCAGACGATGGCGTTAAAGTGCCTTACTTTATCGTCATGCGTAAAAATGTCGAGTACAACGGTAAAAACCCAACCTTGCTTTATGGTTATGGCGGCTTTGAAGTTTCCCTGCGTCCAAGCTACTCAGCGCTGATAGGCAAAAATTGGTTAGAACAGGGTGGTGTTTATGTGCTGGCCAATATACGTGGCGGTGGCGAGTATGGTCCAGACTGGCACCAGGCGGCTTTAAAAGAAAATCGTCATGTAGCCTTTAATGATTTCATCAGCGTTGCCGAGGACTTGATCGAGCGAAAAATCACATCCGAAGAACATTTAGGTATTCGTGGCGGTAGTAATGGTGGCCTATTGGTTGGCACGGTTGCGACGATGCGCCCTGATCTATTTAGTGCTGTTGTTTGCCAGGTTCCACTACTGGATATGAAGCGATTCAACAAACTACTGGCCGGCGCAAGCTGGATGGGTGAATACGGTAATCCTGACAATGAAGATGAGTGGAACTACATCAAAACCTACTCGCCGTATCATAATGTTCACAAGGATGAAGATTACCCAAGAATTTTCTTCACCACTTCGACTCGAGACGATCGTGTTCACCCAGGCCATGCGCGCAAGATGGTCGCCAAAATGCAAGCCATGGGGCACGATGTACTCTACTACGAAAACACTGAAGGTGGTCATGGTGGCGCAGCTAATAATGACCAATCAGCCAAACTTTATGCACTAATTCATACTTATTTAGCGGATCAGCTTAAATAAGATAGTTCAAGCTTAACAAGACTAAAGAGCTCTAATCTGTGTCACTCCCGCGAAGGCGGGAGTCCATTCTTATATGATAAAGAGACTTTATGGATTCCCGCCTTCGCGGGAATGACAATATTTGGTTTAGTGCTCATTGAAGCGACATAAGTAACATAAATACCTCTTTTATTTTCTAGATCCTACTCCCATCCATCTTTATAACTAATAATTAATTGACCAACATACCGTTTCCAGCGATCATTAATGTCATGAATAAATTCTTTCACACATCACAACCTCTAGCGGTTATCCTCGCAAGTCTTCCCGTACCCGGAAAGTCTCGGCTTGCGATGTGTGAATATTTTTTACTAAGTCATCGATAACGACTTCATAGAAACGATAAACCACAGAAACCCGCAAGCCAAAAGCTTCGCGGGTTTTTTAATGTCTGAGAGAAAAGCTGATGAATGACATAGATTTCAACCATTTTCAAAAAATCGTCATCAAGGTGGGATCCGCCTTGGTAGCACCGGACTCACGTGCCTGCTCAGCTGAATATTGCCTGCCAATCGCAAACTTTATAAAGAAATGCCATGCCGCTTCGAAACAGGTCATCCTGGTATCCTCTGGCGCTGTAGCTGCTGGCTTTAACCAGCTTCAACTGGTCGACAGAACTTTGAATCTGGAGCAAAAGCAGGCACTGGCGGCGATAGGTCAATCCATCGTCATACGCCACTGGCAGCGATTTTTCGATCAGGATGTTGCCCAGGTGCTACTCACCTCAGACGATATTAACAATCCTAAACGAGCCCAGAATGCCAAAAGAACCTTTGCTCAACTGCAAACATTTGGCGCAATCCCGATCGTTAATGAAAACGATACGGTTGTCACCAAAGAGCTTAAATTTGGCGATAACGACCGACTGGCCGCACAAGTGGCACTGCTAACCGATGCGGATCTGCTGATTATCTGCAGTGATGTAGACGGCGTCTATGATGACAACCCTCAACTAAATCCCGGTGCCAACTTGATTTCAACTATACAGCAGGCCGATGCCGATATCATGGGTTATGCCAAAACCAACATTAATCCTCAATCAGCCGGCGGCATGTTAAGCAAGCTTCAATCTGCCCTGCTGGCTACCGAGCATGGTATTCACGTAACCATATGTAATGGGAAGAAGGAAGCTTATAGCAAATTATGGCTGAACCAGAACCCAGGCAGCTGGCTGTATCCAGGTACGTCAATAGTAATGGCAAACAAGCCTTCAGATAAGCCAGCCTTATCCGAAGCATAAGATACTGTTATTTCAAATAATTTTACGAAACAGAGAAAATCGCTGAGATATGGCCTCGCGGAGAGTTAGCAATACTTAAACTAATGCTACTACCCTACCAGTTAAAGCAACAGAACACCGCTAAGAGGCGCTTAGAGGCGTTCTCAGATTTTCTCGGGATAGAATTTGACATTAGGAGCTGTATGACGACAATGCGAACCGTGCTTACTATTTATTCAACAGCGAAAAAGACAGCAATGACGGGCTTTTCGAGCCAGTCGAACGCTATTTCTGTTGCTACTGAGTCAGTTACAACAACTGATTTCAGTCCTGTCTTCAGGCACATCCTTTCGACTTTTCCATTCATACATCCTTTAAATGAAATATAAGGTTTTCCATGCTCGAACACATCGATTTTAGTCAATACAAAAATATAGTCATTAAAGTAGGATCAGCGCTGATTGCTCCAGACGGCCGCTCCTGCTCATCAGAATATTGTTTGCCGATTGCACACTTTATTCGTAAATGCCACAAAGCTGGCAAAAACGTTACCTTGGTATCTTCAGGTGCGGTGGCCGCCGGTTTTAACCTGGTCAAGCCGGACAATGAGGTTCTAACCCGTAAAGAAAAGCAACCATTGGCTGCGATTGGCCAATCTATGGTGGTTCGACACTGGCAGCGCTTCTTTGATGACGTGGTAGCCCAGGTACTATTAACTTCTGCCGACATCAAAAACCCGGAGCGTTCGCAGAATGCCCGCAACACATTCCAGACCTTGTTTGAATTAGGCGCCATGCCTATCGTCAATGAGAATGACACAGTTGCGACAGAGGAACTGACCATTGGTGATAACGACAATCTGGTGGCACAAGTTGCTGCATTAACCGACGCAGACCTATTGATCATCTGTAGTGACATTAATGGTGTCTATGATGACAACCCAAAGGTTAACCCTGAAGCAGAGTTGGTAACTCAGTTTAAAGGTGTCAACGACGAAACCATGGCAGTGGGTAAAGACACCAATAACCCACGCGGTACTGGCGGTATGCAAACCAAGCTACAAGCTGCGCGCTTTGCATCAGAAAACGGTATCGACACCATTATCTGCAATGGTAAGAACGAAAGTTACATGAGGTTGTTCGACAACCAGAACCCAGGGACTTTAATTCACCGTACTTGTAAAGAAGTATCGGTAGCCTAGGAGGAATTTATGACGATGCAAGAGAACACATTTGAAAGTAAAGAACAGCAAGAGCTGTATGAACTAACGGTGCGTGCCAAACAGGCAGCACAAACGCTGGGCAATTTATCCAGCAGCCAGAAGAATGACGTTTTAGCGGCGATGGCTAAAAGACTTAAAGCCAACCAGGACCAGATTCTGGAAGCCAATAAAAAAGACATTCAATACGCCAAAGATAACGACCTGCCTGACGCGATGGTTGATCGTTTGCTGCTTGATGAAGCACGTGTTGATGGCATGGTTGATGCTCTGCACAATGTCATGAGCCTGGCCGACCCAGTCGGCGAAATGGGCCCAAGTACATTACGTCCGAACGGTATTCGTGTCGGCAAGATGCGTATTCCTTTAGGCGTCATCCTGATGATTTACGAAGCGCGTCCAAACGTTGCGGTAGAAGCCGCTGCCCTGACGCTTAAATCAGGTAACGTAGTCATTCTGCGCGGTGGTAAAGAAGCATGGCACTCTAACCAGGCGCTGATACAATGCTGGCACGATGCGCTTACAGATTGTGGTCACAGCAAAGAAATGGTTTGTATTGTTCCTTCGCAAAGCCACGAAGCGGTCAATCACCTGCTTCAATTCCGCGACACCATTGATCTGGTGATTCCACGCGGTGGCGAGCGTTTGATTCGCGCAGTAACCGACAACAGCAAAATCCCAGTGATTCAGCACTTTAAAGGTGTCTGTCATCTGTATGTCGACAAGTTTGCTGATCTTGATAAAGCCGAGAAGCTATTAAAAGACGGTAAGGTATCGCGTCCGGGTGTCTGTAATGCCTTGGAAAGTCTGGTCATTCATAAAGACATTGCCAATGAATTCTTAAAACGCGTTAACAAGCTAGGCAATGAATTTGGTATCCAGTTTAAAGCTGATAAAGACTCAGCGGCACAACTGGACAATGCTACAGAAGCCAGCGCAGAAGATTATCATAATGAATACCTGAGTCTTGCCATGAGCGTTAAACAGGTGGATTCCTATGATGATGCCGTTGCTCATATCCTTGAGCACAGCTCAAGCCACACAGAAGTGATTGTCACTGAAAACATTGACCGCGGTAATGAATTTATCCGCCGCATCAACTCATCAGTTGTGATGGTCAATGCTTCATCACGCTTCTCAGATGGTGGCGAACTAGGCTTAGGCGCAGAGATTGGTATCTCAACCAGTAAACTGCACGCCTACGGTCCAATGGGACTGGTACAGCTCACTACAGAGAAATATGTAGTTACCGGCCAAGGCCAGGCTAAGCACTACTAAGCCAGTGCTTTAAAAAAGCGTTCGAGCAATAGGGTCGACTAGCCCTATGCCGAAGCCGCGGGAGTCCTCTTTCTAAGAGCCCTGCGGCTTTTTTATATCTTCAAAGAATTTCATAATAACCACAAACAACCCGATAAATTAGAGCTAACCGATTGAAATTCCAAAAGATTCCTGTATATTCCTTGTTATTCCAATCTATTCATCTGGTTATTCCTCAAGCTTTTAAAAACAATAATAAGGTCACTTTTTGTGTGGCTAACGACATTAATTTTACGGAGAAACAACAATGACACTTGGTGAAAAGTTACGAGCTTTACGCTCAACAAGCGGCTGGACTCAGCCTGAATTTGCTAGAAAGCTTGGGATTGAACAGTCCTACCTCTCAAAGTTAGAAAATGACAAAAGTATCCCCTCCACTGAAATGTTCGATAAGCTATGCACCGCTTATGAGGTTACGCCCGATGAGATGTTGAAGGGATTAAACAGCGACTACATACGAAAGAACTTGATGCATATACCCATCATCGCAAACTCAACGAATAATAAACATGAAGTATCAAAAGGGAAACGAAAAGCAGCCGTTATTGTTTGCTCTACCTTTATCCTAGTGGCCGTGCTATTTCTTTTTATTGCTCAGCTAGAACTGCTTTCGAGTAATAAGCAATATGAATATTATTCGCCTGGAGTTAACTATAGTAATGAAATAAATGCATGCATTAAATCTAATGAAGAAAAATTTTGTTATATGAAATATGTAGGCTTATACATGCCGAATATGTATCCACCGGCAACTCGGAACAGTACATCTGATACTATAATCACAAAAACATACCGTGGCTCTACATTTAATATTAACTTAGACCTTGGTTATAGAGAGTATTATCTAAAGAAAGAACTCACTGAGAGAAGCACCGCCAATAACATATTCTTGATCCTAGCGGTATTTTTAATGACGCTCGGTATTCTCGGGTTAATCGTCGAGTCTAGGTTCTACATTATCGACAAGAATACTTGAACAGGGTGGGTACATCAGCAACCTACACAACCATATAAATCCAGACACAAAAAAGCCGCTAATGTTTCCATTAGCGGCTTTTGCTTCCCGAGGGAAAAGATTTGGTGGGTTGCACAGGAATCGAACCTGTGACCACCTGATTAAAAGTCAGATGCTCTACCGACTGAGCTAGCAACCCAAATCTCTTGTCAGGCCTTGGCCTGACTCGATGGCGCGTATAATACCTTTTTGAGCTGAAAACTCAAGCCTAAATTCAGAGAAATTATGACTTTATTGAGGTTTTCTATCAGCCCATTATTTAAGAGGCAATTTCAACCATAATGACAGGCATAAAAAAACCGCCAATGTTTCCATTGGCGGTTTTAAGAATTTGGTGGGTTGCACAGGAATCGAACCTGTGACCACCTGATTAAAAGTCAGATGCTCTACCGACTGAGCTAGCAACCCAAATTCTCTTTCGAGAGTCACCAAAGTGCGTTTTTGGTGAGACGCGTATAATACTGTTTTTTGCAGAAAATACAACCTTTTGTTGACTCTTTTCTGAATTTTATACGCTCAAAAAATGGCCTATTCAGCCTCTTCTATCCAAGCCATCTGAATGGCTTCAAGGATGCGCTCGCCACAACGCTTTGGGTCATCGTCGAAGTCTTCCAGATCCATGACCATTTTTTGCAAGTCCACAAAGTTTACCGTTTTAGGGTCAACTTCTGGATGTTTTTCATAAAGCTCAATGGCAATATCTAAACTGTCTATCCATTTCATAGCAATACTCTCTTAAAAACGGGCTCTTAAAACTAGCCTCTAATGACGCTCAGAAACCTGATTGATGGTGTATTTGGGTATTTCGACGGTCAAGTCTTCATCATCAACAACTGCCTGACAACTCAAACGTGACTCAGGCTCAAGACCCCAGGCCTTATCCAGCATATCATCTTCCAGCTCATCGCTTTCTTCCAGAGAGTCAAAACCCTCTCGAACAATGACGTGGCAAGTAGTGCATGCACAAGACATTTCACAGGCATGCTCAATCTCAATATCATTACGCAAGGCTACGTCAAGGATGGTCTCGCCCTCTTCTGCTTCGAAAACGGCACCTTCTGGACATAACTCTTCGTGCGGCAAAAAAATCACTTTAGGCATTGTAAACCCTTATATTTCATCAATTTCATGGCCAACCAGGGCTTTTGCGATACTCGCATCCATCCGACGGCTGGCAAATTCTTCGGTACTCTTATCGACAACTTTGATCGCTTCTTCAATCGCTTCAATATCACCATTATCGGCAATGTAAGCAAGCTGTTTCAGAGCTTCTTCAATGGCATGGCGCTCATCTTTAGACAGTAATTCATCGCCATTTTCGGCCAGTGCGGCCTGCACTGCCTCAATCACACGCTTGGCTTCAACCTGTTGCTCGCGCAACATACGTGCTTTCATGTCTTCTTCTGCATGGCTTACCGACGATTGCAGCATTGAAGTGATCTGCTCATCGTTCAGACCATAAGACGGCTTGACCGTAATATCCGATTTTACACCGGTAATGGTTTCTTCGGCAGTCACTTTTAGCAAGCCATCAGCATCTACCTGATAAGTCACTTTGATACGAGCAGCGCCGGCCACCATCGGCGGTATACCGCGCAACTCAAAGCGCGCCAACGAGCGGCAATCTTCGACTAGCTCTCGTTCACCCTGCACTACATGAATAGCCATGGCAGTCTGACCATCTTTATAGGTGGTAAACTCCTGTGCACGGGCAATCGGGATTGGCGTATTCCTTGGGATAATCTTTTCCGCAAGCCCCCCCATGGTTTCAACACCAAGAGAGAGAGGAATAACGTCCAATAACAGCATATCCTCATCGCTTTTGTTGCCAATAAGAACGTCAGCCTGAATGGCCGCGCCAATAGCAACCACTTTATCCGGGTCGATATCAGTCAAAGGCTTTTTGCCAAAATAGGTTTCAACTTTCTCACGCACCAGTGGCACTCGCGTCGAACCGCCGACCATGACAATATCCTGCACTTCAGAAGCCTTAAGACCCGCATCCTTTAAAGTACGACGGCAGGCGACCAGTGTCTTATCAACAATCGGTGCAATGATCGAATTCATTAAAGCTCTGTCCATGGAGCCTTTCCAGTGCATGAAGTTAATCTCGACGGACTCTTTGTCAGTCAGAGCCTCTTTAACATCACGCGCCTTGATCATGGCCATCTGATAGGCACCACGATCACTCTTATCAATATTTGCCTGCTCAACGAGGTAACCCGCAATGGCTCGGTCAAAGTCATCGCCACCGAGGGCACTGTCACCGCCGGTCGCCATGACCTCGAAAACACCTTTTTCAAGGCGCAGGATAGAAATATCAAAAGTACCGCCACCCAAATCATAAATGGCATGAATACCTTCGCTACCAGTATCCAAGCCATAGGCTAACGCAGCTGCGGTTGGCTCGCTGATCAGCCGTAAGACTTTAACACCGGCAATTTGCGCAGCATCTTTCGTGGCCTGACGCTGAGCTTCATCAAAATAGGCTGGTACTGTGATCACAACGCCACCCAACTCTCCGCCCAATGAATCTTCTGCTCGTTTAACCAATGCTTTTAAAATTTCACTGGAAACTTCTACCGGATTTTTAATGCCACAATCAGTTTCAACAGCTGGCATGCCAGTGCCCGATGCCGTTAGCTGATTAGCACTGAATTCTTTAATTTTCTGAACGTCTTTAAGCCCTCGCCCCATTAATCGCTTAACTGAACTAATGGTATTTTTGGCGTCAGAACAAACGAACAGCTTCGCAGACTTGCCGACAGACACGGTGCCATCTTTTGTATAGTGAACAATCGAAGGCAAAATATGATCGCCCTCCAAGTCAGGCAGGGTTTCCGCTTTACCGCTGCGCACCGTTGCGATAAGTGAGTTGGTTGTTCCCAGATCAATTCCTGCGGCCAGTTTATGCTGGTGTGGATCAGTACTTTTTCCGGGCTCTGAAATTTGAAGTAACGCCATAAGTAATATTTACTGTTTTGAGGTATTTAGCCTAAAAGCTTGTCTTCCGCCTGCTCAATGTCAGACAAGGTTTTATGCAAGAACTGTAATTTATAAATCGCCTTTTCAAGCTCATCAGTATCGAGTGGTTTCTGTTGGAACAGCTCTGTCAGGCGACTTTCCTGCTCTTCTTCCAGGGCACTGATTTTATCAGCAAACTGATGTAGCTGAGAAATGTCATTACCCCCAGAAATGGTTTCCAGCTCCTCACGCAGCTCTAACTGCTGCATCAAGAATTCAGGATCATTCACCGTATGGTCTTTGGCAGTATCGATACCCGTTTTCAGGTGCAGTAGATACTGAGCACGCTTCACTGGATGTTTCAACACCGCAAACGCATCATTCAACTGAGTGGTCTTTTGCATGGAAAGCATTTGCTGTTGAGCACCAGAGCTGGCGAACCTGTCTGGATGAACGCTATTCAGTAGCGTACGCAACTTGGCAGACAGTTTTGGAACATCAATAGAAAAATTCGGCTCAAGGCCGAATAATTCAAAGTAGTTTTGCTGTGCTTTAGTCATAATCAGAGTCTGAGTTTAAGGTTATACTGGTTTTTGACACGAATTGAGTTAACACCCTGGTTGATTAGGGTGATTAAAGTAGCGAGTTATACGGTAAAGGACTCACCACAACCGCACTCACCCTTAACATTGGGGTTCACAAACTCAAAGCCTTCATTCAGACCTTCTTTCTTAAACTCTAAACGAGTACCATCCAGATACAGACTACTTTTAGGATCCACAATCACCTTAACGCCCTTATCTTCAAAAACGACATCGTCATCTTCCAATTCATCAACGAACTCCAAGACGTACGCTAATCCAGAGCAACCTGTGGTTTTCACGCCAAGACGAATGCCAAGTCCTTTGCCACGATTGGCCATGAAACTTTTCACGCGTTCTGCTGCTGCATCTGATAAGGTGATTGCCATATTAAATCCTAATCTGCTTACCTGGTTTACTGATAAATTCTCGATTACTGACCGTGCTTTTCTTTGTAATCTTTCACTGCTGCCTTGATGGCATCTTCAGCTAACACTGAGCAGTGAATTTTTACTGGAGGTAAAGCTAACTCTTCAGCAATTTGCGTATTCTTAATAGACTGTGCTTCGTCGATTGTTTTGCCTTTAACCCACTCAGTGATTAAAGAACTGGAAGCAATCGCAGAACCACAACCATAAGTTTTGAATTTAGCGTCTTCAATAACGCCCTGCTCATTCACTTTAATTTGCAGCTTCATTACGTCGCCGCACGCAGGCGCACCGACCATACCCGTACCAACGCTGTTGTCAGTCTTTTCGAAAGAGCCAACGTTGCGTGGATTTTCATAATGATCAATTACTTTTTCGCTATAAGCCATAGTAGTATCTCCTACAATTGTTTAGTGGGCCTGCCACTCAACTTTAGACAAGTCCACACCCTCTTTGTACATTTCCCAAAGAGGTGATAATTCACGTAAACGACCGATTGAGCTTTGAATTTTCTCAATGGCGTAATCAACTTCTTCCTCGGTGGTAAAACGTCCGATAGTGAAACGAATCGAGCTGTGCGCCAATTCATCGTCACGACCTAATGCACGTAATACATACGAAGGTTCCAGGCTGGCTGATGTACAGGCGGAACCTGATGAAACAGCGAGGTCTTTAAGCGCCATAATTAATGACTCGCCTTCAACAAAGTTAAAGCTGATGTTGATGATGCCTGCAACACGCTTTTCTGGATGGCCGTTAAGATACACTTCTTCCATATTCTGGACGCCATTCCATAAACGCTCACGCAAACGAATAATGCGCTCATTGTCGCTAGCCATATCTTCTTTTGCGATACGTGCTGCTTCGCCCATGCCAACGATTTGGTGAGTTGGCAATGTACCAGAACGCATACCACGCTCATGACCACCGCCATGCATTTGCGCTTCTAAGCGAACACGCGGCTTACGACGCACATATAATACACCAATACCTTTCGGGCCATACATTTTGTGGCCTGAAATGGATAATAAATCGACTTTAGTTTTCTCAACATCGATTGGTAACTTGCCCGCACTTTGCGCTGCATCGACGTGGAAAATAATTTTGCGCTCTCGACACATCTCACCGATAGCATCAATGTCCTGCACCACGCCAGTTTCGTTGTTGACGTGCATAACACTGACTAAAATCGTGTCATCGCGCATAGCGTTTTCAAGTGCCTTAAGATCCAACAGGCCATCTTCCTGAACGTCCATGTAAGTTACTTCGTAACCTTCGCGCTCAAGCTGGCGAGTCGTATCAAGAACAGCTTTATGTTCAGTTTTTACGGTAATAATATGTTTGCCTTTTTTACCATAAAAATGCGCAGCACCCTTAATTGCCAGGTTGTCAGACTCGGTTGCACCGGAAGTCCAGACAATCTCACGAGGGTCTGCGTTAATCAATTCAGCTACTTGTTGACGGGCAATATCTACCGCCTCTTCCGCTTCCCAACCAAATTTATGAGAACGAGAAGCCGGGTTACCAAAGATACCGTCAACACCCATGTATTGAACCATCTTCTCGGCAACACGCGGATCGACAGGCGTAGTTGCTGCGTAATCAAGATAGATGGGTAATTTCATGCTTTTCTCCGCTGTTTCGTTTGCCTATTAACTGCAACTTTCTAGATGCAGTTGATAAATCGTTAACTAAATAAAATAACGTCTTCTTCACGAAAACGTTGGTTCTGACGCTCTGCAATTTTCTTAACAAAACGTCTTTGAATCACTTGCTCCAGAGTAATACCACTCAGGAACTGATAAATCTGATCGCTTAACTCGCTCCATAGCTGGTGCGACAAGCAAAGGTCGCCATCTTGACAACCGCCCTTACCGTTACACTTAGTAGCACTCAGTGGTTCATTAACCGCCAGCACAACTTCAGCAATCGAAATCTGGCTGGGTGGCCGCTTAAGCTCGTAGCCGCCGCCGGGACCGCGCACACTTTCAACCAGACTTGCTTTTCTAAGTCTGGAAAATAGCTGCTCCAGATAAGACAGAGAAATATCCTGCCTACTCGAGACTTCCGCCAATGTGATGGGGCCATTTCCGCTGTGCAAAGCCAAATCAAGCATGGCAGTCACAGCATATCGACCTTTAGTACTGAGTTTCATAAGTTCATCCCGTAAGTTACCCGCTTATGATCCCATACCTGACTAATTTAGTCAACTTTGATGATTAGGGTAACTATTGGCAGAACTGCTTTAACTTATTGATTTTGAAATAACTAATCATAACAACAAGGATCCATTATAAATTTTCATGATCAATATCAAGCAGATACCTAAATGAATTAGTAGGATATTTAACGATTAGCTGGTTTTATTGGAATCAGCATCACTTTCGTCCGCTTCAGCTACAGTTTCACTGGCTTTGTCATTCGAATTTTGCTTACCATTAGAGTCCAGAATGGCCTTACAGTCGATATCTGGCAGGTCAAACTCGTTGAGATCAAAACCTTTTGATTTCAGTGCACAGCAGATGGCGTGCAACTGTGCTTCCATAGCATTAGCATGTGAATACATGCTACGAATAGCCTGGGTCAAAGGATCCTGCTGATCAGCGCTAATACCATAGGCTTCGAAAATTTCATCGCCGTCATGCTTCGAGCGAGAGGCTTCTCGCGCAGGAATGCCGATAACCGTCGTGTCTTCGGGAACGTCTTTGACTACAACCGCATTAGAACCGACTCTGGCGTTTTTATGCAAGGTTATCGGCCCGAGCACTTTTGCTCCGGCACCAATCACTACCCCGTCTTCTAATGTCGGATGACGCTTTCCAGCTTTCCAGCTGGTGCCGCCCAAGGTAACCCCATGATACAGAGTGCAGTCATCACCAATTTCGGCAGTTTCGCCAATCACCACGCCCATGCCATGGTCGATGAAGAAACGACGACCAATTTTTGCGCCCGGATGGATTTCGACACCGGTCACCCAGCGAGCAAAAGTAGAGATGGTACGCGCCAGCCATTTCCAGTTAGCATTCCAGAGTTTATGAGCCAGGCGGTGATACCAGATGGCATGTAGACCAGGATAGTTGGTCAAGATTTCAAAGTTGTTACGCGCCGCTGGGTCGCGGTGATAAACACTTTTGATATCTTCTTTGATGCGTTTAAACATACTACTGGCCTTTTATCTGACGCTTAATGTACTTATCCATCGAAGATAAAAATCCTCTGAGGATATTCACCTCACCTTTATTAAGGTGAGCTTTGGCTAGAATTCTTCGTATTCTAGCAGGTAATAATTTGGGTTGCTCAGGGTTGTAAAATTCAGTTTGCTTCATCGTCGACTCCAGATGCTTATACAAACCATCCACTTCCTCGAAACTCGCCAGTTGTTCGCTTTCCTTGTCTACATCATCTGCCGGGGCGTCACTATAACCCTGCTCAGCGTTAACATTCTGTGAAGACTCTATTTTACTGGCAAAACGAACTTCATAGGCTATTAACTGCACAGCAGCAGCCAGATTAAGAGACATATATTCTGGGTTGGCAGGAATATTGACGTGGTAATGGCAGAGCTGTAATTCCTCATTCAAAAGCCCGGTACTTTCACGACCAAAAACAATCGCCACTGGTCTTGCATCGGTTTGCTGGCGAATGATCTCGCCCATCTCGCGCGGCTCAATCAATGGCCAGGGTAAAGCGCGATTTCGAGAACTGGTGCCAATAATTAATCGACAATCTGCCAAAGCTTCTTCAATGGTATCAACCACCACAGCACTATCGAGCACGTCTAAAGCACCGGACGACCGAACCGAGGCTTCGTGCGACGGATAGTCTTTGGGATTAACCAGCACCAGGTGATTTAAACCCATGGTTTTCATAGCTCGTGCTGTTGCGCCAATATTACCCGGGTGGCTGGTTTGGCAGAGTACAACTTTAACATTGCCGAGCAGTTGTGAATCAAACTCAGGTTCTTGAGATAGGGAGTTGCTCATAACGTATTGAAAAGAAGCATAAAAAGTAAAGCGATATGATAACAAAGCACAATCGAAACCCCTATTTATAATGATAAATATTTTACCCAGAATAAATATTTGGTATGATGCGCGCGATTTTGGCCTTTTTGCCAGTAGTTCTTTGACAGTGGTGGTATCAATATGAATGCGTACAAAACAATTGCCGTGCGCGCGGCTAACCGTGCGGGTGACTTTATTGCAAAAGCATTTGCGAATCGTGATCGTATCATTTCGCAAAACAAGGGTCCTAATGACTTTGTCAGCAACATCGACGAGCAGGCCGAGTATTTAATCATTGATACCATTAAAAAAAGCTTTCCTGATCATGCAATCTTCGCCGAAGAAAGTGGTCATCAGGGAAAGAGTGATACTGTCTGGGTCATTGACCCTATTGATGGCACAACTAACTTCCTTCGTGGTATCCCCCACTTCTGTGTTTCTATTGCGGTTCGCCAAAAAGGTAAAACCGTTGCAGCTGTTGTTTACGATCCGCTTCAGGATGAAATGTTCAGCGCTGCGAATGGTTCTGGTGCCCAGCTTAACAATACACGCCTACGCGTCAGCAGTGTTAAGAAACTTGAAGGTGCAGTGTTAGCAACTGGCTTTCCGTTCCGTGATGGCCAGGACTTAGACAAGTACCTTGAATACTTCCAAGCGCTATACCCGCACTGCATTGATATGCGTCGCGCTGGTTCTGCCGCACTGGACCTGGCTTATGTAGCCGCAGGTCGTCTTGATGGTTTCTGGGAGTTTGGTCTGAGCGACTGGGACACTGCAGCTGGTGCTTTAATTGTTAAAGAAGCTGGCGGCATGGTCAGTGACATCAAAGGTAACCAGTACACAGGAGATTCAGCGAGCATTCTGGCCGCTAATCCAGGCGTCTTTAAGCATTTCTTGCAGACGGTCAAAAATATCTAATTCACAGCAAAATTCACTCTTTTTCAGAATTCACTAGAGAACGACAGGCCAATTATTATACAATTGGTCTGTCCTCTTACCAGATTCACACAAAAGCACAAAGGTACTTATTGATATGAATACTCTGTTTAATGCTCTTTGGGAAGATTATATCGCAATCACTCCTGACGCATTGGCAATTCACAATAAATTCAAAGAGTTAGGTGAAGAAGTTATCACCAACGATCACATAGCGTTGAGAACCTTTAATGACGGTTTGATCAGCCTTAACCACATTGGCGAACATCTTAAGCAATTTGGTTATCAGGAAGCTGGTGAATACCATTTTGAAGAAAAGAAACTCTATGCCAAGCACTTTGCTCATGAAAGCGACAAAGATGCTCCCAAGATCTTCGTCAGCGAATTATTGCTGGAAGAGTTTTCTCCAGAGCTGCAAATGTTCTGCCGCGGCTTAATTGCAGAAGCCAACTGGAATATTGCTAAGAATGGTTTACAGCTACCAAGTCGCCCATGGGGAAAAATTTCCCGCACCGCTTATGAGAAATTGCTTGAAGAAAGTGAGTATGCGGCCTGGCTCGCAGCATTTGGCTTACGCGCAAATCACTTTACAGTTTCAATCAATCACCTGAGTAACCTTGGTACTATTGAAGACGTAAACGAGTATCTAAAGCAACAAGACTTTGAACTTAATACCAGTGGTGGAGAAATCAAAGGCAATGAAGAAGTCTGCCTGAAGCAAAGCTCGACCATGGCCAATATTGTCGACTGGAAATTTGAAGACGGCACCTACCCTATCCGCTCATGTTTCTATGAGTTTGCAGAGCGTTTCGCCATGAACAACGGCGAGCTTTATCAGGGATTTGTTGCTGCAAGTGCCGACAAAATTTTTGAGTCCACAAATGCAGCAGCTTAATTCTTCGCATTGATTGACACGCATAAAAAAACCGCCGATCGGCGGTTTTTTTATAGGTGAAGCTTAGCTCTAAAGTGCTTCTACTAACTCTGGAACCACTTTAAATAAGTCAGCTACCAATCCATAGTCAGCGACCTGGAAGATTGGGGCTTCTTCATCTTTGTTGATGGCGACAATCACTTTGGAGTCTTTCATACCTGCCAAATGCTGGATGGCACCTGAAATACCGATAGCGATGTAAAGCTCTGGTGCTACGATTTTACCGGTTTGACCAACCTGATAGTCATTAGGAACAAAGCCAGCATCAACTGCAGCTCGCGATGCACCAACCGCTGCACCTAGCTTATCCGCTAATTGCTCAAGCATGGCGAAGTTTTCACCACTACCCATACCGCGACCACCGGAAACAATCACTTTGGCAGAAGTTAATTCAGGACGCTCTGACTCAGTTAGCTCTTCACCAACATAATCAACTAAAGCGCCATGCTCTGTTGTCCCGATAGACTCAACAGATGCTGAACCGCCCTCATGTGACAAAGCATCAAACGCTGTTGCACGAACAGTGATGACTTTCTTAGCATCGTTACTTTTCACGGTAGCAATGGCATTACCAGCATACACTGGACGCTTAAAAGTATCATCGCTTTCAATCGCTATGATGTCTGAAACTTGTTGGACATCCAGTAGAGCTGAGATACGTGGCGCAATGTTTTTACCGAAGGTTGTTGCTGGCGCAAGAATATGAGTAAAGTTCTCTGCCTGCTCAACGACCAATTTGTCTAAGTCTTCCGCTAGCAAGTGTGCATAATGCTCAGCTTCAGCCAAAAGAACTTTATCGACGCCTTCTGCTTTCGCTGCTTCATCAGCTACTGACTGGCAGTTATGACCCGCGACTAAAACTACGGTTTCGCCGGAGAGTTGTTTTGCAGCAGCGATGGTATTAAACGTAGCAGCCTGTAATTGGCTGTTATTGTGTTCTGCAATGATTAAAGTGGCCATTAGATCACCTTCGCTTCATTTTTTAATTTATCAACCAGTTCGGCAACGGTTTCAACTTTGATGCCTTCTTTGCGTGCTGGTGGGTTTTCCACTTTTAGCGTTTCTGTGCGAGGCGCGACATCAACACCTAGGTCAGCAATCGGAAGCTCATCAAGCGGCTTACGCTTTGCTTTCATAATGTTTGGAAGTGAGGCAAAACGAGGCTCGTTTAAACGAAGGTCAGTGGTGATAATCGCTGGCATTTTAACCGACAAGGTTTGCAGGCCGCCATCAATCTCACGAGTTACCTGAGCTTTACCGTCAGCAACTTCTACTTTAGAAGCAAATGTACCCTGCCCCCAGCCAAGTAATGCACCAAGCATCTGACCGGTCTGGTTATTATCACCATCGATTGACTGTTTACCGAGAAGCACCATTTCTGGCTGCTCTTTTTCAACAACCGTCTTCAAGACTTTTGCAACCGCTAATGGCTCAAGATCATCTTCTGACTTGACCAGAATTGCGCGATCAGCACCCAGAGCCAAAGCCGTGCGTAAGCTTTCCTGGCACTGCTGGTTGCCAATTGAAACTGCAATCACTTCGCTAGCAACGCCCTTTTCTTTCAAGCGTACTGCTTCTTCGACAGCAATCTCACAGAATGGATTCATGGACATTTTTACATTGGCAGTTTCAACGCCAGTGTTGTCCGCCTTAACACGAACCTTAACATTCGCATCAATAACACGTTTTATTGCAACGAGAATTTTCATGAAAACCCTATCTATGTATAATTTCGCCAGAATAGACGACTGGAGCGCCTATCTTTAGTAAAATAGGCCGCAATGGTGACGTTTTAAGGCCTTAAGGTCAATAGTAAACGGTCAATTTGAGCCAAATTTGAACAGATTTTAACCGTTTTTGAGTAAAAAAACAGATAAGGGGAGAATTAAGTGGAACGTGAATTTATGGAGTTTGATGTCGTAATCGTTGGTGCCGGCCCTGCGGGTCTATCAGCCGCGATTCGTCTTCGCCAGCTGGCAGCCGAAAAAGACCAGGAGTTGATGGTCTGTGTGGTTGAAAAAGGCTCCGAAGTTGGTGCGCACATCCTATCCGGTGCCGTTTTTGAACCTACCGCACTCAATGAACTCATTCCTGACTGGCAGGAAAAGAACGCTCCCCTGTTAACCAAGGTATCTGAAGACAACATTTACCTCTTTAGAGGGCAGGACAAATCCATCAAGATTCCAAACTTCTTTGCCCCTAAAACCATGCACAATAACGGTAACTATATCGTCAGCCTTGGCAATGTTTGTCGCTGGTTAGCAGAGCAAGCTGAGAGCTTGGGCGTTGAAATATTCCCGGGCTTTGCTGCTTCTGAAGTGCTTTATCATGAGGATGGTTCAGTTAAAGGTATTGCCACTGGAGATATGGGCATTGGGCGCGATGGCGAAAAGAAAGACAGTTATATGCCGGGCATGGAGCTACATGCAAAGTACACACTGTTCGCAGAAGGCTGCCGTGGCCATCTAGGCAAGGAGCTGATAGCCAAATACAAGCTTGATGAAGGCAAAGACCCTCAGCATTACGGCATTGGCATTAAAGAACTGTGGAAAGTCCCAGCAGAACAGCATAAACAGGGGCTGGTTGTACACACCGCAGGCTGGCCTTTAAAAGAGTCAGGTTCTGCCGGCGGCGGTTTCATGTACCATATCGAAGACAATCAAGTGGTTGTTGGATTGATTACCGACCTGTCTTACTCCAATCCACACGTTAGTCCGTTCGATGAATTCCAACGCTACAAGCACCAGTCGGTTATCAAGCAATATCTTGAAGGTGGCGAGCGAATTTCTTACGGCGCACGCGCGATTACCAAGGGCGGTTTGCAGTCGCAGCCTAAAATGTCACTCCCCGGTGGCCTGTTGATTGGTGATGATGCCGGTACCTTAAATTTCGCCAAGATTAAAGGCTCACACACCGCCATGAAGTCTGGCATGATTGCCGCAGAAACGGTGATGGCCGCCATTACAAATGAACGAACCAATGAAGATTTGGTTGAGTATGCCGATAACTACAAAAACTCATGGGCATGGAAAGAGTTACATACTCAACGTAACTTTGGTCCTGCGCAACATAAGTGGGGCAACCTGCTAGGTTCTGCTTACGCATTCATTGATCTCAATATTTTCAATGGCAACCTGCCTTGGACTTTCCGTGATCCTGAGCCAGATTTTGCCCAGTTAAAACAGGCTTCTGAGTGCAAGAAAATTAATTATCCAAAACCGGATGGCAAGTTATCATTTGATAAGCTGTCGTCAGTGTTCGTTTCCAACACCAATCACGAAGAAGATCAGCCTGTGCATCTACAGCTGAAAGATCCTTCCATCCCGATTGAGGTTAATTTGGAAAAGTATGATGAACCAGCGCAACGCTACTGCCCTGCCGGTGTCTACGAAGTAGTTCGTGATGATGATGGCAACAATCCAAAGTTTGTTATCAATGCACAGAACTGTGTGCACTGTAAAACTTGTGATATCAAGGACCCTAGCCAAAACATCAACTGGGTAACACCAGAAGGAACCGGCGGTCCTAATTATCCAAACATGTAATTATGTGTCGGGTACAAAAAAAGCGGCAATTAGCCGCTTTTTTTGTCTTTAATATCTAACGGTTTCCTACTTTTCCCTTCTTAATGCAAAGAGACCGAGTAAAACAATCATCAGTAATGGCACACTACCACCGCCTGACTGATTGTCTTCTTCAGCTTCACAAACCTCTACTTCGCCACCAGTAGGGTCTAATCTAAATGCTCTGATTTCGCCATCCTTAACGCCAAAGCCAACAATTTGACCAGCATTATTAATGTCCGTTGCTTCCGTTAATTTCCAGCCAGAATCACAAGCAATCAAATCATTCAGATTTTTCATCTCATCATTTTCATAAATAAATGCTGCGTGTTCTTCCAGCGTAGGTACCGAAACTAAAGCACGTCCAACAATTTGACCATTATCATTGATCGCCCTAGCTCTCGAATCTGTAAAGTCATCTCTCAGGAAGCCGAGAAATGTTAACTCGTTTGACCCACTTTGTGCGTTATAATAAAAAGCTTCCTGGTTATTTCGGCTACCAGAAATATAAATGCTTCCCACCACTTCATCATGAATATTAATATCATGTGCGAAAGTAGCCCTATCGTCTTTGGTGGGTATTTCAATGATATTAAAGTTGTCAGTAGTATCTACTATAAATGACTGGATCGTATATTGTTCTGTATCTGGGATTTTAGCATCAGAAAAACCAACAGCTTTTCCCGAATTATTGATAGCGGTTAGGTACGATGCTCTTGTAACTTCATCAGCTAATGACGGCACCATAAAATAAGACTGGTCATTATTGTTGTAGATAAATCCTCTATCTACAGGGCTATTATCATCTTCTGGATCAACATCAAAGCGACCGTGCCCGATAATAATATTATTGTCATTAATATCGTAAGCACGAGTACCCGATAGATTTTCTGTTTCGGTTAACTTATTAACAGCACCATCGAATATTACAGCAAAGTTACTCTCAGCAATGAGAGTAGTACCATCTTCTTGCTCAATTTCTGTCAAAACATTAGCGAATCCAACTGCAACTCCAGACGAATTGATACTCAGAGCCTCACTGGCATCCCCATCAACAAGAACACCTAAATCTTCATTAACCCCATCTAGAAACTTAGTTGCATGAGAATAAAACTCTCTATCATTCTCCCCCTCTATAACGGGACCATTCGCCGTACCAACAGCTATACCTTGCTCATTAATCATGTAAGCGACACTATAGCTTCCATCCAGGCCACCCAAATCTACAATGTCATAAGGGGCTGATAATGCTACACCACTAGTTATTGTGAGTAATGACGCAAGTAAAGTTTTCTTAAATTGCTGTTGTTTCATTCTGTTTCTCTTATATTGAAGAATTTTGTGTTTTCAAAGCTTTGCTTTATCGCTAATGTTATTCAGCATCAGGTTGCGATTCTGGCTTAGCGTCTTTAAATGCATCCAGAGTTAAACAGTGTTGTTCAATCTCTACCAACCGCGGATAATCCGTTAAATCGACATTAAAGCGTCTGGCATTGTACATTTGGCCAACAATAAAGGCATCTGCTAATGTCAATTGCTCGCCAAAAGCAAATGGGCCCTGCTCGCTGTAACTGTGTAATTCTTTCTCAATTGCTCTAAAGCCCTCATGGATCCAGTGGGCGTACCATTTATCTTTGTCCTCATCGCTGACTTTAAGTTCACCTTTCAAATACTTAAGCACTCTTAAGTTATCGACAGGATGAATGTCGCAGGCAATGACCTGACAAAGGCTTCTGACTTTGGCTTTGAGAAAAGGTTCATCCGGAAGCAGCTTGGGACCATCGTAAACTTCATCCAGATACTCACAGATAGCCATTGACTGGCTTAGAAGCTTACCATTGTCATCCAGCAAGGGAACAAGCCCCTGTGGGTTTCGCTCGCGGTATTCGGGTTTATGCTGCTCACCACCATCTTTCACCAAATGAACAGGTATCATTTGATAAGGCAGGCGCTTTATATTTAACGCTATGCGGACTCGATAAGCTGCCGTTGAACGCCAGTAACTATACAGTTTCAGCATAAACCCTCTCCTTCAATTAGCCTTCAGGTTGATACTTTTCAACTACCTGATTGATTTGACCAAAGATACTGTCGCCATTAGCGTCAAACATTTCGATGGTCACACGATCACCAAATTGCATGAATGGCGTCGACGGTTTGCCGTCGGCAATAATTTCTAACATGCGAACCTCAGCCAGGCATGAAGAACCGGTAGACTCGTCTTTGTTTGAAATAGTACCAGAACCAACGATTGTACCGGCGCTTAATGGACGTGTTTTTGCTGCATGGGCTACTAAGGTCGGGAAGTCAAAGACCATATCGACGCCACACTCTGGTTTACCCAGCAGATTGTCGTTAAGGTGAGTGACGAGTGGAAGATAAACTTTCTTACCATCCCATTTGTCGCCTAGTTCATCTGGGGTTACTGCTACAGGAGAAAATGCTGATGATGGCTTTGACTGGAAGAAGCCAAAACCTTTAGCAAGTTCGCCAGGAATCAGGTTACGCAACGACACATCGTTTACTGTCATCAATAAACGAATTTCTTTTTCCGCTTGCTCAACGGTAGCACCCATTGGCACGTCGCCTGTAATTACGGCAACTTCCGCTTCCATATCAATACCATACTCTTCGCTGGCCATTCTGATATTTTCACGCGGTCCAAGGAAAGTATCGCTACCACCCTGATACATTAATGGGTCAGTCCAGAATGACTCAGGCATTTCAGCGCCGCGAGCTTTACGAACCAGCTCAACGTGATTCACATATGCACTTCCATCTGCCCATTGATAGGCGCGAGGCAGTGGTGATTCACAGGCTGCCTGATCAAATTCAAACGCATCAGTTGCCTTGCCTTCGTTAAGATCGGTGTACAACAACTCAAGCTGTGGTTTGAAGTTATCCCAATCATCTAACACAGCCTGCATGGTTTTAACAAAGCCAGGCTTTACAGCACGGGTTAAATCACGACTAACTACGACTAACTGGCCATCTCTCGAGCCATCTTTTAAAGTTGCTAATTTCATTATCTCTTCCTAAATTCTTTCAAATCAATTAAATGGTGCGGATGACGTTATTTGCTCGCTTTCCAGCTATTGCAATAGTCTTCATTCTCCACACTGCTCATCGCATCGGAAACTTCCAGCGCATCACGCGTATCAATCATCACCGCCACTTCATCTGTTTCTTTCTTGGCGTACTTGCGCCCTGCCTCGAAGGCTTTTGGATGTGGGCCATGAGTAAAGCCAGATGGATGGAATGTGACCATTCCCGCATCAATATTATCGCGGCTAAAGAAATCACCTGCGTGATAGAAAATCACTTCATCAAAGTCATCATTGTTATGGTAGAAAGGTACTTTTAATGCACCAGGATCCGACTCGATCGGACGCGGCACAAAAGTACAAATCACAAAACGACTGGCGACAAAAGTTGTGTGTGCCGATGGTGGTAAATGATAACGATGTGACATCAATGGACGGATGTCGCGCCAGTTAATACGCACAACCGACAAGTCACCGTGCCAACCGATCGCATCCAGCGGCGAATAGTTGAAATGAACTTTCGAAATTTGTTCACGTCGTTTGATTTCAACCGACCATGGCTTGTCATCCTGTTGCGCCAAAAATTTCTCGTTAACGCTTGGCACATCCAGCATCGCCGGATCGAAAATCGCCTGCGGACCAACCAGCCCTTTTTCAGGAAGCTGATAACTGTCGTTGGTCGCCTCGATTAACAGCATCGTCATCGGCTCGTGCGGTTCAAGACGCCACATGGTTCCGCGCGGAATAACCACATAGTCCCCGTCTCGAATTTCCATGTGTCCGTAATCGCAGAATAAATCACCTTTACCTTTATGGATAAAGAGCAATTCATCGCCATCGCCATTTCGTGCCAAAGCTGGCATAGCTTCAGCGCACTCCCAGATACGGAATTTACAACTGGCGTTATGCAATAATTCTTTGGCACTCCAAGGCGAGAGACTCGCCTTGTCGAGATCATTCAAGTCAAATGCACGTGGGCGTAATGGACCTTCCCATTTTTCCCACGAGGTTGGCGCACGTTTATGATGAAAGTGTGCCGTTGGACCGAAGAAACCACTTCGGCCAGCTTCGCGCTCGTAGATTGCCTCTTCAGGCAAATCCGCATGCGCCTGGCGTGAAATGGTTCCTTCCTTATGAGGAAACGCAATCCATTTACGCATCTTAAATGACTCCGCGTTGGATCTGGTCAAGTTCGATAGATTCGAATAGCGCTTTAAAGTTACCTTCACCGAAGCCCTGGTTGCCTTTACGCTGAATAATCTCAAAGAAAATTGGACCAATTACGGTATTGGTAAAGATTTGAAGCAAGATACCTTCTTCATGATCCAACGAGCCGTCAATCAAGATGCGGTTTTTACGCAATACTTCAACGTCTTCATGGTGCTCAGGAATACGCTTTGGAATCATGTCGTAGTAGGTGTCTGGTGTATCCATGAACTTCATGCCACCAGCACGTAAATCTTCGATAGTTTGGTAAATATCGTCTGTTGATAGTGCGATGTGCTGGATACCTTCACCGTTATATTCTTTCAAGAACTCTTCAATTTGTGACTTTTCGTCAGAAGATTCGTTAATTGGAATACGAAGCTTATTACATGGGCCAGTCATGGCTTTTGAGAATAGACCCGTTTGCTTACCTTTAATGTCGAAGTAGCGGATTTCGCGGAAGTTGGCGATATTTTCATAGAAAGTTGCCCAAACATCCATACCACCACGCTTAACATTATGAGTCAGGTGGTCAAGAGTCAGAAGGCCTCTGCCTTTAGGGAATTTCTCAACGCCTTCATAATACTCAAAATCGTCATCGTAGAAGCTGTTTGGCTTGTTGCCCCACTTGTCGATGAAGTAAAGCACCGAGCCGCCGATACCATAAACTGCTGGATGTGACATGTGTTCTTCATGGTCAAAAGGCTTGGCACCCTTCTCTACCGCATAATCAAAGGCTTTTTGTGCATCGGCTACACGCCATGCCATAGCACAGGCACATGGACCATGTTGCTTGCTGAATTCATGGAAGTAGCCGTTAAGCTCTTCGTTAACGATAAAGTTGATATCACCCTGGCGGAACAGAGTAACATTTTTAGATTTGTGCTTGGCAATCTCTGTAAAGCCCAGCAGTTCGAATAATTCTTTTAATTTGTTAACACCTTCTTCGGTTGGTGCTGTGTACTCAACAAACTCAAAACCATCAGTGCCTAGTGGGTTAAATGTAGTATCAGTCATGTTTGACTCCTCGAATTTGGTCAAGAGGTGCAACACTTGTTTTGCAGCCTCAATCTAAAACATTTAGACGGATTCATACTATCTTGTGATGAAAGCCGTCCATTTAAAGGGTTAGCCTGCTCTTTCACTGAGTAAAGCAGAGCTTGCGCATGAAGCATACGCCTACGAAGGACGGAATCAGCTCCATTGAGCGCGAATTTGGTCGGCAACGATAAACGTTGGTGTGATTTGTTTACTGTATATCAATAACATATATGTCATTTGCCCTGTAACAGCTTGATTTTTAAGTAGCTATTTACGATCCCCACATTATGCAACAGCCCGCCAATATTAACAATATCGCGGGCTGTTTGAGTAAGAAGGTTCGGCTGGATCTTAACTGGCCATTTTCTCTTCTTTCGGTGGATATAAAGGTTTATGCAATCCTAAGCGCTTAGCCTCTCGAACCATTGCCATAACATCAGACTTGGCCAGGTCGAAAAGCTGCTTGAAGTCATCAATTACAAAGTATTGAGGCTGCATGATATCAATGCGGTATGGCGTTCTAAGGATGTCAATCGGATCGAATGGTTTACGAATCACGTCTGGATTTTCAAGGCTGTGTGGTGTTTCACCAATGGACGACAGAATGCCACCACCATAGATACGCTGGCCTTCCGCGGTATTGATTAGGCCAAACTCCACTGTGAACCAGTATAGACGAGCCAGGAATACGCGGTCTTCTTTAGAAGCTTCATAGCCCAACTTACCATAAGCACTGGTAAATTCTGCAAAATAAGGGTTAGTCAGCATAGCGCAGTGGCCAAAAATCTCATGGAAAACATCAGGCTCCTGCAAATAATCCATTTCCTCACGGGTACGAATAAAAGTCGCACAGGGGAATTTTTTATCTGCTAATAGAGCAAAGAATTTATCAAAATTGATTAAAGCCGGAACCCAGGCTACTTCCCAGCCGGTTTCTTTACGCAACACACTGGAAACTTCTTCCAGTTGCGGAATACGGTCTTTAGGCAGGTTAATCTTATCAAGACCTTCGAAGTATTCAGGGCAGGCACGACCTTTGATCAGCTTTTCCTGGCGCGTGATTAACTCGTGCCAGACTTGATGCTCTTCGTCTGTGTAGTGAATAAAGCCATCTTCATCCATCGGACGAGCTTTATACTTGGTACCTGTACCCATGTAATTACCTCTTTAATGTTTCTATGAGTTTATCTTACCTTGTTTAACTTGCTTTGCGCATTACGCGCCACATTATCAATACCTTGGACCACGAAAACAAGTAAAAATTGCCAAACTCTCGATTTAACGAATGGAACTTTTAAGCATCCTGCAATACTAAAGTTTAGTAACACTTTTCACGTGAATTTAACTTTAAACGGTCTATGCTTATTGATATAAATTTAAGCGTTAGCCGATTGCCCACTCTGTAAAAAAATGCTGATTGAACAAAACAAACCAATGCCAAAAAAACAAACCCGCGTATACTATATCAACCACACTCCAGCTGATGAAATAACCCCATTAGTCAATCAAGGATGTTAATGACAATGCGTACTCTCGTACTGAGCCTGACTCTTTCCATTATAGCGTTTTTTAACTCTGCGCAGGCCAAACCAGCCTATAGCACTGAGCAAAAAGCCTTTTTAGAGGCTGAAAAGGCCTTTAAGCAGGGCAAACTATCTGAATATCAGAAGCTTAAAAAAAGCCTTGCTCACTATTCGTTGCTGCCCTATCTGGAATATGAAGAGATCCAGCAAAACCTCAATAAAAACAGTAAACAGCAAGTAGATAGTTTTATAGAAAAGTACCAGTCATCGCCATTGAGTAGTCGTCTGCGCTGGGATTTCATCCGTGAGCTGGCGAAAGCCAAGGATTATACTCTGATGGAGCAGTATTATAGTTTTGGCTCAATTGCCAGCTTCGACTGTCAGATTTTGAATCATCAATTAAAGCAAGGTAAAACCATCAGCGCACTTTCTGAACAGATTGCCAATCTCTGGAATGTATCCAAGTCACAGCCCAAGGAATGCGATGCTATCTTTGAAAAATGGATTGATAACAACCAGTTGCAACAGGATGTGGCATACCAGAGATTTTATCAGACTGCCCATGAAGGCCCGATCGGTTTACTAAACTACCTCAAGCGATACCTGCCACGAGATGAGCAGTACCTGGCTGACCTATGGCTAAAAGTTCGCCGCAACCCCAAGGTGGTCACCCGTTCTAATTTTTTCCCCGGCAAAAACCCGAATAAAGAAGCTCCTATACTGGTCTATGCCGTGAAACGTCTCGCCTGGGGCGATCGTGAGGATGCCTACAGTGCCTGGAAGCGCACTCAAAGCCGGGTGCCATTGGCTGGCGAGCATAAATCAGATGTCGAAAGAACCCTGTTTCTGGCCCTGGCCACGGAAAATAATCCAAAAGCCGTGGATATGGCCAAAGATAATCTGAACGAGTTCCTCGGCGATGCATTAGTCAATCATTGGAAACTGGTCACTTTCCTGCGTACCGAAGACTGGCAAACTATCACCGAACTCTACGAACTATTGCCCTTTGATCAGCAAAGCAGTGAGCAATGGCGTTACTGGTATGCGGTAGCTTTAGACGAACTGGGACAAAAAGAAGAAGCAAGAATCCTGCTGACCGAACTCGCCAAAGAGCGTGACTATTACGGTTACAAGGCAGCTACTCGTACCGGCCAGCCGATACAGCTTAACCATACTCCATTAGTGCTTTCCGACGAAGTGATGAACTCAGTTCGCCAGTCTGCCAATGTTGAAAGAGCTGGTGAACTTTATGCAATTGAGCGTTATCTGGATGCCACCCGTGAATGGCGAAGTTTGCTGAGCAGTCTCGAGTCGCCCGAAGAGTTTCAGGCTGCTGCTGTAATTGCTAATGAATGGGGCTGGTATAATCAAAGCATTCTGACCATTGCCAGGGCTCAGGTTTGGGATGATACCAATATTCGTTTTCCAACCGCTTTTAAAGATGATTACATCAAAATGGCCAAGCAGGTACAGCTACCGCCACACTGGCTGATGGGGGTGGCACGCCAGGAAAGTGCCTATGGCCCACGCGCAGTTTCACCAGCCGGGGCTTATGGCCTGATGCAGGTCATGCCAAACACTGCCAGAGCTTTCGCACGCAAATTCCAGATCCCCTACTCTCACAGCAGCGACCTGCTCGACCCTGCGATTAATATTCAGATGGGCAGTCGCTACCTGCAGATGCGTTTTGAAGAACTGGAACAGAATCCGGTTTATGCGTCAGCGGCTTACAACGCAGGAAAAAGCCGTATTGAACAGTGGAAAAAATATGGTCGATACCCTACAGAAGTGTGGATAGAAGCAATTCCCTATACGGAAACCCGTGATTACATCAAGCGGGTCATGACTTATCGTCAGGTTTATGCGCTCAAGTTAGGTCTGGATGATGACATTTTTGAGTATATCCTTACTACAGAAACTGGTGACAAAAAATAAGGCGCCTGTGGCGCCTTGAAAGATCAATTAAGAATTCTATAGAGAATTTGACTAGAAATATCTTTCAAAGGTTATCGACAAGTAATCATCGTTTCTTAAAGGATAAAGCATACTCTCCATTGGTCGGGTTTCATCAATCCCTTCAAACCAACGCCCCTCAACCACCAACTTCCAGCTATCACCCAGGCGACGGCTGGCTTCAAGGTTAATGAACTGCTGATTGTCGGCATAGGAATAACCCAGAAGAACTTCAGTTGAAGGAATGTCATTCATTGCCAATCGAAAGCCGGTAACCACTGTATCTTGTTGCTCAAAACCACCGGGCAAGGTATCACGCGAGTCATATTGATACTCCATGATTAAACCTAAATCAGCACCGGCCTCGGTAACACCATAAAAAGTGTATTCAAACCCACCCACTGCCGCTGAATAACGACTCTCTTCAAACCCTGAGCGACTCATGGCTTCCAGTTTCCATAACCAGGCACCTTTGGTTGCCTGTAAATCAATACTGGTTTGATCGATAGTCACATAAACAGGTCGCAGCCTTGGCTGAAGCGGATTGGTATTATCCAGCACAAACTGTGGATCGCGACTGGTTCCCGAAAAATGTGCAACTCCAATATCCCAGTCACCGAACCAGTTTGACCAACGAATGGCACCATCCAGACGAGATTTACCATCAGGATCGGTATAAACAGGGTTATCGGTATCAATGACATAAGGAAAGCGTAAGCGCCCGTCTTCACCAGCAAAGGTTCTTTCACGAAAACCTGGCAAAGCAAAAATACTTAAAAGACCCCAGTCACGCTCCGTAGACAGAGCAATCATCGGTTGGCCCAGCTTGTCTTCACCATCAATATTTTCGACAAAATCCGTCTGGTTAATGATATCCACTAAATGCTGTGACTCAGCAACTCCCCAGAAAACCTTGCCGACACCGACTTTAACTTCCCACTCATCACCAACGTAACTCAGCATCAGCTCCCGAATATCGGCATGGGTCCGCTCGCTGTCCATGCTATCCCAGCGATAAAAAGGTTTAAAAACCAGGCTGATATCATGCTCATCCCAGCGATGATAAAACTCAGGCTCGATCGTCACCGAGGCTAGCTCCTGCTCCTGGCCAAAATCACCCTCTTCAAAATAATAGCGACCTTCGGCAGACACGACACCGCGCCACTCTGCAGAAAAAGCCGGTATAGATAATAAAATCAAAGAGCTAAGGATGAGCGTTTTCAATATTGTTGATATAGACATTAATTCCATACTAGTTGGTCTGTTATTTGCGCACATTGTAAATAATGATGCCGCCAAATACTAGCGAGCATTCTTTGTTAACCCACGTCGCATAATAGACAATATCAATAGTCGGAGTCGTGCATTTTTTGAGCAATATGCTAATCTGAATACTCAACAATAAAGGAGGTCACATGGCACAAATCTTAACGCCACAACGTGGCCATTGGTATAAACGCTCCGATTTAGACACCATCTTTGAAGTAGTCGCTTTAGATGATGATGAAGGCACTATTGAAGTACAGTATTTTGGTGGCGAAATCGAAGAATTTGATATTAATAGTTGGCAATTACTTGAACTCAGTCAGGCAGCACCACCGGAAGACTGGAGTGGAGCTCTGGAAGTAGACGATTATACCCTTGGCGACGAACTAGAACTGGCACCGGGTTCTCTCGATGATGTACTCAATATCATTGATTCGAACGACTACTAAATCTAGGCCCATCGTTTGATGGCAAATCATGGTTTGTTTTGCTATTCAGTTTGTTGCTAGCGGCATATAAAGTGGTCATTCGGCTCACATTCGTTATAATCTGCGCCAGACAACTAGATAACCAAATAAAAAAATGTCAGAGTCAATTACCGATTGGTCAGATGTGCTGGGGCCAGAGAAAAAAAAGCGTTATTTCAAACAGTTAATAGCATTTGTAGAGTCCGAAAGAAACTCTGGTAAAACCATCTACCCCCCCAAAGAGCAGGTTTTTTCAGCGCTAAAACTTACCGAGTTTAGCGAGGTCAAGGTAGTTATATTAGGGCAAGATCCTTATCACGGTCCCAAGCAAGCCAATGGTCTTTGCTTCTCAGTAAACGCAGACCAGCCGCTTCCCCCTTCCCTAAGAAATATTTATAAAGAATTAGCCAGTGATATCGGTTGCCAACAGCCTGCAAATGGCGATCTCAGCAGTTGGGCGAAGCAAGGCGTTTTGTTACTGAATACAGTATTAACAGTAGAGGCTGCAAAAGCTAACTCGCATAAAGGCCGAGGCTGGGAATCTTTTACTGATGAAGTGATTAAATCCCTCAATAAGGCGTCACATCCCATTGTATTCCTATTATGGGGCTCACAAGCACAGGCCAAATCAAGCTTGATAAAAAATCCTAAACACACTATCTTAAGCGCACCGCATCCATCGCCACTTTCGGCGCATCGCGGTTTTTTTGGCTGTAAGCATTTTTCTAAAACAAATCAATTACTTGTAGAAAATGACCAAACACCTATAAAATGGTGCTAGCAAGGCTTGGGCAAAGTCTGGCTTAGCCGAGTAAACTGGATGTAAAAGAGATTAAAATATCGTACATTTGATATTAATGCGCATTAGTAACAAGGAATATTAGAATATAGATTGACGGAATATGGACTGCTTTCTTAGGGCTTTGAAGACATTTAACAATCTGCTCATAGCGTTATTTCTATTGGCGGGGGTGACTCATTTTGCCTACTCTGCTCAAATCCAGAATGAAGACTCTAATAATCAGAAGCCACCAGAGACCAAGCAAAAGCAAGTAACAATCATAGCACAGCACTTTTCCAGTAATTACTCTACAATAGCCAAAAGCCTTTCCCTGTCTTCACTTTCAAATGACTATAATATTATCAACATTTCTCTGGACGACTGGAAAAGGCTCAAACCCGAATCAGAGTTGATTATCAGTTTAGGGACATCTCCCCTAGAAGAGATACTCAAGTCTGAATATCAGGGTCAGGTGTTGGCAGCTCTTATTACATCTCAGGAATGGAAAGAGCTGGTTAATAAGTATCCCCCCAGCAACTCCATAAGCGCGATCTTCTATGACCCGGATCCACAACGTCAAATCGTCCTGGGAAAACTGTTGTTGCCCTTATCCAAATCCGTGGGCGTCATGTATTCCATGGCTCAACCCTATTTTCTGGAGGGTTATCAATCAGCCTTAAAGGCAACTAATCTGAGCTTGCAAACAGTCCAGATACAACAGGCATCTCAGGTCGCAAGACGGTTTCCTGCTTTATCACAGGAATCAGACTTTATTATCGCACAGCCAGATCCCGTAATTTATAACAGCCAGAGTTTGCCAAGAGTCTTGCTCAGTAGCTATCGTCAACGAAAAGTCATCATTGGCTACTCCGTCGGTGTGGTTAATGCAGGAGCAGTTGCAACAACCTACACCACCTCAGAAATGTTGGTGGACGATTTAAGGGATTCAACCGTCAGAATCTTGACTCAAGGATTCAGTCCATTTATCAGGCATAGTGCATACTACGATATTAAATATAATTCTGAGGTTGCTCGTTCTTTGGGTCTGGATATGGTTTCCAAAGAGAAGTTAGAATCAGAACTTGATAAGCTAAACCTCATCTTTAACCAAGCAATAACTGCTGAACAAGAAACCTTAGAAAGGCAATTACAGTGAAGCGCTCAAAGTATGTTAATCAGCACAATCTGGCTTTTATTCTTGCCGCCATCGCGCTGCTGGTTATTGCAAATTATGTATTCACCAAAGCAAGTGAGCAACAACACTATTACCAACAAGAAAACCTAAGCCAATCAATTTTGGGAAATTTAACCATTGAATTAGAATATGGTCTTTCATTCGGTAACAAGGTGGATCTTAAGAATTCTCTAGAAGTTCTACGTGACAATCAGGGCCTTGCCATGATTACCGTCTATGACAATCAAAATAATGTCATGGCACAGCTCGATAACCGGGATCTGTTATCCATTCCAAAAGATGAAGAACTTATAAATTTCACACAAGCCATCAATCAAAGTCCAAGTAGCTCACTTAGTGACTCATTGCTGTTGAATGAAGAGATTCTGCAAAGTGTCAAGCTCGAAAGGCGTCTTGGCGAAGTAACCTTGGCTATGACTCCTCTAGCCTACAGCCCTTCTATTGAGAAGCTACAAACTTATCGAACACTACTGAATACAATAATCATTATTTTAATGATTATGCTGTGGGCCTATATGTATTATCGGCTGAGCTATACCAGCCGCATCATGAAAAAAATGACTGAGTCTTTGAACCGTTCGGTTTTACCCAGAAACATTCTCTACAACACCAAAACTCAAGAAGCTCAGGCGCTGATTAAAGCAATTATTGATATATTCCTACAAAACAAAAACCTTGAGCATCAACTTACTTTATTAAAAACAGAAGTTGCCCAGGCCAGACGTGATGCCAACACGGAATTGCAGGAGTTTCTCGGCTTCCTGCTTGAAAATCCAATTGAACATGATGATGAAACCATACAGCTTTTTTATCAATCCATTACACAACATATTGGTGACCGAAAGAGTTCTATCTGGTCAAGAGATCTACTGAAGCAGGTTATAACTGAACTATCAGGCTTAGCTCAAAATGAGAATGTCACTATCTATGACACTTACAGCGGGGATAGGATCAACCGTCAACTGATCATCGATAAAGATAACTTTAAAAGGTTTTTATTACTGTTGGTTGAGCAACTGATAAAAGTCTGTGCTGGGTACCAGCTTAGTATTTCATTTGACCAAAGACAAGCAATTAAAGATAACACCATTTTGAGAATTTCAATTGAGTCAGATGCTGAAAACTTTATTGAAGGGGTCAATACACAAAGCCTGTTTCATTTTTCACATGAGGCCCCCATCACCTGCTACAGCAATAACGTACATCTGATTGCAGCAAAGCATCTATTGCGTAAATTTGGTGGTGAATATTTCTATTTTGAAAAAGAAGTCAGAATTGAAATTCCTGTCGCAACCTTGGCCACAGAAGAGCCTGAAGTCTGGACCGAGAGCGTTACCCCCATTGAAACTGAAATCAATGCTCTTATATTTGACTCAGATCCAATAGATAAAATGGTGCTAATGGGTTATCTGGAAAAGCTGGGAGTGAACACAGAAAAGGCTTCCGCCAAGCAAGTAGTATTGCAAAAAATTCGCCATGAGAAATTTGATATAATCATGGTCAACTCTGACTTTTTCAATGAGCCAGATCCTTTCTTCTTTACCAACTTCGCAAGCGAGCTTAGCGACCAAACCGAACAAACAAAGATCCTGGTCATCAGTAGTGACTCTGGTGTTCAGAACACAGATTTTTTCCAATCCCTGAATGCACACTACCTTGCTAAACCCATCGATATTAACCAGCTTAAATCAAAGTTAATTAGCTTATGCACTGATGTAGACGACTAATACTTTTCTGATAGCTCTTTCTGATCGCATCTTCATGCATGTGCACTCCATCCTTGACCTTGCACTGCCCTTTTACCCAAACAGATTGGATCGCGTCGTTGCTAAACTGATGATTAAAAATAAAAGCATCGATTAATTGGTTCCGCTCTTTGCCAAGCAAAGCAAAACTATCTGTGTTCAGCTCAATAAAATCCGCCTGGTTACCGACTTTAATTACTCCTGCTTTCTGGCCGAGTGATTGAGCACCAGCAGTTGCCGCCTGTTGCCATAACCACAATCCGTTAGAGCTATGCTCTGCTTCAACTAGTAGAGTGCGCGACTGTTGTGCTAAACGCTGCTGATACTCGAGCCAGCGTAATTCTTCTGCAGCATCAACGGAAATATGGCTATCACTCCCCACCGACCAACGACCAGCACTTTGTTTGTATTCCAGCATAGAAAAGAAGCCATCACCCAGATTAGCTTCCGTTGTAGTACAGACTGCAACCACAGCCTTTGAGCCAGCAACCGCTTTGATTTCTTCTGCCGTCATATGAGTAGCATGCACCAGACACCAACGCTCGTTCACCTGCTGCTGTTCCATCAACCACTCGACCGGACGTTTACCACTAAAATCCAGGCAGTCATTAACTTCCTTCATCTGCTCAGCGATGTGGATATGGATGGGTGCCTTAGAATCAATTAAGTTCAGATGCTCAATAGCAAAACTTAGATCCTGATGATTAACAGCGCGTAGCGAATGAGGTGCGATACCAAAAGACTGCTGATACTGCTCAGATAACTTTGCCACATGGTCGATCAGCCCTGCATAAGCCTGTTGATCGTGAATAAAACGCTTTTGCCCAGCATTAGGTGCTTGTTCACCAAAACCACTGTAGCGATAAAACACAGGAAGCAGAGTTAGACCAATACCGCTTTCCCTGGCTGATTCAAAAATTCGCTGCGACATCTCAGCAGGATTATCGTACGCAGCTCCGTTAGTGTTATGGTGAAGATAATGAAATTCCCCTACAGAGGTATAACCCGCCTTCAGCATCTGCATATACAGCGCTGAGGCAATTGCCTGCAGGTCTTCGGGCTGAATCGCATCCACAAATCCATACATGGCCTGACGCCAGGTCCAGAAGCTATCACCACCTTTGCCGCTCTTCTCGCCTAAACCAGCCATAGCCCATTGAAAGGCATGCGAATGACTATTTGGCAAACCTGGAATAAGCGCACCCTGCAGTCTCGTTCCAGAAAAGTTTGCTTCAATCTCTGCGTCAGGTTTCAATTCAAGAATAACCCCATTACAATCGACCTTTATCAGAACATCACTGGCCCAGCCGGTTTCGGTTAGAACTTGCTTGGCAAAAATATGTTTTTCAGTGGTAGAAGTCATTGATGGGTTAACCTGTCTGCTAATCATTGTAAGAAATGGGATCATAATATGAGCCAACCAGAAACTAAACCCTTTGATTACCTTATTCACAATGTGCATGTCGCGACTATGGCCAGCACGGATGATTATGGTGTCGTTAAAGATGCCTGTGTTGGCGTCAAATCAGGGATTATTCAATTTATAGGCACCCAACAACAACTGAGCTATCCAAATGAACTGGACAAGAATGCAGAGAGTATCATCAATGCACATGGACAATGGTTAACCCCAGGTCTGATTGATTGCCATACCCATCTGGTCTATGGCGGCAACCGCGCCAATGAATTTGAAATGCGCTTGAATGGCGCTGATTATGAAGAAATTGCCAAAGCTGGCGGTGGAATTCTTTCCACAGTGCGAGCAACTCGTGATGCCAGTGAACAGGAGCTATTTGATAGCGCGGCAAAACGCCTAAAGTCGCTACTCAAGGAAGGCCTCACCACTATCGAAATCAAATCAGGCTATGGTCTGGATACCGAAACCGAAATAAAAATGCTGAAAGTTGCCAAACGACTTGGTAAGGAATTTCCGGTTAGGGTTGCGACTACCTTCCTTGGCGCACATGCGCTACCACCAGAATACAAAGATCGTTCGGATGATTATATTGACCTGGTCTGTAACGAAATGCTTCCAACCATTGCGGAACTCGAGCTGGCTGACGCAGTTGACGCCTTTTGTGAAAATATCGGCTTTAGCTATCAGCAGACGCAAAAAGTTTTTGCAACAGCAAAGCAGCTTGGTCTGCCGGTAAAACTTCATGCTGAGCAGTTATCCGATCAATCAGGAGCCGGCCTAGCCGCAGATTTCCATGCCCTTTCTGCTGATCATCTAGAGTATTTATCACAGAACTCCATTGAGAAGATGGCAAAAAGTGGTACGGTTGCGGTGCTACTACCGGGGGCATTTTATTTCCTGCGCGAAACCAAGCTACCTCCAATTCAGGCCCTTCGGGATGCCAAAGTACCCATGGCGATTGCCACCGATAGCAACCCAGGTACCTCGCCGGCAGAATCTATTTTGCTGATGCTCAATATGGGCTGCACCTTCTTCAGAATGACACCGCTTGAAACATTACAGGGCGTAACTATCAACGCAGCAAAAGCACTAGGTTTAGACCAAGAAGTTGGCTCTATTGAGGTAGGGAAAAAAGCGGATATGGTGCTTTGGGACATTGAGCATCCGAACCAGCTTAGCTATCAGTTAGGGGGAAGTAACTGGGCACGCACTTTCAAAAGCTAATATAAAAAAAGAGCGTTCTCACGAACGCTCTTTCCAAGTCAGTAATTTTAAATACTCTAAATTACTCTACAACAAATTATTCTACAACAATCACACCTTTCATCATGAAAGAGTGGCCAGGGAAACTACAGATAAACTCATAAGTACCCTTCTCTTTCAAAGTGAAAGTAATGGTATCGCTTTCACCACCGCCAATCACTTTGGTGTGAGCTAAAACGCTGTCATTTCCTTCTGGGACATAATCAGTAGCTTTAGCCTGAATAGCAGCATTAGCAAACGCCTGAACATCAGTACCTTGTGCCAATACCACAAAGTTATGACCCATAACGTCTTTACCTAATTTACCAGTGTGGTTTAAGGTTAATTTAATCTCTTCACCAGCTTTAACTTTAATCTCACTGACGTCAAATTTCATGGCGTCATCACTGTTTACAACAACATCTTTTGCAAACAAAGGCATAGCGAATAAAGCTAAAACAACTGTTAATAAAATCTTACGCATTTTGTCACCTTTTACGTTGGGTTAAACACGTATCTAGCATACCAGTTTAAGGTGAATATGACATGAATATGCGCACATTTTCGCCGTATATCTTTTTATGAAACTCTCTCTATAGGATTATTATAATTAATCAATAACTGCCTGTAATTTCTGCATCAAATCACTTATAACACTTTGCACTGAAAGCATTTTTGATTTATCCAAAGTACGCAAATGCTCATTAAGATAGGTAATCTTCGACAGCTCCAGTTGCAGGCAGTACACCCGGCTAGCAGGATCAGCATAATGGCGAGTAATATATCCACCCTTAAAGCGACCGTTGAGAATTTTTGTGTATTGCCTTGTATCGAAATCCTCGAGCAACTGTTTGATGTTCTGATTGACCGTGGCACCATTATTGGTGCCGAAGTTGAAATCGGGTAAGCGGCCCTCAAAAAACCTTGGTACTTCCGATTGAATGGTATGCGCCTCAAATAACAGGCAATAGCCGAAGCGTTCTTTTGCCTTTTCAATCAGGTTCTTGAGCTGGTCATGATAGGGTTGCCAATACTGTTTGATTCTGCGTCTTATTTCCTCATCGGTGGGCAATTGAGATTCTGCGTACAAAGGTTCGCGATCAAAATTACTGGTTGGACACAACTCGGTATTATCCGCGCCAGCATAGAGCGCTTCGCCGGACTTATCACGATTCAGGTCAATCACATAACGCGAATAGTTGGCATTGATTCGAGTAATCGACAGCTCGTCCAGAAAGCTATAGAGATCGACCAGATACCAGTCGGTATCTGCACTGTCATAAGCGGCGGGTTGCATCTGCTTAATAATATCGTGCGGAATAAACTGACCATGATGCGGCATTGAAACAATGATTGGCGAATCATGAAACTGCAGGTCATAAACGGGGTATTTTTCTGGCTGAAGTTGCAAGGTAGCTCTGTCGAGCGCTAGTCGATCAGCCTCTACATATTCCTTGCGAGCCTGTTCAGATTCGATCACTGATTCAGAGTAATAAATCCGTATTAGCGACTTGGCATCCTTTAATAAAAACTCACAAAGAGACTCAACTTCATCCCAGGACTCACTGTTCAAATACCATTTAACCTGTAATAGATAGTCGATAAAAAAGTCGGTCATGGTTCGATGGTATTTTTCTTCGACACCTAGAACCTTGGTCAGCTTGATCAATCCCTGATGTACACGCTCGCGCGCAGCCGTGATCGAGTAGTGATTAAGATAATACCAGGCCACTCGCAGATGATTTCTATGGTTAAAGTCACCGCCAGCTATCGACTGGGCTTCAAATTTCTCTACTAACTGATTGATATTCATATGAATGATTATTTCTCTATTAATTCACTGTAGGAATTTATGCTACTTGGGAGTTGCTTTTGAACTTGGTTTTTGGTTGTATATACAACTTAGCATACAAGACTGATAATATTAGTCAAACGGCATAGTCCAATCTATGACTTTTGCCGAACATTATCAGGCCACAGAGTATATTGGAACCATCAATGACAGAACAGAGTACTCGCCTTTATATCACGGTTAAAGAATTTATTAAGCAAGGCATCGAGCAGCAACGCTGGAAAGAACACAAGCGCGTTCCCTCGGAGAATGAGCTGGTCGAAACCTGTAAAGTCAGTCGCATGACAGCGCGTCGTGCCCTGGATGAACTGACCGAAGAAGGCGTTCTCTATCGAGTACAGGGACGCGGCACTTTTGTCGCCCCTAAAAAGCTTTATTCGCCAATGCTTAAAATTCGCAACATTGCCGAAGAGATCATTGAGCGTGGCGGCAACTACTCAAACGAGCTGATCCTGCTGCAAAAAGAGCAATGCCCTACTCACCTGCTGGAGCGCTTTGAACTTGAAGAAGGTGACGATATTTACCATTCGATTATGGTGCACAAAGACAACGACAAGCCAATTCAAATCGAACAACGTTATGTTAATCCCAAAGCTGCACCAGACTATTTAAAGCAGGACTATGCCAGCATTACCCCCAATGTTTATCTGTCAAAAGTAGCACCGCTGACCGAAGCTGAACACCAGATTGAAGCACGCGAGGCAGATCCATTCATGCAAGTGACCTTAAAACTGCAAGAGAACGAGCCTGTGCTGTGTATCGATCGGGCAACCTGGTCAAATGACACCCTGGTTAGTTATAGCCAGCTCTATCATCCAGCTAGCCGTTTCCGTATCACCGGTCGCTTTAAAACCGAACATCAATTAACCGAGCTATAACAGCTCGATAAAGAGGAATACAACTATGACTGACAAGAATCGTTTCGATCCTGACCGCGTCATTCGAGCGCCACACGGCACCACTTTAAACGCCAAGTCATGGCTGACAGAAGCACCGCTTCGCATGTTAATGAATAACCTTGATCCTGATGTTGCTGAGCATCCTCAGGGCTTAGTGGTTTATGGTGGCATCGGTCGCGCTGCACGTAACTGGGAGTGCTATGACAAGATTGTCGAAACTCTCAAGCGCCTCAATGACGACGAAACCTTGTTGGTTCAGTCAGGCAAACCGGTGGGGGTATTTAAAACCCATAGCGATGCACCTCGAGTGTTAATTGCTAACTCTAATCTGGTACCCCACTGGGCGAACTGGGAACACTTCAACGAACTCGATAAAAAAGGCCTGATGATGTATGGCCAGATGACTGCTGGCTCGTGGATTTACATTGGCAGCCAGGGCATCGTGCAAGGCACTTATGAAACCTTTGTCGAAGCTGGTCGTCAGCACTTTGATGGCAATACCAAAGGTAAATGGATTCTGACCGGCGGCCTCGGTGGCATGGGTGGCGCACAGCCTCTTGCCGCGACTATGGCTGGCTACTGCATGATTGCGGTTGAGTGTGATGAGACTCGAATTGATTTCCGTATCCGCACCGGTTATGTCGATAAAAAAGCGACCAGTGTGGACGAAGCCATCGCTCAATTAAACGAAGCGCTTGATAAAGGCCAGGCTATTTCGATCGGCCTGTTAGGCAATGCAGCAGAGGTTTTCCCGGAGCTGTATAAACGGGGCATCAAACCTGATCTGGTCACTGACCAGACTTCCGCACATGATCCGGTTAATGGTTACTTGCCGATTGGCTGGACGGTTGAAGAGTGGCGCAAAGAAGCGCAAGCTAATCCTGAGCGTGTCAGTAAAGAAGCTAAAAAGTCGATGGCGGTTCAGGTTCAAGCGATGCTCGATTTTTATCATGAGGGCATCCCCACCGTAGACTACGGCAACAACATTCGCCAAATGGCACTTGAAGAAGGCGTTAGTAATGCTTTTGACTTCCCGGGCTTTGTTCCGGCCTATATTCGCCCTCTCTTCTGCCGTGGCGTTGGCCCATTCCGCTGGGCAGCACTTTCCGGCAATCCAGAAGATATTTATAAAACCGATCAGAAGGTCAAAGAAATTATTGCTGATGACCCACACCTGCATAACTGGCTTGACATGGCGCGTGAACGCATTCAGTTCCAAGGGTTGCCTGCGCGAATTTGCTGGGTTGGACTCGGCCTGCGCCACAAACTTGGTCTGGCTTTTAATGAGATGGTGCGTAACGGTGAATTAAAGGCGCCTGTCGTCATTGGTCGCGATCATCTGGACTCAGGTTCAGTGGCCAGCCCTAATCGCGAAACCGAAGGCATGATGGATGGCTCTGATGCGGTATCCGATTGGCCGCTATTAAACGCCATGCTAAATGTCGCTGGTGGCGCAACCTGGGTATCGCTACACCACGGTGGCGGTGTTGGTATGGGCTTTTCACAACATTCCGGTGTTGTTATTTGCTGCGATGGTAGCAAAGAAGCAGACAAACGTATTGAGCGAGTCTTATTTAACGACCCGGCTACAGGTGTGATGCGTCATGCCGATGCCGGTTACGATATCGCCATTAACTGTGCCAAAGAGCAAGGTTTAGACTTACCTATGCTCAACGACAAGAATTCATAAGAGGTTTTGCCAATGCATTCATTTACTCTAACACCTGGTGAGCTTTCGTTAGCGGACTGCCGTTCCATTTATCAGGAACCCTTATCGATTACTTTAAACGACAGTTTCTATCCGGTCATCGATCGCGCTGCACAAACAGTAGCTGATGTGATTAACAATAATGAAACCGTTTATGGCATCAATACCGGTTTTGGTTTACTCGCTTCAACCCGCATCCCAAAAGAAAAACTGGAGCTGCTACAGGAAAGCCTGGTACTTTCCCACGCTGCAGGTATCGGTGAATTATTGCCAGACAATGTCGTGCGCTTATTGATGGTGTTAAAGCTTTCCAGCCTTGCGCAGGGCCATTCTGGGGTACGTCGTCAAACAGTGGACGCCCTGATTAGTTTAGTGAATCACGAAGTTTATCCCTGTATTCCAGAAAAAGGTTCCGTTGGCGCATCGGGCGATCTGGCACCCCTTGCTCACATGAGCTGTACCTTAATTGGTGTTGGCGAAGTACGTCATCAGGGTAAAATTATCTCTGCCATAGAAGGCCTTAAAATTGCAGGTCTTGAGCCGCTGACCCTCGGTGCAAAGGAAGGTCTGGCACTATTAAATGGTACCCAGTGCTCAACAGCATTGGCACTTGCTGGCCTATTCGGCGCCGAGAACAACTTTGCTGCAGCAATCGTTGCCGGTGGCCTTTCCGTGGATGCGGTCATGGGCAGTATTGCTCCTTTTGATGCACGTATTCACCAGGTTCGTGGCCACAAAGGGCAGCAACAGGTTGCGCTCAGTTTATTGAATCTGATTAAAGGTAGCCAAATCAACGAATCACACGAAGACTGTGAAAAGGTCCAGGATCCCTACTCGCTTCGCTGTCAGCCACAGGTGATGGGCGCAGCGCTTGACCATATGCGTTTTGCTGCCTCTGTTCTGCTTACCGAAGCTAATGCCGTTTCTGACAATCCATTAGTGTTCCCAGAGCAAGGTGATATTATCTCCGGCGGAAATTTCCATGCCGAGCCCGTTGCCATGTCTGCGGACTTACTGGCCATAGTAATCTCAGAAGTGGGAGCCATTGTTGAGCGACGTATTGCACTGATGCTGGACAAGCATTTAAGTGGACTACCAGCGTTTCTGGTACAGGATGGTGGCGTAAACTCAGGCTTCATGATTGCTCAGGTTACCGCAGCTGCACTCGCTTCAGAGAACAAAACACTGGCACACCCTGCCTCGGTAGATAGCTTACCAACCTCCGCCAATCAGGAAGACCATGTTTCAATGGCCACCTTTGCCGCTCGCCGTTTGCGCGATATGAATTTCAATACTGCCGGTGTGATCGCTGTGGAATTATTGTCTGCGGCACAGGGCATTGATTTCAGGGCGCCATTGAAAACCTCACCACGCCTACAGAAAGCTTATGAGCTGATTCGCGAAAAAGTGGCTTATTACGAGAAAGATCGTCATTTTGGGCCAGACATTGAAGCCATCAAGGCGTTGATTGATCAAGGAGTCTTTAATGAAATGGTTGGTGAGCTAGAGTTACCCAGCATCCAGTAAACCAGACTAAGCTGAAATACAAAGGCGCTCAATTAAGAGCGCCATTTGCTCTGCTTTACTATCGCTATGTTAGTAAACTGGTGGGACTTACTTTTTTATATTCAAATGTATTAAACAATTATTCACTGAAGCTGGCCAATCCCAGCGACACTTCAGCAATTCTACGTCGAGCCTGACTTAAATACTTGGCAAATTTTTTGTTCTCTTTGAGCTCATCGAATTCCTTAGAATTATAAAGCTCTTTAACCTGCAGCTTCTGTTCAGAGAATTCTTCCGGCAAATAATCAACACCGACTTTGCACCAGGCCATTCCTTTAAGACGCAAATCTTCCGGGTGACCTTTTCCCTGAACAAACTTACAGATAGAAGTGATTTGATCCGCCATTTGCGAATCAATTTTGAGAACATTAGCTTGTGCATTGAATGATATAAAAAATATCACTGCACCAAACAAAACAGAATGTTTCATACGGGCTTTGCTATATGGTTTCAGCCCGCTGAGACTATGGAGAATCGCGAGCCAGGGTTATTGTTCTAAAACTACTTTATAAGTTACCTCGACTTCATGCTTGACCCAATCAGGGTTCTTCCAAGCGCCAAGTCCAAGGTCAAAATCGAGTCTGTTTAATGTATAGTTTCCCGACAGCTCTATCAAGCTACCCAGTTCCACATATTTCATGAACAGCGTCACAGGTTTTTCAATTCCTTTAATGGTTAAGCTTCCATCAACCTTGTAGACACCATCAGACTCGCGCTGAATCTGCTGACTCTCGAACAAACCCTGTGGCGCATTTTCAATATCAAACCAGTTACTTTTCTGGAGCATACCATCACGCTTTTCACTACCACTTTCGACGCTCGCCAGATCCACCTCAACTCGAATGGAGCTGGCTGCTAAATTATCCTTATCAAACACGATAACTGGCTTAAATGATTGAAACTGGCCGTTAAACTCAGTTTTCTTGTTTTGTACACCGCTAAACCTGATGAAGCTCTCCTCTTCTTTAACAATTAATGGTTCATTGGCAAACAAGCTCACGGAAGCTAACACTCCCGATAGCAGAACAGTAACAATCATTAGTTTCTTCATTATCAAAGGTATACCTCTGCAGTTATTAACTGGTTGTCCAGTTTAACCCTTTTCGGGTAATCTGGCGTTTATATGGATGAAATTACAACATAAGGTTAAGACTATGAAAATAACGTCAAACACAAAACCATTATTCTTACAGAGTATAGTCCCCGCTCTGATTGCTTTCAGTCTGATTGGATGCAACTCCAGTGCTAACGCTGAAGAACAGGATGCTGTCACCATCTACAGTAGCGCCCAACCTGGTGCTATTAATCCCGATCTCTATCGCCCCGTTCCCGGTCAAAACCGTGGCCACTATACAGTTCCGGGCTATGGAATCGTTAAATCGGTTCGTAACTATGATTTAAGCAAGGGTCAGAACCGGGTTCAGGTCAGTGATGTCGCAGCCTATATTGATCCCACTACCGTCTCATTCCGCTCTCTGGATAATAAACAAACCCGTGTTCTGGAACAGAGCTATCAGTTTGATCTGGTTAACCAGCAACAACTGCTACAGCGTTTTCTTGGAAAAACAGTTACCGTCCAGCAGGCTCAAGGCGATGAACTGGTTGAAATCAAGGGTGAACTGTTAAGCGCTGACGGCAACCTGGTACTCAAAACCGATAAGGGAAATATTCGAAGTATTGGCTATTACGCCGGCATAATTTTCCCTGACTTGCCAGAGGGACTACGCACCAAGCCCACTCTTATCTGGGATCTCTACTCTCCTTCTGCTGGTAAACAAACCACTGAGTTGAGTTACCAGACCGAAGGCATGACCTGGTGGACCGATTACAATGTGACTTATAACGAGTCTGAAGGCTGTAATCTCGACCTATCCAGCTGGGTCAGTATTATCAATCAGTCCGGAGCCAGCTTTAATAATGCGAAACTGAAACTGATTGCCGGCGATGTTAATCGTGTTGAACCTGAAGTCGAATATATGAGAGTCACTGGTTCTCGTGTTGCAGAAGAAGCTATGATGGATAAAGGCTTTGAAGAAAAGGCCTTTTTTGAATATCACCTTTACACTCTGGGGCGACCTGCCGACCTGCCCAATAACTCAACCAAGCAGCTTGAGCTATTTCCCTCCGTGAAAGATGTGCAGTGTAGCAAAGAACTGGTTTTTGATGCTTCCAGCCAGTTTTATGCCTATCAGAGAGTCAATACTAACGAAGGTTACGGCAAAACCTCTTCGGCTGACGTTAATGTATACCTGCGGTTTGCCAATGAAGACAAGAATCAATTAGGAATTCCTTTGCCGGCCGGCAGAATCCGCGTTAACCAACGTGATACCGATGGTAGCCTGGAATTCATCGGGGAAGATATCATCGACCATACACCGAAAGATGAAGAAGTTCTTATTAAAATGGGTAATGCCTTTGATGTTAAGGGTGAACGTAAACAGACCAACTACCAGATCAATACCGACAAAAGAGAGCTAAGCGAGAGCTTTGAGATCACTCTTAAAAATCACAAAGATGAAGCGGTTGAGATGGTTGTTCGAGAAACCTTGTATCGCTGGTCAAATTGGAATATCACACGCAAATCGCATGACTATGAAAAGCAGGATTCGCGCCATGTTCACTTTAACGTCAAAGTACCAGCTAATGGAGAAACTAAGGTAACCTATACGGTTGAATACGATTGGTAAATGCTGAAAACAAATTAGAGCATATTGCCATTCGTCAGAAATGAAAAAGCCACGAGTAAATCGTGGCTTTTTCTTGCTCGAAGCTTTGAAATTACTCGGCTTCTAGCTTTGCTTTATCACCTGCTTTGATGATTGAAATGTTTTCCATCTTGATATGACGACGGAATGCTTCATTAACATCTTTAAGCGTCAGTGCTTTAAGCTTTTCTTCGTACTCCTTTGACCATTCCATGGTACGCTCAAGGTCAAGGTTACCGGCCAGACTGCTCACCAGACGAGCATCTTTTGAACGGTCAATACGATTGTTCTGTAAAACACCATCGCGCGCTTTATCCAGCTCTTCTTGAGTAAAGCCATCATTTAATGCACGCTCAAGCTCTTCCTTAAAACCAATCTCAACACGAGGCAAGTTTTCTGGAGCAGCAATAGCGTAAGCACCAAAGGTAGCATTCTCATCATAAGAGCTCACGCTGAAGAATGAACCTGCACCATAGCTCAAGCCATCTTTTTGACGCAAGCGATTTGCCAGACGACTATTTAAGAAGCCACCGCCAAAGATTTCATTAGCCATTTTTAGAGCTGCATAATCAGGATGTTGATCACTTAACTCTAACTTGGTCATAGCGGCGAAAGCAGCTCCTGCCTTGTCTGGCGTATCAATAAACTTATTGATAGCTTCAACATCAGCCACAGCACGAGTAATACGCTGATACTCAACGTCTGCATTCCAGTCACCCAGCATAGAGTCTAGCTGCTTATGCAGAGTATCACGCTCAAAGTCACCCACTACTGCAATATCCGCTTCTTTGGCACCAATAAAGTTGCTATGGAAAGCTTTAAGGCTGTCAACTTCAACGGCTTTAATCGCCTCGATCTGCTCATCAATGCTCATACTGTACAGAGGATGACTTGGATCATAAGGGTTTAAGTGCTGATTAAGTTGCAGGAATACTTGCGTTTGTGGCTGCTGCTTTTGCTGCTCTAAGGCAACGATTTGCTGCTTTTTAAGAACTTCCAGCTCTTTCTGATCAAATGCTGGCTTCTTTAAAACCTCTTCAACCAGATCCAGAACTTGAGGCAAGTTTTCTTTCACCGTTTGAATACGCACGCCTGTGCTGGTAGCGCCACCGGATACACTCACGTTTGCTTTCAGGCGATCAAACTCAGCTTGTAGTTCTTCACGCGTATAGTTTTCGGTACCACGCATCAACATGCTTGAAGTCAATGAAGGTACAACACCAGCATTACGCAAGTCATCAAGGTTACCAATATCCAACCTAACGGTCATAACCACAGACTCGCCACGCGTTTTCTTTGGCAAGTAAACAACTTTAGCCCCATTAGAAAGCGTTGTGCGCTCACTGCGCGCATCAATATTGTCATAAGATGCGTCAAAATCTTCGCCCTGGGCAACAGCTTCACGACCAGTATAACCCTCCAGCATTTGCTGGATGTCTTCACTATTGAGTCGCGCAATAGAATCTGCGCGGTCAGGCTTTGCTTCTGGAATAAACAAGGCCAATGTGCGATTGTCATTAACCAGATATTCTTCTGCAGCTTTCTGCACGTCTTCAGCAGTCACAGCTTCTAAACGATCGCGGTTTAAGAAGAGTAAGCGCCAGTCGCCCATGCCAACCCACTCGGTTAACTGCAAAGCAACACTTTGTGTATTGTTAAAGCTAAGCTCAATACCTTTCAATAACTTGGTTTTTGCGCGCTCAACTTCTTCTTCAGTGATAGGCTTATCCGAAACGCTTTCTAAAACGTTAACAAAGGCTTCTTCAGTCTTAGCAAGATCTTTATCTTTTGCAACCTGTGCCATAAATAATAAAGCTCCAGGCTCAGCCAATTGGAACGCGAAACCACCGGCAGAAGCAGCCAGATCGTTTTCTACCAGCTCTTTACGCAGACGACCAGTCTGTGAGTCACCCATAATTTGAGACAAGACTTGAACTGCCGCGTAATCTGCGTGTGGACCAGCTGGAGTTTTATACAAACCACCAACGACCTGGACATCACCAGTACGACGAATGGTTACTTTACGCTCGCCATCCTGGATCGGCTCTTCGGTATAAAGCTCAGGCAATTGACGTTTTGGTTTTTTAATGTCACCAAAATATTTATCAACTTTCTTGATGGTGTCTTCTTCGTCAATCTTACCGGCAATGATCAAGGTAGCATTATCTGGCTGATAGTATTTTTTGTAGAAAGCTTGAAGATTGGTAATATCAACATTTTCAAGATCAGAGCGAGCCCCAATAGTTGACTTACCATAGTTATGCCAGTCATAGCCAACAGCCATTAGACGCTGCATCAAGACTCGCATCGGATTGTTTTCGCCGTTTTCCAGCTCATTACGAACAACTGTCATTTCGCTATCTAAATCTTTTTTGGCAATAAAAGAATTGATCATACGATCTGATTCTAAATCTAAAGCCCAGTTCAGATTATCTTCGGTTGCAGCAAATGTTTCATAATAATTTGTGCGGTCTAGCCAGGTAGTACCATTAGGTTCTGCACCACGCTCACTTAACTCTTGAGGGATATTTTTGTGATTTGGTGTGCCCTTAAATACCAAGTGCTCAAGTAGGTGAGCCATACCGGTTTCACCATAGTTTTCATGCTTTGAACCGACATGATAGGTGATATTAACCGTAATAGATTCCTGAGTCGGATCTGGAAACAACAATACCTGTAAACCATTGTCCAGACGGTATTCTGAGATACCTTCGACCGTAGTGACTTTTTCTACGCCCTTAGGTAGTTTTGCAAAAGCTGCTGAAACACTGGTCGATAACACCAGAGCCAAAGCTGCCGTTTTTAACTTTAGAGTCATATATCCCTCTTACTTATCAATAACAAAAACATAGTCCAATTGGAGCTTGAAGTATCCTTTAAAGCTGTGTAACCGTGTAGTCGCTATTTGTTAACAATTATTACAATATTTTTCAGCTAAAATCTTACTGACACAAAAAAGCCGCCCAGGAAGACCTGAGCGGCTTTTATATCAAGCAATTAGCTGATTACCAACCAGTAACTTCCTTCAAAGCACTACCGATATCAGCTAAAGATCGCACGGTTTTAACACCGGCGTCTTCCAATGCGGCAAACTTCTCGGCAGCAGTACCTTTGCCGCCAGCAATAATGGCACCGGCATGGCCCATACGCTTACCCGGAGGCGCCGTAACACCGGCAATATATGAAACTACTGGCTTAGTCACGTTGGCTTTAATGAAGGCAGCCGCTTCTTCTTCAGCTGAACCACCAATCTCACCAATCATAACGATCGCTTCAGTTGCTGGATCTTCCTGGAACATTGTCAAGATATCGATGAAGTTTGAGCCAGGAATTGGGTCACCACCAATACCGACACAGGTAGACTGACCAAAACCAAAGTCAGTTGTCTGCTTAACCGCTTCATAAGTCAAAGTACCTGAACGTGAAACGATGCCGACTTTACCTGGTAAGTGGATATGACCAGGCATGATACCAATCTTACATTCACCCGGAGTGATCACACCTGGGCAGTTAGGGCCAATCAGGCGCACGCCTAGTTCGTCACAAACGATTTTTGCTTCAAGCATATCCATAGTTGGAATGCCTTCGGTGATACACACAACTAGCTTAATACCAGCATTCGCTGCTTCTAAGATAGAGTCTTTACAGAAAGGAGCTGGAACATAAATTACAGAAGCTTCAGCTCCAGTTGCTTCAACCGCATCTTTGACTGTATTGAAGACAGGCAAACCTAGATGAGTTTGACCACCTTTACCAGGTGTTACACCACCAACCATGTTGGTGCCGTACTCAATCGCTTGCTCAGTATGGAAAGTACCTTGTGAACCAGTGATACCCTGACAAATAACTTTGGTGCTTTTATCGATTAAAATACTCATTATTTGCCCTCCGCTGCAGCAACTACTTTTTTCGCTGCATCTGTTAAACCTTCTGCGGCGATGATGTTCAAGCCAGACTCGGCTAGAACCTTTGTACCAAGTTCAGCATTGTTACCTTCAAGACGAACAACAACCGGAACTTTAACACCCACTTCTTTAACGGCTCCGATGATACCTTCTGCGATCAGGTCACAACGAACAATACCGCCGAAAATATTAACCAGAACGGCTTTTACGTTTGAATCAGAAAGAATAATTTTGAATGCTTCTGTAACACGCTCTTTTGTTGCGCCGCCACCAACATCAAGGAAGTTCGCTGGCTCACCACCGTGCAACTTAATGATGTCCATGGTACCCATAGCGAGACCAGCACCATTAACCATACAGCCGATGTTGCCATCAAGAGCTACATAGTTAAGCTCAAATTTGGCCGCATGTGCTTCACGCTCGTCTTCTTGCGAAGGGTCGTGCATTTCCGCCAATTTAGGATGACGGTACATAGCATTGCCGTCGATATTGATTTTGGCATCAAGACAGTGCAAATCACCAGTGTCTTTAATGACTAGAGGATTAATTTCCAATAGTGCCAAATCTTTTTCTACAAACATCTTCGCTAGCTGCAAGAAGATATGTGTAAATTGTTTAACCTGCTTGCCTTCCAAACCGAGTTTGAATGCAAGTTCGCGGCCCTGGTAAGGCTGTGCGCCAACTAATGGGTCGATTGTTGCTTTAAGAATCTTTTCAGGAGTTTCTTCAGCAACTTTCTCGATTTCAACACCACCTTCAGTTGATGCCATGAAAACTACACGACGGCTTGAACGGTCAACAACCGCGCCCAAGTAAAGCTCCTGAGCAATATCTGTGCACTCTTCAACTAATATCTTGCTGACAGGCTGACCATTAGCATCAGTTTGATAAGTAACCAGGTTTTTACCAAGCCATTGCTTAGCAAACTCTTTCACTTCGTCTTTAGTCTTAACGAGCTTAACACCACCCGCTTTACCACGACCACCGGCATGTACCTGGGCTTTAACTACCCACATATCACCACCGATACGACCGGCTGCTTCAAATGCAGACTGAGGATTATCAACCGCGTAACCCTCGGATACTGGTAAACCATACTCTTTAAAAAGCTGTTTACCTTGATACTCATGTAGGTTCATGTTTATGTTCCTATTACTTTGGCATAAGTACTTTTACAAGCACGTAGAATTTAAAAACTTAAGGTGACTAAAAACGCTAATGCCGAACATAAGTTCGGCATCAGTGCTTAGGTTCTGGAGCTTATAGATCCAGTAGCATACGAGCTGGGTCTTCAATGAATTCTTTAATCGTTTTCAAGAAGCCTACCGACTCGCGTCCATCAATAATTCTATGATCATAAGACAATGCAACATTCATCATTGGACGAATCACAATTTCGCCATTAATGACCACAGGACGATCTTCCATACGGTTCATACCAAGAATACCGCTTTGTGGTGGGTTAATGATTGGCGTAGCCATTAAGGAACCGAATACACCACCATTAGAAATCGTGAAGGTACCACCTGTCATGTCTTCAACAGTTAGCTTGTTATCACGAGCTTTCTCACCAAACTCACGGATCTTTGCTTCAATTTCTGCAAGGCTCATGGTATCGGCATCACGTAAAACAGGAACTACCAGACCACGAGGTGAAGATACTGCAACACCAATATCGTAGTAGCCGTGATAAACGATATCATCGCCATCAATTGAAGCATTAACTGCAGGGTAACGCTTAAGCGCTTCAACCGTTGCCTTAACAAAGAAAGACATAAAGCCTAAACGTGTACCATGAACTTTTTCAAACTGCTCTTTATAACGAGCTCGCAGCTCTACAACTTCTTTCATATTGATATCATTGAAAGTAGTCAAGATTGCCGCTGTATGCTGCGCTTCTACCAGACGCTCAGCAATACGCTTACGAAGGCGTGTCATAGGTACACGCTTTTCTTCGCGCAAACCAGCTGATACAGGTGCTGAACCAGAGTCTTTCTTGCTCGCTGATGATTTTGCAGAAGCACCGCCATCTTTAATAAATTTTTCAACATCTTCTTTAGTAAGGCGACCACCCTTGCCACTAGCTGGAATCTGCTTAGGGTCAAGATTGTGCTCAGCAACTAAACGACGTACTGCAGGTGAAAGCACATCCAAATCAGCTGATGAAGTTTCTTCTTTAGCTTCTTCTTTCTTTTCATCTTTTGATGAATCTTCTTTAGAAGCAGTATCTTTCTTATCATCACCACTATCAGCTTTAGCATCGCCTGATGCGCCAGCTTCAAACTTAGCGATAACTTCTTCCTGAAGAACCGTATCGCCTTCTTCTTTGATGATTTCAGAAATCACACCATCATCTGGTGCAACAACTTCAAGAACCACTTTATCAGTCTCAATATCAACCAAGTTTTGGTCACGTGATACAGATTCACCTGGCTTAACGTGCCATGTAGCGATAGTAGCGTCAGCTACTGACTCAGGTAACACAGGAACTTTGATTTCGATAGCCATGTTTTAACCTTTTACCTTACCTAAATTAATTCAATTCGATTATTTGATGCCCAGCGCATCTTTTACCAGTTTTGCCTGTTGCTCATTATGAATCGATGCATAGCCCACTGCAGGAGCTGCTGATGCTTCCCTACCGGCATAATCAACTCTTGAGCCGTTCGGAACAGCTTCATCAAGATTATGACGAGAACAATACCAGGCTCCCTGGTTTTGTGGCTCTTCTTGACACCATACAAATTCTTTAGCCTTTTTGTATTGAGTAAGTATCTCCTTCACTTCATCGTGCGGGAATGGATACAACTGCTCGATACGAATAATGGCAACATTATCCAGCTCTTGCTCGCGACGTTTTTCAAGTAGGTCATAATACACCTTACCTGAACACATCACGATACGCGTAACCTTCTTTTTATCCAAGCTATCGACTTCATCAATAGCATTCTGGAATTGACCTTTAGTCAGCTCGTCAATTGTTGATACCGCCAATTTATGACGTAATAAGCTCTTCGGCGTCATTACGACCAGAGGCTTGCGCAATGGGCGAATCATTTGGCGACGAATCATGTGGAAAGCCTGAGCTGGCGTTGAAGGCACTACCACTTGAATATTATGTTCGGCTGAAAGCTGCAGGAATCGCTCTAAACGTGCCGAGCTATGCTCTGGGCCCTGACCTTCATAACCATGAGGCAGGAACAGGCTTAGGCCTGACAAGCGGCCCCACTTTTGCTCGCCTGAACTAATAAACTGATCAATAACTACCTGAGCACCATTGGCAAAGTCACCAAACTGCGCTTCCCAGATGACCATTGAATTTGGCTCATTGGTTGAGTAGCCATATTCAAATGCCAGAACAGCTTCTTCAGACAATACAGAATCAATCACGGTAAACTGAGGCTGATCTTCTTTTATATTTTCTAGAGGAACATAAACATCAGCATCGTTCTGATCATGCAGCACTGCGTGACGATGGAAGAATGTTCCACGTCCACTATCCTGCCCACAGAGACGAACTTCAAATCCCTGATCGAGTAGCGAGGCATAAGCCATAGTTTCGGCAAAGCCCCAATCCATATTGATCTCGCCCTTAGCCATTTTCTTGCGCTCGCCCATCAGCTTTTTAACGCGCGATTGCAAAGGCAAATCTTCTGGATAAGAACAAATGCGTTCTGCCAGCGTGTCGAACTTAGATTTGTTCAGTCCCGTATCAGCTGGAGATTGCCAAGTTTGATTTAAGAATGGTGACCAATCGACATTAAACTCACGCTTGTGGTTTTCAATGCGGTTACGTACCACACTTTTGCCAGCATCAAGCAAATCTCGATATTCATCCAACATCTTCTTAGCATCATCTGCTGACAAGACCTTATTGTCGATTAAACGGTCTTCGTAAATTTTGCGAGGCGTTGGGTGCTTCTTAATTTTTTGGTACATCAAAGGCTGAGTCGCATTTGGCTCATCAGCTTCGTTATGGCCGTGACGACGGTAGCAGACCAGATCAATCACCACGTCTTTCTTAAACTTCTTGCGGAATTCAAGCGCCAGACGAGTGACATACAACACCGCTTCGGGGTCATCACCATTGACGTGGAAGACTGGTGCTTCGACCATCTTAGCAACATCAGTACAGTATGCAGTAGAGCGGGTGTCGTGCTGCTTAGAAGTGGTAAAGCCAACCTGGTTATTAATGACAATGTGGATTGAACCGCCAACATAAAAGCCACGTGCCTGTGACATATTGAAGGTTTCCATCACAACACCCTGCCCTGTTACTGCTGAGTCGCCATGAATTAATACCGGAATAACCTGGTCACAATCTTTATCTTTACGACGCTCCTGACGAGCACGAACAGAACCTAGAACTACCGGGCTGACAATCTCAAGGTGCGATGGGTTAAATGCTAGCGCCAAATGTACTGGGCCACCTTCGGTTTCCACATCATTGGAGTAACCCATGTGGTACTTGACGTCACCAGAAGAACCGTTTTCTACGACTGCATTTTTACCGGCGAACTCATCAAACAGCACCTGCGGGTTTTTACCCATAACGTTAACAAGAACATTAAGGCGACCACGGTGTGCCATGCCGATTACAACTTCTTTGGCCCCATTGATACCCGACTGGTTAATCATGTCACGCATCATTGGAATCAGGCTATCGCCACCTTCCAGAGAGAAGCGCTTAGCACCCGGGAATTTTGAACCAAGGTATTTCTCAAGACCTTCCGCTGCAGTTAGACCTTCAAGAATCTTCTTGCGCGTTTCTTCACGGAAGTTATGAGAAGAGTTAGCCTCTTCAAGCTTTTCCTGAATCCAGCGACGCTCTGTTAAGTCATTAATATGTAAGAACTCAGCGCCAATGGTATTGGAGTAAGTTTCTTTTAGACGATGCAGAATTTCTTTAAGAGTCTGCTGGTCTGGCCCTGCCAGATTACCAACATGGAATTTCGTATCCAGATCAGCCTCAGATAGCTCAAAACTTTCCAGGCTCAAATTGGTAGGATAAGGATGTTTCCATAAACCTAATGGATCGATGTTGGCGTGATGATGACCACGAGCACGATAGGATTCGATCAGGTGCAATACTTTGACTTGTTTAGGATCGGCTACAGAGGAACCACCGCCTTGAGTGAAGGCAATTTTCTGACGGTTAAGACCAATCTGACGGAAATGCTCACGAATATCGCTGTGAGAAACGTCTTTTGTGTCACTAGTCTTTGCAAACTCATCAAACTTTTCACGCCAATCAGAGTCAACTGACTGAGGATCGTCTAAGTATTGCTCGTATAATTCTTCCAGATAGCTTGCGCTGCTACCGGACAGGTAGGCGCTCTCGAACATCGCCTCTAACCCATTCTTCATGTATCGTAACACCACTCTAGGTATTTAAGTCGCTATGATAACTAAAAATCAGGGTTCTTAACACAGTATTAAGCCTTTAATTTGTAAAAGTGCTGGTTAAGAAAACCTGATTAACTCATTGTTTTTATGCATTAACTGCCTTCAAGATACTACAGCTAATCCATCTTCGTGTTGCATCAATAAAATTGATGTATCAAAAAGTATCGTTGCTTTCGCAAAAAAAGACGAAAAGAACAGAGCTTGAGGCTCCAATCTTTTCGTCTTTAAACCGCTGTCAGAATCAGCTCAGCTAGACTCCGCTTTTAAGTAGCATTGAGCGAATATGGCCGATGGCACGCGTAGGGTTCAAGCCTTTCGGGCAAACATCTACACAGTTCATAATGCCACGACAACGGAATACGCTGTATGCATCGTCAAGCTCAGCAAGACGCTCTTCAGTGTGCGTATCACGGCTATCAATCAGGAAGCGATATGCTTGCAACAAACCTGATGGTCCAACGAATTTGTCAGGATTCCACCAGAAAGATGGGCAAGCCGTAGAACAGCAGGCACATAAGATACACTCGTATAGGCCATCTAACTTAGCACGATCTTCTGGAGATTGTAGACGCTCTTTTGCTGGCGGTTCGTCATCAGCAATCAAGAAAGGCTTAATTTTTTCATACTGCTTATAGAACTGTGCCATATCAACAACCAGGTCACGAATAACCGGCAAACCTGGCAATGGACGAATCACAATAGGTGCTTTCAAGCTGGACAAGGCAGTAATACATGCCAGGCCATTTTTACCATTGATATTCATACCGTCAGAACCACACACACCTTCGCGGCATGAACGACGGAAAGATAAGGTTGGATCTTTATCTTTAAGTGCTACCAACGCATCCAACAACATCATGTCTGAGCCTTCAGGAATATCCAGATCATAATCCTGCATATAAGGCTTTTTGTCAGTTTCTGGGTTGTAGCGATAAATACTAAATTTCATTTGCTTCACTCCGTATTCTGTAGCTACAGATTAATAAGTACGGGCTTTCGGAGGGAAAGCTTCGATTTTGGTTGGGCTCATATTCACTTCACGCTTACCCATTTCTTCAGTAGCTGGGTAATAGACAGAGTGAGCTAACCAGTTTTCATCGTCACGATCCGGGAAGTCTTCACGACTGTGAGCACCACGACTTTCGGTACGGAACTCAGCAGCCTTAGCAGTTGCGTAAGCCACTTCCATCAAGTTCTCTAGCTCAAGACACTCAACACGCTCAGTATTGAAAGCTTTAGATTTGTCTTTCAGGCGAGCATTTTTCATACGCTCACGAAGCTGCTTAACTTTTTCCAGACCTTCTTTCATCAGGTCACCAGTACGGAATACACCGAAATGGTTTTGCATGGTGTTCTGCAACTCACGACGCAACTCAACCGGATCTTCACCTTCGTTAGAATCATTCCAACGGCTGTAACGATTCAATGCACGCTCTGCATCAGAATCATTAAAGTCAGCGAACGGCAAACCTTCACGCAATGACTCTTCAAGATGTAAACCAGCTGCACGACCAAACACCACCAGGTCAAGCAATGAGTTACCACCCAGGCGGTTAGCACCGTGTACCGATACACAAGCCACTTCACCTACTGCGTAGAAGCCTTTAACGATTTTTTCGTCGCCAGCAGGAGTACGGTCAATTACTTGGCCATATTTATTGGTTGGAATACCACCCATCATGTAGTGACAGGTTGGAACCACCGGAATTGGGTCTTTCGCAGGATCAACGTGGGCAAAGATCTTAGCCAGTTCGCTGATACCCGGTAAACGAGAGTTAAGAACTTCTTCGCCAAGATGATCCAGCTTCAAGTAAACATGGTCACCATTTGCACCAGCACCACGGCCAGCCAAAATTTCTTTCATCATCGAACGAGCAACAACGTCACGCGATGCCAAATCTTTGGCATTTGGTGCATAACGCTCCATGAAGCGCTCGCCATCTTTATTGATAAGGTAACCGCCTTCACCACGACAACCTTCTGTAACAAGAACGCCCGCACCAGCGATACCGGTTGGGTGGAACTGCCACATTTCGATGTCCTGGACCGGCAAACCAGCACGCAATGCCATGCCAACTCCGTCACCCGTGTTAATCAGGGCATTAGTCGTTGAAGCATAAATACGACCAGAACCACCGGTTGCGAACACTGTCGCACGCGCTTTAAATAAGGCAATTTCGCCAGTTTCGATGCACAATGCCGTGACACCACAAACATCACCTTCTTCATTGCGCACAAGGTCCATTGCATACCACTCGTTAAAGAACTGAGTGTTTGCTTTAAGGTTGGCCTGATACAAAGTATGCAATAAGGCGTGACCAGTTCGGTCAGCAGCCGCTGCGGTACGCGCAGCCTGCTCACCACCAAATTCTTTAGACTGACCACCGAATGGACGCTGGTAAATTTTACCGTTATCCAGACGCGAGAAAGGTAAGCCCATGTGCTCAAGCTCATAAACAGCTGCAGGGCCATTTTCACACATGTACTCGATAGCATCCTGGTCACCAATATAGTCCGAGCCTTTAACGGTATCGAACATGTGCCAGCGCCAATCGTCTGGGTGAGAGTTACCTAACGCAACAGTAATACCGCCCTGTGCAGATACTGTGTGCGAACGGGTTGGGAATACTTTAGAAATCAATGCGACTTTTTGGCCACTTTGCGCCAATTGCAGCGATGCACGCATACCAGCGCCACCGCCACCAACGATTACCGCATCAAAGGTATGTGTTGGAATTGAGGAGATTTGGTCAGACATGCTTTATAGGCTCCACAGAATCTGAATGCCCCACACTAAAAGTGCAAGACAGATGAGAATGACTAATACTTGGAAGATGAAACGAATCGCCACTTTTGGCATATAGTCAGTGGATACAATCCACAGACCAATCCAAGCATGTCCAATTACTGACAATAATGCCAATAACGAGAATACTTTCATAAAGGTTGATGCAAACAGCTCTTGCCAGACAGGGAACGTCAGCTCAGGAGTTGTGCACAAGAAATAGCCCAGATAGATGACATAAGCCAGCATAACGATGGCTGACACACGCTGGATAATCCAGTCATGCAGGCCAGAGCGACCCAGACTGGTTGATGCTGTTACTACGCCCATACCCATACTCCTAATGCTACTGCAGCGATTGCAGAAAGAATGATTACCAGCCAGGCACCGCGACGACCGCCTTCAAGCGACTCACCAATATCCATATCCATCAGCAAATGACGAACACCGGCAATGACATGGTAGGCAACAGCCGTGGTAATGGCCCAAAGAATGAATTGCCATAAGAATGACTCTGCAAACATGGTTTGCAATTCACTAAAGCCAGCTGGGTTAAGGGATTTTTGTAGCATCCATAAAAGGATTGGTACGGCGAAGAATAAAATCACGCCTGTAATACGGTGCAAAATCGAAGAAATTGCGGGTACAGGGAATTTTATCGTAGCAAGATTCAGGTTTGTTGGTCTCTTTTGATTCACGACGTATCTTATCTATTTTTGCCCAGGTCGCCAGGGCGTGAGTCTCTGTGTCCTGCCTTGCTTAATTGCGTGAAATGCGACCGAAAATACGCTGCAGACAGGAACCCCGTAGTGATACAAAGTTTCGGACGCAAATTATATAAGTGCTTGTCGGGGATTACAATTAATTAACCCAATAGATTTTCTATATATGCCAAAATCTTATTGATCATCATCAAGTGTCACAAAAATATCTCATGTAAAATGTGACAAAATTTTGTAGAATGCACCACCTGATTGAGATTAGACTCGATTATTTGAGTAAAAAGTAAGCAATTTATAGTCCAAAGGAGACTTTATGTCGCAACAAACAGCTAAACTTAGCTTACCCAATGGCGAAGAATTGGATTTGACCGTACTTTCCCCTACTTTGGGTAAAGACGTTATCGACGTACGAGCGTTAGGCAAAGCTGGCTATTTCACTTATGACCCTGGTTACGTATCAACTGGCGCCTGTGAATCTAAAATTACCTTTATTGATGGTGAAAAAGGTCAGTTACTGTACCGTGGCTACCCTATTGAGCAGCTAGCCGAGCAGTCGAATTTTGAAGAAGTTGCTTACCTGCTATTAAATGGCGAACTGCCAAGCAAAGAAGAATACGAAAACTTCGTTGCCAAAATTAATAATCACACCATGGTTCATCAGCAAATGATGAACTTCTTCAACGGTTTCCGCCGTGATGCCCACCCGATGGCCATCATGGTTTCAGTAGTTGGCGCGCTGTCAGCATTCTATCACGACTCATTGGACATCAATAATCCACAACACCGTGATATCAGTGCCTTACGCCTGATTGCTAAAGTGCCAACTATCGCTGCTATGTGTTACCGCTACAGCGTGGGCCATCCATTCGTTTATCCTGATAACGACATGAGCCTGGCTGAAAACTTCTTGAATATGATGTTCAGCATGCCAACCAACGACTGGAAACCCGATTCAGTATTGGTTAAAGCGATGGACCGTATCTTCATTCTTCATGCGGATCACGAGCAAAATGCTTCCACTTCAACGGTTCGTCTAGCCGGTTCTTCTGGCGCTAACCCATTCGCAGCCATTGCATCAGGTATTGCCTGTTTGTGGGGCCCTGCGCACGGCGGAGCAAACGAAGCTTGCTTGAACATGTTGCGTGAAATCGGTGATGTTAGCCGTATCCCTGAATTTATTGAGCGTGCCAAAGATAAGAATGATCCATTCCGCTTGATGGGCTTTGGTCACCGCGTTTATAAGAACTTTGACCCACGCGCTAAAGTGATGCGTGAAAGTGCTCACGAAGTATTGGATCTGTTGGGTAAGCACGACGATCCTATCTTCAAGGTTGCTCTTGAGCTGGAGAAAATCGCGCTTGAAGACGAATACTTCATCGAAAAGAAGCTTTACCCGAACGTGGACTTCTACTCAGGCGTGATCCTTGACGCCATGGGTATCCCAACCAATATGTTTACAGTAATTTTCGCCTTGGCGCGTACTGTAGGCTGGGTATCTCAATGGCACGAAATGATTGGTGAAGATGATCGTCGCATTGGTCGCCCTCGTCAGTTATACACAGGTGCTACTGAGCGCGATTACATGGATATTAATAAACGTTAATCGAGCAATAAGTACCCAACTTTGAAAAATTATTACTGACAATATTTTTTTCAAAGGTCTATAATTTAAAGGAGCACTTCGAGTGCTCCTTTTGTTTTTGCAGAATTAAAATTTTTAACAGTAGAACAAGAGCAAGGCGATACAGCCTGTCTTTCAAAATAGAAGCGGTGGACCATGCAAAAAAATACCAAACCCTGTTATTACCCAGAATATCTACAGCTGGACAAACTACTCGATGCGCAGCATCCGGAGAGTAAGAAATATGGTGCCGAAGCACATGATGAAACTCTTTTCATCATCGTGCATCAGGCCTACGAATTATGGTTTAAACAAATTCTGCATGAAATTCACTCAATATTACCCGTGCTGTCGCAAAGTCATGTGGATGAAAGCAAGATCAGTACCGTCAACTTAAGACTAGAGCGCGTCCACCGCATTCAGGATGTCCTGGTTGATCAAATTGATATTCTGGAAACCATGACTCCGCTAGATTTTCTCGACTTCCGTGACTACCTGATTCCAGCTTCAGGTTTTCAAAGCATTCAATTTAAAGAAATTGAAATTCTGCTTGGGCTGAAATCAGAATACCGTATTAACTTCGACAAAAAGTCTTTCTACAGTCGCTTAAATGAAAAGGATCGTTACTACTTAATGGATCTTGAAGAAAAGCCTTCGCTATTTGATGCGGTTGAAAAATGGCTGGAGCGCATGCCATTCCTTGAGTTTGGTGACTTTAAATTCTGGAGCATCTTTAAAGAGGCCGTCGAAACCATGCTCAATCATGATGAAAAGGTATTGAAAGAAGCCGATTACCTCAGTGATGCGGAAAAGACCTTCCAGCTAAATGACCTGGAAAATACCCGCGCTACTTTCGATGCACTGTTTGATAAAGACAAGTATGACGAGCTGAAAACCCAGGGCCGTTTCCGCATGAGCCAGGAGGCTACCCTCAGCGCCCTTTTCATCAACCTTTACCGCGAACAACCCATGCTTAATGGCCCATTCAGATTATTGCAGGGACTGGTTGAAATTGATGAGAAATTCACCACCTGGCGCTATCGGCACACCACCATGGTGTTGCGCATGATTGGCTCAAAGATTGGAACTGGTGGCTCGGCAGGCCATGACTACTTACGTCAAACGACCCAGAACAACCGCTTCTTCCGCGACCTATTCAACCTGACCACATTCCTGATTCCACGCTCGGCACTTCCGGAGCTACCGGACGAAGTGATTAAGGCGATGAACTTTTAGGCCTTATAGATTTAGGTCTTACAAATAATCAACGATAAAAAAGCAAAGCCTTGGCTTTGCTTTTTTGTATTAGGTTCATTTAGCAAACAACTGGCTTAAGTCATTAAAAGCCTTAAATTCCAGCGCATTCCCTGAGGGGTCATAAAAAAACATGGTGGCCTGTTCGCCGGGTTGGCCTTTGAATCTTATATAAGGTTCTATGGCAAATTTGGTGCCCTGTTCTTTTAATCGTTCGGCTAAATCCTGCCAGGTTGGCATATCCAACACAACACCAAAGTGTGGTACCGGAACGGCATGACCATCAACCTGATTATTGGCTTTATCATGATCAACACTCATGGTTTCATCAAGATGTACCACCAGCTGATGACCATAACAGTCATAATCAATCCAGTGATCACTGGAGCGACCTTCTGCGAAACCTAAGACCTGACCATAAAACTCTCTGGCCTTTTCTAAATTATGTACCGGAATGGCTAAATGAAACGGACGAATACTCATAGATGACCCTCTATGGAAACTGTGTGCGTTTGATAAAGGTTTCTAACAACACTGTCAGTCCATCAGCATCTTCCTGATCAAATCGATTGGTAATTGGGCTATCAATATCCAGAACGCCCTTCAACTGCCCATTAACAACTACAGGAATCACCACTTCACTTTGAGAGGCGGCATCACAGGCGATATGCCCATCAAACTGATGAACATCTTCAACTAACTGAGTTTCAAGCGTAGAAGCCGCCGTTCCACAGACACCACGACCATAAGGAATATGAACACATGCCACCTTGCCCTGATACGGACCAAGAATCAGACTGTCAGCCTTTTCAGGATTGACCAGGTAAAAACCAGACCAGTTAAGCTCAGGAAGCATCTGGAAAATAAAGGCCGACATTTGCGACATATTGGTAATCCAGTTGCTATCTTCAGCTAATAAGGCATCCAGTTGAAGCGCCAGCTGGCGATAGTATTCAGGTTTGTCGTTTCGGTACTCTTGAATTTGTGACTCGTCTAGTTGAAACATGGTATGCACATCAAGTTGAGAATAGCGGCAAGATAGCCGACGAGGTCAATAATTACAAGCATTGAATCGTAACTGTGTATTACCACATCTTGTGCTCATGTATTATGATTATCACTAGCCATCTGCCGCATGTCACGGTAACATACGGCGTTTGTTTTTTCGTGAGTTTTGCAGGAGAAATCGTGTCCATTTCAAGCAAAGGCCAAAGAAGTCCTACTGCCTCGCCCTGCATTGGCGTCTGTAGTACCGTTTTGGGTGATGAAGTGTGTCGTGGTTGCGGTCGAACATTCGACGAAGTGCTTAACTGGCATACTTTCACAGATGACCAGAAAAAAGCCGTCAATCTGCGCCTGAAACTCGAAGGAAAACAAAAGTTTTAGCATCAATATTAATAAACATTCTCATATCTAATTTTGAAGGTAAATCGGAGCCTTATTATCATGTTAGTATCTATTGTCGACGCCCTCGCGGGCAAACCCGGCGTCGGTGAGCAAGTCACCGTCCAAGGCTGGGTACGTACTCGTCGTGATTCGAAAGCCGGACTTTCGTTCGTTAATATTCACGATGGCAGCTGCTTTAATCCAATTCAGGCAGTAGTCGATAATAATGTGGCTAATTATGAGTCAGAAGTGGTTAAATTGACCGCTGGCTGTTCCGTCAAGGTAACCGGCAAGCTGGTTGAGTCACAAGGTAAAGGCCAGTCTTATGAAATCCAGGCCACAGCTGTTGAAGTTCTTGGCTGGGTTGATGATCCCGATACCTACCCTATCCAACCTAAGCCACACTCCGTTGAGTTCTTACGTGAAAATGCTCACCTACGTGCTCGCACCAACCTGATTGGTGCCGTAACACGTGTGCGTAACTGTTTGGCACAGGCAATTCACCGTTTTATGCACGAGCAAGGCTTTTTCTGGATTCATACCCCAATAATTACCGCATCTGATGCAGAAGGCGCCGGTGAAATGTTCCGTGTCAGCACCCTGGACATGACCAACCTTCCTAAAGATGACAAAGGCAATATTGATTACAGCGAAGACTTCTTCGGTAAAGAGTCATTCTTAACCGTTTCTGGTCAGCTGAACGTTGAAACCTACTGCATGGCAATGTCTAAGGTTTACACCTTTGGACCGACTTTCCGTGCGGAAAACTCGAATACCAGTCGTCATCTTGCTGAGTTCTGGATGGTGGAGCCTGAGATTGCCTTTGCTAATTTATCAGATAACGCCGATTTGGCTGAAGCCATGATGAAATACATCTTCAAGGCTGTTCTCGATGAGTGTGCCGATGACATGGTCTTCTTCCAGCAACGCGTCGATAAGGATTGTATCAACCGTCTTGAAAATGTGATCAATCACAACTTTGAGCGTATGGATTACACCGATGTGATTGAAGTACTGAAAAAGGCCGAGAAAAAGTTTGAATATCCTGTCGAATGGGGCATTGACTTACAATCAGAGCATGAGCGCTACATTGCAGAAGAATATGTCGGCAGGCCAACAGTCGTCATGAACTACCCGAAAGACATCAAAGCCTTCTATATGCGCTTGAACGATGATGGCAAAACCGTTGCAGCTATGGACGTGTTAGCACCAGGCATTGGTGAAATCATTGGTGGTGCGCAGCGTGAAGAACGCCTGGACGTGCTCGATAAGCGTATTGAAGAAATGGGCTTACCAGCTGAAGATTACTGGTGGTATCGCGACCTGCGTCGTTATGGCACCGTACCCCACGCAGGTTTTGGTCTGGGTTTTGATCGCTGTGTATCTTACGTTACCGGTGTACAGAACATTCGAGACGTGATCCCGTTTCCTCGCGTACCGAATAACGTTAAGTTTTAGTTATTTTGCACTCAAATGATTAAGGCCACAAACGTGGCCTTTTTTAATGCATTGAGCTAGTATGAAGTTAGAACATTATCACTGGGTAAAGCCATGTCAAAAAAAAACTATACCAGCGAAATCACAGACTTTCTCAAAGAGCTTGATGAGACCATCAAACCGGACTCGCCTTCTCGCCGTGCTGAAAAGGCCAAATACGATGAAATCAACGAAAAGCGCGATAATCCTGACTACAAAGATAAAAAATCAAAGCTGTGGGAAGAGTTTTAGTCCTTCCCTTCTCCACTCTCTCGCTCTATCTAAAATATAAGTTAAGCCCAGCTGACAAAATCATCGACTTCAGGGATTGGCTTTGCTTTAAGCTCCATATCTGGGGTGCCTATATAGATAAAACCCACAATCGTGTCGTTTTGATCAAGCCCAAGTAGCGGCTTTAAATGCTCATTAAAAGCCAAGGGCCCTGTCCGCCAGTAAGCGCCATAGCCAAGACTATCCAGACCCAGTATAAGGTTCTGCACACCGGCACCTGCTGAAAGCACTTCTTCAATGTGCGGCACCTTCTCATGCCCGCGAGCTTTTGCAACTGCAACGACCACCATAGGCGCCCTATGTGGTAATGAGAGCGCCCGCTCCTGCTTTTCCATTTCAATATCAGGGTTTTCAGTCACACAAGCCAACCGATACTTCTCACCTAACTCATTAAGCGCTTTTTCACCTTCGAATACAATGTATTGCCAGGGCATCAGCCGCATATGGTCTGGTGCCCTCAGGACAGCCTTAAACACTTGGTTCATCTCATCTTTGGAAGGTGCCGGTGCTTTTAAACGACCACAAGAAACTCTGTTAATTAAAGTGTCTAACATCATGCTTTCTCAAAATTCATACTCGAAATTGTTTGCGACTATAGCATAAATTGATTGCTCTAAAATGAATAACATTTTGCAATTTACTACCCCCAAGCAAAGACGAAACCATCAGCCCCAAGCAGTCAATGCTCATCTTCATGAAGCTATATAAAGCCAGTTCTAGCCTTGTGTAGCGGCATTTATCATTTGATTTTCAACAAATTGTTCCGTATTTTAAGTCCTGAGTACTAAAACAAAACACATCAAATGGGGATATTATTATGAAAAATTTAGGTTCGTTCATTGCTTTATTGGGGATTGCATCTATCGCTCTATTCTTCTTCGACTATGAATTAAAAATACTTGGCTGGATCAATAACTGGGGCGAGAACATAGCATGGACAATACGCGGTGGTTTAGTGGTAGTAGGTGCATTGTTATTCTTTATGGCACCTTCAGAGAAAGACTCAGAAGAAGCCGCCTAAACAAGCTATAGCTCTTCTAAAAGCCTGACCATGTGCCAGGCTTTTTTTTGTGGCAGAAATTCCAAAGCATTGACACTTCCACCATCTGACCTCCATGGATGGAGGAAATGCAGAGATTTGTCGGGAACGAATCCTGCCTTGGTTGTCGTCGAAGTGGTTCTCCTGCACTTTCCAGATGACATAAGAAAAGCTGGCATAAGGTGCCTAGGTCGATACAGTGCAGCTCGATCGGGGAGGCCGAAAATTGCTCCATGCATTTTCGGCACTTTCGCCTTCCTGGCGATTGTCGAACAAGTTCTCCTGCACTTTCGATATGATATAAAAAAACCCAGCCACAAGGGCTGGGTTTTGTTTATATGGCATCCCGTAGGGGAGTCGAACCCCTGTTACCGCCGTGAAAGGGCGGTGTCCTAGGCCTCTAGACGAACGGGACACAATGTTTGAAACTGTTCTCTCAAACGCGGGCGCAATAATAATGCCCCTCCCCTCGTTTGTCAAAAAAATTATGGGGATTTTTTTGTTTTTTTCAGTTTTACACGCAAAATGACTATAAATCAGTCAGATAGGTTAAGAATGATACAGAATACACAGATATCAAAAGAACAGCCAAGAACTCTATGTCACTATAGTGCTATGACTACTGGGGAGGCCGAAAACTGAATCTAACTGACAGGGACGTCACGAATGCCGAAAATGCAGGAGCAATTTTCGGCCCTGCGTTTTCGGCACTTCCAACATCCTTGTTGGTCGTCGAATTGTTTAAGGGCTCCGCTGCAAAATATACAGATATAAAAAACCCAGCCACAAGGGCTGGGTTTTATTTATATGGCATCCCGTAGGGGAGTCGAACCCCTGTTACCGCCGTGAAAGGGCGGTGTCCTAGGCCTCTAGACGAACGGGACACAATTCTTACTTTTTACAACTAATAGTATTTTGCTGTTAATGCGAGGCGAATAGTGAGGAAGTGTCTCCTGCTTATCTATGCACTAACAACTTTACTTACTTTTCTCGAAATGCGCGGCAGTTTCGAGGGCCGTTTACATCAGTAAACAACTGAGAAACTAACAAAGTAGTTCGAAAAAGTTGGTGGAGCTAAGCGGGATCGAACCGCTGACCTCTACACTGCCAGTGTAGCGCTCTCCCAGCTGAGCTATAGCCCCAAAACAATGGCGCGCATTTTAGCACGGAGCTTGTTACTGTCAACTGTATTTTGATGCAAATTATCGACTTAGCTTAAAAAGCTCAGTATAGTTTTGACCACCAAACACTAACAAAAGACAGAGTCTGTTATGAAACCTTTATTGATATTATTTGGCTTACTGGCTTTGAACGCTGGTGAAGCTGTGGCGGCGGAGCCTTTTACGGCTGAAGATATGGTCAGCATGAAGCGAGTGGCTTCCCCTACTTTATCGCCTGATGGTAAGACTGTGGCCTACATGCTTCGCACTACGGATTTAGAGGCTGACAAAGGTACTTTTGATATTTACCTGACCAATTCGACCGAGGAGGAAGCAACTCCAAAGCAAGTAACAACTGACCCTGCCGCCGACACCAGCCCAAAATGGTCTGCTGATGGCAAGTCTCTTTATTTCTTATCAAGCCGTAGTGGTAGCAACCAGCTGTGGCGATATGTCGTAGAGTCTGAGTCTATAGAGCAAGTTTCTGATCTACCTGTCAGTATCGGCACCTACAAGCTCTCCCCCAAAAATGATCGCGTCGTATTCAGTGCGTCGGTTTACCCTGAATGTGACTCTTTAAAATGCAGCAAAGAAAAATCTGAAGCCGCTAGCACTAGCAAGCAGGAAGGAAAGCTGTATGACAAAATCTTTGTCCGCCACTGGGATCATTGGTTAGATGGTACGCAAAGTCGTTTGTTTAGTGCCAAGCTTTCTAAGTCGCCTTTTACCGATGCAACCGCCCTTTCTCATAGCTCGAATGGTAATGTGCCCTCCAGTCCATTTGGCGGTGACGAGGAATACACTGTCAGTCCTGACGGAAAAAAAGTAATTTTCACTTTGCGTATTGCTGATAAAAACGAGCCGACGTCTACGAATTTCGATTTATATGAAGTATCTATCACTGGTGGAAACGTTAAGAACCTGACCAAGGAAAACCTGGCCTGGGATACTCAACCAGTATTCAGCCCTGATGGTAAAAAGCTGGCGTGGCTGGCAATGGATCGCCCTGGCTTTGAGGCTGATCGTCGCCAATTACATATTCGCGACTTAAAGTCAGGCAAGACCGAAAACGTTACTAAAGACTGGGATCGTTCCTTTTATGGCTTCCAGTTCAGCAAAAACGGCAAGCAGGTTTTCCTTTATGGCAACCATATCGGTAAGAATGTCATCTGGTCCTATGATCTGGCATCCAAGCAAAAAAAGCAGCTAACCGACGCTGGCTATGTTTCTGCTTTTGATATTGGCCAAGACAAGATTGTTTATCAGTATGATGATCTGAAAAATCCTGCCGACTTATATGTCATGGATCTTGATGGTTCGAATAAACGTCAGCTAACAGCTGTGAATCAAGAAGTCATGTCTGAACTTCGGTTTGGTGATTATGAGCAATTCAGCTTTAAAGGTTGGAATAATGAAACCGTTTATGGATATATCGTAAAGCCTGTAGATTTTGATGAAGATAAAACCTACCCTTTGGCCTTCCTTATTCATGGTGGCCCTCAAGGCAGCTTTGGCGATCACTTCCATTATCGTTGGAATCCTCAGACTTATGCTGGGCAGGGTTTTGTTGCTGTCATGATCGATTTCCATGGTTCAACAGGTTACGGTCAGGATTTTACTGACTCAATTACTGGCGACTGGGGCGGCAAGCCACTGGAAGATTTACAGAAAGGTATGGCTTACGTTGAAGCAAATTATGACTTTGTCGATACAGACAATGCCTGCGCACTGGGAGCTTCATACGGTGGCTATATGATTAACTGGATTGCCGGTAATTGGTCGGATCAATTTAAGTGTCTGGTCAATCACGACGGCATTTTTGACAACCGAATGATGTACTACTCAACTGAAGAGCTTTGGTTCGTAGAGTGGGAAAATGGTGGTACCTATTTCGATAAGCCGGAAAACTTTGAAAAATATAATCCTGTTCATTATGTTAAGAACTGGAAAACACCAATGCTGGTAGTGCAAGGTAGCAAAGACTATCGCGTTCCTGAAACACAGTCTCTGGCTACTTTCACAGCGTTGCAACGCCAGGATATTCCAAGTCAGTTACTGATTTTTGAGAACGAAAATCACTGGGTATTAAAGCCGAATAACAGCATCCAGTGGCATCAGGTAGTCAATAACTGGTTACATCAATGGTTGAGTGCGGAATAAATTTAACTATCGAACTAAACCTTTCATAGCCAATTACTATCTAAAAACTGCAAAAAGGTGCCTTTGGGCACCTTTTTTTCACACTTCACCCTTTAAAATACAGTATTGAAACATTTGTTAACCTTTTGTCATTACTGAACATTAGGCTCTGGAAATTGTCGAGCGTTATAATATCCGAGAGTTGGAGTAATCCTAAAATTTTTGAAAGCGGGAAAAAATAATGACCAAGAGAATCGTAATTGGTGCATCCATAGTTATAGCAACTATCGTAATTATTGGTGTCCTTCTGAAATTAAAGCCAGAGCCACCAAAAAAGAAACCTTTTGTCCAAGCCATCGTCGTTGAAACCAAAACGGTAGAAGCTGAAGATGTTCAGTTCATAGTTGACAGCCAAGGGCCAGTCCTGCCAGTTGAGAATTCAACAATGGTGGCAGAGGTCAGTGGACGTATTACTGACGTTTCAGATAATTTCCGTGTCGGTGCTTTTGTCGAAAAAGGCGAAGTTCTTTTTACCATCGATCCTGCTAACTATATCGCTAATGTTCGTAGCGCTGAAGCAGCCCTTGCACAAGCGCAGGCTAACTATCAAGATGCCAAGGCCAGAACAGAGCAAGCGCGCAAAGACTGGAAAAAAATTGGCACAGGCGAACCTTCCGACCTGGTGTTAAGACTTCCTCAATTAAAACAGGCTGAAGCGGTAGTTCAATCTGCCGAAGCCGATCTGATGCGAGCCCGCCGTGATCTGGACCGAACCAAGGTCAAAGCCAATTTTAGCGCACTGATACAAAGCAAGATGGTAGGTCTTGGTCAGTTCGTTAATGTTGGCAGCCAGGTAGCCACTCTGTACGGCACAGAGTATGCAGAAGTACGCTTGCCCGTTCCAGACCAAGAGCTAGCTTTTCTTGAAATCCCAGAAAGTGGTGAGAAGTTACAACCCGCAGTCAGACTAGTTGGTAGTTACGCAGGTAAAGAACAGAATTGGTTTGGTAAAATTGTTCGTACCGAAGGCGTTGTCGAACAGACCAACCGTTTGACCTATCTGGTTGCACAAATAGAAGATCCCTACAACCTAACAGAAACAGAAGATAAAGATGCACCACTTCGCTTCGGCACCTTTGTAAGAGCAGAAATTGCTGGTAAGCAACGCGATGGATTAATTGCATTGCCAAGACAGGCTCTTTATTTTGGCAATACTGTTCTGATTCTTGAGAATGAAAGTGAAATTCGCTTACAGGAAGTAACCCTTGCCCGAACTGAAGCCAACACTATCTACATTGATAGTGGTTTGAAGTCTGGTGATGAAGTGATTACCACCCCGGTTCATAATCCAGTTAACGGTATGAAAGTTCAAAAAATTGGCAGCCAGGCGAAATCCAGCACTGCAAATACCAATGACACTGCTCTAAATACGAGTGCTGACACAGCTAAGCAATAAGGAATTCGCAGATGGTCAAACAATACGATACACATACCGGAATCATCTCCTGGTTCGCCCGCAACTCAGTTGCTGCGAACCTACTGATGATTTTCATCATTGTTGCCGGCTTTATTGGGCTTAGCCACCTTCGTCAACAAGTATTCCCTGATATTGTAATTAACTCAGTGAGCATCCAGGTTCCTTATCCGGGAGCTGCTCCACAGGAAGTGGAAGAAGGCATTGTGATCCTGATCGAGGAAAATATTAAGGAAATTGAAGGGATCAAAAAAGTGACTTCAACGGCTTCTGAGGGTATGGGAAGCATTAATATCGAAATTGAAGATAATTATGAAGTCTCTGAGGTGATGGACGAAATCAAGGTCAGAGTTGATGCTATCCCCAACTTACCAGATCTTGCCGAGCGCCCAGTCATTTATGAAAACCGTATGCAACGCCAGGTCATGCGCCTAAATGTCTTTGGCGATGCAAATGAAAGAACGCTAAAAGAATACGCTAAAGATATTAAAGACGAACTTCTGGCTCTACCCAATGTTGGACTGGTAGAAGTTGAAGGAGCTCGTCCTTACGAGGTCGGTATTCAGGTCAGTGATTACCAGTTACGAAAATATGGCCTAACTCTGCAAGATGTTGCTAATGCTGTTCGTAGCCACTCTTTAGACTTGCCCAGCGGTACCATTAAAACTCTGGGCGGTGATATTTTGGTGAGAACTAAGAACCAGGCCTACGATGCTTATGACTTCGCAAAGATTCCGGTCATAACACGCCCGGATGGCACTACCCTCTTGCTTGCAGATATTGCAGCAATTGATGATGGCTTTGCTGAGTGGAATTTCCTGTCGCGCTTTGATGGCAAGCCAACAGTTAGTTTGAGAATTCGTTCCTCTTTAGAGTCAGACGATCTACTCATTGCTGAACAAATTTATGACTATTTAGATAAGAAAACTCCTACTCTTCCTGCAGGCCTATCCATAGAAGCTTGGGGTGATGGCACCTACTATCTAAAAGGTCGTCTGGAGATGATGCAGAAGAATATGCTTGCCGGTATCATTCTGGTGTTTATCGTTCTTGCACTTTTCCTACGCTTTAAACTGGCTTTCTGGGTCATGATTGGCATCCCGCTCTGCTTCCTGGGTGCTTTTGCATTAATGTACATGTATCCCGGCTTTGCGATGACTATCAACATGATTACCCTCTTCGGATTTATTCTGGTACTGGGGATCGTGGTCGATGATGCCATTATTATTGCGGAATCGGCCTGGGCTTCGATTGAAGAAAAAGGCCATAGCATTGACAGCGTTGTCGAGGGCTCTAAAAGAGTCGCCCTTCCTGCAACCTTTGGTGTATTAACCACAATTGCAGCGTTTTATCCGATGCTGGCAATCAGTGGCCCGTGGAGCAATGCGATGGCATCCATGGGGTTAGTCGTAATGTTCTGTTTGATGTTCTCGCTAGTTGAGTCAAAACTTATTTTACCGGCTCACCTGGCACACATGAAACTGAATAAGCTGGAAGACACTAAAAACCCGAAAGTAAGAGCCGTCAAAGGTTTCTTCCGCGCTATCCGTTTAAAGGTCAAAGACCTACTGTCGCGCTTTATCAATAACGTTTACAAGCCCAAGTTGGAGATGTTCTTAAAATACAAAGGGCTAACCATTCTAACCTTTGTCTGTATCCTTTTTATCACAACGATTGGTTTCATTGGCAGCGGATGGGTCAAAACAAGCTTATTCCCGAATATACCCAATGATGGTGTATTTGTAGAAATCAAGATGGCTGAAGGTGCGACCGCAGAACAAGCCATGAGTAACGTTCAAATTGTTTGGGATAAGCTCAATGTGTTGCATAAGGAAGTGGAAGCTGAGCATGGCATTGGCGTCTTCCAACATGCCTTTATGTGGACACGTGAAAATACTGGCGGTTATATGTGGACCGAATTGGTGAAGAGTGAGGATTTACCTATTCATCAATTTGAACTGATTGACCGTTGGCGTGACATGGTCGGCACACTACCTGCAGTTGAAGAAATCAGCTTTGGTGGCGGTGGCGGCGGCCCCGGTGGTGATGGCGTTGGCTATCGTCTGGTTGGCACGGATATCGACGAATTACAAATCGTAACTGAAAAAATTCGTGCAAAGTTGGCCGAGTACGATGGTGTATACGACATCAGCGACAACTTATCTGGTGGTAAAGAAGAAATCGTAGTTGAAGTAAAGCCGCATGGTTATAACCTGGGATTAAGTACCCAAGTTCTATCTCAGCAAGTCCGTAACGCTTTCTATGGTTCTGAAGCCCAACGCTTCCTACGGGACAACGAAGAAGTTAAAGTCTTTGTGCGTTATCCATTGGAAGATAGACGTTCGATTGGTAACCTTGAACAAATGCCAATTAGAACACCATCAGGTGAATACGTAACTTTCACTGATGTAGCTGATTATCAGGTACAGGAAGGTTATTCACGTATTTCGAGGATTGATGGCGTTCGCGCAAACCGTATCAGTGCAGATGTGAGCCCACAGGCAACCATTACCTCTGGCGAAATTCACGAAGATATGATGCAAAATGTTATTCCGGGCATTTTAGCTCAACACCCAACTGTGAAACTTGAACCAGGCGGCCCGAGCGAAGATCAGCAAAAACTAACCAAAGAATTAGGAATTGGCGGTCTAATTGCATTGATTTTGATCTATGGCTTAATGGCTATTCCATTGAAATCATATATCAAGCCAGTCGTCGTCATGTCTGCAATCCCATTTGGGATCATTGGTGCCATGGTTGGTCACCTATTGCTAGACATTAACCTGAGCATGTTCTCCTTCTTTGGTATTATTGCCCTATCGGGTGTCGTAGTAAACGACAGCTTGTTGATGGTGGATTTCATCGGACGTGCTCGAGCAGAAGGCATGTCACGAATTGAAGCGGCTATCAATGCAGGCACAAGACGTTTCCGCGCCATTATTCTAACGTCTTTAACAACCTTCTTCGGCTTGCTACCAATTACTACAGAAACAAGCTTGCAGGCACAGTTGGTTATCCCGATGGCGGTATCGCTAGCCTTTGGTATAGTATTCGCGACAGTGATTACACTAATCTGGGTGCCTTGCCTGTACGTGACTTTGGGCAGTATCAAAGACTGGTTCCTGGGTCGTGATGCTAAAAGCTTAAGCAAAAGTGAAGAAGCATACGAAAATAACTAGGCTAGTATAATACAAATCAAAAAGGGGCTAAGGCCCCTTTTTTGTCTTATTGGTTTTATAAAAACTTAATACTGATCAATAGCAGCCCTACCCTTTTTTCTCTAGAATAGTGTTGTTATTCTACCGCTTGTCTTTAAACTGTTACCTATCAAGCATATCTATCAAAACCGAGCAGAAAATATATGTTTAAACGCACCAAAATTGTTGCTACTTTAGGTCCCGCTACTGAGTCTGACGACACCATTCGCTCTTTAATTAAGGCTGGTGCCAACGTATTCAGACTCAACTTTTCACACGGCGAAGCCAAAGACCATATACATCGTGCGGAGCAGATCCGCAGAATTTCCAGGGACATGAATCGCTATGTCGCCATTCTAGGTGACTTGCAAGGCCCAAAGATCCGCATAGCCCGTTTTAAAAATGGCAAAATCAACCTGGAAGTTGGCGCGACTTTTATCCTTGATTCCGAATTGGAAAAAGAAGCTGGTGACGAAGAGCGCGTAGGCATTGACTACAAACAACTGCCAGCAGACTTAAAAGAAGGCAATCACCTGATGCTGGATGATGGCCGTATTCAGCTAGAGGTGAAGCGTTTAACTTCAACTGAAATCATCACTGAAGTCATTATTGGTGGCGTATTAAGTAATAATAAAGGAATTAATCTGTTAGGCGGTGGGCTTTCAGCCCCTGCTCTTACCGACAAAGATCGGTCAGACATCAAAATTGCTGCGGCCATGCATGTGGATTATTTGGCTGTTTCATTTCCACGTAGCGCCGATGACATGCATGAAGCACGCAAGCTTCTGCAAAAAGCCGGTGGTAACAGTAACCTGGTTGCCAAAATTGAACGTGCTGAGACCGTTAATGATGACAAAATTCTCGATGCCATTATCATGGCTTCGGATGCAGTCATGGTAGCTCGCGGTGATTTAGGGGTAGAAATTGGTGATGCTCAGTTAATCGGCGTACAAAAGCATATTATCGCACGCTCAAGAGCCCTGAATCGTGTTGTTATTACAGCGACACAGATGATGGAGAGCATGATCCATAACCCTATTCCTACTCGCGCAGAAGTGTTCGACGTTGCCAACGCAGTTTTAGATGGTACCGATGCCGTTATGCTAAGCGCTGAAACGGCTACCGGCGACAACCCTGCCCGCACCGTTCAGGCGATGGCAAATGTGTGTCTGGGCGCAGAAAAACAATCCATGATTCGCATGTCACGTCATCGCAACGAAATGTCTTTTGATCTGATAGATGAAGCAATTGCCATGGCGACTATGTACACTGCCAACCACCTCAAAGGTGTCAAGGCGATTGTCGCGCTAACTGAATCAGGCTCAACAGCTTTGTGGTTATCACGTATTCGTTCAGGTATGCCAATCTTTGCCCTGAGTCGCAATGAACAAACGCTTCGCAAAGTCGCGCTTTATCGCGGTGTTGAGGCTATTGAATTTGATCCAACGGTTCTGGCCAAACATGACGTTAACCGTCTGGCGGTTGAAGAGTTACGCTTAAGAAACTTCGTAGAAGATGGCGATCTGGTGATTATCACTAAAGGCGACTCGATGGGAGTGCTGGGCGGCACCAACGCCATGAAGATTGTTAGAGTTGGACAGGTACACTAGAACTTTTTTGATCTTTAGTCTAAGCCTGACCACCACTGTTATAGACGAATACCAAGACGCCAAGGAAGGCCAGCACAACACCAGCCAATCTGCGCCGGTTAACCTCTTCTTTGAGAAATATCCAGGCAAACAGGACAATAAACAGAACCGAGGTTTCGTTCAACACCGAAGCGATAATCGCATCGGTATATTTATAGCCGGATAACCAGAGTATCATTGAAATGTAAGTGCCAAGGATGCTGGCCATTATCAAAATCCGCCAATCTCTTGGCTGCTTTAACTCATGAACCACTTTTACGAATTTCTGCCCAATCAACAACAAGCCTATTGAGCCAATGATGCCACCGATCAGGCGCAAACTGATAATCCAGAAAAAGCCATCACCTTCCAGAATGCGTTTAACCATCACCACGCCAACGGCATTAAGGAAAACCGCTCCAGCAGCTAGAGCAAGTCCCTGCCATAAAACTGGTGCACCAACATTTTTCCGGTTACGTTGCCAGGTGACCAGAATGATACCGAGCAGCACCATGGAAAAACCAATAAACTGAGTCCAGTGCAGTGTCTCATTTAAAAACAACACTGATAGAACGATGACAAATGGACTATAGAGACTCGAGACTATTGCCGTGTTGCCGGCACCCACTTTTCTGAGCGCTAAAAAATACCAGGTGTCGGAGAGAGCTATCCCTATAAAGCCACTGATTGCCACTATTGTCCATTGTATGGCATCAAGTTGTGGCAACTGAAATCCTTCAATCACCAGAGCTGTAGGAACTAACAGGAAAGTTGCTAAAGTATTTTTGAATAGATTGAGCGCGGAAGCACTTAAGGTTTCACCAGAGTGCTTGAATAATATAATTGCTGTTGCCCAGCAGATCGCCGATGAAAGCGCAAACAGCTCACCCAAACCAAAAGTCATAATGCTTTCTCAATGCAGTGCCAAAAACAACACGCTTCAGGAGCGTCAAGAAAGCGCAACTTAGCATAAAGTCTGGTTTACGCCTATCAGAATCAACTACTTTGGATCAGGGATCAGCACCGTATAGTCCAAATCTAGAACAACGTTTTCAGGAAGCTGCTTGGGATTATTGGCTGAAGAAACTTTCTCCTTTATGGAGTCCCACTGGACATTCTTGAAGCCGATAGTTTTAAGTCTCAGCGCCCCCATTCCAAAGCCTAGCTCATATTTATTCTGGACCTGAGTTGCTGCATAGATTGTATTTCCGGCGTAGGAAGGATTTAGGTGCGCACCGCCATTGATTGCAGCTAGCCACTGGGCATTGGCAAGGCCATTATGAGAAAGGCTGCGACAGAGTGAAATAATGTGGCCACCATAAACGAGACGCTGTTGATGCTGGCTATCCTGCATTTGATGATAGTTAAAGTGCACCTTGGCATTATTCTGATAAAGCTTGGTGGCCATTGTGTGCTCAGTAGCATCAATCGTTAAACCATCAATATGGTCAATCCACTCCCCTACCTGATAGTCTCTAAAGACGAACTTCTCACCACTGGAAATATAGCTGTAGTTGTCAGCATTGAACTGATCGGGCATAGCAAGATGCGCCGGACTTACTTCTGAGTTTAGCTGAGGTTCAACGGCATAAGTATTCTGCATACCTTCTGTTTTTTTATGCACCATAACCCACCGTTTCCAACTCGCGACAAGATGCCCATCCTGATTGGTTGCACGGGAGTGCACATAAACAATGCCGGTCTTGCCGTTTGAATTTTCCTTTAAGCCAATCACCTCGGAGAGCACAGAAATGGTATCACCAATAAACGCGGGCAACACAAACTGTACTTCCGCATAACCAAGATTGGCGACGGCATTAAGAGAAATATCTTGCACCGTTTTACCGAAGGCAATATGAAACAGCAGCAGGTTGTCCACAGGCGGTCTGTCGAACCCCACTTTACGCGCAAGATGATGGCTGGAATATAAGCTAAAGCGACTGCCGGTCAGGGCAATATAGAGACTTGCATCACCTTCGGTTATGGTGCGTGGAATTGGGTGCTCTATGAGTTGGCCCAACGAAAAGTCTTCAAAGAAACGTCCGACAGATGATTTATTCATGCGTTATCGCTTTTTAGTTTGTCATTTCGTTAAAACACTACCTGAAATGGTGCTTATCGGCTAGCCCCAATTAACTCATTCTGGCCTAACTCTTTCACCGTGTTATACAAAGTTAAGACCCGCTCAGCCCACTCTTTCAGTGAGGGTTCGATTAAACGGTCATCAATGACGGCAACATTGCGCCCTTCTTCATTAGCCTGCTTAATCGCCGCAATAATGGCTTTGGCACGATTAATATCATCCAGCTTGGGGGTAAAGGCATCGTTGGTATATGCCAGCTGAATAGGATGAACTACCGCTTTGCCATCAAAACCTAAATCGCGTGCCTGGCGACAGGAAAACTCGCAAGCCTGAATGTTTTTTAAATCAAAATGTGGCCCATCAATGACGCACTTCTTGTATGCACGGGCTGCCAATACCACCAGCGATAAACTGGTTAATAGACCTGCGCGATCATTGGTCTGGGTGATTTTCAGTTCATTGGATAAATCAGTCACGCCCATCACCACACAGGAAACACGTTCACTCGCCGCACAGATTTGCTCGGCATGCAGTACCCCTAGTGGACTTTCGATATTAATCATGACTGAAATCTTGTCTTTTCGGACAGCATCGATTTGCTCAATATAACCCAACAGTGAATCGGCTGATTCAATTCTTGGAAGCAGTATCGCGTCAATGTCTAAATCTTTAATCGCCTGTAAATCCTGCTCCCCCCATTCTGTACTTAAAGGATTGACCCGCACAATACGCTCCGAGTATTCAAAAGTCGGTGACTGCTCAAATGCTTTAAGCAAGAGATCGCGTCCCGTTTGTTTGTGCTCGGGTGGAACCGATTCCTGTAAATCGAACACAACACTGTCAGCCGCCAGACCTCTGGCTTTCTGCAAATAACGCTCAACGTGAGTGGGCACATAAAGCATGGTTCTGCGTGGACGATAATTGAGAGTGGGTTCCATCTTGTTACCTATAAATTGATTGCTTGGGTTAATGGATTAAAGCAGGTATTGCTTTAAATCGTTCAATAATTTTTTACGAAGCACCTTGCCATTTTTAGTGCGTGGATAGTCACGCACCAGATAAACTTTTTTGGGAGCTTTATACTTAGCCAGTTGCTGTTGGCCATACTCCAGAATCAGCTCCTCTGTCAGAGCTTTGCCCTGCTCAGGAATAACACAGACCACGATGAGGGTTTTGTCTTTACCCACTTCCTCGCCCAGAGCAACACAATCAGCCACATCAGGGTGTGCCTTGATCACCCGCTCAACTTCATGTGGCGAGACGCGAAAGCCAAACGTATTGATAATGTCGTCTTTACGGCCCAGGAACCAGACATAATTCTGCGCATCACGCTTGGCGTAATCGCCGGTAAAAAACCAGCCATCATGAACTGCCTTGACAGTTTCTTCCGGCAGATTCCAATAGGACAGGAACAAGCCCGGATCATCCGCTCGAATGCAAATCATGCCCTCTTCACCATTGGCAACCGGTTGCAACTCATCGCTTAATAGAGCTACCTGATGTCCTGGCTGGATAAAACCAGCCGCACCGGGAACAACCTTGGCTTCTTTATGTTGGGAAATGTAATAGGAAATCTCAGACATACCGATGGCTTCATAGATAGGTGCATTAAAGCGCTCTTCCCACAAAGCCTGCATTTCATCCGAAAGGTGTTCGCCTGCACTCATGCAGTGTTTCAGTGAAGGAAGATCTTTGCCTGTGTAATCGGTTTTTTGAATAATCTGTCGATAGATGGTGGGGACACCGATAAAAATACTGCATTCATGTTTCTGGATCAGTTTCGGCCAGGTGTGTGCATCATTATGCCCTTCATAGGCAATCACAGTGTGACCATGCATCAGTGGATCCATCAGTGCCGAACCTAACACATAGGTCCAGTTAAACTTACCCGAATGCATGATTCGCTCAGTCACGCCTTCCTGAAAATCAAACCAGTAACGGCTGGCCGGTAATCGCCCCAATAACGCTCGCTGGGCATGTAGTACACCTTTGGGATAGCCAGTCGTGCCGGAGGTGTAAACCAGATAAGCAGGATCATTGACCTTGGTTTTAATTGCCTCAAATTCGGAAGATGCCTGATTCAATCCATCATTAAAATCGATCAGCCGGAACTTATCGGATTGCGGTAGCCCCCCCTCGCCCGTTAAAACAATCGTATGCAAAGAGGTATTTTTTAATTCGGCTTCCAGTTCCTGCCACATCGATTTATGAGTGACTAACACACTGGCTTGCGAATCATTGGCCAGATAGGCCACCTCACTTGCAGACAGCAGCGTCGAGGTAGGAACAGCAATGGCGGAATATTTTATGGCACCAAAAAATGCGATTGGGTATTCAACTGAATTTGGCAGACGAATTAATATTCGATTATCAGAGTCAATGTTCAAAGATTGCAAAAGGTTCGCAAACTGCGACGTTTTCTCAGCTAACTGAGAGTATGTAACCTGGCTGGTTCCAAGTGATTCATCTTCAACAATCAGAGCTGCCTGATTAGCTTTATCATTAGTAGCATGTTGATCGACACAGGCCTCGCAAATATTGAAATGGCTCGGTAATTGCCATTGCCACTCATTAGCTTCGCGGTTGAACTGAACACTATTTTCAAAGGTATATTTCATGCTACCCCTTAAATCATTCCGTAAGGCCAGTTTTCACGAATGACATGAACAGGCAATCTCTTCAATACATCCAGGGCAAATGCTTTATCCTTTTCGTCCAGAGACTTTAATGCATAAGCACGTAGCAGGCTTTGCAACGCTTTACCAAACATCGGTGGATCCAGCATCTCGCCTTCAAACTTAATGGCGCCACCTAACAATGCATCAGCATCAATCGCAGCTTGTAGCACTTTAACATTACGATCGATTTGTAACGGCGAAGGCGTGAAAGCCACCTTACACAAGTGAATATGGAACGGATGAATTACCTGCTTACCAGTCAAGCCCATTTGCGCCTCAACTAGAGCATGCTGATGGACAACATGCGACTCTCTTTCACCATGTAAATCCAGCCAGCGACGCACATCATGAGGCTCAATATAATTGTCAGGCATTGGCGTTTTGTTAATTAAAACCTCAACACCGCCTATCACACCCGTCCCAGCAATACGCGCTTCAAGCAACAACATTCGCAAATAGGTTTTCAGCTCATCAATCCAACCTTCTGGTGTTAAATGAATTGCCATCGCTTTAGAAAAATCATGAATACCAAACACTACGTGACGCACGGTTGAGTACTGCATCAATTCTGGAGAAATCTTGAGTGAGCGAGGATGCTCAATGATTGGCTGAATTTCAATTTTAGGATTAACACTAACCAGCCAAGACGATAGGTCACGAATTTCTGCTGCGCCATAAACCTCTCCCGCCTTGGCCAAAACGATAACATCAATATAATCTGACATATCGCGAATAAGTTTGAGGTCTTCCTCATACTCATCAGTACGGAATGGATTGATGCGGACTGCGATTTGAAATGTTCGATTTTCAAATAAAGGAAGCTCCTGTCGTAATAGCTCACGACTCATCGCTTTCTGTCGACAACCATCCTCAAGATCAAAGAGTAAGGTATGGGCACTAGTATTGTGTGCATATTTACGCATGCGGGCGGATGCCTGCTCCATAGTTTCGTAGACACCATCAGCAGGAGAGTACTTAACTGGCGGGTAGTACAACTGAATCCCTGGCCAGAAACCTCCCAATACTATCTGTTCGTCCACTTTTTCCAAGAAAGAATGCTCTTGCATCATTTTAACTAATCCGACCAGTTGTTTTGCATAAATAAATCATATTCAAACGATTATTTCAAATTTTTGTTTGAATTTTATTCGGTGCGCGCTAGTATAAATTAGACCTCGCAGCCTACCGATAGGTTGCAACTTAAGTTATCTATTTGATAAATAAGGAGAATATAGTGAGTTCAATGGTTCATCCAAAAGATGCATTATTTGATGCAGAAAAGCCATTTCCGGTGATTCCAAGCTGCGAACACTTCGCAGGTAGCGAAAAATTAATCCGTAAAGCACTCGAAATGCAGGACACCATTGGCCCCGTATTTGATATCACCTGTGACTGCGAAGATGGCGCTCAGGCAGGCAAAGAGAAAGAGCACGCCAATATGATTGCAGAAGTGCTGGCCAGCGACGCCAATAAGCACAAAATGGCTGGGGTGCGAATTCATGACTATCAGCATCCACACTGGAAAGCCGATCTTGATATTCTAATCCCGAAAATTGGTCATATCGTTACCTATTTTACTCTGCCGAAAACCACCTGTGCCGCCCATATCCAGGAAATGGTGGATTACATTAAGTCTTTGTGCGAGAAACACAATATTGATCGCAAGATTCCGGTGCATGTTTTGATCGAGACACATGGAGCTTTAAGAGAAGTCTGGGAGATTGCCAAAATTGATACGGTACAGGTTTTGGATTTTGGCATGATGGATTTTGTGAGCAGTCACCAAGGAGCGATTCCAGCTTCCTCCATGCGTAGTCCTGGCCAGTTTGATCACCCACTGCTCGCTCGTGCAAAAACTGAAATGTCTGCGGCGGCACTAGCCAGTGGTGTTGTTCCTTCGCATAATGTAACACTCGATCTTAAAAATCCTTACCAAACTTACAAAGATGCAGAGCGAGCTCGTAATGAATTTGGTTTTTTACGTATGTGGAGCATCTACCCCACTCAAATCCAGTCAATCGTTGACGCCATGAAACCTGACTACTCAGAAGTCAATGATGCCGCCAATATCTTAATCGCTGCACAGGATAACCACTGGGGGCCGATTCAATATGAAGGTGAACTCCATGACCGAGCCACCTATCGGTATTACTGGCAATTGCTTGAACGCGCTCACGTAAGTGGACTAACTCTTCCTGAAGAAGCAAATAAGCGATTTTTTGCTTAGACAAAACTTAAACAAAGCCCATAAAAAAGCAGCCTTTCTTGGCTGCTTTTTTTCGTTAATGAAGAGATTAAAACTGAAAGGCATAACTGAATTTAGAGAAGAAAGTTTTCCCCGTTTTCTCAAAACGATTAACCGTGTCGTCTTCAAATCCATTATCAGAATAGCCAAGATAAAATACTGTTCTGGGGTTCCATTTATAACCATAAAGAATCTGTCTGTTAACAATGGTTTCTTTACTAACCTGACTTGGGTCTGAGTAAAGTGGAGCATTAAAATCAACATCCGTGTATCGAAGAACTAATTTAAGATAGCTGTAATTATCAAATTGATAACGAGAGTCGAAATTAAATATATCAGCTTCAAACAACTGCCCCTGCTCAACGTCAAAATCAGTAAACTGCCACTCGCCTCTAAATGACCAATGTGCATTTACTTGCCAACTGGCAAAAATACCATATTCGGTAAATTCAGCTGCTCTGGCATGACGGTAATCAATACTATCTCCCCAGTCTAGATTGTAACCAACTTGCAAGGCGTTATCTGGATAGAAAGAGCCGGTATGTGAATAGTACTGCTGAGGGAACCAATTATTCTGATAAAACTCATAGCTCACATTTCCAATAAGATTAAAGCCTGAGCGGTATTTACCATTTGCATTCAGAGTGACAGTTGCCAGATCCCAAAGCTTTTGATCGGTATATTCCGTAACTCGCTCACCTTTTACTTGAACGCTATAGTCCGCAAAAAAGTCACCCCGTGATTGGTCTCCGAACCATCGACGCTTAACTCCTAGAGCCTGCCTGTCATAGCCCACCTGTGGCTTATAACCAAGGTCAGTTCTAAAGTCCTCATCGAAGTCTATATGAGTAGCAAAGACATCCCAGTTGCGCCCGTTATGCGAATAATTAAGCCTATAACCTAAACCACTAGTGGTTGGAGCAAGACCAAACTCCTGTTGCAATTGCTCAGGGTTTTCTGAGTCCGAGTACATGATTTCATAACGTAATTCATCTACATCCGTAATCGAATACTTACCATCAATGGCAGCAACACTATTGCTGTAGCCCTCACCTCCACGGTGGGTCACCATGCCACCAATCTGCGACTTCTCACCCAAGTCATAAGCATATCGTGCAGCAAAGACATCCGACTCCATATTACTACCATCAGAATTTTGCAAAGTTGCAAAGCTAGAACCTAGGCTGCCAGGAATTAGAAAGGATGTTTGTTGGTCTCTACTGGCTAGAATGCCATAAGAATGCCCTTCGGATTTCCCGATATATTTAGCGCCAAAGTCTGGGTCAGCAATGGTTCTAGTATGGAGTAATGTAAATGGAGTTCTAAAGTATTCAGCCCCTTCTAAAAAGAAAGGCCGCTTCTCTGAGAAAAATAACGAAAACTGAGTATTAACATCAAGTTGTGCAGCATCCGTTTCAACCTGCGAAAAGTCAGGGTTGATGGTGGCATTGAGCATTGAGCTATCGGTTATTCCCCAGCGCAAATCCATTCCTGCATCCCAATCCACTCCCTCGCCCTGCCAGTCAGGCTCTGTCGGTGGATTACGCACTTCTGAGTCCTGGGCCGCAATGTAAGGAGTAAGTTCAAGATTGCGACCACTTTCAATATTCTCAAATCCCTGAGCTTTATCTATTTGACAGACGTAGCAATTAATATCACGCTCTTGTGGTGACAGTGCGAATCTATGCATAAAACCGCGGGGGTAAAAACGAACAAAGTCGATACCCCAGGTCTTTACGCCCTTATCATCGGGAAACCGTAACACCTTAAATGGCAATTCAATCTCAACGGTATAACCTGTTTTTGTGATTTCTGCAGCGCTATACCAGATCCCATTCCATGATGTATCTTCTGACAGGCTGACATCATCTTCAATACTATCTGATTGAATACCAACAGGATTGACAAAGAAGTTGTAGGCTTTACGACTATCGTTGAAGGTATCCACTTTAAAACCTACTTGGTCATCACCCCATGCAGTATCACGATCCCGATAGGAATAATGTAACTTTTGCGGCTCCGGATCTTCTGCCACAAAAGCTACCAATAAGGATGAGCCATTTTGTGCAATATAAGCAGTGGTCTTAACTGGCGCTGGAGTATTTTCGCCCGGACGGGTTTCATAGTCTAAAGTGACTTTTTCCGCACTATCCCAGATCGCCTCATCAAGCTTACCGTCCAAAGTAAGCTCTCCCTCGACCAGTGGGATATTGAGCCTATCAATTTTCTCAGCGAGTACAGCAGATGAGCTGGCCGCAAGCATTATAGAAATAAAACAGCTTTTCAACAGTTGCATTATAGTTATTAAGTTTCCTTCGAATGGCGATTATTGTAATTTAAACATTAGCTTATGGTGGCAAAACTTGTAACAGGATATTACAAGCGCTTATAGACTACAAGGAGGTGTAATTTCATTCTTCCATGCATAAAAAAACAGCTGGCTGGCAGCTGTTTTTTTTAGGTATATTAAATATTAAGTTAATCTTTTAACTCTGCTTTCTACGAGCCCAACCAAATAAGCCAAGTAAAGACAATCCTAACAAGCTCCAACTACCACCACCTGAGCCATAACTGGTTGATGATGGAGGTGGATTTACAATTGTACTTTGCGTGTCACGCCCTGCATCTTCCAATGGAACTTCCAGTAATGATGAAAACTCACCGGAAACATCATCAAGAATCTCACCAGAATAAGCATCGACCAATTCTATACGGAAATCGTAATAATCTGTCGGGTAGCCTGACTGCCACTCTGCATCAATAGAAATGACATCATCAGCGCTCGCTCCAACAACAGTAAATACCGCAGTTTCAGTTTCATATTCCCAACTGTCACCAGGTCTTCTCTGATAGAGTACCGCATAGACATCTCTTGAACTCTGTTCAGTGTCCACATCAAAGCTGATGGTGAAATCGCGATAGAAGCCATCGTTGTCGTTATCCGTCCAGATTTCAGTCTTGACGGTGCTGACCCAGGTATCACTTGAAACATTACCGGACTCATAGGTTTTGTCTTCCAGAGGCAACCAACCGAGATCGGGGTCATCGTACTCACTATAGGTATCCACTACTCCTGAATATCCATATTCGAACAGGTCAATTAAAACCTCATAACGACCTGGGGGAAAGCCACTATTCAACTTAGTGGTAACCGTATAGTCATCTGAATAGTTATCGCCATAAATGCTGAACACGTTTGTGGTGTAATAGTGCGTCCACTCGCTGTCGCCGTTCTTGCGAATAAACATTTCGGCATAAACATCGTAATATTCATCGTAATAGGCATCCACATCAAAGTTCACACTAAGTTTGGTGTAATAGCCGTCACCATCATAATCGTCATACAAATAGACCGAAGCATCATAGATATACAAGTGATTCATGCTTGAGCTCATGCTCTTTTCTGACTTTTCTGGCAACTCACTTTTCTGAGCGCGCATTTCACTACGTGTTTTAGCCGTTGATTTATCCAGCTCAAGTTGAAGCTCTGCTTTCAAGTTAGTCGTGACCTGCTTTGAGGAGTAAGAGGATGTACGATTAATATCGACCGGGACTGTATCCGTTTTATCGGTGACATTATCCGCTTGCTTTTGAGTTTCTACTACACTGGTTGTAGCCGATTTACCGGCGATACGAACTTGCGGCTCATTTGCAAATGCCTGCCCTGCAAATAAAATAGTAGAAAGAGTGACGCCAAGTGGCACTAATGTTTTCGTTATCTTCATAATCGACTCCTTATACCCCAGCCTGTTTTAACTTCTGAACAGCCTAATGAGGTGGATAAAATCAGCTAATTGCTCATCAATGGCTTCATTAAAGCAATGGTCAACTGAATCTTTCCTGAACTGAAATGATGAACACTAGACACTTTCGCGTGTGGAAATTTCACTGCTATAACCTATAATGACAGCAAAATAGAAGATTGAGAGCTCTTATGCCATTACCTACTTTTCGTGTTGAATTAACCGAAAATGAACAAATAACACCGAAAGTCCATAAACTAGTATTCAAGTTTGTGGAGCCGCAACACTTTACGTATATCCCAGGGCAATTTGTATCCTTTATTCTTCCTCATGAGGGCGAAAAACCACTCAAGCGAAGCTACTCCATAGCAAACCTTGAGCAAAGCCCTGAAAACACCCAGTATCTCGAGATTGTTGTGGCTTATGTCGAAGGTGGCAAAGCAACCGAATTTTTCTTTAACGCCAAACCAGGTATAGAAATCGATATCACAGGCCCGTTTGGCCTTTTATATCTCCCAAAAGAGTTACCTGAGAGAGTCTTTCTCGTGGGTACGGGAACTGGGGTCGCCCCTTATCGCTGTATGCTGAACCAGCTAAAAAACTATCCAGACACCGAATTTCATATTCTGTTCGGCGCTCAATACGAGGAAGATATGTTTTACCTGGATGATTTCAAGCATGCTGCCAAACAGGACAACATATTTTTCCATCGTTGCCTGAGCAGACAGGAGCCATTACCAACAGACTGCGCTAAAGGCTATGTTCAAAATACACTGGAAAGTTTCGAGCCTAACCCTGAAACCGATCTGGTCTATCTTTGCGGTAATCCGAATATGGTTGATGATGTGTTTAATCTGTTAAAAGATAGAGAGTTTGGGGTTAAACAGGTTAAAAGAGAAAAGTACGTATTTAGCAAATATTAAGATAAGAACAGGACATCATTATGAAAAAGACACAAGCTCAAAAAGCCCTTGGCTTTAAACAAAAACTCTGCACGCTTTCCTTCGCCATAGCACTCGTGCTGGGTGGCTGTAGTAATGACTCTGAACAACCACAAACCGCAGTTGCTAATGAACAAAAAGTGGAAGCTCCGGCACAACAAAATGACGTAACAGAAAAGACTAAGGCAACAGAAAGTGATTATAGCCGCTTTGATATCTATGCACCTTTCACTTTGACTAGCGATCTGTCTCACCTTTCAGATAACCAGAAACAAATGATCAGCTTGCTGATAGATGCAGCAAAAATCATGGATAACCTATTCTGGAAGCAGGCTTACGGCGATAAAGATGCTTTGTTGGCTAAAATTGATGACCCCAAAGCAAAACAATTTGCCATTATCAACTATGGCCCCTGGGATCGACTGGATGGCAACCAGCCATTTATCGACGGCTATGGTGTCAAAAGTAAAGGCGCACAGTTCTACCCTTCCGATATGACCGTTGCCCAATTCGAAGCCTGGGAACAGGAAGATAAGGACGGCCTATATTCGCTAGTGCGTCGTGATGAAAATGGCAGCTTAAAGTTAGTTCCTTATTCAGTTGCTTTCAAAGATGAACTTGAAGAAGCAAGCAAACTATTGAAAGGAGCAGCGCTGCTTGCTGAAAATGAAGGTTTTAAAAAGTATCTTGAGCTTCGCGCTGATGCGTTACTGACAGATAACTATCAGCCTTCCGACTTAGCATGGATGGACATGAAAACCAATCCGGTTGAAGTTGTCATTGGCCCAATCGAAAACTATGAAGATCAGCTCTTTGGCTACAAAACCGCTTTTTCAGCTTATGTATTAATCAAAGATTTAGAGTGGAGCGAACGCCTGTCACGTTTCGCAGCCTTCTTGCCTGAGTTACAGGAAGGTCTTCCAGTGGATGAAAAGTATAAGAAGGAAATGCCGGGTACAGACAGTGACTTAAACGCCTATGACGTTGTCTACTATGCTGGCGACAGCAACGCTGGCTCAAAAACCATTGCCATTAACTTGCCAAATGATGAGCAGGTACAGCTGGCCAAAGGTACTCGCCGCTTGCAGCTGAAAAATGCCATGCGCGCCAAGTTTGATAAAATTCTGGTGCCTATTTCGGAACAACTGATTGCACCAGGACAACGGCAACATATCACTTTCGACGCATTCTTTGCCAATACCATGTTCCATGAAGTAGCGCATGGCCTGGGCATTAAAAATACCATTGATGGCTCAAATACCGTTCGTGCAGCACTTAAAGAAACTGCTTCGCCTCTAGAAGAAGGCAAAGCCGATATTCTAGGCTTGTACATGGTCAGCAAGCTGTATGAAAAAGGCGAAATCAAAGATGGTGAGCTGATGGATAACTATGTCACCTTCCTGGCCGGTATCTTCCGCTCAGTGCGTTTTGGTGCATCCAGCGCACATGGCCGTGCCAATATGGTTCGCTTCAACTTCTTTAAGGAAGCTGGCGCTTTCAGTCGCGACCCAGAAACAGGCTATTACAGCGTCAACTTTGACAAGATGACCGAAGCTGTTGATGCCCTTTCCAATAAAATCTTAACGATTCAAGGTGACGGAGACTATCAGGCCGCCAAAACACTTCTTGAAGAACAAGGTATTATTGATGACCAGTTGGCCAGTGACCTGAAAATGCTTGAAGAGAAGCAGATCCCTGTGGATGTGGTATTCAAACAGGGCAAAGACGTACTTGGCCTAAAATAACTGGCCATGCATCAATAAGGCGCCTGCGGGCGCCTTTTTTGTGCCCATGGTAAACAAGCCATGATGACTAGGCCTTGGTCAACCACTCTGCTAAAATGCGCACATCTTTGCAGTGAGCAATCAAACAACCAATGGCAACCTTTTCATTACTTGTTACCGCTAACCCCTACTCTTCTCAGGGGCAGTTTAGCGCTATTCAGTTTGCAAGAACTTTGTTAGAGCAAGGTCATAGCCTTATGCGGGTATTCTTCTATGCCGACGGTGTTCTGGTGGCCAGTCGTTTGCACGCGCCTCCGGCTGATGAAATTAATCTGACCAAAGCCTGGGCGAAGCTGGCTATTGAAAAGGATATCGAGTTAATCGCTTGCGTAACAGCAGCCAATAAGCGAGGCATCGTTAACGCTTCAGAAGCCGAACGTAACGCCTTAACCGGCGACAACCTTGATCCCGCATTTGAAATCAGTGGACTGGGTCAATTAACCGAAGCGATGCTAGAAAGTGATCGCCTGATTACATTTGGATAATCGCCATGAATAAATCCATTTGCATCCTATTCAACAAAGCACCTTATGGCTCGCAAGCGGGCCGCGAACTTTTGGATATTGCCTTGATGGCGGCAGCTTTTGATATGCCGATCACTGCAATCTTTGTTGAAGATGGTGTTTATCAGCTACTCAACAATCAGCAGCCTGATATCCTGCATATCAAGAATCACTCAGCCACCTTTAAAGCACTGCCGCTGTATGGCATTGAAGACGTTTATGTTGCTCGGGAAGACTTGGATAAATTCAAACTGGACATGGGGCAGCTGCTTGATATTGACGGAATACAGTCAGTAGCAACCGATACCATTAAGAGCAAAATTGCCCACAGCGATTTTGTGTTAACGCTTTAAGACCTGCTTATGAAAAGCCTTCATATTATTAACCAACCGACAAAACTCAACCAGGCCCTGTCTTATATGGCTGAGCAGGATGCTGTTTTGCTGATTGAAGATGCGGTTATGCTGGCGACCAGCGAGCAAGCGGAGCTCCCTGACTTAAAACTGTATGTTTTAGAAGAAGATTTGATTGCCCGCGGACTGCAAGAGCAGATTGTCGATGGCTGGCAGCTGGTGGATTACCCACAGTTTGTGGAGTTAACCTTATCCTTCGATAAGTCAGTCTCCTGGTTATAGGTTTTACTATGAACGAAATACTGGCAAATCTTCCGCGCGACAAGCAAGGTTATTTAACGGACTCCAGTGTTTGGAACGAAGCGATCGCCAATGCCATCGCTGAAGAAGAAGGCATTGAACTGAGCGATGATCATTGGCAGGTCATCTGGTATGTTCGCAAGTTTTATGAAGAGTTCAATACCAGCCCGTCCATTCGCCCATTAGTCAAATATCTGGCTAAAGAATGGTCAGCCGAAAAAGGTTCCAGCATCTATCTGCATATTCTATTTCCGGAAGGTCCCGCCAAACAGGCAACAAAAATAGCCGGATTACCCAAGCCTGCGCGCTGCATCTAACTTGAGAAAAATTTCCTAACTTACTGATAAAACATACATTCTTATAAAATGTAAATATCGCGCAGGCTGTTACAAAATTCACATTAAGCCTGCGTTAAGTTTAATTGTTTAGGATAGCTAGCAATAGTAAAATAACCGCCTTTCAATGAATGGCACAATATGACGTTGATAACGTCTCAATAACAACCCGAGATTAAAAGGTTAAGGTGAACCCATGAAACGCATTGTTAATCAACTGCTTGCAATAATAGCTATTTTTGGAATCAGCTTTGCGGCTACTGCCAAAGTTGATCCAAAGGTACACTTAGAAGAAGTAACGCAGCAAATCAGCGCTGAAATCCTTGCCAATAAGGAAAAAATCAAAACTGATGCAGATTATGCTAAAGGCTTAATTGAAACCTATCTGCTTCCTGAAGTGGATACTGAATATATGGCAAAGCGCATCTTAGGTCGTGAATACTGGGAACAATCAACTGAAGAACAGCGTAAAACCTTCATCCAGGAGTTCATTGGTTTATTACTTAACAGTTATGCCAAAGGTTTAGCCAACTATGACGGTCAGCCAATCACCTATGAAGAAACTCAGTATTCAACCAGCGGCAATACAGCCAATGTCCGCTCGGTTATAGTTCCACAGGAAGGCGAGCCAATCCTGATTGACTATCGTTTAAAGTTCGGCTCCGATGACAAGTGGCTAGTAACTGACGTGATAATCGAAGGTGTCAGTATGGCTAAAAGTTATGCCACTCAATACCGCGAAAGAATTGCCCAGGTGGGTATTGAAGCAACTTTGAAAGAGCTTGCTGAAGAGAATAAAAAAGCTAAAAACGCCACTGAAATCAGCGACGAAATACCAAACGAAAAATCGTAAGCTTGTCCTATTGACTAAGCAAAAAGGACTAAACAAAAAGGCCAGCTGCAAAGCTGGCCTTTTTAATTACCGAGTTGGAGAAGTTAAAGCTTGCTTAGAATATTTTCCGCTGAACTTTTCTCGAAGCCCTTTTCATCAACTTCCAAAGTTTTTACCACACCATCATCAACGATCATGGCATAACGCTTACTGCGAACGCCCATACCAAAACCAGTGGCATCCATCTCAATACCCATTGCTTCAGTAAAGTCAGCATTACCATCAGCCAGCATCATAATCTCGTCGGCATTCTGCGCCTTACCCCAGGCGTCCATAACAAAAACATCGTTAACAGACATACAGGCGATTGTATCTACGCCTTTGGACTTTATATCATCTGCATTAACCACAAAACCTGGTAGATGCGCCGCACTACAAGTCGGTGTGAATGCACCGGGAACGGCAAACAAAACAACTTTCTTACCAGAGAATATTTCATCGGTGGTAATATCTTTTGGGCCATCTTTTCCCATTACTTTTAACGTCACATTAGGTAACGTATCTCCTACTTGAATCATAGTTTTCCTCTATTTGACTGTGATTTCTGGTCTATTATCTTAACGCCATATTTATTTCCAGAGCAAAGTTTATTAGAGTGCTATGACACGCACAGGAGAAAATTAATGAAACTATCATTTAGAAACCTCGCTTTGTTCACACTTTCGCTTGGATTATCCAGCACTATGCTGGCAACCAGTATTGAGGCCGCAGATCGTGTGACCGGTAAAGAATTCGCCACCCGCTCCGAAGTCATCGCCCAAAATGGTATGGCAGCGACCAGTCATCCGCTCGCAACTCAAGTCGCCTTGGACGTTATGAAACAAGGTGGCAATGCTATAGATGCAGCCATCGCAGCCAATGCAACGCTTGGCTTAATGGAACCAACCGGCAATGGTATTGGTGGCGATTTATACGCCATTGTCTGGAGCGCTAAGGACAAGAAGCTACATGGCCTTAATGCTTCTGGCCGCTCTCCGCTAGGTTTATCTTATGATCAGCTAAAAACCGAACTAGCCAAATTAAATCGTGATGACCTGCCGCCCTATGGCATGTTACCGATTTCTGTACCGGGTGCCGTCGATGGCTGGTTTGAGCTGCATGATAAATTCGGCAAGATGCCGATGAAGCAGGTTTTAGCTCCAGCAATCAATTACGCTGAAAAAGGTTTCCCAGTCACTGAACTGATTGCCTATTACTGGGATCTAAGCGTTCCTCGTCTAAGTCCGCAACCCGGCGCTTTCGCAGAAACCTTTACCATTGACGGGAAAGCACCTCGCAAAGGCCAAGTTTTCAAAAATCCGGACTTAGCCAATACTTACCGTCTATTGGCCAACAAAGGCAGAGACGCTTTCTATAAAGGCGAAATTGCGCAAAAGATTGATGCTTTCATGAAAAAGGAAGGCGGCTATCTGCGCTATGAAGACTTTGCTCAGCACACCTCAGACTGGGTTGAACCATTGGGCGTCGATTACAAAGGCTATACCCTGTGGGAATTGCCGCCTAATGGTCAGGGCATCGCAGCACTACAGATGCTACAAATCCTGAAGAATTTTGACCTGAAGACAATGGGTTTTAACACCACCGAATCTCTACACACACTGGTTGAAGCTAAAAAGCTGGCTTTTGAAGACCGAGCCAAGTTCTATGTTGATACCGACTTCAGCAAACAGCCCATTGATGAGCTGATTTCAGAAGAATACGGCAAGCAACGCGCTAAGTTGATCGGTGATCGTGCAGCACGCACGGTACAGGCCGGTAACCCAAGACTGGAAGAAGGTGACACCATCTACCTGACCACTGCTGACAAAGACGGCAATATGGTTTCGTTGATTCAAAGTAACTATCGCGGCATGGGCTCCGGCGTGGTCACACCAGGTCTTGGCTTTGTGTTCCAGGATCGCGGCCAATTATTCTCGATGGATCCTGAGCATGCCAATGTATATGAACCAGGCAAGCGCCCTTTCCATACCATTATCCCAGCCTTTATCACCAAGGACGGCAAGCCTTTCATGAGCTACGGTGTCATGGGCGGAGCCATGCAGCCACAGGGCCATGTTCAAATTCTTATTAACATGGTGGATTATGGTATGAACCTGCAGGAAGCAGGCGACGCCACTCGCTGGCAGCACATGGGCTCAACAGAACCGACCGAAAGCCAGGCAGCTTACCTGAAAGATGGCGGCTATATTGAATTTGAAACCGGTGTTTCAATGGAAACATTCCGTGAACTTGAAAACCGTGGCCATGATGTACGTTTTGGTAACGGTGGTTTCGGCGGTTATCAGGCCATTATGCGGGATGAGGAAGAAAGCGTTTACTACGGTGCCTCAGAGTCGCGCAAAGATGGTCATGCGGCTGGCTATTAATCATAACCGTTGAACATAAAAAAGCCTCTGCAAGATTCTCCAAGCTTGCAGAGGCTTTGTTTTTCCTAAAGGCTTTATTCTTCGGGTAACACAATCCAAAGAATAATATAAATCGGAACACCGGCAAATACAGTGAAAACAGTTAATAGCCCATAGAGTAAACGTGTGGGATTAGGCTTCCAGCCAAGCCACTTGGCCAAACCACCGCAAACACCAGCAATCATACGATCCTTACTACGTTTAAGTTGTGCCATACCTTTCCCCTTGTCTTTGCTTGATTACTATTTAGCATAACAACAGCCAAAGCATTGACCAACCAGGAGTGTGTAAATCTTTGTATTAGTTCATGAGTTGAGTTAGAAGGCGAGAAAAAGGACGAGTCGCTATAGACTGCTCAGTCATACAGTCAGATAGCGACTCTGGGGTAGAACCTTTAATAAAAGGAAAATGTTAGCTTTCCCTTCAGCTATAAATTGATTGCAGTATTTCAGCGAAGAAACAGGTAAGTTAATTTGAGTTGGCTTATGCGAGAAATAAGCAACTTACCTGCACAATCCCGAACGATTTTCGCGACTTTAGTGATTTCCGAGTTTCCCTCTCAGTTTAGCTAAAGCAGTGCAACCATTAGTGGAAAGCGAACGGAAGGAATTGTAGAGAAATTTCTGAGATAAATCTATATAAACATACCTGATTGGATAACCGGTTATAACTTATAGATATATGAGTTCAAAAGAAACTAGAGCTGCGGCTTCTTACGCATCGATTTCTTTTGTGAATGCTGAGTTTTTTTCTCAAGACGCTTTTCTTTTGAAGCCTTGGTTGGTTTGGTTTTAATGCGCTTTTTCTTGGGTGTGGCAACAGATTGGATAAGCTGGCGTAATCGCGAAAGTGCATCGTCACGATTACGATCCTGTGTGCGGTGTTTCTGGGCTTTAATAACCACTACTCCATCTTGAGTAATACGGTTGTCATTAAGCGCTAACAATTCAGTCTTATAAAACTCAGGTAATGAGGAAGCGTGAATGTCAAAGCGCAAATGAATCGCGCTGGCCACCTTGTTGACATTCTGACCGCCCGCACCTTGCGCACGGATGGCCGTTAACTCTATTTCAGAATCAGGAATAACAACATTGTTAGAAATGACCAGCGGCATGAATTAACCTTTAGCCTGTTGTTTTTGCGCTTGTTTCTGCAGATCTTTCATACGCTTTTTCTGTTGGCGACGCATAGCAATTGCGGTCAGCACGTCAGAGCCAATATGCTCTTCACCACGCGCTTTAGCGAGCTGGACCTGACGCTCACGCTCAGCGTAGCGTTGGCGTTGCTCTGGCGTCTGCTTGTCATAACAATGTGGGCAGCTAACGCCTTTCTCATACTTCTCGTGCTGCTTTTCCTCTTCGGTAATCGGCATACGGCAAGCATGGCATTGATCATACTGACCTTTCTTTAATTCGTGATCGACGGCAACACGATTATCGAAAACAAAGCACTCACCTTCCCACATGGATTCTTCTTTCGGAACTTCTTCCAGATACTTCAGAATACCGCCTTCGAGATGGAACACGTTCTCAAAACCCTGCTCTTTTAAATAGGCCGTCGACTTTTCGCAGCGAATACCGCCAGTACAGAACATTGCCACTTTTTTGTGTTTATTCGGATCGAGGTTTTGTTTTACGTACTCAGGAAACTCACGAAACGTTTCCGTATTCGGATTGAGTGCACCCTTGAAGGTACCGATTTGCACTTCGTAATCATTACGCGTATCAACCAATACCACCTCAGGATCTGAAATCAAATCATTCCAGTCTTTTGGCTTCACATAAGTACCGACCACGCGCTTCGGATCAATGCCCTCAACGCCCATGGTGACGATTTCTTTCTTCAGCTTGACCTTGGTCCGGTAAAACGGCATTTCTTCGTCATAAGACTCTTTATAGTCAATATCAGCCAGACGCTCGTCATGCTTAAACCAGCTTAGAAGAGTATCAATCGCCTGACGCGTTCCCGCCACAGTACCGTTGATACCCTCTTTCGCCAATAGCAAAGTGCCTTTGATGTCATTCTCAAGCATCACATCCAGCAACGGTTGACGGATAGCCTCGAAATCCTCAAGGGTGACAAACTTATACATGGCGCAAACGACAATCGGATGCGTCGTTTCGTTATAAACAGAAGAAGATGTAGACACAGCAGACGATTCTGCTGATACAGATTTAGTTTGACTCATTGTTACCTCTCGCTCGCTGGAACGTAAAACCAGTGCAAAATTCAGGCGCGATTGTAACGGTTATCGAGGGATTTGTGTAGGGTTTGTGGTTATTTTTTAGACAGACAAGATAACCGTAGGTTGGTGATGAGCGGAGCGAATCCCAACATCGACTTATCAAATATATAACTTGTTGGGATTCGCTCCGCTCATCACCAACCTACCAACTACAAAGGGTAAAAAAACTAACACCAAACCTTATGCCCATGCTGCTTAAGCCATTGTTCCGACTCTCGATAGTCGGGACAATTGGTTTCAACCAACTGCCAGAATGATTTTGAGTGATTCATATACTTCAGGTGGCACAGTTCATGGATGATTAGATAGTCCTGTACTGAGGCTGGAGCCATCATTAAAAGCGGATTAAATTGCAGCACACCTTTAGTAGTACAGTGCCCCCACTTGGTTTTGGTTTTACGGAATTTAACCTCTTGCACCTTGTCATCTAAACCCATAACCGACGCGATTTGCCATACTCTGGGCTCAAAGCTTTCTTTAGCTTGTTGCAGCAACCATTGCTGGAATTGTTTTTTAAGATAGCCTTCTTCCAGTTGACGAGATCGGATGAACAAATTGTCCTGCTCTAAGCTTATCTGGTTTTTGCCTTGGGAAAGCTTTAGCTCATAAAGTTTTCCACAATATAAAATCGTTTCGCCCTCTTCGATTTTCAAGCGTTCGCTATTCTTTTGCTGCTGAAGTTTGAGCTTTTTTAGAATCCAGGTCTTTTTTAATTCGACAAATTCGTCGATCCAGTTTTGCGGAGCCCTTAATGGCGCTCGCACCTCTACTCCATCATCACGAATATAAATGACCAGGGTTTTGCGTTTACTGCGCGTAATGGTTAGTTTAAAAGGTTCGTGCTGCATTGACTCTGATTTATAACCTGTGGCTTATAGCTTTATTTTACTTTTAGGAGGGATTTCATTAACGATTAGCTTACCGGATGCTAACAGTTTTTTCTGCTCTCGGGTCAATCGCTTGACTTTAATCTCTGCTTTTAGTGCTTCTGATTTGCTTTCAAATTCAGTGTGATAAATCATGGTCAGAGGCTGACGCCCACGCAAATACTTGGCACATTTCGGCCCATTCGACTGATGCTCTTCGAAACGTCGATGCAAATCATTGGTGATGCCCGTGTATAAGGTATCATCACCACAACGTAAAATGTACAGATGCCAGCTCATAGCATTGGTTTACTCATAAATTACTCTTTGTAGAGTCTGCCTTATAGCATTGGTTTACTCATAAATTACTCTTTGTAGAGTCTGCCAGCGCGGATTAGGCGTGGCTTGAAATAAGGGTTGTCCATAGTCGTAATCGAGACAGTTTTGCCGCTTGATGGCGCGTGGACAAACTTTTTTTCGCCGATGTAAATTCCCACATGAGATGGCTTGCCATCGATACGGTAAAACAGCAGATCACCAGGTTGCAGATCATCCAGTGAAATTTTTCGCGAAGCATACAGCTGGTCGCGAGATGTTCTTGGAACATAGTCGCCAACCTGAGTATGGGTAAAATAAACAAGGCCGCTACAGTCGAATCCCTGCTGTGGCGATGAGCCACCAAAAAGGTAGCGTTTACCAATCATGGATTGAGCCGTTAATGCGATATTTTCACCTTTATCTGGAACTGGCTTGAGACTTTTATAACCTTGGAGCGGCTGAGTACTTTGCGTACGCTCAGGCGCACTTGAACAAGCAAATAGCAAAAAGCTAGATACCAAGATAAGGATGTATTGTGGAAGTAACTTATTCATTGCCCCACCCTAGCAGATGAAAACTGAACTTACCCTAAACCAGCGCACAGTCATATTGAGCGACTGATAACAGTCATTAAACATTTAACAACTCTAACGCAGGCTCCTGCAACTCGGCAAACTGGCTGCGCAGGTCGAGAATCTGCTCTTCCCAATAGCGAATCGAGTCAAACCATGGAAAAGCCTGCTGAAAAGCCGGATCAGACCAGCGCTTGGCCAGCCAGGCGCTATGATAGAACATCCGCAAGGTGCGCAATGGCTCAATCAGTTTAAGCTGTTTTACCGGAAATGTCTGAAACTCTTCATAGCCTTCAATAATTTCCGAGATTTGCGCGAGCTTCTGCGGTCGCTCTCCGGATAGCAGCATCCAAAGATCCTGCACCGCGGGCGCCATGCGTGAATCATCAAAATCCACAAAATGCGGATTGTCGTCGCGCCACAATATATTACCGATATGGCAATCACCATGGGTTCGAATATAGTCCATCTCCCCTGCCGCCTGCCATTGTTTTCGTACCTCTTTAAGAATATCTTCAGCCAGTGTTCGATAAGGCAGATGATATTCACGCGGCACCGCATGCTCCATCAGGTACTCAAAACTCTGCTGGCCAAAAGTATCAACCGTCAGGCTTGGCCGGTGCTGATAGGGCTTTGTTTCACCCACCGCATGAATACGGCCAATAAAGCGCCCCAGTGTGAATAAGCTGTCGAGATCATCCAGTTCTGGTGCATGCCCGCCCTTGCGTGGGTACAGCGCATAATAAAAGCCCTCGTACTCAAACAGGGTTTTGCTGTGCAAAGATAAAGGCGCAACCACCGGCAGCTCAGCTTCGTACAGCTCAGTGGTAAATTCATGCTCTTCAAGGATTTGCTCCTGGGTCCAGCGCTCAGGACGGTAGAATTTTGCGATGACGGGCTGCTGTTCTTCTATGCCGATCTGATAGACGCGGTTCTCGTAACTATTAAGCGTTAAAATTCTGCCGTCGCTATAAAATCCGAGCGCCTCAATCGCGTCGAGAATAAAGTCCGGTGTTAGCTTATCGAACGGATGCGCTTGCGGGTCATCGCTCATATAAAACTAATCCTTGTTATCTTTTTCATCTGTTTCATTTTTATCATTATTTTTTTCATCATCGTTATTCTTCTTCTCATCAACCTTATCAGGCGTAACAACATTCTTATCAGTCCCCATAGATGCAGTCAGAACTTTCTTCATGGCCTCGCTGGGGGACATATCCAGATCCTTGCATTTTGACTTCGGCAGGAAAAAGGTGAACCCACCAATCTGATAGCTCATGGGTACATAGACGGCAACCAGGTCATCACGCTCCCCCAAACTCACATTGCTGGCGGTAATAAAGCCAATCACCTCAACACCTTCCTTAACTTCACACAACACCGCCTGACGCAGGTCTTCTTCTTTGTCCGGTGATAGGAAGCGCATCACATCATTAAAAGCACTGTAAATAGTGTTAACCAGTGGAATACGCTCCATCAGTTTATTGAGGCCTGAAAGAATAACCTGCCCCAGATAAAACTTAATCAATAGGCCTAAGCCGAAAATAAGCAGCAGGCCTAAAATTAAACCCAATCCAGGCCAATAAACGTCATCTGGGATGATAAGTAACAAGACTTCACGCAGATAAGTTTCCAAGGTGCTCAACAACCAGCCAACCAGGGCAATCGTCAGTAATATAGGTAGAATTGCAATCAAGCCTTGCAGGAAAATCGTACTGATATTTTTCATGCCACCAATTTTCATGTAAATGTTATTCCATTGGACAAAACATGCAAAAACAATAGCATACTTAATGCTTAGCGACTATGAATCTGTTGGGGTTGGCTTGTAGGCAGAGTGTTGTTGATAGTAGGTCAATAGCTGATCAATTTGTTTAACCTCATATCGTAGCGCCTTATCTATGGCCTCACGAAATGCAGGCTCAAGGATATAGTGGTAAGAGTAGGTCAACACCGGATCAAATCCTCGCGCCAGTTTGTGCTCGCCCTGAGCCCCCGGCTCAAACACTGCAATTCCCTGCGTAATGGCATAATCAATACCCTGATAGTAACAGGTTTCAAAATGCAGGAATTCTTCTTGCACAAAAGCTCCCCAATATCGGCCATAGAGGTGAGTTTCTGAGCGGATAAAATAGGCGCCAGCCAATCGCTGACCATCCTTCTTTGCGAACAGCAACAACACCTGCTCACCCATGCTTTTGGCCAACATCGGAAAAAACTCAGGCGTCAGCTGCGACCAGTTACCTTTATCATCAAAAGTTTTCTTGTACATCTCGTAAAACAACTGCCAGTCTTGCTCAGAAGCCACAGATCCTGACAACCACTCAAAGCTCCAACCACGACTTTCAACCTGGCGTCGTTCTCTTACAATGTTCTTGCGCTTTTTGGCTTTCAGGTTCGATAGAAAATCCTCAAAAGAGGCATAGCCCTGATTCTTCCAGTGAAACTGAATATCTCGACGGGGTAATAAATCTGTTTGCTCAAGTAGCCGCCACCCCTCAGAGTCGGGAAAATTGATATGCCAGGAACTGATATGGTTCTGCTCCAACCATTCGCACACTGCTTTAACGATCGCCAGCTGCTTATTTAACTCAAGCTCTCTGTGTAGCAATCTTGGGCCTGTAATCGGTGATAGCGGCGATGCAGTCAGGGCTTTGGGGTAATACTCCAGACCGTGTCGCTGATAGGCGTTGGCCCATGCCCAATCAAAGACGAACTCACCGAAGGAATGCCCTTTCAGGTAAAGCGGCATAAAAGCAACCAGCTGCTCCTGCTCATAAGCAGCAAGATGTAATGGCTTCCAGCCCTTATCCGCAGTGATGGAGCCGCTGGCTTCCAAAGCTGTTAAGAAACGAGGATCAATGAATGGGTTTGTCTGTTTGGGCTGAAAACCCAGACCAGACCATTCAGATTCAGCAATATCCGATACTGATTCTATAAATTTAATCACCAGACCATCAGTGACTGGGTTGAGGTTTTCAGAGTTGTCGTGCTTGGGATCTTGGGGCAAGGTGACTCAGTCTTTGTGGGTTAATAGCAATTAAGTCAAAGCTATCACGAAACCTTAAACAAAAAAAAGCCCACTCAAAAGTAAAGTGGGCTAAAATGGGGGGGTAAGATTTTGGGTAAATCAAATCAAAACAATCTATAGGGTCGCCCCTTAAAACGCAAAAAGGGGCAAATCATCAGAATTTCATATCAATCCTGCAGATTTTAATAATTTATAGTAATGCAATGGCTAGCACTGAAACAATGATGGCCGCAATTACAATCTCTAATGCACCTTCAGTAATCTCGTTCATGTCTATCTCCTTGAGTAAATAACGCTATGTCTTTGTTACGGGGTTAATTCTACGCCTGTTATGTGACAATTTTAAGACAAATTCATTGGATATTTTTTAAGGCCATGCATTAGTTTTATTTATCTCTCAAGTCATAAATGAAAAAGATAGCAAGTAGCAATTTATTACAGTTTGCCTAAGTTACTCTAATCCTTATGAAAAACATCAAATCAAATCTGAAGAGAGACTGGTAGTGCTGATACAGATCATGGGCTCGGCTCTTAAGCCATTGATTTTAAATTGTGAAGTAGGTCTGTCCTGAAGTAATAAATACTAGCCTGTAAAACAAAAACAGCCGCCCGAAGGCAGCTGTTTTAGCGTTATATGATTAGCTAATCTATTTAGTCAATCAAACCACGGCTTTTCAACAGATACTGAGGATCCGCTTCTTTGCCACGGAATTTCTTATACAACTCCAACGGGTCTTCTGAACCACCTTTCGAAAGAATATATTCTTTGAATTTATCAGCAGTCTCTTTATCGAAGATACCATTTTCGCGGAACGCCTGATAAGCATCAGCAGCGAAGATTTCAGACCAGATATAGCTGTAGTAGCCTGCTGAATAGCCGCCAGAGAAGATGTGTGAGAAGTAAGTCGTACGGTATCGAGGAGCAATCTCAGGGATTAGGCCAACCTCATCAAGAACCGCTTTTTCAAACGCATCGGCATCTTTAACCTCATCACCGACTTTCTGTGTATGCCAGGCCAGATCCAACAAGGTAGCAGCCATATATTCAGTTGTTGCGAACCCCTGATTGAATTGAGCAGCCGCCTGAATCTTGTCAATCATCTCCTGAGGAATCACTTCACCCGTTTTGTAATGCTTGGCGAATTTAGCCAATACTTCGGGCTCTAGCATCCAGTTCTCAAGAACCTGCGACGGGAACTCCACAAAGTCACGAGGAACAGAGGTACCCGTTTGCGACGGATAAATACCATTAGATAACAGACCATGGGTAGAATGGCCGAACTCATGGAATAAGGTGCTCGCCTGATCAAAGGTCAACAATGTTGGCTCATCACCAACCGGACGCGGGAAGTTTAGAACATTAACGATAATAGGCTTAACAAACTCACCGTCTTCTGTAACGAACTGCTTACGATAAGAGTTCATCCAGGCACCGCCACGCTTACTGTCGCGCACGTAGAAGTCGGCCAGGTAAATACCAATCAGCTCGCCCTCTTCGTCTGTGACTTCAAAAGTACGAACGTCTTCATGATATTTAGGTAGGTCGAAACGCTCTTTGAAGTTCATGCCGAATAAGCGGTTCGCGGTGTAGAAAACACCCTCCAGAGTACTTTCCAGTGAGAAATAAGGCTTCACTTCTTCTTCGTTCAAAGAGTACTTAGCTTTACGGATTTTCTCCGCATAGTGGCGCCAGTCGTGAGCAGCGAAAGTGAAATCACCACCTTCTTCGTTAATCATTTCCTGCATGGCTGCCACTTCTGCGTTCGCCTGCTTGATTGCCGCTGGCCACACCTGGTCTAACAGCTCGCTAACGTTTGCAGCATTTTTAGCCGTACGATCTTCAAGCACAAAGTCAGCGTGCGACTCGTAACCCATCAAATCCGCTTTTTCAGCTCTTAGCGCAGCTAACTCAATGGCAATCTTCTTGTTGTCATACTCATTGTCATTATCGCCACGGTGCGTATAGCCATAATAAACTTTTTCACGCAGGTCACGGCGAGTTGAATTAATCAGGAAAGGATCCTTACTTGGACGGTGAGTTGTGATAACCCATTTTCCTTCATGGCCTCGTTCTTCAGCTGTTTTAGCCGAAGCGTCAATAAACCATTGTGGCAAGCCAGCCAGATCTTCTTCATTCTCAAGCACCAATTCCCAATTATTGGTTTCCGCCAGAACGTTTTCAGCAAATTGCAGCGAAAGCTCAGTCATGCGCTTATTCAGCTCGCGTAGTTTCTGCTTCTGCTCATCATTTAGCTCAGCACCACCGCGCACGAATGACTTATAGTTGTCTTCAAGTAAACGCATCTGATCGGCGCGCAAACCAAGCTCATCTTTCTTCGCGTAAAGCGCAGAAATACGCTTGAACAGGTTCTCGTTCAAATTGACATCATCGCGTAGCGAAGAAAGCTCAGGACCAATTTCTTTTGAAATAGCCTGTAACGTTGGGTTGGTATTGGCAGAAGTCAGGTTATAGAAAACATTACTGACCTTATTCAATAGCTTGCCGTTATACTCCATCGCCTCGATAGTATTCTCGAAAGTAGGTTCTTCCGGGTTATTGGCAATAGCGTCAACTTCAGCACGCACCTCTTCAATCGCTTTCTCAAATGCCGGCTTGAAGTGTTCATCTTTAATTTGATCAAAAGGTGGCATGCCATAAGGCGTATCCCACTCTTCAAAAAATGGATTGGATGCTGTTGTATCAGCATCATTATCAGCAACCTGTGCGTCATCAGCAGCCTGAACCGCCTGCGCCTTTTCTGACTCCACAGGAGCCTTTTGCTCGGAGTCACCATTAGAACAGCCCGCTGCGATAAGCGCAGACATAACAGCTGCCGCAATAGATAGTTTCTTCATCATAATTACCTTAGGTTTATTACCTTACTTTGATTTCCCCAGTGGTCACCCAGCATCACGTTGAGCTCCCAAAAATCAACACAAACGTCTTTTTATACGGACTCCAGCCCAAATAGGCAAGGCGCACTAGCAGCTAATATGTAACAAATCTCAACACAATGGGCCATGAACACACTTTATTTCATCCCGGAAGTCGAACAGCTACATTCTGTTAATACTCAGTTAAGCTATTGATATGCTATGCTTTGCGATCATCAGTCAAATAAATACAACACTATGCGAATTGGGGTCTTTTTGCTGCTATGTGGCTTTTATGCTAACTGTCTGGCCACAAACTCTGGATCAGTCAAACAATGCCAGCAAGCCATTACGTCTCGCCCCCACGCCGAAGCGCTGGAGCTTTGTCTTTCACTTCTGGAAAACCCCACAGATAAAGGTACTCAGACCGACACGCAACTTTGGCTTGAAATAGCTGACCTTTACTCGCAGCAGGGTCTCTATGCTGACTCTGACTATTATTTAGCTAAGGTCAAACAGAGTGACTGGTATTTGAGCGATACTATAGTCCAATACCGCTGGAACCGCCTGGTAGGTCATAAGTTTTTACATCAGACAGATTACGATCAGGCAAAAAGTTATCTTGAGCAAGGTTATAAAATTGCTCAGCGTGATGGCGATACAGAATGGCTAGCTAAAAGCAGCAATGATCTTGGGCTGATTCACTTCAAACTGCTCGACTATAAAAACGCCCTGCTCTATTACAAGGAAAGTCTTAAGTATAAAGAACAAATCGGCAATCTTTACTATATTGGCACAACGCTTAACAACCTTGGGTTGCTGAACAAAGATTTGGGCAATATCGAACAAGCCATCGAATATTATGAACAGGCGCTGGATACCTTTTTAAACTACACACGAACCGACAATTTCGATGTCAGGGTTTTCTCAAACATTTCGCATCTTTACGAAGATCTTGCCGTGATTTACGCACTCAATGGCAACAATGACAAGCAAAGCCAATATATCAATAAAATTATTGAGACCTTCTCCACCAAGCTTTCAACCAATGAAAAAGTCAGGGCACTCAAAAATCTTGCTCTCGTTCATATCAAACAAGAGCAAAGCTCTGAAGCACGTCAGTTTATTAATGAGTCACGCAAGTTTGCTGGCCTTAATTCAAATTACCTTGATGAAATAGCCTACATTGACGCCTATATCAGCTATTTAGAGGGTGACCTTGAGCAAGCATTGGTGCAAGCAAATAAGGCCCTGAGCCATTCCCAGTCAGCAAACAAACCGCAGGTACTTAGCGATATCCACCAGCTGTTCTACACCATTTATGAGCAACAGGGTCAGTATCAGCAAGCTTTTAAACATTTAAACCAGCATTATCAATACAAGGAACAGGAATTACAGGCTCAGTACCAAACAGACCTTCAGTTAATCAATCAACAAATTGCCAAAGAACGTCTTGAGCGCCAATTGATCTCAGAACAGCTTACCAGAGAAAAGCAGGACAATAAGATTCGGTCATTGTCCAATATCATCCTTGGCTCACTTATCATTCTTCTTGCCCTCAGCTTTTTGTTGATATCCCTGATCTACCGCAAACGAAAAGATAAACAGGCACTACTGGCATCCATTAAATCACACAAGGAAAAGTTGCTGCTGCTTGAATCTGAAGCCACAAGCGATAAAGACATTCAAAGGGATAACCAAAACTGTAGTGATGAAGATTTTCGACAAAGTCTGGTAGAGCTACTGGTAGAAACCGTTAACTTGTGGGAAAAAGTGACTCAATCAGACCGCATAGAGCTAGCCGAAAAAAGTAGAATTTGGCGGGTTTCTATCGATGAAGGCAGGTTAAGAACTCGTTCGCTGGATAAATACCTCAATATTCAGAAAATACCGCAAAATCCCCGCTGGCGAAATGTGGTAAAGACCAGTCACTACGTTTTAGCGGAGTGTCACTTATCGCAGGCTGACCGAGCTTCGCTAGAGGACAAACTTGAACAAGTCATGTCACTTATCAAAGCCCGGTCGATGGAAACGACTTAAAGCCTATAGGGTTCTGCTAACTTCAACCGGCTCTAACTCGCGCAGCTCATAGACACAGTCAAAGCTTAGACCTTGAGTAAAATCATAGTTTTCATGATGTCCGTTAGCTGCCTGGAGATTATCAACAAAACTCGCTGGTGCAGTAAAACGGGGAATTAAACCTTGTGGATACTGACTCGCATGCAATGAAGCATAAGCGTTACAGGTGTTGGTTCCAATTAATGCAGCTTGGTAAAAGTGATCAACCTGTCCGCAGGTTTTCTGTTGTGCCAATTTCTGGCTTTGTACTTCACAGCTTTCTTCTAACTCGGCACCTTTTTTATGTACTAACCAGGCTTTGTAATCAAAGAACTGGGCATAGTTCGTATACTGATGATTAAGCTGTGCCTCACTAAAGTTGAAACTTACAGCCACAGCAACATTAGTTTGAGTATTCAAAGAATCCGTTGGTAACTCATGCGCTTTTAACGATGAGAAGGCTGACAGCAAAGTCAGACCCGTTACAACAATGCAAAATTTATTCATAGTGTACTTTGACTCCAGTCATTTTATGGAAAGTATTTTTTTAGACCGAAACACTCTATCTGCAAATAGCATGAATGGCTACAAATATGACGGGTAAACTTGGGTAAATAACTTTAGAATCAAATGGTTACTAACTAATACTCAGTTTGCGTTATCCGGAATCTATTACCAGAAGGAGCAGTCCATTCAGCTCCTTCTGGATAATAAAGTCTTACTTTCTCGGTGCTGGTGGCAGCTCAGGATTACTTTTATTGTACTCCTCAATTAAAGCATCTCTTTTAGATGTGTAGTCTTTGATGTTGTGAGCTTCTTCGAGTTCTTTAAGTTCTCTTTCCAGTTCCAGCTCAACCCAGCCACCGACCGCATAATTAAACGGCTTATATGTACAGTATCTGATATTTTCGAAAATATCACCGTGATAGTAAGCATGGCTGTCCATGGCATTTTGAAATTGCTGCGCACATTCTGTATAAGTCGCGGCCGTCACAACAATACTGGTATGGGCTGATACATTATTAGCCACATCAGCAGACGCTTTCCATGGCATATTATCCGTACCACCCGGAACGAACGCGTGGCTACTTGCGATAAAACCAACCGTTAATGTGGCACCTAAAATCAAATTCTTCATAAAACTATCCTCTTTTGTATGTATAAATTAACAAGAAAATGTCATCGACCTATTTATCTAATCAATAGAGCCACTTAAATGCACTTGAAACACAAGGCAAAACAGGAACCAGGCGGGTAAAAAAAGGGAAATTAGACCAGATCTGAGAAAAGTTGTAATAACGAGCACAACTGTACATTTTTCATACAAAGAAATGATATACTAGAATCTAAGTAGGACTAGATAAGGAGGTTTATCATGTCACGCTTACTCTATCGTTGCGACAATCTCGCAGAAATTGAAAACACCTATAAGGATCTTCGCGATGCAGGTGTTGAAGATGGTCACCTTCACGTCATCGCTAAAATGGATGGACAACTCCTTCGACGCGGCCTGAACGCTGCTAACAGCTGGTATAAAACCGATATTCTCAATGGTTGGAGTCAGGGTGTTCGCTATGGCCTGGCTGCAGGTATTCTCGCCAGCCTGTTTTTTGCGGCCTTTGATGTTTTCAGCGGCTATTATGGCTTTTTAGGAATACTCTTTACCCTCGTGGTTTTTACAGGCTTTGGCGTCTGGCTGGGCGGCTTTATCGGCCTGCAGTCTAAGAACCACGCATTAAAAGACTTTTATCACTTCGTTGATGAGGGTGAATACCTATTGTTGGTTGACTTGAGTCTGTCAGAAGCAAAACACGTAAAGAGTGTCCTTAACTACCACCCTAGTCTAAAGCTGGTAAGTGACGAAGTTGAAACAACCATTCCGATGGACATCATGGAGCGAATGCACTAACAATGAACGTTAGCAATGAAATAGCCCCATACATTTGTTCGTTTTATTTCAGCCCTGAAAGAGGCATAATAGCGCCTTTTTCAGGGAGCAACTGCCATGAGCATTCTTAATACCCTAACCGAGCGCGCCAATAACCAGTGTGAACTTTGCGGCTCAACCGACAACCTTTCAGTTTACGAAGTCCCACCTGCAGAAGCGAACTCCGATAAATGCGTGCTAGTTTGCTCCACTTGCTCTAGCCAGCTAGAAACCCCTGAATCAATTGACGTTAATCATTGGCGATGCCTCAATGACTCCATGTGGAGCCAGGTTCCGGCTGTTCAAGTCGTATCCTGGAGAATGCTAAAGAAACTGGCCGGCATGGGCGAAACCTGGGCGCAGGATCAGCTCGATATGATGTACATGGATGAAGAAACCCGCTCATGGGCAGAAATGGCACTAGCCGATGATTCGCGCGAACCCACCCTCGACAGCAATGGCACCCCACTTCAGGCAGGCGACAACGTTGTACTGATCAAAGATCTCGACGTCAAAGGCGGAGGCTTCACAGCCAAACGCGGCACCGCAGTACGCGGCATTTCATTAAGCGATAATCCATTACATATAGAAGGACGCGTCAACGGACAACGAATCGTCATCATTGCCGCCTACGTAAAGAAGTCTTAAGTCGAATACTCAACTAAGCAATAAGGCCAAAAGCTAGCACCAATATCCCCTTATATTGAGCTAATACACGTACGAAATATAGCAATCAAAATGTGTGACCAAAGGGAATCCCTTTAGGGAGATGATTTTGATAAGAATTTTCAGCAAAAGTGACCAAAGGAAATCCCTTTAGGGAGATATGATGTAAATTCTGGTACCCAAGGGGGCAGACCCTGCGTTAAGTATTTTGGAAGTGGCGCAGGAAGTCACGCGAAGCGTGGCCTCAATATCGGGGTGTCGTTTCTTTTATGAAGTACATCCATGTACTTCACCCTGCGGGTTAGCTTCGCTATTCAAAATCGTTCCTTACGATTTTGTGGTTCCTAGGCAAAGACAAATTTGTCTGGAGCAAATTTGAACAGCGGAGTGAAGCGACGCTGGCTTTAGCGGAATACAGGGACGTATTCCGTAAAAGGAACTCGCCAAATGGCGAAATAATTTACAACTCTAATTCCTAACCCTACGCTTTTGCCTGCACCACACCCAAAACCAGACACCAGTAACCGACAATAAAATCAAGACCACTCCGCTCAGGAAAATCAGCGTTAGATAGGTGTTTCCACCAATATTGGCAATATGCAGCGGATAGACTTTTTGCGCCAGTCGATAACCCAAAGTCTGCTCTCTAATATTGGTCCACTGGGTAATCTGGTGGGTTTCAGGATCAAATGCTATGCGTGTTCGGCCATTTTTGTGCCACTCTTCAGGCTGGGCCATTCGCATACTGTTTGAAGCCCAAGAAATCAATTTAGGTCGCGCTTCTGGCATTATGACTTCAGCTACTGCAAACCGCTCCTGCCAGCTGGCACTTTTAACTGTTGGGATCTCAATTGCTGGACGCATTTCTCCTTGCTGTGAAAATAGCGTTTTTAACGCAGAACCCACTGCCGTGCTATACATCATGGCGGTACCGGTAGCGACGGCGATCAAAATTGGTACAAACAATATCACGCCAAACGTTCTGTGGAATTGCCACAAGGTCTGGCCCCACTGCTTCTCGCTTGGCTTTGACAATCGAATTGAGAAGTCTTTCTTACTCAACCGTTTTCGCGGCCACCACTTGATAAGGCCGGAGAAAATCAATAATAGACAGCCAATACCAAAAATGCCCTGCAGCTCCTTGCCTAAGTCATGCAAAAAAAGATGGTGATGAAACTCCACCATCCAATCAATCCAGTCTCCCATTGCTGATCGCGACAAAAGCAACTCACCCTCGCCGGAGTAATAATGATGAGAGCCTTGATCATCGACTGTCTCTACCCATGGATGATATTCAGAAGGCAGAAAACCATAATTGGCTGGATGCTGATCAAAAACCTGTGCAGCCTGTTTTTGAGAAGGAGTCTCAGGTAAATTCAGTTGCGGATAGGTAACTTGCAATAGTTCGGTTTTAAAAAGTAGCAGGCTGCCAGTTACAGCAATCAATAAAAGCCAAAGGCTGAGCGCAAGGCCCAGCCATTTGTGCAGGATGGTAATGATTCGTCTAAAGCGCATAGTAGTTATCGATTAGGGGTTATCGACTAGGGTTTAGCGGATCGTGACTTTTTATGTCAATTGCCATTGAGTCACTTACCACTGAAAGCGCCAATTCACACTGACCGTACGCCCGCGTCCTGTGAAATTACGGGCATCATTGCCAGCAGTCTGTGCATAGTAAGTGAAGTAATATTCATCCAGCAGGTTTTCCAGACCAATGGTGAAGTCACCGGCATTGTTACTTGCAATGTTCATGGTGAAATCTAAAGTGTCGTAACCATCGAAGTTATTGATGGCTTGAGCGCCAGAATAGATATTGCGGTCAAACAGCTTGTTCCATTGCAGACGAGTGCTGATGTCGCCATTCCAATACTGAGTCCAATACAGGTTCAGACGACGTGGCGTCATGTTACTACCGCCTAGCGGACTATCCACACGACCATCTTCATCACTGTCAAAGTCACCGTCAGTATCCGCATACATCAAGCCAATAGTGGCATCGTTGTTCAGTGCATAATTGGTATCAAGTTCAAAGCCTGAAATCTCAGTTTTCTCACGATTCACGATATAAATACCATCAACATTTGGAGATAAACGGGCACCCAGATCTGAGTTCGACTCAAAGTAGCTCAATGAAGCATTCAGGTTATCACCACGGTATTCAACACCGACTTCATGGTTATCAGTAATAACTGGCTGTAGGTTCAGGAAATCATCAACATCCTGGTCAGGCTGATCAATTGCACGTAACACACGACCCACATCAGGCATACTGAAAGCCTCAGAAATACTGATGAATCCACGCCATTGATCATTAAAGTTATAAACCGCACCAAAGTTTGTTAACAGCTCGTTAAATGATGGATCACCGCCTTCTACAAAAGTACTGTTGTAAGAATATAAAGTGGTAAAGTCATCCACTTGCAGACTGCCGTACTCATAACGCAAGCCCGCACTCAAAGTCAGACCATTGTTCATATAACGGGCTTGTACATAAGAAGCCCAGTTTTCAAAGCTGGTTTCCGGAACCCATTTACGACCTGTCTGCGCCAGCTCCTGATAAGTAGTATCTTCAAGGAAGTCGACACCGGCCGTCATATCAATTGGCATATCGCCAATTTGTTGCCAATTCAGAGTCACGCGCGAACCAAGCTTATTAGAATCGTTACGCGACTGGTCGAAGATGTCCGTTCCGTATGCAGGATCCTGGAATGTCGCAAAGGTGCCACCGCCATAAAGTGCTGAAAAGTCCTGCGAGAAAAGCTGCCAGTTCAATGAGCCGCCAAGAAAATCCGAATCTCTTAATTCAAAACTGGCTGTCGTGATTTCATTCTCAGCAGGGTCACCCTCCAGTATGCCGCGCTCAGAAATTGCAGGAATGCCCGCAGCACGATCACCGGTAATCGTAATGTAGTCACCATTAGAAGCCAGCTGATAATGATTGAGCATGAATCGAACTTCTTGCTCATCATTCAAGCGATAGACAAACTTGCCGAAGAAGTCCTGGCTGGATGAATCCATGGTGTCGCCCTGCGTGGTATCCACACCAATGGTGTTACCTTCACCATCAAAATACAGGCCAGACTCACGCAAGTGTGCGCCCAACATAATTTCGTAATCGTCCTCTCCATGACTCCAAAGATAGCCGGCATGGTAGCTCAGGCTATCTGAAACATCGGTCGGCTGTGTAGAGAATCCGGCATTAACTTCCTGCGAAGTGCCGCTGGCTGATTTGGTGACAATATTAATGATCCCACCGCTTGCACCCATGCCCTGAATGGCGCTGGCACCGTGGATGATTTCGACCCTTTCAATCATTAGCGGGTCAATAGTATTTGCGGCTCTGGCACCGTCTCTTAATGGATTGGATTGAGGTACGCCGTCGATAAGATACAAAGGCTTACGACCACGTAAGGTTTCACCTGAACTGGTCAGTTTTTGGCGTGATGGACTAAATGAAGGTACTAAATTGCCCAGAATGTCCGACAACGAATTGGCTACCGACAACTGCAAGCGGATTTCTTCACCATCAATAACAGTAATGGTGGCAGGCACAGAGCTTGCTGGCAATGGCGCGCGGGTGGCCATGATGGTTAATACTTCAGCGTCATCCTTGCTGGTTGACGGTTGAGAAGCACCCTCTTCTGCTGCGTACACTTTTTCGGATAAAGCTATGCTAGATAATGCTGCTAGAACAGCGATAGAAATGACTGATTGTTTCATTATTTTGCAACCCTTAAGAATGAGGATGCAAATGATAACAATTCTTATTTACAGATCAAGTCTTTTTTGCATTAATAATGAGAATAATCAATAGATTAGTAAAAGCTTATAAAAATCCAAGGCACTAAAAAACCGGCAAGCGCCGGTTTCCTTAAAATGATCAAGCTACTATTAGTTGCCGTTAGCCTGTTCAATAATTTCTTTTGCAGTCTTGCCATGAAGCTTGTCTTTAAGCTCTTTCTCGATTTTTTCTTCATCGCCCATAGAGCTAAAGCCAACCTGCATTGCGATACTCATAACCGCCTGACCTAATTCCATTTTTTCTTCTTCGGTCATGTCTTTAGTCATTTCCTGCATAGAAGCTTCCATGGTTTGATCATTGGTAGCATCAAAAGTAGGTTCACTGCTGCAAGCCGCTAAACCCAAGGCTAAAAATAGTACAAATATCGAACGGATTAAAATTGTCATAGTGCTTCCCTCTTATTAAGCAGTCCCCATCTTACTTGAAAATAAAGCAGGCTTCTAACGATAATTAGGAGTCACTTAGAAAAAATTCCATCACATAATCATCCATAACAAAACCACCTCCAATATCCATCACAACCTCTTCAGTCTTCTTATAACCCATCCGTTCATAAGCGGTAATACTGCCTGTGTTGTACTTGTTAACCGTCAGCTGTATTCGATCAAGCCCCTTGGATTGTGCCTGCTGTTTGACAAACTCCATGGCCTGTTGGCCAATGCCCTGCCCTCGTAATTGCGACAAAACATAGATCTTGCTCAGAAATAAGACATCTCCTTTGGTGTAAAAAGAAAGATAGCCAATCAACAGGTCATCGAGCCATAAAGAGTAATAGCTCACTCCCTCTGAGAGCTGCTGTGACATAGCTTCCACCGACTGGAACTTGTGCAGCATGTACTCAACCTGTTCAGGCCCAATGATTGGGGTGTAATGCTCTCGCCAGATGATGTCGGCCAAATTAGCAATTGCGGTTAGATCTTCTTCTTGTGCTTTCGTAATTGAGATAGGTTGCATACAGCATTTATTCCTATTGTTATCTTCACTTGTCATTCACGGCTAAGAGTAATAATAACACTATGAGTATCGCAATCATATTTGGCGCAAACGGTGGTATTGGGCAGGAGTTTGTTAAACAAGCCCTGAAACGACATGCTGTTGTTTATGCCTGTTCAAGGCCGTCGGCTGATAAAACCGATGATTCACCTTTGCCGCACATCAAGGCGATGGATAATGGCTTGCAGGCAGTCAAGATGGATGTGCTAAATGAAGAACATCTCAAGCAACTGGCAAGCCAGATCACAAATCAATACGGCCACGTTGATCTGATAGTTAATGCTACAGGCATACTTCATGACCCGAATGGACTAGAGCCCGAAAAAAAGATAGAAGATTTCAATCTCGACAACTTCAATAAAGTGTTCCAGATTAATACTGCTTCTACCGCACTCATCGCCAAACACTTTATAACCCTGTTAAAAAAATCCGATGCACAACCTGCAATTCTAGCCGCCCTCTCCGCAAGAGTAGGCAGCATTAGTGATAATCAACTAGGTGGCTGGTACAGCTACAGAGCAAGCAAAGCAGCACTCAACCAGATTATTAAAACATTGTCGATCGAAGTAGTGCGTCGAAATAAAAATACTGCGGTAATAGCACTGCACCCAGGAACAACAGACACCAGCCTTTCGAAGCCCTTCCAGCAAAACGTCAAGCCCGAAAAACTATTTTCAGCCGAATATTCGGTACGAAAAATGTTTCAGATTATCGACAATCTATTTATAGAAGATAACGGTAAGTTTTTTGCCTGGGATGGCTCCACCATTGAATGGTGAAGCCAATGAATGATCATGATTCAGCTTGTGCAAGCTTTGCTTTCTCTTTAATAGCCTTTACAAATTGCTCATCTTCTTTCTGTTCGTGGGGTGCTAACAGATAGAAACCTTGCCCATCATAAGTTTCCACATAAATTTGACTATAATAGAGATTACTACCTTTTTGCTCTATTCCTACGAATGATATTTCTGTAAAAGGGGCAGAATAGACATACAAATCATCATCCATCGTTTCGTAACTGATTACTCGCGAATCGGTTACGATATTTCCGCCAGTCAAGATCGAGGTTAATCCTTCTGAAAAAAATAGCTCGATACGCTCCCCCTCGTTTAGAATGTCATTTTCCAAAAGAGTGTTGACATGTGAAGCAGAGAGCGAGTCCTCTTTAACCAATGATGTGGGAGCCCAAATTCCAAATTCAGACAAAACAACTAAAAAGAGTAAACCAGCTAAAATCACATTAATAGGTGTTGCCAACCACCAGGTTAGCTTGCTGGTAGCCTTATATTCAGGGCTAAGCTCTTTTTTGAGTCGGTGATACTTAAAAGTAGCTAATGTTGCCTGTGCAAGCAAAACAATAATTATTACAACCACCAAGATGCCAGCAACTTTACCAGTCTGCATGAAATGTATTATCCGAGCTATGATATAATAACTTAAAACCAATACGGCACTAACACGGCTCTTATAATACATACCAATAGATAGAATAATAAAAGCAACAAAATCATAAAATAAATCAGATTCGAGAATAGCAACAATGCCTCCTGATAAATTTGCATAGATTGTCATCCCTAGCGCAACCAGTGTTAAAAACACCGTCGTCCAAAAGCCTCGTCTGATTTTAATCTTACACTCTTCAAGTTCGGGCCCGACATCGCGACTATTCTGGGCTCCATCATCATTATTGCCCTTTTTAGTTACATCCCATTCCATAACTGCTCCCCCAATCGAAAATATTTAGTTTTTATTCAGTCTGATTAAGAACTGTCATTTTAGTAGACAATGCATTGTAATCCATCAGTGGAATCCATCAATAATTAAATAACTCTAATCACGTGTATTAACGCTTTCTTCACACATCGCCTGATAGCTTAGTTTTAAATTCGTGTTACAGGAGTTTCATTATGAGTCGTTTATTGTATGAGTCAGACAAACTCAAATATGTACAAGCCACCTATCAGGATTTAAAGGCACACGGTATTTCTGATAGCGATCTTCATGTTATCGCTAAAAAACAAGGCAAGGTCCTGCGCCGCGGTTTAAACACGGCAAATTTCTGGTACAAGACCAATGTACTCAATGGTAGCTTTAAAGGGTTTATAGTCGGCACAGTCATTGGCCTAATAGTCGCCACCACTTTATACAATATGCAGGCTCTTGATGGTCTATACAGCACCTTTGGTTTCGTGGCTACCACGGTCCTACTAAGTGGTTTTGGTACCTGGCTCGGTGGCCTGTTAGGTCTTGAAAGTAAAAATTATAAACTGCGAAAATATTACAATTTAGTCGATGAAGGCAAATATTTACTGCTTATAGACATTAAAGACAATGATTTAGAAGCTATTGTCCGGTCCGTTCACCAGAACCACCCACAATTAACATTACTGAGTGATGAAATTGATACCGTTATTCCATTCGATTTCATGCAAACCACTCATTAAGAATCGAAATAGGTTAACCTGATGGATTAGTCATAGCTTTTAATAGAAAAGGTTCTTACCCTAGATATAAGATCCCTCCTAACCCAACAATCTTATATCGCTTTTAGCTCCCTCACCGGGAGCTTTTTTTTCGCAAAAAAAAGCCACATCGAAATGTGGCTTGTTACTTTCTGAAAGTATTAATTATCTAAGTTGTCTTCTAAATGCTAGACCTAGAAGAAGAAGTGCCAGCAACAAAAGATCTCCAGAACCACCACCGCCACCACTTGAAGGAGGGTTATTAACGGTAATAGTCACTGTGGCTGTTGCTGTCCCACCACTTGAATCGGTAACCGTATATTCAAAACTATCTTGGCCAGTAAATCCATCTGCTGGCGTATAAGTGAAACTGGTACCTGATACAGTTAACGAGCCATTTGATGGATTTGTATTTTCATATGTCAATTCATCACCATCAACATCAGAAGCATTGAAAGAACCTGAGACAGCGCTATCAACTGTTGTAGTTAATGAAACACTTATTGCAGAAGGAGCATCGTTTACAGGATTAATTGTAATAGTTACTGTGCCTTCTGAGCTATTGCCATAATTGTCTTCAGCTTTAAATACAAATGAGTCCTCACCGTTATAATCAGCATCAGGCTGATAAGTAAACTGACCATCTGGAGTGATACTCATTGTGCCATAAGCTGACTGGCTGACAATTGAAAATGTGATATCGTCCCCTTCTGGGTCTGTTGCTTGAGCATACTCAACTACTGAGTTGTCCTCATCAGTAGTCAAATGTTGGTCGGACGCTGTTGGAGCTTTATTGATTTTATAAAGCTTAAGTTCACTTTCATATTGCAAGGCCCCAACTACATAATTTCCATCAGTTGCTACACTAGTAAATTCAGGAGTATTTTCTATTTTAGAAATAAGCGTAATATTATCTGGATCCGCAATATCTACAGTTAGCAAACCTTCAGTAGAGCTTAAAAGCACTTGGTTCGCATCAAGTCGGGTGGCAGCTGTTATTAAGCCAAGCTCAGTTAACTGATTACCATAGTATGCAGGATTTTCAATATCAGAAATGTCAATTAAGAAAACACCCAAGCCACTAGCAGAAAGTAACTTGTCACCTGTCACGAATAGATTAGCTTCCGCTACTTCCGACAACTCAGGAACATCAATAACAGCCGGACTTGCCAAGTTAGTAAAATCAGCCACCAACAGTTCCGATTCTAGACTAGAGGCAAGCAAATAATCACCGTAAGGAACAATATCAGTTATATATTGATAACTATTCGTTTCAGCATGAATTGGGAAAGTTACTGAGGCAATGAGTGATGGAATATTAGCAGAGACGTCATACATAGCTACCAACCCACGATCTGTACCTAAGTATAGAGTATTATCGATCACCTTAACCAAGGTAATCGCGTCAGATGTAGCTGGCTCCTGAAGATCTATCAGTGCAGAAGGATTCAGCGTTGTAAAATCATGTGTTTGTAGTTCATCGTAAACAGCAATCCAAGCAGTATTACCTTTAATCTCTCCGGAGTTTGTAATTGTCGTATAGGGCTGTCTAGACTGGGGGCTAAAAGTACTCTGCTCAGAAATATCGATGACATGGAATAACCCTGTTTCATCAGTAGCCAAAACCCGCCCATTATCCATACTTAAGTCATTTGGTAATATAGAAACAATATAGTGATCAAGCTTGTCGTTAGGTTGCATATCGGCTGTAACCAATCCATCAATGCCATATGCGATAAACATATTGGTTCCATTGTCATTAATTTGATAGGTAGTTCCTGTTGAATATCTAAACTCATCTAACAATACTGGATCTTGAGGTGTCGATATATCAAACTCAAATATCCAAGCATTATTTTTCCCCGCGTACAAACTATTACCAACAACATGTAATGCTGATAAGAGATCAATAGTATTAAAGATGCTTCCAGAGTTAATTGTTCTGGTCAGGCTTGGGTTTGAAATATCGCTGATGTCGTAAACTCTCAAACCATCGGTTGCAGCTACATATAGTGTGGTATCTATAATAAGAGCATCTTTGAAAAGTGTAGCTACTGCCAGAATTTCAGAGGCTAGAACTATGTTTTCTTCATTAGAAATATCAAAGATTTTGACTTTATCAATATCTGTTACTGTGTAGAGGTAATTTCCAGATTTTTTCAACTCCCAAGTACTAATTGAAGTGAAGTTTTGAGTATTTATTTCCTGGATATTTGCTAAGTCAGTGGCATTGAAAATAGCAATGTCGCTATTACCACCACCGATATACAAACGATCTCCAGACAGTTCCACACTATTAACAGCGTAGCTTGTAGAAATATAGGAACCAACTAACTGTGGGTTAAAGTTGTCCGTTAAATCATAAAAATGAATTTCAAATGGACATTTTGCAACTAGCGTTGAGCCATCCAGGTCCAAATCATCTACAGTACAACCGACATCTACTTCACCTGATAAAGTTATATTTGAAGCATCTGAAACATCAAATACTTTAATCTTATCGCTCGCATCATTTACATATGAAGCACTTCCATAAGATTCAACACCATAGTATGGACCGTGACCATAAACTTCACCGGTATCGACTAGAATTGAATCTTGAGAAATGGCTGACTGAGGTAAAAATGCTAATGCGCTAGCAAGAAAGGGAATCACCTTTTTCATTGTTATATCCTATGTAAAATAATATCCAAACGGCCATTTGCTGGCCAAAAATCCGCCTAAGACTTTACTTTTGCATTGAGTGCAATGCAAGCATTTTGTAAAGAAAACGTAAATTTTTCTGACATTTTAATGCAGGTATGGTTTGCAATTAATACAAAATCAATAAGTTATTATATGACTAATAAATTCATAAACTCATTAACCGGTGTTTCAAGGAATGCTTCTTCGTCGAGGCATAGGTCTATGATTTCCTGGCCGTGTTTTTTTGGGAAGCGTGTGTAGACGTTCTTTTTGAATTTTTCGATAAGCACTGGGATGCCTTCATCGCGACGGAAGCGGTGGCCGAGTGGGTACTCCACTTCTATTTTGTCGGTTGAGCTTCCATCTTTAAAGAATATCTGGATGGCGTTGGTGATGCTGCGCTTTTCGGGGTTGTGATAATCTTCTGAATAACTTTTGTCTTCCACAACGGTCATTTTTTCACGAAGGGTATCTATCCTTTCATCACCGGCAACATCGTCTTCATAATATTCTGCAACCAGATCACCAAACAAAAGTCCGCAGGCAACCATGTACTGTAAGCAATGATCTCTATCTGCCGGATTGTGCAGTGGCCCTTCTTTGGAGATGATGCGAATCGCGGACTCATGGGTGGTCAGCTCGATTCTATCAATGTCATCTAATCTACCCTTAATCTCATCGTGTAATTGAATGGCTGCTTCTACCGCAGTTTGTGCGTGAAACTCTGCCGGGTAGGAAATCTTGAACAGTATGTTTTCCATAACATACGAGCCATAGTCGCGCTGGAATTTAAATTCCTTGCCACCAAATGACACATCATAGAAGCCCCAGCCTTTGGCCGTTAAAGCTCCCGGATAGCCCATTTCACCAGTCATGGTGATCATGGCCAAACGCACAGCGCGTGATGTGGCGTCGCCAGCAGCCCAGGATTTTCGCGACCCGGTATTGGGCGAATGTCGATAGGTGCGTAAAGATTGTCCATCAACAAAGGCTTGCGACACTGCGTCGATGATGTCTTCTTTTTCGCCGCCAAGCATGTGTGCAACAGCCGCAGTAGAGGCGATTTTAACCAGAATGATATGGTCCAGACCAACTCGATTGAAACTATTCTCCAGTGCCAGAACTCCCTGAATTTCATGGGCTTTGACCATGGCTTCCAGCACTTCTTTCATGGTTAACGGCGAGTAGCCTTCCGCGATTGCCTGCCGACTCAAAAAATCTGCAACCGCTAATATTGCCCCAAGGTTGTCCGATGGGTGTCCCCACTCCGCTGCCAGCCAGGTGTCATTGAAATCCAGCCAACGCACCATACAACCAATATCAAATGCCGCCTTTATCGGGTCAAGTTCGAACTGCGTTCCCGGCACTCGCGCACCAAATGGAACAACAGTTCCAGGAACGATGGGCCCGAGATGTTTGGTGCACTCCGGATAACGCAGCGCAAGGAATCCACACCCCAGCGTATCCATCAGACAAAAGCGCGCTGTCTCCATCGCCTCATCACTACTCACCACATAATCAGCAACGTATTTAGCGATATCCACCAGTACCTGATCCGGTTCTTGACGAATATTTGATTCAACATTGATGCTCATAGCTAATCCTTAATCCATGTATTGAAGGTAATACCCTCATACTAACGCTGTTAAGGGCTTGATGCCATGTGCTAATCCCCAATACATCGGTAGGGGCAACCCAATGTGGTTGCCCAAGATTCACCCCGGGACATATTCCTATTAATGCAGGTGTGCCGGCAACTCATGAACAGTCCCTACAAACAGTTGCAGATGATTCTACCCCTCCTCCAACCACCCTCAATACAACACCTGCCCAGTTGACTATTAACACGCTTTCTCTATGATTCTCACAACACTAATTACTATCAGTTAATCATGGCCAATTATCCAAACAGCTATTACGCGGCAACGCTGAATTCCAAACTGGAAACCAATCCACTTCCTCAGAACCTTGAGGTTGAGACCTGTATCATCGGCGGTGGCTATGCCGGTCTGATGACGGCTCTGAGTTTAATTGAGCGCGGGCACACCAATGTCGCAGTCATTGAAAAACATAAAGTTGGCTGGGGCTGCTCGGGGCGCAATGGTGGTTTCGTATTCGGTGGTTATTCTCTAGGCCCAAAAAAGCTGATCAAGCAGGTTGGAGAAGCTAAAGCCAAGGAGCTTTATGATTTGACCATAATGGGCGTCAATTTGATCCGTGAGCGTGTTAAGAAATACAACATCGACTGCGACCTGGTGGATGAAGGCGTCCTATGGGCTAACTGGTTCAAGGATCAATCTGTGCTGCTTGATGAGCAGGCTTTTATGCGTGACAAGATGGGCACAGAGTGGCAATACATTGAGCCTGAAGTGCTTCGCGAGCAGCTAAAGACTGACCGCTATCACGGTGCTTTATTTGAACCTAACGCCATGCACTTCCATCCGCTCAATTATGCGCGCGGCATCGCCAAACAAATCCAATCGCAAGGTGGCCAAGTTTTCGAAGACTGCAAAGTGCTTGATATAGATTATCAAAACGCGACCAAGATCATTAAAACAATTAATGGCGATATTAAAGCCAAGAACGTCGTTTTGTCTGGCGGTGGTTATATTGGTGATTTATGCAAACCGGTTGCTCGCTCGATTCTTCCGATTGCAACCTACGTCATGACCACCGAACCACTGGGCGATGAATTACAGAGTTACATCAATACCCAGGCCGCCATTTACGATACCCGTTTTGCTTTTGATTATTACCGCCCATTAAAAGATACACGCATACTGTGGGGTGGGCGTATTAATGCAAATACCAATAAACCGAAAGACCTCGACCACATTCTGCGCCGCGATCTGGCCAAAGTATTCCCGGAACTTAAAGACGTTAAAGTAGATTACAACTGGCAAGGATGGATGGGCTATGCGCGCCATCAGATGGCACAAATCGGCGAAGTCGCACCGAACGTCTGGTACGGCATCGGCTTTGGTGGGCATGGTGTCGCACCAACCACCACAGCTGGCGAAATCCTCGCTGCTGCAATCACCAAACAAAACGACACCTATAAAAACTTCCAACCGTGGGGACTACCTTGGAACGGCGGCCCATTTGGCCCAATGGCCGCGCAGATGAGTTATTGGTGGTATGAACTGAAAGACTGGATGAAAGAAAAGACAGAGTAAATAGTTGGGTTATGCCTATGGCTGGGCCTGCCCCTTTGGTAAAACCGAACCTATAAACACAGAATACAGCGAGCAAATCCATAAAGTTTTGTCATCCTGAACTTGATTCAGGATCTGCTCTTAGCCCTATCATTCCGTGGCACCCAATCTGGCGCACACACGGGTGCGCCCCTACCTCCAATGTTTCGTAGCCTTAGTCCACCTTGTAGGTTGGATAAGCTACGCAAGCGGCGCCATCCAAAAGCTGAAACTACTGTTTAATTGACTGAGAAGCCTTCTCCAAATAGGGTACTGGATCAACTGACTCATAGTCACTCAGTCCATTGAGAATATACTCAAACCAAGGTTTATGCCCTGCCCCGTAAATAATAACCACTCGATCGCCAGGTTTGGTGACACTCATCAACTTTGAAATGATTTTGGTATTACGCATCATGTAATAAGCAAACAATTCAGCACCAGCTTGCGATTCACCCTGATCAAATTTCATCAGGTCAAAATACATATCATCATCAATCAAAGGGCTACCTTCAGTATTTGCCAACGCCAAATATTCAGCTAAATCACGATGAACATTATCCTTAGTGAAACCATTTAAGCGCTCAGTAACATCACCAATCATACTTTGAAATTCAGTCATACGACCTAGCTTATTGATTTGCTCCATCAGCTTCTGCATCGGGAAATAGTCAGGCTCACCCTCTGAAGGCTGTTCATCAATGCCATGTACTCGATTGAGGCCAGCAAGTTTTGCCAGTCGATAACCAATCTGAATGGATTCATTGCGCTTGCTTAACAAGTCAGACTCTTTGAATGTTTCAAAACCAGTATCAATATAATTGGGAGCTTCTGTCACTCGCTCAACAGCAACGACAGTAGGTTCAAACTTCCGCAAAGATTCGGCAATGGCTTGCAACTCTTTTTGTCTTTCTGGGGTCAAGACATCAATCGGTTCAATGTTAATGACATCCAAACCAGGGCTAGCAAAATGCTCACTACCAATAACCATCACCTGAACAACATTAGAATCATTATGACTTTTCGGATTCTCAACATTGCTCTCAACAGGCTGGTGACTTGCGCAACCGAATAAAACAAAGAAAAACACAAAAAAAAGATGAGAAACTCTAACCATCAATACGCTCCAAAAAATAGCAGACAATAAAAGTTAGATGCACAGGTGTGCAGAAAGGTTTAGTTAGCTGTAGAACAGGTATGCTGGGTTACGCCTATGGCTGGGCAGGCACACTGGCCTGCCCCTACCATATAATTAACAGCCAATTGTAGGGTGGGCCTTGGCCCACCTTATAGCTTTGAGATGAATTTAATCCTCAACCGCGCGATCAGGAATGATCCACAAGTAATCCGTTAAAGTAAGGCCTTTCAAACACTCACTGCTTGGCGTCAAATCATCTAACAAACCAGGACAGTCAGGGTTCTGATAGCTGGCTGTTCCAGCGACCTTACCCGTCGGCCAGCCAGCGCGAACATGGCAGTTACGGCAGTTTGTGGCAATCGGATGGATAACACCTTCAATATAAGGGTTAACCGCAATATCCAATTTACCGTCTGGATTAGCAGGAACGGCATAAGCATCGGTCAGTAAATAATGATCCCATGGGCCTTGCGCCTGCGGCAAGTCAGGACGATGGGCAGAGTAAATACCCTCATTCGGTGTATCAGACCACCAGACACTTTGCAGTGTCCAGCTCACTAACTCTTTGGTGTTCACATGCATGGCGACCGTCACTAAATAATCACCAACCTCAATTGGCTTGCCGTTCGCCCATCGGCTGGCAGCATCAAGAATCGCTTTATCAGCTTCGTCAAAACGCTTCCAGTCTTCGTCAGTAATTTTATGAAAGTAAAAGTCATCAAGAGCATACACTTTGGCTTTAGCTTTCACGGGCTCCATCGGATTGCCCTCATGGTCTTTTACACCATATAAAAATTCCGCATTGGCAATTTGCCCTACCTGTAATCCGGACGGGTCAATGGCAACCAATGTGTCCCACACCTCATAGCCCGCATAGCCAGTAAAGCTTGGTTCAAAATTATTTTTCCACACCGGTAGTGCCGTAATCCCTTTGGCTTTAACGGGCCAATACATGTGCTTGGTAACAATCCACTTTTGATCCAGATCCAGCATGTGAGTACCTTTAGCGTGCTCATTATTTAAAGTCGATTGCAAATAGAGTTTACGCCCACGAACATCATTCATCGCAGCACGACTCAAAGACTCAGTGGCAATCATGATGTCACCATTCGACACAAAGTTCTTTCCGTCGCAAGCAATATCATTGCCATGCTTATCCTTACAAATGCCTTTTGGATAGCTCGTTACAACCTCAGACGGAAGATCATAGATCGGCGCAGGAGTATCAACATCCGGTGCATTCTCCAGGTTCTTTTGTACTATTGTTGAATGGACTTTCTTAGCTTTCGGTTTCGCCTGCTCTCCTCCAATCGGTCCCGGACCTGATGTTTCGAAAGCACCTTTGGTGTTCGGCCAACTGAACCACAATGGCCAGCCCAGACTTTCATCTGGTTGCATAATGCCCGCCCATAAACTCCAGGCATGTTCACGAATAATTTTCCTATCTCCCTTATCCGTCGCTTGCTGTAAGACTTCAAGATTTTCCATATAGCCATAACCATCCGGAAATGGAACATAGGTTTCAGAATTCCAATCGACTATGTCAACAACTTCTTCAACGACTTTTTCCTCTGTAACTACCTCAATCTTTTCGACAGACACTTCTTTAGATGTATCTTCTGCTTGAGATGAATCTTCTTGCTGACATGCAAGTAAAAAAATACTGAAAAGCCAAACTGCAAATAGCCTATATATAAGAATCATTAGATCCCCCCTTCTTGTGCTATATGATTAATTAGTATTTTGTTCGAATGGTCATACTCAGAAAGTCCTTATAGATATTTTTAAGTTCCTTGATAGCAGTTCCATTACGTTTTTCCTAACAACACTGGCTGAACCAACAGCCAGCAAAACCATATTCCTATAATTCCCAACAATAAACAAACAATTTAGAAATGCATATTTGCATCATGCAACGAACGAAATATAAGAAAAGATAAAATAGAAACGGCCATACCAAATAGTAAACGAGAGTTCGGGTGACCTTAACTAGAGCTTTTGGGTTGCGGCTTTGACCAACCCAATCTATGAGAACAAAAGACATGTTATTCTGATGAAAGTCAGAATCTGCTCTTATCGTAGGGTGGGCCTTGGCCCACCATGTAGGTTGGATTAGTCACATCTTTGGCATCATCCAACAAAATTGCCGACATAAAGTCGGCAATCAAAACGTGAGCTAATTTTTTTTAGAACTACTATTTCTTATCTTTGGCTTCTGCCTTACCCTTAACCTCACCCTTCGCAATAAAACCAGTATCGATGCCAAACCAGAATGCGTCTGTCGCAGGGTCATAGTACATATGACGTATGGAGCCACCTTCTTTAATCACGGTGCTACTGATAAATTTTTCAGCTGTAGTATCAAAGCCCACCATTTCATTCGGGTAAGGGCCGGTCTGGGCAATCCAGATCACACCATCCTCATCCAGTGCGGTGCCGTAAGGTCTGCTACTCTCGCCTGCTGGCAACAACCATTCGGTAAACTCTTCCTCCTCTGGATTATAGCGACCTAAAAAGCCGCCCATAAAGTCCACATACCAGACATTACCATCCTCTGTAATTTCCATGCGACGAGGGTTTGCATTATCACGTGGCAATCTGACTTCGCTTAATGCAAAAGTTTCTTTATCGACAAAAGCTAGCTTATTGGTACCGAGTAAAACCGACCACGCATTGTCATTAGCATCAGTTTTAATACCATAAGGACGCGATCGTTTCTTGGTCATGGTGACATGTCTCACATCACCAGTCTCAATATTTAAATGACCAATGACATTCGAATGCTGGGCGGTAAACCAGATATTTTCATCAGTGTCGAATACCAATGTGTGTGGGTCCTGAACACCTTCTGGCATTGGATATTGCTTGATATCCCCAGTTTCAGGATTGATTCTACCGATATGGCCATTGCGATTGCCTGCGTACCAAACATAACCATCACTATCCACAATTAAATTGTGCGGATTGCTTCCTTCTGGCACTGCAAACTTCGTCATCTCACCCGACTCAGGGTCAAGGCGAGCAATATAATTTGTTGCCTGCCCACAAAACCACACCATTCCATCCGGAGCTACAAAAGGATCGCGGGGACGACCGCCCCACTCGACCTCGTAGGCCTTGACATCTAATAATGATGGAAGTTGATCCGATTGCGTTGACTTATCAGCAGCATCAGCTGAAAAGACTAAAAGCCCAGAAAGGAAAAAGGAAAAGAAGAGATACTTCAAAAAGGTGTGTAACATAAAGAACTCCTCTGTGAGACACAGGAGTTTAGTATAGGAGGAAGTTTAGGGAAGAGCAAAGAGGTGCGTCACGACGCACCCTACTTGTCATTGCGTTATATTAATTCGTCTTTCTTCTATTATTTGACTACCTTGTAATCTTGCTTCAATCAACTCGTCTCCAGATAAGCCAAAAATTCTGTCTTCAATGAAGAATGGTCTTGTATTTCCATACCAGTCTTCACATGAAACATCACAATCATCATTGTAGTTATTTTCCTTACTAACGAGTGTTCCTGAAGTATTAAGAACCTCTTGATAATTAAAGAAAGTGAGATCTGATGGCACATCATCATCCCAAACATAATAGTTATAATGGTCTTCTGCTTTGCTCTTCAATTGAGTTGTTAAACCAAAAACAGTGTAGTCATTTAAACGTGTAGCGTTGAAGGCATGAGAGCGAGTTTCGCCTTCTAACCTATCCTCTAAAAACAGTTGTTTAAAACTTAGTGGATCTTCTTCAGGTATGACACTTAATCCTAAGTTATTATTCCTGGTTTCTCCTACAACCAAAGCTTTGCCACCAAGACTTTCAAACCGGTCTGCACTATGTGACAACTCTAAGGTTATTACTTGGCCTGTTCCAAGATCGATAATGTTCGATTGTGTATTTTTAACTTTTCCCCACTCACTCATCTCACCATAAATAAAACTATCCTTTAGAAAGCGATTATTTGTGAGATCGGTTAATCCTGAAACCTGAGCTATAATTTTTGGATTCTGTGAAAAATCATCTTGAAAGTCTTCTTCCATGATTTTGATAAGTGATCCGTGAGCCTCAGTTTCAAGCCCAAACATATACAAGTCACCGTCAATTTCGCTAAAAGAAAACTGATCGAAAGGTACTAATTTAGTAGAGAAAGAGAGAACTTTAAAATCATCTAATGATATGCGGTAAATTTTGGAATTAACATATCTATGAAGGCTGTCTTTGTACTCTCCCGCATAATCATCGTACCAACTCTCAGTTGAACGGGGATAGATAATAGTACTAAATAGGTCAAAAGCAGGATCAGAAGCAATCTCACCCTTCCAACCATTTAACCATAAGTATATATATTCACCAGTAATGTAATATTCAGAGTAGCCAGAACCTGTAAGACCAACCCCTTTACAACTGATTACATCCGATGATAATGGACAATTTATAAAAACATGTATATAAGGATCATCCAATACACTAGATGGTTTATAAATATCCTCTTCATTAATTAATGACTTCCAGTTAAGTTTAGCAGGCTTATGATTTGTGCTTTTGTTTATTCGAGCTATTTTGGGGAAAGACCCTAGATAATGCTTACTCAATTCAATATTAAATGGAATATAACTGATTAAGTTTCCTTTAAATAAACGTGTTCCATAGTTAGAGCCACTATAATAATCCTCTGATACCATTACGTGCGTATCTTTGTAAGTCAACACACCATTAGTTGAGATGTCGAATCTAGATAGTACGGTATAATCATGGTCATAATTAAACCCTGTAACTAGTAGAACATTCTTATCTATCAACATCTCATCAAACCAAGTATCTTCTCTAAGCCAGCTATTGTTTTCTTCTACTTTTCGCTCAGATACTTTAACTAAAGTACTCGAAACATCATCTCCTAACCGAATACTATAAATGGAGCCCTTCCTTAAAACGAATAAATAATCACCATAGCGCTTTATAATATCTCCTTCATCAACGCCTTGTACTTGATTGTTAGTAATACTTGGAAGTGAGGATGGGTCAATCCTACTACCCGTTACAACTATTGTTTCAACTCCGTCGTATTCGGATGTCCATTGCTCTTCGAGCATCTTATCTCTTTCATCAACAAAAGACTTTGTTTGTTCTATGTATTGAGCAAACTCTTCTGAACTTTCGAATTTTCTCAAGTCCGATGAAATGGCGTCAATTTGTGTTAAAGGCTTCTTGGTAGAGCAACCATGCAAATAAAACAATGAGCAAAAAAGTATAAGAATAATTAACTTAATACGCATAAAGTATCCCTTTTTTAAACTACACTGAATATCCCACAAAAAAAGCCACATGTTAAGTGCGGCTTTAGTTTAAATGTGATTTGCGAGTCAAGCACAAGGGTGATTTTATTAAAAACAATTGCCAGGTACTCTGACCCAGCCTTCCATTAAGACTCGCGCGCTTCGGCTCATGATGACTTTTTTGGCGACCCAGTCGTTACCTTGTTTTTGAGTTTCAGCGCCAACTTTTAGAGTGCCTGATGGATGACCAAAGGTAACACCCTCACGCTCTCCTCCACCGGCAGCTAAATTAACTAATGTTCCAGGAATGGTTGCTGCGGTTGCAATGGCTACCGCGGCGGTGCCCATCATGGCGTGGTGCAGTTTGCCCATGGATAAAGCGCGAACATTAAGATCGATGTCGTTAGCGTTGATTTGCTTGCCACTGGAAGATACATAGTCCGCTGGCGGTGCTACGAACGCGACCTTAGGAGTATGTTGACGGTTAGCGGCTTCTTCAATGTCTGAAATCAGTCCCATTTTTACGGCACCGTGCGCGCGAATGAGTTCAAACATGAGCAAAGCCTTGCCATCGTTATTAATAGCTTCTTGCAGCTCTGTGCCGTTGTAATTAACTTCGTTGGCGTTGAGGAAAATCGTAGGAATACCGGCGTTAATCATGGTCGCTTTTAATGTGCCGATGCCGGGCACTTCCAAATCATCGACCAGATTACCTGTTGGGAACATCGAACCTTCACCATCAGCAGGATCCATAAACTCCACTTTGACTTCTGCGGCAGGGAAAGTAACGCCATCCAACTCAAAGTCACCCGTTTCCTGCACTTCACCGTTAGTGATTGGTACATGGGCAACGATTGTTTTTTCGATGTTGGCCTGCCAGATACGCACAACCGCAACACCATTGTCTGGGATTCGACTTGGGTCAACCAGTCCACTAGTGATGGCGAAGGAACCTACTGCTGCAGTCAGGTTGCCACAGTTTCCACTCCAATCGACAAAAGGTTTATCGATTGAGACCTGGCCAAATAGATAGTCAACATCGTGGTCTGCCTTGGTACTTTTCGACAGAATTACGGTTTTACTGGTACTGGATGTTGCACCGCCCATACCATCGGTCTGTTTGCCGTAAGGATCAGGGCTACCGATGACACGAAGTAATAACTTATCGCGTGCTTCACCCGGAACCTGTGCGGCTTCGGGTAAATCAGTCAGGTTAAAGAACACACCTTTACTGGTACCGCCACGCATATAGGTGGCAGGGATTTTAATCTGTGGAGGAAACTTGTTAGGCATCATGACACCTTATCTTATAAGTTTGGTAGGGGCGTCACCTGTGTGTGCGCCCGATTATTTTCAAGAGAGCAGATTCTGAATCTAGTTCAGAATGACATGCCTTTTTGTTTTTTCGTAGCCTTGAAGGAGCAAAGCGTCTTCGAGGTTTGTTTTTCTCATGGTAGGGGCGTACCTGTGTGTACGCCCAATTACTTTTTAAGTCACTGGATTATGAAATACGACCTTGTATTTCACCAGAGGCCAGCTTCGCTGTTCAAAATCGCTCCTGACGATTTTGTCCGCGGTAAACGACCGAAGGGAGTGCCCTTGGGCGCCGCGGGATGACATAATGCTTATTTATGCGTTACCACTCAGGAAGTCTTGAGCGAAACGTTGCAACACACCACCGGCCTCGTAGATAGAAACTTCTTCAGCGGTATCCAGGCGGCATTTCACAGGAATCTCAACACGCTCTCCATCCTTACGGTGCATGATGACAGTAAGGTTTGCACCCGGGCTGATTTCGCCTTCCACATCAAAAGTTTCAGTGCCGTCAATGGCATAAGTTTTACGGGTATTGCCGTCCACAAATTCAACTGGTAATACGCCCATACCAATCAGGTTAGTGCGGTGGATACGTTCAAAGCCTTCCGCAACAATTACTTCGACACCAGCAAGACGCACACCTTTTGCTGCCCAATCACGTGATGAACCTTGACCATAGTCTGCACCGGCAATTATGATCAACGGCTGTTTGCGTTCCATGTAGGTTTCAATGGTTTCCCACATGCGCATTTCTTTGCCTTCTGGCTCAAGACGCGCCAAAGAACCCTGCTTAACTGAACCATCCTCGTTGCGCACCATTTCGTTCAATAATTTTGGATTGGCAAAAGTTGCACGTTGCGCGGTTAAGTGATCACCACGGTGAGTCGCATAGGAGTTATAGTCTTCTTCTGGCAAGCCCATTTTATCGAGATAAGCACCTGCTGCGCTTGATTTTTGAATCGCGTTTGAAGGTGACAGGTGATCGGTTGTGATGTTGTCGCCTAATACCGCCAATGGACGCATACCTTTCATGGTACGCTCACCAGCCAATGCGCCTTCCCAATAAGGAGGACGACGGATATAGGTACTCATTGGGCGCCAATCATACAATGGGCCACTCTTCTCGCCAGTATCCACTTTAACATTGAACATTGGCTCGTAAACCGCGCGGAATTGCTCCGGCTTAACGTGTTCTTTGATAATCGAATCAATTTCTTCGTCACTTGGCCAGATGTCTTTTAGAGTGACTGGGTTGCCATCTTTGTCGGTTCCCAAGACATCTTTTTCGATATCAAAACGAATGGTACCGGCGATGGCATAAGCCACGACTAATGGAGGCGACGCCAGGAAAGCCTGATCAGCGTGCGGATGAATACGACCATCGAAGTTACGGTTACCGGAAAGTACCGCAGTGGAATATAAATCACGCTCTTCGATTTCCTGTTTGATTTTTGGATCAAGCGCACCGCTCATACCGTTACAGGAAGTACAGGCATAACCGACCACACCAAAACCGAGGTTTTCAAGTTCTGGTAATAGTTTTGATTCTTCAAGATAAAGAGTTACCGCTTTTGATCCTGGAGCTAAGGAGGTTTTAACCCAAGGCTTACGAGTTAAGCCTAATTTGTTGGCGTTACGCGCGATCAAACCTGCGGCAATCATGTTGCGTGGGTTACTGGTATTGGTACAGCTGGTGATAGCAGCAATGATGCAAGCACCATCAGGCATTTTGCCCTCTTCTGTTTCAACGTGCTTGGCGATACCGCGTGTTGCCAAATCGGCTGTAGAAACACGCGCATGCGGATTTGATGGACCCGCGATATTACGAACCACTGATGAAAGATCAAAAGTCAGCACACGCTCGTATTCAGCTTCAGTCAGACTATCGGCCCATAAGCCAGTTTGCTTGGCATATGTTTCCACCAACTTGACGTTATCATCGTCACGTCCTGTGAGTTTCAAGTAATCGATGGTTTGTTGATCGATATAGAACATGGCTGCCGTTGCGCCAAACTCAGGAGTCATGTTAGAAATGGTCGCACGGTCACCTAAGGTCAAATGCGAAGCACCTTCACCAAAGAACTCAAGATACGAAGAAACGACGCGTTCATTACGCAAGAATTCGGTAATCGCCAAAACGATATCGGTACTGGTAATGCCTGGTTGAGGCTTACCTTTCAATTCAACACCGATGATGTCAGGAAGACGCATGTATGAAGCTCGACCTAACATAACGCTTTCTGCTTCAAGACCACCAACACCCACAGCGATAACGCCTAATGCATCAACCATTGGCGTGTGACTGTCAGTACCAACCAAAGTATCAGGGAAAGCAACACCATCGCGCGACTGAATCACTGGCGACATACGCTCAAGATTAATCTGGTGCATGATGCCGTTGCCTGGAGGCACAACGTTGACGTTTTCAAAAGCGGTTTTACACCAGTTAATGAAGTGGAAACGATCTTCGTTACGACGCTCTTCAATAGCGCGGTTTTTCTCGAAAGCATCTTTTTCATAACCGGCATGTTCAACCGCTAACGAATGGTCAACGATTAATTGAGTCGGAACCACGGGATTAACTTTAGAAGGATCACCACCCTTCTCAGCGATTGCATCACGCAAACCGGCCAAATCCACAAACGCTGTTTGGCCCAAAATATCATGGCAAACAACGCGCGCTGGAAACCATGGAAAATCCAGATCACGCTTACGCTCAATGATTTGCTTGAGTGAATCAGTCAGTGATTCAGGATCACAGCGACGCACCAGGTTTTCAGCAAGTACTTTTGAGGTGTAAGGAAGTTTATCGTAGGCACCCGGTTGGATGGCTTCAACCGCTTCACGCGTGTCAAAGTAATCAAGGTTAGAGCCTTCAAGTTTCTTTCTGTAGTTTGTGTTCATAAGTTTCCACACGATTGTGTTTGTTGGATTTGGTTTTGCTGTTTGTTGCAAGTTTCAAAACTAAGTATTTAGTTACGAGGCATTCTCGTACTTATTTAAAGTCACTGGATCCCGTGGTCAAGCCACGGGATGACATGTCTGTTGGTTCTTATATTTCTTGGTAGGGGCGCACCTATGTGTGCGCCCGAAACATTTTATCGTTTTTCGATTGGAGTAAATTCTTTATTCTCCGGCCCTGTGTAGTTTGCACTCGGACGAATAATCTTGCCATCAACACGCTGCTCCATCACATGCGCTGACCAACCCGTGATACGCGAGATCACGAAGATCGGTGTGAACATCGCGGTTGGGATGCCCATCTTGTTGTATGACACTGCTGAGAACCAGTCCAGGTTAGGGAACATTTTCTTTTCGTCCCACATGACTTGTTCGAGGCGTTCTGCAACGTCGTACAACTTCATGTCGCCCTGCTCTTCTGACAATTCTTTAGCAACCTTCTTAATCACTTCGTTACGAGGATCAGAGACGGTATAAACCGGGTGACCAAAACCGATAACGATTTCTTTGCGCGCCAAACGTTCTTTGATGTCAGTTTCAGCATGGTCTGCACTGTCGTAACGCATTTGGATATCGAGCGCGACTTCGTTTGCACCACCATGTTTTGGACCACGTAATGCGCCGATACCGCCGCAAATCGCTGAGTACATGTCTGAACCTGTACCCGTGATAACACGGCTAGTGAATGTTGAGGCATTGAACTCATGCTCTGCATAGAGGTTCAATGAAATCTGCATCGCACGTACCCAAGAGTCTGGGCATGGCTCGCCGTGTAACAAGTGTAGGAAATGACCAGCAATTGACTCTTCGTCAGTTTCCAGGTCAATGGCTACACCATTGTGCGAGAAGTGGTACCAATAAAGTAGCATTGATGGGAAAGATGCTAACAAACGGTCAGCAATATCTTTTGCTTCGTTCATTGGCTGGCTTTCGCGCTCTGGTAACACAGTACCCAACATTGAACAGCCAGTACGCAATACATCCATTGGGTGTGCATTAGCTGGAATTAATTCCAATGCATCCTGAACTAAAGCAGGAAGACCACGAAGCGCTTTTAATTTGCGCTTATAGTTGGCAAGCTCTGCTTTGTTTGGCAACTTGCCATGAATTAATAGATGGGCAACTTCTTCGAACTCGCAGTTTTCTGCTAAGTCTAAAATATCGTAGCCACGGTAATGTAAGTCATTGCCGGTACGGCCTACAGTACACAATGCGGTATTTCCTGCCGCTACACCAGACAGTGCTACGGATTTTTTTGGTTTTGGTAAATCTGACATGGTTAACTCCTAGTCTGTTTTATTTCTTTTTGGCTTTTTCTTGCGCGAATAATTCATCGAGCTTTTGCTCGTATTCGTGGTAGCCAAGATAGTCGTATAATTCTTCACGCGTTTGCATGATATCGATCACATCACGCTGATGTCCTTTAGCTAAAACATCTTTATAGAATGTTTCAGCGCCTTTATTCATGGCACGATAAGCACCGCAGCAATATAAAACGATATCAACACCAACACCTGCAAGTTCTTCACAAGAGAACAATGGTGTTGCACCAAATTCAGTTATGTTTGCCAGGAAAGGAACATTCACATGCTTACGGAAGGTTTCATAATCTTCCAATGAGCGCATCGCTTCAGGGAAAATCATGTCAGCACCGGCTTCGATACAGGCATTGGCACGGTCAATGGCAGATTGCATGCCTTCAACAGCTAATGCATCGGTGCGCGCCATGATAACGAAATTCTCATCGGTACGAGCATCGACTGCTGACTTAACGCGGTCGACCATTTCCTGCTGACTGACGATTTCTTTATTGGGACGGTGACCACAACGCTTGGTCGCGACCTGGTCTTCCATATGGAAACCTGCAGCGCCCGCTTTAATCAATGCACGAGTGGTACGTGCAATATTAAATGCACCACCAAAGCCTGTATCGATATCAACCATCAATGGTAATGAGCAGACGTCAGTGATTCGACGAATATCAACCAACAAATCTTCAGCAGTCGAAATACCCAGATCCGGCATGCCTAACGAGTTAGCAGCTACGCCACCACCTGAAAGATAAATAGCTTTGTGACCAATTTTTTCAGCCATACGCGCGGTATATGCTGTAATGGTTCCCATTAATTGTAGCGGATGGTTTTCTTCGACCGCTTTACGAAATTTTAAACCTGCACTCATAATTTAAACCTTCTTATTTCTTATGGTGCTTCGACAAGCACCGTACATTCTTTAAATCTTGTCATTCCCGCGAAGGCGGGAATCTATTTCTTTTAAGAGCATGTGGATTTACCTAAAGGTATTTCCTTCGGTCGCCCACCTATCGGGTGACCAACAGTAGCCAATCCGTTAGCTAGCTAACTTAACCTTCCACACTGCCGGGCCGGTTTTATGTACAGACTCGCCTTCAGAATCCACAGCTACAGTCACTGGCATGTCTTTAACGTCAAATTCATAAACCGCTTCCATTCCCAACTCTGGGAAGGCAACAACTTCTGAATGTTTGATCGCTTTTGAAACCAGATAGGCAGCACCACCGACGGCCATTAGGTACACAGATTTATGCTTCTTGATGGCTTCTATGGCTTCATCACCTCGCTCTGCTTTGCCGATCATGCCGAGCAAGCCGGTTTTGTCGAGCATCATCTCGGTGAATTTGTCCATGCGGGTTGCGGTTGTTGGGCCGGCTGGGCCTACTGCTTCATCGCCTACGGCATCTACTGGGCCGACGTAGTAAATAAAACGATTAGTGAAATCCAAGCCTTCCGGCAAGCCTTCACCTGAATCGAGTAAATCTTTAATCTTTTTATGCGCTGCATCACGGCCGGTTAGAATCTTGCCGTTTAGCAACAGAACCTGCCCCGGTTTCCAGCTGGCCACTTCTTCCGGCGTAATGTTGTTCATGTCTACGCGCTTGGCATCTGCGGCGGCTTCGTATTCCATATCTGGCCAGTCTTCAATTGACGGTGGGGTTAGCATAGCAGGCCCGGTGCCATCTAATGTGAAATGAATATGACGAGTTGCCGCGCAGTTAGGAATCATGGCGACTGGCTTAGAAGCTGCATGAGTTGGCCAATCTTTGATTTTGACATCAAGCACTGTAGTAACACCGCCCAGTCCCTGAGCACCAATACCGAGCTTATTCACTGCTTCGTAGATCTCGATACGCAATTCTTCAACGCGATTGCTTGGGCCGCGCTTCAATAGCTCCTGCATATCGATGGGATCCATCAAGGATTCTTTGGCCAGTACCATCGCTTTTTCAGCCGTACCACCGACACCAATACCGAGCATACCCGGAGGACACCAACCTGCGCCCATCTTAGGCACAGTCTCTACAACCCAATCCACAATTGAGTCGCTTGGATTGAGCATGACAAATTTAGATTTATTTTCAGAGCCACCGCCTTTCGCAGCACAGGTCACTTCAACTTTATCGCCCTTAACCATCTCAACGTGCACCACTGCTGGCGTGTTGTCTTTAGAATTAAGGCGTTTACCCGCAGGATCCATCAATACCGAAGCACGCAAAGGATTATCAGGATTCAAATAAGCGCGACGAACACCTTCATCAACCATTTCCTGAATGGTCATGCCACCTTCAAAACGCGCGTCCATCCCTACTTTGACGAAAGCGCAGGCAATACCAGTATCCTGACACACGGGACGATGGCCCATGGCAGACATACGAGAATTGACCAGAATCTGTTTCATGGCATCTTTTGCCGCAGGGCTTTCTTCTTTTTCGTAGGCTGCGGTTAACGCCTGGATAAAATCTTTTGGGTGGTAATAGGAAATGTATTGAAAGGCATCAGCAACACTTGCAATAAAGTCTTCTGCTTTAATGGTGGCCATTAAGTCTCTCCCGTGGACGGCTCAGTCAGAATGAGTAAATTTGTGCTTCGCTATACAAGAAGCAAACAAACCTCTAAAATCGGCAGAACATTATACAGGCTGGCAATGGCGTTTCCCAAATTTTGAACGCTAATTATTCAGATTTAGCCGTCAAATTGACTCTTTTTTAATCTATCTGCATGAAAAACACACAAAACACAGCTCAATTTGTTGAATTTCCTTACCGAGACCCAGCAGCCATTCGTAACCTCTTCTCCTGGTTCGCTGACGAGCCGTGGGCCTTATTGCTGGATAGCGGCAAAACCACTCACCAGGCTGCCAGATTTGATCTAATTTTAGCCCGCCCACGAGCCATGATCCGCTTCAGTGATGGGCATACTGACATTACTGGCCTCGACATCAGGCCAACTCATCAGCCTTTCGAAGACTTGCGTCAGTTTTATCAGGCAGGTCTTGATGACTACCTGCCATTACCCAAAGAATTGTCGCGTCTGCCCTTCCATGGTGGTATTGCTGGATACTGTAGTTATGACCTCGGTCGCTATGTTGAAAAAATTCCGACCATTGCTGAAAAAGACATTCAATTGCCGGAGATGGCTTTGGGTCTGTATGAATGGGGCTTTGTCAGTGACCACGAGCATCAGAAATGTTACCTGCTTAAGTTTTCCGATTATTGCGAAAGCTATTGGGAAGACATTATTCGTGAGTTCGAAGGTTATTACGAACAGGCTGAAAAAACGAGCTTCGAAGACTTTCAATTAGCCGACAACTGGCAGTCCAACATGAGCCAGCAAAGCTACACTGATAAATTCCAGAAAGTACATGACTATATTCATGCTGGTGATTGTTATCAGGTCAATCTGGCCCAACGCTTTAAAGCGCCTTACACAGGCCATCCCTGGAATGCTTATCTGAATTTAACCGAGCACAATCAAGCGCCATTCTCGGCTTACATGAACCTCGAGCAACAACAGATTCTTTCTGTCTCGCCAGAACGTTTCATTGAAGTTAAAAAGCAAAAACACAAAAGCCATGTCATTACGCAACCGATTAAAGGCACCCGTCCACGCTCAAAAGATCCGATTGAGGACGAACGCCTCTCTGATGAATTGCAAAATAGCATTAAAGATCGTGCCGAAAACCTGATGATTGTTGATTTGCTTCGCAATGATATTGGCCGTAGCGCAGCGGTGGGTTCTGTTAAAGTAACTAAACTGTTTGAGTTGCAGACCTTTACTTCAGTTCATCACCTGGTCAGTACCATCGAAGCTGACTTGGCTCCGGAAAAAGATGCCATTGAATTATTAAAATATTGCTTCCCTGGCGGTTCGATAACTGGTGCACCTAAAGTTCGCTCAATGCAAATCATTGAAGAGCTGGAACCACATCGCCGCAGTATCTATTGTGGCTCAGTGTTGTATTATGACTTTAGAGGCATGCTGGATTCGAATATCGCCATCCGCACACTGGTCACTGAAAATGATACCATTTACGCATGGGGTGGCGGTGGTCTGGTTGCTGATTCCGAAGCGGACAATGAATATCAGGAAACGCTGCATAAACTGAGTAAAATTCTACCTGTATTAAGCAATGATTAAACTGATTGATATAGAACAGGCACTGCAACGTGCGAATCAAATCACTCCAAAAGAAACCACACTCAGACCAAGCGCGGTTCTGGTGCCTATTGTTGAGCGCGAACAAGGCCTCCAATTACTACTCACTCAACGCTCTGACCAGCTACGCCATCATGCGGGACAAATCAGCTTTCCCGGCGGAAGCATGGATAGAACTGACCGGGACCTGATTCATACCGCTTTGCGCGAAACCCATGAAGAAGTGGGTATTCCCGATCAACTCATTAATGTCCTCGGGAAACTTCCGCTACAACCGACCATTTCAGGTTTTATGATTCAGCCCGTAGTGGCTCATATTCAGGAGCATTATGAAATGCGTCTGTGTGAAGATGAGGTCGCAGATGCCTTTGAAGTGCCGCTGGATTTTGTCATCGATCCAACCAATCAAAGCCACTCCTATAGAGATTACCGGGGCAAGCGTTATTCGGTCTACTCCATTCCCTATCAGGAGCGCAATATCTGGGGCGCTACGGCCAATATTATCGTTCAGTTTGCTAAGCTGATCCGCCCTGCCGACTTTTAACCTTAACTCAATAACCTGCGCTTATATCGCTAGCTGGTCTGATTAGCTAGCCATAGCAACTGACTGCTAGAGCGAGTACAATCAGGCTATTAATTTCATATCGATTTTTTTGAGGTTTCACCTTGGCAATTAGCGTTTTTGACATGTTCAGCATTGGTATTGGCCCATCGAGTTCACATACCGTCGGGCCAATGCGTGCAGCGCATCGTTTCATTGAATTTTTGACCGAACAGAAGCTATTGGATTCTGTGGCTCGCGTCAAAGCCGAGCTGTATGGTTCACTTGGTGCGACTGGTAAAGGTCACGGTTCAGATAAAGCCGTTATGATTGGTCTTGAAGGCCATCTTCCAGAAGATATTGATCCCGACATTATTCCAGCACGTTTGGAAACTATTCGAAGCGAAAAAAAGATCAAGTTAAACGGCACCACCGAGCTTAAATTTAACGAAGAAAAAGATCTGGTGATGCATCGTCGCAAGTCATTGCCACGCCACTCAAACGGCATGATCTTTTTGGCTTTCGATAAAGACGGCAATGAAATTGCCAAGAAAACTTACTACTCGGTTGGCGGTGGCTTTGTAGTCAACGAAGATATCGATGCTGATACGCCAATCATGGAAGATGATACCAAAGTTAAATACCCATTCACGACTGCAGCTGAGCTTTTGCAAATCTGTAAAGATGAAGGGATTTGTATTTCTACTTTAATGCTAGAAAACGAAAAGTCCTGGCGTAGCGAGGAAGAAGTCAAAGCTAAGTTACTTGAAATATGGCGTGTGATGGAAGACTGCATTAAGCGCGGCTGTAATCGTGAAGGCATTTTACCTGGTGGCTTAAAAGTTAAACGTCGCGCACCTGGAATTTATCGTAAACTCAAGTCAGACTCTAATGAGAATGATGTGTTACGCGCCATGGACTGGGTTGATCTATATGCGCTTGCTGTGAATGAAGAAAATGCTGCTGGTGGCCGAGTGGTAACAGCACCAACCAATGGGGCCGCAGGCATTATTCCTGCAGTTCTATTCTACTTTATGCGCTTCCATCAAAATGCGGATGAAAAAGCAGTTATTCGCTTCCTGCTAACTGCTGGTGCGATTGGTATTTTATATAAATTAAACGCCTCAATTTCTGGTGCTGAAGTCGGTTGTCAGGGCGAAGTCGGCGTGGCTTGCTCAATGGCTGCTGGAGCATTGACAGAAGTTATGGGCGGCAGCCCACAACAAGTGGAAAATGCCGCTGAAATTGGTATGGAGCACAATCTCGGGTTAACTTGCGACCCAGTTGGTGGATTAGTTCAGGTTCCTTGTATTGAGCGTAATGCCATGGGCTCGGTGAAAGCCATTAACGCTGCCCGTTTGGCACTGCGTGGCGATGGCGAACACAAAGTCTCACTCGATAAAGTCATCAAAACCATGTGGGATACCGGCATGGACATGCGTGACAAATATAAAGAAACCGCCCGTGGTGGTTTAGCGGTACATATTATTGAGTGTTAGTGGTTGATTTTTTTCCTGGGGACAACTCATGAGTTGTCCCTACTCTTACCTCCTATCTTCCCAACATAATCATCTCAAACCGATAAAGTAATACCTACCAAATATCTAACCTCTTCACTTACTTTGCACAATTAGATTGCTATACTGTTTTTTATGTCTTAATGACTCTTGAGGGATTATATGGAAACGGTTTTAATTACAGGTGGTACCGGCTTTATTGGTCGTAATTTGATTCCTTTACTACAGAAGGACAATTATAAAATTATTGTTCTTAGTAGAACCCCTTCTAAATATCAGGACGACTTCTATTTTAAACATGTGACGCTAGTGGAAGAGCTCAGTGATGTTAAGCATGCTGATGTTGTGATTAACCTCGCTGGTGCGAATTTGGCGGCTAAGCGTTGGAGTGATCAATACAAACAGGAAGTAGTTAATAGCAGGTTAGATACCACCAGGCACCTGCTGAGTTGGATCGAGAGCAAGGAGAAAAAGCCGCACACCTTGATAAGTGGCTCAGCTATTGGTTATTACGGTGCTCGGGGTAATGAAACACTGGATGAGGGTTCGACCTCTGGAAGTGCTTCTGACTTTCAGGTGAGGCTGTGCAGCCAATGGGAAGATGCGGCTTATCAGGCCGAAGCTTTTGGGGTCCGTGTATGCTGTATCCGCACTGGGGTTGTGCTCGGCGACGAGGGAGCTCTACAACAAATGCTATTGCCTTTTAAACTTGGCCTTGGTGGCAAGCTTGGTTCTGGTAACCAATACTTTTCCTGGATTCATATTCGCGACCATGTTCAGGCTGTAAAACATCTTATAGATAACCGTAATTTAAATGGCTCTTTTAACCTGACCTCTCCCAACCCTGTCACTAATGAAAATTTAACTAAAACTCTGGGTAAGGTTTTAGGCCGTCCTACTTTTATGACGGTTCCCGGTTTTGCTTTGAAACTTGTTATGGGTGAAATGGCCAATATTCTATTGACTGGACAAAGGGTCTTACCGCACAAACTTGAAGAGTCGGGGTTTAAATTTAACTATCCAGAATTGGAACCAGCCTTAACTCAGATCTTGAAATGATGAAAGCCTCTGCATCTTGCAGAGGCGACTTGCTAGATTAGAATCATTTAGCCTGTTTTGCTTTCTCAACTATTTCCTTAACATCTTCTCGTAATTGTTCTGCATCAAAAACAATACCATCTTTAATGGTGTATTTCACACCGCCGACACGTTGCGGAACATTATCAAGTCCTAAGCGGTAATGGCCTGTGCCATACAATACTTTAAAGTTTGCGATAGGGTTTTCATCGACGATCACCAGGTCGGCAAGCTTACCTGGACGTAATGAGCCAATCTTGTCATCCATGCCCAAAGCTTCTGCCCCATTTAATGTCGCAGCTTGGATGACTTCGAGTGGATGAAAGCCGGCCTCTTGCAACAATTCAAACTCACGAATCAAACCAAAGCCAAATATTTTGTAGATATAGCCGGTATCTGAACCCGTAGTAACGCGACCACCGTGATTTTTATAGTCATTCAAGAAACTCATCCAGATGCGATAATTTTCTTTCCAGTCGATTTCGTTCTGGGTGGTCCAATCGAAAAAGTAAGAGCCATGCGAATGACGATTAGGTTCGAAAAATTCGAGTAGTTTCGGATGGGTATAATCATCATGCCACTCAGCCTCACGCTCACGCATGACATCGCGGCTGGCTTCGTAGATGGTTAGTGTTGGATCGATGGTAAAGTCCAGCTCGATCAACTCATCACGCACAGCATTCCAGCGCTCACTACCCTTTTCGGCAGCCTGTTGCCATAAACGGCCAGCTTCCGTGAAGCGGTGTGACTCATCGTTGTAGTTATATTCGAGCGGATAATCCTGAATAGTCTTATCGGTGAACAGGGCTTCCGGCAAACCATACCAATGCTCCATTGATGTTAAGCCGAGACGCGCTGAATCCAATGCATTAGTACCATACACGTTCAGTTGCGCATGGTGCATCATAGTGCCTAAACCCTGCTTAGTAGCTTCATCCAATGCGGCTTCCATCATGCCTTTTGGCAGGCCAAAAAACTTAATCCCAGCGGCGCCTTCTTTTGCCACATGACGAACCCACTTGCGTGCTTCTTTGGGGGTAGTAATCTCTTTCTCCCAACCCATGCCAAAGCCAATATAAGGCACAATGCGTGGCGCTGTGATCTTGTTCTGCTGACTGAGCTTTTGATGCTTTAAGGTCCAATCAAGGCCGTTAAAGCTACCCGGTTCGCGCACCGTCGTGATGCCATGCGCTAACCATAACTTCAAAGGGTATTCAGCCGGCAGCCCATCTACGCTACCTGCTATATGGCCGTGCATATCAACAAAGCCGGGCAGTACATAATGGCCACTGATATCCATGACCTTATCGTTTGGTCCAGCTTTAGGTCTTTTAGATTCATTAATGGCAACACCCGGCGCACCCACTGAGCGAATGCTTTTGATGGTGTTACCTTCAATAATGATATCCACTGGGCCAGTTGGCGGAGCGCCTTCACCATTGATGATAATGCCGCCACGAAGAATAAGGCGCTCAAAAGGACCTTCGCCTTCGGCTCTCTCTGGAGCATCAAGAGTGGCTGCCAATGACGTAAAGCTTGCAAAACATAGAAGTGATGAGAGGAAGTATTTGATACTGATATTCACACTGATACCTTGCGGGTAATTCTAAAAGTACCCAGCAAGATGCCCGAATCAGGGTTAAATATCAAGAAAGGAGGTGTAACTAAATCTTAGTAGCCCAGCTACTTTTTATTTATTACACCATTCGGTACATGCCCACTGGCAATATGCTCTCGAGCGCGCTCAATATGACCTTCCTGGTCATCAAAGAACACATCTGCACCAAATGCTTTGAGGAACTTGGTTTTGTCCATACCTCCGAGAAATAAGGCTTCATCAATACGAATGTCCCAGTAACGGAGTGTACGAATCACGCGCTCATGTGCAGGAGCTGAACGAGCAGTCACTAGAGCCGTACGGATTGGGCAGTCTTCGGTGCCAAACTCTTTCTGTAGTTTATGCAGTGCTGCCAGGAAATTTTTGAATGGCCCGCCCTCTAGAGGTTTCTGTGCGGATGCTTTTTCATGCCTGGTAAACTCTTCCAGCCCACCACTTTGGAATATCTGCTCGGACTCATCGGAAAACAAAACTGCATCACCATCAAACGCAAACTTAATGATGTCACTCTCGTTACCGGCCTGAGTTGGCGCCACAATGGTTGCCGCGGCAATACCTGCCTCTATTGCTTGGGTAACGTCAACAGGATTGGTGGAAAGGAACAAATGCGCCCCGAAAGCTTCGGCGTAAAGATAAGGGCTATTGCCCGAGGTAAAAGCAGCACGTGTTATATGCAGCCGATGGTTTTCAATAGAGTTGAATACACGCAGTCCAGTATCAGCACTGTTTCGAGAAAGGAGAATCACTTCAACACGAGGTTTATCCTTAGCGCCTTCATTCAGAGCCAGAAGCTTACGGACCAGACCAAAAGCAGCGCCAGGCTTGAGTAGCTCATCTTCATGATCTATCTGGTATTGGGCGTAACTGTTAACGCCACTTTCCATGTATATGCGATGGCTTTCCGCCAGGTCAAACAAGGCGGTTGACGATATGGCAATAACCAGTGTGTCTTTAAAGTCCATCGGCATGGCTTAATTATCCTGCAAGTGATACTTCGATTAAACTACCAGTCTTCACAATCTTCTTCAAACTCACAGTCATCTTCTATCGGAGGACGACCGTCATAGATCAGGAATTCACGTCGCTGCAAATAGGCATCTCGAACCAAGGAATATTCATCCAGCGCCTGCTCCAACTGTTCTTCCAGTGGCAGTAACTCGGCACGTGTCTGCACCAAATCTAACGCCCTCAAGCTCCACTCAGTTTGCGAATCATCCATTTCATCATAAGGACTATAAAGAGCAATCTTATCTACCGCGAAGCCAATCCCGTCACGTGCTGTAGATGGGCCAAGAAAAGGCAGCATCAGGAATGGTCCTGAATCGAATCCCCAAGCGGCCAATGTCTGACCAAAGTCTTCTTCTTCTTTCTTCAGGCCCATTTCTGTCGCAGGATCAAGAAAGCCAGCCAGGCCAAGGGTGCTATTAATCAGGAAACGTCCTGTATCGCGCCCAGCCTTACCAAATTTGGCCTGTAGAATATCGTTAATAATAGTCTCGATTTCACCCAAGTTGCTGAAAAAGTTAGAAATTCCCTTCTCAATAGGATCGGGAGTAATCGCCTGATAGCCTTCAGCTGTCGGCTTAAGAATAGCTTTATCAACCGCGCGGTTAAACTCCCAGACACCTCGGTTATATTCTTCATAGGGATCTTTGGGATTCTTTGAATCAGTCGTGGCACAAGCTGATAAGGTCAAAATACTTAAAACCAATATCAATCGGTTAAACTTCATTATCTTATCCTTCGGTATTTCAATGGCGCAATGATAAAGGTTTCAGTGGTTTTGCGCTAGTTTTGTTCTTTTGGTTTTTTGACACCGCCTCAAGAGTTGGTGCCCAGTATAACATCACGTTGCAACAGGCTATCCAGCATCTGCTTGCCACCCTCAATAAGCTGCTGTGGATTCGGAAACTGGGTTTCTTCGGCAAGCTGTTGCAGTGCCAGTTTGCCGGTTATCTGTTTGTTTTGTTCAAGATGCTCAAGGAAGATTTGCAACAATCGGTAAGTGAACAGATTGGTTTCCATAAACTCAATCTTATGCTTGCGATCACGACAGATAATCAGGAAGCTTGGCTGCTCAGGCTTTTGCTCGGGAATATAAGCCTTGCCGATGCGATGAACGGGGTATTCATAGACATTGGCAGCGGCAAGTGGCGAAATCACAATATTTTGCTCAAACAGATCACCGTTTCTATCATGCGGAATGGCCAGAATATCTTCTTTATTGGCGAGCAATGCCACTTCCATCCATTCCCAATGAGCAAGCTCCAGCATAAACGGATAATCATCCTGCTCAGGCTCACGATGCTCTGATAGATAATTTAAAAACTCAGCGGATATCTCTGCAAAGTATGGCGAGTGAGCGCGGTAATCGGTAAAAAAATCACGAATCATGCGATGCCATTTATCATCTGGCGTTAGAGAGCGCAAAATAGGGAAACTGTTAGCGCAGAAATTTTGCACATTGTTATAAAACAGCTCCTGATAAATCTTCATACGACGGGCTTCTATGCCTTCTGGAGCTTGAAACTTGGCAGGGTTACGAAGGTTTTTGGCAAATTCAAATTGAATCTGTTGAAATTTGGGTAGCTCAGAGTGCTTGTTCATCGTAAACCTCTAAGCAATAGCAGCGGGTACTTGCTGATATTTAGTTTGCAGAGCTTTAATCTGCTCTACTTCTTGCAACAGCTTGGCCATTGAAGGGAGATTGAAGTCACGCTCCAATAAAGTGGGGAATACGCCAAATTGCTCATAAGCCAAGTCCAGCAATTTCCAGACCTCTGGCTTCACATCCGAGCCGTGAGTATCCACTTTGAGATCCTCGGCTTCATCATAATGGCCGGCAATGTGGCCATAAGCGATGCGCTCTTTGGGCAACGCTTTAAGAAATTGCTCGGGGTCATACCGATGATTAATGCTGTTGACGTAGATATTATTGACGTCTAACAACAACTTGCAGTCCGCTTCTTCCAAGACGGCTAACAAAAACTCCAGTTCAGTCATTTCCTGGCCGGGCGCGGCATAATAAGAAACGTTTTCCATGGCAATTTGCTGGCCAATAATATCCTGCACCTGCTTAATTCGGTTTGCGACGTAATGAACCGCTTCTTCGGTAAAAGGAATTGGCATCAGGTCATACATATGACCATCATCGCTACAGTAACTTAAATGCTCGCTGTAGCATTGAATATCATAAGTCTTGATGAACTCCGCGACCTGTTTGACAAAATCTGTATCCAAAGGCGTTGGGCCGCCGATTGAAAGCGACAAGCCGTGGATTACAAAGGGAAATCTTTCCGCGTAGCGCTTAAACTGTTCTTTTAAGCGACCACCATAGGGAATCCAGTTTTCAGGAGCCACTTCCATGAAATCAACACTAGACTGCTCCAAAGCTTCATACTCATCAAGAAAATCTCGACGAAGTCCTAAACCAGCACCTGTTATCAGTTTTTGTTGTTTCACTACTGCTCCATACTATTGGTTGAAGGAAAAGTGGCGACAGAAGTCGCCACTGGTTTGCTCAATATCTGTGATTAGCTAGCGCCACCGCATTTGCCTTCACCACATTTACCTTCGCCACATTTACCTTCTTCGGCTTTTTCGGCTTTTTCTTCACCGCACTTGCCTTCACCACATTTACCTTCGCCGCATTTGCCTTCTTCAGCTTTTTCGGCTTTTTCTTCGCCACACTTACCTTCACCGCATTTGCCTTCTTCAGCTTTCTCGGCTTTTTCTTCGCCGCACTTACCTTCACCACACTTGCCTTCGCCATCTTTACCATGGCCGTCAAACATAGAAAGGTTATAACCAGACTGAAGGTCGTTCAGAGTAAAGGGGTTGTCGCCGGCGCTTGCAGTACCAATTGCTGCTGAGGCAGCTAATGAAGCAGAAACGACTACAGCTAATTTAGTTTTATCTTTGTTTAACATATGACATGACTCCTAACTTGTTGTTTAAAAAGTGTTCTTAACATCGAACATTCGGCTATTAGAGTAACCTATTCGCTATTTGTTACATAGCTTAACAACAAATTTCCACTATTCCCTGTGAAAGTCACGTCAAAACGAGGAAGGATCAAACTTAATTCACAGTTTGATTGATCTCAATGTGAAATTGTTCACCAGGTGTCAGCTTATTAAGCAGCTCCGTTCTACCGAACCGGTCGCCACTACCTGGTTGGGCAATCCCTTCTACAGATAACCTGACTTCAACGATAACCTGCTCAGCCTGCCATAGCTCCACATCGGGCAGCATCACATCACCGGGGGTTAGCAAAACACCATCATTAAGCTCAGACAGGGCAACAGAGCGTACAGCAATTGGCGGCCCACCGGCATAAGAGCGAACAAGCACAAAAGCCTTACTAAACTTTTCAAGCGGAAGTTCAGACAAATTATCGACAAACACACGAAGATTGTTGGTCTGTTGCAGTTTTAATTGATGTTCGGCACGTGCGATCTGCTCACGCATCAACTGTGCCGACTGACTTTCAGGGTCACGCATCTCAAGAAGACGCTGCCAGTAATCAATGGCACCTTGATAATTCTGTTGCTTAAACTGATTCACCCCCTGCATCAGCAAGGCACCTTCATGGTTTGGTTGCTCCATGAGAACCAGGCCAATATGGCGGTCTGCTCTTTTATAGGCTGCCGGATCATCGGATTCCAGAAAATATTGCGCCACTTGTAGGCGACTGGCATCCGTTGGCTCAAGATCGATGGCGCGAATAAACGCCTGATCCGCTTCATCCAGTTCTCCGAAGCGCAAGAAAATCTGACCCAACTGTAACCATTTCTCTTTGTTTTCAGGATCCAGCTCACTGCGTAGGCGTAGTTCAGTCAAAAACTCCAGTGCAGTGATTTCTTGCTGTTGTGCTTTTTCAGCCAACTCAACCAAGGATAATTCAGCGAATGATTCGTGCTTTTTTGATAGTTGTTCAAGCTCTGCGTGTGCTCCCATATTGAAGTAAATAAAGAGCCCTAGAAAACTACAGACCAGCAACATACCCACATACAACAGCTTTCTATTCGAGCCTTTAAAAACCCCACTGAATAACCAGGCAGCCCAAACCAGAACAACTAGGGTTAACAGGATCCAAGCAATCATCAATTATTCACCTTTCTCGTTTGAGGGGCTGGCATTAGTGTCTGTATCGCCCGCTTCTGGGGTTACTTTACGACGCCCTACTCTGGCGACCACTACCGCTAAAATGATCAGAAAAATAATCAGGGGAGAGAACCAGAGGATGTAATTAGCCGGCTGTAATGGCGGATCATAGAGAACAAAGTCACCATAACGTTCCTGCATATAGGCCAGGATCTGCCGCTTGGTTTCGCCGGCTTTAATTTTCTGCTGAACGATATAACGCAAATCACGAGACAAAGGTGCATCGGAATCGGCAATAGTCTGATTCTGACACTTGGGGCAGCGCAGCTCATTGATGATTTCGTAATAGAGTTTTTCCTGCTCTTCACTATCAAACTCATAAGTTTCAATGACAGCATGCGCAAGTTGCGCCATTAATAAGGCACAAAAAATTACGATTAATTTCTTCATTCGGCAGCCTCCAGTTCCTTCAGATCGGGGTCCAGTGCCTTGATCTTTGGCAGAATCACAGTATTCCACACTCTATCGTCAATAACGCCCACATAGCGGTCATGAATCACACCATTACCATCAACAATAAAGGTTTCAGGCGCACCATAGACCCCTAGGTCGATACCCATGGTTCCTTCTTCATCGGCAATCGAAAATAGGTAAGGATCACCGCCTTTTTGCAGATACTTAAGCGCATCCAGACGTTCGTCTTTATAATTCAGGCCAATGATCGGAATTGGATACTGATTCGCAAACTTGACCAGGTATGGATGTTCAACGTGGCATGAGACGCACCAGGTTGCCCAGACATTTAACAGAAAAGGCTTTTTTGGCAGGTCCTGGTTAGTAAAGGTTTCTTCTGGATTATGCAGATTACTTAAACGAAACTCAGGCACCTGCTTGCCGATTCGTTGTGATGGCAGCTCAGTTGGATCGGAGCCTAACGAAAACCAGAACACAATCACCAGCGCTGTAAAAATTACAATCGGGATCGAGGTGATAAGAATCTTTTTATTGGCCATCAGCAATAGCCTCCTGAGATACTTTCTTCTTAAATTTCTTCTCGCGGTAGCGCTTGTCAGTCATGGCCAAAATGCCACCTAAAGCCATGAGAATTGCTCCTAACCAGATCCAACGCACAAAAGGTTTGTAATAAACACGAATGGCCCAGGCAGAGTTATCCAGTGGCTCGCCCATAGCAATATAAACATCTCGGAACAAACCAGGGTCAATAGCAGCCTCAGTCATCACCATTTGCGAAGCATTGTAGCGACGTTTTTCTGGTTTTAGTTCAGCAATAAAATCGCCTGACTTTGACACATCAAAAATAGCTTTTGATGAAATGTAATTCGGCCCCTGAATATTTTTAAAGTCCTTAAAGTGAACCGACAGCCCTTCTACCTCTGCAGTCTCACCAATCTCGATGCGAATATCTTTTTCAATGCTGTAGTAGGAAGTCAAGACGACGCCTAACGTGGTAACAGCAACACCAATATGTGCCAGAATCATACCCCAGTAGCTGCGGCTTATTTTGCGCATACCGGCCATACGAGTCTGACTTTTTGCAGACTGTAATTGAATATATTTGACAGTGCCAGCAATAACCCAGAGACCTAGAATCGTGCCAAGAATTGCCATGGGTTCAATATCGGTAAAGCTGAAGCCGTTAAGCCCAAAAGTCAGTAGCAGACCTAAGAAGATGCAACTTAAGAACCACCAAACATACTTTTTAAGCAATGCAGGAAGATCGTCTTTTTTCCAGCTAATTTGCTGACCCAATGGCATCAGTAGCAGAATCGGAATAAAGAACACCGAGAACATCAAGTTGAAATAGGGAGGTCCAACAGAAGACTTACCATCGGTAAATGCTTCAATCAGTAGCGGATGCAAGGTACCAACTAATACTACAAATGTAGATACCGCTAACAGAGCATTATTGAATAGCAATGCTATTTCGCGTGAAACCAGAGTGTAGTTGGATTGCGAACGAACTTTGCTTGACTGAATCGCGTAAAGCAGTAATGAAGCACCGACCACTATCGCCAGGAATACCAGAATAAACTTACCGCGCACAGGATCGTTAGCAAATGCGTGCACCGAGGTTAACACACCGGAGCGAACCAGGAAGGTTCCCAGCAAGCTTAAAGAAAAAGTTAAAATAGCCAGCAACACAGTCCAGGACTTAAATGCCCCACGCTTTTCCGTTGCTGCCAACGAGTGGATTAAGGCGGTACCGGCAAGCCACGGTAAGAAGGAGGCATTTTCTACCGGATCCCAGAACCACCAGCCACCCCAGCCAAGTTCGTAATAAGCCCACCAACTTCCAAGCGCGATACCGAGTGTCATAAAAATCCAGGCAACCGTTGTCCAGGGACGCGACCACTTGGCCCATTTATGATCCAGCTCACCCTGCAATAACCCAGCAATAGCAAAGGCAAACACCACAGAGAAACCCACATAGCCCATATACAGCATTGGCGGATGCACAATCAGACCGAAATCTTGGAGTAGTGGATTCAGGTCGGCGCCATCAATCGGCATAAAGGGTAATTCGCGCTCAAACGGATTGGATGTGAATAAAGTAAAAGAAACAAAACCAACGGCAATCAGACCCATAACGCCAAGTACTCGGGCAATCATGGTATCCGGCAAAGACTTACTGAACTTTGACACGGCGAAAATCCAGCCCGTTAAAATCAGTACCCAAAGTAATAAGGAACCTTCATGCGCACCCCATACCGCAGAAATGCGATAGTAGATAGGTAACTGCGTATTGGAATGACTGGCGACATAAGCTACCGAAAAGTCATTCTGGATGAAGGAAATGGTCAGGCAGACAAAACTGGCAAGCATCAATAAGAAGATACTGGTCGATGCTCGGTGCGAGAACTGAATTAAACCTTTGTGATTGGTATGCGCACCATAGAATGACAAGGTGCCTAATAAAATGGCGTTAATAAACGCCAAAATAAGAAAGAAATTACCGAGTTCAGGTATCAAGGGGAAAACCTACTAGTATTTGTCTGAAGGTTGTTTGGACTCATCACCATCACGTGGCTGCATGGGATGACCATACTTTTGCAAAGACGCTTCTACTTCTGGTGGCATATAAGTCTCGTCATGTTTGGCCAGCACCTTAGTCGCGACCAATTTATTCTGATCAACCAATTGCCCCTCTGCAATCACTCCCTGCCCTTCTTTAAACATATCCGGCAGGATGTTGTCATAAGTGATCATCATCTGGCTCTGGTTGTCGGTAATTTTAAACTCGACGTAAAGTCTTTCTCCAGAACGCTCGATGGAGCCAGGAACCACCAGGCCGCCGACACGAATGGTTTTGTTTAAAGGTGCGTTACCTTCTTTAACTTCGGTGGGTGCGTAGAAGTGGTTAATGTTCTCATTCAAGGCAAAGAGGATCAGTGCGATAGCACCGGACAATAGAATCAGGCCAGCAAGAATTGCGATAAGTTTGTTACGACGATGTGCTTTCATAAATCTTTTAATCTCGTGATTCGGCTTTTTCAACTTTAAGTTTGCGAGCTTTAGCTTGGCTGCGGCCAGAATCACCGGAATTGAGCTCAGATTTTACTTGGCTACGCAGAGATTTCAATAAATATCGGAACCAATAGAATAAACCTAATAAAACCACAAAAGTGACAATATAACTCGACCAGACATAGGCGCCATGCTTGCCCATAAAGATAAACTCATGAAAACTATTCATTTATAACCCTCACTTGTGTCCGTTCTGTCCAGCGGCCCACTCGGCAACCCAGCGTGACTTCTGTTCGCGCATTAAAATCTCAACGCGCAAACGCATAATCACCAGACCAATAAACATCAGGTAGAATGCACCAATCATGATAAACAGCGGCACCTGAAACTCAGGAGCCAGCGCGCCTTTTTGTGTCACTGAATAGCCCTGATGTAGCGTGTTCCACCATTTCACTGAGAAATAAATGATTGGCACGTTAATGACACCGACGATGGCCAGAACAGAAGCGGCTTTGTCCGCTTTAGCGCGTTCTGCGAAGGATGAATGCAGAGCAATAAAGCCTAAATATAGAAATAGCAACAATAGTTCAGAGGTCAGGCGCGCATCCCATTCCCACCAGGTTCCCCAGGTAGGCTTGCCCCAGACGGCCCCGGTAAACAAAGCAATGAAGGTCATGGCAGCACCAATCGGCGCAATTGCACGGGAAGCGGCGAAAGCCATCTTCATCTTCCAGACCAGACCGATTATCGAAGCAATCGCCATAATCACATAACCAGCCATAGATAACGCAGCTGCTGGCACATGGATATACATGATACGGACCGTGTGGCCCTGCCCCTGACGCGCTTCAATTGGCGAAGCCCATAACGAATAGTACAGGCCAATACCCAGTAAAATCAGGGTGCCAGCCCAAATCCAGGGAAGCCATTTGGAGGATTTATCAAAGAACCATTTAGGAGAACCGAGTTGATGAAACCAACGCCAACGAGAAGCCATTAATTGTAAACCTATTGTCAGTCAGTCTTTAATTGGCAGTCGCTTGCTGTGAAGCTAACTTACCGAAATTTTCAATGCGCGCCCAGCTGCAAAGGGACTTACTACCAGCGCAATCATTAAAAGTGCAGCCAAAATTGCAAGTTGGCCATTATAGCTGAAATTTTCCAGCGATGCTGTAACTGTTGAAGTGCCAAAAATCAAAATCGGAACATACAACGGCAACACCAGAATCGCCACCAACATGCCGTTACGATTAGCGGCCAGAGCCAGACTCATACCAATTGCGCCAATTAGACACAGAGTTGGCGTTCCCAGCAAAAGGCTCAACATCAGGACCCAAGTATGAGTGGAATCGGTAAAGCCATGATTGATCTGCATCAAAATACCGAGCAATGGTGAGATGATGACCAGAGGCAGGCCGGTTAATAGCCAATGAGCCAGAATTTTGGCGCTGGCAACCTGAGTAGGACCAGCAATAAGCAGGATCTGTTCCAACGAACCATCCTGATAATCGCTGCGATAAAACTGCTCAAGAGATAAAAGCGTTGCCAGCAAGGCTGCGACCCAGATAATGCCGGGTGCAATCTTTTGTAATGTGGGCGCTTCAGGGCTCACCCCAAAAGGAAACAGGCTGACTACCATAACAAAGAAAAACAAAGGAATGACGATGCCAATCCAGTTGCGGCGAGCCACCATCAGCTCTCTTTTCAGTAAGGCGCTAAACATCAGTGCTCAATCCCTATTCGCTGATCAATTGCCAGCTCTTCGATTTCATGGTGTGAGGTAAACAGCACCACCCCGCCCTGTTTAGCGAAGTCTTGGATCAGGTTTGCCAACCAATGACGAGTTCCCTTATCCAGATTGACAAAAGGCTCATCCAGAATCCAGATTTTAGCTGGCTCAATGACCAGCCGGCACAATGCCACCTTATGCTGCTGCCCAGCAGACAGTTCGGCAAAACGACGATTCTGCAACTGGCCAATACCCAATTGCAATGTTGCCTTATCAATCAGGGCCCTAGGATCCTTAACGCCCCGTAAGTGCGCATAAAAGCTCAGGTTTTCGTAAATCGTCAGCTCCGCCTTCATGGATAAGGCGTGAGCCAGAAAGATCAGATCTTGGAAGTATTCAGAATCAAGACTGGTGATAGGCTGGCCATTCCAATGAATTTTGCCGCTGTCCGCTTGCAGCAAGCCAGACAGGCAACGCATCAGACTGGTTTTGCCAGCACCATTTTCACCATAAAGATAGGTAACAGTCGAAGGCGCCAACTCAAGTTCAGCGCCTTCCAACAAAACGTGCTCAGCACGCGATATGGTCAAATCAGAGGCCAATAAGCCTTGGTCTGTCATAGTGACCCTTATTTCAGAGCAGCTAACACAGCATCGCCCATCTCACTGGTCGATACCAATTTCATGCCGTCAGTATAAATGTCACCAGTGCGGTAACCTTGATCCAGGACAGTAGAAACTGCATTTTCGATTTTATCGGCCAAAGCTTCTTCACCGAAGCTGTGACGCAACATCATCGAAACAGAAAGGATAGTTGCTAATGGGTTGGCTTTGTTCTGACCAGCAATATCCGGCGCGCTACCATGAATCGGCTCATACATACCCTTGCCATTGGCATCCAAACTCGCAGAAGGCAACATACCAATCGAACCGGTCAACATAGCCGCGCAATCAGACAGAATATCACCGAACATATTGCCGGTTACCATCACATCGAACTGCTTCGGTGCGCGCACCAACTGCATCGCGGCGTTATCCACATACATATGCGTCAACTCGACTTCAGGATACTCTTTACCCACGCGAGTCATCACTTCGCGCCATAATTCAGTCACTTCAAGCACATTCGCTTTATCCACTGAACATAAACGCTTATCACGCAACATGGCCGCGCGGAAAGCCACATGAGCAATACGCTCAATTTCGCTTTCGCTGTAAACGTAAGTATTAAAGCCTTCGCGCTCGCCATTACCCTTGGTACGAATACCACGAGGTTGACCGAAATAAATACCTCCGGTTAACTCACGAACGATCAACACATCCAAGCCAGAAACCAGCTCAGGTTTTAAGCTCGAAGCACTCGCCAATTGAGGATACAAAATCGCAGGACGCAAGTTGCCGAACAACTCTAATTCAGAACGCAGTTTTAACAAAGCCTTCTCAGGACGAACTGCAATTTCATACTGTTCCCACTTAGGTCCACCTACGGCGCCCAGTAGAACAGAATCAGCCTGACGCGCTTTCTCAAGAACTTCATCAGTCAAAGGCACACCATGTTCATCAAAAGAAGAACCGCCCACCAATGCAGACTCATAAGTCATATCCAAACCATGGTCAGCAATCAGCGCGTCCAATACACGCGTCGCCTGACCCACAATCTCCGGACCAATACCATCGCCCGGCAATACTAAAATTTTCTTAGTCATCTTATTACTCTACTCTTTGAGTTTTGTAGAACGGTGCGTCACGACGCACCCTACATTAAACAGTTAACCGCAGGTCGGAAAAGGCTCGGAACGAGTCGCCTTCCGACACTTATTGTTGGATGGCGCTTCGCTTATCCAACCTACGCACTACTTTAAAATTTTTACTTCGGTGCCTCACGTGCACCTTACGAATAAATTGACTCGCGTTTAACAGCGGAAAATTGCTTCAGGGCGAGGCATTTAGAATTTTTTAATGGGGAGTTGACGTTCTGGTCAATGACCCAGAAAAAAATTCTAAATAACAAAGCACTGGAGTAATTTTACCTGTTAAACAACCAAGGCGCTCTTTCGCGTCTTTTGTTTTCGTACTCAGTAATCGCTGCTTCCTGTTGCAAAGTGATACCAATATCATCCAATCCATTCAACAGGCTGTGCTTACGATCAGATTCAACCTCAAAATTAATCACTTCACCATTCGGGCGCGTAATTGTTTGTTGCTCAAGATTGATATCCAGCTTATAGCCTTCGTTTGCTTCAGTTTCTTTAAACAGCAAATCAACGGTATCATGATCTAAAACGATCGGTAAGATACCGTTTTTGAAGCAGTTGTTGAAGAAAATATCAGCAAAACTCGGCGCAATTACCGCCTTGATGCCATAATCCTCTAAAGCCCAGGGAGCATGCTCACGGCTTGAACCGCAACCGAAGTTTTCGCGAGCCAGTAATACTGACGCTCCTTTATAGCGCGGGAAGTTCAAAACAAAATCAGGATTAACCGGACGCTTAGAGTTATCCATACCCGGCTCACCATGATCAAGATAACGCCACTCATCAAATAAGTTCGGGCCAAAACCGCTGCGCTTAATGGATTTCAAAAACTGCTTAGGAATGATCGCATCAGTGTCGACGTTAGCACGGTCTAAAGGCACCGTTAAACCTGTGTGTTGAGTAAAGGCTTCCATTAGTTCGCACCTCCAGTAATCGGTTGCAGTTCTAATTCACGAACGTCGGTGAAGTGGCCAAAAACAGCTGCTGCCGCGGCCATCCCAGGGCTTACCAGATGGGTACGTCCACCCTGCCCCTGACGACCTTCGAAATTACGGTTCGAGGTTGAAGCACAATGCTCGCCTGGTTCCAGACGGTCAGCGTTCATCGCCAAACACATGGAACAGCCTGGCTCACGCCATTCGAAACCTGCTTCGATAAAAATCTTGTCCAAACCTTCCGCTTCCGCCTGCTCTTTGACCAGACCGGAACCCGGAACCACCATCGCCAATTTAACACTGGCCGCTACTTTGCGACCTTTAGCAACTGCCGCTGCTTCGCGCAAATCTTCGATACGAGAGTTGGTGCAGGAACCAATAAAGACTTTATCCACTGGAATTTGCGTGATCGGCATATCCGCTTTCAAATCCATGTATTTAAGAGCGCGTTCAATACCTTCTTTCTTGACAGCATTCGATTCATTAGTCGGATTAGGAATAGTGCCGGTAACTGGCTTAACCATTTCTGGTGAAGTGCCCCAGGTTACTTGCGGAATGATGTCTTCGGCTTTCAATTCAACCACTTTATCAAAGTGCGCATCGGCATCGCTTTTCAGCTCGCGCCATGCCTTAACCGCCATCTCCCAATGCTCACCCTTTGGTGCGAACGGACGACCTTTAACATATTCAATGGTTTTATTATCAACAGCAACCAGGCCAATTCGCGCCCCGGCTTCAATGGCCATATTACAGATAGTCATGCGACCTTCCATTGATAAGTCTTCGATTGCAGAACCGGCAAATTCCATCGCATGGCCATTACCACCAGCGGTGCCAATTTCGCCAATGACTGCCAATACAATATCTTTAGCGGTAACGCCATGACCTAACTTGCCATCAACTTTAATTAGCATGTTCTTCATTTTCTTCTGGCGCAAACACTGAGTCGCCAAAACATGCTCAACCTCAGATGTGCCGACGCCGAAAGCCATAGCACCAAAGGCACCATGCGTTGCAGTATGCGAATCACCGCAGACCATAGTGATGCCCGGCAATGTATAACCTTGCTCAGGGCCAATCACATGCACGATACCCTGGCGAATATCGTCCATCTTAAATTCGGTCACGCCATATTCATCGCAGTTATCATCCAGAGTCTGCACCTGAATACGGGAAATTGGATCGGCAATGCCCTTTGTTCTGTCGGTGGTAGGAACATTGTGATCAGGTGTCGCCAGATTAGCTTCGATACGACGAGGTTTACGACCCGCCAGTTTCAAGCCTTCGAAAGCCTGTGGCGAAGTCACTTCGTGGAGTAGTTGACGGTCAATATAGATTAGCGCTGAACCGTCATCATTTTGTGCAACAAGATGGTCATCCCATAACTTGTCATAAAGAGTTTTTGCTGCCATTTGGCACCTCTATATATCTAAAAAAGAGTGTCTAAAAAAAAGTACGTATAAAAAAAGAGTTTGAATTAAGTTGATGTCTACCATCAGGTTTACCTGCTCATTATGCTGTTATTACGCAAACGCAGGCACGAGAGTGTCCTGACAGTGACAACTATCACTTGAGCATGATAGAACTTCGCCTATAATAACTCAAATTCATTATTTTCATTAAATCAATAACTGATAGGAATGGCATGGATACGGATTTACTGAGAACCTTCTTAAGCGTTGCCAGCATTGGTTCCTTTACCCTGGCTGCCAAAAAGCTACAGCTGACTCAACCAGCTCTGAGCAAACGCATTAAAAGGCTGGAAGCCATTGTTGGCACCAATTTATTTGACCGTGTCGGCAACCATGTGATCGAAACTGAAGCTGGGAGGCTATTGCGTGAACAAGCACCAGCCATCTTAGGTGACATAGATAGTACACTACAGGAAATTCGAGATCTGACGGGTAAAGTCAGCGGTCAGCTGCATATCGGTACCAGCCACTATATTGGATTGCACCTGCTGCCCGATTACCTTGAACAGTATATCGACACCCACCCAGAGGTCGATCTTAACATCGACTTTATCGACTCAGAACTGGCTTATGATCGCGTGCTCAGCGGCGATCTTGAACTGGCATTGCTAACCTTCCCCAATCAGGCTGATACACGACTAAATCATCAGCTCATCTGGCAGGAAGCTCTGCAAATCGTCTGCCACCAGGATTATGAGCTACTCAGTCACGGCAACCCCATGAGCCAGCTCAGCAACTACCCCTGTATTTTACCGCCAGCTCATACCTTCCCACGCGAACTGTTTGAACATCAGCTGGAAACGCTTGGCGTACATCTCGGCAAAGTAAAAACAGCAAACTATCTGGAAGTTATCGCCAAACTGGTCGCCTGCAAAATGGGCTGGACCTTATTACCGGAAAGGCTGGTTAGCAAGCCATTAACGGTCATCAGCGAAGAAAAGAACCTATCGGTACGCAGCATGGGCATCATTTATCGCACCAATAAAACCCTCTCCAATGCCGCTCAGGCGCTGGTAGATTTGTTGCATCAATCGCAGTAATCTAAACCAAATTCAGAACTGGGAATTCCAATGAAAATAATAGTCCTCATACTTATCTTATTCACGGCAACGGCATCACAGGCCGAAGTGACAGAAGTTTCAGAACAACATTTCGTCATTAATATAAACACCACCATTGATGTTCCGAGCAGCGAAGCCTATGACCAGTTTGTTCAGATTGGTGAATGGTGGCAGGACAGTCATACCTGGTTTGGCGACGCCTCAAAAATGATCATCGAAGCCAAAGCTGGCGGCTGCTTTTGTGAACGCAATGGAGAACAACAAGCACTGCACATGACCATATCACAAATTAACCCTAGCAAAAGTGTCAACATGACAGGCGGTCTCGGCCCACTCAGTTCCCTAGCCGTCAACGGCTACATGACATGGAACTTTGAAGCAACCGAAGACAACAGAACGAACCTCAAACTCAACTATCGAGTCACAGGTTTTGTTAATCAGAAAACAGAAGACTGGGCAAAAGCAGTTGATGGCGTATTGATGCAGCAGGTGGAAAAATTAACTGATAAACTAAATAAAGATAAATGAGGCCGGATACTGTCATACCGCGGCTTGACCGCGGTATCCAGTGACTTTAAAAATAGTTACTTCTTCCCAAAAGCTAACTGCAAAATCCCAATTAACCCTAAAGCCCCACCGCCAATCATGAGCCAGGTGGCTTTATCGGAAAAAGTACCGGTAACAAACTCTTGAGCCTGCTCCATCGGAGCTTGCGACATGTTGTAACCCCAGATGAACAGTGCAATACCAACTGCTAATAGAACTAACGCTATAATTTTCTTGTTCATTATTGCTTCCCCTATTTGATGATAGTTGATGTGTTCACCAACTATCATAATGAAATTCAAGGAGTTAGCAATTATTGTTGCTGGGCATGGTTCTCAACTTGAGTCCAAACTCGAAGCAGGTTACCCGATAAAATCTTGGCAATCTCTTCTTCGCTATAGCCTCGCACCAGCAGGCCTTCAATCAGATTAGGATAAGTTGCCACGTCTTTTAAACCTGTTGGCAGGCTGTCGCCGACGCCGTCATAATCTGAACCTATGCCCACATAATCAACACCAACTAATTTAATCACGTGGTCGAAATGATCCAGCACTATCTCAAGGTCTGCAAACTCAAATGGCTTCTCTTCACGATACTGCTTAGTGAAGTTCATAACACTTTCATGTTCTGCAGTAACACCATTTTCTTCCATGAATTTCTGACGAGCTTCTTTATAGGCATCATAATTATCGCGTGATGCTTGCGAAACAAAAGTTGAGCCAAAGTTGATAAAAATAACACCACCTTTTTCGGCCAAAGCTTTAATCATTTCATCGCTCATATTGCGCTCGAAACCAGGCGTATAATGACGGGCTGATGAATGACTGGCAATGACTGGCACTTCAGACACTTCAAGCACATCGTAGAAAGCCTTGTCCGATAGGTGCGACACATCCACCATCATGCCCAGGCGATTCATTTCCTTAACCACTTCGCGACCAAAATCGCTCAAGCCATCATTCGGCCGAGCTTCATCATAAGAAGAGTCCGACAGATGGTTACTCAGCGAGTGAGCTAAAGTAATGTAACGAATGCCGCGGTCGAAAAAATATTCCACATTGGCTAAATCGCCTTCTAGTGGTGAGCCATTTTCCATACCCATCGGTAGTGACATATGGCCCTGTCTAAAATTACGCAACAAGTCGCCCGGCGACATGGCAAGAGCAAACTTGTCCGGTGCATCAGCTACCATTTTCTCAACCATATCAATCAGCTGCTCAGCCTGCTCCTTGCTACCGCCCTTCTCTTCCAGATCCGCTGGCGTATAAATCGACATGAAAGGCGCATCCAGACCACCCTTAACCGCGCGTGGGTAATCAAAATCACCACCCTCGGTGGCAACACTCACATCCTCATACTTCTCCAGCAAACGATGAGGAACATCAACATGGGTATCGGCAATCAGGTATTTTTTACTGATTTCTTCTGCTTTGGCGCTATAATCTACAGGCTTTTCTGCAACATCTACTTCAGCCACCACCTCAGCTTTAGCGGCTTGCTGATCAGCCTCTTCCTGCTGGCAGGCAGCCAAAGCTGTAACCGATAAAGCTAGTAACAATGTATTCAGAAACTTATTTTTCATGGGCACTCTCTTAACTCTTGGCTTGACTTTAAAACTCTATAGCATCATAAACACTCATATTCAGATTGCAATCAACAAGCTCAGCTAATGCCCAATACAGACGCACAAGACCCTCAACAACAGCAACTTATCGACGCCATCAATCAAGTGATGCCCTTCGGCAAATACCAGGGTAGACGCCTGCTTGAGCTACCAGAACCCTATTTGGTCTGGTTTCATAAAGAAGGATTCCCAAATAACAAGTTAGGTCGTCAATTAGCGCTGATTTATGAGGTGAAACTTAATGGACTTGAGGGCATGCTGAAGCCGCTGCTAAAGAGAAAGGCGCAACGAAATACGTAGGGGCGAATTGCGTTCGCCCTAAATTACTTTACAGTACGGACAACAATTACTTTGCCGTACGGACAACTCATGAGTTGTCCGTACAAACCCTACAAAAGAAAACGGCCTCTGAGACAGCAATACTTGCTATAAATAGCATTAAAAATGAACACCCCACAAAATTTAATGCTAAAATGGCGCCAGTTATTTCCAACCGGTTATTCACGTGTCAGATACATCTATATTTCAGGAACTCCATTCTGGATTACAAAAAGCGTTAGAAAAATTAAAGCATCACACTCCGACTGAAGTTCAGGAGAAGACCATTAAACCTATCCTGGATGGGCAAGATCTGATGGTCAGTGCTGAAACTGGATCTGGTAAAACTGCGGCTTTTTTGCTGCCGATTATTCATAAGCTGCTGGAAAAGCCATCGCCTCATACCAGCACTCGCGTTTTGATTCTGGCACCGACCCGTGAGCTTGCGCGTCAAATCAATAAGCAGGCCAAAGATCTGGCACAATTTACTTCAATCAAAACCGGCTTAATCATCGGCGGAGCCGAGTACAAATATCAGCAATCAATTTTCCGCGACAATCCAGAAATTATCATTGCCACACCAGGCCGTATGCTGGAGCACTGCGAAAAGGAAAGTTGTGATCTGAATGACCTTGAATACCTGGTCATTGATGAAGCAGACAAAATGTTTGAAATGGGCTTTAGCGATGATGTCCAGGCGATAGCTGGGTATTGCAGCTCAGAACGTCAAACGCTTCTGTTCTCGGCTACCCTAAAAAGCAAAGGTATTAAGCACTTAACCGATTATCTGATGGATGAGCCTCAGGCCATCGTCCTCAATTCCTTTGAAGCGAAAAACGACGCCATCGAGCAATTTATTATTACCGCCGATGATCTGGTGCATAAGGAAAAACTGACTCAATGGTTACTTGCCAACGAAGACTATCGAAAAGCTATTGTGTTCTGTAATACCAAAGAGCAGGTAGACCGTCTCGGCGGATTGATTCGCTACCACAAAATTGCAGCAGGAACACTGCATGGCGATATCTCGCAAAGTGTGCGTAACCACGTCATGACCCAGTTCCGCGACAGTAAAATTAAGGTGCTTATTGCTTCTGATGTTGCTGCACGCGGTATTGATGTTAAAGACATCGACCTGGTCATCAACTTTGATATGGCGCATAACGCTGAAGATTACATTCACCGCATTGGCCGTACCGCACGTGCTGGTGAAACTGGCACAGCCATTTCTTTAATTAGCCATCGCGAATGGAATTTGATGGTGACTATTGAAAAAGCCATCAGCGGTAAATTCCAGTTAAGAACCATTAAAGAGCTGCCAGCAAAATACAAAGGGCCTAAAAAGCTTAAGGCCAGCGGTAAAGCTGCCGGCAGCAAAAAGAAAAAAGATAACGGTAAAAAGTTAACCGCTCGGGAAAAGAAACGTCTAGAGAAAAAGCAAAAGAAAAAAGTAACTGGATCATCGACAAGCTCCACTGATAAGCCCAAAAAGAAGTTTGGCGCGGTCATGGTTGATTCCGGCGATGCGCCGATGAAGAAAAAATCCTGATTCAGTATGACTACAGCCAGCGGGCAAATTGATTAAGGGGCTTGCACTTTACTGTAACGAGCCCTTTAATATCAGAACAACTTTACACGATTGAAACGATACTATGGCAATAGATGATTTGCGTCGCGAATATCTGCTAACCAAGCTTCAGCGTTCGGAGCTGGCGGATAACCCCATTGACCAATTTCAGTTATGGTTGCAGCAGGCAATCGACTTTGATCTGAATGATCCTACGGCTATGGTTCTTGGCACCGTGGATGAGAATCACTCGCCAAGCCAACGCATTGTTCTACTTAAAGATCTAAGCGACAAAGGTTTTGTCTTTTATACCAATAGCCAAAGCCAGAAAGCACAACAGATAGCTCAAAACCCGAATGTCAGCCTGCACTTCCCTTGGCATAAGATGGAGCGCCAGGTTTCGATCAAAGGTGTCGCCGAGAAGCTTGGCATTAAAGAAACGTTAGCATACTTTGCTAAGCGGCCACGCGAGAGCCAAATCGCGGCCTGGGCATCGCAACAGAGCCGGCCAATCAAGAGTCGAGAATTACTGCTCCAGCAGTTTGAAAAGATGAAAGCTCGTTTTGCTAAAGGAGAGGTTCCCTTACCAGATTTCTGGAGTGGCTATCGAGTTAAGCCTTTAAGCATAGAGTTTTGGCAAGGAGGCGCTCATCGTCTGCATGATCGGTTTCTTTATACTGCTACTGACAATGGCTGGAATATTGAGCGCTTGATGCCCTAACTATTTATTAGCACTTTTCAGTCAGGCATAAAAAAAGCAAGCACCAGGTGCTTGCTTTTTCGTATTACGATTTAATACTGTTGTTAATCAGTATTAAAGAGCAGTAATGTTTTCAGCTTGTGGGCCTTTCTGGCCGTCAGTCAAGGTAAACTCAACTTGTTGACCTTCTGCCAAAGTTTTGAATCCAGAGCTAGCAATAGCGCTGAAATGAGCAAAAACGTCTGGACCGTTTTCTTGCTCGATAAAACCAAAACCTTTAGCTTCGTTGAACCATTTAACGGTTCCTTTAACTGTTTTAGACATAATAAATATCCTGTAATTTAAATTGGGCTTTTTTTACCCAGATATAATGGTGCCTTCATGAGGCATGAATAGCGTGAAATACTGGCTGAGAATTTTGAAACTACAGAACGGAGTACTACGAATAAAACTGCGATTTGGAGTGTATAAATACTTAGGTCATTCTTTCTAGCTGTGGTCAGCTTATAGTAGTTTGAACTATTGTCAACATATATCGTACTAATAACACTTTTATTTTACGGGGCGCGAAAACTCAACTTCGATAAATATCCACCAACAGCACGATAAAGCCGCCTATCATACTGATCAATCCAGCAATTACGATAAAGAGCGCCACCAATCCGGCAAACACCTGAAAACCGCCTTCTGGCAAAAAAGCCGAACCCCACAGCAGTGGTAAACCAATAAACAAAGCCATGGCAAAACTTAAACTGATGATTTTCCAGCCTCGTGGCATGCGGCTGGTAATGATGTATTCAATCGGGTTCACGCTAACTCCAAAAATTCTAATCGCTGCGGGTAATTTTTGCGCAGGTTATCAAACTCCTCAGCAATAGTCGCCCCTGCTTGTCGCATTTGCTCATCATCTTGCCGAATATCATAAAATGGTTGAAGACTTTGATAGAGTCTTTCGGGCTCACTAAACACCTGAGCTGGAGCAGTCAACTTTGGTGCTTTCGGCAGTAATTCCTTAAGCGTTATCTCGGGCTCAATACCCTGCCACTGACAAAAAGCCTGATACAACTGATAGGTACCACGAATTTTGCCTTCCTGCGTGTAACCAGCAATATGCGGTGTTGCGATTAGAGTTTCATCCATTAGCTCGATATTGACCTGTGGTTCATGCTCCCACACATCAAGAATGTAATCGATATCCTTGCCGGATCGTTTCATCTTCAATGCAGCAATGTTGTCGAGCACTGCACCGCGTGAGCTGTTAATCAGCAAACTACCAACTTTCATTGCAGCAAGAAAATCTTGATCGATTAAGTGGTGAGTGGGATGTTCGCCCTGAGTTATTAGTGGCACATGGCAAGTCACCAGTTCACATTGCTGAATAGCTTCTAATGTTACAAACTGACGTGAGTCGCCCTGCGCTTCTAATGGTGGATCATTGAGAACATAATCAATTTCAAACAACTCCAAAGCCTGGACAACTTTCGAGCCTACATTGCCTGCACCAATAATTCCCACGCGACAATCGGACAGCTGCTTATTGCGAATTTTAGCCCAGTAAGAAATAGCCACTAAAACATACTCTGCCACCGCCTGTGCATTGCAGCCGGGGGCATAGGCAAAATGAATTCCCTGCTCTGCTAAATAGTCCCGAGCAATGTGGTCAGTACCGATGGTGGCGCTACCGACAAACTTGACCTTACTGGCTTGTAGTAAGTTTTGGCTTACCTGGGTCACTGAACGGACTAAAAGAACATCCGCATCAGCTAGATGCTCGGCGGTTATTTTTCGACCAGCGATTAACTGCACCTCGGCAAATGGCTCAAATAACTCTTTGACCAAAGGCATATTTTCATCAGCAACAATTTTCATCGGTAACTGTCTGACCTTCACACAAAACTCATAATTATTTGGGTATTGTAGCGATATCTATTAGAATTACGACTGAAACGACCGCAGAGTAAGATAAATGTCTGATAAATTAGAAAACTTATACCGTGAAATCCTCGTAGAGATTGGCGAAGATATATCCCGCAACGGTATTTTAGATACTCCTAAACGTGCCGCCAAAGCGATGAAATTCCTGACTCATGGCTATGAGCAAGATTTGAACGAAGTCGTTAATGGCGCGATTTTTGATTCCGACAATGATGCCATGGTTATCGTTAAGGACATCGAGCTTTATTCCATGTGCGAACACCACATATTGCCGTTCATTGGTAAAGTTCATGTAGGTTATTTGCCGACTGGAAAAGTGATTGGCCTTTCCAAGATTGCCCGCATCGTTGATATGTTTGCCCGCCGTTTGCAGATTCAGGAAAACCTAACCAAGCAAATCGCTCATGCCGTACAGGATGTGACTGGTGCAGCGGGGGTTGGTGTTATCGTCGAAGCGAAACACATGTGCATGATGATGCGCGGCGTGGAAAAGCAGAACTCGGTCATGACCAGCTCAACCATGCTCGGTCAGTTCCGTTCTTCACAGAACACCCGCAACGAGTTCCTGACCCTGATCGAAAAACGATAAACGATAAACCTTGTAATGCATAATGCATTTTTAGGCGTTGAGCCCGCTAACATCGAATGGCGCCCAGCCAAAGTTCGAGAGGGCTCAACAGAAACACCTCCCCTAATACCCTACTCCACCCGGTTCAATGATATCTACTTTGATAGCCGTGATGGCATTGCCGAAACCGACTATGTATTTCTACAAAGCAATCACCTTCCGGAGCGCTTCCAAGGTTTAACTGATGGCAACTTTACCATTGTAGAAACCGGATTCGGCACTGGGCTCAACTTTCTACGCACCTGTAACCTATGGCAACAAAGCCAGTCCAGCGATTCAAATGCTCAGCTCAACTTTATCAGTATTGAACAATACCCGATTGCGCCTGATGACTTGCAGAAAATGTATAAGGCCCTTGCTATTGAGTCCGAGTTTACGGAAGAGCTGTTAGCGCAATACCCACCTGCCATGCCGGGTGTGTATACCATCGAGCTTCCTCATAGAATCAGGCTAACCCTGATTCTGAACCCGATTGATAAGGCGCTCAAAGAGTTCGCCGCAGGTTCAGAGTTTAAAGTTGACGCCTGGTTTCTGGATGGCTTTGCGCCGAGCAAAAACCCCGAGATGTGGGCCAAAGGATTGCTGCACTTTATGGCACTGCATGGCGTTAACGATGATAAGCGCCAAACAACCTTTGCCACTTTTACTGCCGCTTCTGCTGTTCGTAAGCAACTGCACCATTACGGTTTCGACGTTTCAAAACAAAAAGGCTTTGGTTTCAAACGTGACATGCTGGTGGGCAGTTTTCAGGAGAAAACAATCTCCAGCCCACACCCGACACTGGCCGACGATTACTTCCTGAAAATCGATGCGCCGAAGCAAAAAGTTGCGATTATTGGCGCTGGCATGGCGGGATGTACACTAGCGCATAGCCTGCATCAAAGAGGCATTGAGGTGCATCTTTTTGAACAAGGCGACAGCTTAGCCAGTGGAGCTTCAAAAATGCCAGCGCTGTTAGCAACTCCCAACATCTCACTTGATCACAATGCTTTTAGCCAGCTGACTTTTCTAGGCATGTCACATCTGGAACGGTTCTTAAATTGCCACCAAAAAGAATTTCCCAAACTAAGTTACAGCAAAACCTGCATGCAGCTGGGTAGTGAGAAATATTCTGAGTGGCAACTAGAGCAATATCAAAAGGTTTACCAGAAACGTTACTGGAATCCGGAACTATTCAAGTGGACTACAACGCAGATAAAAGATCGTGAGCACAAAGGCTTGTTGATGCCCGGCTTTCTGGTTAGTGGCCCAGCTTTTTGCCAGTCACTGGTGCAATCAATTCCGCACAACCAGATACATTTAAACCATGCCATCAAGTCGTTAAATGAACTGAAAGGCTTTGACCATATTATTCTGGCCACCGGTCATTGCAACCTGTTAAACAAGCTGGCAGATGCTGAGCCGACGCTTTCACCCCTGAGAGGGCAGCTTACCGAGCTTACTCAGAAACCTGAATATCGATTAGGCCTGGACTATCCGATTAATTATGATGGCCATCTGTTCGAGTGCGACGAAAAACTGATAGTAGGCGCCACCTTTGATATGAGTCTGGATGACAAGGCTAATATAGAGGACAGGGACAAAAACCTCGAACAGGCTAACCGACGCTTTGGACTTGGCCTGGCTGATAGCAAACAGCATCGAGACTATGTGGGAATACGTGCCACCACTTACGATCGCTATCCCTACTGCGGCCCGCTTGCGGCTCGCTCAGAGCAGCTTCCAATGATCTGGACCAACTATGGTTTTGGTACGCGTGGCCTTTGCCTTTCGCTATTGTGTGCAGAAGTTATCGCATGCTCGATCAACCATGAACCAATCCCCCTGCCAAAATATCTTCTGCAAAGAATTAGCCCAAAACGAATCCAGAAGGCATAAAAAAAACCGGGAAGCGCAAACTTCCCGGCTTTATGACTAACAGACTCTAATATCTGTTTATAGCTTAGCTTCTAATCTTAGAACTGAGCTTTCAAACCGATAGTGTAAATATCAGACTCAACAAGATCGTCTTGTGATGCAAAGCTTGCATACAATGCTACGTTTGTGTTGAAGAAGTGCTGGGCACCGATTTCATACAAGTCGTCTTCAGCAAGAGTAGCGAATACAGACGTTGCTTTAGTGAAGTAGTAGCTAGAGCCAACAGACCATGTATTATCACCATCGAAGTCAGTGAAAGATACATTAGCTGTTAAGTAACGGTCATCACCTAAGTGCGTGAAGTACTTAGAAGACAAAGTTACGTAATCAGTATTGTCGTCAGTCGCTAATGTGAAACCGATGTAATCTGTTTCATTGATTTGGTGGTTATAAGCAGCAGAAATATTATAAACAGTATCTGCGCCATCAGTGTCAACTGCATCTACGCGAACTAAGAAATCATCGCTGAACAAATAACCCAAAGTGAACAATGTGGCATCGTTATCAAACTTATCGTCTGAGTAACCAGCGCCTACCAGGAAATTCTCAACAAACAACTCACCAGTCAAACCTGCTGAGTAGTAGTCGCCAGTTTCAACATTCACGTAGTTCGCATTGATGTTGCTTACTTTATTGATGTATTCAAACTCGTTATAAGGACCTAGTGACTCTTTTTTGTCGAAGTAGTAAGTACCTTCAAGGCCTAAAACGTCATAAGAAGAACCCGCCACATCAACATTAGACCAGCTAATGTCTGAAAGAACTGTGTACTCTTCTGCTGAAACAGAAATCGCTGAAGATAAAAGAACTGCTGTAGTAACTAATTTTAATTTCACTTTGTTAGTCTCCGTGTGTATTAAAGTGCGGCGCGGATTCTAAAGCATCAATATTAAGTGGTCAACTAAAAGCGAAAGCTTTATATCTTTTTGTAATATAAAGGATTTTCGGCACAAAATAGTTAGAAATACTAATCATAATGTTTAGATTTTCTAACCTGAAAGTTGAATGAAATTTACATCTAGTAAAGTCGATGTAATTGTTTAGTTTAAGGAAACTTGCAACCTCTTGAGCTGGGTCAACACAGCGAACGTTATCTTATTGTAGTCTAATGACTCTTACTCAGTACCATGGAGGCGTACAATGAAACTGAACCCAATAAATTTCGGGATAGCTACAGCTATCGCTTTTGCCATCGTCTGGATCATATGTTTTATTTTAGTGTGGACGCTACCATCGCTATCAATGAATATCTTCACTGATATGATGCATAGCAAAGATATGAATATGGCATGGCATTTTGGCTATTCCAGCTTCTTAATAGGACTGGTTGCCTGGTCAGTTTTTGGTGGATTCACTGCTTGGTTAATAGCCGTTTTATACAACAAACTATCTTAAACAAGTATTCATAGCGGATACTACTTCAAATTTTAGGCTAGCAATAAAAAAGCCTGCATTAAGCAGGCTGAATTTGCTAACTTTTTTACAGGAGTAACCTTAGTCTATCTTCCCCATCTTACCATTTTCAAAATCGAGAATGGCCTGTTTGATTTCTTCGGGTTTATTCATCACAAAAGGACCATGTCGCACTACCGGTTCTTTAATTGGCTCTCCGGCAAGTAGAAGAAACTCCACATGACTCTCTGCGTCCGCATCAAGCGAAAAGCTCACGCCATCACCATCGTGTAGAATCACCATTTCGCCATCATCTACCTTAAGGCCGTCAATCTTTAGGCCATTACCATGAAATACATAAATCATAGCATTCAGGCCTGCTTTAACTTCCTGAGTATGGGAACTGCCAGGATTGATGATCCAATGCTGAAATGTGATAGGAATATGGGTATCGATCACCGCGTTCTTGCCCATGGCTTGACCAGCGATAATTTTCACAGATACACGACCATCTTCTGATGTGGCAGTTGGGATCGATTCATCAGGGATTTCCTGATAACGCGGCGGATCCATTTTGTGCTTTGCTAGCAGGTTTATCCAAATCTGGAAGCCATGTACTCTGCCGCCTTTTTCCATGATCAGACTCGAAGGCATTTCAGAATGGACCACGCCGCTGCCAGCGGTCATCCACTGTACATCACCAGGTGCAATGCGACCGCTATGACCCGCTGAGTCCTTATGTTCAAAAACTCCATCCAACATATAGGTCACCGTTTCAAAACCGCGGTGCGGATGATCGGGAGCGCCCACAGCTTCGCCGGGGCCATATTCTGCAGGGCCCATTTCGTCAATTAATAGGAAAGGATCAACAATCCTGTCAGGGATTTGTCCGGGGAACGGACGTCGAACTTTAAAGCCGCCACCTTCCATGAGTTCTGCGGCTCGCACTTTCATTAAAATGCCGCGTAAATTCATAAGGTCTCCAAATCAGAGTTACACAATCTATTATCTACACTGTCCGTGAATTTGATGTCACGGATAGCATTACACTCTTTGCTAAATCACTACCTAATCCTGGTGGCTATTTAACCGAGCTTTGAGTCGTAAAGTTAAATATAGCGCTACAGAAAATGCTGCCGAGCACAAAATAGTTGCCATGATGACTATTTGGTAGCGAACCGCTAACAAGGGCGAAACGCCCGATAAAATCTGTCCGGTCATCATTCCTGGCAAGGCAACCAGTCCCACAGCAAGCAAACTATTAATCTGCGGTATCATTGCCGTGTTAAAAGCTTTGTTTCGGGCCTGTTCCCAGGGCTGCTCGATTAACAGCTCACTATCCAAGCGCTCTCCTGCAAGGCTCAAACTGTTCATGGTATTGGCCAATAACATTCCCGCCAGAGGAATCACATAACGCGGCTGATACCATGGCTCTAAATGTAGCACAGCAAAAATAATCAGTGCGAGAACCGATCCACATCCGAGCATTAAGGCTACTACTAACTGTATATAATGATGGCGATTTTTATTTTTTAAAGGTCGCAGTGCAATCCAGCTCGAAACTACCAGCATGAAACTTAAGACGCCCAGACCTAGTAACCAATTATCAGTAGTAAAAAGATACACTAGCACAAAACCAATCGCGATTAACTGCACAACCATGCGAGCGGTTGCAATAATTAAATCAGATAGAGGGATAGACAAGCGATAAAAAATCATGCCTACCAGCACCACAGGTAAAAGGACATAGAAAAGTTCAAGAACACCAATATCAGGCAATGTCAAAGTTAGGAATCCTCATTTTTTTTGGCTTCTTCGGCGCCTTCCTCCGAGGTCCAGTCCGCCATCCAGGGATGGCGCTGCTCGACTTTATTGGCTTCTTGATCAGCCCGTAATACAGTTTCTAAAAGCTCAGCTTTTTCCGCGGCTTCAAGAATATACTGCTTATCATCGCCCCAGATATCAGCCAGTTCTTCAAGATGCTTATTGTCATAATGGAGGAAGGTTTTCGCAGCGCGATGCGCCTGATAGTGCCTGTAACCCAGAGCACTTAGTGCCTCCTGCCCCAGAAGCAGCGCAGATCCTAAGGTTTCTCGAATCACATAATCAGCACCCGCCTTCTTGATTTCATGCGCTTCACGGCGCCCCTTAGCTCTTGCCAGTACCTTGAGTTGCGGGAAGTGTTCTTTACATAGTTTAGTCACTTTTAAGCACTTATCCTGACTATCAACCGCAATAATCATTAGTTTTGCTGTCTCTGCACCGGCAGCCTTAAGGATGTCCACATTAGTGACATCACCGTAGAAAGCTTTGGTACCAAACTTTTTCACCAGCTCTATCTGCATCACGTCATACTCTAGCAAGGTTGTGTTAAAACCCTGTGACCGAAGTAAACGCGAAACCACCTGACCAAATCGACCATAACCCGCCACGATAACCGGCGTTTCTCCATCATCTATTTCATCGAAATCACGGTGTTCAATATCTTTTTTCAGGCGCGGCTGCAACACCCGCTCGGCAAAAATAATCAATAATGGCGTTAGCAACATGCTCAGAGTAACTACCACCGTCAGAATAGAAATGGTGTCCTGATCAAGCACACCATTTTGTGCTGCATAAGTTGAAAGAACGAAGGCAAACTCACCACCCTGTGCCAAGGAAAAGGTAAAGATAATGTTTTCTAGCAAAGGCATTTTAAACTGTGCTGCCAATACGCCTAACACCACAATCTTGACGACTAACAACAATACCAATAACCCAATGATAACCCAGACAAACTCAGACAAAACATCAAGGTTAATGCTGGCGCCAACTGTAATAAAAAATAGCCCCAACAATAAACTTTTAAAGGTATCTAGCCCAACCTCCAACTCATGACGATATTGGCTTTCTGCTAAAACCACACCAGCCAGGAAAGCGCCAAGAGCCGGTGATAGACCAACCTTCTGCATGACCAGGGTGATGGTAATCACCAGTAGCAACGAAGTTGCAATAAAAATTTCTCTAAGACCTGTTCGAGCAATCCAGTTAAAAATTGGAGACACCAGATAGCGACCCACCAGGATAATCCCAAGCACTGAACCCAAAATCAAAAAGGTTTGTTGTAAACCCAGCTCTTCAACATGACCAACGGACGTTGCTGCATCCACTTGTAATGTCGAAAGGAGCGGCATTACTGCAATCATAGGAATCACAATAACGTCCTGAAACAACAATACCGAAAATGCAGACTTTCCGCCGTGAGTCCTGAGCAAGCCTTTTTCGGAAAGGGTTTGCAGAACGATGGCGGTAGAAGATAACGCCAGCATCATGCCGATAGCCAAAGACATTTTCCAGTGCAGGCCAATGATTGAAACAGAAATCGCAGTAATTAATAAGGTAGTCAACGCAACCTGAAGCCCGCCCAGTCCTAAAATCGGAACCCTCAGTTTCCAGAGTTTTTTAGGTTCAAGCTCCAGGCCAATCAAAAACAACATCATGACAACGCCAAACTCAGCAAAATGCATAACGTCTGCAACATCATTACCAACCAGGCCCAAAGCAAAAGGCCCAATGATAATTCCCGCACCTAAGTAACCGAGTACTGAACCCAGTCCCATACGCTTGGCAAGTGTTACTCCGATTACCGCTGCCAGCAGGAAAATAAACGTCTGGTATAAAACTCCCTGCATCTCCATTAGAAGCTCTCCTTGGCTATCAAAGTATCGTCATCTCTTAGCGCACGGATTAATTGTGCATACCGATGGGCCTCATCCGCTAATTCCGAATCGGACAAAGCCTGTGCATCAAACAAAACAAAGGGTTTTAAGTATCTCATACCACAAAAGATAGCCGTTTGCTCAAATGGCTTTAAAAGCTCTTCGACCGGGTAATGATTGAATCCGGTTGAGCCATAACTGGCTTCGCTTCCACCAATGGTCACAGAATTCATCAGGCACTTGCCAGCTAATTGATACCCCCCCTCTCCATAAGCAAAGGAGTAATCCAGCACAACATCCTGCCACTCCTTTAAAAGAGAAGGTGAGCTGTACCAATAAAAAGGGTGTTGGAAAATGATGATCTGATGTTCTTTAAGAAGACGCTGCTCTTCTTCAACATCAATAAAGAAGTCTGGATACTTTTCGTAGAGGTCGTTAAAAGTCACTCCTTCCAAATCACGGATAGCGGAAACCATGGCACGGTTAGCCACCGATTGTTCGTATGCTGGATGAGCGAATAAGATTAACACCTTGTTTTGCATAGTTTTTCCTGAAGTTGCCAGAAATGGCTGACTATGCTCTGAGTCTACACAAGATTGGTGGAAATATAAATTCTTGAAAAGTGGCAGGCAAAATAAAAGCGGCCGAAGCCGCTTTCAACTGTGAATCGTTAGATCCCCTGATTCCCTACCTTGGGTTGGTATTTCCGTATACTCGTTTCCGTGTTCCTATATTCTTCCAGACTCGATTTGTAGATTGTGTAATCTCCCTGACTACGCGGGCTACTTTAGCAAAAATGATGTTTAACACAACAAGTCAAAATTGGAATTTCTTAAAGCAAACTTACATTCAAAACTGCTAATTTTATTTAAAATCAATAAGTTAAATTCAAAACATGTATTTTCAAGGCTGTTTTACCCGGGTCTTTTCAGCGATCTCCGAATGGCTTGTGAGAGATCTCTCACAAAGATGCAGGGCAATCTCCCAAAAGACTAAAATTTAGATCCTCCCTACAGGGTATAAAACTGAGTCTTCGTAACCAGTAATCACCTTGATAGGCCCCGAAAACTCTTCATTTAAGGCAAGATCGTCGCTATCAACAATCAAGGGTTTACCATTTAATTGCTGTAGTTTAGTTTTAGTCGCAATCACAATCAGGTTATCCCGGCCCAGTTTGCGTAAAACTTTGGCGCTTAACTGTTGATTGCCACGACCAATGATATGCCCCTGCCCACCAATAATGGTTATGACTGCCTTGACCTTTTCGGGGTGAGCTTCCAGCAGCTCCAGAATATGCTTTTCATAGACATCCGGCTGAATCAGCGCCTGCTGAAACACATGATCAATACCCAGTAGAGTATTTTCCAGACCTAGCGAATCCATCACAGCAGCGCAGGTTGTGCCTGAACCGATCAGGTAATGGACATCGTCCTCCATCTGCTCCACCACATAGTCAGCAATGTCCTGAACCACCAGAGCTTCCACTTCTTTGCCACCCGATTTGGTAGACTGCACGTAGCGATGCTCAGCCGGAACCTGCATTTCACCATATTTTTTGGCGCGAACATTGCCTTTGCGAAAAGCTTCTTCATCAATATCCATAACCGAAGTTTCCAGCAGGCTGACCAGTTCATTGTTGAGCATCTGCTCAATGACAAGCCCAGCGGCTTTTGGCGTTACGGCATAAACTCCTGAATGGATTTTGACACCCGCCGGAATCCCAAGAACAGGTAGCTCTTCACCAACCGCTTCATAAATATTTCGAGCAGTGCCATCACCACCAGCGAATAACAGCAGGTTAGCTTTCCTGTCGACAATTCGATGGGCAGCATCAATAGTATCCTCGGCAGAGGATTCACCCTGGTAGGAATAAACACACACATAGTTGAAACCCATCTCTTTCAGGAGGTTTTCCCCCATATCTCCGGAAGCCGTATAGAAAATCAACTGCTCTTTGTAAGGCTTTAATATTTCCAAAGTAATACGCGCTCGATTAGCCGACTGACTAATTGCACCACGGGCAAAGGCTTCTGCGCGAATAGCTTCGCCGTCGCTGCCTTTAAGGCCAACTTTACCGCCGATACCGGCGAATGGATTAACAATAAAACCTAAATGGAACATGATGAAATATCTGGCATTTGAATGGGTTGGCCTTGCCGATAGTAACGACAAAGCATTTGAATCATGCGCAGTGCGCGCGGTGGAAAGCCTCGCTCAAAGTAGTCATTGAGTCGGTGAAAGACCTGCTCTCTAAACGCTTCGGCATCGCCTGAAGGATTATTCAGATTATCCAGACTGAGCCGAAACGGCAGGTTAGCCGCCAGTGCGAAAGCCCATTCCAGAGCTTGTGGTTTCTGCTCAACCTTGAAGAACTCCTGCTGCTGTTCTTCGTTGCGACCATCAGCGGCATACCAGTAACCATAATCATCAATCTGGCGACGCTTCTCGCCAGCGATACACCAGTGCGCGCACTCATGCAAAGCACTGGCGAAATAATCATGGGTGGAATAAATAATGGCAGGGTTTCCATCAATAGGAGCCTGATAGAATGGCTCTTCAGCACCCGCCTGCAAACGGGTATTACAGTCGGAAAACTCCTGATTAAAGAGTTCGACAATATCCTCAACTTTATGAAAGTCTTGGTTATAAATCATCTAGATATAGAATTATGAAAAGTGCTCAACGAGTTGCTGACGAGTCAGCAGGAATACGCCATCACCGCCTTTTTCAAATTCAAGCCAGCTGAAAGGCACATCAGGGAAAGCTTCTTCCAGGGCCGGCCAGCTATTACCCACCTCAACAATCAGACAGCCCTGCTCAGTAAGATGTTCAGCGGCCTGCTCTAAAATACGGCGTGTAATATCCAGCCCGTCTTCACCCGAGCCTAAGCCAATCTCCGGCTCATGCTGATATTCAGCAGGCATATCGGATAAGTCTTCTGAATCAACATAAGGTGGATTGGAAACAATCAGATCAAACTTCTCATCGCCCAGTGATTCGAACAGATCAGAAACAACTGTCTGCGCCTTAGGATATAAACCCAGGCGTTCATTATTGATATCAGCAACCGTAATGGCATCCTCTGAAATATCGGAAAGCACAACTTCGGCATCTTCAATATAAGCGGCAATCGCCAAGCCGATACAGCCACTACCGCAGCACAAATCAAGAATGCGGGGATTGTCCGCTTCAAGCCATGGATAGAAATCATTTTCGATCAGTTCTGCGATCGGCGAACGCGGTACCAGTACACGCTCATCAATATAAAACTCAAGTCCACAGAAGTAGGCTTTATTAGTGATGTAGGCTAAAGGCTTGCGATGCTCAACGCGCTCAAAAATGGCATGAACCAGATGCTTTTTCTCATCAGCCAATAGCTTGGCCGTCAGCATACCTTGCGGGTAGTCCTGTGGAAGATCGAGCATCTGCAGAACAATGGCCACCGCTTCATCCCAGGCATTATCAGTACCGTGCCCAAAATAGAGATCGGATTGATGAAACTGCGACGCAGCAAAGCGAATGAAGTCGGCAACTGTCTCCAGGGACTGTTCCGCTTCCTGATAAATAGGGCTTAAGGTCATGAGTTTCTCTCTTCCAGCATCCTTTTCATGGAATTATATACCAGATCGGACAGTTCATGGCGATGTTCTACATCAAACTCACGACAATCGATGGCCTGGCCCACTTTAACCGTCACCGGCTGATGCAGTCGCATTTTGAGCCACTTCTTATTAGGCAGAACCTGATAGATATCCTGCATCACCACTGGAATAATCAGCGCATTAGTGTCAATAGCCAAACGGATGCCACCTTTTTTCAACGGCAAAACCTCACCGTTTTTAGAGCGAGTGCCTTCGGGAAACATCCAGATTCGAATACCACTTTCCATTTTTTCCCGGGCAATTTTTAAGTCTTCAATTGCCTGCTGACGATTTTGACGATTAATAGAAAGGATTTCGGCAGCTTTCATGGCGCTTGAAAGCAATGGCACACTGAACAGTTCCTTTTTAGAAATCATACGAATACTGCCCGGCAAGGCGGTGAAAGCCAGCGGAATATCATAAGCGCTGGAATGGTTACACATGATAATGACGCGACGGCCTTCCTCGATCTGTTTCTCCAGATCGCCCTCAACTTGCCAATTAATACGGGCAGCTCGAATCAGACGACCCGACCAGTCAACCAGAATTTTATCTACCTTGCGGCGCATGCTCTTTTTCGAAAAAAAGGCGAAATAGAGGGTTTTAAGGCAGTACTTTCCAGTCACAACGACCGAATACAGAATTACCCACAAAGCACGCAATAAGCCAGCGGGCCTTGGTTGCTTATCAGTCTGTGGTGCTGTTTGTGTTGTAGAATTCAAAGTGCTAGTAGGTCAATCATCAATGAAGTGGCAATGCTAGCCACTTTTTGCTCTAACTTCCAGTATAAACTTGTATCGGCAGTGGTTTCGTGGATGTGGATTAGATGAGATGAATAAAATGGATTCGAATAGAACTAGCCCTTGGGAACAATATACCTTTCTGAATTATTCACTAATGCTGGGATTCGTAAACTCATCGCCAGCCTACGATGGCTAGGAGTATTGGTTGCTTGAAATTTATTCAGGATCTTGGACGAGCCCAGCTCGCCCCGACGGGTTTAGTATCCAGGACGGCCGCACCCCCACCAGAAAAATATCCACCTTTGGGTAGAGTTTTTTGTGTACGGACAACTCATGAATTGTCCCTACGCACCCACCAACTTATTTATGTTACGTCTCTGTAGGGCCGCACCTGTGTGTGCGCCCAAACTTCTTCATACATACAATTAAGGGCAGACACGCAGGTCTGCCCCTACCAAACTAATGGGCCATGTCCGCCCGAATAACTTAGCCGGGTTCGAAGAAATTGGTTAATTTTGGCTTTCCAGCGACAAAATCTAACTCTGCTATGGCTGAAGTTGGAAAATAACGTCCCTGCTGAGGTAGCCAAGTCGCCAGAAGATTCGCAACCAATGGCATATGACTGACCAACAGGATGGTGGATTGTGGTAAAGCTTCAACATAGGATGCAGTCATTGCCGGATCCGACTCAGAACGCAGCAGAGGCTCCTGCTCTGTTAAAAAGGGACGAACCTTTGCATTCATCAGTTCCTGCTCGACGATATCGGCAGTTTGCTGGGCTCTTAAATAAGGACTGGCCAGCATCAGCTCAAGTTCCAACTCCTGTTGCTTTAATATTGCTGCGAGCCGCTGTGCCATCTGCGCCACGTCCTGCTTACCCAATTCGGACAATTGACGCTCCCCATCAATATAGGGAGCATCGCCATGTCGCATAATCCATACTTTCATAATTAATTGAATCTGTCCTTAACTAAGTCCAAACAATTACTTTGCGAAATTCTGCTTATTAAAAGATCTTAACTCATCAATGGCTTCACCATAAAGACGAGGACCGAATTGTGTGACCAAATGCCCAGCGGCAAAGCTGGCAAGTTTGCCACAATCGGTAAATGAGTATCCTTGAGTAAGACCAAATAGAAATGCACCGGCAAACATATCGCCAGCACCATTGGTATCTACTGCTTTGACCGGATGTGCCTCAATAGTATGTAACTCTGTACCATCGAAGAAAATAGCGCCTTTTTTACCAAGAGTAATGGCAACCTGCTTGGCTGATTGTTTCAGGACGTCCATAGCCTGCTGAATATCAGACTGCTCGGTATACTCAAGCGCTTCATCATCGTTACAGAACAGCAGATCAACGCCCCCCTCAAGAATCTGTTCAATTTGCGGCTTAAAGAAACGCACCATGTTCGGATCGGATAAAGTGGTGGCAACTTTAACGCCATTTTCTTGAGCATGCTTTTTAGCGCTTAGTGCCGCTGAATGCGCTTCTGGTGAACTAACCAGATAGCCTTCAAGGTACAAGAATTTGCTATCAGCGAGCGCATCAAAGTGAATATCCTGCTCTTTCAGCTCACTGCTGATACCCAGGAAAGTATTCATGGTGCGATCGGCATCAGGAGTGACCATTACCAGACACTTGCCGGTGGTACCGTGATTGTCTTCCAGTTGATGCAAGCCATTATCGACACCAGCAGAATTTAAGTCTGAAGCATAGAACACACCAGCCTCATCACGCCCTACTTTGCATGAATGAAAGGCTTTACCGCCCAGCTGAGCTAAGGCAATCACACTGTTGGCAGCGGAACCACCGGATGCACGCTGATGGATGTTACCGTGCAGATGGCTTAACAGATAATCATGTCGTTCTTCATCAACCAGGGTCATAACGCCCTTTTCGACTCCAAGGCGCTCGAGTTCCTGTTCATTGACTTCTATTTCAATATCAACCAACGCGTTGCCCAGAGCGTATAAATCATAATGCTTCATAAAATACTAATGCTTATAAAAGTTAATTTTGCGATGCAGGGATTATGCTATAATTTCGTCCATTATTGAATGGCTTTTAGAGAACCTGTCACTATGCCTGCACTATTTGTTGATCAACTCACCGTAATTGATTTTGCTTTCTTTGATCCTGTTCGAGGTATCGTTGGTGAAAGCTGGATTGTGGATCTGGTCCTGGAAGGCGAACTTGATGACCAGGGCATGGTGTTTGACTTCGGTGACGTAAAAAAACGCATTAAGCAGGCCATAGACGCGACACTCGATCATAAGTTTGCAGTACCAGCTGAATATGCAGAACTATCCGTCACAAAAGATGGAGACCTACTGACTCTTGAAATGCGTGATAAACAAGGCCGTTTCTACCGCCACCAATCACCTGAGCAGGCAGTAGCCCTGGTTCCGGCCGATACAGTCACTCGAGAAAACGCCCTGCCAATTTTGCATGAGGCCTGTTCAAAAGTCGTTCCTGCAAATGTCAGAAAAATCTTGCTGAATTTACGCACTGAAGATACTCGAGGTGACTATTACCATTATGCACATGGTCTTAAGAAACATCTCGGTGATTGCCAACGTATAGCCCATGGCCACCGCTCGCAGATTCATATTTTTGAAAATAGTGAACGGAATAAGGATCTGGAAACCTATTGGTGCGAATTGTGGCGCGATATTTATATCGGCACTGCTGAAGATTTACAGAAAGATTTTGAAGACGATGGCGTGCAATATTTTGAATTCAGCTATAAAAGTGAACAAGGCGAGTTCTCATTGGTCTTGCCGGCTGAATCCTGTCATATCATGGAACAGGACTCTACAGTTGAATTGATAGCTCAGCATATTGCCGACCAGCTTAAAGAAAAGCACCCCAAGTCAGAAATCGAAGTCAGAGCCTTTGAAGGTGTTAATAAAGGCGCTATAGCTTTTAGTTAGTCCTATCAAGCAGCTAAACTACTGAGTCGGCTCGGCCGGCTCAGTCTCAGCTTCCACCTCGGGTTCTTCCTGAGGCTCTCCTTCCTGCTCAGGCTCTTCAGGCTTCAGTTCAGGATGCGGTATTTCCACCCCTTCATCTGGGTGAGCAACCTTGCCGTCATACACCCCTTCGCAATAACCACCGGTTAATAAGCCAACTCCCGACTTCAGTAATCCAACCACTGAACCGGTCACAGCATCAAAGGCGGTGCGGAAAGTCTGAATTTCAGGTGAACTCAAACTTCCATTCAGGGTCTGGCTGTATTCCTTGCAGCCCTCATCGTTCAGAATCATAAACTCGAAGTCATTGAAAGCCATAATCGATAAGTCGATATTGCCGTCAAAGGCAAAGCGATAATATTGGGTTGAGGCCGCCACATCGCGAGTTTTCAGTACGCCATTCTCGACAACCATATCCATATTGATTTGACCAAACATGGTGTCGCCCTTATTGGCGCCCAAGTTGCTTAACACACCCTGCATGCTGACGCCCTGTGATAACAACAGACCTGCTGGCCCAGCCAATACAAAACCGCCTATATCTAATAGCCCAAACTCCTGGCTTTCCAGAAAACGCTCTAATACTTTATTCACGTTGAGGTTGATCAACTGAACAGGCTCAGTGTTAGCAATCAGAATCTGCCCATTCAAACTGTCGAATATTTTCTCAGGAGACAGACCAGTAAAAGTCAAATCGGCTAAACCACTAAGCTTACCTCGAAGTGCTATGCTCTCCTCATTGTCAGGACGAACAAGCTGGCTAAGCTCCAGATTTTCAAAATCGAACTTAAAGTCGGAGGCGTAACCCGGTTGTGACAGATCTATCACCCAGTCGGCATTAAGATTTGTGTCATTAACGTTAACGGTAAGCGGATTGACGACTATTTTTCGATTAGCCTGGGTTGCCTTAATATCGATCTCCGAAAAAACATCCTCATCCTGCTGAGCCTTGGCAACTTTTAACTCAATAGTCTTAAATGCATTTTGCAATTGCGAGTCATACCATTGGCTGATCAGCTGTCCATTTTTGATCAATGACAAATTAGAGGCCATCAGATCGATATCGGTAATGATCAACGATTCTTTAGTGCTGACTGTTTCACCCTCAGCATTGATCTTTTCTACTAAACGTAAAATGTCACCATTGAAATTTCGAATATTGAGTTTATTAACCACCAGGCTTTGTAACGGCAACTTCGAGTTGGCATTCGATTTGCTGTCGCTCTCCTGCTGTTCAGGCGGACTGGTTAAATCCAGATTCAGCTTTCCTGAACGATTAGCGACACTCTCTAAAACTAAACGGCTCTCGGCAAGGTTGCCGTTGGCAGACAGACCATCTACCGTCAGCTGATTGGTTTGAAGCCTGTCACTGGCAATCGAAAAACTGGTATTGACTGAAGAAAGCGAATCTAGCCCAAACATTGCACCATCAAGCACAAGAGGAAAGTCGGCAACCTCAATGCTTGCATTATCCACTTCGACGCTTTCACCTTCTAAGTTTGCCACCATTCCAAACTGCTGAACCTTGATATTATGCAAACCGATAGTTTCAAAAGGTATCGTCACTGCATTAGATGCAGTATCGCTATCATTATCGCTATGAGTAACAAGATCAGCCTGCTCGCTTCCTGCCAGATCTAACTCCAGATTAACGTCACTAACCTGAACAGAGCTAACATCCAGCTTGCCTGATTCACTCTGAGCTTCGGCCATAAGCTCAGCGACCGTAACCTGCGGCAAGCTCACATTGCTGGCTTCCAGCTTTGCAGTCACTGTTGAAGGCCAGCTTGCCGGGTCAGTAATCACCAAGCCATGGTCAAGAATAATGGGTAATTGTTGTGCTTGTAGATTGATAGCCTGTGCTGTGTAACTATCATTCAACTGAAGGTTAAGCTCACCATCATCAACTGTTAACTGGTTGAGCGTGATAGCGGCAAAAGGAAATCTAAGTGCCACGTTACCTTCTTCAGTAGAGACTTCTGTCTCAGTTGCGTCAGTAATTTCAGACGGCTCAACAGAACTATAGCTAACCAACGGCCGTGCTATCATCAGCTGCTTAATATTAAAGGCACTGTTATTTAACTCGCCATCAAGTTCCAGCTGGTCATAACTGAGCATGGAGGAGGTTAATGCTTTGGAGGATAGTTCATAGCGACTATTCTGTTGACGATAAAACTCTTCCCAATCAGCCCATAAAGGAGCTTTGTCTTTGACTAAAATCAATTCAGAGAAATGAGCCTGGAAGTCTTCCACTGCTAACTCGTAACTGCCTTGCAGCTTAAAGTTGGTCGTTCCTATATCTATCTTTTCAATCAGCAGATCTTTAAAAGGCAAGTTAGACGCCTGACTGCCCTGATTATTGGCAGGTGTCTGGTTGGCAGTATTAGTGCTACTCGTCTGATTATCGGTCAACTCGATATTAATATCGGCAGACGCCGAGGAAAGCTCCTGAATAACAACATCACTCTCAATGACTTCTGCCTTAAGGTTAACTTGCGAGAGACTACTTTTATCGGTTTTAAACTGTTCAATGTCAGCAACGATAGTAGTGTTACTTTGTTTAAAAAAGTCGGTGAGATGTGTAAAAAGAAAAGTACTGCTTTGTGCAACGGGAAGTTCGGCAATAACCAGGTTAATACCCTTTGCTTCCAGATAAACATCGTCATTAAAAACAAAGCCAGAATTGTTGATACGAATTTCAGAAACATTGAGCTGCTCGAAAAAGAAGGCCTCATTATCATTGTTGGCTTCTGCTTCATTTGACTGAACGAGCTGGTAATCAAAAGGATAGTGAATAACCGCTTTTTCAAGCTCAATACTATCAATCAGCAAACTACTGAACAGACCAGAGTAAGAAATCTGAGCGGTAAGTTGATCGAAGGTTATGGCAGGATTATTTTCCGGTCCTATCCTTGTCTTAGAAATGCTGACCGTCCCAGAAAATAAAGAAACATCAAGCTCGCCTACTCGCGAGTTCATTCCGAACTGTTCCTGAATCTGTTTTTCGAGAAATGACTCAGAATTAATCAGGTAAACCAGAATCGAAACAGAAAGCATCAACAGAATAAATAATCCTGCCAAGACCCAGAGTAATCTTTTGCCCCACTTCCATAGTTTGGTCATAAGCTTCCTGTTTCGATCAAAAAGATAATGTTTAAATTAAAACAGCTACTAGCGATTTAAGTCAAACTCCGTCCAAACCGGAGCATGGTCAGAGGGACGCTCCATGGAACGGATTTCGTAGTCAATATCCGAAGCAACGGCTCTATCGTTTAACCAATCGCAAGCAAACACCGAATCAATTCGCAGACCACGCTTTGGCTCGCGCTCAAAACCACGACTGCGATAATCAAACCAGCTGAACTTATCATCAACATCTGGGTTAATGGTGCGGTAAGTATCGTGCAAACCTGTTGCTAGAATCTTTTGCAACCACTCGCGCTCTTCCGGCAAGAAACTACATTTGCCATCGCGCAGCCAGCGTTTACGGTTCGGCTCACCGATGCCAATATCAATATCTTCTGGTGAAATATTGATATCGCCCAGTACGATAGTTCTATGATCGCCCTGATCATTCTGCAGATAACTTAATAGATCGGCATAAAACTTTTGCTTGTAGGGAAACTTCACAGGATGCTCACGGTTTTCACCCTGAGGGAAGTAACCATTCAAAACTTTTATGACTTCATTGCCATATTGGAAACTGGTAATGATCATGCGACGCTGTGCATCTTCAGGATCATCAGGAAAACCTTTCTCAACTGCTAATGGCTTCTGTTTGCTGAAAGTGGCTACACCATAATGCGCCTTTCCACCAAAAATCTCAATGTGGTAGCCCAAATGCTCGTAAAGCTCAAACGGAAAAGCATCGTCATGGACTTTGGTTTCCTGTAAACAAATAATATCCGGATCATGTTTTGCTACCAATGCTTCAATCTGATGCGCTCGTGTACGGACACTATTAATATTAAAGGTTACAATTTTCATTCAATTTCCCGTTTTTATCTCAATATTAAAATTCAAATTTATTGCTTACTTAGTTCAGGGATTCAGCCACTGCTTGAGCTTAGGTGAGTCATCTTTTTTATCACTGCCATACACTAAATAAGCAGTATCAGCTACGCTGGCCCGCAAGGTTACTTCAAAGCGCATCAGCTCATCACGTCTGAAACCGCGGATAATAACTGTTTCACCAATCCCACACTCAGCTAGACGCTTGGTGAATTCATCATTATCAATTCTAAGATCATTCATGCTGATCAACTGATCGCCTGCGGAAATCCCTGCTTCGCAGGCTGCGGAATCCCAGTAGACCGACTTGATGCTTATACCAAGATTAGCCGTCTGGTAATCAATACCTAAACTGGGCTTGGGCTTGTTGTGCGGCATCTCATCCTTGACCTGCCCCTTGTCATTACGGTCATTGCGTGGCTGGAAAACCAGTTCCATGTCAACTGTTTTTAATAATTCTGCTAAAGGCAGTTCATCGGTCGAATAGAGCGCTAACTGAAAGAACTGCTCCAACTCCGTTTGATGCTCACCACCACAAACCTCAAGCGTAATCTTCTGGATCGAATCATGCTCAACACCGATTTGCGGCTGACCAAAATCCTGCCATAAACGCACCATAACATCACGTAAAGACTTTTGATTATTGGTCAACTTACGAATCAGCAAATCCATACATAACGCAATCAGGGCGCCTTTACTGTAATAGCTGACCACTGCATTCGGTGCGTTTTCATCCTGCTTATAAAACTTGGTCCAGGCATCAAAACTAGAATCAGCAACCGATTGAATCAAACGCCCCCGAGCACGCTGAACCGTAGTTATGGTTTTGGCAATACTGAGCAAATATTGCTTGATAGGAATGATGCCGGTTTGTACCAATGCCAAATTGTCGTAATAAGAAGTAAATCCTTCAAAAGCCCACAGCAATTCGGTATGCGATTCCTGTTGTGTATTGTAGGGCAAAAACTCAGCGGGCTTAATGCGCTTCACATTCCAGGTGTGGAAATATTCGTGTGAGCACAAATCGAGGAAGGTTTGGTAAGAGTCTTTGACCTTTTCCGGGTCATCGCCAGGTAGCGGCAAGTCCTCGCGACTGCAATGCAGCGCGGTTGAGTTTCGATGCTCAAGCCCACCAAAACCCTTACCCAGCACATAAGTCATAAAGATATAACGATCTACCGGAGCTGGTTCGCCAAAGAAACGAATATGATGCTCGCAGATTTTAATCAGATCATTTTTAAGACGTGCTTCATCAACCTGGTGACGACCTGTCAGCGCCATGTGATGCGGCACACCACAAGCTTCAAAACTGATAAGTCTAAAATCAGACATTTCAACAGGACAATCAATCAGCTCGTCATAATTATCCGCTAGATACCAGCCGAAACCGAACTCCTGCGTATCGCCAGTTGGTTTCAAGCCGGTGGCCACTCGCCAGTTCTTGTAAGCTTGGCCCCTTGGTCTCTCAATATTGACCTTACATTGAGACTCTTCCTCACCTTTCACCGCCAGAAAAACACTGGTGCCATTGAAGAACCCGTGCGTCTGATCAAGGTGCGCTCCCCGCACTGACAAATCCCAGGCATAGACCTGATACCGGACTTCTACCGAACCAACACCTTGTTCTATGTTATCAACCAGCCAACGAGCCTTATCCAGCTTTCTAACCGACAAAGGCTTACCTGCTGACTCAGCCTTGAGCCATTGAATATGTTTGGCGAAATCTCGAATCATGTAACTGCCCGGAATCCAGTTAGGCAGATACAGCTCCAACTCAGAGCCGGATGGTTTCTCAATGGTTAGAGTAACTTCAAAAAGGTGTGCGTGTGGATCTATAGGAACGATCTGGTATTGAGTCATGAAAGACGCTTATTGTCCTGCCGGTTGGTTTTCGCATGATTATAGGCAATCGAAAACGAATTTTCAGGAGAATCTATCAAAAGATATGAAATATCTAAAATTACTATGAACTTGATATATTTGAACTTGATGAAAGAGAAGAGTTGAGTCTGTAAGATTATTTGCTGAAGGAGATGGTGCCCAGGGCCGGAGTCGAACCGGCACGGTGTTGCCACCGAGGGATTTTAAGTCCCTTGCGTCTACCAATTTCGCCACCTGGGCAGATGACTTGTCTCGCACCTTGCTTATAGCTTAGGTCTGATTATGGAGGCTGAGGCCGGAGTCGAACCGACGTCCACGGATTTGCAATCCGCTGTATAGCCACTCTACCACTCAGCCATAATTCAGTTTTACTGGTGCTGATATAAAAAACCTCGGCCTAGAAGCACCGAGGTTTTGAATTTGGAGCGGGAAACGAGATTCGAACTCGCGACCCCAACCTTGGCAAGGTTGTGCTCTACCAGCTGAGCTATTCCCGCGTCATTTGATGGCGTGCATTTTACTGTGAAATCTTTATGTGTCAACACAAAAAATCAATTTTTTTAGCACGCTTCCTGATGCTGATTAAGGCTTAAACAATGTGCTGTTTTTTTAGCCTAAAATCCTGGTGCCGCGTCAGGAGCTGGTTATTATGCGTCATTCTCCGAGCTTGTCAAGTATGGCCAGGCAGCTTTCAAATAGCTGTACATAGACCACAATGTTAATAGCGCAGCAATCCAGATAAAGACGAAACCAAAGGTCTTCGGCAGACCAAACACACTCTGTGGCGATAACAGGAACAGGAATATGGCGAACATCTGGCTCAGAGTTTTCAATTTCCCTATCATGGAAACCCCAACCACCGCACGACTGCCCACTTCAGCCATCCACTCGCGCAATGCGGAAATCGTGATTTCACGGCCAATAATAACCATTGCAGGGACCGCCAGCCACAGGCTGCCTTCGCGCTCAACCAACAGAATCAGGGTAATGGCCACCATTAACTTATCAGCGACCGGGTCAAGGAAAGCCCCAAATGGCGACTCAATGTTCATGCGACGCGCCAAAAAGCCGTCCAACCAATCAGTAGCCGCCGCAAAACAGAAAATGCCAAGGGTTATCCAACGCGCTACCGGATCATCAATATAGAAAAAGATAACGAACATTGGGACCAGCAAAATTCGAAAAGCAGTTAATACGTTAGGCAAGTTCCACATGGCTTGATTAAGATTCCTGATTGATTGTTATTGACGGCCTCATTGTAGCGGATTGTTTTTAAGAAATACCGCTAACTATGCAAATAATCATAAATTTTTTGTGCCAGCGACAGACTGATTCCTGGCGCTCCAGCGATCTCCTTAACACTGGCACCCTCAACTTCCTGCCAGCCCCCAAAATGCCTCAGCAGCGCTTGTCGTCTCTTAGCGCCAACGCCTGGAATTTCTTCCAGCATAGACTTAGTTGCTGACTTCTTGCGCTGATGACGATGCTTGGTGATGGCGAAGCGATGCGCTTCATCGCGAATGTGCTGAATAAAGTGTAGTGCTTTGGAGTCATCATCCAGCAGCAATGGCTGGTGCTGCCCCGGGAACCAGATCTGCTCCATACCCACCTTGCGATCACTGCCTTTGGAAACACCGATGAGATAGACAGATTGTAAGTCCAGCTCATTAAAGACTTCTTCGGCCTTTGCCAGCTGCCCTTTGCCGCCATCGACAATCACCAGGTCTGGCAGAGCCTGCTGCTCGTCTCTAAGACGCTTATAGCGTCGTGTCAGAGCTTGCTGCATGGCGGCATAATCATCACCACCGGTAATCCCTGAAATATTAAAAATCCGATAGTCAGCTTTCTTTGGGCCATTCTCATCAAACACCACACAGGAAGCGACCGTCTGCTTACCTTGGGTATGGCTGATGTCGAAGCATTCCACATGCTTGGGCATCTGCTCCATCTGTAATGCTTTTTGCAGGTCGAGCAATCGCTGAGTAAAATTGGACTTACTGTTGAGCTTGGCACGCAACGAGTGTTCTGCGTTTTTATTGGCAAAAGTCTGCCACTCTTTCACCTGCCCTCTGCTGGCCTGACGCAGAGTCACCTTCGAGCCGCGCTGCTGACTGAATGCTTCCTGCAATGCCTCTATATCTTCCGGCAAATTCTCAATCACCACCTGCTTGGGGATTTCAGCACCCGACAGATAATAGAAGCCCAGAAAAGTCGATACGATTTCCTGCAGGTCACTATGCTTGGGTACTTTCGGGAAATAGGTTTTGTTGCCGACAATCATGCCCTGACGGATAAACACCAACAGAATACAGCAGACACCAGAAGCATAGGACACTCCAATCACATCCATATCGCTAGCATTACCGCTGATCACAGACTGCTGCATGACATGACGCATCTGCTTAATCTGGTCGCGATAGCGCGCTGCTATTTCAAACTCTAAATTCTGGCTAGCCATATCCATCTTCTTTTGCAAACGCTTAATGACCTGCTCGCTTTTGCCCTGATAGAAGAGTTTTACGTTCTCAACATCCTTGGCGTACTCTTCTTTTGAAATATAACCAACACAGGGCGCAGTACAGCGCTTAATCTGATATTGCAGACAGGGACGAGAGCGATTGGCAAAATAACTGTCTTCACATTGCCGAATCTGGAAGGTTTTCTGGATCAGCGACAAACTCTGGCGCACCGCACTGGTGCTGGGAAAAGGTCCAAAATAATCGCCCTTCTCTTTTTTGGCACCGCGATGATAGGCCAGCCGCGGAAAATCGCCCGCTGATAAAAAGACGAAGGGATAAGACTTATCATCGCGAAACAGAACATTAAAGCGCGGCTTATATTTCTTAATCAGGTTATTTTCGAGCAGCAGCGCTTCGGTTTCCGTTTCCGTAACCGTGGTGTGAATATCTTCGATATAGGTCACCAGCAGTTCAGTCTTGGGCGACTGGTGCTGTTTTACGAAATAGCTTTTAACGCGATTGGAGAGATTCTTGGCTTTACCGACGTATAGGGTTTCGCCATCTTTGCCCAGCATCTGGTAGACACCGGGCTTTTTGCTCAGGTGAGCAAGGATTTTCTTGATTTGGGGTTTAATTGAAGAAGTATTCTCGTCCGCAGGACTCATGTGGCTCTCTATTGCTGACCAGCTATTGAGCTTCAATCACTTTATAACGAAGCGCCATGTGCGTCAGGCTCACATCATTCTCAACACCCAGCTTCTCAAACAAACGATAACGATAGCTGTTCACTGTCTTAGGACTTAAATGCAACTTATCAGAAATAGCCTGAACTTTTTCACCGCGCGTAATCATCAACATGATCTGCATTTCGCGCTCGGACAAGGTACTAAACGGATTATCTTCGGTCTTGCTAAACTGGCTCAGCGCCATCTGCTGCGCGACTTCCGCTGCCAGATAAAGCTTGCCTCGATTAACCGAATGAATGGCCTTAACCATCTCGTCGATATCGGTACCCTTGGTTAAATACCCCATGGCACCCGCAGCGATAAACTGGCTGGGGTAAGGTTCAGAACCATGCACCGTTAACGCAATCACCTTCAAATCTGGCTCAAAGCGTAACATACGTCGGGTAGCTTCCAGACCACCGATGCCCGGCATATTGGCATCCATCATAACTACGTGAGGGTTCAAATCCTTGACTTTTTTTATCGCCTCTTCCCCAGACTCAGCTTCGCCAACGACCTCAATTCCATCAGCATCGGAGAGTAAACGGCCTAATCCCATGCGAACCAAATCGTGATCATCAACCAGCAAAACTTTTATCATGTAAACCTCAGTAACACATTTATATTTTTGATTAAAATAGCGGTTCAATTATTATGAAATTGCTTTAATATAGCAAGCACAGTTAGAACAGGAATGAGAACTAATATGAATATAAAGCACATCTGCATTTTATTTGGGATAACCGCATGGGCCAACTTCGCCACAGCGGCCTCAACACCAGAAGATTGCGCGGCCATCACAGACGACGCTAAACGCCTCGCCTGCTATGACCAGTTTCTGAAAAACAGACCAGCACCGGCCAAACCAGAACCAGCTGCACAGCCTGCCAAGCCAGCAGAACCAGCCAAGCCAGCGATGCCAGAGCAAGCACAAAAACCAGCCCCGAAAGCTGAAGTTGTCAGCAAAAAAGAAAAAGTCGATGAATTTGGTAGCGAACGAATTAAAGAAGAGGAAACTCTGGACAAAATTACGGCCACTGCGTTGGGTGAGTTCACCGAATGGGAAAAAGGCCTGAAAATCCAACTTGATAATGGTCAAGTCTGGGAAATCACCGACCTACGCCCTGGTTACTACAAAGTCACCAACCCTACAGTCACCATCGAAAAAGGCTTCATGGGCAGCTACAACATGAACGTCAAAGGCCGCAACAAAAGCTATCGCGTCATTCGCGTTGAGTAATAGCTCCAATTCTACCGTAGGGTGTGCCTTGGCACACCTGCTTTAACGATAGAATCAAATCTGAATGTACGGTAGGGGCGACCTGCGGTCGCCCTATAAACACACAGTCGATGCTAATTATATAGATATGAAAGGAAAAACCCCTCGCGACAAATTGTCGTAGTGTTTTAGTTTAAAGTGAGTCCTAGCTGTTAATAATAGGAAATGACGCGAGAACGGACTTGGATAACCTCACCTGTGTCGGCGTCTACTTGCTTTTGTTCTAGCCAGTTTCCATGTGAATCCACCACGGGGTATGTATGCAAAACCTCAGAATCCTCAACCCTATTTGAATACCCCACATTTTGTACTGTTTGGACTATAAAATTGTTCTCATCTCTTGTATTTGATATCGTTAGCGAAAAATTGTCTGAGCTTAAACTCTCAAGATATTCTAAATAACCGCCAGCATTGTATTTAAAAGTATTGATAATTCCGCTATCAATAGACATTTTCTCAGGATCGAAATACAAAATAACCTCTTTTGAAAGGTTGCCTTGGTCGTAAAAATACTTGCTTATAGAAGACATATAGGCTTCTTTAGTAACGGCAATACGTGGTAATGTCTCATCGTTAAGATATTTTAAAATTATATCGTAATCATGCCTTCCATCATTATAACGTCCATTTATTTTAACAAGCCGACTGTTATCATCATAAATGAACGAAATCTCCATCTTTGTTGTGTCCGAATCAGAGGCCTTCTGAAACAGACTACTAAACTCTCCTTCCTCTTTATATAAATCCCCCTGCTGATTAAAATACAAGACTCCTCTAGTAGACGGCTCGGCTTCATCTCCATTACGACTCTGGTACTCAATTTTCTTAACATCACCGTTAAGCTCAAAGTCTTTCAGCCCAACTTTGAAAAACGCAGCCGACTCTGCTTGAGCAGACACAATGCCTAATAATATAAAAGCTATCCCTAACGCTGTTAAATAACAAAAACGACTCATGGTTAATGTCCTTATTCTAGTACTATGAAATTTTAATAGGTGTTAAAGCCAGAAGATGGAGAAGAATTAAGAGAATTGGTGAGCATCCTTTGCCTTTATAACCGTACGGCTTATACCTTAATCTTGGCAAGCAGAAATATACTTCACCTGTTTAATATGTCAATCCCTATGGGCAAGACTCACCTCTCGTTTTATACCTTGTAGTTATAAAGTTTCCTGAAAAACGGATCACTTATCAGCACAAGCTTTCATTCTTATTTAAGCTCAACAATCTTTTTGATTAGATCAATAATATAAGGAACCCTTTGTTGGCTGACTGAATCACTGGGTAAATGACCAGGTATAGACTGCATGAACTTTTTGTCATTCAACAAGGTTCTTAACTTATCGGCCAGCGCACTTTTTATCCCTTCACTGACTGAAGCTATATCCTCTAATAACTCTGGCCGCCCTTCTAAAACAGCAACGATGTCTTCAATATCGTGACTGTACATATAGTCGCCATTACCGCGTCCCTCGAAAGCTTCAATTTTGGTGATTAAAAAGTACGGCGCAGTGACAACTTGTATAGACTTTTTATTCGGTAGCCGATATTCAAAAGTATTATCCGCAGCAATCGCATACCATTCATTGCCGAAGCCTAAGATATCAGGGTCAGTCGGCATCACATCAAGAACAACGTCCTCGCTAGTCCATCGACACAAAGGTGCATCTTCGCTCAAGTCTTCGGAAAAACCTTTCTCTCTAAGTCTTTCTGCTAGTTGATAATACTCGTGCTTTGTGGCGACCTGCACAATGGCATCAACATCACGAGTTACCCGAATCGGTGGAGAGGCGCTATCAGTGATCAGCAGTCCAGTCGCGCAACCGCCCAGAAAGACCATATCATCAGCCAGCTCTGCTAACCGGTTAACTGCTAACATCAATATTTCCATATTAGGGTTTTGTACTCTAGACACTAACCCAACTCCTTTTCTAATAACTCAATGGCAATTTTTCGTTCACGCGCATTCCCAGCACGAATAGCATCCACCAAAACTAAAAGCTCATAAAGTTTCTGGTCATTCCTGGCAGCCATTGGAGCAGATCGAAATAGTGGCTCTAAAGTCATCCCTCGAACTGTACCTTCGGGATCGGGCCATACTGGCACAGGATCATTATCAGCAACCATAATACTAGCGAGCGGCTCCGCTCCATGTCCTGTAGGCATGCCACGAACTAACTCACCCCGAACCGGGTAAAAGACAAATGGCAAACCATTAACGATAAACGACTTTAAATTTTGGCGTAAAGGAATCACTTTTCCTGACTGCTTTATTGCTAGCTTCGCCTCTAAGGCCCTGTTACAAGCTGCATGAACTTCAGACGAACTCATCCCAAGTTCTACCGCCAAGCCACCAAAAGACCACTCGCCATTATCAATAGCTACGAGCTTTAGTAACACTAATATATCTTGCGGTTTTAACATACCGAAACACCATTCTTTGTTTGCGAATCGCGAATAAAGAATGCGCCTTGTCAAAGAAAAAGTCAAGAATTAGGCAACTTATACCAAAATAGCCAGTTTAATTATTAAAGATTCGTAGTCCACCGCCTAATCAGCATATTCAAATCAGGTCTTTAGTCGATTCAGCTCAAAGGACAGTTTTATGCGATTGTCACAGACATAGGATGGGTTAGCAAAGCGTAACCCATCTGTTTTTTCTTCTTTATTGATGGGTTACGGCTAAAGCCTAACCCATCCTATAAGAGCAGAATCTGCTCTTCCTTCTCCTAAAACCTAAACTCAAACCCGACATAAACATTACGGCCATTGGCTGGCAGGCGCTCGCCAACAGCAATATCGCTTCCAGCAGCACGATTCACGCCGCCCAAGTGCTCCACATACTGTTTATCGAACAGGTTCTCGACACCGGCACGCACGGTCAGACCATTATCAAACATATAATCGGCCATCCAATCCCAAACCATATACCCGGAGGTTTCGGTTTCATTATTGATACTCGACACCCGATCCTGATCCGCATATATCTGGGCGGCAAACTGGCTTGAGAACTGAACGCCCTGATAGCCCCACACAAATCGTGTATTCAATGGAGCAATCCGATACAAATTAATATCACTGTCATCGCGCTCACCACGCACATAACTCACCACCCCAGACATAAAGAAATCCGATGGCATGTCATAGCGCCAGTTAGCATCAAAGCCCCATAAAGTCGCATCAACATTGGTGAACTGCAATGGCGCCGGATCGCCCATCATGCCAGCTACCATAATCGCTCTTGGATCGGTACTCGGCGTTCCCTCAATATAATCCTTCACCTGCGAATAAAAGACCCGTGGCGATACCTTAAATCCGCCATTGCTGTAATCGAAACCGGTATCAATCTGGTAAGCCGTTTCTGGCTCAAGATTGATATCGCCAAGATAGGTCTTACCATCTGCCAGGCCGCCGGTTGACTGCATCGGAATCCACAGATAACGCTGCTGATAACTGGCCGCGTGCTGCTTAATGCCAGCGCTGTAGTTCCAGATAAAACTCTCGCTCAGTATCGACTTGCCATGATAAGTCACATCATAAGTCGTATCGCTAACGCTACGATCCGCCTGATTAAAATCATTCTGCAAACCTGCAATCGCAGGACTCATCATCGCCATCGAATGCTCCACTTCACCAGCATCGGCGCGGTTATACTTAACCCGAACGCCAACAGTATCGCTACGCGCTACTGAGCGCTGGCCCCACTGCACATAAGCGCTATGACGGTCATCCTCAACCTGATTAAAATTGATCACATTGAACATCATGTTATTAGGATTTCTGATATCCACATCATGCTCAGACAGATACCCCTGCAATCCATATACCCAGTCACCAGCTGTCAGTTGCAACTTATAATCTGAGCTCTTTGCATCTGCATAGGTATAACGATGCGCGGCAGGGTCAAGATTCACGCGCTGGCTAAAGTTATCCATGCCATGCGTATTGTCCGAAGCCCCAATCTGCCACTCAAGCAAAGCGCTATCAAACTGATGCTGCCCATCCAGGCTCCACAGCTCGCCCTCCACATAATTGATATCCATTGGCAATGCAGGCGTTCCCGAGAAGCCGGTGTCAGTCTTGCCGTAACGCACACCAATGCGACTGTTACCGAACTCATAAGCCATATCCAGGCCCGATTGCTGCTTATCGTAAGCAGTGGTGATGATGTCGCGGCCCAGCGCATCTTCGGCATTATTGGCACTCTGGTCACTGATAAAGGCATACACACCAAAATCATTAGCGCTGACATTAATATCCCCGGCATAGGTCTTGCCATCGTTAATCCCCGAATACCAGCTGCTCAAAGAACCCTCGACCGACAGATCCTCAGAGGTGCGCGCACGCTTCAGATGCACATCCACCGCACCGCCCAACGTATCGATTCCCGCAGTCACCGGCGCAATCCCACGATAAACCGTCATCGCCTCAACCGTCATCGGCACCGCATAAGTCAAAGGCGCATCCATCGCATTCGGGCCAGCACCGATCGCCGTACGACCATTCAGGCTTACACCCACCCGATCACCAAACATCCCACGATACTGCGCAATCCCCGTCACCGGACCATTCTTATTCACATTCGCCCCTGGCACCGTCTTCAACCACTGCGCCACATCCGACTCAACCGGATCCGCATCCGCAACCGACAAATCATCAGAAGAAGCGCGCGAGGCACTGATCGTAATCACATCAATATGCTCGTCCTCAGAAGGGGCAGCCTCAGCCAGAACAACCCCAGAAAAGAAACAACTAGACACAGCGACAGCCACCGCGCTCACACGAAAAGAATCAATAGAAAAGAAATTCATAACACCCTCAGAAAAGAAACAAATCGGCGCTGATTGTATAGATATAAAAGGAAAAAACACTGCGACAAATTGTCGCAGGAGTTGGCGCAAGGCCTAATTACTTGGGTAGAAGTTTCCGTAATTCTTCTTCAGAGTAGTCACCATAGTTATCTAATATGTTTTGCAGTCTTTCTGAAAGCTCAACTCCCCATCCCACTCTGTGGTTATCAACATGGCTATCAAACATATCCCTATAATTTTTTAAAGTATTCCTGTTGACGTTAAGAAGCATCGCTAAATGGTCGAAAGTTTCACCTTGATTCCCAATGTTAAGCTGATGGTGATCAAAACGTGATAAATAAAGCGCAGTAATTAATGCTTGCTCTGACACAGCTCCCTGCTCTACCTCTTCCCTTATACCATCATTCGGTTTTAGTCTTGTTGGAGGGTTTGTATAGTCGTCTATAAAAGGAGCAATAAGTTGCCAGCTCCGCATGAAGATTTCTGAGGTGTCAGCAACCTCACTTCTTAGGTCTAGAACCTCTTTTAAGACTCTGGTAAAAAAATCACCCTTGGCGATCAACTCTATAGAAACATTAGGTTCATCCGAAAAAACTTGCTGAGCTTTGCTCACCGCCTCTTGAACTGCTGCGAGCACTCCGGAGCTTATAAAAGGAGTGATAAAATAAATATTTGTATCTGCCTTGGGATAATATGTCATTGCTAGCAACGCTGAGCGAACTAACTTTTTATATATTCTTTGAGCAGTTCTCTGAGCATCTCCGTAGCTCAACCCGTTAGTGTGGAAGGCAACATCAACCAGATGTAAGATCGGTTCGCTGTCTACTGATTGCTTGTATCCAAGCACATCAATCTCAGACTGCTTTAAATATTGACTTAGGTTATTGGTATTAATAGAACCAGGCCACAGGGCTTTTGCTGAATCAAATAATGACTGAGTCTTCTCACTAGGTTCTTTGCTCCAAGTTGAAGAAGGCTTCCAGTTTAACTCGGCAAATTCACACCCTTCAACATGCCTTAGCCAAGAACGGATTAATGACTCGCCGACTTCAACCTTCATTGTTATTTACTCCAGCTTTCAGACAAAACCTCAGCCTGCTTTAGGCACAGTTCAACGGCTTCGGCTGATTTATCAGGAGGATACTTCCATCGTCTAAGTGCTCGACGAATTAGGTTTCTCAACCTTGCCCTAACGCTTTCCCTAACTTGCCAGTCAACGGTGGTACTTTTCCTGAGCTGTTGAGTAACGTATTTGGCTAACTCTCTTAAGTTGTTATCACCTAACTCTTTTACTGCCGACTCATTTTGAATCAGTGCTCGATAAAACGCGACTTCATCAGGGTTTAGACCAGACTTTTCGGCTACTTCAGCATCAGCAGCCATATCCTTAGCCATTTGTATCAGCTCTTCTATAACCTGTGCGGTTTCAATGGCTCGGTTATGGTACTTTCGAAGTGTTTCTAGAATCCGTTCAGAATATTTCTTTTCAGACACCACATCGTTTTTCATTCGAGCTTTAATATCATTGCTGAGTAGCTTGGCTAAAAGTTCTACTGCAAGGTTTTTCTCTTTAATATTGGCAACATCATCCAAGAACTCAGGTGACAACAATGCTACGTTTGGCTTTTCTAGCCCAACAAGCGAAAAGATATCATCAACCCCATCAGCAATTACCGCATTATCAATAATTTGCTTAAGAGCTGTATTTCTCTCTTCATCAGTTCTTCGCTTATCAATAGTTGTATATTTTCTGATGGCATTTTTGACTGCATCAAAAAAAGCGATTTCTTTTGAATATTGCTTTGCCTCTTCAAGTGTGCCGCACAATACAAACGCAGTACGAACTTGAGCCATAACATCCAAGAACCGCTTCTTACCATCAAGCTCGCCCTTGGCCCCTTCTAACGACAGAATGTGATTGATGACACGGGGTAAAATAGTAATAGCCGAGTGCTCATAATCACTATAGTCGCAGCCATGCATCAACCCACGTAGCTTATCCATATTCTCAACCAAGGAAGCATAAGCCTCACGAGTATCATGCGTTGGCTTGCCCTTACCATTCGAGTTGGTATAAGTCTTTAAAGCTTCTTTAAGCTCATTTGCAATGCCAATATAATCAACAACCAAACCGCCGGGCTTATCCTTAAAGACTCGGTTAACCCTAGCAATAGCCTGCATCAGGTTATGCCCTTTCATCGGTTTGTCGATATAAATGGTGTGACAATTCGGCGCATCAAATCCCGTCAGCCACATATCTCTTACAATAACGATTTTTAAAGGGTCATCGACGGCCTTAAATCGTTTTTCAAAGCTTTTTTTAACATCCTTGCTGTAAATATGAGGCTGAAGCTTTGCTTTGTCTGAAGCAGAACCCGTCATGACAATCTTTATCGCGCCTTTGGATGGGTCGGAATCGTGCCATTCTGGTCTTAAAGCAACGATAGCATCGTATAAGTCAACACAGATTTCACGACTCATACCCACTATCATTGCCTTGCCGTCCATAACACTGGTGCGATCTTCAAAGTGGGAAACAATATCTTGTGCGACTAACTCTACCCTTGCTTTACTGCCGACTAACTTTTCTAAAGCAGACCATTGAGACTTTGTTTTTTCACGCACCGAAACATCGTCTTCATCTTCAATGATTTCGTCCACTTCATCATCTAAAGCTTCTATGTTGGCTGCCTGAATATCCAACTTGGCGAGTCGAGATTCATAAAAGATGGGCACTGTTGCGCCATCATCGACAGCATCTTGAATATCATAAATAGAAACGTAATCACCAAAAACAGCACGCGTATCTTTGTCGGCGGTATCTATCGGCGTGCCCGTAAAACCAATAAAAGACGCTTCTGGTAATGCATCACGCAGGTGCTTGGAATAACCAAAAGTGTATTTTTTATCAATTACCTTCCCTGACTTATCTTTCACATCAACAAGCTTTGCCTTATCACCGTATTGACTACGGTGCGCTTCATCACTCACCACGACGATATTATGTCGCTCACTTAATACTGGGTGAGAAGATTCACCGTTCAGCAAGGCAAACTTCTGAACCGTTGTAAAAATGATACCGCCCGACTGCCTAGAAGCCAGGATCTCGCGCAGCTCATCCCGATCAGATGCCTGAACAGGTGTTTGCTTCAGCGTTTCTGACGCCATCATAAAGGTATTATAGAGCTGCCCATCAAGGTCATTACGATCAGTGACGACCACAATGGTTGGATTATTCATTTCGGGCTGAGCAAGTAACTTAGCCGCATAACAAACCATTGAAATAGACTTACCCGAGCCTTGTGTATGCCATACCACACCAGCTTTACCTGAACCAGGAACAACTTTATCAGCATAATTCGCTCTAGGCTCGTCTTGCTGATTATCTTTAGGTCTTTGCGCAGCCACAACCGTCGCTTTAACTGCTTCACGAACAGCATGAAATTGATGGTAACCTGCAATCTTTTTGATAATGGAGTCGCCGTCATTCTCAAAAAGAACAAAATGACGGATATAATCTAAAAACAACTTAGGCTTGAAGAACCCTCGAATTAAAGTTTCGAGAAAATATTCAAACAAAGGTTTATCATCTTCGTGGTCTACCACACGCCAAGGCATAAAACGCTCTTTTGGCGCAGTCAGCGAGCCAACCCTGGCATTCAGACCATCGCTAATCACCAAGGCTTCGTTAAAGGTAAACAGATCTGAAACTTGGTCTTTATAGGTTTGCAACTGATGATACGCCGACCAAACATCAGCGGTACTATCGGCGGGGTTTTTAAGTTCGATAACAGCTAAAGGCAAACCATTGATAAAAACAATAAGATCTGGTCGACGGTTACCCTTAGTGCCAACAATAGTAAACTGATTAACCACTAAAAACTGATTGTTGTTGACGTTAGAAAAGTCTATCAGCTGAACATAGTCGGTGTTGCTTTTGCCTTCTTTCTTGAATTCAACCTTAACTCCCTCAATCAACAACTGATGAAATGCCTTATTATTTTTTATAAGGATTGGGGTTTCAGGTTTGGATATTTGTTGAATAACCTGCTCTAAAGTATCAACAGGAATATGTGGGTTGATAGTAATAAGACTCTTTAACAATCTGTCAAATAGAACAACTTGCCGATAATCAGTCCGTTCAGGAACAGTTGTAGCTTTCACCTCAGCATCAGGCGCAATATCATAGCCACAGACAACCTCATAACCGGTTTCACCAAACCAGGTCAAGCAAAGCTGTTCTAGCTGGTCTTCAGTGATACTCATTCACTTAACTCCTGTTCAAAGCCAGCCAAAGTTTCGAGGATTGTCTCCCAAGAAGGATAAGCACCAAAAATCATTTCCTCCATAGCCTGATAATCTCGCTTCAAACTCTCCAGCCTGAACTCAGGAGGGATCAGTCGAACTTGGCCTTCTAATCCCCGCTGGTAATTTGCAAAGCGTTGAGGGTAAAACTTTAGCTTAAATTCAAAAATATCATTTAATAAAGCTTTGTTGTCTAAAGCCTCGGATTTGGTATTGCTATTCAACATTTGATACAGATCATAATAATGACGAGAGTAACGAGAAGGTTGCGGCTTATCTTCTGGTCGGTGGGCTTCGCAATGCAAAATAGTAACTTTATCCCAAAACGTTTTTATAGCTTGTATCGCCTGGACTTCAACATCAGTACTACCGATAGTATCAGCTACGAGATCCGAACAATAAGGCTTAATTCGATACGTCTTATTAGGAACCATAGCCGACATTGCTCCAAACTCTAACTCAATATCAGGCTTTATATAGTCAGCATCGAATGCTTTTGGGTACTTCAGTATTAAAGACTTCGGTGAGTCAGGTTTAAACCCAACGTCAAATCCATCAAAAACCTTAGAAATATGGGGTAGCAAACTTGTCTCTAAATATCCTATGGTTTGCCGTTCCATATTTTTATTAAATCTGTCTTGCTGTGTGTTAGAGCGTTCTTTATAGGGATCTTCGTCAGTTAAAAGTTCCCAGTTTAGAATTAAGTCGATATCTTCTGAAAAGCGTTGGATAAGGCCGTAGCACTTTGACAAACTAGTACCGCCTTTAAATAAAACATTTTCAGCTAAAAACTCATCAGAAAAAATTCTTTTTAACGCCCAACAGACCCAAAAATCCTTTTCAACGGCAGCGGGAACAAGCTGAATATCTGCAGATGCCTCCTGAAATATCTCAATCCTTTGTTCAACAGGCAGGCTAGCTATCTTCTCAACTCCTAGTTGTGACATGGTGAATCCCTAAAAATAGTTTTAATTTCCTCGTAAACCCAACTGGTGACATAACGCGTATCTTTAAGAATTTTTGCTTGGTCCTTATCATTAAAATATTTTCGGATAGTTGCCTGCTCTTTTTTTGTTAACGCTTTTTTATCCAAGGCTTTAATCGCCTGTACTAACAAGGCGCTTTCTCCATACTTTAGACCAATATCCTTTAAAGATGCTTTTTTAAACCTCAGCTCCTGCTTTCCTACTTGATATTTACATGAGCGACCATCGCTCAAATACACAAATCGAGCAGGAACTTGCGTCGATAACCCTAAAATATTTAACGCTGTATTGCCGGAAACCTGAATCGTCCAACCAAATTTCCTGGCTAACGCACGAGCCACCTGATCCATATCAGGCGATAACTCTTTTCCTAGTAGCTCACTGTATTTAGGGTAGTCATATAAACCACGCATAACCCGTCGAATACGACCCTCTTGAGTTAATCGGCTCAAAGACTTATCAATGGTATCAATGCTCCCAAGGTCGGAGAAGTCAATTCGAGAAAACGACCAACCCCTACCCTTTCCATAAACCCTGCTAATCACTTTGTTTTCAATAGCTTGCAAGTTAACTCCATATTTATTTTGTCAGGAATATGGTAGTTTTTTCCTGACAGAAAATCAATAATTCTTACTAAGCTCACACAGTTATACACAATAGTTCGAAAACACCTGGCTACGAGCTAACCAGGCTGACTTTCAGTTATCATTACGCGCTTTCCCGCTGATACTCGGCTAGCATATACTCTATAACCCCATCTGCTGCTTTATCTCTATATTGAGATGGGTAACCATACTTCCTCAATATAACCCTTGCTTTAGCTCTCATAGCTGAGAGAACCGGTTCTCGTTTATGCCAATCAACAGTTTTTAACTTCCCTAATTCAGCAGTTAGTTTTTCTGCAATTAGTTGAACTCGTCCATGTTCAACGGTGCTTCCAGTAGAAATATCTATAATTGATGCGATTGTAGCAGTATCTTTGTCATCGGCTACAAACGTATGCCCGACATCGAAGTTTTTACTTGTTTCTCGCTCGCTCTCTACCGAGCTTTCTTTATTGAATCTTTTCTCGGACTCCTCAAGTTCGTAAGCCCGGTGCTCTTCTGCAACCATTAAATTGCAATACTCTGACGCACCAATCAGGTCAGGGAATAAACTCGCATGATGAACATTCATTCTCCTCAAATGCCTCATGCAACCTTCGCGATCTTCATTCTTTATATAAATTTTACAAATATAATTAGCAATAATCCCTGCTTGTTCTTCTTCGGAAGCATTACGTAAATTTTCATCTGAAAAGTCTTCACTAGAAATAGTATCAGTCAACGTATTTTCTATCGTTGATTCATAAGGCGAGAAAGTAAACAGTCCAGCTTGATTAACTAACCTTCCATGATCATCATTTCGAGGTTCAAACATACGAATATCTGGACAAAGCTCGTCATCAGCCACAAAAGTTTTGTTTAAAACGTAAATAGCTCTATAAGGGTTTTCAAACTCCTCTTCAGAATCCTCTTTGGAGAACGCAAAAAATAATGCAACATAAGGAGAGTATGTCCAATCTAACAATGGGGTTAATAAACCGTGGTGCTGGCCAACAGACCATAGTTCATCCTCTTCATCTTCATGTAGTAGCGTACTATTTGGCAAACGCCCTCTAACAGCACGTCTAAAGTACTCTAGTTGGTTTTCAGCTAACTCTCTGTTAATGATCCCGGACTCTGGGATTCTAGCTAAAGTTGGCATTAATCCCCAGTCGTATCGTCTATGCCCTCGGAAAACCAACTGTGTCTTGGCACGATTAAAGAAGTCATGCTCTAGAATTTCGGAAAATTCTCTCCAACTTTCGATTCTCGTAACAGGAATGCGTCCATTCTCTTCGTCCGACAAAATATCAAAACCTGAATCATCGCCAGTCCATAGAGGGATATTTTCAAAATTATAATTACTCATTCTAAACTTCTTTTAGCTCACTGGAGAGCAGCTTTGGTAGTAGAGAATCTCTAGTTTCAGACAAAGATTTCTGCTGTAATTCTAAGATCGCAATTTTTTGATTTATTGGCTCGACAATACTTTCAAACATATTTCCCAATTCTAGTGTGGGCATTGGAAATTTTATATCTTCCAATACCTGCTTTCTTAATTCTGTTTGGCCAGTACTCCCAGCCCCACTAGACTCAATGAAAGCTTCATTATTAAGCATCAAACCAGATAAAAAAGCTTTACTAATCTTACTTGTGTCTGCACGAACAACAGTTACATGACTATCAAAAACAGTTGGCTCAGGTAGATAGCGTACCGGGGCTAACCGGCCCAACGTTCCCACCCCAGTAGAATTAACCAAGACATCACCTACTTCAACTTCACGTCCTGCTGTCTTTCTTTTAACCGGATCGTTCAGTCTAACCAACTCAAAGTTAATCGAATGGTTTCGAATACACTTTTGGTTGATAACAGGAACCCCATTTGACTCCGAATACTTGGGAGAAATGCCTCTGCGCAACTCTTTCGTAACATCCCCCAAACAGTTAACCTCCCATCCTTTCGGTATTTCACCCAACTTTGAGTCAACTAGCTCATTGGGGAATTGGACTGCGGTGGTTTGGAGTTGCTCTGAGTTTATGGGGTTTCCGTTTTGCTGAGTAAGTTTTTGGTTGATTGTTTCTTGTAGTGTGGTTTTGAGATCTTGTTCAATATCTTGTAATTGCTCTAGCGTCAAGGCGCCGCAGATAATAGCTTGGGCGGCAAGCTCTTGGGTGGCGGCGTTTGCGCCTTTTTCTTTTGCAATGATTTTAGCGCGAGTTGGCTCAAAATCGACAAACCAGCTTTTAAAAATTGCCTGGGCGATTTGTTCGAGGGTTTGGTTGGTTTGGCGGTTGAGTTCGATTTTTTTGCAAAACTCAAAATATGTATTACCAACCATTTCTTGATACATCATGTCTTCTGGAATATCAAAATATAAGTTCCCAAAATCTCCTTTCTTGAAATGAGGTATTAATGTACCAACATGCATATTAAGAATTTTTTGTTGTGTATGCTTAGATCTTAATAACGCGAATAAATATTTGGGATACACCTTGGTTTCGTCAGCACGTATGGCGACCATGTCCTGTGCTATACAAAAATCGATAGGATCAGCAGCCCAGCAAACCCTACCTGGCGAGCCTTTACAAACAAAAATCATATCTCCTGGTTCGGGATGACTTCTAAACCAATTATCATAAGTCTCTTGATCTACATACCTAATTTTTTCATGAACAGGATAAAGAGCTTCATTCTTAATGCAATTTGTAGCGATTAGAGGAATACCTTTATCTGCTGTAGGGCAAGTCTTGCCTCTGTTGTCGACGATATCTGTTAGTAGCTCCCTGAATGAATATTCGTTAAATTTCAAAACCCAACTCCGCCAAGTTCTGTTTAATCTCCGCTTCTAAACGGTCAGATTCTTCGAATTGAGCTTTCAACTGCCCTGTTAATCGCGCCATTTTTTCTGCAAAGGGTTCGCTATCTTCCTCGGCATCTACTGCACCAACATAGCGACCTGGTGTGAGTACATAGTTGTGCTTTATTATTTCGTCGAGTATGGCGGATTTGCAGAAGCCGGGAATGTCCTCATATGAATTCCCGCCTTCGCGGGAATCACAGGATGAGGTAGATTGCCAGGCATGGAAGGTTTCGGTGACTTTATCGAGGTCGTCCTGGGTGAAGTCGCGCAGTACACGGTCTTTCATATAACCTAGGTTACGGGCATCAATAAATAAGACCTCACCTTTACGGTCGCGGAGCTCTCTACCAGCTGCGCTGGTTCGTTCGCCTTTGTTTTTAGTTAAAAACCAAATACAGGCTGGGATCTGGGTATTAGTGAATAGCTGGCCAGGCAGGGCCACCATACACTCCACTAAGTCTTCTTCTATTAGCCTTTTGCGGATATCGCCTTCGCCTGAGGTATTCGAGCTCATGGAGCCATTAGCCAGTAGCAAGCCCATACTACCGTTTGGCGCCAGGTGATACAGCATGTGCTGTAGCCAGGCGAAGTTGGCGTTACCTGACGGCGGTTTGCCGTATTGCCAACGCGGGTCATCATCGCTAACGCCCGTGTCCCACTCTTTCATGTTAAAAGGTGGGTTTGCCATAACGAAATCGGCGCGTAAGTCTGGGTGTTGATCGTTGGTGTAGGTGTTGGCTGGTTCTTTACCGAAATTAAAGTCGATCCCTCGTATCACCATATTCATGGCCGCCAGCTGCCAGGTCGTATGGTTATACTCTTGGCCATAAATTGAAACGTTACCGAGTTTGCCCTGGTGCTGGTGGATAAAGTGTTCGGACTGAACAAAGAATCCACCTGAGCCCATCGCTGGGTCGTAAACACGGCCTTTAAAGGGTTCCAGCATTTGTACGATTAAGCTGACAATTGACTTAGGCGTGTAGAATTGTCCGCCCTTTTTACCTTCTGCTAAGGCAAACTGACCGAGGAAATACTCATAAACATGGCCAAGAATGTCTTTTGAGTTCAGGGTGGAGTGGGCAAAAGGAATGGTGGCGACTAAATCAATCAATTCACCCAGTTTTGCTTGGTCTATTTGAAGCTGTGTATAGCGTTTATTAAGCACACCTTTGAGCTTGGGGTTATCTCGCTCGATTGCTTCTAGCGCATTGTCGATAAGTTGGCCTATGGAGCGAATACGTTTAGCTCTGCGCTTCTCTGCTTCATCTTTTGGGGCAGCATCGAGGATTTTACCATCGGCACCGATCCAGAGTTCACCACTGATGACGACCTTATTTTGGTTCTGTAAGAAACTCCAACGCGCCTCTTGCGGCACCCAGAAGACGTTACGCTCGATATAATAGTCACGCTGCTCAAGTTCAATGTCGATTTCTTCTTGCAACTCTTCTGGGGTAAAATCTTCGGGATCCAGAAAGTAATCGTGGTCAGGATTTTGGAATTGTTCTCTCAGCTCTTCGCGGCGCAGCTCAAAAGCATCGGATACATACTTTAGGAATATAAGCCCCAGCATGACGTGCTTATACTGCGAAGCATCAAGAGCTGGCAGTAATTTATTGGCACTAGTCCAAAGTTTTTTCTCTAAATTATTTAAAAACTCTTGTTCTTCTTTACTGGTCATTGCTTTTCTCAATATTATTAAATAGCGGTTTGAGCTCTGCTGATTTAGGAAGTAATACTTTCTCTAGCTTTTTATATAGTCTTGTAGCTATTTTCTTTAACTCATCAAATTCATTCTCTGACTCAATCGCATCTAGAATGCTTGCCCTGTCAGAATAGGCTCTAGAGTACACAGATCCTTCTTTAAATGCTGCTTTGGTAAGCTTAAAATCTTCCTTATCGAATATTTTAATTATTTGAGATCGAAGTTTATAATCCGCGACAGGGCCAATCTCAAAACATAGACTCAGCTTTTCGCCCTTGCTACTGCTTCTAAACCAGCAATAATACGGAAACTGATAATTCAGACGCTTCCACCTAGTTAATTCAACTTCTTTGGTAACTTGGACAAGTTCTTTGGGTAAGAAGAAGAGCATATTGCCACACTCTTGAATGACTGCACCCTTTTCTTCGGATATTCCCAACTCAGCAAGCGCTTCAACACACGCTTCATTTAACCTTGAAGAGGCTCCGTAAGATACGATTAGATCTATCGCATCTCGGTGTTTGCGGTAAATACTCTTACAGAGCTTTTCTAATTCTTCGTCCTGCATTGTTAACCTCTTAAGAATTTTTAAGTAGTTATCAATAAATCCAATGGTCTCTTGTGTCTGGCTTTCCTGAAAACGGGATTGTAACTTTTCAAGGAGATCAAGCACTAGCCCCATTCCAACGGGTAAATACCCCAGTTCAACAGCTTTTTCAGAAGGAGCATCGCCTTCTAGTGTCAAAAATATTGGAACAACTTTATAGGTCTTCCATTTATCATCAACAATATTTTTATACTTTTCTAATTGGCCCTTGGATTCTCTAGATTTAATTTTATTTTCTATTAAAACTACGAGTTGATTTTGTTCGCTTACCAATAAAACATCTATATTCTTCCACTCTCTATAAACCTGAAGATCAGAATAAGATGATAGCTCAACCTCAGAAGCTGTAATCTTCGCTTCGTATTCAGACTCATGAATCATTCTTGATAGAAATCGCTGGAGAAATTTATATCCGAAATTATGGTGACCTTTAGGATCAAAAAGCCAAGCCAAAGTATTACTGTGGCGAATTTCGTAGTGAGTAATCCCCAAAACATCAAACACATTGAACTGCGCTAGCTGGTCAGAAACTGAATCCAATTCTGCATTATCTACTATAAAGTTATTTATTAGCTGTAACTCTTTATCCATTTTATGTTTTTTATATTCGTATCAATTTGTAGCAATCACTGATACTAGCCTTTAATGTGACCGCGTTCAACTTTTGCAGCAATGCAAATTTGCATTGGAAATTTATGACTTTGTTACAGAGGAACCGTTTTGAAGGGAAGAATTACAGGCACAAAAAAAGACGCTGGTTAGCGTCTTTTTAAGATATGGCGGAGAGGGTGGGATTTGAACCCACGGTGGGCTACAAACCCACGCCGGTTTTCAAGACCGGTGCATTCAGCCGCTCTGCCACCTCTCCGAATTGCGCGAAATAATACCGTATGAAGTTTCCTTATGGAAGCCTTTTTAGCAAAAAAATCGCTGTTTTTTCTGTTATTTTTCATAACCAGTCAGTTTTGATTACTATTTAATCTAAACTGGCTCAATTCTGGTCATGAATTGGTCGGAGCGAGAGGATTTGAACCTCCGACCCCTTGCACCCCATGCAAGTGCGCTACCAAGCTGCGCCACGCTCCGACTAGCATTTTCATTTGGCAATAAAAAATGCGGTGCCAATAGTACCGCATTTTCCTGATATTGCAATGATTTGTTGTTGCTTATTCTTAGCTGGGATTAGGCTGCTAAGAATTGCTTGAGCTTTTCGAGTTCTTCGATTAACTCATCGATTTGCGCCTTGTTGACTGGAGCTTCTTCGCCGTTGCTCTCGCTTAGGCATTGTCTGGCTCCGCCAATCGTATAGCCGTGTTCATATAGTAATGAACGGATTTGGCGAACGATTAGTACGTCGTCGCGTTGATAGTAACGACGATTACCACGACGCACGGGATCCAGTTGGTCGAACTCTTGTTCCCAGTAGCGTAGGACGTGTGGTTTTACTGCGCAAAGGTCGCTTACTTCCCCAATAGTAAAGTAGCGTTTGCCGGGAATAGCCGGCAATTCGTTATTGTTGCTCGGTTCCAACATAGTCGGCGACTTTTCCTCTTAATTTTTGTCCAGGCTTGAAGGTCACTACGCGCCGCGCGCTGATTGGAACTTCTTCTCCGGTTTTAGGGTTACGCCCAGGTCTTTGTGCCTTGTCCCTGAGTTCAAAGTTTCCGAAGCCGGAAAGTTTGACGTTATATCCATCTTCCAGGGCATCACGGATCTGCTCGAAAAACGCTTCTACGATTTCTTTCGACTCACGCTTGTTGAGCCCCAGCTCTTCGTACAAACGTTCTGCCATGTCAGCTTTTGTCAGTGCCATAATATATCCCCTTTGATTCCAGTGGAAGCGGCTAGTTTCTTAATACCGCTCCATATTGCTCAGCAAGTCCAGACACGACCTTATCGACCACAGCATTGATTTCTGCGTCTTCTAGCGTCTTGTCCGGATGACGGAGTGTCATGGCCAATGCAATACTTTTCTTGCCTGGTTCCAAGTGCTCACCCTTGTATATATCAAAAATATGGGCATCTGTCAGTAATTTCCCACCATTTTTTACAATAAAATCAAGTAATTCGCCCGCCTTCACAGAATCTTCTACAACTAGCGCAAGGTCGCGTCGAATGGATGGGAACTTGGATAATGGCTTAAATTCGGGCAATTTACGCTCAGAAAGCGGTGCTAGGTCCATCTGGAACACGAATGCGTCCATATCCAGGTCGATTTCCTGCTGAACCTGTGGGTGGATTTTACCGATATAACCTACGGCATGACCGTCTACCACAATCTCCGCAGCCTGGCCTGGGTGAAGAATATCCATGTGCAGAGTTTCGAAGTCGTATGACTTGTTAGTAGCCTGCAACAAGGCTTCCACATCGCCTTTGAGGTCATAGAAATCCACTTTCTCACCATCAGTATTCCAGCTTTCTTTGTTACGCAGGCCGCAAACCAGACCGGCAATGGTCGGGATCTGCTGCAAGGTATCGCCAGAGTTGATGAAGCGTAAGCCAAGTTCGAAAATGCGGATACGGTTCTGCTGGCGGTTGATGTTGAATTTCGCGGTGTTAACCAGACCCGGCAGTAAGTTAGTGCGCATAACCGCCATTTCGCTGGAAATCGGGTTCATCAGCGCCAATGGCTCAATACCTGGGTGCAGTTGCAACTGGAACTCAGGTTCTACGAAGCTGTAGGTGATGACTTCCTGATAGCCGCGCTTGACCAACACATCGCGCATGTCGTTTTTCCAGACGCGGTTTTCCGGCTGATCGAACATGGCCATTTCGGCCTGTGGCTTGCGGCTCGGTAGCTTGTTGTAACCGTAAACGCGCACCAGCTCTTCAATCAGGCTCTCTTCGTTGTCGATATCGAAACGGAAGCTTGGTACCAGCACGTCCCAACCGTCTGCATTAGCGGTTAGCTTGAGGCCAAGGCGCGTCAGGATGTCTTCAACCTGGTCATCGGCAAATGGGAAGCCGACAACGCGTTCGATGCGCTGACGACGCAAACGCAGGTGGCGCTTACTAGGCATGGCATCATGATCAACGGCTTCGATGATGTCGCCCGGTTGACCGCCGACAATTTCAAGTAATAACTCAGTCGCACGCTCCATAGCAGTACGTTGCAATTCAAAGTCTACACCGCGCTCATAACGATGCGATGCGTCTGTGTGCAGGCCGTATTGGCGCGCACGACCGGCAATCGCAATAGGGTCGAAGTAAGCGCTTTCGAGGAAGATGTTGTCCGTTTGGCTATTAATGCCTGAATGCTCACCGCCCATTACACCGGCAATGGCTAATGGCTTCTTATGATCTGCAATCAATAAGGTATCGTCAGTTAGTTCAACTTCCTGACCGTCTAGCAGAGTCAGCTTCTCACCCTGCTTCGCCATACGAACATCAATGCCGCCTTCAATCTGTTTAAGGTCGAACGCGTGCATCGGGTGACCAAGCTCAAGCAATACATAGTTAGTCACATCTACAACCGGATCAATTGAACGAACGCCAGAGCGCTCGATGTATTTAACCATCCAGTCAGGTGTTTTCGCCTGCGGGTTGATGCCTTTAATAACTCGACCAAGATAACGCGGACAGGCCTTTGGAGCAGAAAGCTTAATTGGCAAGACATCGCTGATTTCAGGAGTCAAAGCCTGTGGCTTGTGCTCGGTAACAGCAGTTTGCGTTAGAACGCCCACTTCACGGGCAATACCACGAATGCCTAGGCAATCACCACGGTTTGGTGTTAGATCGACTTCAATAACGTGATCATTGAGGTCGAAGTAGTCTTTCATGTCCTGTCCAAGTGGCGCCTGACTATCCAGCTCAAGAATGCCGTCACCGTCTTCGCCAATTTCTAGCTCGGTGGATGAGCACAACATGCCTTGTGACTCAACGCCACGAAGCTTGGCTTTCTTGATTTTGAAGTCGCCCGGTAAAACCGCGCCAATCATGGCTACCGCTACTTTAATGCCAGCACGCGCATTTGGCGCACCGCAGATAATTTGTAGCTCTTCGTCGCTGGCTGGACCAACAGAAACTTTACAGACGCGCAGTTTATCCGCATCTGGATGCTGCTCGGCTTCCAGAATCTCGCCAACCACAACACCTGAGAATTTATTGCCTAAGTATTCGAAACCATCAACTTCCAGGCCAGCCATTGTTAATTTTTCTACCAGCTGTTGAGTAGAAATTTCAGGGTTTACCCACTCTCTTAACCACTTTTCACTGAATTTCATGCTCTAAACCTATTAGTTGAATTGTTTTAGGAAGTTCAAGTCGTTCTCAAAGAACAAACGTAAATCGTTCACGCCGTAACGCAACATGGTCAGACGCTCAACGCCCATACCAAAGGCAAAGCCGGTGTATTTTTCGCTATCGATTCCAACGGCTTCCAACACTTTTGGATGGACCATGCCGCAGCCTAGAATTTCGAGCCAGCCAGTGTGGCTACAGACACGGCAGCCATCGCCATTACACATCACACATTGGATATCCACTTCTGCCGATGGCTCAGTGAATGGGAAGTATGAGGGACGGAATCTAACAGCCAAATCTTTCTCGAAGAAGTGCTTCAGAAATTCGTCTAAAATACCTTTTAAATCCACAAACGTGGTGCTTTCGTCTACTAACAGGCCTTCAACCTGATGGAACATTGGGGTATGTGTCAAGTCTGAGTCACAACGATATACACGGCCAGGTGCGATGATTCTAAATGGTGGTTTTTGCTCTTCCATCACACGAATCTGTACCGGCGAAGTATGCGTACGCAATAAGCGCTCGGCATCGATGTAGAAGGTATCGTGCATGGCGCGCGCCGGGTGATGCTCTGGGATATTGAGCGCGGTGAAGTTATGGAAGTTGTCTTCCACTTCTGGGCCTTCTTCAACTGAGAAGCCCATCTGAGCAAAATAGGATTCAATTCTGTGTAAGGTGCGATTAACCGGATGCACACCACCGTCCTGAATATTGCGACCAGGCAATGTCACATCTATCGTTTCGCTGGCCAGTTTCTTGGCAATTTCAGCGTCTTTAATCGCTTTGTGCTTCGCCTCAATAATGGCAAACACTTCTTTTTTTGCTTCGTTGACACGGGCACCAAACTTTGGCTTTTCTTCTGGCGGGAGTTTGGCCATTTGTTGCATTTGAGCTGTAATCAGGCCTTTTTTGCCGACGAAGCGGGCTTTTACCTGCTCAAGCTCTGGAATGCTCTGAACTGCTGAAATCTCTTGCTCAGCCTGCGAAATAATCTCTTGTAAACTGGAGTCCTGTTGACTCGTACCCTGTGTATCGACCATGAGAATTCTCGTTGTTAAGTGCTATGTCTATAAGTGACTCTGAAATAGTCTCAAATTGAAACTGCAATAAAAAAAGGAAGAGCATTTCTGCCCTTCCTTTTTACTTCAATCGCTCGTCACCCGAGGGCGACTAAAATACTCTTCTCGTTAAAGAACAGTTATCAGCTTATTAAGCTTCAAGGGCAGATTTAGCCTGGTCTGCAAAAGCAGCAAACGCTACTTTATCAAAAACCGCTAATTCTGCTAGCATTTTACGATCAACTTCAATGTTTGATTTTTTCAAACCATTGATAAAACGGCTATAAGACAAACCGTGTACACGAGCTTCAGCATTGATACGAGCAATCCATAAAGCACGGAATTGACGTTTACGCTGACGACGGTCACGATATGCATATTGACCCGCTTTGATAACAGCTTGTTTGGCTACACGGAATACACGACTACGTGCACCATAATAACCTTTAGCTTGCTTTAAGATTTTCTTGTGACGCGCATGGGCAGTCACACCACGTTTTACTCTTGGCATCTCTTAATCCTCACCTTAACCGTTTGGCAACATACGATCGATTGAACGTGTGTCAGCAGCATCAACTAATTTAGCGTGACGTAAATGACGCTTACGCTTAGTAGATTTCTTGGTCAGGATGTGACGCAAGTGTGATTGTTTGTGCTTGTAACGGCCAGAAGCAGTTTTCTTGAAACGCTTCGATGCACCGCGGTCAGTTTTCATCTTTGGCATAGTAATATACTCGCATTGTTACCCGCCATGGCCATTGCTTTAAATTATGCAATCGTTTGAGCGCATGACTAGTTACTAAAACGGACAGCTCAGTGGTTAAACCGTGCTGCCCAACCTATGAAGAATGTAAGTGCTCTTGCGAGACTCTTCTTACTTACTTCTTCTTTTTGGGGCCAATCACCATCGTCATCTGACGACCTTCCATTGAAGGGCGGTGTTCAACTGCTCCATATTCTTCCAGGTCTTTTTCGACACGCTTCAACAACTCCATTCCGAGTTCTTGGTGCGCCATCTCACGACCACGGAAGCGAACAGTTACTTTCGCCTTGTCCCCGTCTTCCAGGAAACGTATCAGGTTGCGTAGTTTTACCTGATAATCTCCTATATCCGTCCCTGGGCGAAACTTGATTTCTTTAACGTGAGTTACTTTTTGTTTTTTCTTAGCAGCAGCTTTCGCTTTCTTCTGCTCAAAAAGGAACTTACCGAAATCCATAATTTTACAGACTGGAGGATTCGCATCTGGCGAAACTTCCACTAAGTCCAGGCTAGCTTCTGCAGCTTGCGCCAGGGCTTCTTTGATTCCTACTACACCGACATTTTCACCGGTGGCGTCTATCAGGCGAACTTCTTTCACCCGGATATCTTCATTTATGCGCTGTCTGTCGGAGCGCTTATCACCTTTTCTGATGGTAATTTTCCTCTTTAATTAGTGCCTAGTCAGCCTTTCTGGCTCGCTTCGCAACTTCTGCTTCTAGCAACTCAGCAAAGGCTTCAATACTCATGCTACCTAAATCTTCGCCGTCGCGAGTACGGACTGCAACATGGTTATTTTCGACTTCTCTATCACCGACCACTAACAAGAATGGCACGCGTGCTATAGTCTGCTCGCGAATTTTAAAGCCGATCTTCTCATTTCTCAAGTCCGAATTCACCCTAAATCCTTTATTTTTCAAGGATTCGACCACTTTTTGGCAAAAATCGGCCTGTTTGTCGGTAATATTCATGACAACAGCCTGAGTTGGCGCCAGCCAAGCAGGGAATTTTCCAGCGAATTCTTCAATCAAAATACCGATAAATCGTTCGAGTGACCCCAAAATGGCTCGGTGCAACATCACCGGAGTTTCGCGCTCGCCACTTTCCGCCACATATTCGGCGTCTAAGCGACCCGGCATTGAGAAGTCAACCTGAATGGTACCACATTGCCAGTGTCGCTCGAGACAGTCTTTTAGGGTGAACTCAAGTTTCGGGCCATAGAAGGCGCCCTCGCCTGGCTGGTATTCAAATTCAATGTTATTAGCTTTCAGAGCATCGGCTAACGCTGCTTCGGCTTTGTCCCAGACTTCATCCGAACCCACACGCTGTTCAGGACGAGTAGACAACTTAACGATAACGTCAGTAAAGCCAAAGTCAGCGTAAACGTCGTATAGCATTTCAATGAACTTGGACACTTCTGATTGAATTTGATTTTCAGTACAGAAAATGTGTGCATCGTCCTGCACAAAGTTGCGCAGACGCATGATGCCATGCAAAGCACCGGATGGTTCGTTGCGGTGGCAAGAACCAAACTCAGCCATGCGCAATGGTAGGTCACGATAACTTTTCAAGCCAACGTTAAAAATCTGGACGTGGCATGGGCAGTTCATTGGCTTGATCGCATAATCACGCTCGTCTGATTTCAGAGTAAACATGTCGTCGCCAAATTTGTCCCAGTGGCCGGATTTTTCCCACAGGGAGCGATCAACCATCTGCGGAGTTTTCACTTCCTGATAATCGTGCTCTTTCAAGCGCTCACGGATATACTGCTCAAGAGTTTTATAAATAGTCCAGCCTTTGTCGTGCCAGAAGATCATGCCCGGCGCTTCTTCCTGGATATGGAACAAGTCGAGTGCCTTACCGATTTTACGGTGATCGCGCTTTTCAGCTTCTTCCAGGCGGTGCAAATAGGCTTTCAAGTCTTTCTTGTTAGTCCAGGCAGTACCGTAAATACGCTGAAGCATTTCATTATTGGAGTCGCCGCGCCAGTATGCGCCTGCAACCTTCATCAACTTGAATGCTTTCAGTTTTGAAGTCGATGGAACGTGTGGGCCACGGCACAGATCAATGAACTCGCCCTGGCGGTATAAAGATAGCGTTTCGTTTTGCGGAATCGACTCGATGATTTCAGCTTTGTACTCTTCGCCCATGTTACGGAAAAAGGCGACCGCCTCATCACGCTCCATTTCGGTGCGCTCAACCTCAAGATTCTCTTTTGAGATCTTCTCCATTTCTTTTTCAATGGCACGCAGGTCATCTTCACTGAATGGCTTATCGGTTGCGAAATCGTAGTAGAAGCCATTATCAATTACTGGCCCGATGGTTACCTGAACGTTATCAAACAGACGCTGTACAGCTTGAGCTAACAAGTGGGCGGTTGAGTGACGAATGACCTCGAGGCCATCTTCATCGCGTTCGGTGATGATTGCTAAATCCGCATCGTTTTCGATAACAAAGCTGGTGTCTACCATTTGACCATTCACTTTGCCAGCTAATGCAGCTTTGGCTAATCCGGGACCTATGTCGTTTGCAACGTCATAAACTGAGACTGCGTGGTCGAATTCACGCTTACTTCCATCAGGTAATGTAATTACAGGCATTTTACTCTCTCTTCGAATATAGCCCCTACGAATGGGCTATTACTCAATCGGTTAGTTAATTGTAATAAGCGAGCAGAATTAGTGAAAATTCCAGTCGCAAAAAACACCCGTCAACCTGGATTAGAGGCTGATTGAGGTGCTGAATGTGAAATTATCGGGGAATCCGATGAATATATGCAATAGGATATAGCAAAAAGCCCTATAAAACATTAGGTTTTATGGATATTCTTATCATTTTTAAAGCTGTTGAAGGAAATTAGCGCTATGAGTTATGCAACTGCCCAATGTCTGTGTGGAAAAACAGGAATCAGCGCGCCCAATTTGGGCGACAGTATTGGCGCCTGTCATTGTGTCATGTGTCGCACCTGGTCTGGTGGCCCCATGCTGGGCGTGGATGGTGGCGAAGGGCTCATTCTAGAGAACGAAGCACACATCAGCGTTTATAAATCATCCGAATGGGCCGAGCGCGGATTTTGTAATGTGTGTGGCACTCACCTGTTTTATCGGCTCGTAGACAGCGACAAGTATTACATTCCGGTTGGCCTGTTTGCTGACAGCGATAAGTTTCATTTCGATGAACAGATCTATGTTGAGCAAAAACCGCATTACTATGACTTTGCCAACAAGACCAAAATGATGACCGGTGATGAAGTGGTTTCAGAGTATGAAGAACAAAGTGCTGAGAAGACGCCGGATGATTTGAAGAGCTATCCTTAGAATTTGATGGGTAGCTTTGTCGTTGCTTGCGGCAAAGAGCAGATCCTGAATCAAGTTCAGGATGACAAGCTGGTATGGCAAGTTTTTTTTGTGAGTGGAGAGCATACTGGGTAGTTACATACGCGTTAAAATAATATTTTCTTGTGTAGTAGGATCTGAAGCTCATTCGACTATATAAAAAAGAAAGCACTTACTCCAAGGTCATGTCATCCTGAACTTGATTCAGGATCTGCTTTTTTCTTTTGATCACAGTAATATTTTAGGGTTGAAACTTTTTCACTTCGAACCCACCTCACCTCTCAACTGTTTTAAAAACGCAAAAATCATCGCAAGTATACGCCAGTAAAAGGATTTACTATGAAGCAATATTACGTCTATATCATGGCATCAAAGAAAGATGGCGTTATTTATATCGGTGTAACAGGGAATCTTGTTCAGCGTGTTTATCAGCACCGCGAAGGGATTATTGAAGGGTTTAGTAAACGATATAAAACTAAACGGCTTGTTTATTTTGAGTCATCCTCCGACATAAAGGCATGCATCGAGCGCGAAAAGCAGTTGAAAGCTTGGAAAAGGCAATGGAAAAAGGGGCTTATTGAGAAAGCCAATCCTCAATGGGAGGATTTGTGGAACAGTATTGCTTCTTAGTGTTTAGTGAAGCTAGATTCAAGCCTGAAGGAAAGAGCAGATCCTGATTTTCATCAGGATGACATGTCGGAAGGAAATTATTATCTATTAGACTATTAGTTTCCATGCAGAGTTTGTTAGTAAATTTTATGATAAATATTGACTTCCTGAGTAGATCCTTACATTGGCACAAGGTACATGAGGCCGAATTAAACTATCAGAATTGCAACTCAACCCCACAAGCATGTCATCCTGATGAAAATCAGGATCTGCTCTTTTCTTTTAATTATGACTAACAAAATCTAAATCAACTCTCTCAAGGCTGAGTAAATTAGCTTACAGCCCAGTCCAAACAGTAGTACGTAAATAATATTGAGGAAGGTTTTCTGCGGTAAATGGGCTTGTAGCCATTTGCCCAGTGCGACGCCGATTAAAGCGACAGGTATCAGGATTGCGCCTTGCCATAGGATTTGTTTGTTGAATTGCTCCAGGGCGATGTAGGGATAGAGTTTGAACAGGTTGATGGCGGCGAAGAAGTAGACTGCGGTGGCGAGGAATTCGCTGCGTTGTAGTTTCTGTTTAAGCAGGAACATGTTGAGTGGCGGACCGCCGGCATGAGCTAAGAAGCTGGTGAAGCCTGCGCTAGCTCCGGCAACCGCACCTAAAATTGCATTAGGTTTATGTTGCTGCTGTTTATTTTCTTGCTTGGGCCACAGTTGAATGACTACAAAGGCGATGGCGATGACGCCGAGTAGCAGTCTTATCCAGTCTTCGGATAATTGGTCAGCGGTAGCATAACCGATTGCTACGCCTATCAGGGAAGCAGGAATTAGTGCGATTAATAATTTTCGATTGTATTGTCCCCACCAGAGTTTGACGCTAAAACCATCCATGATGATCAGCAGCGGTAGCATCAAGGCAATGGCCTGCAAGGGCGGCATTACCAAAGACAATAGCGGTACGGCAACCGCGCCTGCACCACCGGCAAACCCTGATTTGGAGATGCCTGTGATGAGGACTGCGATTACCGCTACGCTCCAGTATAAAATGAGCTCAATCAATGATTGTCCTTATGATTTTCGCCTACTGAATCATGGGCTTATTTAAAGGCGCCATATCAAAAATCAGCACCTCGGCTTTATTGCCATTGGCTAGCTCGATGGTAGCTCCGGCTTCAAAACCAGCTCCATCACCTTGGTTAAGATCCTGGCCATTAACCTGCACGCTACCACGCGCTACATGTAACCATGCTTTGCGCTTTGCGAACAACTGATGGGTTGCTGACTCTGCGCCATCAAACAGACCTGCATACATATCCACATCCTGCCCAATGGTCACTGAGCCATCACGTCCATTCGGCGAAACCACTAACTTTAATTGGCCTCGCTTCTCATCAACACTAAAGGCTTTTTGCTCATAACTGGGTTCTGTGCCCTGCTCAGCTGGTAAAAACCAGATCTGCAGAAAGCCTGTGGTGTTGTCCTGGTCATGATTAAACTCACTGTGGGTGACGCCCGTTCCAGCAGACATGCGCTGCACTTCACCGGGACGAATGACGCCATCATTGCCCATGCTGTCTTTATGCGCCAGGGCACCTTCCAGAACATAGGAGACGATTTCCATATTCTGGTGTCCGTGGGTTTGAAAGCCAGCACCGGCTCTTACTTTATCATCGTTAATCACCCGCAAGCTTTCATAACCCATAAATTTCGGATCGTAATAATGCCCGAAGGAAAAGGTGTGCGAGGTATTCAGCCAACCGAAGTCAAAGTTACCACGCTCATTAGCTCGACGAATTAACATAACAAACTCCTTACATTGGGTTTACAGGAGCCAGTTTAGGCCTTGCCAGAAATAACCTCAACGCATAGAAACTGATATCAGATATGCTCTCGTTGCATGATCAGTCATTGTCTGTTGCTATGTTAATACTGACATCCTCACCATCGGCAGAAACCTGAACTTGAAACTCTATGGGGCGACAGCAAATCCGGCAGTCTTCAATATACGACTGCTGCAAAACGGAGGGATCAATAAGAATGGTTTGCGGCTCACCGCAATAGGGACAGTAGATGGTGGATTCGATTTGTCTAAGCATAAAGCCATTCTGGATCAGCTTATGCTTTATTGGCAAGTCAGGATGCAGGTTTTAGGGCTGCACCTTCGTCGGGTTCATAACTGACCACTTCGATACGATTGCGACCAGTCTTCTTGGCTTGATACATGGCGATGTCTGCGTCACGAGTGAACAAGGAAGAGCTGGAATCTTTCGGTGGTATTCCGTAGCAAACACCAGTGCTGATGGTAAGGAATGGGCTAACGGCTGAATATTGATTTTCGATATTCAGATCGATAATGGACTGTCTTAGCCGTTCAAGATGCTCGATAAAACAGTCGACACCATTTTCCAAGGTCGCTACCACGACAAATTCTTCACCGCCAAAACGAGCAACCAGATCGGCTTTTCGTGAGAAGCTTTCTGAAATTTTATCGGCTACGGCTTTCAGGGCTTTGTCGCCTTCCAGATGCCCATAGTGATCGTTGTACAACTTGAAGCTGTCAATATCGATAAAAACTACTGCCATGGTTGCTTCAAGCCTTTGGTGAACAGCCCACAAACGATCCAGTTCTTGTCCAAAGTAGCGACGATTGTATAAACCCGTCAATGAGTCGCGACTGGCCAATTCCTCTAACTCATCTTTTAAGCTCAACAGGGTCTCGTGTCTTTCTTGAATACCCCTTTCCTTCTCAACTCGTTCGGTAACATCCTTTTGCAGTGCAATGTAGTGAGTCAACTTACCACCATCAGAGAACACTGGGGAAATACTGACCTCATTCCAAAAAGTTTCTCCCGTCTTTTTACGGTTTGAAACGGTGACACGACATGATTCATGATTAAGAACAGCTTGGCGAAGTCGCTCAATTCCAGATTGCTCTTCAGTATCTTGAATATAAAACCAGTAATCTTTACCAAGCACTTCATCCGCTGTATATCCGGTTAATGATTCAAAGGCGGGATTAACAAAAATGATTTGGCAATGATCACCGCTAATTTCTGATATGACGATGCCATCCACCGTCGCTTTTAAAGCTTCGGCGAGCAAATCAGATGAAATAGAGCCTGTTTTCTTTGCCATATTCAAAATATCGATTAGTGTAAAAGGCAGGCCCGAATGAGATAAAGAAGGCCTAGAGCCCGTCATCAACTCACCGTAATTTATCCACAATTACGTTTAGTAAGTTTTCAATAAAGATACCCGGTTCCCTAGGAAGCGCTGGTTTTATACCAGAAGCTGATTAATTTTAACACAGATAATTTGTAGGGGTATTTTAAACATTAGAATTTATTGATATATATCAAGAGTTGGCAACTTCTCGATGTAGAGACAATTTGTGCTTAAAATATCTCAACGCGCCAAGGTGGATTCTTGCGATTCTCGCCAGCCCAGTATAGCTTGATTTTATTGCCGCTAGGATCAAAAAGAACAGCCTCTCGCCATAGGTAGCTCATGTCAGTTGGCATTTGTTCAAATTCAAAATCTTTTGCAATCAGTTCACTCACCCACTCATCAAGCGCTTCATGTTCAAAGTAGATGGTTGCTCTCGAACCTTTGGCTTGTGGCTCCAACATGAGCGAAAAAGTTGAGCTGCCTTCAGGGCATTCAAATCGTGCGTAGTGTGGCGAGTCGACAATTTGCAGGAATCCCATGCGACGATAGAACTCAGTCGCTTTCGCTATATCATTTACAGGTAAAGTGACTTGATTAAGGTTCATAGGCGTATTCCTGCCAATTCGTTATCCCAGAAATAATCTGATGCCAAAGCCAATTGCAGCAAGAGTTAAAACACCAGCCAGCCATAAGCCAATAAACCAGAGCACTTTTTGCCACCCTGGTTTATCCTGAGCCTGCTTGTCACTCATTAGTGATAGGCCTCATTAGCTTTGACTTTTCCGCGAAACACCCAGTAAGCATAGGATGTGTAGCCGATAATTATAGGTAACAATGCAGCGGCGCCCACCAGCAGGAATTTTAAACTATCATCCGGAGCGGCTGCTTGCCAGATAGTAATCGAAGGCGGTACCAGATTAGGGTAGAAGCTGATTAGAATGCCGATATAACTCAGTACAAACAGACCAATCGCATACATAAATGGACTGGTTTCACGACCTCTATGTAAACCATAGAGCAATTTAAAGCCACAAAAAACGACGGCTACGGGAACTAGCATTAAATAATACACATTTGGCGCATCAAACCAGCGATGCAAGTATTGCTGTTCGATAAAGACCATCCACAGACTGATAATGCCGATAAATAGCAGGGTCAACCAGGCGGCAATTTTTGCAAATTGAATGGACTGTTTTTGTAGCTCGCCTGTGGTTTTCATGTTGAGCCAGGTTGCACCTAACAAAACGTACCCCACTGCCAAGGCGATGCCGGTTGTGATACTGAAAGGCGTTAACCAATCCCACCAACCACCTGCATAGGCACGATCAGCAACGGTAATGCTCTGAACCAATGCGCCAAGCGCGATGCCTTGGCATAAAGTAGCCACCAGCGATCCGAGGAAGAAACCTCGATCCCACCAGTCTTGTGAGTTTTTGGTACGCCAGTGAAACTCAAAAGCCACGCCACGGAAGATCAAACCGAGCAACATTAAAATAATCGGCATGTAGAGGGCTGGCATAATGACCGCATACGCTAATGGGAAGACCGCAAAGAGCCCACCACCGCCGAGCACCAGCCAGGTTTCGTTGCCATCCCAGATCGGTGCGACTGAGTTCATGGCCGTTTCCTGATCGGTTTTGCTTTTGATAAAAGGAAACAGGATGCCGATACCTAAGTCAAAACCATCCAGAATGATGTAAGCCAACACGGCAAAGGCAATCAGCCCTGCCCAGATCATGGCGTAGTCTATGCCCAAAGAATCTATCATTGGTCACCCTCCCTTTTTTTGCCATCTGTTGTGCCGTCTGATTTGCTGGCCACCCGGTTGGACAGGAACACGGTGGTTTGCGAATCGTCATCAACCTCAATCACAGGAGACGGTCGCTTACTCATCAGGCGCATGGTGTACCAGACGCCAGCGCCAAACACGATAAAGTAAACGATCATGAACGCCAGTAATGAGGTGGCGACCGCTGGAGCATCCAGAGGCGAAGCCGAGTCAGCCGTTTTTAGCAAACCATAAACGGTATAAGGTTGGCGCCCTACTTCGGTAACGAACCAGCCAGCAACGGTTGCAATAATACCTGAGGGGGCAAAAATAATGGCAACTCGAAGTAATAGTGGTGAGTCATAGAGCTTCTTGCGAGCGCGCAGATACAGACTCCACACACCAATGGCAATCATTCCCATACCTATGGCTACCATAATTCGGAAACTCCAGAACACAATTGGCACGTTAGGCCATTCATCTTTTGGGAACTGATCCAACCCAATAAGCTCTCCATCCGGATCGTGAGTCAGAATAAAGCTCGCTGCTTTGGGGATTTTGATGGCGTAATCGACCGTTTCGGTTTCGCTGTTAGGCATGCCAAACAAATACAGAGGTGCCCCTTTTTGAGTTTGATAATTGCCTTCCATTGCGGCTACTTTTGCAGGCTGATGTTCCAAGGTATTGAGTCCATGCAAATCGCCTATCAACAATTGGATTGGAGCAACCAAAGCCGCCATCCACATCGCCATGGAAAACATTAAACGCGCCACTTCATTGCGCTCACCCTTCTTGCGAGCCTTGAACAAATGCCAGGCACCAACGCCACCTACCAAAAAGGCTGTACTTAAAAATGCAGCCGTTGTCATGTGTGCTAATCGATAAGGAAATGAAGGATTGAAAATAACTTCAAACCAGTTGGCTACGACAAACTGCCCTGCTTCATTAATGGCATAACCAGCTGGAGTTTGCATCCAGCTGTTAACGCTTAAAATCCAGAAGGCAGACATCAGGGTACCGATTGAAACCATTAGCGTTGCGAAGAAATGCAGGCCCTTGCCTACCTTGTTCATGCCAAACAGCATGACGCCTAAAAAGCCAGCCTCCAGGAAAAAGGCTGACAGAACTTCATAGCCCATTAAAGGCCCCAAAACTGGCCCCGTCTTATCGGAAAAAACGCTCCAGTTAGTGCCAAACTGGTAGCTCATCACCACACCCGACACTACGCCCATACCAAAAATGATGGAGAATATTTTGAGCCAATACTTAAAGGCAGCGAGATATACCGGCTTGCCGGTTTTTAGCCAAAGGCCTTCAAGAACAGCGAGATAAGCGGCTAACCCGATGGACAAGCCAGGAAAGATGATATGAAAAGTGATGGTGAAAGCGAACTGAATTCTCGCCAGCAGCACGGCATCGAGCAGCTCCATCCATAACCTCCTTTATTTCAAGAGAGAATTGACCTAGGTCAAAGCTAAAACCATCATACCGTGCAAGGCAATGGATACAAGATTATTCGTAGGATATTTAGTATGGGAAAGCTTAATTTAGATTAGTTTTTGTATGGATAGGAATTAACAAACTGCGGAAAGTAAAGAGGGCTGACTAGACAACCCTCAATAACATTATTCGTTATTTTCAGCTTTCTGGTATTTGCCCATAAACCACTCGAAGAACACATGGCTGTTCAGATAACCACGGAAGCCAATCAGGTAGATAACCACCAACAAGCTATAGACCATTGCTAAAAAGCCGCTCAGTGTTAAAAAATCTTTAGCGATAATCATTAAGTTAAGCGCTTGCAATAATGCAACCACATACAACATGGCACGCATGAATTTCCATAAAGGTTTAGCCTTAAATAGAATGATCAGATTACTCACTAGCATACCGCCCAGCAGGGTCCAGTGAGCCAGAGCAATCAGCATCTCACTGCTAGATTGAACATACAGACGATACAGTGACCATAAAGCTATTAGCATGATCGCTGTATTTATCATTAACACAATTTTGGTACTTTTAGGCATTCTTATTCTCTATCAGTCATGTTTATTGATTATGTCTATCTTCTAATAGTTCTATTTTGTATCCATCCGGATCTTCGACGAAGGCCAAAACGGTTGAGCCATGTTTCATCGGGCCTGGCTCGCGAGTCACTTTGCCACCGGCCTGTCGGATTTTCTCACACGCTTCATACACATCATCCACTGCGATAGCGATGTGGCCGAAGGCGTCACCCATCTCGTAATCATCCGTATCCCAGTTATGCGTTAATTCAAGCACGGTATTGTCTTTTTCCTCACCATAACCGACAAAGGCCAATGTAAAGCGGCCAGATTCATAGTCGTGCTTTCGAATCAGCTTCATGCCCAGAACGTCAGTGTAAAAATGAAGTGCTTTATCTAGATCTCGCACTCGAAGCATGGTGTGTAGAATTCTCATGATTCCTCCTGGGTTATTTATCGGTTACGCTTTAGTTGCAAGCATGAGTTGAGTATAATGCTCGGCCATTATAGCAAGTAAATGGTGAAGCGCCTTTAAAGGGCCGAATTTTATGCAAAGCATTACGATTACTCGTCCAGATGACTGGCACATCCACCTGCGTTCCGGCGCAGCCTTGCAACATACGGTTAAAGATGCGGCACGTCAATTTGCCCGCGCCATTGTCATGCCTAACCTGGTTCCGCCAGTTACCAACGTTGAGCAGGCCAAAGATTATCGTGACTGTATTTTACGCTACAAAAGTGACAGCGCAGATTTTGAGCCATTAATGACTTTATATCTGACTGACAATACCTCAGTCGAAGACATCGAAGAAGCGGTTGAGTCTGGCTTTGTCAAAGCCTGCAAACTCTACCCTGCTGGCGCAACAACCAACTCAGACTCTGGCCTGACCGATATTGAAAAAGCCTACCCGGTTTTTGAAAAGATGGCTGAGCTTGGCTTGCCTTTGTTGGTTCATGGCGAAGTGACATCTCCTGAAATTGATGTTTTCGATCGTGAAAAGGTGTTTATTGATACCAAGTTGCGTCCAATTATCGAGCAGTTTCCTAATCTAAAAGTTGTGCTCGAACATATCACCACCAAAGATGCAGTTGAATTTGTTCGCTCGCAAGGTCCTAACGTAGCTGCCACCATTACTGTTCATCACTTGTTATTAAATCGTAATGATATGTTGGTCGGCGGTATTCGCCCTCACCTTTATTGCTTACCGATCCTTAAACGTCAGGAGCACCAGGCGGCTTTGGTTGCTGCCGCCATTTCAGGCTCGCCAAAATTCTTCCTCGGCACTGACAGTGCTCCGCACTCCAAAGACAAAAAAGAAAATGCCTGTGGCTGTGCTGGAGTTTATACCGCCTACTCTGCCATTGAGCTCTACGCTGAAGTATTCGAGTCTCATAATGCACTTGATAAGCTAGAAGCCTTTGCCAGCTTCTATGGTCCTGACTTCTATGGACTACCACGAAACACCGAAACAATTACGCTGGTCAAAGAGTCGTGGAAAATGCCGAAAAAACTATGCCTCGGCAACGACACTCTGGTGCCATTCCGAGCAGGTGAAACTATCGAGTGGAAAGTTAGAGACAATGCTTAATTTGAGTATGAAGGAGCGCTTTCGAGGCTTCTTCCCCGTCATTGTCGATGTAGAAACAGGTGGTTTTAATGCGGCAACCGATGCTCTATTAGAACTGGCAGCCGTCACCACCGGTTTTGATGCTCAGGGTAGGCTCGAAATTAAGAATAGCTATCATTTTAATATCGAACCTTTCGATGGAGCCAATATTGAACAGAAGGCATTGGACTTTACCGGCATTGACCCGACGAACCCGTTGCGTGGAGCAATTTCAGAGCAAAAGGCCCTGAAAGGATTGTTTAAAGACCTGCGCACCGAACAGAAAGAAGCCGAGTGTAATCGCTGCGTTTTAGTAGGTCACAATTCATGGTTTGACTTGAGCTTTTTGAATGCCGCCAGCGAGCGCGCCAACATCAAGCGTAATCCCTTCCATCCTTTCACCAGTTTTGATACGGCTTCTTTGTCGGCTTTAATGCTGGGCCATACGGTATTAGCCCAAGCCTGCGATCTGGCTGGCATTGAGTTCAGCCAGAAAGAGGCGCACTCTGCCCTGTATGACGCGACCAAGACGGCAGAGCTGTTTTGCTTACTGGTAAACCGGGCCAATCAATTTTAAGACTAGTCTTATCGGCCGTTGTATAGACAGCGGCCACACAGCTCTTCACAGGTCATCTGCAAAATTAACGCCTTCTCAACCAGCTTAAGCCGCTCCGGGTTGGCGTAACTTAATTCTTCATAACTGACTAGCCCTGAATCAAACAGCTCCCTTAGCCTGCGCCCTTTCCAGCAGGCGACAACCGATCCAGAAGCTCGCTCAACTAATTGTAATTCCGGTTGCGGCTTATCCAGCCAAGCATTAATCATATAAGTCATTCTTCACCCTTTTATTATCTTATGGTTCAAATATCTCCAAATCTCACAAATGAGAATAGTTATCATTTGCAAAAAATACAATAGCTAATCAGCATTTTTATTAAAAAGTTCACAGCTCAGGGTGCATTCCAGTTAAATTGCACTTATGCTTAAAGAAATGCATTCAACTCGATATGGTTAATTAAACGATGATAAAACAAGCGCTTACCGCTATTACCCTGCTGGCTGGATTTACAGTTGGAGCTAACGCCATGGATAAACCTTCAAACCCAAAATCAAAAACAGCTATCGTCATCCATGGCGGCGCCGGAACTATATTAAAATCGAAAATGACACCAGAGATTGAGCAGGCTTATATAGAAGCCCTGGAGCATGCGCTGAAAACCGGTCATGCCATTCTGGAAGAAGGCGGCTCCAGTACAGAGGCAGTCAAAGCGACTATCGTAACCATGGAAGATTCTCCGCTGTTTAATGCCGGCAAAGGGGCAGTGTTTACCCACGAAGGCAAAAATGAGCTGGACGCATCCATTATGGTCAGTAATGATTTATCCGCTGGCGCGGTTGCTGGCGTCAGCCATATCAAGAATCCCATTCTGCTAGCTGATAAAGTCCGCACTGACTCCAAGCATGTATTGATGGCGCGCGAAGGCGCTGAAGAATTCGCCAAAGAACAGGGCTTTGAGCTGGTCGACCCCAAATACTTCTTCACCCAGAACCGCTGGGATCAACTGCAAAAGATTCTTAAAGACGATCCAGAAAAGATGCAATTGTCCGAAGACGAAGCCAAAAACTCTAAGTTTGGTACCGTCGGCGCTGTGGCGTTGGATCAAGCTGGTGTCATTACTGCAGGCACCTCCACTGGCGGCATGACCAATAAACGCTATGCACGAATTGGCGACTCCCCCATCATTGGTGCAGGAACTTATGCCAACTCACACTGTGGCATTTCAGCAACCGGCCATGGCGAATACTTTATCCGCGCAGCAGTAGCCTATGACATCTGTGCTCTGGTCGAGTATAAAGGTGAGAGCATCCAAAGTGCCGCTGATATCGTTATTAACGAAAAGCTGGTAAAAATGGGGGGCGACGGTGGCGTTATTGGCTTAGACAAAGATGGCAACATCATGATGAGCTTCAACACCCCGGGTATGTACCGTGGCTCAATTGACGTTGATGGCAATATCACCATTGAAATTTATCAGGATAAATAAACACCAACAGGCGTAGACAGGAGTTGATATGAAGCTTAAACCGATAGCAATAACCGCCCTTTTATTGTTAGCAACTCTGTTATACGCCTGTAATGACGACTCATCGCAGAGCACAGCCTCCAAGCCTGAGAGCAACAATAACGATGAAGATATCGCCACCCTGGAACCTTACCTTGACGAACAGGTTTTCGAAACACACAGCAATGGCGAATACAAAATTGGACTTTATTCGGAAACCAATGGGCAGGGAACATTTGAAGACTGCAAAACTGGAAAGACATACACTATTGATATCCGTAAAGATGCAAGCCTACTCCATTCGAGCTATAGCTCATTAGTCAAAACAAACGGGCAAAAGCTGCTGGTAGAAATAATAGGTGAAGCTCTAATGAATAAAGAAGATCTGGAAACCCTACAGCCACAGATCTTATTAGGAGTGATCCATAAACACACCTGCAACTGACTTCTCGCCCTTCAAACCAGCTTAGTCCCAAGTGCTGGACACAAAAAGCCCAGCAAAACGCCAGGCTTTCTTTCAAGCAATTGCGCAGGAAAATAGTTCAAATTCGAGGCGGTTAATCATTTTTCAGCGGAGGTGACCAATTAGGTCATTGAGCATTAAAAAACCTCACAGCCCGAGAGAACTGTGAGGTTCGAACTTTTAACGACGATAGATTTTTTCAAGTTCGAGGCAGAAGCTGTTTTAGGAGCGGAGCTTACCCACTAGGTAGCGAGCAAAAAAAAAAGCCCAGCAAGACTGCTGGGCTTATCATCAACCTAATTACGCAGGAAGATTTTTCTTAGACGAGGCAAAACAGAATTTAGGGATGGGAGTTTGCTAAAAGCAAATGACCAGTTTTAAATTCTGTTTTAACAAAGTATAAGGAAAATCTAACAAGTAATTTATAGTTTGTCAGCTGATTCGGACAAGTACTTCGCCACACCTTCAGGCGTCGCATCCATACCTTTATCACCTTTGTTCCAACCTGCTGGACAAACTTCGCCGTGCTCTTCGTGGAACTGAAGCGCGTCAACCATACGGATCATTTCGTCAACGTTACGGCCTAGTGGTAGGTCGTTAACAACTTGATGACGAACTACGCCGTCTTTGTCGATTAGGAATGAACCACGGAATGCGACGCCTGCTTCTGGATGCTCTACATCGAATGCTTGGCAGATTTCGTGTTTTACGTCTGCTACCAGGGTATAACCTACTTGGCCGATACCACCGTTTTTGATATCAGTGTTACGCCATGCGTTGTGTGTGAAGTGAGAGTCGATTGACACACCGATCACTTCTACGCCACGCTTTTTGAACTCGTCTAAACGGTGATCAAATGCGATTAGCTCTGATGGGCATACGAATGTGAAGTCTAGAGGGTAGAAGAATACTACGGTTGGCTTACCTTTGGTGGCTTCTGCGAAGTTGAAGTCTTCAACGATCTCGCCGTTGCCTAATACTGCTGCTGCTGTGAAGTCTGGTGCCTTACGGCCTACTAATACTCCCATTATTTCCTCCAAGAGTTGTGTTTATTCAATTTTAGGTGTGCGTATTATACGCTGATATGACAATAATTCTTAAGACCTTTCACAAAAGATTAAAGGTCTTTTTTAAACTGTATAAAAAGTGAACGACAACACTAACTCAGTAATTGGGGGCTATCACTGAGTGGGCGCTGATTCCCTTACGGGTTTGCTCAAAACTTTCTCGCATCAGGGTTCTGAACCACTTATGCAGCGCTGTCTGGTGTTGTCGTTCATGCCAATAGAGATATATGTCCAGTTTCGGCAGTTTCAAGGGCATTTCTTTCATGACTACGCCATAGCGCTCGCCTTCTTTCTCGGCGACCAGGCGCGGCATTGAGAACATCAGATCGGTGCGGCTACAAATGTCGAGCGCCAAGTGGAAAGTGGGAACATAGAGTGCAATTTTTCGTGACAAGCCCTGTTTTTCAAGCGTGCGATCAATAAAGGGTTTGCCTTTACCGGTCACTGTCACAAGACCGTGCCTTTGCTTGAGATACTCATCCATGCTAATACTTTTCTGTTTTGCCAGATGGTGCTGCTTAGACATTACCAATACAAAGTCATGCTGGATCAGGTGAAAGTTATGGTATTTAGTACTTTCCAGAGACTTATCTTCTTCACTGACCAGAAAATCGATATCCCCCAGCTCCAATAGCGATATACCATCGGGACGGATATTGAAGGAACGCAATGCAACATTGGGCGCCTGTGCCTGCAGATCCTGCCAAAGATTGGGCATAAACAGGCTCATTTCCAAATCCATCGACATAATGCTGACTTCACCTTTGGCGTTGGCCGGTTCGAATTTTTCTGGCTGAATCATGCACATGAAATCGGCCAGCCAGCTTTTAAGTTTCGGTTGCAACTCTGTGGCCTTGTCCGTTAGTTGATAGCCATTACCAACACGGACCAATAAAGGATCGGCCAGCATCTCTCGTAGTCTTTGCAGTGATCGACTGACAGCCGGCTGACTCATATGCAGTCGATCGGCGGCGTTGGAAATATGCTTTTCTTCCAGCAGCACATCCAGCAGCACCAGCAAATTCATATCCATAGAACGAATATTCTCAGTTTGCATAGTTAATATCTCTTTAATGCATTTCATGCATAACTATAAACCCGTTAGAGTAGCCCTATCAAGTTAATTGTTTCTAATCGGAGATTTCAATGAGTAATAAATTGGTAGCTGTGGTTTTTCACAGTGGTTATGGTCACACCCAGGTTCTTGCAGAACAAGTCCATCAAGGCGCTAAAGACGCTGGGGCTGAAGCTTTACTAGTACCGGTATCAGATGTCGATAACCACTGGGATGATTTAGCTAAGGCTGATGCCATTATTTTTGGTAGCCCAACCTACATGGGTAGCGTTAGTGCAGACTTTAAAGCTTTTATGGATAAATCATCCAAGGTTTGGGCTGAACAAGGCTGGAAAGACAAACTGACTGCAGGCTTTACCAACTCTGGCGGCATGAGCGGTGACAAATTGAATACTTTAATTCAACTGTCAGTATTCGCAGCGCAACATAGCATGCTGTGGGTCAGCTTAGGCTTGATGCCTGGCAATAATAGTACGCAAGGTTCTTCTGACGATATTAACCGTATTGGTAGTTACCTTGGTGCCATGGCACAGAGTAATACCGATCAGGGTTCAGACGTAGCACCACCCCAAAGTGACCGAGAAACAGCTCGTCTACTGGGTGTTCGTGTTGCTGAAATAGCAAGCAAATTCAATTAGTTACATATATTTTATGTACCTTTCACGTCAGTTTCACAGTGAATTGTATAAAGTTTAACCATCAGTTCCCCAACTGTGTTGTTTAATCGATAGTCGAAAGACTCGTCTGTAACAAGGAAGTTTTGTAACACTCCCCCCTGATGGCCACCTTGTGTGGCCTTTTTTTAATTTTCTATGTTTTTTATTTGTTACTTTTCAGTTAATTACAAAAGGCTCTCCTCTAAGTATTTGAACTTTCCTAAATGCCAATGCAAGAGCAGTTGACAATCATTCTCATTTAGATATAATTCTCACCATCGAACACTTTTTATTCTATTTCTATGTACGTTTGCCTTTGTAAAGCTATCACAGATAAGCAAATTAAAGATGCTGCCTACAACGGTGCAACCAGCATGCGCTGCCTTAATAAAGCCCTTGGGGTTGCTACCCAATGTGGCAAATGTGCAGTTACAGCCAAGCAAATTCTGCGTGAGCATAAGAGTCAGGTTACTCAGTTCGACCCACAAACCACTCCAAACTTTGTGGATGCAACTTTGGGTAAAGCGCTCTAGTAAAACCCGTTATCAAGACACTGATTCACATAAAGCCGCTAATAAGCGGCTTTTTTGTGCCCGCCTTCTTTTATAGTTGTAGAAAAAAGAAATCAAGATCTTAGATATTGCTCGAAGATAGCACCAAAATCCCCATTTATATTGAGCTAAGGCACGTACAAAATATAGCAATCAAAATGTGTGACCAAAGGGAATCCCTTTAGGGAGATGATTTTGATAAGAATTTTCAGCACACGGATGTGATGTAAATTCTGTTGCGTTAAGTATTTTGGGAGTGGCGCAGGCAGTCACGCAATGCGTGACCTCAATATACGGGTGGTCTTCTTTTATGAAGTACATCCTGTACTTCACCCTTCGGGCTAGCTTCGCTATTCAAAATCGTTCCTGACGATTTTGTGGTTACTTAGAGCAAGACAAATTTGTCTGGAACAAATTTGAACAGCGGAGTATAACGACGCTGGCTTCAGCGGAATACAGGGATGTATTCCGTAAAAGTAACTCGCTGAGGAGCGAAATATTAGCAATAAGGTATGAATGCAATGATTATGGATTCCCGCCTTCGCGGGAATGACGGGATTTAAAAGCCTCATTCTAAGTCATAAGTAAGGGGGTTAGTTCCCTCCCCATCTAACTACCAATAATCACTCTCAAACAAGAACTCATCACATTTAACAACCATTCTAATTTACATTTAAATTCAATGGGTTAGATATTCACCAACTTGCTTGTTCCAGGTCAAAGTCGTACAATCGGTAGATACATTTTTAACTATCGGATTAAACAACAATGAAAGGCGACGCAAAAGTTATTGAAATTCTTAATAAGGTACTGGGTAATGAATTAGTAGCAATCAATCAGTACTTTTTGCATGCTCGCATGTATAAAGATTGGGGCCTGAAAGAGCTTGCTGATCATGAGTATGAAGAGTCAATCGATGAGATGAAGCATGCGGATATGCTGGTCGAGCGTATTCTGTTTTTAGAAGGCTTACCGAACCTACAAGACTTAGGCCGCTTACGTATCGGTGAAGATACTAAAGAAATGCTTGAGTGCGATTTGGCGTTAGAGCTCGATGCCATTCCAGATTTGCGTGATGGTATTAAATACTGCGAGGAAGTTCGTGATTATGTCAGCCGCGATATTCTCAATGATATTCTGGAAAGTGAAGAAGAGCATGTCGACTGGCTGGAAACTCAGCTTAGTTTAATAGACAAGATTGGTATTCAGAATTACCTGGCTGAAAAAATGAAGGAAGGCGGTAATTAAAACGCTTAACGTTATGTCGTACTTCAGAAAGTCTAAGGGTAGCCACTAGCTACCCTTTTTTATGAGGCTTCTTAAAGCACCACTTTAACTTCAAGTCATTCCCGCGAAGGCGGGAATCTATTCTCTTATTACTAATGATTTTTATGGATTTACCAAAGGCACTTCCTTCGGTCGCCGGCCTTCGTGGGTGACTAACAGAAATGCCCGTGGTGAATGACAATACTTAATTTTTATGCAAACCGGTTTAAATAAAAAGCATTATAGAACTCGCTACCTTACTTTACCGGCTTCTCTTAAAGCTACCTAACCCTATCTGGATAATCCGTAAAAACCCCATCAACCCCCATCGCTTTCACTTTCGCAATATTATCGGGGTCATTAACGGTATGAACATAAAGCAACATGCCTTCCCGATGTACCTCTTGGACCAACTCTTCGGTTACTAAAGCCAGACTGGGATGAAAGCTATAGGCATTGACATCTCGCGCAAAGCTCAAAGCAACATCAGGTTGCTCGTCGGCGATAACGCCAATTTGAATGTCCGGATCAAGTTGGCGCACTAGAAACAATTCGGAAAATAGATACGACGAAATGATAAAGTTTTCTTTTTTATAACGGTCTTTGTCCAACAGTTTGACCAACTCCATGACCAGACTGGCAGTTCGCAAACCCTTTAGCTCGATATTGATAAAGGTATCTCTATCAATCAACTCAATCACTTCATGCAGAAAAGGAATCTTCTCGCCCTGCCCCGCATCAAGACTGCGTAAATAGTCCACTGAATGATCGAGCAATAAGCCTGTGCCATTGGTGGTTCGTTCCAGCGTGTCATCATGGAAAACCAGCAGGTTGCCATCAATATTCTGCACATCGAACTCGACGCCATCGACTCCCAGCTCCAACGCCTTGCGAAACGACAGGAGTGTATTCTCCGGAGCCAAGCCCATGGCACCACGATGGCCAATGACTTTCATGCTACTTTGCGCCCTTCTGCTTCTTATCTCTTACTTTTAAGTTTGAGCCAAAAGACTTAGTTTCAAACAGATCAATCACCTTGATCAGATCGCTTAACTTCTTATAGCCATAGTTACGGATATCAATGGATGATTTGTTAGCAATGAATGAGCCGATGGGGCCAAGTGAAGCCCAGCCATCATCATCGGAAGTCATTTCAATGGCGTTTCTGATCAGTTCGATCAGTTTCGTATCTTGTTTAAGCTTGCTTGGCGAGAACTTAGAAACCTCAGTGTTATCGAGTTTAGCTCCCAGTTCTAAAAAGCGGGTGCAGGCATTACGAAAAGCATCCGGAGTTTTGGTTTCGCCATAACCGAAAACCAGCTTGCCTTCATTAATCAGACGAGTGGCTAAGGGCGTGAAATCACAATCAGAAGTCACCAGGCAAAAGATATCGACATCCTTTCCATAAAGAACATCCATCACATCAATGGCCATAGCTAAATCCGTGGCGTTCTTTCCTTTGGTCAAATCAAATTGTTGGATTGGCTGAATGGCGAACTCCAGTAATATCTCTTCCCAGCCTTTAAGGTTGGCATTTTTCCAGTTGCCGTAAGCCTTGCGAATGATGACCATACCGTGATTGGCGAGGTCGGACAAAATCAAGTCGAAGTATTTACTCGAGGCATTATCCGCATCGACAAATAATGCTATGTGCTTATTCTGTTCCATATTACTCCTTCCATAAAAAATGCCGCATATAGCGGCATTTAATCATATAAGCTGTGTTGGTAAAACGTTGTTTTACTCAGGTTGCTTACCATAAGACTCGTTCAAGACTTCTTGCAACTCGCCTTGCTGGAACATTTCTAGAATGATGTCACAACCACCAAGCAACTCACCATCAACCCATAGCTGCGGGAAGGTTGGCCAGTTGGCATATTTTGGAAGCTCGGCACGAATGTCAGGATTTTGCAAAATATCAACATAGGCGAACTCATGGCCACACTGCATCAAAGCTTGAACTGCCTGAGCTGAGAAACCACACATTGGCAGTTTCGGTGAACCTTTCATGTAAATTAAAACTTTGTTGTCTGCAATCTGTTGTTTGATTTGCTCAATAGTGTCGCTCATGTATGACCTCAAATTGTGTTAATTAGGCGCCCTGCCCGATATCAGATGGCGGCGATTATAACGCTTTTCAAGGCTGATGAGCACCGTTAATCGCAAGAAATCTTGATCTACATCTATGCAAGCAGATTTCTTGTCGCTACAATGCATTACTAAATGAGAATTAGTTTCAATTAGAATTCGACTTCAGATTTTACGGGCAGAAAGCGCACCTTTATGAGCGAATACAGCGACCACCCTATCCTGCAACTGAGCGATGTTCAGTGCCGTCACGGCGATCAGATTATCGTTAACCACATTGATTTCAAACTAAAAGCTGGCGACAGTGCCTGTCTGCTTGGTCCCAGTGGTTGCGGTAAAACGACCCTGTTGCGTGCGATAGCCGGACTGGAGCCTATTTATGAGGGTTTCATCAGTATTCATGGTCAATTCTGCTCAAAGCCTGACTTCACATTGCCCCCGGAGAAACGCCATTTAGGACTGGTTTTCCAGGACCATGCGCTGTTCCCGCACCTGAATATCTTTGACAATGTGGCCTTTGGTTTACGCCATCTACCACGTAAAGAGCGCCGTGAGCGAGTACAGGAATGTCTGGAACTGGTTGGTCTGGAAGCAATGGAAAAGCGTTATCCACATCAATTATCCGGCGGCCAACAGCAGCGTGTTGCCCTGGCGCGCAGCATTGCGCCACGTCCTGAATTAATTCTACTGGATGAGCCCTTCTCAAGTCTGGATACTCACCTGCGCCGTTCGCTGGCCCGCGAACTGAAAGAGTTATTAAAAGAGCAGAATATTGCCAGCCTGCTGGTCACCCATGATCAACAGGAAGCTTTCGCCATGGCCGACTATATTGGCGTCATGCATCAGGGCAAATTACTGCAGTGGGATACACCCTATAATCTTTATCATAAGCCAGTGGATGCCCAGATCGCTTCCTTTATCGGCGAAGGACACTTTATCGCCGGACAGATTTCAGACCATCAACACGTCAATACCGTACTTGGCAACTTCACCATTGCCAATGGCCAGAAATTCACGCCGAATGACAATGTCCTGGTGCTAATGCGCCCGGATGACGTTAAGCCGAATATGAACTCTCCCTTACGCGGCAAGGTCATGCATAAGGTTTTTAAAGGCGCTATCATCGAATATGAGCTGGAATTGGCCAATAACGAGCAATTAAAGGCCATTTTCCCCAGTCACCATGATTATCCGTTATCACAAGATATAGGGTTCGACCTGGATGTGAAGCACTTGATCGTGTATCCAGATCACATTTCTTTGTAAAATTTTTAACCAGTTTTAAAAAAATGCAAATATGACTTAAAACGCTTGACCTAGCGCAAGCCCAAGCCCCATAAGGCTTCCCGAGTTACCCACCATTTCTTAACAATTTATCCACAGAAAATTCCCCAAGATATACTCTTGCCAAGCAGTAAAAAACGCACTATCTTGTATCCATTGCGAGAGCAACTAACTATATATAGTGAATCAAGAAGATCATCTAACTTGTTGATTCTCTGTAATCTCAGTCAAATAACGAACAAATAACAGCCAACTGGTAAACAATGCCTAACAATACAAAGAGGTCTGTGGAGGAATAATGGAAACCGAAGTCAGCAAACCTGAACAATCAGCTGCCAAAACCCCAACTACAAACACACCATCCAGCCATGAAGTCGAAGCGACTAAGCCGGGTGAGATTCGTGTTATTCGCCGCAATGGAAAAGTAACGCCTTATGACGACAGCAAGATCGAAGTCGCCATGACCAAAGCGTTTCTTGCGGTTGAAGGTGGCGCTGCAGCAGCATCTAGCCGTGTGCATGAAACGGTGCGCCAATTGACCAAACAAATCACCGAAGCCTTCAAGCGCAGAATGCCAGGTGGCGGTATCATCCATATCGAAGACATTCAGGATCAGGTTGAGCTGGCTCTGATGCGTAATGGCGAGCAGAAAGTTGCCCGTTCATACGTGTTATACCGTGAAGAGCGTGCTCGTGAGCGTGCTGCGCGTGATTCAGCCAAGCTGGACGCTATCGTTGGTGACAATCAGGTAATGGTTACCGTTGAAGACGGCAGCAAGCGTCCATTAGACGTTGAGCGTTTGCATACGGTTGTGGTTGAGGCCTGTAAAGACCTCTCTGACGTCACTCCTGACCAGATTCTTAAAGACACCATGCGAAACCTTTACGACGGTGTTGCCATTAAAGACGTTTATCAAGCGTTGGTGATGACTGCTCGTACTATGATTGAGCAGGAACCAAACTACAGCTATGTAACGGCTCGCTTGTTATTGGACAGCATTCGCTCTGAAGCTCTTAGAGAGCTAGGCGTTGCCAAACGCGCAACCCAAAGTGAAATGACGGCCATTTACCCTGAAGCCTTCAAAGCCTATTTAAGCGTTGGTGTTGAAAACGAATTATTAAGTCCAGAACTACTGAGCTTTGATATTGAGAAGCTAGCGAATGCTATCAAACCTGAGCGTGACATGCTGTTCACTTACCTTGGCATTCAAACGCTATTTGATCGCTACTTCATCCACAAAGATGAAGTGCGCATTGAGCTGCCTCAGGTGTTCTGGATGCGTGTCGCCATGGGCCTTGCAATCAACGAAGATGATCGCGAAGCGCGTGCGATTGAGTTCTATGATGTGTTATCAACATTCCATTACATGAGCTCAACCCCTACTCTATTTAACTCGGGTACGTTGCGTCCGCAGCTTTCCAGCTGTTATCTGACCAATGTTCCAGATGACCTCGACGGTATCTATGGCGCGATTAAAGATAACGCCCTATTGTCGAAGTTTGCCGGTGGTTTAGGTAATGACTGGACTCCAGTACGTGGCCTTGGTGCATACATCAAAGGCACTAACGGTAAATCACAAGGTGTTGTACCCTTCCTGAAAGTGGCCAACGATACTGCTGTGGCCGTGAATCAGGGAGGTAAGCGTAAAGGCGCTGTCTGTGCATACCTTGAAACCTGGCACATTGATATCGAGGAATTCCTGGAGCTTCGTAAGAACACCGGTGATGACCGTCGTCGTACGCACGACATGAACTCAGCCAACTGGGTGCCAGACTTATTCCTGAAACGTGTCAGCACCGATGGCGAGTGGACTCTATTCAGTCCAAACGAAGTGCCTGATTTACACGACCTATATGGCAAAGAATTTGAAGAGCGTTACGAGTATTACGAAGAGATGGCCAAATACGGCAAGCTGAAAACAGCTAAGACCCTTCAGGCTAAAGACTTGTGGCGTAAAATGCTTTCGATGTTGTTCGAAACCGGTCATCCATGGATCACGTTCAAAGACCCATGTAACATCCGTTCACCTCAGCAACATGCTGGCGTAGTACACAGCTCGAACCTTTGTACTGAAATTACTCTGAACACCAAAGCCGGTGAAGAGATTGCGGTATGTAACCTGGGTTCAGTCAACCTGCCTAAGCACATGAAAGACGGAAAGTTGGACACTGAACAACTGGAGAAAACAGTTAAGACAGCTGTTCGCATGCTGGATAACGTTATCGATATTAACTTCTACCCAGTAGAAACGGCGCGTAAATCAAACATGCGTCACCGTCCGGTTGGCTTAGGCCTGATGGGCTTCCAGGATGCATTGTATCTGCAGAAGATTCCTTACACCTCTGATGCAGCAGTTGAGTTTGCTGATAATGCGATGGAAGCCATTTCCTATTATGCAATTCAGGCATCAACTGATCTTGCCGAAGAGCGTGGCACTTATGAGTCTTTCGCTGGCTCATTGTGGTCGCAAGGCATTCTGCCAATCGATTCGATTCAGAAACTGGTTGAAGAGCGTGGTTCTGACTTCATCGAAGTCGACACCAGCTCAACCATGGACTGGGATACGCTACGCGAGCGTGTACAGTCTATCGGTATGCGTAACTCAAACGTTATGGCGATTGCACCGACGGCTACCATTTCGAACATCACAGGTGTATCGCAGTCAATTGAACCGACTTACCAGAACCTGTATGTGAAATCGAACCTGTCAGGTGAGTTCACAGTGGTTAACCCATACATGGTGAAAGAGCTTAAAGCTCGCAAGTTGTGGGACGCGGTAATGGTTAATGACCTGAAATACTACGAAGGTAGCTTGCAGCACATTGACCGTATTCCAAGCGAAGTCAAAGAGCTGTTCTCAACCGCCTTTGAAGTCGAACCAAAATGGTTAGTGGAAGCAGCCAGCCGTCGCCAGAAATGGATCGACCAGGCACAGTCGCTCAACCTATACATGAGTGAACCTTCCGGTAAAAAACTGGATATGGTTTATCGCATGGCCTGGTTCCGCGGCTTGAAAACCACTTATTACTTGCGTTCACTGGGCGCAACCAGCACCGAGAAATCAACCATCAGTGATGGCAAGCTTAACGCAGTATCCTCTGGTCCAGTACCAGTAGGCTCAGCCGCACCAAAAGCCTGCTCCATTGATGACCCAGATTGCGAGGCTTGCCAATAATGGCAAGCTTTTCGCTTTAGTGAATAACTAAAAAGAGAAGTGACGACAACGGAATGGGGTCGTAACGAAAGTTCGCCCCTTTTTTCACCGAAAATAAATCGAATGGTGAAAAGCTCAAACAAATTTAAGAGAGGTAAACATGTTCAACTGGGATGAGTACGAAAAAGAGGACAAGGCCGAAGCGCCGAAAAAAGCACAACCTGCTCCTGCTCCAGTAGTCGAAGAGAAGCAAGAGCAACCAGCGCCACAAGTTGCCGCTGAGCCAAAAGCGACACAAGAAGAATATGTAGAACCAGAAGCACTGGACAATGTTGCCAAAGCACAGGCTGCACTTGATGAGCTCGATGTTGCTCCTGGTCTGGAAGAATTAGAAATGGGCGCGGCCCGTATTGAAGTTGATGACAAGAAAATGATCAACTGCCGCGCTGACTTGAATCAGCTTGTGCCATTCAAGTATGACTGGGCATGGCAAAAATATCTTGATGGCTGTGCCAACCACTGGATGCCTCAAGAAATTAACATGACTAAAGACGTCGCCACTTGGAAAGACCCTAATGGTTTAACCGAAGACGAGCGTAAAATTGTCATGCGTTCTTTAGGTTATTTCTCAACCGCAGATTCGTTGGTTGCGAACAACCTGGTACTTGCGATTTATCGCTTAATCACTAACCCAGAATGTCGTCAGTACATTTTGCGTCAGGCGTTTGAAGAAGCGATTCATACTCACGCTTACCAATACTGTGTTGAGTCATTAGGCATGGATGAAGCTGAAGTCTTCAACATGTACCGCGAAGTACCAAGCATCGCTAAAAAAGCGGCATGGAGTATCAAGCATACGCAAGGTATCTCTAATCCTACTTTCAAAACAGGTACTCCAGAGTCGGATCAGGAGTTGCTGCGTAATCTGATTGGCTTCTACTGCGTTACCGAAGGTATCTTCTTCTACTGTGGCTTTACTCAGATTCTGTCTATGGGTCGCCGTAACAAGATGACCGGTGTTGCTGAGCAGTTCCAGTACATCTTGCGTGATGAGTCTATGCACCTTAACTTCGGTGTTGACGTTATCAACCAGATCAAACTGGAAAACCCACACTTGTGGACAGAAGAGTTCAAGCAAGAAGTGATTCAAATGATTCTTGAAGGCACTCAGCTTGAAATCGAATACGCACGCGACACAATGCCGCGTGGCGTATTGGGTATGAATGCCGGCATGATGGAAGAATATTTGCAGTTCATCTGTAACCGCCGTCTTGCACAGCTTGGCCTACCAGCTCAGTTCAAAAATGTTTCCAACCCATTCCCATGGATGAGTGAGATCATGGATTTGAAGAAAGAGAAAAACTTCTTCGAAACCCGCGTGATTGAATATCAAACTGGTGGTGCCCTATCTTGGGACTAATCAATAGAAGTTGATAAAAGCGGCCTGAGAGCCGCTTTTCAGTATTAAAATAAGGGAGAGTCATGAAAATAATAATTCGAATAAGTATCTTTCTATTTGTTGTCTTAAATCACCCAGTTTCACACTCTAATACTTCAACAGTCGATGACCTGCAAGAGAATGAGGGATACCTACTCTTAAGAGTAATTTTCAATAATCCTTTTATAACTACTGAAAGTGACTCGGGAATCTTAAGAATAAAACTGGAAGGACCTGAAACACATAATATTAAAAATATTAATATCGGTGAAAACCATTACTTAGTAAAACTACCTGCTGGTGAGTACAAGTGGGAAAGGGTTACTATCTGGGGGGACAAATACTTTACCCTTGAAGATGAAGCATTCATTTCAAAAGTAGAACCAAATAAGATCTCATATTCAGCTGACTTTATCATTTACAACAAAGGAAATGGAAAAGCAAAGTTTGAGTATATCAACCGCTCTGCATGGGCTTACGAGACCATAAAAACACATTATGAGAAGCACTTGGATAAGTACCCAGCGGTATATACGGGCTATGGCAAAGATTATTTTTTTGAATATTTAGAAAAATTAAATTCGCTGGAAGAAAATGAGGATAGGCCATGAGAAAACAATTAATAATACTAATAGCCTCATTAAGTATACTTACCGGTTTTACAAACGAAGAAACACAGGAAACTGGAAAAGAGCCACTCGCAAATGACACATTGGAAAATATTTTTTCACCAAATGGGCAAGGTAACTACAGCCTGAGTCCAGATGGAACAAAAGTCTTTTATTACAAGTTTGATGGTAAGAAATATTACTACTATGTTCGATTTTTAGAATCAGAAAAGGAAAAACAGTTTATAGAAGTCGATTCTCCATGGATTGTGGATGGTATGTTTGAGATAAACTGGTTAGATAGTGACGATGTCATTGCTCAGTTTCTACATCCAACAATGGGTTTATCAGTGTTTAGCTATACCATAAGCAACAAGGACGGGGAAATAGTCATTGATGAAAACTTAATCACGAACGACTATTATGTGGAAGATCCACTAAGGCATGTAGAAAATCAGGCGATCTTTACTAAAAGATACGATAAAGGCGGTTCATTAATATTTAAGGCGAATATAAAACAAGAATATTTTTCAAAACAACTAAAACCCAAATATCGTTTAAACCGTGGTGCGGAAGATTACACCGATTGGCTATTTAATAAACAGGGAGAACCTGTTGTTGCATATAAAAAAGAAGATGGTGAAGTAACGGTTAGCTATAGGAGATTTGGCAACTGGAAAGACCTTTTGAAAAGCAAAAAGGACCAAAGGCTTATACCAGTATCAGTATCTCCTGATGAAAAATATTTGAATTTGATACTATCCGATCAAGGAGTAAACTACGTCAGACAGTATAGTCTGGTTGAAGAACAGTTCACTGACTATGAATATCAACTAAAAACAAAAGATATTTCTAGCGCTCAATTTAATCAAAAAACTGGTGAAATCATATCAGTCGCCCACGTAGTAGACGGCGCCCACTTATTCGAGTTTGTGCACTCAGCCAGCAAAAAAGAGTATGAATCAATTAAGCGCCAGTTAGAAAGTAAAAACTTTTATATAACTGATCAAATATTGAGTGGCGAAAAGTCAATATTAATAACACTAGACTCCAATGACCCCGGCACTTATTATCTTTTTGATAAGACACAAAACGAAGTACAGTTTCTTGCCTACAGCCTACCAGACATAAAGGACATAAACTTCCAATCGGCCAAAATTATCACTTCGAAGGCCTCTGATGGGTTGGAAATTGAATCTTACTTTTTACCTTCAGCGCATTCCATGCAAACATCGCCATTAATAGTAATGCCACATGGTGGTCCAATAGGTGTCAGAGACTATACCTATTACGACAGGTACGCCCAGGCATTATCACAGCTTGGCTATAACGTTTTACAACCTAATTATCGAGGTTCCTCTGGTTATGGTAAGGACTTTATAGTTGCAGGAAAAAGACAATGGGGCAGAATGATCGAGGAAGATATTCACTATGCAAAACTTAAAGCGATTGAGACTTTTGGATTAGCTAATGATAACACCTGTATATTTGGAATCAGCTACGGTGGTTATTCAGCGCTAATGAGTGCAATAAGATATAAAGATGATTACCAGTGCGCGGCTTCTTTTGCTGGAGTAACAGATTTAACTTTGATGTATAGTGAATATGCTTTCCACGTAGATGAAGATTTGAAAGAGTTCTTTGTAACATATATTGGAGATCCTGAGACCGATATTGAAGATTTAATAAGCCACTCTCCTGTATACCAATTAGAAAGTTTAAAAATACCTGTATTTGTTTCACAAGGTGGCAATGACTCAATTGTAGATATGGAACATTATTTTCGATTAAGGTATGTTGCAGAGCAATTGAATAAAGATAATATTGATTTTCGCTTTTACCCAGGAGCCAAGCATGGCTTTTTGAGAGTATCGACAACTTTAGACTACTTCAATCAACTCAATGCGTTTTTCAAAAAGCATTTAACAAATAGTAGCTCTTGAATATAATCTGTAGATACTACTAGTTGGGGGAACGGAGGAGCTTAGAGACGTCTAACTCCTCTACCAAGAGCCTGGCAAGCAATTGTCAGGCTTTTTTATTGATTACGTCTTATTAACATGTTGATTGCAATTACTACGACTATGGCTACAGATAGCATCGGTAGCGGAATTAACTTACTGATCTGGCTACACAATAGAGATTGTGGTATTAACAGAATAAGGCCCGTGACTAGTCCAATTATCAATAATAAACATAGACCAGCTGTAAATAGCTTACTGGCGTACTGCTTTCGATGACGCTTAGCGACCGTGCTTGAAACAGTCTGGGCTAACATCGAAGGCGGCTGGTCTTCAGGAAGTTGTTGCAGCAACTGATATAGCTCCTGATATTCGTTAATTGCGGTTTGTTCTTCAGGCGATTGGCTTGATGCCGAAGGCTTCAATGCTTTTTCCTGAATCGCCCACAAAGTCGGATCGATTTCGTTGCTCATAAGTATTCTCGCTTGGATTGCAGTAACTGTTTTAAGCGGCTCCTGGCTCGAAACAGGTGACTTTTGATTGTGCCTTGGGGCAAGTCTGTTATCTCTGAGATTTCTGATAAGGTCAATTCTTCAAGGTGATAAAGACTCACTAAGGTTTGCTGGAGTACTGGTAGCTGCCTCATGGCAGAAAGCATTTGTTGCTGAAGTTGTTGCTGCTGCCGTTGTTCCATTTGCGAGTGCTCTGACTCATCAGTAGAACCTTCCACCTCGACATCAGCCAGATCAAGCTGTCTGCCCTTCTTTTGCAAAAAACGGACCGCAAAATGATAAGCTATTCGACCAATCCAGGTTGATAGCTGGCTGTCTCCTTTGTACTGACCTAACTTGTTATACACCTGCAAGAACACCTCCTGACTTAACTCAAGAGTGTCTTCTCGGTTTTGAACAAGTCTTGAAATAATATGCCAGACCAGCTTCTGATGGTCTTTCACTAAAGTATCAAAGCTTCCTGGCTCATTTTTCAAAACTCTTTTGACAAGAGTTAAGTCATTCATACCTTAATAGATGCAATAAAGAGTCTATCGGTTGCAATTTATTCAAAAAAAGTGCAACCATACGTTTGAACTTGGTATCTATTGATATAGACACTCACTCTAATGCTCACAAGAGGCGCCTATGTTTGACATTATTGCCATACTTATCCCCATCATACTAGCGATATGTATCGTCATTATTGTGCGGGTAATCAATGATACCAGTTTAAGAAAGCGCCTTGCTGAAACTCAAACAGAAAAGGACATTGTCACTAAGCTGCTCGATAGCCAGGCTGAACAATACAAACGATCGCTGTTTACCTGGGGTTTATCGATCATTATGGCTGGCGTAGCCATGTCATTGATAGGTATCTTCGATCTGGGAGCCGATGATCCGCTGGCTTATGGCATTATCTTTATAGCTGCCGGGTTGGCCCTGCTCTTCTGTTACCAGTTTTTCAAAACTAAGCACTAGAGACGGGTTGTCCTAATACCAACTTAATTTCTCACCCCACACAAAGGAATATATTATGTTTTCTTTAAAGCATGCGCTTTCGCTCGCCTGTATGATTTGTATCTCATCGTGCACTGCTAGCTCAAAACCCACTCAAGATAACATGGACAAGGATAGGTTCGCGCCGCCTTTGAACATTGAACAGCTCATCGAAAAGTCTGCTACGGATGCTCAAATCCCCGGAGTGGCCGTAGCTTATATCAACAATGGCAAGCTGCAATGGATCGCAACCTATGGCAAAGCCAATGAGCAAAAAACTGTAACCAGTGATTCGCTGTTTAATGTTGCCTCTTTAACCAAGCCGGTGTTCGGTATGCTTACGCTTAAATTGGTGCAGGATAGCAAGCTATCACTTGATGAGTCATTATCAAACTACTGGATCGATCCTGATGTTAAAGATGACCCAAGACATAAGCAAATTACAGCCAGACTAGCTCTTAGCCATCAGACGGGCTTTACCAACTGGCGAGGTGATAACCCTCTTTCCTTCCTGTTTGAGCCAGGTTCAAGGCACGAATACTCTGGGGAAGGTTTTGAGTATTTGCTTAGAGCTATTGAAAACAAGACAGATACAACCATGCCAAAGCTGATGCAAAGCTATATAACCGCTCCATTAAACATGACCAATACCTATTTTGGCTGGCAAGCCGACATGGACGCCAATATTTCGGCTCGCTATGATGAATCTGCTCAGGAAATCGCGCATAAAGGTTTTTACAAGGAAAGTTATTCGGCGGCCTGCTGCACTTTAACCACTATTGAGGACTACTCCAGCTTTATTGCATGGGTTGCCAGTGGCGCCGGATTATCTCAGAGTCTTTTGGAGGACCTTACATCACCCCAGGCTCAACACGAGAATCCCGTCGAGAACTATGGACTCGGTTGGAGACTGATAGAGTTACCTGAATCAACCTACCTGATGCACGATGGCCGAGAACCTGGTGTTAGAACATTTGCGACCATCTCACCGGATACTGGCGAAGGAGTCATTATTTTTACCAATAGTTCTAACGGAGAGCTACTTTACCGAGCGATAGTCAAAGCAACTTTAACCGACCAGCGGCAATACTTGGCACAAACTGATCACGACACCTGGTTATATCTGACCTCAGTTCCTAAAGAAGTACAGCCACGAATGCTACAGTTTATTGCTCAATCGCCTTCATTTACATCAAAGGCATTGTACGCTGCCAATCAAATGGTATTTGAGAATCATAATGAGCAAAAAAATATAGATGCCCTCAGGGAACGCTCTGAAAAGTACATAGAACAGTATGTACTTAGCATGCAACAAGGCAACGCCGATGGTCAGGCCTTTATCGAAATCATGGGCAAACTACTTACCACTGACAGCTCTGCTGATAAGACAGTGGAAATTAACGAATGGGTTAGCCTTTTAAAAACCGTCAGTAGTAAATAGCTACTACAGTTCTCTTAAATCAAGTGGATTTAAAACCTAAGCAGCACTTAGCTAAGTGCTGCTTCACTGTTTTGACAAGACTGCTCTCTGATATACTTTTTTAAGTCATCAATTCCCATCGGCTTTGCAAAGAAGTAGCCTTGTGCTTCCTTACAATCACAGCTTTTCAAGAAATTGAGCTGGTTTTCATTTTCAACACCTTCAGCCACAGAACTGATGCCGAAGTTGTTAGCCAGATCAACAATGGACTTTACGATGATTTGTGAGTTGTTTTCGGTTTCGATTTTATCAATAAAGGAGCGGTCAATTTTCAGTTCATCGACTGGCAGGTTCTTGAGGTTGGATAAGGAAGTAAAGCCTGTTCCAAAGTCGTCAATAGAGAAGCGTAGTCCCAGCTCTTTGAGGCTTTGTATAAATTTTTGACTGGTCTTTATGTCATAAATGGCTGTTGTCTCGGTAATTTCCAGCTGGCATATTTTGGCAAAGGCTTCATACTCCAGGAAAATTTGTTGTAGGTTCTTAACCTGATCTTCAATGTTTAACTCTTTGGCAGAAATATTGATCGATATTCTATTGAGTCTATCTGGAATCAATCCTGCCTCGGTGAGTTCCTTTTTCGCGTTGGTGATGACCCAGCGAGTAATGTCAGGCATCAGGCCGATATCCTCTGCAATAGGGATAAATTGATCCGGTGGAACAAACCCTAGCTTTGGATGAATCCAGCGCAAGAGTACTTCCACTCCGACAACATTCTGCTCCAGGATAGAAAGCTGTGGCTGATAAACACTATGAAAGTGTTCAAAAAGGTCAGGTTTCTTTAGTTCGTTGGTTATATTTTGCCTGTGCTGGGCAATTTCGGACAGTTCTCGACTAAAGAAAGAATATTGCTCCTCTCCTCTACTTTTGGCGTTATGAAGCGCAATACTGGCTGCCGATAATAATGATTTGCTTTGTTTACCATCCGTCGGTGCAATGGCAACGCCCATGGAAACTTTAAAAGGTATATTGATGGCTTCGCTGGCGTTATGGAGTTGCCTGAAGACCAATTCGGGAAGATTGTCGATGATGTCTCTATCATTGTCGATAGTAACTGCCAGGCCAAACTGATCAGAGCCAAGCCGCCCGATGAGACTACTGCTGTGAAAATACTCCCACAGTTGCGATGTGATTTTCTGTAGCACTCTGTCGCCAGCCTGATGGCCAAACTCCTGATTAAGTTGCGAAAAGCGATTGATATCAAGGTAAATCAGAATGAGAGCTTTATCGGCTGGCAATTTGCTTAACTGCTGGTCAAGCAGTCGCGTAAACTGGTAGTGTCTCGGTAGCTGAGTCACCGGATCTAGCGTTAATAATTTTTCAGTATCCTGTATTGCTCGTTTTAGTAAGACAAACAACAGAATCGCAGTAACCAAAACATAAAACCAACCTTTATAGGTTTGCATCAGGTTAATGGTTGTCGTGTCATCAAAAAGAGTACTCACCGCCCTATCTGAGAACAGTATCCAAAGGCCACCGATGACAGCATAGATAGCGGTTCCTTTGAAAGCAGTGATAAATGTTTTCTTTTGCATCCCTAATTATCCTTTGCGTTTATTTCGTTTACGCTTGAACATCCTCGGATTGCTATCAATAAAGGACGTTACCCACCTTTCCAGAAACGATCGTTTACGACTCTTTTTAATGTAAAAATAACCCAGAATAGAAATGGTCAAAGCTCCTAATGCATCAACAATAAGATCCCACATGGTATCCGTCAAACCGGATGGGTCATTAAGCATTGGCTTTTGCATATTCATGCCAAAGAAACTGTCCATGGCAAATTCAAATATTTCCCAGATCACGCCAAAACCTATGGCAAAAAGAAAAGCGAAAAATGCTACAAAGCCGGGCTTCATGTGCATGCCAATTTCTTCGGTCTCGTTCAGTACGTGCACCATAAGAAAGCCAATTATGCCCAATAGAAACCCAGAGGTTGTATGCAGCGCCATGTCCCACCACCAGAACCGGGTGTAGTAGCCTCGAATTTCTCCAAGGAATAATGAAGCAAAGATAAAGGCTATCGCCATCAACGAAAATATCGGCGGAATATAGACGTCAAAGAATCTGGCCAGAAACAGTGGCGCCAAGGTTATGATGATAATGCCCGCGGTGATAACCGCAGTGAACCATTGCTGTGACCAAAGCGCTAACGCCAATTCAACAACCAGAATCAGTTGTAACGCGATGGTAATTCGTTTGTGAATGGTCTGCTCTTGCATATCTATAAGCTACACTAGTTTGCTTCTTCTTGTTGGCTCTCTAAATATTCTCTGATGGGTAATTCGTTGACCATCAACTCTTCTATCGCAGCTTTTCCATTAAGAACACGAATGACGGCATACACATCTTCAACATTCTCGCGCTGACGTCGCCAGACCGCAGACTCAATGGCAGGGGCGCTTTTTTCCGAGGCGTAATAACGATTGAACGGCAGTTTGACTCGATAACCTTCTGCCTGACTTCCCCAGTAGGTTTCCAGGTATAGATAGTCTTTTCCATTCTCAGGCTTTTGGTCGGTTAGCCCCTCCAGCGTGGCGTACCCCTCTTCATCAGTGCCCAGTAGTACATAAACCCATTGCTCACTATCTATTTCAGCCCCTTCCAGCACAGGTGTGCGCTCCTGATTGACTGCATAAGTCAGTGTGACATAGCGTCCACGAAACGGATCGTAAGGATCAATTGGCCGAGTTTTAAATTTATAAACACTCCCTTCCGATAGAATCTGGTTCTGTTCAAAGATCATATAGCCGGGAACAGCAAGCTGAATGATAAACAGGCTTAGGAGTAATACTAATTTTAGTTTCATGCTGCATTCTCCTGTGCTGGGTGCTGTTTCATTTTTTTGTTGTACCAGATATTCACGCCAAGGAAAGCGCTACCAATTAGGATAAAGACAACACCTTTCAGCGCAAAGGGAATATCACTGTCGAAGAAGCGGAACAGAACCAGGAAAGAGAACCATAACAAACCGCCGTTAAGCAGCATCAGTCGATGCTGGTTGATGCCTTGCCACATCAAGATTATTGAAGCGGTTAGCACGTAAAGATTTCCAATCAGGATATAAATAATGTCAGGGACCAGTGTTCTGGGATTAGTCAGTCCCAAGACGACTAAAACTGTGCTTGCCAACAATGCCCAGTGTCCGCTATTTAACTGACTGCGATTCTTTATAGCAAAAACAATGATGCCCAACAGGGATATGGCAAAAACGGTCAATACCAGATAGTCATTCAAGGCAAAAGGTTGCTTGGTATCTAATCCACCATAGCGATAAAAATCATCCCAGGTCAGCATTAAACTAATAGAGGCTATTGTGACGGCACCCACCGATAACAGCGGATTTGACCAAAAGCCGTCGCCCCTTAAATCTGATAACCAATGCCCAAGACAATAATAAAAAACTGCCAGGCCAAGCATGATAAAAATAGCCCAGTTATCTATCGGTGATTTCCAGCTAATGGTATAGATAATGGAAATTGCAATTCCAATCACCACAAACCAGAGTGCCGTTTGAAAAAGAATATGGCGCTGCTGTTGGTAGAGGCCATAAAGGTAAGGCAAAAGTAATAGATAAAGCAGCCAATAAGGTTCGCGCTCTAAACCGCACAGCCACAGAGTCACACCACAAATCAGTATCAGGACACCGGCAGAACCAAGCAAATACAAAACTGGAATGGTAAGCACCAGCCAGGTAAACAGGAAGCTCTCCAAGTCCCCATAAATATGATAGGTCTGGCTAATCAGAGCAATACTGGCTGCCACCGCGAAAAACAGCAGGATACCGGCCGCTTCTCTTAGGCCTGCCAGTTGCGGTTTATAGCGCGCAGAGTACCACGCCAGCGCCTGAGCAAGGATCAAAGGAAGAATGGATAAGACGGTGCGCGTACCCTTACCAAAATGCTCCCAGTTATGAGCAATCAGTAAAATAACGCCACCACCGATTAAGATGGCTCCCAGAGAAATCAGTAACAGACTACTCCAACTGGAGTAAAAGTTTTCGGCGTGACTGGTGGAGTATTGACCGAGAATACGAGCTTGTTGTTGCGGCTCAATAATGCCCTGCTCAACCCATGCCCCAGACTCATCCTCAAGCCAATGTTTTTGTTTTTTCGACAGTTGCTTTGTATCCATATATCTCATCCGTATATTTTCTACCCAACACTATAGCATTGAGATTAACGGATGCCTATTGGCTATTTTTTCTGCTAAAGTATTGTAAGTAACTGACAAACATAGGCTTTAATCATGATATTCATCCTCGTTGTAACGATTATATTGATCATGCTGACGGCAGGAGTCCACTACCAGGCCCTATATAGCATTTCAATATTTCTCGAACGCATTAAAACAGCGGGACGCTACAAGGTAATGTTGGGTGTACTGCTGGCCTTGATGGCGCATTTCATAGAAATCTGGATATTTGGAATAGCCTACTATCTGATCGGGAATTACCATGAGAGCCCAGACCAGTTGGTTAATGTGGATGGGCAAATCGTTAATGATTTTTTTAGCTGTATCTACTTTTCCTTTGCTTCATACAGCAGCCTGGGGTTTGGTGATATCGTACCAGAAGGACCGATTCGATTTATGGCAGGTATTGAAGCGGTTATAGGACTAGTCTTTATAGCGTGGACGGCATCTTTACTTTACATTGAGATGCAGAAACATTGGATAAAACCACACTCAAATTAATATCTGTTTAGCAAAAAAACCGGCAAAAGCCGGTTTTTTTTCGTTTCGAGTTACTGAGATTACGCGAAGTTTTTCGCTGCAAAGTCCCAGTTAACCAATTCCCAGAAATGCTTCAAGTATTCTGGGCGAGCATTGCGATAATCAACGTAATAAGCATGCTCCCAAACGTCAACGGTCAACAATGGAGTAACGCCTGCGTCTGTGATTGGCGTGCCAGCATTGCTAGTATTAACGATTTCTAGAGCACCGCTTGAGTTTTTCACTAACCAGGTCCAGCCTGAACCGAAGTTACCTGCAGCGCTTGCAGTAAACTTCTCTTTAAAGTCAGCGAATGAACCGAATGCAGAGTTGATTGCATCAGCTAATGCACCAGATGGCTCACCACCACCGTTAGGGCTCAAGCTGTTCCAGTAGAATGTGTGGTTCCATACCTGTGCAGCATTATTGAAAACACCACCTTCAGAAGTACGGATAATATCTTCCAATGATTTGCCTTCGAAATCGGTTCCGGCAATCATGTTATTCAAATTAGTCACGTAGGCTTGATGGTGTTTGCCGTAGTGATAGTTGATCGTTTCTTCTGAAATATGTGGCGCCAATGCATCACGGTCATAAGGTAATGCAGGTAGTTCAATTGCCATGTTTCTCTCCTAGTCTTAAGAATTAGGTTGTAAATTGATGGGTTACGCTCACTGTAAAGGCCTGATATTCTAACACGATCATATACGCGACCCAATAGAGCCAAGCTATCGGCAGTTAAAATTTGCTGGCTGGTTGGCTTTGACATTCCCTGCCGTTCCCTTATTATCAGTGTTCATTTAACCAATAATAAACGACATCAATGCAAATATTAATCCTGTCTTGCGCCTTCTTGTGCGGTTTTCTGATCATGACCATCGAACTGCTTGGCGGCAAAATTCTATCACCCTACTTTGGCGGCAGTGTTTACGTGTGGGGAAGCATCATTACCGTCTTCATGCTGGCTCTTTCGATTGGCTATCTATTTGGCGGTAAATTGTCCTTAAATAACCCCAACACGCGCAAATACGGCATCATTTTTATGCTCGCTGCGCTATCGGTTGTCCCCTTAACCATGGGTCACGAAGCTGTTTCTGAGTGGGTGTTCGATGTTACCGATGACCCACGATATGGCTCGTTACTCGCCTCAACCATCCTGTTTCTTATCCCGAGTATCATTTTAGGCATGGTTGCGCCCTACTCGGTTCGCTTACTGGTAAGAACAGCCCATAGTAGCGGACAAACTGCAGGATTTTTATATTTCGTTTCTACGCTGGGCAGCGCCGGCGGAACTTTAGCCACGTCTTTTTATCTAGTATTATGGTTCAAGATTGATCACATTTTGTACGGTTCTGCGTTAATATTATTCACCCTCGGCTTGATTGCCTTCTTCTTTCCGCAACCGCCGCTATCCGCAACCGTAAACTCAAACGAAAAGGCCGAATAGGATGTTTATGAAATCATTTCTCATGAAAACGATTATGGCAGCGCTGGCAGCCTCTGTGGTTTTTGTCGCCACGCCTGAGCAAGCCAAAGCCGAAATCATTGAGCAAGAACGCTCGCTATATCAAAATGTCTATATGGTTGAAGAATACGGCATGCACTGTATGCGTTTCCGCAAGAAAAATAAGAATGACCTCAGCCAGTCATGTATCTTCCTTGATGCCCCCGAAATTTTCGTGTTTGATTATTATAAGCAAGCCATGGGCGTCACCTTCTTTATCGAAGATCCCAAAGAAATACTGATTATCGGCTTAGGCGGTGGTGTATTGGCTAATACTTTTGGTGAGGTTTATCCCGATGCACATATTACCTCTGTAGAAATTGATCCTGTTGTCGCCAAAATGGCTAAAAAATACTTTGGTTACGACGACTCCAAGCCGAATTTTGAAACCCACATTAGAGATGGCCGAGTCTTTGTTAAACGTGCATTAAAAGACGACAAGCGTTATGACTTTATCTTGCTAGATGCCTTTAACAGCGACTATATTCCTGAGCACATGATGACCAAGGAGTATCTGGAAGAAGTTAAAGCACTGGCGAAAGATGATGGCATCATTATGGCGAATACATTCAGTACCAGTGATTTGTTCCATCATGAGTCCGCCACCTACGCTGAAGTTTTCGGCCCCATGTATCAAATTAACTTCAAAGACAAGAAGACTAACCGCGTAATCGTAGTCAGTAATAAGCCATTGCCTGAAAAGCGCGAGCTATTGAAAAAAGCTAATGAATTAAAAGGCAAGTTGCTGATTTATGGCGTCGATACACTGGCACTATTCGACGCCATCAGCGATGAGGTTAACTGGGATACCGAAGCAGAAGTGTTAACCGACCAGTATTCACCGGCCAATTTGCTTAAATAATAAGCACAACTTGTCTATATTTTATGCTGTCACCCTACTGGCGGGTGTTTGTCGTCACCGCCAGTAACCATTTTCTGGATAATCTCCAATCGAGAACACAGCACATGGAGCAATTTAATGGTCATCAAAAAATTACGCGAAAATAAACAATGGTCACAGGAACAGTTAGCAACACTTAGTGGCCTCAGTATCCGCACAATCCAGCGGATAGAAAGTGGTAATCGCGCAAGTTTGGAATCATTAAAGGCTTTAGCTGCAGTTTTCGAAACTGATACTGAAACATTGCAAAAGGAGATTATCGTGATAGACAAGAAAACAGAAGAGTGGAAAGCACAGCCTTGGTGGATGCGATTCAATATGTTTGGCATCAAGCGTCGTAAAGACTTAATCTTTATAGAAGGTATCTGTATCGCATTAGGTTTCTTTTTTTGGATAAGCAGTTTTTTCAAACCAGAACTGATGCCGGTGACGCCAGCTCTCTTTCTGAGTGCTTATCTTGGCGCCTGGACAGTGCGCAAAGGTGATAAAGACAAAATCTGGTGACACTAAACTGTAACCACAAAAAAAGGCGCTAAATGCGCCTTTTTCATATCTGATATTAATGCATTAAAACTTTAACGCCTGATCAATATCAGCAATCAAGTCTTCAACATCTTCAATACCCACCGATAAACGAACCAGGTTTTCAAGAATGCCAATTTCCTGACGGATTTCATAAGGAACTGAAGCGTGGGTCATGATCGCAGGATGATTAGACAAGCTTTCAACACCGCCTAAGCTTTCAGCTAGAGTAAATAACTTCAACTTTTCCATAAAGGTACGTGAATTCTTGGCTGCCTGCTCTTCATTGTCGCCTTTGACCAGAACCGAGATCATGCCACCAAAACCTTTCATCTGCTTCTTGGCCAGCTCATGCTGAGGATGTGAAGGAAGGCCTGGGTAATAAACTTTGTCAATTTGCGGATGCTTGGCTAAATGCTCAGCAATGATTTGACCACTGGCATTGTGTTGCTTCATGCGAAGGGCAAGAGTTTTAACGCCACGCAACGCAAGGTAAGAGTCGAATGGTCCCTGAATCGAGCCAACTGAGTTGTGCAAGAAAGCCATCTGCTCACGAAGCTCATCATTGTCACCAACCACAGCCATACCGCCGACGATATCCGAGTGACCATTAAGGTACTTGGTTGCTGAGTGCATAACGATATCAAAACCATAATTCAATGGGCGTTGATTGTATGGCGTTGCGAAAGTGTTATCCGCCACAGCAATCAGGTTATGCTTTTTGGCAAAATCGGCAATCGCCTGCATGTCGACCACTTTCAACATGGGGTTAGTCGGACTTTCGACCCAGATCATTTTGGTATTGGGCTTAAGCGCTTTTTCCAGATTACTTAAATCAGACAGATCAACAAAAGTGAAATCAAGATTTGCAGTACGCTTACGTACCTTATCGAACAAACGGAAAGTACCGCCATACAGATCATCCATGGCAATAACGTGCGAGCCTGCATCCAGTAACTCAAGAATGGTGCTGGTCGCTGCCATGCCTGAAGCAAAAGCATAACCCTGCTTACCATCTTCCAGATCTGCTACACAACGCTCATAAGCCATACGCGTTGGGTTCTGACTACGCGAATACTCATAACCAGTATGTTCGCCTGGGCTTGGCTGAGCATAGGTTGAAGTCGTGAAAATAGGAGGCATTACGGCGCCAGTAATCGGCTCAGGCGATTGACCTGCGTGAATCACACGACTACCAAATTTCAATTTTTTATCAGACATAGAATTCTTTACCTTTAAACCTTAACGATTACTTTTAAAAGCGAGGACGGTCAGCTTTAGCCTGCTCTTTCTTGTATTGCTTAACGATGCGATAGGCTTTAAAAATTTGTTTGTGGAATGGGATCATCAATAAGACACCTGCCACCATAATGACCCAAGGGTAATAGGGCCAGCTGATGGCATTAACCAACAAACCGCCACCCTTTTCATTGTTCAAATAGATTTCATAGCCGGCAAACACAACCAGCGCCATGCCAATGATATCCAGTAACAGGGCTACTGCCGATAGCTTAAACATTTCAGGCTGTTGAGCTGGCTTTTGTTCTGAACCTGTCATTACAGAAACCCTTTTTCTTTCATCCACTCATCGTTATACATTTTTGACAGATAACGATTACCGGTATCACAGACTAGAGTCACAACATTCTTAGGCTCAGTTTGTTCCTGACAGTAGCGCAAGGCAGCTGCTAATAATGTACCGGTCGATGAACCACCCATCACGGCTTCTTTACGCATCAAGTTGCGCGCAGCATCCAGGCCTTCTTTATCGCTTACGGTATAGGCCTTATCGAACAGGCTCATGTCACAGATATCAGGAATGAAATCTTCACCAATGCCTTCAACCACCCAGCTACCGGCTTCTTTGATATCGCCAGTTTTCAGGTAATCAGCCAAAATTGAACCTTCAGGGTCAGCCAATACCATTTCAACGTTCGGATTCTTTTCCTTCATGTAGCGGCCAATACCAGTGATAGTACCGCCAGAACCCACACCAAGGACAATGGCATCAACTTTACCGTCCAGCTGTTCCCAGATTTCTGGAGCTGTGGTTTCGTAGTGCGCCTGAATATTGGCGTCATTCGAGAATTGATTGATGAAGAACCAGCCGTTTTCTTCCGACAGACGCTTAGCCACATCCTGATAATACTCAGGATGGCCTTTGCCCACATCAGAACGAGTACGAATCACTTCCGCACCAAAAGCACGCAAGTTATATTCTTTTTCCATGCTCATTTTGTCTGGCATGACGATTTTTAAGGTATAACCCTTCTGAGATGCCACTAAAGCAAGACCCAGCCCGGTGTTACCGGCAGTCGCTTCGATCAGCGTGTCGCCTGGCTTGATGTGGCCTGCTTGCTCGGCGGCCTCAATCATACTGACCGCAATGCGATCCTTAATTGAAGCACCAGGATTCTGGGACTCCATCTTGCCGAACAGACGACATTTGCCCGTGTCCAGATTCTGGAATTCCACCATTGGCGTATTGCCAATCATCTCAAGAATATTGCTGTATACCTTCATAAAACCTTCGCGTTTAGGTTATAACAACCGGTTATTTAAAGAATGGTCGCTACTTTACCATATTGCTGGGATCTTTGAAGCCATTTGATCAGATCCAACCAGTTGCTACATCAGTGACATCCTAATAACCATAAAGCATACTAACCGCCAATTTTTAACCAATATAAAAGCTATAAAATGTTAGATCGTGCCAGTGTCATTGATAAGAACTTCCAAATCGCTGTCAAAACAGCCAAGTTCCCCGAAAAAGTCAGCAATATCAAGGCGTCAGTGACGCAGCTCTCCCCTAACGAGTTCGTTGAATTATTCGAATCTCAGGTCATTAGTCGCCACCTCGATCTACGTGCCCGCATTCTCAAAGACCAGGGTATCGGCTACTACACCATTGGTAGTAGCGGCCATGAGGGCAACGCGGTGTTAGGTAAGGTATTTCGTTATACCGATATGGCTTTTTTGCATTACCGCTCCGGTGCATTGATGACTCAGCGCTCGCGCCAGTTACCGAATATCGATCCAATTCGCGATCAGATGCTGTCGCTGGTAGCCGCCAAAGACGATCCGATTTCGCAAGGCCGCCATAAAGTATTTGGCAGTGCACAGCTTTTCGTACCACCACAAACCAGCACCATTGCCTCGCATCTGCCGAAAGCGATGGGGGCCGCCTGGTCACTGGGGCGTGCCGAGCGAAATAACTTCGATGCCACCATTCCTGGCGATAGCGTGATCCTGTGTAATTTTGGTGATGCCAGCTTCAACCACGCTACTGCGCAATCGGCATTTAATACTGCTCAGTACCTGTCTTATAAAGGTGAGCCATTACCGCTGGTTTACGTCTGCGAAGACAATGGCATTGGTATTTCGGTTTCAACTCCTCCGAACTGGGTTGAGAATAACGTTAAAAATCGTCATAGCATTGAGTATATTCAGTGTAATGGCCTACACCTGCCTGATGTCTACCTTGCGGCACAAGAAGCGGAAGAGATTGCACGCTATGAGCGACGCCCCGTATTCCTGCACATGAAAACAGTGCGCCTAATGGGGCATGCCGGTAATGACACTGAAAGCATCTACCACAGCATTGAAAAGATTGAGCAAACTGAAGCGCAGGATCCTTTATTGCATTCGGCCAGAATCTGTATAGAAGCGGGTTACTTATCTACTGGCGACGTGCTTGATCTTTATGAAAGCACCCGCCAAAAGGTCGAGAAAGCTGCAGAGCAAGCCATCAAGCTACCTAAAATCAGTACGGCTGAAGAAGTCTGCGCCTCGATTGCCCCTGAGCAACCTGCCAAAGATAAACCACCAGTTGCAAAAATCACCCGCCGCCAGGAACTGTTTGAGATTGGTCGCCAGTTTAAGTTTCTGGATAAACCAAGAAGCATGGCGCAGCTCATCAACTATGCACTTACAGATTTGATGGAGCAGTATCCGAACTCCATAATGTTCGGTGAAGACGTCGGTAAAAAAGGTGGCGTTTACAGCATATCAACCAATTTGCAGAATCGCTTTGGCGAACATCGCGTGTTCGATACGCTACTTGATGAAACCAGTATTCTGGGAACCGCGATTGGTGCTGCGCACATTGGTTATCTGCCAGTGCCGGAAATTCAATTCCTGGCCTATACGCACAATGCCATCGACCAGATCCGGGGCGAAGCTTCGACACTCTCCTTCTTCTCCAATAACCAGTTCACCAACCCGATGGTGGTTCGAGTTGCAGGACTTGCTTATCAGAAAGGTTTTGGTGGCCATTTCCATAATGACAACAGTATCGGTTTCCTTCGTGAAATCCCCGGCGTTATCCTAGCCTGTCCATCTAATGGTCAGGATGCTGCTAAAATGATGCGCGAAGCCTTTCGCTTGGCTGATGAACAAAAGCGAGTAGTGATTTTCCTTGAACCGATTGCGCTTTATCACGCCAAAGACCTGCATGAAACTGGCGACAACGGCTGGTTATTTGAATATCCGGAGCCCAACGAAGTGGTTGCATTTGGTGAGCCCGGCATACGCAAACCGGTAAACAGCAAGGGCAAGGAAGTCGATAGCAAAGACATGCTGATCATCAGCTATGGCAACGGCTACTATCTGTCTGCACAGGCTCAGAAAGACCTGAGCGAAAACCATAAACTCGACGCGACTGTTATGGATCTGCGCTGGTTGGCTCCACTTAATCATGAAAAGATTGCCGAAATAGCCGGCCAATATAAGAAAGTATTGATTGTCGATGAATGCCGAAAAACCGGCTCCGTCAGCGAAGAAGTTATTACTGGCCTGGTTGAACGCCTTGATAAGCTACCTCATATCAAACGCATCACCGGCCATGATACCTTCATCCCAATCGGCACCTCATGGCAATATGTCCTGCCCGGCAAAGAAGACATCGTTAAAGCGGCTGTCGAATTAAAAGCAGTGCAATGATCATTGCTGGTACGGGCGATTAATGAATCGTCCGTGCCAGTAAAATCTGCTTAATTCAAAAATGACTTAACTCAATAGCTGCAAGAAACAGCTATAACAGTCCTTTCTAAGGTATTGAAAGCCTTTGTCCGCGTTGAAATTTTCATTATTTTTTCTTATCAAAACTTAGCTCTGAAATGCATCCTTATCCGCAAATCCGTATTGTGATCAAACCTTCCGACAGTGTCCCTCTTCATATTTGCATCGCACTAAAAGAAAAGCCGCGATAGTATACACTCACTTGATTTTTCAGGTTTTTTTGTATCGGTTTGTACTAACTTGACGCAACTCTAAATTGGCACATCTTCGACAAGGATTTTACATTAGCAATATTGATGTGAACGCATCCCTTTTATAAGTTTATCTAGTCCGGAATGAATCTGGACGGTTTAGACCTATCACAAGGGGGAAACAAAATGAAATTAAATCAAGTGGTCGCAGGTGTTCTGCTGGCGACGGGTGCAACAGGTGCCTTTGCCGGTGAGTTCAAAACTGCAAGTGATCCAGGCAAGGCAGTCAAAGGACAATACATTGTTGTTCTAAAAGATGATGCCGTCGCTGCCAATATGGGGCTGTTTTCCAGTAATGCTTCAGAGCAAGCCATTCAAATGATGACGGAAAACTTAAGCCGCAAATACCAGGCACAAGTTCAGCGCACTTACACCAAGGCGTTAAAGGGTGGCACCTTCACCTTGTCTGAGAAAGCAGCGCAAAAACTTGCTCAGGATCCTAACGTACTTCTAGTAGAAGAAGACCAAATCATTAGCATCAATGCTACGCAAAACAATGCCACATGGGGCATCGACCGTGTTGATCAACGCAACCTACCATTAAGCGGAACTTATACTTACAACACCACGGCAAGCAACGTAAATGCCTACATCATCGACACCGGTATCCTGAACTCACACAGTGAGTTTGGTGGTCGCTCTGTAAGCGGTATCGATACAGTGGATAACGATAACGACGCAACTGACTGTAATGGTCATGGTACACACGTTGCGGGTACCGTAGGTGGCTCTACATATGGTATTGCAAAAAGCGTTAACTTAATCGGTGTTCGCGTCTTGAACTGTAGTGGTAGTGGTACCTTGTCCGGAGTAATTGATGGCATCGACTGGGTGGCCAGTAACCATACCAAGCCAGCTGTAGCTAACATGAGTTTAGGTGGTGGTGCTTCATCCTCAATTGATACCGCCGTTGCCAACCTTGTGTCTGCAGGCGTCACAGTAGTCGTAGCTGCTGGTAACGACAACAGCAGTGCCTGTAACTACTCGCCAGCTCGTGAGCCAAGCGCAATCACTGTAGGTTCAACTACATCAAGTGACTCTCGTTCTAGCTTCTCGAACTACGGTTCTTGCCTGGACATCTATGCTCCAGGTTCTAGCATCACGTCAGCCTGGTCAAACGGTGGTACCAATACTATCAGCGGTACTTCAATGGCTTCTCCACACGTAGCGGGTGTTGCAGCGCTTTACTTAGCCGACAACCCAACCGCAACACCAAGCCAGGTTGATGCAGCGATCACTGACGCAGCAACACCAGGTGTCGTTTCTGATGCTAAATCAGGATCGCCTAACTTGTTGTTGTACAGCCTGTTTGATGGCACCCCTCCTCCTCCACCTCCTCCAGGCGGTGACGAGCTAGAAAACGGTGTATCGGTAACCTTCTCTGGTGCTCAGTACTCAGAAACTGACTATACTTTTGAAGTTCCATCCGCCGCTTCTAACGTAAGCTTCGATATGTCTGGCGGTTCAGGTGATGCTGACCTATACGTTAAGTTTGGTAGCGCACCAACCACGTCTAGCTATGACTGTCGCCCATACCGAAACGGTAATAATGAGTCTTGTGATTTCTCAGCACAGACCGGTACTTATTATGTGATGGTTCGTGGTTACACCAGCTACTCCAATGTAAATCTGGTAGCAACGCATGATGGCGATGGCACAAACCCTCCTCCAGGAGGCGGTAGCGAAACCTATCCAAACCTTTCTGGCGCATCAGGTAGCTGGACTCATTACTATGTCGATATTCCGGCTGGCATGAGTAGTCTGGATGTGCAAATGAGTGGTGGTTCAGGTGATGCAGACTTGTATGTTCGTCGTGGTGCACAGCCAACCACTTCAAGCTATGACTGTCGTCCTTACAGATGGGGCAACGAGGAAACTTGCTCTTTCTCTAACCCAGCACAGGATCGCTGGTACATCAGCATCCGTGGTTACTCTTCTTACTCAGGTGTGACCTTGCAGGTCGATTGGCAGTAATCTGACTACCTTGTTGTACTTACAAAAATGCCGTCCCATGGGACGGCATTTTTTATTGGCATACTGAATATTATCCAGCCGGGTAAATATAACTGGCCTGTAAGCCTAGTGGAATACCAATCCACCAGTATGCTAGCAGGAACAAGCTCCAGCCAATCAGGAATGCGATTGAGAACGGTAACATCATAGCAACCAAGGTACCGATACCAGTTCCTTTAACGTATTTCTGGCAGTAAACCACTACCAATGGGAAGTACGGCATTAATGGTGTGATGATGTTTGAGCTCGAATCACCGACACGGTACGCAGCCTGAGTTAAGTCAGGAGAAATGCCTAATTGCATCAACATCGGAACGAAGATTGGTGCAAGTAATGCCCACTTTGCAGATGCAGAACCCACAAACAGGTTAACAAAAGCAGTCAGGAAGATGATGCCAACAATGGTTACTGCACTTGGCAATGCCATAGCTTTAAGTACCTGAGCACCTTCGATAGCCAATAAGGCACCAAGGTTTGACTGTGAGAATGCTGCAATGAACAAGGCACAGAAGAAAGCCATTACGATATAGTAAGCCATGCCGTGCATTGCTTTACTCATGGCATCGATCATGTCTTTGGTTTTCTTGAAAGTGCCTGCTGTGAAACCGTAAACCGCACCCGGAATCCAGAACAACAGGAAAATCAATGGAACAATCGACTTCATTAGAGGCGCCTGGAATGAAGTTAGGGAACCGTCGTGACGTAATGAAGAGTCAGTACCCATGGATGCGTAAATCAAAACTCCGATACCTGCAATCATCACTAAGGTTGCGATAACGAATGCTTTCTTCTCTTTTTTAGTGATTTCATGGAATTCTGGAAGATCGTCAGTATCACCATCCACTTTAGTATTCTGTAGACGTGGCTCAATGATACGTGCCGTAATGAACCAACCTAAGAGAATGATGAATACACTGGAAATACCGGTAAAGAACCAGTTATTCAATGGATTAACCTGCATACCTGGCTCAATAATATGAGCCGCCGACTGAGTAAAGCTTTGCAGTAACGGGTCAATACCTGAAGGAATAAAGTTGGCACTGAAGCCACCGCTCACGCCGGCAAATGCTGCTGCGATACCCGCTAATGGGTGACGTCCCATCGCGTAATAAATTACACCCGCCAAAGGAATTACCAATACATAACCGGCATCGGTTGCCGTGTGACTGACAATAGCGATTAGGATGATAGTAGGTGTTAACAGGAATTGCGGTGTTCTTTTCAACATCAGCTTAATGCCGGTATTGATGTAGCCAGAATGCTCTGCCACACCCACACCTAACATTGCCACAAGTACAACACCCAATGGTGCGAAGCTGGTGAAGGTAACCACCATGTTGGACAGGAAGCTGGCTAAGGCATCACCCGTTAACAGATTGTTAACGATAATGGTTTCGCCTGTACGCGGGTCGATAGCATCAAAGCTGATACCAGACAATAGCCACGAAAGAACCCAGATTATCAGCATTGCTGATAAGAAAATCATTGCCGGATCAGGCAATTTATTACCGACTCGCTCGATACCGTTCAAAAAACGAGCAATAGCACCAGTCGGCGCAGCCCCATTATTATTATCCATCTCATTTCCTCAAATTAAGCCAAGTGCAAAGTTATACCTTATCTGGCAAGCCATATTCAAGCTAACTCAGGTCTTATCAGCCATATTAAGTCCCTATGTGCTTGAAAACTAATCAACCACCCCAATCTCGATAGAACACAATGAAGAATAAAGACTTATGACCGCTCTCTATATTGTTCTCGCCGCTTCGGTTTTTGCCATTATCTGGATTGTCACCGCAAACCATCGCAAACGACGCAAAAGACAGCAAATTGCCAGCCAGCCTTTCCCTAAAGAATGGCGTCAGATCCTGCGGAACAACCTGCCCTTCTTTTATAAGATGCCCAGTGACCTGCAACTGCAGCTCAAAGACAAGATGCAGATTTTCCTCGCAGAAAAAGATTTTGTTGGTCGCAAAGGTCAGGACATCACCGATGAAGTTAAAGTCACCATTGCCGCTCAGGCATGCATGTTGCTGCTCAACCGTGCCACCGACTTTTATCCTTTCCTGAAAACGATTGTTGTTTACCCGGCCGCCTTTATCACTCGCCACAATCAATATGATGCATCAGGTATCCAAAGCAACGAGCCCAGAGTATTATTGGGAGAATCATGGAATCGTGGCCAGGTGGTACTGTCGTGGAGCGATTCTGCTAATGGTGGCGCAGACTTTGAAGACGGCCATAACTTGGTGATTCATGAGTTTGCCCACCAGCTGGACGGCGAGTCAGGCGTGACCAATGGGGCACCGCCACTTTCCAGCCAGCAAAACTATGATCAATGGTCAAAAATCATGTCGCATGAATTTCAGGAGTTGAGACGAAAGGCCTCTATTGGTGAAGACACCTTGCTGGATAAATATGGGGCAACCAACCCGGCAGAATTTTTCGCAGTAGCGACCGAAATATTTTTTGAAAAGCCGCAGGATCTAAAAAAACTCCATTCGGAGCTTTATCAGCAGTTTCAGCAGTATTATTGCCTCGATCCAGCTGAATGGTAACCAGTCGTCATATTGATTAATTTTTATCCAGGATGATAACACATTGTTGCTATAATGATCCGCTGGACTGACAAGGTTCTGGTCCTGCCAGCGGTGCCCCTAATCCGCGACAGAACAGGCAGCAATCTTCATTTTCTTTACTGCCTGAAACATTAACATCTTTCAAACCACCTCCTTGCCAGATCGGTTCAACTTTCTTTTTATATCAGGGAGATATGCTATGAAAACCCGATCTCGAATGTACCAAGTTTTAACTCTAACCTGTTTATCCTCACTTTTGCTGGCAACACATGCCGCATCGGCAAGCGAGCAGAAACGTATTCAACAGGCACGCTCAGCTGCACCACCCTCTGTCAGTGCCGATGCAACCATTGTTGATGGTGATAAGGTGCTGGTGGAAGGCAACAATGGCTGGACCTGTATGCCCGACACTTTCCCCGGCGATAATGCCCCAATCTGCGTTGATGCTGTGTGGATGGAAATGATGCAGGCAATGGGCAAGAAAGAAGATTTCACAGCTGATGCAATTGGCATCTCTTACATGCTACAGGGCGATGAAGGCGCAGGCGTCAGCAACTCCAATCCTCATCATCACGACCATAAAAATGCTGATGACTATGTGGAAACCGGCCCACACTTGATGATCATAGTGCCGAAAGAGATGCTGGCAGGGATTACAGACGACCCATCGCAAGGCGGGCCCTATGTGATGTGGGGAGATACTCCTTATGCGCACATCATGGTTCCGGTAGAAGATCTTAAAGCCAGTAAATAAGCACGATAAAAATAGTCCACATGAATAGAGTTATTGATGTGGACTATTTTAGTTAAACATATTGCCCAGCGGCATAGCCGCTGGCCCAGGCCCATTGGAAGTTAAAGCCGCCCAAATGACCGGTTACGTCCAGCACTTCGCCAATAAAATAAAGTCCCTGTACTTTCTTTGCTTCAAAGGTTTTCGACGACACTTCATCCGTATCAACGCCGCCCATGGTTACCTCTGCTGTGCGATAACCTTCGGTGCCAGTTGGCTTAAGCTGCCAGTTCTGTAGTTGCTCGGCAATAGTATGCAAAGTCTCATTAGACAGTTCTGCCAATGGCTTTTGCCCATAATCAGCAAACCAAATTTCGCATAACCTATCAGCTAGTTTCTTAGTTAATTGCTCAGCTAATACCGTATTGATATGAGCTTTGGGTCTTTCTTGTTGAACCTGTTTTAAATGGTCATACAAATCCATATCAGGAAATAAATTGATTGAAATCGCATCGCCCGGCTGCCAATAAGACGAGATTTGCAAAATGGACGGGCCACTTAAACCGCGGTGAGTAAACAGAATGTTTTCGCGAAAAGATTGCCCATTGCAGCTAACCAGCGCATCCGCTGATGTACCGGATAAGCCTTCAAACTGCTCCAACAGTTTTGGGGTTAGAGTAAAGGGCACCAGTGCAGCGTAAGTTGGGAAAAGCTTTAAGCCAAATTGCTTGGCAATATCATAACCAAAACCGGTCGCGCCCATGGTTGGAATTGAAAGGCCACCGGTGGCAATCACCAGAGACTGGCAATGCCACTTGCCCTGACTGGTCTGGATAATAAAACCGTCCTCGACTTTATCCACCTGTGAAATGGAGCACTCAGTTCTGACCTCAACACCAGCCTGCGCACACTCGTCCAGCAACATATTCACAATATCTTTGGCTTTGTTATCACAAAACAACTGCCCCAGTTTTTTCTCATGATAAGGAATACCATATTTCTCGACCAGCGCAATAAAATCCCACTGCGTATAGCGGCTCAGTGCTGATTTGCAGAAATGGAGGTTATGAGACAGGTAGTTCGTAGGCTCAGTGTAATAGTTGGTAAAGTTACAACGACCACCACCGGACATCAGGATTTTCTTGCCGACTTTATTCGCATGATCAAGGATCGCTACCGAGCGGCCGCGCTGGCCCGCCGTTATGCCACACATCAAGCCCGCAGCGCCTGCGCCGATGATTACCACGTCTTTCTTTTGCATTCCCCAGCCTTATGAATTCGAACGATAAAATGCATTTACAAAAATCATGCGACAGGATCTTACCACTTATGGCATGATCACGGGATCAATTTCAAATAAGTAACCATTGTTATGGCTTTTATTATGAGCACCCCCGTACTTTACGCACTGTGCGTTCTGATCTGGGGAAGCACCTGGTTTGCAATCGAGTTTCAGCTCGGTGTTGTACCTCACGAATATTCATCTTTCTATCGCTTTGGGCTGGCGTCCTTATTACTATTCGCCTTCTGTTGGTTCAAGAAACTTCCCATGCGCTATGGCTTGCTACAACACGCCTGGTTAGTTCTCATGGGCATTACCTTTTTCGGCCTGAATTATCTTCTGGTCTATGAAGCTCAGGAATATCTGACCTCCGCTATGGCTTCAGTCATATTCTCAGCAGTCTTAATCGTCAATATCTTCAATTCGTGGTTATTCTTCAAAACCAAAATCACCGCCCGCGTCATCATAGGCTCTGCGCTGGGCTTGATCGGTATGGTGATGATTTTCTGGAACGAACTGACTGACTTCACGCTGGAAAATGCCAAACTCTATGGCCTGATCATTGCACTGCTTGGCGTTCTCTGCGCCTCTATCGGTAACATGGTTTCCGTACAAACCCAGAAATATGATATGCCGGTCATTCAGATGAACGCCTACGCCATGGGATACGGCGCCCTATTCACACTGTTCGTGGGGCTGGCTCAGGGCAAAGCTTTGATCTACGACATGGCGCTGGGATACTCACTTAGTTTAATCTACCTGTCGGTGTTTGGTTCAGTTCTAGCGTTTGGTGCCTACTTGACCCTGCTTAGACGCATCGGCATCCATAAAGCGACTTACGCGGTGGTTTTATTCCCTGCCGTAGCATTAATTATTTCAACCTTCTTTGAAGACTTTGTCTGGACCTGGATTATCGCAACCGGCATTGTGCTGATTGGACTCGGTAATGTCTTTGTGATAAACCGACAGGACATCAAGAAAAAATAAGGAGTCATCATGCTTCAAGACAGCGTACATAAAGCGACCATCACAAATAATTTTGAAGATGGACTATTCTGTACCATTAACGCAGATGGTCATCAATTGGTTGGCGACGAACCTGAAGAACTCGGTGGTCACAACAAAGGCCCTGCTCCTTACCATTATCTGGCCACCGCTTTAGGCACCTGCACCGCCATGACTCTTAATATGTACGCCAGCCGTAAAGAGTGGCCGGTGGAACAAATCATAGTCGATGTGATTCACAAGAAGATAAAAGCCGAAGACTGCGAGGACTGTGAAACGGAAAAAGGTTTTGTCGATGTTCTGGAACGTCACATTAAAGTGACCGGTGATTTAGATAGAGAGCAGCAGGAGCGTATGCTCGAAATCGCCAACAAGTGTCCAGTTCATAGAACTCTGATGGGTGAACTAAAAATTCGTTCGAAACTGGTGTGTAAGGTTAAATAATATGTCCGTAGGGTGCGTCACGACGCACCCTACGGCTGGTTACAAACCAATGAACTATTCAGCTTTAATAATCGCAAAGCAACAGTCAAAAAACTTAACTTAAAAATCAAATTAAATTCTTCGGCGACAACAGCTTCTTCAATTGAGCTTCCGGCAAGTCCGTCAACACTTTTTCGGTACACACTATCTATTCCGAAGGTAGTTCAACAATGATAAGCAAAATAAGAAGTGTATGATTAGCCATCATGTCTCTGACCAAACACCACTCTTAACCTGTTGTTTTTTTTTTAATTTTTCAAGCTAAAATTTCGCTGTCGTAATATTTCGTTGCGACAAAAAATACTGAAGGAGATAAAAATGAAAAATCTAAAAATACATATGATGACAATGGCTTTTATTGTAGGATTGTTTGCGAACATTCCGGTTTCTAGAGCTGGCGATACATTAACCATCGAGTGTGAAGAGTCTGGTAACACAAGAATATGCAAGGTCTGCTTTAATGGTAACTGTCGCTACGAACTCAACAAAATAAAATAACACTCATGGGGGAGTCTTCCCCCTAGCTTAAAGAGTAAAATGTGTATGAAAAAAATTGTCTATATATCTGTACTTCTTATTATTGCCTTAATATCATTTTGGGCAGGTAGAGTATCGGTGCAAGTTACTAGTGAAATTGCTATCGACAAAGAAGCTGACACTTCTAATATTAAGGGTCAGGAAAATCAGGCACTTAATACATCCAAAAGTTCTACAGGTTTAATTGTAGTCAATAAAGAACCACCAAAAGCAAAAGAGCTTAAAACCACATCCCAATCCGAACAAAAAATACCAACAAATAAAAATGAACTGGATGTTTATGAAGATGTGCTTAGATCTACTGTAGACACTGCCCAATTTGAAGACAGTGTCAATGCTGTATATCAGCGTTTTGATAATGAGCCTCAAACACGAAAAGGTGAAAATCTTCAAAACCAAATTAAAAACAAAATTTTCCAAGAAGATCTATATAATGAACTTCTTAACAAGAATATTCAGTTTAATGATGCTGATTGTCGGCTAAGTTTATGTAAACTGGATTTTAATATTGTTGATACACAGAATAGTTCTGGAAATGAAGGAATGGATATTGCAAAAGCTTTAAGCTCAAAATTTCTAAACTATGAGAATAAAGCAAAAATATACTCAAAGTTAGAAAACGGCAAAATAAGTTTCTATATCGGCAGTGGTTTTCTAACAGAGTAGCAATGCTTTCTTTGTTGTCAGTTATATATAGGTAGAAACCTTACTCCTAACCTAATAGAAAATCAACTTCTAGATCAAGCTCTTAGGTGACAGTAGCTTCTTCAATTGAGCTTCCGGCAAGTCCGTCATCTCTTTAGCCACATCCAAAATAGTTCGCTCTTCCTTTCTTGCTTTATAAACAATTTTTGAAGCATTCTCATAACCTATCTCGGGGGCTAACGAAGTCACCAGAATAGCATTCTGATCGAGCTTATCGGCTAAAGCTTTTTGATTCACTTCAAAGTGAGCAATCGTTTCTGTCAGATGCTCTGCCGAAGTGGTGGCCAAATGCAATGACTGCAACAGGTTATAAGCAATCACTGGCAACATCACATTAAGCTGGAAGTTGCCAGACTGAGCACCGATGGTAATGGTCGTATTATTGCCCATGATTTGCGCAGCAGCCATGGCCACTGCTTCAGGAATCACTGGATTAACTTTACCTGGCATAATACTGCTACCAGGCTGAATCGCTTTGAGCTGTATTTCGCCTAAACCACTGACTGGCCCACTATTCATCCAGCGCAAATCATTGCTGATTTTCATTAGAGCAGTTGCCAGCGTATTTAGTACACCCGATAAGGCCACACTGGCATCCTGACCTGCAATACTGGCGAAAGTATTTTTACTTTTACTGAATGGCAATCCAGTGTGAGTTTTGAGTTTTTGCGCAAAAAGACTGCGGAATTTTGCTGAGCTGTTAATGCCAGTTCCAATCGCCGTACCGCCTTGAGCAAGCTGCGCAATAGTGGGTACCATCCTCTGGCATGCATCAATACTGATTTGAATCTGATTAGCCCAGCCCGAAAGCTCCTGCTGCAGACTCAATGGCATGGCATCCATTAAATGAGTGCGTCCGGTTTTAATGACCTTCTTGTGCAACTTTCCTTTATTCTCAATAGTTGATTTTAACGTCAATAATGCTGGAATAAGTTCATGTACGAGAGCGCGTGTTGCAGAAACAGAAATAGCAGTAGGAATCACATCGTTACTGCTCTGCCCCATATTGACATCATCGTTGGGATGGACTTTCAGTTTTGAGTTTGAAGCTAAATGCGCGACCACTTCATTCACATTCATGTTGGTGCTGGTACCGGAGCCTGTCTGGAAAACATCGAGAGGAAAATGTTGGTGATTAACTAAATTATCTTTACGGAGTTTTTTGATCGCTTTGGTAATCGCCTGGAATTTATTTTTGGGGAGAAGTCCAAGCTCATAGTTGGTTTCTGCTGCTATCAGTTTGATATCAAGAATACTGTCGATAAATGTCAACGGCATTTTAAGGTCGCTGATGTGAAAGTTATCTAACGCGCGTTGGGTCTGCGCCGCATACAACGCATCCTCCGCAACCTTCACCTCACCCATGCTGTCCTTTTCGATACGAAAGCTCATTACCCACCTCGTGTTCTTTAAAATCCGATATCTACAAGGTAACAGGCAACGACCAGAGTATTCAACTCAAATTATGTTAGAGGTTTCAAAGACTAGTAGTGCGGAGGGATTTCATCAGCTGGATTAAAAGGCTTATCCGGCAGTTGTGAACGAATATCATCAATCTTCTCACCCAGGCTCATGAAGCGACGCTCCAAGGCACGAATAATGTCATCCTGCTTGGCCACCATTTTATTTAAATGCTCAATGGTATCTTCCTGAAAAGCCAACTTAGTTTGCAGCTCATGGATTTGTTCTTGTAATTCTTCGATGGAACTCATAATACACCTGTCAGGATTGATGCATGGTGTGCCTTGGCCCACCATGATGCTATTAGTATTAGGACTGCTTCAATTTTAGCATACGAGTTCCAATAAAGAAGGTGACAACGCCAATCGCAGTCAAAATAGCCAATGGTGTCATCATTTCGATGTAACTAAAGTCGCGCCAGATTGCACCTTCAAGTGCCAGAATAGCCCACTTCACCGGGCTGATATGACTGATCGATTGCATCCAGCCAGGCATCGCGAACAACGGGATCATGGCGCCACCAATCATACCCATCAGAATCAGGAAGGCATTGGTCATTCCTGCTACTGATTGTTCCGTTTTGGTTATCGACGCAAAAAACATCATGACACCCACAAAACAGATCCCTGCAGCTATGACCGCCAATAACAACTTAATAAAGTCGAACCGGACATCCAGTATGAAATAGGCAATGGTAAACAGCATCGTTACGACCATTGCCTGAGCAGTAAAACAGCCCAGAGCCTTACCGGCAAGAATTTGCGTGCGACTAATTGGAGCGATGGCCAGACGATCAAGTGTGCCCAATGTTTTTTCCCGTACCAGGCTAATGGCAAAACCAATCACACAGCCCATAATCGCCCAGATCACACCCTGCGGGATGGTAATTGAAAACGAATTTCGTGGGCCGGATTTCTGTACCGATACTTGTTCCTTAGTTATTTTCAGTGGCATCATCGGATTATCGCCATCAGCACCAAAGTTAAATCCTTTCGAATCGTTACCTTCTGGCTGTTTGGCCAACTCCTGTTCTGTAAGCTCTTTAAACTTAGGTAGATAATCACCCAATAATGACTTCCACTCAGCAGGCATATCATCACTTTGCTGAATATCATCTATTGAGAAGTCCAGCTGCTTAATCATTTCATTAGCATCCGAAAAGGCAAGCTCAAAGCGCTTAATCCCTAGCTTCATCAAAGAACCCTCAAGATAGCCTGCTTCAGCTTTGCGCGCAGGATCGATGCCAACCAGGATCTCAGGAGCTTCGCCACTAAAAATGCCACCGTAATTCTCACCGAATCCTTCTGGTAAAATGATAAAGGCTACCTGCTTGCCGGTTCTAACCAGCTCCTTAGCATTGGCTTCATCGGTTTCAGTCACACGAAACTCGCTGGCTTCGTTGAGCTGTTGTACAAAAGCTTGTGACTTTTCGGTCTGGTCCAAATCAGTCACAGCAATTTTCAACCCTTTTGCACCACCGCTGCTTGAAAAAATTGAGCCGAAGAAAAAGGCAAACAGCAAAGGAAAGACAAAGGTAAAAAAGACTGCCATTTTATCTTTAAACAACAGTTTTAAATCTTTTTTCATTAGCGCGATAACAGCTTTCATCATTAATCCCTCAATTGCTTGCCAGTCAGGTTCAGGAACACAGTTTCCAGATTAGGACGTTGTAAACTTAAATTTTCAACGGTAGTCAGGTCTTTTAAACGCGCCATCAAATCATTGACCGGATTGGCCGTCATAAAGCTTTCCTCACCCTCTTCTGAACGAATATGAACACTTGAGTGTCCACCGTGCTGATCAATCAGTTCATCAACGGTTCCCAGGGCCAGCAACTGCCCCTTATCAACCACACCAACTCGGTCACAAAGCTTTTCCGCTTCTTCCATGTAGTGAGTGGTGTAAATAATGGTTTTGCCTAAATCTTTTAACTCAAAGACGCTTTCAAACAATTTGTTGCGAGATTGAGGGTCAACCCCGGCGGTAGGTTCATCCATAAAAATAAATTCAGGATCATGCAATAAAGAAGCTGCTAAATTCAGACGACGTTTCATGCCGCCAGAATACTCGCTTACCGTACCTTTAGCGCGATCCTGCAAGCCAACAAACTTCAAAGACCATTCCATGCGCTCGGCTTTCAGATTAGAAGGCAAACCATACAAATCGGCAAAGAAACTCAAATTATCCAATGCCGTCAACTCTTCATACAGAGCAATTGACTGTGGAATCAGGCCAATTTTCTGTTTAGCGGCTTTGGTATTGGGTAACTCACCATTGAGCTTCACACTGCCTTGATCAGGACTGACAAGGCCACACATCATGGAGATAGTAGTACTTTTACCAGCACCATTCGGCCCAAGAAGACCAAAAATGTGCCCTTTCTCAATAGTAATTGATAGGTTGTCTACGGCCTGCAAATCGCCGTAACGTTTCGAAATACCCCGAACTTCAATCATCCCTTCTCCTAACTTATTGTTTTGTTATAACAGTAACCTTTTGTTAGATGCCGCTGATAGGCAAAAGGTTTAGTTGGCCAGACAACATTTTTTTGCTTTCTTACCACTACCGCATGGGCAAGGGTCATTCCTTGAGATTTTAACTACAGATTTAGGCTTAAACTCACCATCGGTATATAGCCAACGGCCTGACTCTCTGACAAAGTTAGAAGCCTCATGCAAGCAGTGCAACTTATCCTTATCGAGAAAATAAGCCTTAAACTCAACCAGCCCCCTGTCACCATCCTGCTCCGCACGAACCACCTCAAGACCACACCAGTGAGTTGATTTGGCACTTTGCTCAAAATCCTCTACCGAAGCATTACCACGATAATCTGCATGGTGAGTATCGAAAATATACTGCCCCAGCCCGAGAAAATAAGCACTGTAACGCGACCGCATTAATTGCTCAGGAGATTCAGGTAATGTCTTACCCAAATGAAAAGGCTCACAGCAATCACTGTAACTTAAAAGGTTTGTGTTTTCTTTAATACGGCAAGGGCAACTAGTATTCATGATGTACCTAAAATTAAACCTAAGGTCAGCAGCAAAGGGGTTATTAAGTTTAGCGCAACGTTTACCCCCATCGCAGGAATTAATTGAGGAATATTACCTTTGAAGTTTTCTGCTCCGCGAAAAGCCATCCACGCCAAAGGTGCTGTTGCTAGCGAAAGTAAGCAGTAGATGGGCAACATTTTGAGTAGCACACTGATTATAACCAACAGATAAGCAAGTAAATAAAAACTACCTAACACCCATGCGCTTTTTTGAAAACCCATAACAATGGGTAAATGTCTACGCCCAATAGACTCATCTGCTTCAACATCTGGAAACTGGTTTAACAGCAGTAATCCACTGACGAGCACAGTAACTGGCAAAGAGGCAACAAATACAAAGGAACTATACTCACCAGTTAAAACAAAATGCGTTCCCATTATCATTAGAACACCAAACCCCAAACCCGGTGCAATAAGACACAACCAGGGGTTATATACCCACCATGTCGTATAAGTAACCAGTAAAAGCAAACCAAGAATACCTAAAGGCAATAACTGCCAGCCAAAAGCAGTAACAAAATAAATACCGATTAAAGCGGTGATCCCAAACGTGGACCAGGCAAGCCACAAAGCCGCTTTTGCTAAACTGGGATTAACCTGCAAAGCACCACTACCGCCACTGAAAGGAGTTCGTTTAGTTTTGGAATCCAAGCCGCTTTTACAATCATAATATTCATTAAAGACATTGACACTGATATGAGCAGACAGAGCTCCAATGAGAATCAACAGTACATAAAAGCCGTTAAGAGTTTCTGTCTGCCAATAAGCAGTACCGATGCCTACTGAAACACATACTGGTGTCAGCAGCAGAAAAGGAAGACGCATTGTGCCGAGGAGTGTTTTGAAAATGGTCAAGTTAATCTCTCAATTTTTTATTGGGGAAAACATAAGCTAGCCCCTAAAATATTGCAATGAAATATTGAAGTTAAGAAGAGAAGAGCAGATCCTGAATCAAGTTCAGGATGACATATCTGTGAGTTCAAACAATATCTGACACTGCTAGCGATATGTAGCCAGCTAATTTGTAAAGAGCATAGGTTTAAATTTCTATTAAGTTTTGTTACTCAGCAGTTAATGTCACTATTTAGATTACAATCTAATGAATTAACTCTAATATCTTGTCATCCTGAACTTGATTCAGGATCTGCTCTTCTTTCCTTCAGGTTTAGAACTATCCCACAACTAACTAAAAAGTAATAGCACTCCAAAGGTCTTCCCATTGCGGATTCGTCTTTTCTATCAGCTCTATTTTCCACTGACGTTTCCAAGCTTTTAGTTGCTTTTCCCGTTCTATACAAACCTTAATATCCGCACAAGACTCAAAATAAACCAAACGCTTTGTATTATATTTTTTTGTAAATCCATCTACTAACCCTTCCCGGTGCTGATATACCCTCTTTATAAGATTACCTGTCACACCAATATAAATTGGCCCCCCCTTTGTCGAAGCCAATATATAGACATAATATTGCTTCATAGTAAGTCCTTTTACTATTGCGTCCTTCAGAATAAAAAGCTACTTCTCCGGCAGCTCGCAGTACCCGAACATACATCGGGCCTTAATTTCATCGCGTATGGCATCCGGCAGTTGCTTTTCCCAGTCGCCTTGGCCGAGTGGTATTTCTTTGGCGATGTTGCGGGCGGAGATGTGCAGATTTTCGTCATTCCAGGTTTTGGTGGCGACGAGGTGTTTGTTTTCGATCAAATGTTTTAACAGATATTTGGTGTTTTCGGCGACTTCGACATTATCAAGCGTAACCAGCTTTTCGCCGATTCGTGTTGGGTACACATAAACATTAGTATTGCCTGAGAATAATTTACCCATCGCTTCGAGAATACCGCCTTCGAGTCCTTCGTAATAAGACTCATTAAACAGCTGATCGAAATCGAGAATACTGAGCACGATACCAATTCGGTTTTGTGTGTAGCGACGCATCCATGAGCGTAGGCGGAAGAAACGTAGGTAATCAGAAATCAGTACGTTGTAACCGAGCTTGTTGAGCAAGTCGACGCGCGCTAGAAATCCTGCGTCATCGGTTTCGCCATCATTGGCCAGCTCTGCCATGGTGATTTCGGCAACCGTGAAAACTTCATCACCCTGCACACCCTCTTCTTCCAGAAACTGCTTCATAGCAGCTTCGGTCATGTCGACGTGAACCTTAGTTGGTGGCTTAAAGGATCCACGAATCACCAGCACGTCTTTTTTACGCAACATACTACCAGGAACTTCTGAACTGCCCTTCGCATCGAACATCACAGCACGGCAACACCATGACCGAACCAGATGCAAATTCATCAGGCGGTTTTCGACTTCTTCAAAGGTGTGGCCAGCAAAATTAATCAGATCCACTTCGATACGTTTTTGGCCAAAGTCATTGACCAGATTATCGAGTAAGGATTCGATAAAAATCTTGGGATCTTTGTGATAATGAAAGGCTCCGTAAACCACATTAACACCGAAAATACCCAGCGCTTCCGACTGCTCTTTATTGGTTTCATCAAGCATCCGAACGTGCATGACAATTTCGCTGGGTGGTGCTTTAGGCTCCAGCTGCATGCGGATACCGATCCAGCCATGACATTCATTCTTCTGGCTGTAACTGCGTGCAGTTACCGTTGCCGCATAGCTGAAATACTGAGTATCCGCAGAACGCACTTCATCTAGACGCGAATGCAGAAGGTCATATTCGTGAACCAGCATCTGCTCCACGCGCTCACGGCTCACATAACGCCCTGCTTTACCGTAAATATCATCGCTGACCTGCATGTCGTAAGCAGACATGGTCTTTGCAATCGTACCGGCAGCGGCGCCCGCGGAGAAAAACTGACGCGCCACTTCCTGACCCGCGCCAATTTCAACAATGGTTCCGTACTGAGTAGGATTCAGGTTAACCGCCAGTGCTTTCTGTTCGGTCGTTAAGGTTTTATCGTGTTCAACCACAATTTATTCCTTCTCGGTAATCACTTTAAATTCGGTTTTCAGTTCTGCAATAAACTCAGCAAAGGTCTGAGTCATTAACACCAGATCAGCATCCAGTCGGGCATAGGGCTCAACATCATCGACATCTTCATTTTCTTTAAGCAACTCATCGTCAAACTTGATGCTTTTTACCAGCATATCAGACTGAATCACCGCATTAAATTGATCTTTGAAACGAATGCCAAGCTTTTCAACCCAATATCCATCTTCCAATAAATCATCAATCAGCGGGTTGGATTCTTCACTATCTTTGAATTTTGCCACGCGGTCATTCTGCGGATCTTTAAATTCGTACTGGCCGGTCAAAGTCCATCCATGAGGTAAGCCTTCTTTCAGCCAACGGTTCATGATCGCTGACGGGCTTTCTTCACCCATCAGGCGAATGGCTCCCAAAGTTCCAAGGCTATCAATTAAAAGCTGAATAAAGCTGTCGGCAACACCGTTGCTACCGGCATTGATCACCAACAGGTTATTGCGCGGATCAATATAACCATAAGTATGGCTCGACTTGCTCAGGGCTTTGGGCTTTAACAAACTCAGAATATCGTCTTTCAGCGCTGTTTTTTCCTTGCCAAACACCTTACGACCTTCTTCGGCTTCAATGGTCGCTACACGCTCTTCCAGCGTTTCTTTAACCATGCTGGCTGGAATCACCTTCTGCTCTTTTCGCATACACAGCAAAATACAGCCATTAGCCGCGTGAACCAGATGCTCAAACTGACGATTTAATGGGGAAATCCAGCCTAAAGTCTCAGTATCCTGCCTGCCAACAGAACTAAATCGTTGATTTTCAAGAAGCTCCGCCAGCTCTTCGGGTGAATGTTGAAACGGTGTTGTGAGGTGATAAATATGACAATTACGAAACCACATGAGGACTACATTTGCGCAAGAATTAGGGGGCGTATTATGGCGAAATTCGGCCTTATCCGCCATAGCTTGCAAGCTGCAAATTGTTGATTCGGGCAACTCATATCAAGGAATTGCCGAAAAAGCCTTTAATTTCAGCAATCCATCCCCACATAGCTAATTGATTCATCATTTAGGAAATTAATTATTATGTCCACTCCAGACTTCACGTCTACCGAAGCCAAAGCCTCATACGGCATTGGTCTACAAATGGGTCAGCAAGTAAAAGGTGCTTTTGAAGGTATTTCAATCGACGCGGTTGTTGCCGGTATTCAAGATGCTTTCGCTGGTCAAAACCCGCAAATTCCTGCGGACGACATCAATGCTGCATTCGTTGAAATGCAAGAACGTCTACAGGCTGAGCAGGCTGAAATGGCTAAAAAATACGCTGCAGAAGGTGAAGCCTTCTTAGCAGAAAATGCCAAGCGCGATGAAGTGACTGTACTTGAAAGCGGTTTGCAGTACGAAATCATCACCGAAGGTTCTGGCGAAAAGCCAACTGCTGACTCAATGGTCCGTACTCATTACGCAGGTACTCTGGTCAATGGTCAGGAGTTTGACAGCTCATACAAACGTGGTGAACCGGCTGAATTCCCAGTGGGCGGCGTGATTAAAGGCTGGACCGAAGCACTACAAATGATGCCTGTTGGTTCTAAGTGGAAACTGTATATCCCCTATCAGTTAGCTTATGGCGAACAAGGTGCTGGCGGCGCGATTGGCCCATACCAGACATTGATTTTCGACATCGAGCTACTTGATATCGTTTCGTAAACGACGGTAAGTACTCTCTGCTTTTCTTTATTAGTGAAAAAGCAGTAAGCCCGCAAGACCATCAGGTCTTGCGGGCTTTTTTGTGTCTTGCGTATGCTGGTGGTGTTACCAAGGCTAGACCCGGTTTTACCAGGTCCAGCAGAGCCAGCGCTTAGATACAGTGACTTTTTAAAACCAGTTAAAAAGCCTTAACTGTATAGCCTTTTAATAGACAAAACCTCGAAGTCGCTTTGTTCCTTCGAGGCTACAAGTACAGCTCCAGTACGGACAACTTATGAGCTGTCCCTACATCAAAAACCACAAAGTTTTTCGCGGAATTTGAAGTCTACATTAGAGTCGCAATTCCAGCCGACAATAATATCGTCTTCAACGATTGGCTCGAACTTTGCATAAACCTCGCTGATTCCATTACCAAAAGTTACCGGGTCTAAATAAACGCTGACCACGCCATCTTCGACATCAACATACTCCACTGCTTCCGCAGACGACAAGTCAGCACCAATGCCGTGCTTGCCTAAATCCAGCTCTTCAAATGCTTCGCCCATAGCCTGTGCATAAGCAACCTGGCTTTTTAAACTGTTGGCAGTTACTGTGGCCTGTACCAACTTTGAACGCTTGGTGTAATCCTGATACGCCGGAATCGCTACCGCTGCCAAAATTCCAGTCACCATAACCGCCTGAGTGCCGCCTGCCGCCAATAAGAGATCGCTCATGCTCTGCTCAAACGTAAATTCAAGGCCAAGGTATTTCTCACCGGAGTCCAGAGTAACCCCAATTGAGCCATAATCGGAAAAATTCATGGTGTTAGCAGTTGGCAAAGACATGATATCAAGCTCTGCATTGCTTACGTCCGAAGCCAGTAATAACAGCTCCAAATAATAATGGTAAGACTTACGTGACAGATCTCGTACTGAAGTGGTGGCCATAAACAAAGAATTGGAACTATCGATACCTTGGGATTCCATAACCCACTTTGCCAGTGAACTATCAGGGCGACGATCAATTCGTTCCATCAGAGCTTGTGGCACCGATGAGTAAATCAGATAGCCGTTATCAATCGTCCAGAATAATCGCGTTCTGATATTGGAAATGGTTCCAAGCGGTGACCAGGGCTGATCAACTAACAGCTCTTCAAACTCTTCATTTTCGACGGTCTTAAAGCTTAAATGATGAATCTCTTTTCCTGCATACTTAGTCACAGTGTATTCACCAGAGAGGTTTGCCTTGAGGCTATCAATCATACGTTGCATCACCGCTGGTTTGTTCACTTTGACTGCCGTAAAGGATCCCACGTCATCAGTAAAATAAATGATTTCAGGGCCAACCACAGAAACAATTTCCTCAAGACTGAAACCCAGACTTTCCTGTGCAGCCGTATCAATATTCTCATAGCTGCTTTCAACCTTGCCATTGACCGCATCAAGACTTTCTGACAAACGTTTTAATTCTTCTGGTGACGGAACCGACATCATGACCATAGTGCGAGGCGTGCCAACGGTTTTAATGTCAAAATCATTTCTTACTGCTGGAATAAAGTCCCGGATACCCACCTTCGGCATGTCCACCATCATCTTCAGCCGCGTTTTGTTATTACTGACACCATAACCAATCGCCGCCGCATTCATCTGATCCAGACCATACACCTTCAACTCTTCAAGCTGATAAGGCGACAGGCTCATTTTCAATGTTGGCATAATCTGCTTGGCATTGACCCAGGCAAATAAACCATTACCGCTACTATCTATCTCGTTTTGCAGGTCAAACATTGAGTGCTTGGGATTAGCCACCAATGACTCCATAACATTGTTCAACACCGTCACCGAAGTGGCGAAGCCAAGTGTCATCACAAACTCTTGCGACTGAGGATTATATTTATATTGGCTAATCATCCCTGGTTGAGCAAAACTACCGGTACCATCATCGTTGACCGCTAGTTGAATGCCCTGCACCTTTAACATCTCAGCACTATCTCTTAACGCTTCATTAAAAGCGTCAATAGAACCAAACTCAAAGCGAGTGCCAATCACCGTAATAGGCATTGGCTGACCGGCAGATTGTTGCACCAAGGCGATCTCAAGCGGTGAACTCATGTGCTCAACGAGCAACTTTGACAAAGCATCCAAAGGTGGCTCCATCTTGCTCAGAAAATTAGCGCTAACTGCTTTTTGCAGATGTTTGATTTGCTGGTTGTGAGCAGCGTTATTCTGCGCCAGCGCAAAACCGTTTGGTTGCCCAGTAAACAGGAACCAGGCCGTAGGAACACGGATATACGCAATAGTGTTATCGGGCAATGAACCTTGTAACCAGGCGCTCTCAATAACGGGCTTTTCAGCCTTCTTAACGGTTTCTTTTTGCTCGGCACAGGCCGCCAGCAAAATGGCAACCGACAACAGCCCCCCAAGTAATAATTTCATCTTACTCCCTCGATTTTTATGTTAATAATGAAAACAGATGGCATTCTACCCCAACATCTATCTTGTTGAAATATTGAACTATTGTTAATGGATGCAACCTAATTGACAGATTTTTCACCGATATAACGTATAGTGATTCAAACTATTCCAACTACAGGCAAAGTATGACCCAATCTAATAAAATCTCTCGCTTAGTCCTGATAGTACTAGGTATTTTCTTTATACAGGCGTGCGGCATTAAGTTCTGGTACAACCGCCTGGACTGGGTCGTTCCTTGGTATTTGGATGATTATGTTGAATTAACCAGCGAACAGGAAGATACATTAGAAAAGTTGCTGGCCATTAAAACTGAATGGCATCGTTCCAATGAACTACCTAAATACGTTTCCATGCTCAACCGCATGGAAGCCGACATTAAATCTGGCGCCATCACACAAACCTATGAACGCTATCGTCGCGACATGCGTGGTTTTTATAACACCCTGCTAGATGAAATGAGCGATGACCTCGTGGCACAGACCGCCAGTCTGACCGACCAACAGGTTAAGCAACTGATGGACAATCTTGATAAAGAAGCCAAAGAACAATACGAAGAATTCAAGGAAACAAAAGAAGAAGAAAGACAGGAAGAACGCCTTGAACGCCTCGAAGACAGTTTTAGCGAATGGATTGGAAGCCTTGATGATAAACAGGAAGAACTGATTAAAGAAATGGCCAGCCTGCTTAAATCATCTGGTGAAGCCACCTACCAATATCGAGCCAAATGGCGCGACGCATTCCGAACCGCACTAGCGGAAAGAACCACCGAATCAGGCCAGGCAGCAATCAAAAGCCTCATAACCGATCCCTACCAGGTCGGCGGCGAAGAAATGAATCAAATACGCGACTATAACGGCAATATATATAAAGAGTACCAGCTCAAAATCTACCGCACACTCAGCGCGAAACAAAAACGCCATTTGCTGGAAGAAATTGCAGACTACCGCGAAGATTTTGAAGACCTGATTGATGATTAAAAACTATAAACTCGCAGTTGATTCATAGGTAGGGGCGCACCTGTGTGTGCGCCCAAAATATTTAGAATATAGCTAACAAAGCATTACTTTATTACCAACTCACTGAATCCAAAACAAATACCCCAAACTCACTGCAATCGCCAAGCCAAAGCTAATCAAAGTGCCAATCAATATATACTCCGTCAGCTTGCGATCATGCGCTTCCTTTAGGTCACCGAATCGGAATACAGACTTGGCCGCCAACAGAAAGCCGATACCGTGCCAATTATCAGTAAGAATAAACACGAAGATAAACAGGCGTTCCAGCATACCGATAAAGCTACCGGCATTAGCCAGCGAATGGTCACCATCATACACATTCAACGGCGCCCAACGGGAAATCAGAACCTTGATAATAATCGATGAAACACGCGTCAAAAGAAGCACCGCAATTAACAATGCCAGAATCTTTTCCTGCGGAATCACCCACTCGCTAATGCTAGTCGTATACAGGGAAACCACGAAAGCAATCACCGCCAGATGCAGTAGCTGATCAATCACAAAAAAAGTACGACGATTGATTAATGACTCGGGGCGACTGTAGTTATCGGCATAGCGACCTGCCATACATTTAAAACCATCAATCAGATAATGCGTCACCACCAAAATAACCAAGCCTAACCAGTACTCAGGATTGAAGGAAAAAGCGATCGCATAAAGCATGGCATGAACACCCGCATGGAAAATCAGCCCAGCCGAAGCGAAAGCCTTTTGCTCCTTATCCTTAATCCACGTTAACGGTTGAATGACAAAATCAGCGACCAGATGCGCCAGTAATAATTTTAAGAAGAGTAATGTCATAGGCTTCCACTAAATCCTTAGAATACGATGAAATTATAGATGTCGCTTAATCAGCTTCTGGCTGTAAGCCAACATTTCCATAATAGCATCGAACCCCGACCGATTCTGTCGCTCACTCACGCGACTTTGAGTAATACCTAACATTTCAGCAATTTCAGTCTGCGTCGCGTTCCGCATCTGCATACTAGCGCGCACCACCTCAGCCACAGTCACCGACCAACTATCCATCGTCAATAAGGCCAGCTTGAGATTCAGGTTCAACAACTCATCCACCTCATCCCAAGGAGTCTTAATCGCCAGCGTCCGCTTCTTCAGATCATCAAACAAATCCCCGGAATGGACAAAAGCAGAACCATTCGACTCAAGAATCGAATCCGCCTTATGGGTCATATCACCGATCCCCACCGCCATCCGCACATCCAAGCCCTTGGTCGAACGCACCACCGCCTTCAACCAGACAGCGATATCCAACGCAAACTCAGGCTTATCCAGCCGAAGCTGAAAACTGTCACCACGGTAAACCTGCCATTGACGTGGAGACTCACCCAAAGTCGCCAACGCCTTTTTCAAAGGCTCAAGCCAATCCCTCGAGTCCTTCCTGGCCCTGGAATTAATAATGTCACCGGTAATCACCGCGACTGTGGGTATATTTTTTGTACTCATAAAGCAATTTATACGCTTTTTAATGTATATTGTCAATTATACGCGATAGTTAATATATTGTTGACCTATAGCACATCCTAACGGCTTTATAGGCCCTCGTAGGCTGGTGATGAGCGTAGCGAATCCCAGCAAAGTATCGCAATCGTATCACCATTGTTGGGATTCACTTCGTTCATCACCAACCTACCCCCCCTCCACCGCTGTCATTCTGATAAAAATCAGACGACCGAAGAGAGTGCCTGTGGTGCGACCGAAGGAAGTACCTTTAGGTGATCTGCTCTTTAGCTCTACACCTGCATTTGGGGACAACCAACCCCACAAACTCATTGCAATAACTAAAAACCTAACTATTATAAGGTGTTATCTACTTAACAAAACAAAAGGTTACCGATGCAGAACGGTAGGAGAATGTTTTCATTCAATGCAAGAAGGGAGATCTAAAGTTGAGAAAACCACGATTATTTGTTGCATCCTCAGTTGAAAGTCTACCAATAGCTGAAGCTGTAAATGTCAATTTAGATCACGACTTCGAAGTAACTATCTGGAAAGGTGGGACTTTCAAGCTTTCATCCTCAACAATAGAAGACCTAGTAGAAAAATCCTCAACTGTAGATTTTGCATTGTTTATTTTTGCTCCTGACGACATTTCTACAATAAGAGAAAAGAACCAGCATGTTGTCAGGGACAACATAATATTTGAGACGGGCTTGTTTGTCGGTGCAATTGGCAAGTCCCGATCCTTCATATTGAAACCCCGTGATATTGATATGCATCTTCCAACTGACTTATTAGGAGTAACTCCTGCTGACTTCGATCCAAATCGCTCTGACGGCGACTTGGTATCAGCAACTAACAGAGCATGCTCCTTGATTAAAGCAGAGGCTGAACGTTTAGGGCTTATAAACTATGCAACTATTTCAGAAACAAGAAAAATTGTTGCCAATCCCGCAAGCTATAAATTAAAGGAGCAAGACTATAGATTTTTAGCTGCATGTCTTCAAAGCCAAACCTCAGATCCAAATGGTTTGCCATTTCATTATATCTCAAACAATTTCCGAAATATCAATGAGCCAATTCTACAAATATCCCTCATTAAATTAGAGCGCATGGGCCTGATTAGTAAAACTATTGAGACAAATCATGACGGATATGACTATTACTCATATTCAATCACCGAACTGGGAATTGACGAACTATTAAATAACGAGCACTATCTAGAAACTGGCTTCCCTAAGCCAGAAGACAATTTTGATGATGACTCTCCATTCTAATCTAAACAAAAGAATAATCATTTAATACAAGTGAAAATGAACATTTTTCAATCTGATATTATTATTGCTGGGCTTGCTGCTCTAGCTGCATGGGTAGCAGCTGCATTTTCTTATAAGAGCTACCGAGTATCTAAAAGAGCATTGGATTTATCTGAATCGCAAAATGAAGCACTTAAAACAAATATTGTAGCCTATCTGGCTGACTCATTTAGAGCCTACGACCCAATTAAAGAAGAAGGAAAGTATATATTCTCAATAGCGTACTCCAATAGATCCGAAGCAAGTGACTCTATAACTGAAGTCTACCTTGAGACATTTTATGTGAACTCAAATGATAGAGTTAGCCACTTAATTTCGCAGCATGAGGAATGCTCTAGGGAATGGTTAACTGGTGGAGCTGAGCCGGCCTCACTTCCAATTATTATTACTCCTCGATCATCTATAACAAAGTGGTTTATTTTCAAAGTACCTGCTGTGGCTGAAAACTCAAAAAGAGTTGAGAAGTATAGAGTAGTAGCCAGAAATGCTCATGGAGATGAGTTTACTGTACAGTCATATATATTAAGGGAAATAAAATATGAAGAAACTTCGTGATATTCCAGACTCAGTAATTGTACCAATTGTTAGTGATGGAGCTATAGCTACATACGCTATTGGTGACGGTCGAATGATCCCAGTTTTAATCGTCGACTGCACCGAAAAAGTGGAGCTTAGAGATCATATATATGCACATGAAGAGTCTGAAGCTGGGGATGTTACAGTTACATGGGCAACTCTAAAACGCGATAAAGCTAAGGTTGCCCTTTTGTTAGAATTTTCAAAACCATCTGTGCTGGAAGTTGTTCTGCAATTCAATATAAAGAATCAAGGAGGTTTAGTTGATGGAATACTTCATTCCAATGCACTTTATCTGCAACCAGCAGACTCGGGAATGAAAGTTGCAGAAGGCTTAGGAAAGCCAAAGATACTTGTAGAGATACCAGACACTGGATTCTTACCAGACTGGGAAAAACTATATACACACTTTCTAGTAAAAAGATTTAAAAGGTCCGGACTCTCCAAAAAAGATGCTATCAATGCGGCGAAAGAACACAAGTCAGAATTAAGAGAATTATGGTGTAGACGCATGAGGCGAAATTGAAAATGGTTATTCACCCTGATAGCCTCGAAGGATCCAAAATGACTAAACCAGCAAAAAATGGAGCATTAATTTACTCCAACGATATTAAGGCTCTTGCAAATTTTTATATTGAATTATTCTCGATGGAAATCACGCGAGAAACACCTGAATTTATTAGCCTGATAAAAGACGGAATTAATATCATCATTCACGTCCCTCCCTTCGAAATGCCACCCACTAATTTCAATACGATTAAGCTGTTCATGTCAGTCGATGATCTTGATGAAGCAAAAGAAAAGGCTAAATCACTAGGCGGTCAATCATTTGAGGGCGAATGGTCTAACCCATTATTTACCGTTTGCAACATTGCAGACTCAGACGGTAATCATATTCAGCTACGGGAATTTAAAGAATAAAATGCCGAAACTCTTTTTGCTTGTATTGGTAATTGTTCTGCTTTTCACACCGGAAATAAGTGAAGCCAAGTATTGTAAGTATTACCGCTCATGTGCAGAAGTTATTGCGGACTATCCTGATGGCAAGTTCGGAAAAAGAGATGGTGACAATGACGGCATTCCTTGTGAGAATGTTTGTCGTTCACGACAACAGGTTGAAGATTTGCTCAACCAGATGGCGAGCTCAAAAAAATCAAAATCCGGTAAGGAGCAATAATTCGTTTGGTCATTTAACAAAATCCTTAATACATAATTATTTTCGAGGAAGTCATGATTGTCACTTCAGTACCCATTGACGAAGTCATCAAAGTTAACTCAGTCAACACATTATCTGAGCCACTCAATCTTTCGTTTGGGTTACATAAAGTTTCCTCAGATATACAACAGAACCTATCCGGACCTGGCCTATACTTAATACGATTTGATGATGAAGTGATTTACCTAGGTAAATACCAGCCTATTGGTGGTAAAATCCTTACCGATCGCTGGTTAAGACACCTTGAGACCATTACACTTCGAGGTTCCAGGGTAGGATTTGGAGCATCGCAAAATCCATCCAAAAAACTGCAAACCATTTTCAAACAGGTCAGCCACCCTCATCTACAGCGATCATTAACTGATATCTTCGCCAATAATTCTGAACAGCGCGTCAAAGATACAGGCGTGGTCACTGGTAAAAATCGAATTGGATTTGCCAACGAGCACTGGGATTACCTTTCTTCTCACTCAGACAACTCTATTTTAGACAGGTTTTCTTTCAACCTCCTGCGCCTCGCGGGCTCCTTTGAACAGACCCAAGCCAAAACCATAGTTTCTACTTTAGAGAAAAAGGCACTGGTCAATATTAAACCGCGATGTAACAAAGAGTTTTCATTAGACAAACACCAGCCTCTTAGAGAAAACAACACTATTGATACTGTAATTGAATCCTTACGAAATATCGCAAGGGAGCATGATGCTGAATTTTCAAAATGTACGAAACTCATCGGCGCTGATTTGCAATAGCTCAAAACTACTGATATTAAAATTAATAGCTGAAGGAAAACCCATGAAAATCTACGGCGATATACAATCTGGAAACTGCTACAAAATCAAACTGCTGTGCTCTCTACTAGAGATCAAGCATGAATGGGTTCCCGTGGATATTCTTGCAGGTGATACAGCCAACCCTGAGTTTTTAGGAAAAAACCCCAATGGTAAAATTCCTTTATTGGAGCTGGATGATGGGCGCTGTTTATCTGAGTCAAATGCCATTCTGAATTTTCTAGCCGCTGGCAGCGAGCTTCTTCCTACGGATATATTTGCCCTGGCCAAAGTACAGCAGTGGCAGTTTTTCGAGCAATACAGCCACGAGCCCTATATCGCAGTTGCTCGTTTTATCGCAAAGTATTTGGGCTTACCCGACAATCGACGTGCGGAGTATGAAGCGAAACAGACCGGCGGTCACAAAGCGTTATCGGTTATGGAAAAACAACTAGCTGACTCTCCCTATCTGACCGGTGACTCATTAACCACCGCCGATATTAGCCTGTATGGCTATACACACGTTGCCCATGAAGGCGGCTTCGATCTTGGCCAGTACCCTGCAATCTCGGCCTGGGTCAAACGAATACAGTCATTGGACAACTATATTGGCATGTCATAACTGTCTTCATTGATGGCTGGGAGACTTGAGACCCAGCCTTAATCAATCCACGGATACTTTCCTCTCAATGACTCGCCTCTTCATCATTTCTTGACGCTTTCCACCCTAACCTATCTCGACATCCTTCGAGCCAAAGGCAAAACCATGAATGAAAGTGATACCTCACGAGTCATCGAAATGGCCTGGGAAGACCGCAGACCGTTTGAAGCGATTGATAAGTTATTTGGATTATCTGAACAACAGGTGATTGAACTGATGAGAAAAGAACTCAAGCCCAGCAGTTTTAGGCTTTGGCGCAAACGTGTATCAGGTCGAAAAACCAAACATTTAAAACTGCGTAACCCCGAGATTGATCGAGGTTATTGCCCACACAATATAAACCTCGCTAGTTTCGCAATCGTGGCGAGGGCAAAGTTATTTATGTCTTATCCTGTTTTGGACTGCGACCTCCGGTCTTCTTTTTCCGAGATTTAGGTTTACTTTGACCTTTATTCGCCTGAACCTTAGCTTGAGAGTTAGGTTGATTAAGTTTGGCTTTTGCCAACTTCTTTTTATGCGGCTTTTTCTTTTTCAGCGGTTTTAATGCGGTTTGTGGTAACAAATGCTGAGGCTCGAAATCGTCTATAACTTTCCTTTCCAGCTGTTTCCGAATGAGATTCTGGATTGCACTCAGGTTATCGACTTCATCTGCACTAACCAGAGATATAGCCGTACCTTTTTCTCCGGCACGGCCAGTACGACCGATGCGGTGGACATAATCTTCGGCGACATCAGGTAGATCATAGTTAATGACCAATGGCATCTGTTCGATGTCCAATCCACGGGCTGCCACGTCGGTCGCGACCAGAGTGGTCACCTGCCCTGCTTTAAATTCGGCGAGCGCCCGGTTGCGCGCACCCTGGCTTTTGCCGCCATGAATGGCTGTGGATTTAATGCCTCTTTTTTCAAGCTCGGTGCTGAGTTTATTGGCGCCTCTGCGCGTTCTTACGAAGATTAACAGCTGTTGCCATTGATGATGGCCAATAAGATAGCTCAGTAAGGCTGGCTTCTGTTTCTTGTCGACTGGATGAATCCACTGCTCGATAGTTGTCGCTGCCCTATTGGTCGGCCCAGTCTCGACTAATATTGGATTGGAAAGAAACTGCTGACTTAAGGCTTTTATTGAGTCTGAAAAAGTTGCAGAGAACAGCAAGGTTTGACGCTGCTTGGGAAGCTTGTTGATGATGCGTTTGATGCTGGGAAGAAAGCCCATATCCAGCATTCGGTCGGCTTCATCCAAAACAAGAAACTCCAGTTCGTTGAAACGCACCGCGTTTTTCTCAAACAAATCTAACAACCTGCCGGGGGTAGCTACTAAAACATCGGTGCCACGACGCAGTTTTAACATCTGTGGATTAATGTTTACGCCCCCGTAAGCGACCACTGAATTTAACGCCAGATTTGCCGCATACTTTTGTACACTCTGATGAACCTGCTCCGCCAGTTCCCTTGTCGGTGTCAAAATCAGGCAACGGGCAGAGTTGGAAGACGGTCTTCCCCCCTCAGAGAGTCGTTGCAGCATCGGTAACGAAAAACCTGCGGTTTTACCCGTTCCAGTTTGCGCAGCGGCCATAACATCGCGACCATCAAGAATCTGAGGGATCACCTTCTCCTGTATCGGTGATGGAGTTTCATAGCCACTCTTGCGCAGGGCTTCGAGTAACGGCTGGATTAAATCAAGTTGGGAAAAGGTCATAAAGGGAGGGCTTATTCATTGGGCGCACAGTGTAGCCCTTTCCTTGGCAAACTACGAGTAATTAAAGGGCAAATAGCCAATACTCTGTACTTTGCTACCCTTGACTATGCTGAGTATCGGACAGACCCAATGTTAAACTTTTACAAAACTTTGCCTGCTACTGTTCGAAAAACACCCAGCAGAGGTCTATACTGAAATAAGCTAGAAAGCTATTTATTGACTGGAATTTTACTATGCGTTGCGGCTTAAGACATTGCATTGATAACTGTCTTTTATACACTAAGATTGCGCTTCTTGGTGGCTTCAGCATATTTAGCCTCGAATTAGCCGCGCAAACCGCTCCTGTGCCCCTTTACTCCTCCAATAGCCATCCCATGGAAGCGAATAACCTGCAAGAATCTACCTCAGCAATTCGCGTCAGCCTCGATTATCACCTTAAAAATCACCAGCTGCCGTTGCTGGGTGTTTCACTCCTAAACACTTCCGAGCTTTATGATTTCTACCAGTTACAGGGCTTTGCGCGCCTTTGGGATCCCTTATATCGCGGACAGGATCCATTGCAGGAACTATTGGCCTATTTACAACAGGTTCATTGGCAAGGTCTGCTAGCCAACGATTATCATTTTCAGACATTGCTGGAGCGTTGCCAGATTCCGACTCAGGAATTAGTGGCCGAGTGCGATCTGCTGCAAACTGATGCGGTGTTAAATCTGTCTAAACACTTGCTGTCTGGGAAAGTCGACCCCAACCTGATTTTTGAAGACACACAAGTTGTTAAACCGGCAGTTGATGTTTCTGAGCAATTAACCCGAGCGCTAACACAGTCATCACTATCCGAATACTTGAAGGCGATTGAACCTCAGTCTGATGACTACCAGAGTCTTAAGGAGTACCTCGTTTTACTGGCCAGTGAAGAAGCTCCAGCCTGGCCAACATTGGAGGTAAAACCTTCGATTAAGCCCAATATGGCCGATACACGTGTAGCTTCAATTGCTGAACGATTGGTGTTTTGGGGCGATTTATCAGCAGAGTGGAATCATCATGCACCTTCGAATTTAGTCTATGAAGGGGATCTGATACATGCCGTGGAAAGCTTTCAGTCGCGGCATGGGCTGAAGGTCGATGGTGTCTTAGGCAAAAACACCATCTCAGCCTTAAATATCACTCCGCAACAACGTATTGCACAGCTGGCGGTCAACCTTGAGCGAATTCGCTGGCATCAGCAAAAGCACTTCAATCGCCTGATCACGGTTAATATTGCTGGCTTCGAATTAGTAGCCAAGGAAAATGGTGAGGAAGCTCTGAGAATGCCGGTAATTGTCGGTCAGCTCAATCGTCAGACCCCAGTTTTCGAAGATAACGTCCAATATATTGTGCTCAATCCTACTTGGGTAGTGCCCTGGGAATTGGCCACCAAAGATAAATTGCCACTCATTCAGGAGAACCCTCAATATCTGCTGGATAATCAATTTAGTGTCTATTTGCAGGACCAGAAAGTCCAGGATCCGACCCTGATTGACTGGAGTCAGGTCACAAGATCCAACTTTCCTTACCGTTTAGAGCAGGCTCCAGGGAGCGATAATGCACTTGGTCGGGTTAAGTTTATGTTCCCTAATAACTATGAAGTTTATCTCCACGACACGCCTTCTAAGTCATTGTTTAATAATGATTTAAGGGCTTTTAGTTCCGGTTGTGTGCGCATCCAGCAGCCGATGGATTTATTGTGGTGGATACTGCGTTCTAATGGATTGAGCGATACCGATATAGAAAATCAATTGAACAAAAAACATACAAATACTGTATATTTGTCAAGGTCTGTGCCGATAAGACTGGAATATAGAACCGCTTATCAGGGGCTGAACAAAACGATTCAGTTTAGAGCAGACATTTATCAACGCGATACAAAATTGTATCAAGCACTTCAACAACCAGCGACAAGAAACCTCTTGCGCTAACCTCAAAAGGACTTAACTTCTCAGGGTCAACAGGACGGTCCAGGGCATAATTTTGTTTTAGTATTTAGTTCACTGTAACCAGTGAAGGAGTTTATGTGCCAAAGATTTTACTGAATGACTTGTTTAAAGGGCGATTGATGTTGGCTTTACTGCTAATCGCAAGCCTAAGCATCCTGACCCCAAATCTAAGCCAGGCAGTTACCCAGGTGAAGGACTATCAAAGCGGTAAGGCCCAGTTTGATCTATCCATTAACAGCAAAAGTATTCCCTACGAGATATTTTTTCATACTGTAATGCCGGAGCAATCATTACAGCTAAGATCAAGTCGTGAACAGTTATCCAGCCGAGTTCAGTTAAACCAGCAGTGGCAGACACTGAGCTGGAACAAGGGCGATCTAAAATGGAAAGCACCTAAAGCTCCAGGTCTCTATACGTTAGAAACGACTGACAAAGAAACGGGTCATCAGATTTCAGTATCCGTATTCGTGTTGCGTCCTGCTTCCGAAATGAAAAATGGCGTGCTCAACGGATATAAGATTGGCGAGTATCCATCCCCATTGAAGGGCCTGCCAAACTATGCTGCGCCAAAAGGCTTTATTGAAGTGACCAAAGAGAACATGGATACCAAAATCACGCCGCACTTTACGCTGGGTCAATTTCTATGCAAACAACCAAGTGGATTCCCAAAGTACATGGTGCTTCAACAAAACCTACTGGAAAATTTAGAGAACCTACTTACTGATGTTAATCGTAAAGGTATTCGTGCAGATAGCTTTGTCATCATGAGTGGCTATCGAACTCCTGCATATAACAAAGCTATTGGCAACGTCGCCAACAGCCGTCATGTTTACGGCGATGCATCAGACATCTTTATCGATACCTTAGCCAATGGTCGAATGGACGACATCAATGGTGATGGCAAAGTGAATGAAAAAGATGCGCTGCGCCTTTACGAATTTGCCAACAACCCAGAGTCGCACGATCATCGCGACGATCTTATTGGTGGTATCGGCGTCTATAAACCGAATGCCGTACGTGGCCCATTCGTACACGTTGACGTCAGAGGCACAAAAGCCCGCTGGGGAATTTAAACTAACCTGTAAAGTCCGAAGGCCATCAATTGATGGCCTTTTTTATATTTGTGATAAGCTAATCCTAAATCAATACCTTCAGTTCTAATGACTCATGAGATAATACAATGATTCGGCCAGCCAGATTAGAAGACGCTGAAAAGATTACCTCCATTTACAATCATTACATAAAGAACTCCTCCGCCACATTTGAGGTTGAGCCTATTAGTGTCAGCCAGATGGTAATGCGGATAGAAGAGTGTTTTAAAAATGATTACTGTTGGCTGGTTGCCGAAAATGATGGCCAAATCATTGGCTACAGTTATGCAACTCAATGGAAAGCCCGCTCTGCTTATAAACATACTGTAGAGGCTTCAGTTTACCTCGCGCCAGAAAGTACAGGTCAAGGCTGGGGGACAAAGCTTTTCAAGGAGTTACTAGAAACATTAAAGGCACAACACATACACGCAGTTATAGGGAGCGTCGCACTTCCCAATAAGACCAGCATAGCTTTGCTTGAAAAGTTCGGTATGGAAAAAGTTGGTCATTTAAAAGAGGTCGGCCGTAAATTTGACCAATGGGTAGATGTAGGATTTTGGCTATTAATACTTAAAGATTAAAAAAGGCAGCCGAAGCTACCTACCTGGTGCAAAGTTTGTGGGATCAATTGTTTCCATTTACTTGGAATTGCAGAGTAGTTTATGTCTTCTTGATTTGTCCTCGCTCAGCAACCTTGCTTTAATAAAAATAATATCTATCATAGCTGAATAGTTATTCTTAATATTTAAATAAAATACCGATAGCTACCACCTACAAGTAAGGAGCTTAAATTGGCCTCACCAAGAGTTTTTATCAGTTCTACATGTTTCGATCTCGCAGAGGTAAGAGATAGCCTTATATCATTTTGTCAAGGATTTGGATTCGAAGTGGTAATGAGCGATAAAGGTGATATCTTTTATCATCCTGACCTGCATACACATGAAAGTTGCTTAAGTGAAGTATCAAATTGCCAGTTATTTATATTAATTATAGGTGGGCGATTTGGAGGAAAATACAAAGTTGATCCAACTAAGTCGATAACAAATGCTGAATATAACGCTGCACGGGAAACTGGAATACCTGTTTTTACATTTGTCAAAGAGGGAGTAATTGCAGACCATCATGTCTATCAAAAAAACAAGGGGAAAAAATTCGCATCTGAAATTGATTATCCTTCTATAGAACACCAAGAGTATGCAGAGAATATTTTCACTTTCATAGATACTGTTCGCGGGGCAGATGTAAATAATGGTTTTTTTGGATTTAAGTATGCTCGAGACCTTCATGAATGCCTTAGAAAGCAATGGGCTGGAATGTTTTTTGAATTTCTATCCCATCGAAGTGTGTCTAATCAGCTCAAATCAACAAATGAATCAATAGCAAACCTTTCTGTTGCCTCTAAAAAGATAGAGGCATTAATCAAAAATGTTTACAGGCAAGTTGATGAAGTTGGAGCAAATAGCTTCATTGATATAATAGATGCGGAAAGTGAAGCAAGTATGTTTTTCATTACAGTGGGAAAACGAATTAATAATGAAAACTTTGTTCCTATGCTTTCTGAAAATACTCTTGGCGAAGTGCCACCGACCAATTGGTGGGAATTTCTTATTAAATTGGATGGTTTCGAATACAAAAAGAATGTTTTCGTGGATGATGGTAGGAAAATAAGTATGATTATTTATCGTCCCACAAATAATATCGTTGCAATACTTGATGGTGAGCTTAGTGAAAATGAAAGGAAAGTTGTAAGTAAACTTTCTCATTCGTACCAAGCGTTTAAAGGATTACCTAAAGAGTCAAGAATTAAAATTCTTCAAAAATTTGATGAAATTCCATTTTAGACTTTCTTGAGTATGACTATAGAGCGTAACTTATTCATCAATATCATCTACCAACCCTAGACATTAAAAAAGGCAGCCGAAGCTGCCTGAATCAATCAAAACACACGTTATTATTTTAGAATGGCCATTTGGCTTTGATCACGAAGCTCAACATTTCTCAGCTCATACGGCGCACTAAGGCCACTGTTTGCCAAGATTTTAGCGTCAAACTCCATCATGATCTGACCTGCGCCGCGTCCAAGATCTTGTGCGGTGTGAGTGGTCATGATTGGCTTCATGTTGCCAGCATTGTCTGTGCCATACAAAACACCGCGCACTTCAAAGCGACTGTCCTGCTTGACGCTTACTGGAACCATGGCTTTAAGGTTTTTGTCGCCACCGACGATTTGAACATTACTACCCATCGAAGCAGTCATTTCGTCATAGGAGAAAGGTACGCGACCATTACGCTGAACAAGCTTGCCATTAACATGAGCTTTAACTTCGGTGTGTAGCTCCCACAAAGCTCCGGGTACATTATCGGCTGACATTTTCATCGGCATTTTCACCTGATAGCCGTCGCCTGATTTTTTGAAAATCACTGGGTAACTTTGGCCGGTTGGTGAGACTAGCTGTCCTTTGATGTTGCGGATAGTTTGCGCCTGCCCCTGATCAAAAACGTGGGCATCAACACTTAAGGTATCACCTTTGAAGTAACCGCCACGCTGCGATTTAAGATACAAAGCAGTATCGCTGTTTTTCTCAAATACGTTGATGCGGTATTTGCCGTTAGGGTTAAGCTTCTGGTTTGTTTGTAAGGTAAACTCACCCTGCCCCAAATTATCAGCTAACTTAAAGCCGGTGGTTCCGCGCTGGAAACCAATGCCTTGTGCCTGCATGGCATTACTATCGACCAGCATGTCGAAGCCACTGCCTTTGGCGAAACTTTTGCCGCCCTTTTGGCTGATATTCATCATCTGTGGTTCTACTGACGAGCGACCATCTGCTGCAGAGATGCGAACCAAAGCACCAGGCGCACTGGTAGTTAATGACACACCACTTTGCAGTGACTGACCATTCACGTCCAGGCTATATTCACGGCTTTGTGTCGCAGGGATATGTTGGCTTTGAGTAATGGCAAATTTGTTGTCCTGGCCCACAGCGAAACTGAAGCTGGTGGTGTCATTGTTTCTGGTATCAGTATTGGCGTTAACCGCTGAACTCATGATCAGAGCCAGCGTGGTCGAAGTAATTAATACGATATTCTTCATGGTTGGCTCCTTAAATTCGGTTACGTAAGTATGAGTCTAGATAGAAACAGTTACGACGGCTTTGCGCGTGACTGAGTGGCTCACCACCTTTGGTGTACCATTTATCATAGAACCAGACCGAACCGGCAGCACTTTGCGAACTGCAATTAAGGAAGCCATCTGAGCAGCTGTCGAGCCAGTTTTGAGTAAACTCAAGACCAACATTCTGCGAGTAACCACCGCAATAGCTGTCACCATCCCAGATAGCCGACTCAACATCAGTACCGACAACGTTGACGAATGGTTTTGGTAGGCTAGGACGACCAGCAGTACCGTATAGCCAGTTGGCGTTATAACTCGCCATCCAGGACTCCTGCTGTTGACGTACAGCATCATTTTGGTAGCCGAGCAACCAACCCAGTGATGTTTCGAATGCGTTGCCGTTTAACACCGCTTCTGCTAATGGCGTACCGCCGCTCGAAGGCGCCAACGCAATCACTTCTTTAGTCTTGTTAATGATGTTAGGGAAACGACTGTCCCAGGTTGGATTTGACAGGATCCAGCGCACCACATTACCACCGTTTGAGTGGGTGATCAGAGTCATCTGAGTGATGCCTTTATTGTTGATAAAGTTGGTTAATTGCCCCGCCAGACAACCAGAAGCACGGCTGTCCCACATATATTGAGTAAAGTCACAGTTGATAACAGTGTAATTACTCGAATTCGGAAGACCTTGAATGACCGACTGGATCATGGAGCCTGTCCAGTAGTCGTTATAAGCATCACTTTGTTGGCCGGTGCCATGAACAAAAGCAACGCCAACATTGGCACTCGCAGAAGCTGCCATTAAAGAGCCACCAATAAGTGAAGCCCCCAACAACAACTTGTTCAGGAAAGATTTGTTCAGCATATGCTACCCCCTAGGTTTTAAGCTGATAATTCACTTGCAGCTTGTTATTTTGCTATCACCCACTGCAAGCATTCCTCTCTTTTGCCTTTAATTAGTTTTTATAAGGCAAGCAAGGTTATATCATCAGTTTTACTAATTGTAAAAAACACTAGTTTTAAACAAGAAGCTGGAGCATGCATACCTATATTTATACATTGATGTAACGGTATACAATTGAAAAATAATGACTTTTAAAACACTTTCAAACACACCTTTAAAACAAACAAAGCATTATTCAAACAAGAGCATATACTCGATCACACATTAGCAGAGATAGGGAAGGAGAAAACGCTGGTTGCAAGTCAGTAATGACTTGGGTATTTCATTAATTTGTGATTAATGTCACTAAATTTTGAGCAAAAAAAAAGCCGCGCATAAGCACGACTTAATTTCTTAGTAAACCAGCTCTACAAGGGTATAGTTATATTTGAGTGATAGTTTTCCTCACGTGGAGAGTTAACGGATAACTCCGAGTTTTCGTTATCATTGATAGTTAACGATGCTTCTTGAATCATTAATTGAAGAAGCTTATGTTGCTTATCAAAAATCTCTCCAACACGATGGTCACTTTCAAAAGTATTCACCGCTATACCTCTTAATGAGGATAACTCTGACTCATCAAACAACTTTTCATAAATATCGTCCAGAAACATACCCTCTGGGGATTTATTTGGCACCATCTGAATATCGGTAAGCAAACCTAATTTTCCGGAACTATCAGAGTCTTCAAACATCCCTTCAGGATTTTTGTTAGGAACCAAAACTTGATGCAATACCTTGGTTCCTAACTGGCTTGCAGACTCATCTACAAACATGCCTTCTGGGTTTTTATTTGGAACCATAATAATCTCTCTTGGATCCGCCTTTATTGAGTCAGAAACTGGCTTAACATCCAAAGTAAACCAATCTTGAGTGCTAATCGGCATACTTCTATTACCTATAAAGTCTGCCATATCGCTTTCCGAAGGAAGTCGCCAGTAAGGTCCTTGCTTATATGTGTCAGAACTATCTTCATACTCATGGATTGTGTAGCTACTCGCTTCTAAATATGATGCAGTACTAGACAACATTCCACTAACATCGGTTGGTGTATAAACTGTTCCATCTGCAAAGTGAATTTCCCCGAGTTCATAAGTACTTCCTTTGAACCAGTCAGACACCGTTATTGTTTCTGAGGTCGATAGAATAGTAATAATTATGTCTTGCCCATTTTGGACGTACGAGACATTATCCGTTGAAATGTTCTTCCCAAATTGAAGCCTATCAACTGCATTTTTCTCATTGTAGTAGGCATCGATGGTATCGTTGCCATCACCAAGATGATAAACAAAAGTATCGTTCCCTTTGCCACCAGATAAATGATCATTTCCTTTTCCGCCAAAGATAGTGTCGTCATTACCTTCACCATCTATGACATCATTACCAGCATCCCCGAATAAGATATCATTTCCCGTACCACCATATATATTGTCATTCCCATCGCCACCATAAACTACATCATTTTTACTATCTGAATAAATGATGTCATCACCGCCTCTTCCCAAAATCTTATCTGCACTTCTAGTTCCTTGTAAACTTTCGGATGAATCTGTTCCATTATTGTATTCATCAACTTCTACTATATTAAGTGTAAAGCTTGTGGCTGCTGAGTCACCTCTCTCATCAAAGGCAAGTACTTTTATCTCATAGTTTTCTAAATATTCATGGAATGACCAAATATCTGCCTCAAATGATAATGTGTTCTGATCAAATGTTAGCCAAGATGGTAATGAGCTTCCATCAGAAAGCTCTGCTCTTATAGTCAAATCAGAACCTGACTCATTATCATAGAAAATGTCAGTATCAAGTTGATAGGTTGTCCTATAACCTGGTACAACATATAAGTCATTAATTGCTTTCATTGTAGCTGGAGCTTCATTAGGTAAGTCTACATAGGACTCAACCTGTTCATAGGTATAAACATTAGCAATATCACCTTCTTGATCAATAAGGTTAGGTTCAATTATAAGCTGATACACTTTATTGCTATTATTTTTATACCAGTCTTTGATTGTAATAGAGCTATCGCTACTAATTGTTATAAGTAAATCATACCCATTCCTTGTTAAATCTAACTCTCCCAGAGTCAGGGCCAGATTAGGATCTACTTGTGATCTAAATCCATCTAACTCAATAACAGTCCGTTCAGAAGTAAGTTCAGGATTATCAGAATTCAATATGATAGTATCATGACCAAATCCCAGTGAATTTTTATGGAAGGTAAAGGTTGATGTATTGTAAGAACCTAACTTCTCTTCAAGTAAAGATACATCAACCTCTAATATGTCATCTCCTTGTTGTCCATTCAGATTATGTCCATTTATGAGGTGGTCACTACCATTACCGCCTAAAAGGGAAATAAGTCTATCTCCAAAATTACCTTTATTAATAAATCCATAAAGGGTGTCATCACCATCTCCTCCTTTTAGATTAGTTGAGCTGCTACCAATGACACTATAAATTGTGTCATTGCCAAGCCCCCCATCAACGTACCCTCTAGAAAAAATAGTATTCCCTTCTTCAGAGTTATCCGAAAATTGAAAAATATCATCAATATTAACTAATAGATTTAACTCTGATAATTGACTGATTATGTATTTTGAGTCTAATATTGGGCCGGAATCCAATAATATTTCGAAGGTCCTATGCAAGTTTACAAACCAATCTTTACATAAGATAGAGTCATTTTCTGAAACTTCAATTTCTAAGTCTGTATCATTGACTCTCCGAAAAACAAGATCAGATTCACTTATGCCTTGAGCTAATGAAATAGTTCGATTGGATCCGTAGATATCATTTTCTATTACATCTTGGCCATCTCCTGGAGCAAAATTTATAACTGAGTCACTGTTGCTTAATATAACAGTATCATTACCTGCCCCCGGAGTAATCACATCCTCCCAGCTCCACTGACTTTGCTCAATAATATCATTCCCGTCAGTACCTGAAATGGACATAAAGTCTTGGGTAATTAGGTTTATAAAAGAAAGACTCGTCCCGTCATTAAATACTAAGTAACTATCAAAGTATGTATTCGCATCAGTAATGTATTCTTGAGCGTACTTGAAAAAATCAACCATTTTTACTGAGTCGGTATCACTATATTTGATTAATAGATCGTTTCCCTGTCTAGATATTTTTATATCATCTTGCGAGACACCTTCACCAAAAACTAGAGATATCCCACCTGTTTCACCACCGTCGTGACATACAATTCTATCATTACCATCTCCTACTGATAAAAGAAGCTGATTATGCCTTATCGTATCAGTATAGAACGAAGTTGGGCTGATCATAAGAGTATCATCACCTTTCCCCATTCTAATTGTAGATTCTCCCTCCCTTCCGATGCTAGCGTATATCAGATCATTACCATCTCCTCCATCAATATAATAACTAAATTCAGAACTTATACTTTCCTGGTGCTGTCCCAAAATGTCATTACCGTCACCACCATATATTTCATAAGTAGTATTTTCATAACTAACTGCTGATAAACTAATATAATCATCACCGGCATAACCATTAACAATACCGCCTATGGAAGGTACACTTAAATAGTCATTTAGTTCAGAGCCATTAATATTATAAAATTTAGCATTAATATCTACATTACTAATTATACTTGAGTCATTCTCGAAAATAATTGACTGAAACTGATGAGTGTAAAGTTCAAACCAACTTTCAACTAAAAGACTATCCGTAGAGTCACTAAATGATATTAATAAATCATTACCATCCTTGATGAAGTTTACACTATCAGGATCTATATCACTTGAAAAAATCAGTTGGGTTTTGTTTGCCTGATTTGAAAACTCATAATCAGAAGAAAAATAGAACTGATCATTCCCATCCCCCTTAGCAAAATGGAAATTTTTTGAACCATTACCATTGACAAGGTAAGTGTCGTTTCCAGTACCTCCATAGATATCGGAATAATTATAATCGCTATCTATTACTAGGCTATCATCTCCAGCACCAGCAACCACAGTTCCAAAAGCCCTGTAGCCAAGAAAAACAGTATCATTCCCTATTCCAGAATCAATATTGACGACTGTACTATGCGCCTCAATCGAATCATCGCCACTGCCTGTTTTAATAGTATGCTCAGTATTTGTACCTGGCACACCGTGAACATAAACATCATCATTACCAGCCCCAGAATCTAAAGTCCCACCACCAGCAGGCATGATAAAAGTATCATTATCAGCTGTTCCGTTTTGTTCCCAAAAAATGTCTGTTATTTGTTGAGAGGTCCATACAGTTCCATCTTCAAACTGAAACTGACCCACCTGGCCTCCAGAAGATTCAGAATAAAACCAACTTGGTATAATAATGCTATCGATACCGTTTTTATGTGTTAAAAGTAGATCATCATAGATGGGTAAGGAGTAACCTTGGTTATCAACCATTGAAAGCTCCCAATCATCAGGGTTAATACCTTCGCCAAAAACTATAACGTCTTCATTACCTACTTTTAAATAATCATTACCATCTCCCAAGTTATAAAATATTACTTCCTTAGATAAGTAGCTAGTTATGAGCTTGTCATCACCAGGACCCAAATGAATAAAATTGGTACTATATCTTTGATCAATATCAAGGAAGTCATCACCCTCACCAAGATAGAAGTGCTTCTTTATATTACTATAATCATTTCCAGTTCTCTCAATAGACTGAACTCTGTCGTTAACTGATGTACCGTATATTAAGTAATTTTGTGCTTCATTTACCTGAATTGAATTACCGGAGACATTCATATCAATAACGTTATATTTGTCAATCGATAAAGTATCAGAAATTGATAAGCCGTTCTCATCAGTAACCACTATACTTAATTCTAACGAGGAAGAAGCAGCATCTGGTACGCCAGTTAGCGTTCTTGTGTTTGGATCAAATGTTAACCACTCTGGAAGTGGGGAGCCATCAGCTTGCCTTAAATCGTAGCTTAAGTTATCTAAGTCGAGGTCTATAAATGTACTCTCAGGAATTACATAATTAAATAATTCACCTTCAACCATAGCTTGATCATATAGATCTTGTAATTGAAATGGAGAGCGATTGTTAATTTTCAAATCATTCATTTCAAGCGGACTTAGACTAGTTCCATCTGTTAACTCAATAGTCTCAATACGTTGATCAATTTGATTCCAGCCTGAAAGTATTAATTTATCATTCGTGCCACTAATAGAAATAGTTAGAGCACCATTAACATCTTCAAAGATTAGATCAGAAAGAGTAATTCCTTCGCCCAATATTAATCGGTCAACCCCTTCTAGATCTTCAATATAATCAGTGCCATCACCCAGATTGAAATGATAAGTGTCATTGCCGGATTCATCCATAATAATATCGTTACCTGACCCGCCTTGAACTAGATCGTCACCTACTCCAGATTCAATCAGATCATCTCCACTCCCACCGATAATAACGTCATTACCAGATCCAGCTTCTACAACATCATTTCCTAAACCAGCATATATTGTATCGTTATCATCACCTGACTGTATAAAGTCATTGCCAGAACCAGCATCAATTAAATCATCACCTGCACCTGTATCTGCAGTATCGTCACCATCTCCTAAGTAAATTTCGTCAGCACCAGCAACTCCAACAAACGTGTCACCTACTCCGGTACCTACGTTTATTGTTTCAATTGACGAATTATTGATTAATGAAACGTTTTCACTTCCATTATCAATGAATCTAATATAGTTAAACAAATTTGCTTGACTATAGTTGCTTAGTAGTAGCACCTTCGAATTCTCATCAAAAGCTAAACCTTCAAAACGCGCGTTAAGCTCAGCCCCTGTCAATTCTTCAGTCCAGCTATCCTGGTCATAACTAACTAACCAATTTTCCTCGCTTCCTGAGTAAGTAATGACAAGATTCGAATTGATATAATGTAGTGAGATATCTGAAAGTGATATGCTATTGTTAATTTGGATTGTGGGATTTTCAACATCTGGAGGCCCTGCAAAGCTTTCATCTTTAGCGACCACATCTGACATATTAACTTCACTGCCATCAGCAAAGCGAATACGAGAAAAATCATTTAACGAGTTTTCTTCAAATTGAATGAAATCATTGCCTGACCCATATGCCAACACAGGTACATTACTTAGTGTTCCATCAGGATTGGATGCATAGACAATAAATAAATCCTCAAATGATATTCCAGCTCCAAACTGAATAACATTGTTACCCTCGGCAGCACGAATAATATCTGGGCCATCACCTAAATTGATTTGAACAATATCATTACCTGAACCAGCATAAATTGCATCCATGCCAGCTCCGCCAGCTATAATATCGTTACCAGTGCCACCATATAACCAATCGTTTCCATCTCCACCAAGCAAGAGATCACTACCAGCTTCTCCATATAAGGAATCATCGCCACTACCAGCATCCAAAGAGTCATTTCCGTCTCCACCTTGTAACTGATCGTTGCCTTCCTCGCCGAATAACAGATCATCTCCGGCTTCTCCCGCTAAGATATCAACCCCAGTCCCTCCATAGCCTATATCGTTACCTTCGCCTAGTTGGATTTGATCATTATCAGCCCCACCATAGGCAATATCATTTCCTTTATCTGTAAGGATAATGTCATCACCTTCATCACCACTGATTACATCATCACCACCATGACTAAATATAGTATCGTTACCTAATCCCCCAGTGATGTTGTCATTTCCATGTAAAGATTCATCTAGCGCCACACCATTCATATCGACTAGACGATCACCATGAATTTCATCATCACCATCACCACCGTGAAGATTGTCGTTGCCGCCCATACCATAAATTCGATCTGCACCAGCTCCACCGTAAATAGTGTCATCGCCTTGATTTAATGCTGTCCAGCCAGACGCATCTGAAGCAAGGTCACCATCTCCGTACAACTTGTCGTCACCGTCACCACCATAAACGTGATCATCACCTGTACCGGCAAAAACTAAGTCAGCTCCAGCACCAGCATCAACAAAATCGTTACCTCCAATACCGTCAGTAGCATCTAAGTTATATTTCGTGCGAGATGATTCTGTCCAACTGTATGCCCAGTATGCATCGGTGAAAATGACATCATCGCCGGCTCCACCTAAGGCAATGTCATCGCCGGCTCCAGCATATAAGGTGTCATTACCAATACCACCATCTAATCGGTCATTACCACGGGAAGCTTCCAATTGATCATCACCGCTTCCACCTATCAGTACATCATCGCTGTTTCCAGGTAAAATTTGGTTCCATTCATCGAGTGTTTGTGACTCGATAAAAATTTGATTGTAGCCGATGTCATCTAACAAGTAGTCATTTCCATCACCACCCTCTAGCCAATCGTTACCCCAGAAACCCTCTAGGCTGTCATCACCACCATAGCCATAAAGAACATCATCACCAAAGTTCTGTGCAGAACCATAAACAGGATCATAGAACCAGTTATCTCCTGCTAAACTATCGCCCAAAGAAGAGCCGTGGATAGTTGTATCTCCATTACTACCAATTACGCTCATGCGCAAATCCAGCTCGCCAGATATAGTTTGATTTATTGAAGCATCTCCTTCTGCATCAGCCGTAGGGGAATATCGATAATAAGTGGTGCCATCGGAATATGGCTGTTCGTGTGATTGGTTTAATATGAGATTAGAAGGTTCAGCAATCTGTGGTGCATCAATAATAGCGCCGTCCAAAGTGATTCCTAAGTCACCATTCTGAAAGTTTTTGATGGTATGGATACTGCCACCATCAACAGACTGTATATGCAAGTCTCCATTAAGAAGAAGATAACGTATCCCTTCATCTTCATTAATATATGCCGCTGATTCAGAGTTAAGTCTTTTCCCTCCAGTTAAGACCACACCTCCAAAATCTATGCTGCCTTGTCCATCACTATCAATTATGGTGTCACGATCACTTGTGCTATCAACATAATAGGTATCAAAACCAGCACCACCAACTAAAGTATCGAAGCCCCCTTCACCGTATAGGTGATCGTCATCAGTACCACCTTCTATATAATCGTTTCCATCTCCACCATGAATGGTGTCATTGCCGCCACGTCCATATAAACGATCATTAAATCCAAAACCATTGAAGGTTTCATCACCAGAATTACTTCCAAATATTACATTAGAGAGATCTGTTGCATTTACCAGACCGTCTTCAACTTTTAGAGGATGCAAATCAGTGTAAACATATTCATTATTTTCTCTATCCCAAATAAAGGTAGGCTCATTTAAACCAACCTGACCTGTAAAGGAAGTGTCGTTATAATTTCGATCCATTATTGCTGTATGGAATGTCGCTCTATCTCGGATATAAGCATCGGATTGTTGACTATAGTCATATTGAGGATCACCATAAATAGGTAAACCCGCATCATTATCTAGAACAAAAGGCAAGTTATGCTCAAGAGCATAAGCCACTCTCGGATCAGTGCGAGCCTCTTGAACCAGTTGATCAATTGATTTTCCAGTCATATCAATCAATGTAAAACTATCTTTCAGAGCGGGATTGGTTTCCGTAATTTCTTCATACATCGCCTGCCAATCATCTTGATATTGGATCCCCACTAATTTGGCAACCTGTTGTAGAACATGCTCAAGAGTATTTAGCGATTCATTTTCTGAATACCTAAATAGCTCTGACAACCAAACTTTATCATCGGTATGATCATTAGCATTAGGAGCCAAAGCTGCAATAATCCTCATAACTGAGAGAGTTTCGACCATAAAGCTAATATAGTGAGAGTCTATTAAACCACCATTCTCTTCGATAAAGATAAATTCATTGTTACTGGTTCTTTCAAAAGTAAATTCATTAGCAGTGACGTCCCAATCTTCCTCAGCTACAAGGGATAGTGAGTTAGAGTTATTATAAAAACCGCTTTCAACTAGGTCAGAAATCAAATCCGTCCACAACTTAGATAATGGAAATAGCCCAGCACTGTTAAATATTTGGATTCCTCCCAAAGCTGATTGTATAGTGCTGGCATATTCAGAATTACCCAATGCTTCACTACCGCCCGCAGAGGCAATCATTGCTAAATGACCACCTAATGAATGCCCTGTATAGTGGATGTTGCTTATTAAATTTTGAGAAAGATTACCTTCACTATCAAGAAAGTGTTCTTTAATAAAAGCATCTAGATCAGGAATTTGTGATTGCTTTCTTATAGAAGGATCTAGTTCTTGCCCAAATGCAAGAATAGAATCGTAATTAAAGTCTGCTAGAGTTTCTTCCGTTCCTCTACCAGCAAAAAAAACATTGCCTGATTCTAGCCCTTGTATGTCTGATCCAACATATTCAAACATTGTTGCGGCAAAGCCAGAAGAGGTATTGTCTTGATAAGCCAAGTCGCCATTAGCGTTTTTATAGACTATAAAGTTTTGTTGAAACCAAATGAATTGCTGCTCAGTCCATCCCCTTCCCTTAGGTTCATCATCGGATGTATTTGTGAAAAGTTCCCTTGCAGAACTATCTATCCTTCCTGTACTAGGATCTATATGGCTCTCAGAAAAGGCAACATATGCCGCATCGGCTAACATAGCATAAGCATACATAACATCTATACTTGTAAATCCCATCTCTACTCTCCTTGATATTATTTCTGAATAAATGTATTTCTAAATAAATTTTGTATAGGACCTTTATTTTTACTATATGATTTGCACGGGTAAGGCCCACCACTGCCTGTACGGCCTAATAGATAGTCAACAGTTTCGGATAACACCTCTCCATTCTGTTGATCAATGATTTGATACACATAGCGGCCAATTTTAGACTGATTATAATCATCTAACTTAATCAAGCTTTTTGTCATAGAGTGTTTATAACGTGCGGTAACTTTATCTATTTGTTTTGCAGAAAAACATTTTCCTTCAGGTAAATCTCCAAAATTATATCCTCTTGTTATTTTATCATTACAATAAGGATCGTTAGATTCTGATATATATATACGCCACAATCCTTTTTCTGGTAAATAGCTGTGATTATTTTGAGTGTTGTTCATTTCAACATATTCAAATCCGTACGGTATCATGTTTAACCAGCATAAACCGTCACAAGACTCATAATATAGACCACCTACACTAACCTGCTTATAAATCACCGTTCCTGCATCTTTCTTACAAAGCTTATCAAGCTCATCGTGCCCCATAGAGCAGCCAACCAGCCCTAAAGCAACCGATAAACTTACCAGTAGTTTTAATCTTTTCATCATCGCTCCTTAATACTCTCCTGTTTATGCCGCAATATCGGCGATAAAAAGTATTCAATTAATCGCCTTTGTCCCGTTTTTATTTCTACTGCAACGGACATACCTGGTGACAGATTGACCCACTTACCGTCTACGTTAATTTTATTTTCAGAGAGTTTTACCCTTGTAGAGTAAAATAACCCTAGCTTTTCATCTTCTATCGCTTCTTCTGATATTGATATTACTTCGCCATCAATTAATCCATATTTAGTAAAATTAAAGGCATCGACTTTTACTGAAGCTTTTTGTTCTTCGTATATAAAACCAATATCTTTGTTAAGAATTTTAGCTTCTGCTATAAGTTCACGATCTTGAGGGACTATTATCATTAATGGCTGGGCAGAAGTGACAACACCACCAATAGTATTGACTTCTAGCTGCTGTACTGTGCCGTCAATAGGAGAGACTAATCTTTCGTAGAATTGCTGTTGGTTTGTTTTATCAACTTCGGAATTTAACTGTTCGATACGAGTATCTATTTCAGTGATACGTAATAGAGATTCGCTTAAGTGTTTAGATTTCAGAGCTTTAATTCGATTTATTGCTTCGTTCAATGAAGCCACGGCGACTTTTTTACGACCTTTCTCAGACTCCAAACCTTTCAAGGTTTCTAACTGTTCTTTTTGAACTTGCAGGTAATCCACTTTTGACACAATGCCTTTTTTGGACATTTTTTCGTAAATATCAAAACGTTTTTGCAAGATGGGTATGATTTCATTATATCGTTCGATTTGCGTCTCTATGACTCGTACTTCTGACGCTGCTCGTTCTTTTGCATCTTTTAATGCACTTAAATTATCCTGATAGGAGTATATGCTTTGTTTTAGTAGATACTGATGTTGCTCAGGTAAATTTACGTCTTCCGAGATTACAGATAAGTCATCTTGCTCCAGAGCTTTCACAAATAACTCTAACCGTCGTTTCTCTAAACCTAAACTATTGAGTTCATCCTCTAAACGCCGTTTTTCAGCACTTGATATTGTGCTGTCCAGTTCAATTAACAAATCGCCTTTCATTACCTGTTGGCCTTCTTTGACATGAATGGCTTTGATGTATCCCGGCTGTAGAGGCTGAATCGTTTTACTTTTCCCTGAATGAATTATCTTTCCCTGCGCGACAGCAACAATATCTACTTTTCCGAAGATTGCCCATAAGACAGCCAAGGAAAACAATATTACAATAGACCAGATGATCCAGCGCCCGATGGGGCTTGGAGGACTGTCCTGAATTTCTAACGCAGCTGGTAAAAACTGATATTCTGTTTGTTTAGTCATCCCTTTACATCTCTATTATTATTTATGCGGCCTGGTGGGAATGGAGTTTTGCGTAACTGCCTCTTCGCTGCAATAACTCTTCATGAGTGCCTTGCTCTATTATCTGTCCTTTTTCCATGACAATAATTCGGTTAGTTCTTCTGACTGTTGACAGCCTATGGGCAATAATAAAAACAGTTCTTCCTTTGCAAATTTCTTGCATGTTGTTCTGAATTATTCTTTCAGACTCATAATCGAGAGCACTGGTGGCTTCATCAAAGATTAAAATTTTAGGGTTATTAATTAATGCTCTTGCGATTGCGAGTCTCTGCCTTTGCCCTCCAGAGAGATTGCCACCTTGCTCTACTAATACAGTGTCATAGGTTTCAGGGAGTTCCATGATAAATTCATGCGCACCTGCAAGCTTAGCGGCATGAATGACCCGCTCCATTGGCATTCCAGGATTTGCAAGGGCAATATTCTCGCGAATAGTTTTACTGAATAGGAAGTTTTCCTGTAACACCACCCCTACTTGTCTTCTCAACCAGGAAGGTTCAATCAGAGCAATGTCCACACTATCAACAATAACCCTTCCTTCCTCTGGCACATAAAGTCTTTGCAGGAGTTTGGTGAGGGTACTTTTACCTGATCCTGAACGCCCTACTATTCCTATTACCTCACCTGGCTTTACTTCCAAGTTAATATTATTAAGGATTAACGGGCCGTCTGCTTTATATCTAAAATTTAAGTTCTCAAATAAAACTCTACCTTCCATATTAGGCAAAGTTGCACGATTAGGGTTATAACCCGGCTCAGTGGGGGTATTAAGAATATCGCCTAAGCGCTGTATTGATATGCCAGCCTGCTGAAAGTCCTGCCAAAGCTGGACTAATCTCAATATCGGGCCGCTGACTCGTCCCGCAAACATATTGAAAGCAATCAATTGACCCACTGATATTTCGCCTTGTATGACCAGACGAGCACCAAACCATAGAATTAGCAGCATGGTTATCTTATTTATAAACCCTGCTAGCTGGCTAGATACATTCCCTAGATTCGTTGCTTTAAAAGATGAGGAAACATACCCTGCCAATTGGTCTTCCCACTTTTTCCTCATTTGTGGCTCAAGAGCTAAAGACTTAACAGTTTCTACACCACTAACAGATTCTACTAAAAATGCTTGATTTTCCGCGCCACGCTGAAATTTTTCATCCAATCTTTTACGCAGAATTGGAGTGACGATAATGGAAAGAATGATATAGCCAGGGATTGATAGAGCAACTACCCAGAAGAGAGTTGAGCTGTAGAAGTACATAATAGTCAGAAAGACAAAACTAAAGAAAATATCAATGACGAGTGTTAATGATGAGCCAGTTATAAAGTTTCTGATGGTATCCAACTCTCTAACTTTAGCGACGATATTACCAACCTGTCTTGATAAAAAGTAGCCGACAGGTAAGCCCATCAAATGTCTGTATAACTTACTCCCTAACTCTACATCAACTCTGTTGGTCGTGTGGGAAAATAGATAAGTACGAAGGCCTCCAAGCAAGATCTCAAACAGAGAAACAACAAAAAGTCCGATACAGAGTACATCTAGCGTAGACAAACCCTGGTGAGCAAGAACTTTATCAATAACCACTTGGAAAAATATGGGAGTTACCAGGGCGAGTATTTGGATGAAAAAAGATGCGAGCAGAACATCATAGAGCAATTTCTTATACTTAATTATCGAGGGGATAAACCAACTGATATCAAATTTTCCGGTCATGCCCGGCAATAGAGAGCGTTTAGCTACCAGTATGACTTCGCCACTCCACAAAGACTCAAACTCATCAAAAGATAATGTTTTTGGTCTTTGTTCTGTAGGATCCTGTATCAGTACCTGCTCTTCATTAGCTCTGGCTACAATGAAAAAATTACCACTTTTGTCAATGCCCATACAGGGCAAAGCTATTTTGTGTATCTTTTCAAAGGAAGACTTGAAGGATTTTGCTTTAAGCTTCAGAAGCTTAGCAGCACGTAGGATTTGAGATTTTGTAAACTGCTCTTCAGACTTGACGGCCAGTTCGTGACGGAGTTGTTCAGGATCAGCAGGCTGATTATGAAAACGACTTAATAATATTAGACAAGCTAAACCCGTATCAATGGTTTGATTATTAGTTTGGTGTTCCAAAACACTTCCCTGTTATTGTTCTTGATTATGTAGATATATACTTCAGCTAAGCTCCTGATTATATATGCTCAACCCTCAGAAAACGTGACACACCTAGCAAAAATTTATCATCGATACAAAAAAACCATTGTGTAGAAAAAACAATTACGGTTGATAGTCTTAGGGAAAAATTCAAGGCTAAGCGCTTCCAGGAACGTGATTATGGATTTAACACATAAGCAAATTTATAGATTACCTCTAGTTGATTAAGTTAATGTTGAATTAGAGACTTTTCACAAGAGGTTACGCATATATTACTTTTAAGGTAAACGTGTTCTAAACTTGCTCCCATAAAAAAAGCCCTTGCGAAAACAAGGGCTTTGATGTGGTACCAGAGGCCGGACTCGAACCGGCACGCTTTTAAGGGCGCGGGATTTTGAATCCCGTGTGTCTACCAATTTCACCACTCTGGCTTTAAAACTAATTGTAAGCTTCACTTTTGATCTGAAGCTGTTTTTCGTGTGCACCGCTCCGGCGTCCTGCCTCTCGCGGCACTCCCTACTTCCTGTAGGTCGTCTACCAATTTCACCACTCTGGCTTTAAACCTGATTGTAGCTTTAGGAGTTAACCTAAATCATTTTGTAGCGCTTCGCGCTACTCCCGTGTGCACTCCCGACTCCGTCGGTCGGTCACTCTCGGGCTCCTGCCCTTCGTGACACTCGTACGTCCTGTACTTCGTCATACCAATTTCATTCTCTCAAATGAAATCTGGCTTTAAACTTTTTATTGAGACAAGACCTCAAAAGTGAGGCGCATTATAAACCAATAACCTGCTTTTGCAAGAGCTTACAGCGCCATTTTTAGTGGTTTATGAAGACTGGCTTTTGTCGGCCAGTCGTTGCTTTTCCTGCTCAATAAATTGTTCGATTTGGGTTTCGAGTACACTTAGAGGAATTGAGCCATTCGCTAACACAGCATCGTGGAATTTTCGGATATTAAAGTCTGGGCCAAGTTCTTTCTCGGCTTGGGCTCGTAGTTCCAGGATTTTCAATTCACCTAATTTATAAGACAAGGCTTGCGCTGGCCAGCTGATGTAGCGGTCAATTTCGGTACGTACGTTGTGAGTTGAGAGTGCCGTATTCTCTTCCATCATTTTAATGGCTTGCTCACGCGTCCAGCCTTTGGTGTGCATGCCGGTATCCACAACCAGGCGAATTGCGCGCCACATTTCATAGGTCAGGCGCCCGAAGTTACTGTACGGGTCCTGATAAAAACCTGCTTCAAGGCCCAGTTTTTCGCTGTATAAGCCCCAGCCTTCGCCAAAGGCTGAAATATAGGTGTTCTGGCGGAAGTTGGGCAAGTGCTCCAATTCTTTGGCTAAAGCGGTCTGAAGATGATGGCCAGGCACGGCTTCGTGCAAGGTAAGCGCTTCAAGGTTATACAAAGGACGCTTGTCCAAGGCGTAGGTATTGACCCAATATTCGCCTGCGCGGGTGCTGTCTAATGGTGCTCCTGAGTAGCGACCGGTTGTGTATTTCGGAGCAATAGCTTCTGGAACAGGTACAACGCCATAAGGCTGACGCGGCAACTTGCCAAAGAACTGCGGTAACTTATGATCCATACGCTTTGCGATATAAGATGCTTCTTTGATCAGCTCTTCGGGGGTTTTGGCGTAAAACTGCGGATCAGTGCGTAAAAAGTCCAGAAACTCGGCAAAAGTCCCCTCAAAACCACTGTCTTTTATGACCTGCTCCATTTCGGCACGAATGCGTTTTACCTCTGACAAACCAATTTGATGGATCTCATCTGGCGTCATATCAAGCGTCGTATAGAGCTTTAGCTGATTCTGGTAGTAAGCCTTGCCGTCAGGAAAGTCATACGCGGCAATGGTTTTCTTGGCATTTGGATAATATTCTTGTTCAAAGAATTTCAGGTAGTTTTGATACTCTGGCACCACTACCTGGCCGATTACTGTCGTCGCCTGCTTCACCAATTCTTTTTTCTGCTCTTCGGTAAAGTGCTTCGGGAAATTGTTAAAGGGAGCAAACCAGGCAGTTTCGCTGGCATTATCTTTAATGTAGGCCTTGATGCCGTCGCTATAACCTTCCAGCACAGCTTTCGGTACGCTGAAACCTCGCGCCTGACCCGCTTTCATGTTACTGATATTCTGTTGGAAGAAGCCTGGAATTTGCGTCAACAAAGTCAGGTAGTTTTCGTAATCCTCATAGGTTCGCAGACTGACTCGCTGCGCCAGCCCAGCTGCTTCCACATGAAAGCCCCACTCTGAATTAAGGGGCATCTGGAATGTTTTGAAATCAATTTCTGCGACCTGCTGTTCAAGCTGCGACTTCATCATGTCGTAACTGATTTGGTCCTCGGCAGAAAGGTCAAACCGCTTAATACTGCTCAACTCATCCAGTAGATCTTGCAACTCCTGCTTGCGTGCCTGATAAGCTTCAGGGCTGACGTCGCGCAGTTTGCCTTTGGCCGATTCATCGCCACGACTGGCAGCCCATAAAGGATTCTGCTTAAGGCTGTACTCTTCAACCTTGTCGAAAAACTCATGCAGCCACTGGGTATAATCTTCGCCCGCATTGGCGGTGATACTGCTAACCAGCATACTGCTGGAAATAATGCTCGAAATAAAAAGCGCTTTGACTAGTTTCATTATTGTCACCAAAGAAATGTTCGTGAGCCTTTTATAGCAAGATTTAGCTGCTTGATAAAGCAGATGCTGTTACCGAATGTTTCGTATGGAGTCGAACTGTGGCTTTTGTTAAACTAGCGCCACTTTATAACCTGCGCAGAAAAACCATGTCTGAACAGACTGTCCCTAAACAACTGGTCACCACCCCCGCCCCCTTAACTAAAAAGTTAGGAGCATGGCTTTACGATGCCTTGATCTGTGTCGCCATCTGGTTTTTGTGGGGGCTTTTCACTTTTCCATTGATCCGCTGGTTATTGGGCGTTGATGATATCTATACTGGGCAGGACACACTCCTCTACAAAATTTACTCCCTTCTTCCAGCTTTATTAATACTCTTTTACTTTGTCGGCTCTCACGTCCGCTTCGGCCAGACTGTCGGCATGAGCTCCTGGAAATTGATGCTGGTACAAAAAGATGGCAAGCCAGTCACTTTTGGCCAGGCCTTGCTGCGAGACATTACCGCTCTATTGGGTATTGGCATGCTATTCAGCCTGTTCAACTCGAAAAAACTGGGCTGGCACGACATAATCAGCGGCACTCGCGTTGTCGCACTTCCTGACAAACAAAAAGACTAACTACGCTCGTAACGCAACACCTGTCCTTTATAGTTATTAGCCATTGCATCATTTGGAATGGCTGCGGTCTGGGTATGCTGATAGCCCAACTCAACCATTCTGCGGCTGAATTTGGCATGATGACCACGGCCGGGATCGACTAAAATCACTTCACACTGTGGCTTGGCATGTTGATCAATAAAGTCTGATAACAGCTCAACATGCTCCACCTCATACAACAAATCACTACCGATTATCAGATCGAACTGCCCTATTCCGCTGTCGTCATCAGCCCAGCCGGTTCGAACAAATGGAATAACCTGATCGTTGTTTAATAAAGCATTAGTATTCAGAAAGTTTTCAACTTCCGGGTGATAGTCGGTGGCGGTAATATCTGCCTTGCGCTTATTGAGAACCAGGCTAGCCAGCCCGATACCGCAACCCACTTCTAAAATACGCTTACCCTGAATATCAAAGTCATGCATGATGTCGGCTAATACACGACTGGAATCCCAGACCACGCCAAAGATTGGCCATGAGGCGGAACTGATGCCAAGTTTTTCGGCGACTTGATGACGGTCAGAAAATTGTTGTTTATCACGCAGGGTGCGCAGATGGATATCCAGTTCACCACGATCACCAAACTCAATGGTTTGGTAGCGAAAACGTAAGGAAGGCATAATGATAAGCTCGATTATAGGGTCTGAAGTGGAATACAACCGAACCTGATATGGCAGCGCCAAAGCGAGTATTTTACTCGATTTTTAGCCTGATGACGATTAAAGAAGCTGTAACTGCTCGGTTTAAGCGACATCACCCTGCCCGTCGCAACATATACCAGGCACCAGCGGCAAAAATAGCGGGCGGTAAAATTGCTCCAAATATTGCCGGCATACCGAACACCAGACTGACTGGACCGAAGGTTCTAACAGCAAAGAAATAAGCCATGCCGGTTAAAACACCGACTAAAACTCTGGCGCCCATGGAAACGCTTCGCATCGGCCCGAACACAAAGGAAGCGGCCAGCACAATCATTATGGCGGTACTGAGTGGCTGAATAAGCTTACGCCAGAACGCCAGATCATAAGTTTGAGTATCCAGCCCATTATTGGCCAGATACTGCCGATAATTATAGAGGCTGACAATATCCAGAGTTTCAGGGTCATCGCTCAGCACCGTTAAATTGTCCATCTGAATATTGGTTTGCCACTCCATTGCATCAAAGCGTTCTCGCTCAACATGGTCGGCGAAGATAGTAGTTTTGTAGCCATTTTTCAGCTGCCATACATTGTCATCCAGCAAAGCGCTGGAAGCATGTATCACAGACTCTAAAGTCTGGCTTTGATTGAACTGATAAATCGAGACTCCATCCATGCGGTCACTGCCAATCACGTCTTTCACATGCACCATCTTGCCGCCATCTTTAACCCAGACACCCTGCTCCCCTTTGACCAGCTGATCACCCAAGATGGCACGGTTGCGGATATCTTCGGCCATACGGGTGGTCTTTGGTGATACATACTCTCCAAGAAAAATGGCAAAGGCGATCAGGATCAGACCATAGCTGAGCGCCGAACCAACAATCTGCATGGTGGTTTTACCGGCGGCTCGCATCACCGTTAACTCACTGCGCGAAGCCAGCAAACCCAGTCCAGCAATTGAGCCGATCAGAATTGCCATCGGGAAAAATTCATAAATGTACTGCGGTGAAAGCAATAATGAATAAGCCAGACCATCGACAAACTGATAGCTACCCTTGCCAAAATCACCGCTTTCGTCAATCAAAGCAAAAAGAACTCTAATAACCGACAGGGTCAATAAGGTAATCAGCGAAGTTGCCAAAATGGTTTTGCCAATATAGAAGCGTAGAATGTTCATGAATTGAACTCCTCATTATCAGCCAGCTTGTCTTTCGCTTTTACCGTGTTGGCTCGTCCATGCAGGTACAATAGTCGTGCCGCCAAAAAGGACATCACCAGATAGATTGGAATAAAGCCCAGCCAGCCGGGGATCTTCTCATCCTCCAGCAAACGACGCACAACCACAATTAATACGATATAGCCGATATAGACCATCAAGGCTGGCAGCATCTTGGCAAACTTCCCTTCGCGCGGACGCACACGACTCAAGGGTATTGCTAAAAACATAAATAGAGGAACTGAGATGGGAACGGCCAGACGCCAATGAAGTTCAGCCCAGCTGGCGCCATCAGCAGTATTCCAAAGTTCAGGCGTGGAAGTCGCACTGATTTTACGGCGCGAAACGATACTACGCTCGGCATCAAGTCTAGCAAAATAACTTTCGAAGCGCGTTATCTTGCTGATCTGCTGATTTTCATCCAACTCATAAACATGCCCATCATTAAGCTGCAAAAAGTTCTTATCAATGGACTCGTCATAAAAACGCTCAGCGCTTTGAGCGGAGATGATTCGAGTATTGGGGTTGGTTTCGCTGGGCATTTCAGCCAGGAAGAAATTACCTAAACGTGTCGAACGTTCTGAAGAGTCAGCGTAAACAACTCCTTGCCCCTCCTGGAACATTTGAAAGTGGCCAGGCGTCAGCATGCTAAGTTCCAACTTACTGGCATGCTCATCACGAATTTGGTAGGTCAATTCATTAGCCTGCGGCGACAACCACAAGGTTACAGCTCCGCCAACTGCGGCAATAATCAAAGCGGCAGGCATCAGCATCTTAATCAGCAACCGTTCGCTAACTCCGACCGAGCGCAATACGGTCATTTCGCTATCCACATACAAACGACTAAACGCTAATAAGGAACCAAGGAAAAAAGCCAGCGGCAATAAGAAGCCAATCAGAACGGGGCTATACAAACCAACCATTTGCCAGACCATAGCACCAGAAATGTCACCCGCTGCCGCCTGCGCCAGATATTTCACGATGCGCTGACTCATAAAAATGGCAAACAGCACACCCAGAATGGCGGTGGTGCTGGTTAACACTTCGCGATTTAGATAACGACTTAAAATCAAAGGAAATCCTTGGTTTTACTGGCTTTTTAATACCAGATCGCAGACAACGCTAAGCTGGTATTAATTCTCATATCGGTTAAACTATGGCGCATTATAAACCAAAATCAACGATTTGCAGGTGATCTATGGAATTCTTTGTAAAAAGTGGCAGCCCCGAAAAACAAAAAACAGGTTGTCTGATTGTCGGCGTATTTGAGTCGCGTAAATTATCCGCTCAGGCGCAACATATTGACGAAATTAGCGATGGCTATATCAGTGCTATCGTGCGTCGTGGCGACATGGAAGGCAAGTTTGGGCAAACTCTTTTGTTGCATAATGTTCCGCACACCAGTTGCGAGCGCGTTTTATTAGTTGGCTGTGGTAAAGAACGCGAGTTCGATGGTTCTCAATACAAGAAACTCTCCAGCAAAACCATCAAATTCCTTCACGAAACAGGGACAACTGATGCCATCAGCTGCCTACCGTTATTAAATGTTAAAGGTCAGGATTTATATTGGAAAGTTCGTTTTGCTGTTGAAGCAGCGAACGACAGCCTGTATCAATTTGAAGAGCTGAAAAGTAAGAAATCTGAAACCCGGCGTCCTCTTCGCAAAATCACCTTATTTGTTGAATCTCGTGCTGATTTGCCGGAAGGCGAAAAAGCTATTTCACACGCCATGGCTATCAGCAAAGGTCAGTCATTAACCAAAGACCTGGCCAACCTGCCTGGCAATATCTGTAACCCAACTTATCTTGCTAAACGTGCCGAAGAGCTCGCCAAGCATTACGATGCCATGAAGACGACCATTCTGGATGAATCGGAACTGGCCGATATGGGCGCAGGTGCATTTGTTTCAGTTTCCCAGGGTTCCGATGAACCCGGTAAATTGATTTGCATGGAATACATGGCTGGCGGAGACGATGAAAAGCCAGTGGTATTTGTTGGTAAAGGTATTACCTTTGATACCGGTGGTATTTCAATCAAGCCATCAGCATCCATGGATGAAATGAAGTTTGATATGGGCGGTGCAGCATCTGTGTTTGGTGTGATGCAGGCCATCGCGGAAATGAATTTACCGGTTAACGTGGTTGGTGTAGTTGCGGCAGCTGAAAACATGCCAAGTGGTCGCGCCACTCGTCCTGGCGATGTAGTCACATCCCTATCAGGCCAGACAATTGAAATCCTCAATACCGATGCCGAAGGCCGTTTGGTATTGTGCGATGCACTGACCTATATTGAGCGTTACGACCCCGATATCGTCATAGATATCGCCACTTTGACTGGCGCTGTGATTATTGCACTGGGCCACGAGGCTTCCGGCATGATGAGTAACCACAATGGCCTTGCCAACGAAATCGAGTCTGCCAGCGACATTACTAATGATCGCGTATGGCGCCTACCAATCTGGGAAGAATATCATCAGCAACTCAAGAGTAACGTTGCTGACTTTACCAACCTCGGTGGACGCGCTGCGGGTTCAATTACTGCAGCATGCTTCCTAGCGAAATTCACCAAGAAATATCGCTGGGCGCACCTTGATATCGCGGGAACAGCCTGGAACAGTGGCGCTAAAAAAGGCGCAACCGGCCGCCCAGTACCGTTGTTATCACAGATCGTACTTAACCGAATTAAATAAGCATGACTCAGGTTGAATTTCACATCCTTGAGAGCCAGCCAGGCGAAGAAGCTTATCTTCGCCTGATTGGTCAGTGTGTTAAAAGCCTTTATAAGCAAGGCCGCAAAGTCTATATCCACGCCCACGATCAGGAACAGGCTCATGCCGTTGATGAATATCTATGGGCACTGGATTTAAACGAATTTATACCTCATAACCTGGTTGGCGAAGGCCCAGCCAAAGCCCCACCGATACAAATTGGTTTTACTCAGCCACCAGAAGAACAACATGACTGTCTAATCAATCTTTCGCGTGACGTGCAGCCTTTTTTCAGTTATTTTCTCAAATGCTATGAGATAGTTCCAAATCAGGAAGAACATAAAGAAAGTGCTCGTGAACGATATAAGTTCTATCGTGGGCACGGTTATCCATTGCAGCATAAAAAACATTAATTTTTTATCTTTTAATAAAATTTATAATAATTTTAATAGCTTAGGCGAGAACTATTGTATGAATGGGTTTACCCGATACGCCCTGAAGAACCTTAAAAGCACTGGCAGTATTGCCCCGAGCTCACGCTTTCTGGCAAAGAAGATTGCGAAAACCATACCACCAACAGCTAACACCCTGATTGAACTGGGCGCTGGGGATGGCGTTATTACGCGTCATTTACTTGCGACCATGAATGATGAGGCAAAACTGACCGCTTATGAGCTGTCTGATCAACTGCTGCCCTTGCTGCAAGGCATCCAACACCCCGGCTTCAGCATCAACAATCACTCAGCACTTGAGCTGACCAATGACTTTGAAGCAGATAGTGTCGACTTTTTACTCTCCTGCCTGCCAATTGCATTGTTCGATGAGAAAATGAAGCGCGACCTTTTGCAGCAGATTCATCAAGTCCTGTCACCCAATGGATTGTTTGTGCAATATCAGTATCTACCCAAGGATCGCAAGCTGATCATGGAGTATTTTCCAGAGACGAAATCCAAGTGGATTGCGCTCAATATCCCGCCCTCATTCGTCTATATCGCCAAACCAGCAAAATAACACCTAAATTCCAGGATTTGTTGCTACAAAAACCCTCCGAAAGTTCAACAAATCCTAGATATCTAAGCTACAGACGCTATAATTCAGGGCTTCACTTCGAATTACGTTCAACCGGCTAAGACCAATATCATGGAAAAAGCATACGACCCGAAATCGATCGAACAAAACTTGTACAAAACTTGGGAAGAGAACGATTACTTTTCCCCAAAAGGTGGTGACGATAGCTACTGCATTATGATCCCACCGCCCAATGTCACGGGTAGTTTGCACATGGGCCATGCTTTCCAGCATACGATTATGGATGCGTTAACTCGTTATCATCGCATGAAAGGCGACAACACCTTGTGGCAACCCGGCTCTGACCACGCCGGTATTGCGACTCAGATGGTAGTCGAGCGCTTGTTGGATAAGGAAGGTAAGAGCCGTCATGACTTAGGTCGCGATGCTTTTATCGACAAAATCTGGGAATGGAAAGAAGAGTCTGGCGGTACTATTTCTCGCCAGATGCGTCGTCTGGGCGACTCCTGCGACTGGTCGCGCGAAGCTTTTACCATGGATGATGATTTATCCAATGCAGTGCTTGAAGTTTTTGTTCGCCTTTACGAAGAAGGCCTGATTTACCGTGGTCAGCGTCTGGTCAACTGGGACCCAAAGCTACTGACCGCAGTATCGGATCTGGAAGTAGAATCCCACGAAGAAAATGGTCACTTGTGGCACCTCAAATACCCGCTATCTGATGGCTCTGGTCATTTGGTGGTTGCTACTACCCGCCCAGAAACCATGCTTGGCGATACCGCCGTTGCCGTTCACCCGGATGATGAGCGCTACCAACATCTGATTGGAAAAACCATCAAGTTACCGCTTACTGAGCGCGAAATTCCGATCATTGCTGATGATTATGTTGAAAAAGATTTTGGTTCAGGTTGTGTAAAAATCACGCCAGCGCATGACTTTAATGATTATGAGATGGGCCAGCGCCACAACCTTGAAATGATCAATATCCTCACTCCAACAGCTCATATCAGTGACTCTGCGCCAGAAGTTTATCGTGGCCTGGATCGATATGAAGCTCGTAAAAAGATCGTTGAAGATTTTGAACAGTTAGGCCTGTTGGAAAAAATTGAACCACACAAATTGAAAGTGCCGCGCGGTGATCGTAGCGGTGTTGTGATTGAACCTTATTTGACTGACCAGTGGTATGTCAAAATCGCGCCACTAGCAGAGCCTGCACTAAAAGCCGTTAAAGATGGTGATATCAAATTCGTGCCAGAAAACTGGTCAAATACCTATTATCACTGGATGGAGAATATTCAGGACTGGTGTATCAGTCGTCAGCTCTGGTGGGGCCACCAAATCCCAGCCTGGTATGACAATGATGGCAATGTCTTTGTAGGACGTAGCGAAGAAGAGGTTCGTCAAAAACATAACCTTGGTGATGCAGAACTTCGTCGTGACGAAGACGTACTGGACACCTGGTTCTCCTCTGCCCTTTGGCCATTTGCTACGCTTGGCTGGCCAGAAGAAACCCCGGAGTTGGAAACTTTCCTGCCGACCAGTGTGTTGGTAACCGGCTTTGATATTATCTTCTTCTGGGTTGCCCGCATGATCATGATGGGGCTTAAATTCACAGGCAAAGTTCCTTTCAAAGAAATTTACATCACTGGTCTGATTCGCGATGAACATGGCCAGAAAATGTCGAAATCCAAAGGTAACGTTCTCGACCCGATTGACATCATCGACGGTATTGATATCGACTCATTAGTAGGCAAACGTACTACCGGTATGATGAATCCAAAGGATGCCGAAAAAATTGCCAAACGCACACGCAAAGAATTCCCCGAAGGCATCGCACCTTATGGTACTGACGCCATGCGCTTTACATTCTGCGCCATGGCTTCAACCTCTCGCGATATTAATTTCGACTTAAATCGTGTAGAAGGTTACCGCAATTTCTGTAATAAAATCTGGAATGCCGCGCGCTATGTGCTGATGAATACCGAAGAGCAGGACACTGGCATCAATGGCGGTGACATGACCTTGAGCGTGGCCGACCGCTGGATCACAAGTGAACTTCAGAAAACCATTACCGAGTTTGAAAAAGCGGTTGCCAATTACCGTTTCGATCTTGCTTCGAATGCGTTGTATGAATTTACCTGGAATACCTACTGCGACTGGTATTTAGAACTGTCAAAACCCATTCTTTATGGTGACGAATACAGTGATGCTGAAAAGCGTGCCACGCGCCATACTTTGGTGTCAGTTTTGGAAAGTCTGATGCGTTTACTGCATCCATTCATGCCGTTTATCACCGAAGAAATCTGGCAGCGCGTTGCGCCACTGACGGGTATTGATACCACAGAGCATTCAAGCATCATGCTACAACCCTTCCCTGTTTCTCAGACGGATTTAATTGATGACCAGGCTGAACAGGATATTGAGTGGTTAAAAACCATTATCGTTGGCGTGCGTAACATTCGCGGCGAAATGAATATTGCACCTGGTAAACCGCTCGCAGTTTTATTCCGTAATGGTTCTGAGCAAGACAAAACACGCTTGGAGAGCTATCAAAACTTCTTAAGCAAACTGGCAAAGCTAGAGTCTATTGAATGGATGGAAGCCGGTCAGGAAGCACCCATGTCGGCCACAGCTCTAGCAGGCAAAATGGAAATATTAATTCCAATGGCTGGCTTGATTGATGTTGAGCAGGAAATGGCTCGCCTCAATAAAGAGAAAGAAAAACTGGAAAAGGAACAGCAACGCATCAGAGGCAAGCTTTCTAATAAAAACTTTACTGACAAAGCGCCTGAAGCCGTCGTCGATAAAGAAAAAGAAAAACTCGAAGAAGTCGAGTCAACTTTGAATAAAGTCGCCGAACAGATAAAGCAACTGGAGTCATTATGAAGTTATTGATTATTGTATTAACCTTTTTTGTGGGATTTACCGCAGCTGCCAATGAACCTCAGAAACATTATGGATACTTTAAGTTTTCTAAAGGTCAAATTGGCGAGGCCTGCCCAGATCTTCAGAAAGGACAAAAGCTGACTTACAGCATCAAAAGTAATAAGCCGATTAAGTTTAACTTCCATTACCACCAAGAAGACGAAGTCACTTATCCAGTAGAAGACCATGAAACTACAGAGATTAAGAAGACATTCACTGCCCCGATTGACCAAACCTACTGTTTAATGTGGACAGGCCTTGAAGATGACTCAGCGGTTGAAATGGAGTACTTTATTCATTAATTCAATGAGTGCCTGAATTGAAAAAGCGCTAAAAATTAGCGCTTTTGTTTTTGGGTTATGTTTTGCCTAATCAGAAAAGATCGGCTTTATAACGAAAGTGTTTTTTGACTGTTTCAATAATCTGAGTTTCAGTCATCTTATCTGCACTGGCGACCTCAACTTTTACCGGCTTATGACTCTGGTGTTGCTCAAGAAACTTTGCAAACTCCTGCTTAGCTTCGGCAGGTCCAAAAATATAAAGACTCTCAGCATTATTGATACCTGCAGCCACTTCTGAATAGTATTGATTGAGTATCTGCTGATTCCGTCTGTCGGCTTTATCTTCGGCAAAAACGCCCTGTGGACCGTAAGGAGTTTTCGAACGAGAGCCTCGCTTCTCATCAATATGTTCCTCAACACCAGATTGAAAAAAACGCGTGCTAATTCCTTGGTCACTGATTTCTACCAAAGCTGCTTCTCTATGATCGAGCCAAATACCAACCTTAGATTGAGCCATATACACCTCCTTATCTCATGACATAGTCTTATCATACTCCTCGGTAGAAATTTTTAAAGTGCTCCACTTCAAACACTAAAGCCATAAACCTAAGGAAGACAGACCTCTTCTGCCGGCGCACGCATGTTGTAGTGAGTAGACATTACGTGGCCATAAGCACCCGCATTTTCTATCAGAATAAGGTCGCCCTCAAAGGTATCCGGGAAAGGTATCTCAATGCCAAGTTTATCGGTACTCTCACAAATAGGGCCAACCACAGTTGCCAGATGCTTTTTGGTATCTGAAAGCCGTGACAAATTCACGATTGGATGGTAAGAGCCATACAGAGCAGGACGCATCAAGGAATTCATACCAGTATTGATCCCCACATAATAGTAATTCTGTTTTTGCTTAACCTGTGTGGCTTTGGCCACAAGCACGCCAGTATTGGCGACTATGTAACGCCCTGGCTCAATCCACAGTTGGTATTGAGGATATTGAGCTTTGACTTGCAACAGGCTCTGGTTAATCTGCTCCATGGTCAGCTCGGTTTGTTGTGCCCGTTCTTTGATACCAAAGCCACCACCAAGGTTGAGATATTTAACATCAGGCAATTGGCTGGCAACATCAGCCAGCAGTCTGGCATGCTCGGCCCAGTGCTCATTGGTTAAGATCCCGCTTCCTGCGTGAGCATGCAGGCCTAGCACGCTAATATTGTTATCACGAATGATGGGCAACAACTGCTCAATTTCCTGAATGGGAATCCCAAATTTTGAGGTGGCACCTGCAGTTCTCACATTCTCGTGATGACCTTTACCAATATTTGGATCAATTCTCAGGAATATGGTTTTATTGGCGAAGGTTTCAGGCCACTGCTTTAAAGGATAACTGCTATCAAGTGATAACATAACGCCATACTCGAGTGCTTTTTCGTACTCTACTCGGCTGGCAAAGTTAGGGGTAAAAAAGATCCTTTGTTTGCTGATATCTGGAAACAGCTCCAACACTTTTTCTACTTCATAAATCGAAACGGTTTCAAAGCCAATCCCTTGCGAAAAAGCGGTAGCCAGTACTTGTGGATGATTATTCGCTTTGACGGCAAAAAAGATCTGGTCAACAGCACTTATCGATTTTAATGCACTGATGTTATCTTTAACTGCTGACAAATTATAAATATAGGCGTTTTCACGATTCTCCAGACAAAGCTCAATATCAGCTCGGCGTTTCTGCCACCACTTTTCACTAAGGACTTCGCTTTCTAGAGGCTTCTTAAGCTCTTTGGCAGTTGGCCCCAGTATTTCACTGTTTGGATTGTTGCTAATCAACAATTCATGCAAAGCTGCAATAACCTTGTCGCAATGTTCATCGTCGATCACAAAAGTCAGGTTAAGGTCAGAAGCTGCCTGTGACAATAAATACACTTTGTAGGTTTCAAAGATTGAAAAAGCCGGAGCAATTTTATGCAGAATTGCACGAACATTCTGGCCGACAATAGAAACCGCCGAACAGTTCCGCATAACATTAACACGACAAATAGTCGATAGCTCATCCACCAGATTCTTAAGTCGTCGCTCGCTGACCACCTGAGTCAAACTGTCGAGACTCACAGTAACATTGGTTTCTGAGGTTGATACCAGATCGACCGAAACCTGATGCTTCTTGAACACAGCAAACATATCAGCGAGGAAGCCAGCCTGTTGCCACATGCCCTGACTTTCCATCGAAATCAAGGTAATACCATTCTTGGCTGTAATTGCCTTGACCATACCCAAGCGGTTATCAAAATGATGGATTTGGGTACCAGCCAGTTCTGAGTCTATTGTTGAACGGATAAAAATAGGGATATTGGATAATTGCGCAGGACGAATGGCACGGGGGTGTAACACTTTAGCCCCTGCGGACGCCATCTCCTGAGCCTCGTCATAATTAAGATGATTGAGCAGGCGAGCATTCGGCACCTGATTAGGATTAGCGGTAAATATACCCGGAACATCTGTCCAGATTTCTAACCTGGCAGCTGCTGTCTTAGCAGCAAAATAGGCGGCGGACGTATCCGAGCCACCACGACCCAACAACACAGTATCTCCTTCCTGATTACTGGCTATAAAGCCTTGAGTAATAATAACCGGATTATCAGCTATAGCTTGCAACAGTTTCTCATCCAGCTCACAGTCGCAACCTGCCGCAAGATAGTCGTTCTGACTTTGCAGGTTTGCCGACAAAAAATCTCTGGCATCAACCCAAAGTGGTTTATCTTCCAGCTGATCGTGCAAATAATTCGCACCAATTTTAGTCGCCCACAACTCGCCCTGAGCCATAATCAGTGCACGAATACGATCGCTGACCTCACCTAACAAATGGATACCATCAAGCAAGCGTTTGAGATAACGGTACTCGTCATCGAGTAAATTCGAACTAACTTCTAACTGAGCAATCAGTTGCTGGTGGAGTTCCACCAGTTCTGCAAATGCGTCACCATGCTCTCCCATAATCGCAAGCTGGATAAGCTGCTCCAAGCGGTTAGACACAGTACTGACAGCTGAATGAACAACAAATACCTTAATGCCTTTAGCGCGTTTTCGTTTGACGATTTTAGCAATAGTATCCCAGTTAGCGCGTGTTGATACGCTAGTGCCGCCAAACTTCAAAACATGCCAAACAGTGTTTTTTATTGTCATCGCTTATCTCCTAATCGCTTTTCTCTTACAGAAAAGGCAACTATCTATATTAATATTGAGCCATAAAAAAACCCGCAGAGGATGTCCTGTGCGGGTTTGAAATATTGAGAACGTATTAACTATTCTTTCACCCACAACCAATCAAGACACGTTTTTTAAGTGCCTTCTTGCTGTGTTTCTTGAAAGTGAAAGTCATATTCATAAAGCGAAATATAAGTTATTCAGTAAATAAGTCAAATAATAAATGGTTATTTTTTGTCCGAGCTCTTTCTTTTACCACGAAAAAAACTCTTTAATTGTTCGCTGCATTCTTGCTGCAACAAGCCTGACTCAATCGAGCACTGGTGATTAAAAGCAGGGTTTTGCAGTATATTCAGCACAGAACCTGCAGCACCCGTTCTTGGATCAGCAGTAGCATAGACCACGCGACAGACCCGGGCATGAACCATCGCCATGGCACACATGGCGCAGGGTTCTAGAGTCACGTATAGCGTAGTGTCCACCAAACGATAATTATCAAGCTCTTGTCCAGCCGCCCTTATGGCAACCATTTCAGCGTGCGCAGTCGGATCATGACTCAAAATTGGCTGGTTAAAACCCTCAGCAATGATCTCACCATCTTTAGCCAGAACCGCACCCACCGGCACCTCGCCTTTCTCCTCAGCGATAGCCGCCAATTCAAAAGCTCTCTGCATACAGTGTTGGTCAAAATCGGTAAAGTCGGTCATAGATAGTGTTTATGAAAAAGTGTGGCGTTAACAGTGATGGATTACCCTTTACAAGCTAACCTATCCTATAGAGTCATACTATTATTTGTTTTCAAATTTGCGAGAAGAAATATTGGATTAACTTATTTGCGCCAGCCCTGTAGACGCAGGATTTTTGTGATCTCTACGCGGCAAAAACAGATTTTAGCGCGGAATGGACACAAAGTCCCTGAGCACTAAAATCTGTTTTTAACAAAGTAGAATCGCAAAAAGACAAGTCTACTCCCATTCGATAGTGGCTGGAGGTTTACTTGAGATATCATAAGTAACCCTCGAAATCCCATCCACCTCATTAATAATTCGACCAGACACATGCTCCAGGAATTCATATGGCAAGTGTGCCCAACGCGCTGTCATGAAATCAATCGTCTCTACAGCACGAAGTGCCACCACGTAATCATATTTACGGCCATCACCCATGACGCCTACAGAACGCACTGGTAGAAATACGGTAAATGCCTGGCTGGTTTTATTGTACAGATCATGCTTATACAATTCTTCGATGAAAATTGCATCGGCGCGGCGAAGCAAATCAGCATATTCTTTTTTCACTTCACCTAGAATTCGAACACCTAAACCCGGGCCTGGGAATGGGTGGCGGTAAAGCATGTCGTAGGGAAGACCCAGCTCTAGACCTATTTTGCGCACTTCGTCTTTGAACAATTCGCGCAATGGCTCGACTAATTTAAGATCCATTTTTTCTGGCAAGCCACCTACGTTATGGTGTGATTTAATAACGTGAGCTTTACCAGTTTTTGCACCTGCTGATTCGATAACATCCGGATAGATGGTGCCTTGAGCCAACCATTTTGCATTGGTTAGTTTTTTAGATTCTTCATCGAATATATCAATAAAGACTTTACCAATGATTTTACGTTTGGCTTCTGGTTCATCAACGCCTTTCATTTCGGAAAGGAAACGATCTTCAGCATCAATACGGATAATATTCAGGCCAAAGTTATCGCCAAACATGGCCATTACCTGATCGGCTTCATTTAAACGTAATAGACCATTATCAACAAATACACATGTCAATTGCTTACCAATGGCTCGATGTAACAGCATCGCGGTTACAGAGGAATCAACACCACCTGATAGACCTAGAACAACTTCGTCATCACCAACCTGTTCTTTAATCTGCTCAATTGCATCATCAATAATATTTTCTGCAGTCCATAGTTTTTCACAGCCACAGATCTCATCAACGAAACGCTCAAGGATTCGACCACCCTGCTTGGTATGTGTCACTTCTGCGTGGAACTGGATGCCATAGAAAGGCTTTTCTTTATGGGCAATCGCTGCGATTGGCGCATTGTCGCTGGAAGCGATTACTACAAAACCCTCTGGTACTGAAAGTACTTTATCACCGTGACTCATCCAGACATCAAGCACTGGATGGCCTTCTGTATCGAAACGGTCCTCGATGCCTTCAAATAAAGCACTATGAGTTTTGGTGAAAACTTCTGCATAACCAAACTCACGCTTCTCGGAGCCACCAACACGACCACCGAACTGATGCGCCATAGTTTGCATACCATAGCAAATACCCAATACTGGCACACCCTGCTCAAAGACCATCTGTGGTGCACGAGGCGTATTCTCACCCGTTACCGACTCAGGTCCGCCTGATAAGATAATGCCCTTTGGATTAAACTCACGAATGAATTCCTCTTCTACATCGAAAGGCACTAACTCACAATAAACACCAATTTCGCGCACACGACGTGCGATCAACTGGGTGTACTGTGAACCAAAATCCAAAATCAGAATTCGATGTTCATGAATATTTGCTTGCATTGGTATTACCTTTAATCAAGTTAGGTACAAATCATAAAAAAATCAAAAAGCCGCAGACTGATACTGCGGCTTTGAATCTATCCGTCTCATTGTCGCTACAACGCTATTATTAAATACTAGCGTTTGCCTTATTTAACACGATAGTTTGGTGCTTCTTTTGTAATCGCCACATCATGCACATGACTTTCGTTCATGCCGGCATTGGTCACTCTTACAAACTCAGCTTTGTTACGCATCTCTTCAATAGTAGCGCAACCGGTCAGGCCCATGCTGGAACGAATGCCGCCCATCATCTGGTGGATAATTTGCGTCATTGGTCCTTTATAAGGTACGCGACCTTCGATACCTTCTGGCACCAATTTGTCGGCAGCGTTGGAGCTCTGGAAGTAACGATCGCTTGAGCCCTGCTTTTGCGACATAGCTCCCAAAGAGCCCATACCACGGTAAGACTTGTATGAACGCCCCTGATATAACTCGACTTCACCAGGAGCCTCTTCAGTTCCTGCAAGCATTGAGCCAACCATAACGCTGTATGCACCAGCAGCCAAGGCTTTACAAATATCACCGGAGAAGCGAATACCGCCATCTGCGATAAATGGAACACCTGTTCCGGCTAACTCTTTAGCGACGCTGGAAACAGCTGAAATCTGAGGAACACCAACACCGGTAACGATACGGGTTGTACAGATTGAGCCAGGACCAATACCGACTTTAACACCGTCGGCACCTGCATCAACCAGGGCGCGAGCACCGGCTGCCGTTGCAACATTGCCGCCAATAACCTGTTTGTCCGGATAATTCTGTTTGATCCACTTCACACGGTCTAATACGCCTTGTGAGTGGCCGTGTGAGGTATCGACCAAAATGATATCTACGCCTGCGGCTACAATTGCAGCAACACGATCGGCTGTTTCAGAGCCAGTACCGACAGCGGCGCCAACACGCAGGTGGCCATAACGGTCTTTACAGGCATTTGGCATAGTTTCAGCATTGTTTATGTCTTTAACGGTAATCAGGCCTTTTAGCTCAAAATTATCGTTAACCACTAACAATTTCTCGATGCGAAACTCATGTAGCTTATCGTAGATTTCTTCCTGACTGGCATCTTCCTTTACCGTCACCAAGCGCTCTTTTGGCGTCATGACTTTAGATACGGGTTTATCCAGACTGGTTTCAAAACGGATATCGCGGTTAGTCACAATACCGACTAATTGATTTCCATCAACGACAGGCATTCCCGAAATACCATGCTCACGAGTCATTTGTTTGACTTGTCCAATGGTAGTATCAGGAGTGATTGTGATTGGATCACTGACAATTCCGCTCTCAAACTTTTTAACACGACGAACATGCTCTGCTTGCTGCTCAATGGTCATGTTCTTATGAATAAAGCCCATGCCACCCTCTTGTGCTAATGCAATAGCTAAACGCGATTCAGTGACCGTGTCCATTGCAGCAGAAACAAGGGGAATATTGAGGTTATACTCGCGGGTAATCTTAGTGCGCAGGTCTGCGTCAGCAGGCAATACTTTGGAGTGTGCCGGCACTAATAAAACGTCGTCAAAGGTAAGAGCTTCCTCTATAATGCGCATATTGTGTACCACGTATTATTACGCCAACGCAAAAGGCGCTGGCTCGATGAAGCGCGTTATTATAACGTCTTCCCCCTTGCAAGGTAAATAACTATTTGATTTGATTTCTCTATGATTAAGCCAATTCTTGAACCACAACAAACCGGCGAAACACGTAAAATTTATTCTGTGAGCGAATTGGCATTCAAGGTTCGAAAACAGCTTGAAGATGTCATCGGTCAAGTCTGGATAACTGGCGAAATTTCAAATCTCGCCCTTCCCGCCTCAGGCCACTGGTACTTCACATTAAAAGATAATGGTGCTCAGTTACGTTGCGCTATTTTCAAGAATCGTAATCGTAGTGCGCGCTTTACTCCAGAAGACGGCCAGCAGGTACTGCTCAGAGCCAAACTCAGTCTTTATGAACCACGAGGCGATATACAGCTTATTGGTGAGTATATTGAGCCAGCGGGTGAAGGGGCCCTGCAAATTGCATTTAACCGCCTTAAAGAAAAGCTACAGGCCGAGGGTTTATTTGCACCAGAATTAAAGCGCTCCATTCCTATATACCCAAAAAAGATAGGGATAATTACATCACCAAGCGGTGCAGCCATAAGAGATGTATTGAGTGTTCTAAAGCGTCGGATGCCACAGATTCCAGTCATCATTTACCCAAGTCAGGTTCAGGGCGAAAAAGCAGCAATAACCTTGATAGAGCAACTTGAAATCGCCAATCAACATGCTGAGTGTGATGTTCTGCTGATTACTCGTGGTGGCGGTTCACTGGAAGACATGTGGTGCTTCAATGACGAAACATTGGCTCGAAAAATTCGCGAAAGCAAAATCCCGGTCGTTTCTGCGGTAGGTCACGAAGTGGATACTTCCATCAGTGACTGGGTGGCGGATTTACGTGCTCCGACCCCATCGGCAGCCGCGGAGTTACTTGCACCCGATCAGGCCGACTTACGCCATAAACTCACACAACTTGAGAGGCGCCTGACTGGGGAATTTGAACATAAATTGCAAGTTGCCCAATCAAAGCTTGATACGCTTATTGCCAGAATTGTGCATCCGAAACAACGGCTTAATCACTATAAAGTTGAATTGAGCTCACTGAACAAAAGCCTGTTTAGCGCACAGAAATATTTAGTTCAGGCAAAAACCGCTGAACTTAAGGATTTATCATCTCGACTGCACGGCTATAACCCTAAATTGCAGCTTGCTCAGGCAAAAAGCTCACTGCAGCAAACCAATAAAAGCCTGACTCAGTCCTGGAAATATTTACTTAAACAGAAACAGCAGATGCTGGCACTCAAAGCACAGAAACTGAATAACATCAGTCCACTGGCGACTTTAGAACGTGGCTATACCATTACGGAAGATGAAAAAGGAAAGGCTATAACTTCAGCTGTAAAGGCTAAGAAAGCAAAGTACCTGACTACCCGTTTTTCGGATGGGAATATAAAAAGCCAAATTATAAAATCTTAAAAAGGAATTATTATGTATAAAATTATAAGTACTCTAATAATTGTCTTAACACTAGCTTCTTGCAAAACAACAAACCCTGAGCCGAAGTACTATACAAAATTATATGATGGTAATTACCTAGAGAGAACCCAAGTTTCTTACTTTCAAGTTAATAAAAGCAATAATAAACCATTCAGAGAAGTACTCTTAAGCTCTGTAAATGGGAAAGAGATTATTGATGATACTGTTGCCTTTGAATTAGTTCCTGGAAAGCATGAGATTAAGTATTCATGCAAAGGCAGTGACGGTAAAGAGCACAAAGGAAGCCAGGAGATTTATACCAAACCCAATTACTTTTATGAACTAACGGCAAGAGATAATGGTTTTGAAGGTTGTTTTATTGTTTTCCAGATGTTTGGAAAAGTTGTTAAAGTCGATAACAGCTTTGTTCCAAAAAATCATCCTAAAGGGCATCCTCTTCCATCAAGTATATCCTTCCATTCAATATTTGAAAGGTATGAAAAAGATCACAAAGGACTTATTTGGCCAGAGGTTACTTCATCAATTTATAAATTTCTAACCTCAAAATACGACTGTGAATATTACAAAGTAACGAAAGTTAACCAATACGGAAGTGGAAGACTCTGGCAAGAAGAAGGCAATTCAGAGCTTAGCATTGACGGAAACTTAGGTGAGAAGTGGAGCATTGTTGCTTGTTCTCAAAATATCCACCTGAAAATAATGCTAGAAAAACCCGGTAATTATGGAAGATACATTTCTTTATATGAGTTATAGCATTATTTTTTCCCCCACTTTTTAATCGCACGCTTACGCTTAAGGCGTTGACGGCGTGTGATCTCATTTTTCTTGCCCTTAAACGGATTATCACCCTCTTTCATCTCAAGACGAATTGGGGTGCCGATAAGCTTTAATTTATCGCGGAAGAAATTCACCAGGAAGCGTTTATAGCTTTCAGGTAGTTTACTGACCTGATTACCGTGAATGACGATCAGTGGCGGGTTATGGCCACCCGGGTGTGCATAACGTAATTTGATGCGTCGACCACGTACGGTTGGCGGCTGATGCTTTTCTGCCGCCTCTTCAAGCAAGCGGGTTAACTTTGAAGCGCTCATTTCCACCTGTGCACTGGCCCAGGCTTCATCTACAGACTCCCATAGATGGCCTACGTTTGAACCATGTAGCGCAGAAATAAAGTGGATACGGGCAAAATCAATAAAGCCCAAGCGACGATCGATTTCGTGCTTAACGTTATCGCGCTGTTCTTCGGTCATGCCGTCCCATTTATTGATGGCAATAACCATAGAGCGGCCAGCATCAATGATATAGCTGATTAAGCTGAGATCCTGATCGGTAATCGGCTCGCGGGCGTCCATTACCATAATGGTCACATTTGAATCATCGATTGCCTGTAGAGTTTTCAGAACAGAGAACTTTTCAACCGTTTCTTTAACTTTGCCACGACGTCTTACACCCGCTGTATCAATCAGGGTATATTTCTTATCGCGACGCTCCATTTCAATGTAGATACTGTCACGAGTAGTACCGGGCATGTCGTAAACAACTACACGCTCCTCGCCAAGAAAACGGTTTACCAGTGTAGACTTGCCAACGTTCGGACGACCCACAATGGCCAGCTTTAAGCCTTGAGCTTTCTCATAACCAATCAGCTCTTCGTCATCCGTAGATTCCAGGTGCAGTTCATCAAAAATGGTGTCTACCAGGGTATTAACACCGCGACCATGAGCTGCGGCCAGTGGTAATACAGTTTGATAACCTAAGCTGTAATAATCAGAAAGGGCTGCCTCGGCATGGATACCATCGACCTTATTAACCAACACGATAATGGGTTTGTTCTGGCGTCTTAGGTGGCTTGCAACGAATTCATCCGCAGCAGTCATTCCTGTTCTGGCATCGACCAGGAAAAGTACGATATTGGCTTCGTTAATGGCCTGTAATGATTGACCGGCCATCAGGCCATCAATGCCTTCTTCATCACCGGCAATACCGCCAGTATCCACTACAATGAACTTTTGCCCTTTTAAAGTGGCTTGCCCATATTGGCGGTCACGAGTCAGACCAGGCAGGTTTGCTACCAGTGCATCGCGAGACTTTGTCAGCCTGTTAAATAGTGTTGATTTACCGACGTTGGGACGACCAACGAGAGCGATAACTGGTAGCATGAATTTTACTCTTCAGAAGATGTTGCTAGCGGGTTCTCCAATACATGGAGGTAACCATAGCGAGTTGTTGCAATGATGTGTTTATCCGTAACGATAGGTGCATGAGCTACCCCATAACGGTCAAGATGTGTACGAGCTACAAATTCACCTGTGCTTTTGTCCAGCCAGTGCAGATAACCCTCAAAGTCACCCACAACAATATAGTCTTCGTTGTCTGCGGCACCTGTTGGCTTACGGTATAACAAGCCTTCCTGACTCCAAACTTCGTCACCAGTGAAGCGATCCAGAGCTACTATTTTGCCAGTAGTTTCCACCAGATAAACGCGAGTAGCATCAACTAACACTTCTTGTGTCACTGAAGTCTCTTTACGCCACAAATATCGACCATTGGTTAAGTCCATAGCAATGGCATAGCCATTAAAGCCGGCGGCATAAAGGTAATTAGAATAGATAACCGGGCTTGAGTCTACATCAACGATTCGAGAAATCTCAGAGCTTCCACGTGGAGCAGAAATACGCTGTTCCCACAATAAGTCTCCAGTACGAATATTAAAAGCAGCCATTTTGCCATTGGCAAAACCGCTAATAACAATTCCACTGGTTGCAACAGGGGCTGACGTTCCGCGCAAGGTTAAATTGGGGATAATACGGTCGTAGAACCATTCCTGCTTCTGGCTTGCCAGTGAGTAAGCAAATATTCTGCCATCCGGCGTACGAACCACTAAGCGACCATCATCAATAGCAGGCTTAGCCAATACTTCAGTAGTCACGTTCACATGCCACAACTTCTTACCATCATTAACATCTAATACATGAACTTTGGCATCTTTAGTGCCAATGGCAACAAGACCAGCATTAGCTGTCACACCGCCAGATAAAGGCTGCTGCAGCTGTGTTTCCCATATCAGGTCGCCAGTCTTCAAATCAAATGCTGATATTAAACCCTTAACATCAGCAGTAATGACCTTATCTTCCCAAATTGCAGGAGTTAAGCTGTTGAACTTACCGTCATCACCATCTCCAATTACTTCAACCCACTCAGAATCGATAGCGAATTTTTCATCAATACCATCAAGTTCTTTAGGCGGATTGACCACTTCATCGGAGCAGGCTACCAGAAAACTTGTAGCAATCAATAAAGTGACTATTCGTTGTGTCCAACCAGAAATCATAAATTTATCCCGTTATTAGTATCAATTAGTTATCAATGCCGAACTCGCTGATTCGCATCTGCAGCAATGGGCTTACTGCTCCATTACCAGCGTCACGAGCTTCGATTAAGACACTTTTTGCTTCTTCTGTTTTACCTTGAGCAATCAATGCTTCAGCCTTAACTAAAAGCGCATTTGACTTAAAGGATTTCTCATCAATACTATCCACAGTAGTGATGGCATCACTGTATTGCTCCAGTTGAAGCTGGACTCTCGCTAATCGCAACTGAGCTATTGACTCAAAAGTATCGTTACTTTGGTCAACAACCCACTGTAATTGTTCCGCAGCTTCTTGAAATTTATTTTCGCTGGCATAGGTTTCGGCCAGGGTCATCACAGCCAATGATGCATAACTTGAGGAAGCATGCTCCCCTCTTATAGTTTCGACCTTGCTGATGAGCTCAGAGTCATCCGTCGAACCCTGCTCTTTTAAAGCCAAAATCTCTGAGTAGGCTAAGGAGGCCTGCTCACCTTGTCTTGTTTTATAGTCCTGATATTCAACCCAACCAAACAAAGCACCAAAGCCAATCACAGCACCTAAAATGATCGCTGTGCCGTTTTCCTTCCAAAACTGTTTGATCGCCTCGACCTGTTGTTCTTCTGTTTCGTAAGCCACTGTCGGCCTCCTCAATAATTGCTCTAATTAATATAAACTTTTCTACCCGATATTCTTAAACCAGGTATTGCTCAAGCAGCTGGCTAATATCGCGTTGTGAAACAACCAGCTGGTCCTTGTTCTCTCGCAGGTACTTCACGCCAACGGTGCCGTCCTGAACTTCCTGCTCTCCCATAACAAGAGCAATTTTAGCACCACTCTTGTCCGCGCGTTTAAACTGTTTTTTGAAGTTTCCAGCGCCACAATTCATGCGAATCCTGATTGTCGGCCACTGGTCTCTTAACTGCTCAGCCAGCATCATGGCACTTAACTCTGCCTGTTCGCCCAGGGCAACCATATAAACATCAGCCAAAGAAATTTCTTCGACTGACATTTCTTCAATCAGAGCGACAATTCTCTCAAGCCCCATGGCAAAGCCACTGCCAGGTGTTGCATGACCACCGAGCTGCTCAGTCAATCCATCATAGCGGCCACCGGCACAAATTGTACCTTGCGCACCGAGCTTATCAGTAACCCACTCGAATACGGTGCGGTTGTAATAATCCAGACCCCGTACCAGATTGGTATTGACGGTGTAGGGAATATTATTGGTATCCAATATCTGACAAAGACGCTCGAAATGCTGTTTTGACTCTTCGTCTAAATGCTCGCTCAGTTTTGGTGCATCTTTGACCAGCTTTTGTACTTCAGGATTTTTGCTATCCAGAATTCGTAATGGGTTTGTTTCTAAACGACGCTGACTGTCTTCATCCAGCTGATCTTTAATTGGCTCTAAGAATGCGACCAATTTACTGCGGTATTCAGCTCTCGCTTCATTCGAGCCCAGTGAATTTATCTCCAGATGCACTGACTCATGAATACCAATCATTTTCCACAGACGTGCGGTCATTAATATAAGTTCCGCATCTACATCCGGCGTTCCAACCCCAAAAGTTTCTACACCAAGCTGGTGAAACTGGCGATAGCGGCCTTTCTGTGGCCGCTCATGACGGAACATCGGGCCCATATACCACAGGCGTTGTTCCTGATTGTAAAGCAGGCCATGCTCAATTCCGGCACGCACACAACTGGCTGTACCCTCCGGCCGCAAAGTCAGGCTGTCGCCATTGCGATCTTCAAAGGTGTACATTTCTTTCTCAACGATATCAGTCACTTCGCCGATAGAACGCTTGAATAAATGCGTCTTCTCCACAATAGGCATACGAATTTCGCTGTAGCCATAACTGGCCATCAGCTGCCTTAAGACCGATTCTAATTTTTGCCAGTGAGGTGTTGCATCCGGCAGGATATCATTCATGCCCCGGACCGCTTGTATTTTTTCCGCCAAAACTAGCCTGACTCCGTCAGTTGTAAAATTGGATTAAAGTGCGAGATTATAGCGAATTTGGCGAAAAACAGTAGCTTTTTCCGCCAAACTCTTGTTCTTGAGGTCTAACGAACTTGGGTGACAGGTACTTGCTCAGCACCCTTGGTGATTTCTTCAGTTTTTTCGCGCTTTTCAGCGAGCTTACGGCGAATCTGAGCTTCCAGCTCATCAACCAGAGATTCATTTTCAACCTTGTGGCTTTTTTCACCATTCTCATAGAGCATGCTTTTCTTAAAGCCGCCGGTTAGACCAATGGTCACTTCTTTAGCTTCGCCCGGACCATTAACCACGCAGCCAATTACCGCCACATCAATGTGCTCATTAACGTCTTCAAGACGTTGCTCAAGCTCGTTAACAGTCTTAATCACATCAAATTGCTGTCGAGAACAGGATGGACAGGCTATCAGGTTAATTCCGCGCTGACGCAGGCCAAGACTTTTCAGAATATCGTAGCCTACTTTGACCTCTTCCACCGGATCGGCAGCCAGGGAAACACGAATGGTATCACCAATACCTTCTGCCAGAAGCATGCCCAGGCCAACAGCTGACTTAACTGCACCGGAACGGAAGCTACCGGCTTCTGTAATACCCAGATGTAGGGGGTTATCAATTTCTTTCGCTAAAATACGGTATGCAGAAACGGTCATGAAAACATCAGAGGCTTTAAGGCTGATTTTATAATCTTTGAAATTATGACGCTCTAAGATATCGATATGACGATAAGCTGACTCAACCAGCGCTTCAGGAGTGGGCTCGCCGTACTTTTCCTGCAAGTCTTTTTCAAGAGAACCGGCATTTACACCAATACGGATTGGGATATTACGTGCTCTTGCGGCATCTACTACCGCCTTAACACGTTCTTCTGAGCCGATATTACCAGGGTTTATTCTTAAGCAATCAACGCCATACTCAGCTACTTTGAGTGCGATGCGATAATCAAAATGAATATCTGCGACCAATGGAACTGGGGATTGTTGCTTAATTAACTTAAAAGCTTCGGCAGCCTTCATGGTTGGTACCGAAACACGAACAATATCCGCACCTGTATCAGCCAACGCACGAATTTGTGCTACTGTGGCGTCTACATCGCAAGTATCTGTATTGGTCATACTCTGCACAGCAATTGGCGCATCACCACCAACGGGTACATTACCAACCATTATTTGACGCGATTTGCGTCGGCTAATCCATGATCGACCGTTCATAATATTTCACGTATAGGTTATTGAATCTACGGGCAAAAACCGAAAATTTAGTTGCCGAGCGTTAATCGAGCAGCACGGCTATCCGGATAGCTCGATAAGTCAATGGGCTCATTTTGATAGGACAATTGTACAGCAGAAGGCTTACCAAGTGTTAGTTCAATAGGAGCTGGTCCGTACAAACTCATGGAAGTGCCGCCTTTCTTAATTCCTAGAGCAAGCACCTTGCCATTGGCGTCAGTGATCCTGACCCAACAATCGTCGCTAAAGACCAGCACTAACTCACCGCTGGAAGCACCCATTGCAGTCTGGTCATTTTCTTCTGCTATAACCTCACTTGAAACTTCTGGTTGCTGAATATTCAAACTTTCCGACGAAAGCTCACTATCAGATAAGCTTGTGTTTGCATCTTCTTGTGGAGCAGTCGAGGCAGTATCTTGTTCGTCAATTATTTGCACATCGCCTGATGTATCAGAACTATTCTCCGAAATGGGGAGTAACAGCTCGCTATCACTACTCTCGGAAATTGACTCAACCTGTCCTTCCGAGCTATTTAAAGACGAGGTAAGCTGCTGCCAAACCTTTTTCTCAACTAATAAATAATAAGCACCAAACAGTAGTAAGAGAACGATTAGCGCTGTGAAGGATTTGACCAGCCAGTTACTAGAATTGATTGGTTTTTCGAGCTCTATTGTTGCAAGCGACTGCTCAGCTTTGGCAAACAGGTTATTACGCTTACAAAAGTTATCAAAATTTTCGACAATATCATCATCGTCCATCTTCAATAACTCTGCATAATTACGTAAATAACCGCGATAAAATGTGGCGGGAAGATCCGAAGAATAGTCATCACTTTCAATTGCAATAACTGTTTGACGAGTCAGCTTCAGCTGCTGCATGACTTCTTCAATACTAATACCTGCCCTCTCTCTGGCCTGCTTTAATAGGCTTCCGGGGCTAAATTGAATATCGTTATCTGGAGTTTGATCAGTTTCTGACATTAATTATCTTATACTAATATATTCTTGAGCTTCATCGGAGGTAGGATAAAGCTCCATTAATTTATCTCCATACCCACGCATGTTGCCTCGTGCATCCAGGCTTTTAGCTATTTTATAACCTAATAGTAGCGACTTTGCAGTCGGCTTGGTTTTAGCTTCAAAACGGTACAAATAGGCCTCCGCTAAGCGGTGATTGCCAGTGACATAGTTCACTTCTGACATACCAAAAAGGGATCGTGCCAAGTTAGGGTTATAGGACAATGCTTTTTCAAAGTACTGTTTTGCAGGCTCATATTTTTCAGCACGAATCGCACAGAAGCCTGCATTTTCATAAGCAGCCCCTACCGATGTATAGTTTGGCTGTTCAACCGCTCTTAAGAAATAACCAATGCCTTCTTCATACTTTTTGCGAGAATCACACAAAAAGACACCGTAAGCATTGAGGTAGTCCGCATTTCTGGGAGATTCTTTAATCGCTTTTTTGTAATAGTCTTCTGCTCTATCGTACTCATAGACCGTTTGATAGTAATATGCCAGGCCATACAAAACATCCGGCATATCAGGAGCATGCTCGTAAGCTTTTAACAAATTATGCTTTGCCCATTCCATGTGACCAGCCTGCAAATACTGCAACCCCAAAGACAAACGCTTCTCAGCAGCTTCTTTAGGCTCATACTTGGTTCTTTGCACGGCTCCATCTTTAGTGGCTGCGCTAGTCGTTTCCCGGGTTGTGGTCTGACACCCAACCAAAGTTACCGCTAAAAACACCATCACCCACTTGGCATATCTTGTCATTGCTTACTTCCTATCAATTGCCCATTACAGTATCAGCAAAACGTCTGTACTGCCTTTTTATCATATTAATATTTTACGTAATAAATCAATCAGTTGGACATCAATCAAGGCGCTTTAGTTCACACCTCTACAAAATTAATGCACCACATTCTCTACTACAATTTCTTTCTGATATTCCTGACGGCGCTGTTGGCGCTTGGTTTTATCATTGATTTTGCCAGCCAGCTGACCACAGGCAGCATCAATATCATCTCCCCGAGTCCGGCGAGTTACCACAACATACCCCTTCTTGATTAAATAATCACTAAATAAATCAATCGCTTCCTGAGTGGACGTCTGGTAATTTGCCTGCGGGAAAGGATTAAAAGGAATCAGGTTGATTTTGCAGGGAGTATTCTTCAATAGCTCAGCCAATTCTTTTGCATGCTTTAAAGTATCATTCACATCTTTGAGCATCACATACTCGATGGTCACCTTACGTGCGGCATTCGAACGTTCCAGATAACGATGAACACTAGCCATCAATTCTTTGATGGGATATTTCTTATTGATTGGCACTAAAACATCGCGCAAAGCATCATTTGGCGCATGTAATGAGATGGCCAAAGCCACATCAACTTCATCTATCAAGCGATCCAGTTGCGGCACCATTCCAGAAGTACTCAAGGTCACACGGCGTTTTGATAAACCATAGGCCAAATCATCCATCATAAGCTGCATGGATTTAACGACAGGCTCAAAGTTTGCCAAAGGCTCGCCCATACCCATCATCACAACGTTGGTCACAACCCGCTCATCACTTTTGTGCTTGCCATGCAGATAGCGTGCTGCCAACCAAACCTGGCCGATGATTTCAGCCGTTGTCAGGTTTCGATTAAAGCCCTGATAGCCGGTTGAACAGAAGGTACACTCTAAAGCACAGCCAACCTGAGAAGAAACACATAAAGTTCCACGATGACGCTCAGGGATAAAAACCATTTCCACAGCCTGACCGCCGGGAATTTTCAAAGCCCATTTGACCGTACCATCTTTGGATTCTTGAACACTGAGAACTTCAGGACCTTTAATCTCAGCAACGTCTTTCAGGCGCTCACGGCACGCTTTGCTGATATTGGTCATTTCATCGAAGTCTTCGACACCGAACTGATGAACCCACTTCATAACCTGCTGGGCACGGAATGGCTTTTCACCAAGTTCAACGAAGAACTCTACCATCTCATCGCGCGTCAGGTTGAGTAGGTTAGTTTTTCCATTACTCATTACAGGACACCTTTACACGATTAATAGCTATTGAGTATAGCTACAATCAAATTTTGTACATTTTATGCGCAATTGCGTGGAATAGCAAAAGCACACTTTCAAGCAAAAACCACTTATTAAAAAAGGGATGACATCATCATCCCTTTCTCTATTTGCCTTACAAATCTCTTTGTCTTTAAGGATAAAATCACTCAGACAACAAAGAAATTGGATAAAACAACCGTTTTTATCGAGTGCGAGGGCAGATCTCGTCCGCACTAAAGAAGTAAGCAATCTCACGCTCAGCAGACTCAGGGCTGTCAGAACCATGAGCAGCATTTTCGTCTACAGAAACAGCGTAATCCGCACGGATTGTACCGCGTAGTGCTTCAGCAGGATTAGTTGCACCCATGATTTCACGGTTTGCTTTGATTGCGTTTTCGCCTTCTAGCACTTGAACCATTACTGGGCCAGAAGTCATGAAGTCAACCAAGGCACCGAAGAAAGGACGCTCTTTGTGCTCTGCGTAGAAGCCTTCAGCTTTTTCGCGAGAAAGGTGAATCATTTTTGCTGCCACGATGCGAAGACCAGCGCGCTCGAAACGGCTGTAGATTTCGCCAATAACATTTTTTGCAACTGCGTCAGGTTTTACGATAGAAAAAGTACGTTCGATAGCCATTTCGGACTCCATCAAAATTCAGTCAAATGCTTCCTCAGCTATAAGTCAGCATTACATTAAGGATTCAAAATAAAAGGATAAGGGGCTAGCACTCGATCAATTGATCTTTAACTAACCCCTTAAAATCGCGCGCATTATACTGAATGTCTATTATTTGGGCAATGCGCAGAGCCTGATTTAACCGGCTTTCGGCTTAGTAGTGATTCATCATGCTATCCAGGTTTAGCTGCCCTTCTGCTTCGAAAGGAATTAGTTGGAAGAGCTGACCAGAGGCTTTAGTGGAGGTTTTAACTTGGATCTTGAGCTTATAGGAGCCTATATCCAGTTGATTTCCCTCCAAATCTTTTAGTTCGATACTGTCACCAAAACGTTTTTTCTGACCAGGTTCAAGGGTTATCGTCTGGAATGCCTGAGTGAACATGCGGCCATTTGACCACTGCTGAACCAGCTGATCATTACGGTCATAAAGATAAATATCGAATAACTGGCCACTATTAAAAGTCAGTTCAACTGGCTCTGAGGTCTGATTGGTCAAAGTAATATAGGCTTCAACACTATCAGCTTCGTTAAGCATGACGGTTTCAGCTGGAAAATTTGCTGAAACCTCGATGCCTTCATATGCAGGATAATTCATGCCAGCCAGCTTAGCATACTCAAGCTCATAGTCCACCACACCGGCAATGGTTTGCTCCGACCATTTAATCAGACCTGCATCCTGTGAGAACCAGGCTGATATTAGGCCTGCATCATTACAAAAGCCATCGAAATCGATTCGCACCACTGAGTCAAAATTTACAGCCAAAGTGGTCATCGACTGGCTTTTTGCAGCGACCGTTGCGGACTGAGTACAAGTATCGAGATCCACTCTATAATTTGTACCAATGGGATCATTAAAGTTAACCAACTTCACTGAACGGCTCTGTTTTGAGAGAGCTGAGATGGAGCTGTCTGAAGTTTTGAGCCACATCATCTCGTTTCCTAGATAATTACTGACTTGTTTCCATTGCGAACCGAAACGATCTGACAAAGCAATTGTTTTACTTTGACCGTGATTCGAAGTGAATTCTTTATAGTCATTAAAGCTATCCACTTCACTGGCTTTAGCCATGCTAACAGCCAGGATTGTTGTTGCGAAAAATGCATTAATGATGTTGTTTTGTGCGTTCATAATATTACTCCTTTAACAATTGAATGGTGGTTGAAAACAACTCCATTGTGAGCAAAACACGAACAGCAACAAATGAATAAAACTACAGTTTCAAATCAATTATTTTAATAGATATCAATAACTTATTAAGTTTCAAAGCGTTAGAAAGACTTGTCATCGGGCTGTAAAACAGTGAATAATTTATGACAAATCAGATGTGACCTATTGTGTGTAAAAGCAATGAATTTTGCTTGAAAAATCTTTGACGAAAAAATGGCTGTTAGATGACAACCACTAGAGTTAAAGGCTAAATATAACGGGTTGGGTCAGCAAAACCCTGGTTTTCAAACCCTTGCTTACGCAACCGGCAAGAGTCACAAACACCACAAGCTTTGCCATCATTAGCTGCTTTATAGCAGGAAACCGTCTGACTGTAATCCACGCCTAACTTCATGCCTTCAGCAATGATTTGAGTTTTGGTGAGATTGATAAGCGGTGCCTCAATGGTGAGCTTTTGCCCTTCGACACCTGCCTTAGTGGCGAGATTAGCCATGGTTTCAAATGCTTTGATAAACTCGGGACGACAATCTGGATAACCAGAATAATCCACCGCATTAACACCGATAAAGATATGATCAGCTTTCAGGACTTCTGCCCAGCCCAGAGCAATCGATAAAAATACGGTGTTGCGAGCTGGAACGTAGGTTACAGGAATACCCTCTTCCAACCCTTCAGTGGGTACGTCAATGGAATGGTCAGTTAAAGCAGAGCCACCAATCTGACTCATATCGAGATTTACAACGATATGTTCCTTGGCATCCATTGATTGAGCAACTTTCTTGGCAGCATTGAGTTCAGCCAGGCTGCGCTGGCCATAATTAAAACTCATGGTATAGCAGTCATAGCCTTGCGACTTTGCAATTGCTAGTGCTGTTGTTGAGTCTAAACCACCTGAAAGTAATACTACTGCTCGTTTGTTCATAGCTACCATTTGAAATTAAAAACGGTGCGTCACGACGCACCCTACTTACTGCTTTCCCATATTAGCATTGGAAGGAGCGAAAATGCTCAAACTGCGCTACTCATAAAGTCTAAGTCTATCTGAGACTGAAAAAATGCTTTTAGACAAGGCTTTCGACTTAAATAGAATCGGATTTTACATGCAGTAAATGAGGATTATATTTAAGTCGTATAACGCAGTATAAAAGCATTTTAGCGTCTCAGACGCCGGTTTTCTCGCCCCAGATAATCTTATGTAACTGAACCTGCATCCTAACCTTTAACCTATCCTTCAATATCCACTCGGCTAAATCGGCATATTCTACCTGGCCATAGCTAGGTGAGAATAGAACTTCGCATTTGCTGGTTATGTCGTATTGCTCGACGGTCATTTTGCACCATTCGTAGTCTTTGCGGCTACAGATGACAAACTTGACCTGGTCGGTTGGCTTTAGCAATGCAATATTTGAGTATAGGTTACGCGCCATTTCCTGTGAGTCCGGGGTTTTCAGATCCATGACGATCATCACTCGAGAATCAACTGGGCTGATGTCATGTGCTCCGCCGGTTTCAGTTGAGACTTTGAATCCTTCATCACAAAGCAATTTAAAAAATTCAAATACGCGTTTTTGTGCCAGCGGCTCTCCACCGGTGACACAGACATGGTCACAGCCATACTGTTTAATTTGTGCCAGTATCTCTTCAAAAGTCATCCACTCGCCGCCACCAAAGGCGTAATCGGTATCGCAATAGACACAGCGGAGGGGGCAACCCGTCAGGCGGACAAATACCGTTGGCACGCCAACAGTTAGACTCTCGCCTTGGAGTGAGTGGAAGATCTCGGTGATACGTAATTTACTCATAGAGCAGGCTCTATACCCTGGTTCAGGGCAGATGTGATGAAAATATGCGCGGATTGTAGCAAAAGCTGCCTGTAAAGACAGCTTTTAGCAGTGATTTAGGGCTTACAGGGTATCCAGCTTGGCTTTCGCTAATCGGCCTGCTGTGGTGTTAGGAAAAAGTTTGCTGACTTGCTGGTAGGTGGCTTTGGCTGCGGCCTTATCGCCTTTGAGCTCCTGAACCTGTGCCAGTTTTAGCATAGCCTTATCTTTGATGCTGGTGTCAGGAAACTTCTCATAGACTGATTTGAACTGCTTTTCAGCTTCGGCGTATTCTTTATCGCTAAAATGCAGCTGTCCCAAAAGATAGTGTGCATTAGATGCTAGCGGGTCATTGGAGTAATCTGCTACGAAGGATTTAAAAGCACTCTTTGCCTGTGGATACTTTTGCTCATTGAATAATGAAAATGCCTGGTTATAGTCTTGCTGGGCGCGACTACCGGATTCATTTTGAGCAATGTCAGAAGTTTGCGAACTGAGTTCTTCTGTTTCCGATGTGGATAATGCGGCTCCGCCTTGTAAACGTCGGTCAAGGTCAAGATAAAGTTCTCGCTGCTGTTTGGTCAGCTGCTTGATTCGGTAATCCTGCTCTTCCACCTGTCCACGTAATTGGCGAACTTCCTGCTGGAGTTGATTCACTTGAAGGATCAACTCAGCCATAATTTGACTTTGTTGGCTGGTTTGTTGTTGCTGAACAGCAGTAATATCTTTGGCGTCAACAACCGGTGCGGCGGCGTTACCCACAGCCGAAGCTGTGAGTAACGTTGCACCTAATAGATTAAATACAACTTTGTTCATTACTGATATTTAATCTCTACACGACGATTTTCTTGCCATGCTTCTTCGTTATGAGCTGGGTTAGCTGGAGCTTCTTCACCAAAGCTAATCACTTCAATGCTTGAATCAGAAACACCATAAGTTCTCATTAGCTGAGCAACTGATTTTGCACGACGCTCACCCAATGCCAAGTTGTATTCTGGAGTACCGCGCTCATCAGCGTGACCTTCTAGAACAACACTTTTACCACTGCTTTGGATGTATTTAGCGTGAGCTTCTAAAAGTTCAACATACTCGCTGCGGATTGAGTCATCATCAAAGTCGAAGTAAACGACATTGTTTTCTAACAAAGCAGCAATACGTTGTCTTTCAGCTTCTTCAGCAGCACGTTGACGAGCTAAGGCTTCAGCTTCAGCTTGTGCTGCGGCATCTTCCTGCGCTGTTGTGTCAACTTGCTCTTCTTCTGGCTTAGTTGTGCTACAAGCAGCTAACGTCAAAGCAGCTGTAAGAGCTAGTAGTAATTGAACCGAACGTTTCATTGTTATCCTCCGGGATTGTTGTCACTGTTATTAACTTTATAAAATAAAAGGCGACCATGCTGGTGCTTTAACTTCCCCAACAGTCGCTGGTAGCCTTGCTTTAAAACGCCCATCCATTGAAACCGCGCTAAGAACCTTTTGCCCGCCATCAACAGTTGAGAAAATAATCATACTGCCGTTGGGTGCAATCGATAACGACTCATCAAGCGTGGTTTTGGTTAAAACCGTTAGTTGACCTGTCGCTAAATCCTGAGCCGCGATATGGTAAGCGCCATTGTTTTGATGAACCATGACAATGCTCTTACCATCCGGTGCAAACTCCGCACCTGCGTTATGTATACCCTCAAAGGTTACCCTTTCTACCTTCTTATCTGCAAGTCTAATGCTATAAATTTGTGGTCTACCTCCTCGATCTGAGGTAAAGATCAAACTTTTTCCATCTGGAGCCCACGATGGCTCGGTGTCAATCGAGTAATGTCGGGTAAGTCTTTGTAATCTTTTGGTTGGTAAATCGAGCAAATAAAGTTCTGGATTACCATCTTTTGACAGAACCACCACCATTTTTGAGCCATCTGGCGACCAGGCTGGCGCACTGTTGAAGCCTTTATAACTGGCCACAATCTCTCTTTGTCCAGAAGCGATATCCTGTACCACAATTTCAGAGCGGCCATTTTCAAAAGTCACGTAACTTAATTGAGTAGCATCTGGCGACCAGGTTGGCGACATGATTGGGCTTCTTGATGCAAAAATACGTTTCGCATTAAAACCATCACTGTCGGCAACGAATAACTGATGAGGTCTTGGGTCGGTGCGATTGACTTCAACATAAGCAATCTGAGTGGCGAAAGCACCGCGCTCACCTGTCAACGCCTCATAAATTTCGTCAGCAGCAATGTGCGCGCCCCAACGAAAGTTATCGTTATCAACAATTTTGGTCTTCAATACCATTAAGTGTGATGAGGTTGGGATAAGTGGATAGCTTCCGTCTTCAATATCCGACGAAAAGATTGCCTTGTCATTAAAGGGATCAATCAAATCGTAAGACACCATATAGTTGCCAGAAGCAGTTTGCGTCACGGTGCCATAAACAACACCATCAACGCCCAGCTCACGCCACTGCTCAAGCTTTACATCCTCAATAGAATAAGGGTGTTGTGGCAATTTTGATATTTCAGTTGGGTTAAATTTACCGCTGCGACGCAGGTCGTCAGCGATAATTTTGGCAAAATCAAAAGGTGGCTGAGCCTGCACCGCAGATTCGGACTCGAATTTAAAGGGTACCACCGCAACTGGTCTCGCATCAGAGCGTCCCTCGGTGATATAAATTTGAATTTCAGCCTTGCTGGCCAACGCCATAAGGCTGATGCTGATAATTACTATCGTTTTTAAAATATATTTCATGCTTAAGCCTTAAACCTTATTCTTTAAAACTGGGGTCGAATACAATGGTCATCTCGCGTAACTCATTCATCACTTCTGGATCATCAGACGATGGTAGCGGAGATGAACGGGTAATCGCTGTTTTACCGGTTTCACAATAATCATAATCACCACCCAGAGCTTCAGTTTGTAATACCACTCCACCTGGCCCCATCGAGATTTTGATTGAACAGGCACCGGGCGCTTTTGGAGGATACCAATTACGCTTAATTTTAGCGGTAATTAATGCGGTCAATTTCTCAACTTCAGACATTATCTGCCCTCGTCGTACCGTATCGCGCTGCGCTTCAAAGAATTCGTCATCCAGAGCTGCCATTTCCTCTTCGAGCTTCTTTAGTTCTTCCTGACGTTTTCTCTCAGCTTCAGCCTCTTTACGTTTGCGCTCCTCTTCCTCTTTACGCTTACGCTCGGCCTCTTCTTTCTTACGCTGCTCTTCTTCAAGCCGCTTCTGCTTTTCTGCTTCCTTCTGGCGCTGCTCTTCTAACTCTTTCTGCTTTTTTTCTTCTTCAAGTTTTTTCTGCTGCTCTAGAGCCAACTGTTTTTGCTTTTCTTCCTCCAGCTTTTGCTGTTGCTGACGTTGCTTTTCAGCTTCCAGGCGTTTCTGTTCCTGCTCTTTCTCAAGCTGTTTTTTACGCTCTTCCTCTTTGCGTTTTTGTTCAGCTTCCTGCTGCTTCTTTATCGCATTGGCATCAGGTTTAGGACGTTCAGGCGCAGTAACTAACTGAGCGTTAATGGGTGCATCGACATATTCGTGCTTAACATCAACTTCATCATCCCAGGCAAAGTTAAACAGCAATAAACCTATCACGATCACATGAACCGCAATGGATAAGACTATTGGAACTATGCTTTTCTTCTCTGACACTAATAAATACCTGATCGACTTTCTATAATGCGTCAGTCATCAAACCAACGTTTTCGACACCGAACTGCTGGCGCAATTCATCCATCAGCTCAATCACTGTTCCATAAGGCACCCGACGATCACCTTTAATCATAATCGGTGAGTTTGGAGAGTTTTCTCGTTCTCTGGCAATAAGATTTAACAACTCATCCAAGGTCAAATCTCTGAACTGGCGAGAGCCAATATCCATATGGAAAGACTCATCGGCTTTAATGCCCACCACAAAAGGGTCATATTCATCCGGCGAAATTGGTTCTGCATGTGCCTTTGGTAACTCAACATCAATCCCCGCAGTAATCAAAGGCGCGGTAATCATAAAAATCACCAGCAATACCAGCATGACGTCAATATAGGGTACGACGTTGATTTCAGCATTGGGACGGCGACGTTCTCTTCGAACCAGTTGAGTCATAGTTACTCCTAGCTATGAGCTTTACGGTGTAATACGCCCGAGAACTCCTCGAGGAAATTCTCGTACTGAGTTTCAATGCGCTGTAAACGGTTGGTGAAACGGTTGTAAGCAATAACCGCCGGGATTGCTGCGAACAGACCCATGGCCGTTGCAATCAAGGCTTCCGCGATGCCCGGAGCAACCATCGCCAACGTCGCCTGCTTGACTGATCCCAGCGCAATAAAAGAGTTCATGATGCCCCAGACAGTACCGAACAGACCAATATAAGGCGTCACCGAACCGACTGTTGCAAGGAATGACAGGTTACGCTCAAGCTTTTCGACTTCGCGGCTATGAGCCACGCGCATGGCACGGTGCGTTCCATCCATCACCGCCTCAGGGCTAACACCACTTTGCTGGCGTAAACGCATAAACTCGCGATAACCCGCCTGGAATAATGACTCAAGACCTGACACAGGCTTTTGGCGTTGTGATAAGTCAGTGGAAAGCTTGCTTAGATCAATGCCAGACCAGAAACGGTCTTCGAATTTTTTTCCTTCGCGCGCAGCATGATTCAACACACTGGAGCGCTGGAAAATCATAGCCCATGAAATAACCGATATCAGTAACAATAGGATCATGATGGCCTGTACCGGAATACTGGCATGTAAAAACAGGTTGGCAATCGACATCGGATCTTCAGACGTAGACAGAACTGCAGTCGTCGTTTCAGCACCAGTCACGAGCTATCTCCTCTTTTAAATAGTCAGGCATGGCAGCAGGTTTCATGGTTTTCATATCAACGCAAGCCACGCGTATAGTTGCTTTATTTACTACTAATTGTTGTTCGTCGTCAGTGACAATTTCCTGTTCAAAAACCAGGCTGGTTCTGCGAACGCTGGCGATACGGGTTTTGACCAGAAGCTTATCGTTAAATCGTGCAGGTAGGAGGTATTTGGCATCCACATGAGCAACTGCAAAAGCTAAGCCCTTGTCGATCAAGATATCCTGTTCCCACCCCAAAGAACGAAGCCATTCAGTACGACCACGCTCATAAAACCTCAAATAATTGGCATAAAATACTACGCCTGCCACATCAGTGTCTTCGTAATAGACTCTAACAGGCCAAATAAATTCACGCTGATTCATAATTCAGTCGGCTTCGTATTATAACGATTCAAAATGTAAATAGTGTTAATGGGATCTCGAAAAATCTGCAATGGCATTGGCAAATTTCCCTTATATATACTTTAAATTAGTCAAATAAGTCGGGATCTTGAGGAATAATCTCGAAATGCTGATAGGCAAGTTTGGTGGCAATCCGACCGCGTGGCGTGCGTTGAATAAAGCCCTGCTGGATTAAAAAAGGCTCCAACACTTCATCAATCGTATCGCGCTCTTCGCCAATAGCTGCCGCCAAGGTATCCAGCCCTACCGGGCCACCAGCAAACTTTTCAATAATGGTCAGCAATAATTTGCGGTCCATCATGTCAAAGCCCTTATGATCAACGTCGAGCATATCCAAGGCACGGTCGGAAATATCCTGGGTAATAACGCCATCAGATTTGATTTCCGCATAATCTCGAACCCGTCGTAACAGACGATTAGCAATCCGTGGCGTGCCGCGAGAGCGACGGGCAATTTCCAGCGCGCCCTTCTCTTCAATCGGCAAATCCAGAATGCGCGCAGAGCGCATCACAATATGAGTTAAATCTTTTAAGTTATAGAACTCCAGCCTTTGCACAATACCAAAGCGATCGCGGAGCGGAGAAGTCAGAAGACCTGCGCGTGTGGTAGCACCGACCAAAGTAAAAGGTGGTAGATCGATTTTAATCGAACGCGCAGCCGGGCCTTCACCAATCATAATATCCAGCTGATAGTCTTCCATCGCTGGATAAAGCACCTCTTCAACGTGTGGGCTTAGACGGTGAATCTCGTCAATGAAAAGTACATCATTCGGCTCAAGATTGGTCAGCATTGCCGCCAGATCACCAGCTTTTTCCAAAACAGGTCCAGAGGTGTGCTTAATGCCCACGCCCATTTCATTGGCGATAATATTGGAAAGCGTTGTTTTACCTAAACCGGGAGGGCCAAAGATGAGCACATGGTCCAAAGCTTCCTGACGCTTCTTTGCCGCACCAAGGAAAATTTCCATCTGTTCGCGGACTTTTTCCTGCCCCACATATTCGTCGAGCGTCGTCGGTCGAATAGCACGATCAAACTGATCTTCGTCAGCAAACTCAGAGGGTGTGATGATGCGGTCATGCTCAATCATTGAATTTTATGCAAAGGCACTACGGATAAATAACGTGAAGCTAGTCTACCAAGTGTCTGTAACTTATGGAACCACGCCATCAGCGATTTCCATAATTGGTCATAATTCGGCTGCTAAGTTCACATAAGCTCTTGTCCACGACATAATAAGAGCTCTAATGGGCTTGCTCCAGTTGCTCTTGCAGCTCGAGCCACTCTTCTTCTGTTTGTTCCAGTTGCGAGGTGACTTCTGAGTATTCAGCGGTCAATTGCACCAGTTTCGACTTATTACTTTCTTCATACAGACTCTGATCAGCCATAACCTCATCCAGCTTGGCTTTTCGTTGCTGCAACTCGTCTAATTGTTGTTCAAGTTTCTTGAGCTTGTTCTTCAAGGGCTGCAATTGCTTGCGCTTCTCAGCTTCGATACGGCGCAGCTCTTTGCGTGAAAGTTCATTATCGGAACTGATAGCACCAGAGTTCTCGCTGCTCTCACCGGCCTCTTCGTTTGCGGCCTTTTTCTGCTGCAAGGTATCTTCCAGCGACCAACGGGCGTAATCGTCAAGATCGCCTTTAAATGGCTCGACTTTGCCATCAGCCACCAGATAGAGATCATCACACACGGTTCTTAGCATGTGGCGATCGTGCGATACCAGCACCATGGCTCCCTCAAAACTCTGGAACGCCATGGTCATGGCAAGGCGCATTTCCAAATCCAGATGGTTGGTCGGCTCATCCAGTAACAGGAGGTTTGGTTTCGAGTACACCAGCATGGCCAATACCAGCCGTGCTTTCTCACCACCCGAAAATGGTGCCACCGGCTCTAGTGCCTTGTCACCGTTAAAGTCAAAGCCGCCCAAAAAATTGCGCAGTTCCTGCTCAGTGGCTTTAGGATAGTCGCGCTGTAAATGTTGGATGGGCGACATTTGCGGATGCAGCTGCTCCAACTGATGCTGAGCAAAGTAACCAATTTTAAGAGTCTTGGCAGACACTTTTTCGCCCGCTAACAAGTCCAGCTCACCTGCCAAAACTTTAATCAAAGTCGATTTACCAGCACCGTTCTTACCAAGTAGGCCAATACGGTCGCCCGGCATCAGGGAAAAGCCCACACCCGATAAAATGGTTTTAACACCACTATCAACTTGATAACCGGCATCGGCAGATTTCAGTTGCAGTAAAGGGCTCGGCAGATGGCCCAGTTCAGGAAACTCAAAGTGAAACGGTGAGTCCACGTGCGCTGGGGCAATTTTCTCCATCCGCTCCAAAGCCTTAAGACGGCTCTGTGCCTGCTTGGCTTTCGAAGCTTTGGCCTTAAAGCGATCGACAAAGGATTGCATGTGAGAAATTTCTTTCTGCTGGCGCTCAAATTGCGCCTGTTGCTGAGCCAGCTGCTCTGCACGCTGAATTTCAAAGTCAGAATAATTACCGCTATAGAGCGTGACTTTCTGCTGTTCGATATGGGCAATGCGATTAATGGTGCGGTCAAGAAAATCCCGATCGTGGGAAATAAGCAGCACAGCGCCCTGGTAGGCCTTAAGCCAGTTTTCCAGCCAGATCACCGCTTCCATATCCAGGTGGTTGGTCGGCTCATCCAGCAACAAAAGATTAGAACGACACATCAAAGCCTGCGCCAAGTTCAATCGCATCCGCCAGCCGCCCGAAAAACTCGATACCGGCAAAGACTCCTGCTCAGCGCTAAAACCCAAACCATGCATTAAAGCACCAGCGCGAGCACGCGCCGAATAACCATTAATCTCATCCAGCCGTTGATGCAGTTTAGCCACCCGCTGACCATCCGCGTCATTGTGCTCACCCTGCGCAGCCTTCTCTTCCAAACGAGCCAGCTCCGCTTCGATGTCACACAACTCCTCGTCACCCAGCAACACATACTCCAACGCAGGAGTTTCCACCGACGGCGTTTCCTGACGCACGCTGGAAATGGTAATGCCGCCCGCCATCGAGAAATTCCCGGCGTCTTCCTCAAGCTCACCACGAATCAAAGCAAACAGCGACGACTTACCCGTGCCATTAGCCCCCGTCACCCCCACCTTATCACGAGGATTAATGATGAAACTGGCATCTTCAAATAAAACTTTTTTGCCACGGCGCAACGCCATGTTCTCGAAAAACAGCATGAAATTAATGATTGGTCAAAAGTGCAGCCATTATATCCGTTCGCAAAGGCAGTACAATCAGAATCAGTAGGGACAGTTAGATCTTGGTAACTCTCTAAACGCTTCCCTGAACACCTTGGTTTTGCTAGTATCGGTGCTATTCATAGAATTATTGAGTTATCTGTGTAACTGAATATAACCACCTAATATTTTGAAAGCTAAGCAATATACGGAAGACGGTAATGAAAATAGAATCAAAAGATACTGATATAGAAAGCTTGCTTGTAGGATCTTATTTCCATATTCCTAGGTTCCAAAGACCGTATTCATGGGATGATGAAAATCTCAATGATTTTTGGAGTGATGTAGTTGTTAGCAAGTCTGATGACTACTTCATTGGTTCAATGGTTGTTTTTAAAAAAGATAAACAGCAGTTCGGTGTCGTTGATGGACAACAAAGATTAACTACTATAACAATACTTCTATGCGTTATTAGAGATGCTTTTTTTGAGGTTGGTTCAGAAGACTTAGCTGAGGGTATTCATCAATTAGTAGAACGAAAAGATAGAAGCAATCGTAATGAATATGTACTTAAAACAGAGACATCGTTTCCTTATTTCCAAGAGCATATACAGAAATTTAATGACGCCCCCGAATTAGATACAAAAATACAAGCTGAAGAAAAAAACTTATGTAATGCTCACAACTTATTCAAAAAGCTTGTGGGATCTGTTCTAAAAGCAATCGATCAGGACACCAGCATTAGCTCCGATGATAAAAAAGATATTAAAATTCAAAAATTAATCGACTTGAGGGATGCAATTTTAAATTTAAATCTTATATTTATAACTCTAGACAATGAAGATGATGCTTATCTTATATTCGAAACACTGAACACTAGGGGGAAAGACCTAGCTTTAACAGATTTGGTAAAAAATCATTTTTCTAAGCATCTAAAGGCTAAAGGCAGTGTAGACCATGCAAAACTAAAATGGGAAGCAATGCTTGAAACCATTCACAACTCATCATCAGATATTGCATCAGATAATTTTATTTATCATTTTTGGTCATCTAGGTATGAAGCAGTTCCACTAAAGAAGTTGTTTCCGAAAATCAAAAAAGAAATAACTAAGGCAAAGTCAAAAGATTACTTAAATGCACTAGTATCAGACTCTAAAATTTATCGCTCCATTCATGAGCCAACTTACCAATGGTCAAAAAATGAGTTGGCTGTGTCTAATTCTTTATATGCCTTACAAATGTTTAAGTTGTCGCAACCAACACCAGCCACCATGTCTCTAGTTAGAGCTTATAGAGATGAAAAAATCAAGTATAAGAAACTTCGAGATACACTCAGTGCTATTGAAAAGTTTCACTTTGTCTTTACCGCAATCACATCTTCGCGTTCGTCTGGCGGGATTTCTGCGATGTACTCATCATTTGCTATAAAACTCTTCGAATCAAAAGATACACAGGAGGCATCAAACTTAATAAATGAATTTACAAATAAACTACGAGACAAGAGACCATCTATTGAAGAGTTCAAGGTTGCATTTAAAGAGGTTGTATACACCAACTCGAATTCAAAGCAGAAGAACTTGGTTAGGTATATACTGAGAAAATTCTCAACTTATTATGAATATAAATATCCTGTAGATTTTGACGAATTAACAATAGAACATTTACATCCTCAGAAAAAGATCGGCGAAGGAGACTGGACAGAGCCTTCTGTAGGCTGTCTCGGAAACCTCATATTTATAGATGAAAAAATTAACGGTGAGCTTGATACAAAGACTTTCTCAGAAAAAAAAGAAATTCTTTTAGACAAAGGCTATGACCTACCCGAATTTATTATTGATACAAGTGAGTGGACGCCAGAAATTGTTTATGAGCATGCTGATCACATGGCAGAAGTAGCCTATTCTAAAATTTGGAAAATATAAATAGTATCAATAGGAAGTCATGCCCTATGAAGACCGACACAATTCGAACCATCTACTGGATTATCGCAGCCCTGTTGATGCTAAGCGCAGCGACAGCTAATCAATTCAGTGGTGAGTTTAATTGGGATAAGTTGGATTTTCTGGTGTTTGGTATTATCTTGCTTGGCGCAGGGTTGGCCATTGAGCTGGTTCTTATTATTACCATGAAACCACCTTATCGGTTGGTCTCTATAATTGTTATTGCACTGGCGTTTTTGCTGCTCTGGGCGGAACTGGCGGTTGGGATTTTCCATTAATTTATTGTGATTGACTTTGGATTTCGCCTTGCTAATCCAACCTATAGTTATAGTAAACGTAAGCTGTCCAATGGTATGATGCGGTATATATACACCAACCAATTCTCCCAATGAAATTATTAGTTCGAAATCTCGCCCGCACCACTACCGAAGATCAAGTCAAAGCGCTATTCGAAGAGTTCGGCACGGTTCAATGGTGCAATTTAATCATGGATAAAGCTACTGGCGGCTCGAAAGGCTTCGGCTTTGTTGAGATGCCAAAAATAGGCGAAGCCAAAGCGGCAACCAAGAATCTTAATGGCCGTAACGTTGATGGCAGCATAATCCGTGTTAAAAAGGCGGAAGATAAGAAAGAAGCCTGACGCTCTAACCCGGAGCTTATTGCCACTGCCAGTAAGCTCCAAGTTCAGCTGATTATTTCCCTATCCTGCATCCAGTGCTAGACTGAGTCACATCAATATTTAAATAAAAAGTTAATTGGGGGTTCTATGGTTGTTTATAAAAGCGCATTAAAGCTGGCGGTACTTAGCTTTCTGATTATGCTCAATGGGTTTGCGATGGCGGCTGAGTCCAATAAGGACAAGCTGAAGAAGATGCTGGATAATGCGAACAAGCCTCAGGCAGCTTCCAGCATCCCTGATGAATTTCTAACGGGTCATTGGATTGGTATGTACGACTATGACAACCGCACTGCGGATACGCCTCCTGCGAATACCTTTACTATGGTCATGGAGAAAACTCCTGATGGTATTGCAGGAATCATTTTGGAGCCCGACCTAAACCCTCAGTTTTACGCCCAGATTGCTGAAGTCATTAATCCTGAAGTAAATGGAACAAAATTCACCTTCACAAAAAAATATAACAGCGGAACCACGATTGAATACTATCTGGAAACGGAACAGACCAACCGTGTTATGTATGGTACCTGGAGTATAGAAAATGGTCCATCTGGAACTGTCCTAATGAGCAAAATTGAAGCTAAGGATTTTGAGTAGCATCGACATCTGATTGAATCGCCTCTTTTAACGAAGAGGCATTATCAGTCGTCACCGTAATAACCCGCTTCTCGCCTTTCGCTGTAATTTCAATAGCCTCTTTACCTCTGCCAATATAACCAAGTTTGTCAGGTTTTATGCGATAACCGAAGCCCAAGAACTCTTTTGCCGGATTGCCCAGCTTAAAGCTGACTTTCTCAATATCGCTTAATGCTATTTTGGTTTTACCAAATGCGCCAATGGTTAGATATAAGTAGCCGTCATCAATCTTTGTGATTATCTGTATCTTAGACACATACCGCGAAACCAGTGCAGTTATCAGGCAGATAATTAAAACCCAATGACTCTCAATGGCATTATCCGGGGAAGGTTTACCCAGAACAGCCTGCTCATAAAACATGTAGCCATACATCAGGGCTATGATCACCAGGAAGACAGTAATCACTGTCATTAGTTTTTTAGGCATGATGGGTTGGGTTTCGAAATATTGCACTGCTAACACCTGAGCTTTAATTGTTTAGGACGATTCTAATTTGGCTGAAGGCAGTATGCAATTGTCAGACCAGTTTTGTATTAATACATGCTAATTTGACACTGATGTTGTCTCTGTTTCATAGTGTAAAGTGTAGATTGTTTAATCACTCAGAGGATCAGGGATGCAGTTCCAATGTAATGATGCGACTATAGAAAACACGCTACTGTCTCACAAGAAGCTTGAAGAAATCATCCAGGCTCAAACCTCCATTGCTCGTCTGGGCATTAACTTCGGTGCTATTCTTAATGAAGCCTGTCTGCAGTCACAAAAACTCACTAACGCCGATGGAGCCGTTATTGAATTAATTGAAGATGCTGAGATGGTGATCAGGGCAGCTACAGGTATTGCCTCTCATTACTATGGTGTAAGAAGAGATAGCGCCAATAATATGTCTTCGATTGCCATTCGAACCCAGCAGGCACTTATCGCAAATGATACCGAAAATGATGAAAGAGTTGATCAAGTTTCCAGAGCTGCAATAGGACATCGCTCTATGGTGGTTTTTCCGTTATTTCACCAAAGGAAAGTGGTTGGTGTGTTAAAAGTAGTCTCGAAGAAGCCTGACTTTTTTTCGGTTGTGGAGCTTAAAATCATTGCTTATATGTCAGAACTGGTGGCAAGCACCATGTTCCACGCACAGTATTACGCCCAGGATGAACTGTTCCGCCGCGCCACTCGCGATGAACTGACAGGTATTTCAAACCGCGCCCTATTCATGGATCACCTTCATCAAAATATTGCCCACGCCAAGCGCGATGGCAGTAAAGTTGCGCTTATTGCCATTGATATGGATAACCTCAAAGTCCTGAATGACACCTATGGCCATCATATCGGCGACAAGGCGTTAAAGACACTGGCTAATAGGTTCTCAGAAACTATCAGAAGTTCTGATACCGTTTCACGCTTCGGAGGTGATGAATTTGCGATTACTCTGTCTCCGGTTAACGGCAGTGAGTCCACCGAAACGGTTGTTGGTAACCTGATTAAATCTCTTGAGAAACCAATGTTAGAGGGTGGAAAAGAGTTTAAACTAGGTGCAAGCTTTGGGTTTGCTATATTCCCAGATGATACAGATGATGTTGATCAATTACTGGAGTTAGCCGACCAGCGGATGTTTACCAATAAGCGTGAGCGAAAAAAAGAACGTCATTGAGGAATGGACTCTATTAATTCTTTTACCGACATTTCCGGATCGAGACCTAGTGATTCCCACTCTGTAACAGCAACCTTATAATTATTATCTGCGGCCTGTTTTAACCAATAACGGTATTTCTGTAAGTCCTTCTCCACACCGGCACCATTCAGATAATGTAATGCAACTTTATACTGCGACTCGCCGTCCTGATTCTCGGCAGCTTTCAGATACCAATAAAAAGACCGCTCAAGATCTTTGACAACACCTCTCCCTTTTTCATACATGACCGCTAAATTGTACTGTGCTGTAACGTCATTGGTGTTAGCTGCCTGTAGCCATAGCTCTATCGCCTTTTTGGGTTTCTCCCAGTCAGTATTGTTCATGTAAAGATAGGCTAGCTGATTCATGGCCTGAATATTATTGTTATTGATTGCACGCTCATACCAGTAGATCGCCTGGCGGATATCTTGCTCTGTTCCTAGGCCTTGTTCGTAGTGTCTCCCGGCCTCATATTGAGAGTCCGAATCATTTTGTTTGGCGGCAACCAGAAAGTATTCCAACGCCTTTTCGTGATCCTGTCTAACCCCCTTGCCGTTCTGATAGACCCAACCCAGGTTGTAATTAGCGACTACATTACCAACTTTTTCCGATTCTAAAAACCAGTAGTGAGCGCGCTTAAAATTAACGTCTACTCCAATACCATTAAGATATGCATAGCCGAGATCATTCATGGCACCCGCATGACCAAGTTCAGCTGCTTTAAGGAAATAGTTCAATGCTTCCTTCACATCTTCCTCAACACCATCGCCATCTCTATAGGAAAGGCCTAAATAGTAAGTCGCATCGGGATGTTCATTACGAGCCGCCATTTTATACAGCTCAATCGCCTTAAAATTGTCTTCTGTAACCTGCTCGCCAATATCGTAAATAAAACCTAAGTGAAACTGTGCCTCTGAGTCACCGTTAAAGGATGCCTGACTAAACCAGTAAATAGCTTCTTCGATATCAGGCTCAACGCCCTCTCCATCACGATAAATAAAGCCCAGATTACGTTGCGCTATCTCGTCGCCACTGTCGGCCGCTAGTAAATACCAGAACCGTGCCTCATCCATATTGACTTCCACACCTTGGCCAAAGGAGTACATATAACCCAGATACCACTGAGGCGTGGAATACCCCTCTTTCGCCATCACATAAAAATGACGATAGGCATCCTCATAACGTTCTTGCTGATAGAGCTGATAGGCGTAATTAAAATGGTTATCAATATCAAGCAATGCTTCCTGCCCCAACAAACTCAACCATTTATTAAGCACAGGTCTTATTTGCTTAGACTCCAGAACATCTTCAAACTCAAACTGTGTTACCCTTTGCTCAATCTCATCAGGTAACACAGACTCTTTGGCTGCTTCACCACTTGCAGCAAATAACACGCTGCTAAATAGTAAAGCAACAATGAATTCTGGAGTTTGAAATCTGATTAGCATGCGAGTCACAACCTGTATAACCTAACCCGCCAGCTGTCTCAGAGCCAAACGGATAAGCTCTTCACTTTTGGCATCATCATGCGCTACCTGAGCGACAGCTTTACTGGCAATCTGAGGCTTATAGCCCAGAGCAATCAAGGCACTAACGGCTTCCTGGGAAGCATCAGTTTTGGCAGAACTTGGCGCACTGGTTTCTGAAGGTTTGCTGGATGAAAGGCCTGAGCTGATTGACCAGTCTTTGAGACGATCCGACATTTCAACCAATAGACGCTCCGCCGTTTTCTTGCCGACGCCGGGTAGCTTAACCAGACGATCCACGTTGCCGTCATGCACTGTCATCACAAATTCATCCGACTCCATACCCGACAAAATACCGAGCGCCAGCTTGGGGCCAACGCCATTCACTTTGATCAGCTCCCGGAACAAAGCCCTATCTTTGGTGCTGATAAAACCATAAAGTGCGTGCAAGTTTTCTGAAATCGACATGTGGGTTGAAAGAATCGCCTGCTCACCCTCTTCCGGTAACTGGTAGAAAGTCGTCATTGGCACCTGAATTTCGTAACCGACACCAGCGCTGGTTTCGATAATGACAAAGGGAGGGATTTTTTCAATTAATGTACCGCGAATTCTTCCGATCAACGTAAACGTCCTCTAGTTATCGTTTTAACGCCCTTCAGTTGAGCCAGCCCCTGAGTAGTGTTGGCATGACATAAAGCCACCGCCAAAGCATCGGCCGCATCAGCCTGTGGGCTGCTTGGGAGTTTTAATAAAGTCTTAACCATGTGTTGTACCTGAGTTTTATCGGCTCCACCGGTGCCCACCACAGACTGCTTGACCTTCCTGGCAGGATATTCGGAAACAGGTAGCGCATAATGGCTAGCAGCGACAATGGCAGCACCGCGCGCCTGCCCCAGTTTCAATGCCGAGTCTGCATTCTTTGACAGGAAAACAGACTCAATCGCAAACTCATCAGGCTTAAACTCCTGAATCAGTTCACACACACTATCAAATATCTGCTTAAGCTTTAAATCGAGCGTTTCATCCTTAATCCGTATGCAGCCGCTTGTGATGTATCGAGGGCGATTGGCAGGAATTTGACCACCCACTTCGATAATACCGAAGCCAGTCAGGCGTGAGCCCGGGTCAATTCCAAGGATAATAGGCATTAAAGCTCCAAACCGATAAAGAAATTCTTATACTCAATCGCCTATTAGACTTTTTCTAGTCGCAATGGTCAAGGTGGGAGGCCTGAGGGTTAAAAGCATGACAAAGGCCATTCAGAGACAAAGGAAAGCATTTTGTGTAGGGGCAGGCCAATGTGCCTGCCCGAAAATCCATTGTTGGGTTACGCCTTCGGCTAACCCAACCTATAAAGAGGCGTGTTTTTAAGTCAGCGATGCGCAACTGACTCTAAGCAAAAATACATTTAACGAAGTATCGTCAAAGAATAGGAGCTTCTAGACGAGGTCGTAGGATTCTGAGGGAATATCCGCATTAGTGTACACATTCTGCGTATCATCAAGCTCTTCAAGTCGATCCACCAGGCGAATGACTTTAGCACCATCATTGACGTCTAATTCAGCCTGAGTTGATGGCAGCATGGACACTTCTGCATTTTCTGGTTCAAATCCAGCCGTGATTAACGCATCTTTAATATCGAGGAAATCCTCTGGAGTGGTCAGAACTTCAAAGGAACCATCGTCATGGGCAATAAAATCTTCTGCACCCGCTTCCAGAGCCGCTTCCATCAAGGCTTCTTCTTCAACATTATCGCCAAAAACGAACTGACCTTTTTTCTCAAATAGGTATGCGACAGAACCATTAGTTCCCAAGTTGCCTCCATGTTTGGTAAAGGCATGTCGAACTTCGCCCACCGTACGATTTTTGTTGTCGGTCATGCACTCAACCAGAATCGCAACACCACCAGGGCCATAACCTTCATAGGTTAACTCTTCGTAGTTGTCACCTTCAGCATTACCGGTACCACGGTCAATCGCTTTCTCAATGGTGTCTTTCTTCATGTTAGCGCCAAGCGCTTTATCCATGGCGGCTCTTAGTCTTGGGTTATCATTCGGATCGCCACCGCCTTCTTTCGCAGCAACTACTAACTCACGAATGATTTTGGTAAAGATTTTCCCGCGCTTGGCATCTTGTGCTGCTTTGCGGTGTTTGATGTTTGCCCATTTTGAGTGACCAGCCATAATGTACCTCTCGATTCGAAGGCTTATTCATCACTCTAACTTTGTTAAATTGAAATTTTATCTGCTCACGGATTGTTAATACGCTCCGCTATAAAATTTCAATTTGCCGCGTTAGAGTTTTGCCTAATCCTTCTTTTACAGATTTTAATCTCTTACAAACTTCTTGAAATTGCTTAGCTCAAAGCGTTCTTTCACCTTCGAGCCTATACTTTATCTTTCTGTAACTTCAGAGCTAATTTAATGCTCAGCTATAAAACTTCAATTTGCCGCGTTAGAGTTTCGTAGGGTCTGCCCCTTGGGTATAAACCTTCTCTTACACGTTTGCCTATTTTTAATTCTTAATTTTATAAGTTTTATTGTCTTACATCGTCATTGCGAGGAGCAAAGCGACGTGGCAATCTAGTTATAGCAACTTACAACTTTATTTTATTACCAGATTGCCGCGTCACTCGGTCAGATAACTGACCTCGTTCCTCGCAATGACGACCATTTAATATGCTTTTCACTGCTCTTTCTTCTTAACCTGAATGCCTAACTCATCGAGCTGCTTTTCTTCAACAATGCTTGGCGCTTGCGTTAACGGACAGCTTGCTGTAGTTGTTTTTGGGAAGGCAATAACATCGCGAATGGAGTCTGCGCCAACCATCAACATAACCAAGCGGTCCAAACCGAAGGCTAAACCACCATGTGGAGGGCAACCAAATTTCAGTGCATCCAATAAGAAGCCGAATTTTTCTTTCTGTTCAGTCTCGTCAATACCTAGAATATCGAAAACTGTTTCCTGCATATCCTGGTTGTGAATACGAATCGAACCACCGCCGACTTCGCTACCGTTTAAGACCATGTCATATGCTTTAGACAGAGTCTCGGTTGGGTTTGCTTTTACGGCTACGGCGTCATTTTCTTTTGGTGCGGTGAACGGATGGTGTAAGGCATGAATTTCACCATCAATTTCTTCGAACATCGGGAAGTCCACAACCCACAGCGGTTTCCATTCGTCACGAATCAGTTCAAGGTCAGCTGCAACCTTTAATCGCAACGCCCCCATAGCATCAGCAACCACACGTTTAGTGTCAGAGCCGAAGAAAATAATGTCGCCTTCTTGGGCACCAACTTTCTCAACGATAGCTAATGCTTTGTCATCGCCCAGGAATTTCAGAATTGGACTTTGCAGGTTTTCAGCACCCTGCCCATTGACCTTCATCCAGGCCAAACCTTTGGCGCCATAAATACCGACAAAGTTAGTGTATTCATCAATTTGCTTACGACTTAATTGCGCACCACCCGGTACACGGAGCGCCGCTACACGGCATTGTTCATCGTTAGCAGGGCCAGCAAATACTTTAAACTCAACGTCTTTTACAATTTCATCAACCGTGAACAACTCCATATCGGTACGCAAATCAGGTTTGTCCGAACCATAACGCTCCATCGCTTCGGCATAGCTCATGCGTGGGAATGTTGGCAGCTCGATACCTTTAAGTTCCTGGAATAAATGACGGATTAAGCCTTCCATCAACTCCATCACTTCTTCCTGATCGAGGAATGAGGTTTCGATATCCAACTGAGTAAATTCAGGCTGACGGTCGGCACGCAAGTCTTCATCACGGAAACATTTAACGATTTGGTAATAACGATCAAAGCCTGACATCATCAACAACTGCTTAAACAGCTGAGGTGATTGTGGCAAGGCATAGAATGAACCTTTGTGTACGCGGCTTGGTACCAAGTAATCACGCGCGCCTTCTGGCGTTGCTTTAGTCAAAATGGGTGTTTCTACGTCGATAAAACCATGCTCGTCCATATAACGACGCATGGCACTGGTCACTTTATGACGGAAAATCATATTCTGCGCCATTTCAGGACGGCGCAAATCAAGGTAACGGTATTTCAGGCGCTGTTCTTCTGATGCTTCCAGATTTTCATCGATTGGAATCGCTGGCGGCTGTGCTTTATTGAGGATAGTCAGCTCTTGTGCCAACACCTCGATTTCACCAGTGGTCATGTTTTTATTGACCATTTCCTCCGGACGGGCGCGCACCTGGCCTTTGACCTGAATCACAAACTCATTACGAAGCTGCTCTGCGGTAGCAAACAACTCTTTAAAGTCAGGATCAATCACTACCTGAATCAAACCGCTGCGATCACGCACCTGAAGGAAAATAAGCCCCCCAAGATCACGGCGACGATGCACCCAGCCTGACAATGTAACAGATTGATTTACTTCATTTTTTGATAGTTCGCCACAGTAGTGGCTTCGCATTTTGCTTGTCATAGGTATTTCTGCCTGAAACCTGAATTATTTAAGAAGGGGAAAAACCCCGAAAAAACGCAGTATGGTACGCCACAGCTTGCCGAGTAGCAAGCTGGAAGCCCCTGAAATGCTGAATTTTAACCCAGTTTCCGACATCAGGTTAAGCGCCCTTCTGTCATAAAAGTTTCTAATGGTTGCCACGCTGTTGTCACTTTGCGGTGAAAAAATAGCCAGCATGAAAAACTATTTACAAACAGCACTATCTGCAAGTAACTCATCTGGGAGTGGCCGCTTATGATTGACAGCAAAAATCTGGTCGAGCAATTTCTACCAAAATTGGATAAATCACCGCGTATCAAATCAGGTGTTTCGAATCTGATCGCCAAGCTATTCCATCAACAGGAAATCAATCGGTTTATCGAGCAGAACCAGCATTTGTCACCCTGCGACTTTCTGGAAAAGACCAATGAACACCTGGGCCTGAGTTACTCGGTCAGCAATTCTTCTTTGGAAAATATCCCCGTGTCCGGGCGCGTGGTGATCATTGCCAATCACCCGTTAGGCTCATTGGATGGGCTTGCGCTACTAGCTTTAGTACATTCGGTCCGCAAGGATGTCAAAATTGTGGTTAATGAACTGTTAGGGTCAATGGCACCACTGCGCCCCTTCTTCTTAGGCGTCAACAATCTTACCGGCCAGAATAGCCGAGATAAAATCCAGCAAATTCATCAGGCTCTGAATGATGAACAGGCGGTAATTTTCTTTCCTGCTGGCGAGGTGTCGCGACTATCCGTCAAAGGTGTGCGCGATGGCAAATGGCACTCGGGTTTTCTGCGTATGGCAAAGCATGCAAAAGCACCGGTTTTGCCGATTCATGTTGGCGGTAAAAACTCTAAATTCTTTTATGGCTTATCGCTGATAGCCAAACCTGTCAGCGCACTTCTGCTTGTTCGTGAAATGTTCAAGAATGTCTCGCTGACGCTACCCATCAAAGTAGGAAAATTGATTCCCTACGCCTCTTTTAGCGGCATGTCACCAGCCAGCAAGGACAGTATCGCTCGCTTCAAAGAGCATCTGTATGGCTTAAAGAAAGATAAAAGTGGACTTTTTGAGACAGAACAGTCGATTGCTCACCCAGAAAAGAAACAACTGCTCAAAGAAGAGCTAGGCCGCTGTCGGCTGATTGGTCAAACCCATGACGGAAAAAAGATTTACCTGCTGGAAAATACCATCGACTCTGTTCTTCTTCGTGAAATTGGTCGTCTTCGAGAAGTTGCTTTTCGGGCGGTTGGCGAAGGCACAGGCAATCGTCGGGATATTGATAAATTTGATTATTATTACAAGCACATTGTGCTGTGGGACGAACAAGACCTGGAAATTGTGGGCAGCTACCGCATTGCGGATATCAATCAGCTAGGAACGGAGCAGGAACTGTATTCGGAAACTCTGTTTGGATACGAAGATCAACTGCGACAGAAGTTCCCGATGGCCATGGAGCTGGGCAGAAGTTTCGTCCAGCCACGATACTGGGGCAAGCGTAGCCTCGATTATTTGTGGTTTGGGATTGGCGCATATTTACGCGAAAATCCGCACGTGCGCTACCTGTTTGGGCCAATTAGTCTGAGCAATGACTATCCTGCCTTTGCTAAAGACCTGATCATTTATTTCTACCAGAAATTTTATTGCGCTCCACTATTGCTAGCGCGCTCTTTCAATGCCTATCGCATCAAACCAGTACAAAAAGCTAAGCTTGAAAAGCTGTTCAACCATCTTGATGAAAAGGAAGCTTTTGCCGTATTAAAGTCGGAACTCGCCAAACAGGGTTGCAGCGTCCCGACTCTCTTTAAACAGTACAGCGACCTTTGCATCGAAGGCGGTGTCGAGTTTCATGACTTCGGGTCGGATCCTGCTTTTGGGGACTGTATTGATAGTGTGGTCTGGATTGACTTGTTGAAATTAAAAGATAAGAAACGCAAACGCTATATCGATTAATTTGAAGTTATTGTCCATGAAGTGCATAAAAGACCTGTTGCTATTTCAGCAGCAGGTCTTCTAACAATTTAAAATACAAGTGTCGTAACTGATCCAACTCAGCAACACTGACTCGCTCGTTGGCCTGGTGAATGGTTTTATTGCTCGGCCCAAGCTCAATGACCTGCCTGGCGATTTGCTTGATAAAACGACCATCCGATATCCCGCCACCCGTGGTTAACTTTGGTTTTAAACCACATTCTTTTTGAATGGTCTTTTGCAGGCTTTTACGTAATGAACCTCGTTTAGTCAAATAGGGTTCTGCTTCATGGTCCCATTCAATGTCCGCTTTAAGGTCATATTTGATTATCTTCTTCTCAACATAGGCTTTGATTTTTGAAAAGCTGTTTCTGGGCGAGTAGCGAAAGTTAAACCATAGCTCCAAATCAGCAGGCGTGACATTCATGGCACCGCTTTCCGAATGGACTTTAACCAACTGACAACTGGTCGAAGGGAAAAATCGACTCGGCATATCCCAACGTTTTGAGGAAAGTTTATGAATCAATCGAGAAGATTTATGAATAGGATTGATCAACTGTTCAGGGTAACCGACATGTCCCTGCTTACCATGCAAAGTTATTTTGCAATTAATCGAGCCACGCCGTCCGATACGAATCGAATCACCGAGTTTAAGCTCGGTAGTAGGCTCACCTACAATGGCGCAATCTATAACTTCTTTGCGGTTCAGTAAGGTGTCAACTATATGCTTAGTACCTTCAAGAGCAATGCCTTCTTCGTCGCTGGTCAACATAAAGCCAATAGCGCCCTGATGTTGGGGATAAGTTGTCACAAACTGCTCAATGGCCACCACCATCGCGGCCAGGCTTCCTTTCATATCGGATGCGCCGCGACCATGCAGGAAGCCATCTTTAATCACTGGAATAAAGGCAGGTGTATCCCATTTTGCATTCTGGCCTGGCGGCACCACATCGGTGTGCCCAGCAAAGACTACGACAGGATGCCCTTCGCCACGCTTTGCCCACAGATTGGATACCCGATTTTGATTCATGAACTCTAAATTGAAGCCAACCGCCTCTAATCGCTCACCAATTAAATCACAACAGCCCTGATCTGAAGGGGTAATTGAAGGTTTACGAATCAGATTTTGCGCCAGCTCCAGCATGATCGACTGATAATTCAGCTCAATTTTACTATGTGCTTTTGTCGCTTGTTCTTTTATAACACTTGTTTGCTTTAGCATAATTCACCTCTTTTATCTCAGCATCGTTATATCAACCACCAATGACAGATGAACGACACTATGGTGAACTTTTTGCGACAGGAGTCAGCAGAGCACCGTGTACAGACTCTTTATCGTGCTCGAAAAATAGACTAAAGTGCTACTACCCTAATTGACCGATATATTTCAATATGCGAACGACCAAATGGATTCTGGGCCTTGCCCTGTTTATAACCTCGAGCCTTTTTACAGTAGCTCAGGCTCTTCCAACCCTGATTCATAATGTTAAGGGCTATACATTTGCCGATGGCGAACTGGTGGAGTTCGACAGTCTTTTATTTGAAAACGATACGGTTATCGCTTATGGCTCTCACCAAGAGCTGGCCAAGCAGGCAAAAGCCAGTATTTCAATTGATGGCAAAGGTGCAACACTGCTTCCCGGTTTAACCGATGCACATGGCCATGTGCTAGGGCTTGGTCTGAATTTAATGCGCGTTGATTTGCGTGGCATCGATTCGCTTGAAGGAACCATGAAAAAGATTAGTGAGTACGCCAAAGCCAACTCGGAGTTGCGCTGGCTCCAGGGCCGTGGTTGGAATCAGGTACTGTGGGCCAAAAAAGAATTCCCGACTAAGCAAATGCTGGATGCCATTATCAGTGACCGCCCCGTTTGGCTCAGTCGTATTGATGGTCACGCTGGCTGGGCTAACAGCAAAGCGCTGGAGCTTGCCGGTATTACTAAAGACACCACCGATCCGGTGGGTGGCAAAATCATTAAAGACGCCAACGGCGAACCCACGGGCGTGTTGATTGATGCAGCCATGGATATGGTGGAAAGCAAAATCCCTCCGTTAAATGCAATGGAACGCCGAACAGCTTTGGAGCTGGCTTTTGATCACATGCTGGAGCTGGGTATCACTTCGGTTCATGACGCTGGCGTTGATTTCGATACTTATAAACTCATGCTGGAAATGGCCAAACAGAAACAAATTCCGGTTCGTCTGTATGGCATGTTGAGTGGAAGCGATGCTCGACTTGAAACTATGCTCAAGATGGGCAAGGTCGAGCTACCTTATTTAAAGTTTCGTTCAGTAAAACTCTACAGCGATGGCGCATTGGGCAGTCGTGGCGCGGCACTGCTGGCCCCCTACTCTGACGATCCTGATAACAAAGGGTTGTTACTAACTACTGAAAAGAAACTGGCCGAGGATTTAAGCCTTATCACTCGTTACGGTTTCCAGGCCAACGTGCATGCTATTGGTGATGCAGCTAATCGACTGGTATTAGATGCTTTTGCCAAATTGCCTAAAGAGCAATCTGCCGATGTACTTCGCCATCGCATCGAACATGCTCAAGTTGTAGCAGTTGAAGATATTCCTCGCTTTGCAGAATTGAATATTATCGCTTCAATGCAACCAACCCATGCCACCAGCGACATGAATATGGCAGGTGACCGTCTTGGAGACGAGCGGTTAAAAGGTGCTTATGCCTGGCGCAAGATGCATGAGCATGATGTGTTGATTGCTGCAGGTTCTGATTTCCCGGTGGAGCTGGCCAATCCTTTTCTCGGCATCCATGCCGCAGTGACTCGTCAGAACAGCGATAATCAGCCTGAGAATGGCTGGCTGCCCGGCGAAAAACTCAACCGCGCTGAAACTTTGAAAGCCTTCACTATTGATGCTGCTTATTCTGGATTCTGGGAAGATGAAATAGGCAGTCTGGAAGCGGGTAAAAAAGCTGACTTTATCTTGATTGATAAAGATGTTTTTTCTGTGGATGAAACTGAGCTTGATGATGTAAAAGTCTTGCAAACCTGGGTTGGTGGCAGGCGTGTTTTCTAAGATATGTTACTAATTAATGCTAAAGAACTTCCTTGCGTGAGCGCAATGCTCACGCAGCCCATACTTTATATTTTTAACTAGCAGATGTTAATTGCTAGCCAATTCACTCTTCTTGACACGCTTTTTAGGATAGTTAATCCAGACGGTATCAACGTTAGCATTTCCTTCACGCGCGGCCTTTTCGACCAGATAGACTTTTTGCCAATCAATGACATAAACGTATTCATCTTCATCGGAAGATGCTGCGTAGCGAGAAGAGGTAGAATTGCACCCTGTTGCCAGCACTGCGAAGGCAGTAACGGTCAGAGCTAAAGGTAGTAATTTCATAAAAGCCTCCTAGTAAAAGACTCATCACCATAATAGTACAATTTTTAACCGATCAGCAATTCACTTTATCTATCAAAGGCGCTTTTGAGGCCCTCTAAAGCTTGCTACAATAGACGCCCTCTATGATTTTGATAACGACAACAACGAGTAACTGATGCGTAGCAGCCAATACTTACTATCCACACAACGAGAAGATCCTAGCGACGCTGAGCTAGTCAGCCACAAACTAATGCTTCGTGCGGGCATGATCCGCAAGATTGCTTCCGGCATGTACACCTGGTTGCCAACAGGCTTGCGAGTATTACGCAAGGTCGAAGCCATTGTGCGCGAAGAAATGAATAAGGCGGGAGCCATTGAGGTTTTAATGCCCGGCGTGCAACCTGCTGAGTTGTGGGAAGAATCTGGCCGCTGGGATCAATTTGGCCCAGAACTGCTACGTTTTCAGGATCGTCATGGCCGTGATTTCTGTCTGGGCCCGACTCACGAAGAAATTATCACTGCGCTTATTCGCGACGAGATTAATAGCTACAAACAGCTACCAGCCAATTTCTATCAGATCCAGACTAAATTCCGCGATGAAGTGCGTCCTCGTTTCGGTGTGATGCGCGCCCGCGAATTCCTGATGAAGGATGCCTACTCTTTCCATATCGACGAAGAGTCTTTAGGCGAAACTTATAAAGTCATGCATCAGGCTTACTGCAATATTTTCGAAAGAATTGGTCTGGACTACCGTCCAGTGCTGGCTGACACTGGCGCTATTGGTGGCAGCAATTCACATGAGTTCCATGTATTAGCAGAGTCCGGTGAAGACGCGATTGCTTTCAGTACCGAAAGTGATTACGCCGCCAATATTGAAAAGGCTCAGAGTCTTGCACCAAAACTGGAAGCAGCGGCTCCTACTAAAGAATTGGAAAAAGTGGCAACACCTGATTGCCGAACAGTCAAACAGGCGGCAGAGTCAATGGGCATAGAGCCGCATCAGGTTTTGAAAACCCTGTTTGTTCAAGGTGAAACAGAAGAGCAGCCGGTTATCGCCCTTTGTTTACGCGGTGATCACGAGCTTAATGAAATCAAGGCAAGCAAACACCCATTAATCGCAGAACCACTGATGTTGGTCAGTGATGAGGTGGTACTCGCCACAACTGGCAGCACGCCAGGCTCATGTGGTCCACAAGGTTTGAATATCCCGATTATTGTTGATCGTGATGCGGCAGTCATGAGCGACTTCGCCTGCGGAGCCAATGAAGAAGGCTATCACTTAACAGGCTTGAACTGGGGCCGTGATGCACAAATCACCGAGGTGATGGATATTCGCAATGTAGTGGCGGGTGATCCTAGTCCAGATGGTAAAGGCGTCTTAGAAATCAAACGCGGTATCGAAGTTGGTCATATTTTCCAGCTTGGCACTAAATATTCAGAAGCCATGAACTGCAAGGTTCTTGATCAAAACGGTAAAGCTGTCACCTTGGCCATGGGTTGTTACGGTGTTGGCGTGTCACGTATTGTTGCCGCAGCTATCGAGCAAAATTATGACGATAATGGCATTATCTGGCCTCAATCGATTGCACCTTTCCAGGTAGCCATCATCCCGATGAACATGCATCGCTCGGAGCAGGTGCAACAGGTCGCAGAAAAGCTCTATCAGGATCTACAAGACCTTGGCATTGATGTGATTTTTGATGACCGTAAAGAACGCCCAGGCGTTATGTTTGCAGACATGGAGTTAATTGGTGTCCCGCATCGTCTGGTGGTCAGTGAGCGAGGCCTGGAAAATGGCACCATTGAATATAAAAACCGTCAGAATACAGCCAAAGATGACGTCAGCGTAGAAAATGTTGTAGATTATATTCAGGGATTGTTACAACAATAAGCAATATGGCATTAGGTAGTATGACACTCAAAAGAGCTTTCATTATTGTGGGTTTCCTTGTACTGGCTGGTTTCACTCAAATCAGTCAAGCACAGGAACGCCCCAATCAGGCTTTTTACGATGAGTTGAAAGCCTTAATGGAAGCTGAAAATCATTTTGTTGATCGTTATGATGCCGAGGTCTGGATGAAGGATATGTCGGGCCGCTTAAAACGTCGCGCCCCACACATTCCTGAGGACGAGCGCCTTAAAATTCTTACGTTGGTTCATCGTTATGCCAATGCATCGGGCGTTGACCCGCAATTGGTTTTGGCCATCATGGAAGTGGAAAGTAATTTTGATCGCTATGCCCTTTCGGTAGCAAATGCCCGAGGGCTAATGCAAATTATGCCTTTCTGGAAAGATGAAATTGGCCACCCTGAAGATTCACTTTTCGATATGGAAACCAATGTCCGTTACGGTTGCTATATTCTTAAACTCTATCTGGATATGGAAAAAGGCAACCTGACCTATGCCCTGGGCCGCTACAACGGTTCGCGCGGTCGAGCGAAATATCCTAACAAGGTCTACGCAGCGCTTCGTAAACGCTGGGCGCTCTAAGCCAATGACTGATAAGCCCTCAATACCCGGACTGATTCTGAGTGGCGGTGGCTCACGCGCCGCCTATCAGGTTGGTGTTCTAAAAGCTGTCTCAGAGATTCTGGAGCAACCCGAACAATCCCCTTTTCGAATTGTCAGCGGCACTTCCGCCGGTGCGATCAATTCTTGCGCTGTTGCTGAACACAGTCACCGCTTTGATGAAGGCATCAGACGGCTGGAGCAAATCTGGGTCAACCTGACTCCCGATCAGGTCTATCACACCAAATTAACCCAACTACTTGGCAATGCTGGTCGCTGGTTATGGAATATTTTGCGTCCGGCCAGCCAGATCAAAAGACCTTTGGCGCTACTCGATAATGAGCCTTTACGTGGTTTATTAAATAAGGCAATTCGCTTCGATGATATTCGCGACAATATCAATAATGGCTATCTCGATGCAGCATGTATTACAGCCTATAATTATAACACTGGCGACTCAGTCAGCTTCTTTCAGGGCATTCCGGACTTAGTCGAGTGGCAGCGCTTTCGACGATTTGGAAAAGCTGAAGACCTGACCATGTCACACCTGATGGGCTCAATTGCTATCCCCATGGTCTTTCCATCTGAACCTATAAATGATATCCACTTTGGCGATGGCTCCATGCGCTTTTTAACACCGCTGAGTCCGGCCCTGCATTTGGGTGCCAATAAATTATTTGTGGTAACGGTTGAACCTCTACGCGGTGAAGTTGACCACAAAATTAAAATTCCATCGATTGGCGATATCAGTGGTCATTTGCTGGACAGTATTTTCATCGACAGCCTGGAAAGTGATATCGAACGTATGATGCGTGTTAATGAGCTCCTGGCTCACATTCCTGAGCGTGACATCGTGCGCGAGCAATTGACCCTTAAACCGGTAGATACCTTTATTATTTCTCCAAGCGTTGATCCGATGGAGCTGGCTGGTCAGTACTTCAAGAACTTGCCACGCGGCCTGCGCTTCTTCTTCAAGCGTATCGGCGTTGATGATGAAAATGGCGAGAGTATTTTAAGTTATTTGTTATTCGATAAATCCTTTACCAGCCACTTAATCGAGCTGGGTTATCAGGATGCGATGAAACAGCAACACAACATCCTGAATTTCTTTGATTACGAGCCATCTTCACAGGAAGACTAACCACACATGAAATGCTTTGACGATGTATTTCGCCACTACAGTCCCGATATCGCTCCTTTCATGCACCAGATGTTTGCCGACTATCAGGCCAGCCAGCCCTATAAAGGCTTAACCATCGTTCATAATGTTCCATTGACTCAAACTACCCTGATGAAAATTGCCTGCCTCAAAGCTGCAGGAGCCGACCTCGTTGTCACTAATCCCAGTTTTATGAACGAAGACATAGATGCAATACAAGTTTTAGCCAATGAGCAAGTGCCTTATGTGCCGCTGGAGCTAGTCAAAGGCGAGTTCGATTTTCTTCTCGATTGCGGTGCCGAACTGGTGGACTCTTGTCACGCAAATAAAGGTATCGTTGAACTGACTCGCACTGGTGCCATGCGTTATCAGCAACACAAAGAATTTCATGTGCCGATAGTTTCAGTGGATGACACGCGATTGAAGTGTCTGGAAACCTGCCTGGGTACTGGCGAGGGTGTTTACCGCGCTATTACACAAGTTGCCGATGTAGACTTAACCAATAAGAACGTTTTAATTTTTGGCTTTGGTAAAGTGGGTATTGGCATAGCCTATTATTTTTCAAAAATAACACCCAATATCATTGTTGCCGAAGCTGATAGTGAAAGGCTGAGACTGATTGAGCAGCGTGGTTATCAAAGTGTTGATGCCAAGAATTCACAGGAAGTGGAGCAAGCAGCTGAGAAAAGCAGCTTAATAGTCACCGCCACAGGTCTCAAAGATATCATCAGCAATAACTATCATCCTCAGGCATTTAAAGGCAAATTGCTGGCCAACGCCGGTGCCGAAGATGAGTTTGGTTTTGCCTTTGAAAAAAACGACGTTCTCGCCGATAAAAAGCCGGTTAACTTTATTCTCAAAGAACCAACCTTGATGGAATTCCTCGATCCGATTTTCTACGCCCACAATATCGCAATTGATGATGCACTGAATAATACACAAACGGGATTTAGGGCATTAAATAAGAAAACCGATGAGGCAATTGTTAGCCAATGGGCCAGGCATCATGGCTGGACAGTAGAAAAGCTGAATACGATTTTTTGATTGTGTTCTAGACCGGTAAATACACCGCGCAAATCTCGCCTTCAAACTCCAACAATAAAACCTGATCCCGCAACCAGGGTGGAACCCCCTGCTCCTGAAAATAATTCTTTAAAGCTACGCTGGGCTTGCCTGGTTCAAACCTGACTCTATCGCCACCTTGACGCCCTTTAACGGTTAACTTTTTTCCAACGAGGTTAGGGTAGTTTTGTTGTAGCCATTCCAGAGAAATTAAAATTTGCTCATTATGAACCAGATCATTTTTTGTAGACCAGCTTAGTTCTAAACTAGAATGATCCTTACCTGTCTCCGTTACCCAATAAAGACCATCTCGATACCGCCTGATTGAGCCTTCCCCCATTGTAATCACAGGATTGGCATCCTCTTTTGCATCAAGCATTTGCATCTGAATTTGCTCTAGAACCGCCTGGCTTGGCATATCAGCACCACAGGCATCTAACCAGTAACGAAGCAGGTTTCTAAATCGCTGTGGGCTTAACAGCCTTGCCTGAGCTAACAATAGAGAATTGCTGCGAACGTCAAAACAGGTCTCAAAATCAATCGCTGCCAGTTCGTCCAGTAGCTGCTGATTTTCAGCTTGAACCTGGCTGGCGTTAGCAATGACTTTGGAAGCCTGTTGCCACTTCTGCTCTATGAGCGGCATGACCTCATGACGCACAAAATTACGTCGAATATCGATGTCCTGATTGGTTGGATCTTCGATTGGCTCTAAGCCGTGCGACTGACAATAGGCTTCCAGTAGATTCCTTGAGACGTTCAATAAAGGACGCGCCAGATAACCACCAGCAAAGTTTGTCCAATGCGGCATGGCAGACAGCCCTTTGCTGCCTGCACCACGAAATAATTGCAATAGAAGGGTCTCGGCCTGATCATTTAAGTGCTGACCGGTAACCAAGCAGGTCTGAGAATCCTGAATAAACTCAGACAAAGCCTGATAGCGCGCTTTACGGGCAGAGTTTTCAAGACTGGCTGAATCTTTATAGACTTCAACCTGAACCGACTGAAAAGGGATTTTCAAGGACTCACAGAGTTGTTGATTTCGTTTTGCCCAGCCTCCAGATGCTGATTGCAATTGATGGTCAATATAAACCGCAGAAAGTGAAACGCTTTGGCAGGAATGTCTGGTGACCTGATGCAAGGCATGTAATAACGATAGAGAATCAACACCACCGCTCAGTGCGACTACTACTGAATTAATAGACTTAGAAACACAAAGAGCCAGAAACTCATCAATAGCTTGAGAAACTGGCTCTAATTTTGACATGCGGGAAAATTATTCTTCGCTGACAGTACCGAACGACATCAGCTTGTTATAACGCTTAGCAAGAAGTTGCTCGACACTCAGTTTTTCAAGCTCGTCCAAGTCTTTGGCTAAGCGCTCTTTTAAGCTTTTGCCCATCGTCAGGTAATCGCGGTGCGCACCGCCCAATGGCTCAGCAACAATATTGTCGATCAGGCCAAGACTCTTGATACGCTCAGCAGTAATACCCATCGCCTGAGCAGCTTCTTCTGCTTTTTCTGCACTCTTCCAAAGAATCGAAGCACAGCCTTCAGGCGAAATCACAGAATAGGTTGAATACTGAAGCATGTTAACGCGGTCGCCAACACCAATTGCCAATGCACCACCGGAACCGCCTTCGCCAATCACAGTCGCAATAATCGGTACTTCAAGGCGCGACATCACTTTAAGGTTACGGGCGATCGCCTCACTCTGACCACGCTCTTCCGCTCCCACACCCGGGAAAGCTCCTGGCGTGTCAATGAAAGTGAACACTGGCAGCGAGAAACGCTCTGCAAGCTCCATAATACGCTTGGCTTTACGATAACCTTCTGGACGGGACATGCCGAAGTTATGTCTGATTTTCTCTTTAGTATCACGCCCTTTCTGATGGCCGATGACCACTACAGGCTTATCATCCAGTCGTGCAATACCACCAACAATCGACGCATCGTCGGCATAGGCTCGGTCGCCCGCCAACTCATCAAAGTCAGTGAAGATATTCTCAATATAATCGCGAGTGTAAGGACGCTGCGGGTGACGCGCTAATTGCGCAACCTGCCACGGCGAAAGGTCAGAAAAGATTTGCTTGGTGAGGTCTTTCGACTTCTTTTTCAAGCGCTCAATCTCTTCGCTAATATTGATTTCAGTGTCTTCGCCCATCATGCGCAATTCGTCGATTTGCGCTTCTAATTCAGCGATAGGACGCTCAAAGTCTAGAAAATTCAAACTCATGCCTTATAAAACTGTTAGTTAGTGGCGTATAAGGGGCAATATTCTACCCTTATTTGCTTTGATAATGAATGGTAACTTGACTGGTCTAAACTGTCAGCCTTTATCGCTTCAAATCATTAATAATTCGGTATTTTTGCCATCTGGTTCAATTGTAGGGCATTGTCAGTGCCAATAGCGATTCAGTTCCGAAAATGGCTATTCAGTTCAATTTATCCTGCTAAGATAAGACTAAACCTATCTGGCAAACAGCGTTTCATGCTTAACTCAGCGACCTTAAAAACCTATCAGCAAGCCCGCCTGGCGCGCGATCCGCGCTTTGATGGCACCTTTTTTGTCGCTGTGAAAACCACTGGTATCTATTGTCGGCCAATATGCCCTGCGCCAGCTCCCAAAGAACAGAACGTCACTTATTATCCCAGTTCCGTACAGGCACAAGAAGCAGGCTTTCGCCCTTGTTTGCGTTGCCGCCCGGAAACCGCCCCGCTCTCCGCGGCCTGGCTCGGTAATCAGGCTGTGCTTAAAAAAGCAGTGACACGCATACAGGCCGGAGCATTAAACCAAACTTCATTACAGGACTTCAGCGAATCCATGGGCATTAGCGACCGCTATCTACGCAAGCTGTTTCAGCAGTATCTTGGTGTCTCGCCAATAACCTATGCCAACCACTTGCGCCTGATGTTTGCGAAACAGCTACTGCACCAAACTCAGCTGTCCATTACGGATATTGCATTCATCGCAGGATTTAACAGCGTACGACGCTTTAATGACAGCTTTAAGGCGACCATGAAGCTAAGCCCCAGCAATTTACGGAAAAAGTTACACAGCCAACAAAGCCTGCATGAGTCGCAAGCCATTCAATTAAAACTGCATTACCGGCCACCGTACAACTGGCCAATGATGCAAGACTTTCTACAACAGCGAGAACTGTCGGCAATCGAAAAGGTTACTGACCACAGCTACAGCCGTACTTTTAGTCTGAACGACGTTAATGGCTATTTTGCCGCAAAGTTCGACTCAACCAGTTCATCATTCAAGGTCACCATTGAACTGAGTGACATGAGCAAACTATTGGAAGCCACGCACCATATTCGTCACGTGCTGGATCTGAACAGCGACCTTGAAGTGATTGAACAAACTTTGGGACAGGATAAAAACTTGCAGCCACTACTTAAATCAGGACTACGCCTACCTGCCTGTTGGGATACATTTGAAGCTGGCGTTAAGGCTATTCTGGGACAACAGGTTTCAGTCAAAGCCGCTTACACTCACACCGCCAGCGTGATAGAGCAACTGGGCAGTGATTACAACGAACAGTACAAACTGTTTCCGACCGCACAACAAATAGTCGATGGTGACTTAAGCTTCCTCAAAATGCCAAACAGCCGCAAACAGACACTGCACAACTTTGCCCAATGGTATCTAGATACTAATGGCGAAAGCTTATCATCAATACTGAATATCAAAGGCATCGGGCCATGGACTTATGAATACATCAAGCTGCGCAGTGGCTTTGACAGCGATGCCTTTCCGGAAAATGATCTCGGCGTCATTAAAGCCATGGAAAAATACGATCTAACTAGTAGCGAACAATGGCAACCCTGGCGTAGCTACGCAACACTGCAGCTATGGCACAGCCTTTAAAAAGTAAGAGAAGCATTTTTTATGAATACAAAACTTTATTACCAACAAACACAATGCCCCTTCGGCATAATGCATATTTATGCCGACGAGCAACATATTAAAGCAGTGTTATTTAAACCCTGGGACAAAGTACCAGCTAAGAACCTTCTCAACAAAAGTAACGCCATTATCGAGCAAACCCAACGTCAGCTGGACGAATACTTCAAAGGCCAAAGAGCTGAGTTCGATCTACCAATCAAAGCAAACGGCACAGACTTCCAGCAAACCGTCTGGCAGACCCTCTGCAAAATACCCTATGGCGAAACCTGGAACTACGGCCAACTCGCCCAGGCTATCGGCAACAAAAACGCCAGCCGCGCCGTCGGCGCCGCCAACGGCAAAAACCCCATCTCCATCATAGTCCCCTGCCACCGAGTTATCGGTGCCAACGGAACACTAACCGGTTACGCAGGAGGATTAGAAATCAAAGAGTGGCTTCTGAAACACGAAGGGATAATAAAATAACACAAATAACTGCAAGGCGCGCCTTAGCACACCATTCTAGAATCGACTCTTCATAACCATGTCAAAATCCCAAAGGCTTGTCATTCCGTACTCCGATACGGAATCTGCTCTTTATAGGTTGGGTTAGAGACCTCGTCTCGTAACCCAACAAATCAAGTCCATCTACAAATCACTAGCTTTATTCAAAGCTTCAATATCACTACTAACAATGGCTTCAAGATTCTCGGTGATTTTCTCTGCGCTCCAATCCCACCAAGCAATCGATAACAATTTCTCGATGGTCGCCTCATCGAATCGAAGCTTTAGCACTTTTGCAGGATTACCACCAACCACGCTGTAAGCTGGAACATCAGCCGTTACAACAGACTTGCTGGCAACAATGGCACCATGACCAATAGAAACGCCAGGCATGATTGTAGACTCATATCCGAGCCAAACATCATGACCAATGACGGTATCACCTTTGTATGGCAAATCACCTTCACCCGGTAACACTTTCTCCCAACCGTTACCAAAAATATAAAATGGATAGGTCGAAAAACCAGACACCTTATGATTTGCACCATTCATAATAAATTTTACGTCTTTAGCAATGGCACAAAACTTACCAATCTTTAACTTATCGCCAATAAAGGGAAAATGGTAAAGCACATTGGCTTCGAAGTTCTCAGGCCCATCAGGGTCATCGTAATAAGTATAGTCACCCACCTCAATATTCGACGATGTTATAAAGTTCTTAAGAAAACCAACCTGAGGAAAGCCCTTCATGGGCTCTTTGTCATTAGGATTCGGACCGTTCAAAGGCACCTCCGTAAAATGATTATTAGCTTGTCATTCTACACTTGAAGTAAAGGGGCATGAAATTGCGAAAAGGCTCATTCGGTGGACCAAGGCCCACCCTACTCTTGCATTTCCAAATACACCGCAATCCTCACCGCCACGTCATTGTCGGGCTTGACCCGACAATCCAGTGACTTTAGACCAGGTGGATACTTAGAGTAAAGAAGAAAAGCGAAGTATCAACTAAGAGCTTTGATCAACTCATCCGCTACAGCAGCAGAAGATGCAGGGTTCTGTCCAGTGATCAGCTGCCCATCAACAACGGCTAACGAATTCCAGTCATCAACTTTTTCATAAATACCGCCTTTCTCTACCAGTTGGTCTTCCAACAGATAAGGAACAACTTTCGAAAGGCCTACAGCGGATTCTTCTGAGTTACTGAAGCCAGTGACTTTTTTACCTTTAACGAGCGACTCTCCACTAGCATCTTTTACATTCAGTAATACAGCAGGCGCATGGCATACAGCAGCTACGGGTTTACCTGCCTTAATAAAGTCTTCAATGAGTTTTATTGAGTGTTCATCTTTGTGAAGATCCCACAATGGCCCATGACCTCCCGGATAAAAAACTGCATCATAGTTGCTGGCATTCACATCAGACAGACGAACCGTATTGGCTAATTGATTGCGCGCCTCCTGATCTTTTTCAAAACGCTCAGTATCTTCAGTCTGAGCATCCGGTTCATGGCTTTTCGGATCAAGTGGTGGCTGACCGCCACGAGGCGAAGCAAGCGTGATATCCACACCCGCATCTTTAAGTCGATAATAAGGACTGGCAAACTCCTCAAGCCAGAAACCTGTCTTTTCGCCCGTATCACCCAATTGATCATGCGAGGTTAATACAAAAAGTACTTTCATTCGATCGCTCCTTAGGGTTTATATTCAAAGACACAAAAGATTATACAGAGCGAAATGTGAAAAACTAATGAGGATACTCAATAGTGAGTATTCGATAGCTTAATAGTAATTAGTTTAGTTAAAGGATTTTGAACTGTTCTAGGTTGGGTTAGAGCTTGCCTCGTAACCCAACAAATGCTTTTGGAAAAGTTTAGTTAGTCTGCAACCAAAGATATTTCGAAGGCATGAATAACACGTAAAAGACCGCTAATAGCACCTTGCCCCCTCTCAGACTTGAGCCTCCATTAAGTTTGACCTCGCCACCGGGGGGTACACTGACAGTAACTTTGTTCGAACGACACCAGTCTATTTTCAAATAGACTTCCTTTTCGCCCGGTGGCGTTTCGAATTCAATGGTCTCGCCATTTCCAACCTGTGCTACTTCTTCCCCATTACAGATAACTTTATACTTGCGAACCCTATCCGCATAGCCACTATCGCGGCTTATTGTAATCTTGCTCATTGTTATTCCTTTTGTAAAATTTAATCCAAACGTAATCTTCTTTAACTACGCCAATACATCTAAACTAATAGCAATTACTTCAAACGGCATGAAGTTTATTGGCAATTTAAATAGTGTGCAAGCCAGTGCTAGATGATTATTATTACCAGCAGGAATAAAGCCTGGATTCCGTGTCCTAGCACGGAATGGCTAAATCAAAGAGCAGATCCTGAATCTAGTTCAGGATGACTAAACTGTTTGGTTGGATCTATACTTGCACTGTTTCACTTTTCAGCTCTATGATTAACCAAAGCTTTAAATACTAGGAGACAATCATCCGTCCACATCACATAGCCTGGATAGTCTGTTTAGTTCCCATCATAGCCGCGCATGGAGCTTTATTCATTGGCCTATGGCAGGGGGTTGCCAACGAGTGTGTACCCTACTTTGAGGGATGCACTTCAATCAGCCGCGCTGCCCGAAATGGTGATGCGATATTTTTGTTTCGTGGATTGATGATGCCGATAGCAGCTTTTTTAGTTGTGTTCTGGTATTTGCAGTGCGTCTGGCTGAAAGAACTAACTCATAAATCACATAACACTATTTTCGTACTGGGAGCGATTGGCGCAATCTTTTTAGTCTTGTATGCTGACTTTCTCGGAACTGAAGGTGACTTTTATGAGTTTATGCGTCGCTATGGAATCACCCTCTACTTTGCCATGACCATTCTGGCGCAGATGTTAAGCATTCGCAGCTTACAAAAGCTTGGCAATTCATTGGATAAAAAGATTCTACGGTATTTAACCATTCAATTTATTCTAATTACAGTTTACTGGGTTTTAGGTATTTCAAACGTCGTCATCAAAGCAACTGGAGTAAGCTGGGCCGATCAAGCAGAAAACATCATTGAATGGCACTTCGCCTTATACATGTCGTTCTTTTTTGGATTAACCGCCATGATGTGGAAACGAAGTGGGTTTGAGTTTCAATTTAGCGTTAATCGTTAAGATTTAGTATTTATACCAGAAGAAAAAACCACATCGCCAAAACTGTCAGGAAGTTAATCGTAAATACCAGGCCTCTTAAACGGATATTATTCGTTAGTATCTGCACTGCGCTATGAATTAATCTACCTGCCACAAATATCCAGGCCAGCCATAATTGCAAAGAGTCAGTATTACCCAAGACGATTAACAACACACAGGTGATATGGAAGAACAAAGGCCACTCGAACTGATTCGACAAGTTCGCACTGATACGCGGCTCTATTGACCTCCAGCGCTCTTTTTTGCTCTTTATCACTCCCCAAACCGCTGGAGCACGAACAATCGTCAGCAACACATAAAGAAAAGCCACCCATGCTATATGGGCAGCCATTGGGTAGAGAAGTAGATTATTAGTCATATTTGTTAACGCTCAGCTCACCGCGCAAATTTTGCTGGCAGCGGTTTTGCCGCGCAGCGTAAAAACGGTGACAGTAAAATTTGTCTGGTGGAGCTGCTGGTTATGTGATTCATGCAGTTTACTCAAAATATGGTTCCCCACTCTTGGAGTAGAAATTATACTTTTTGCTCAGACGCCGCAGTATTGGTTCAATGTCTGCTGCTAGTTGCAACGCTTGCAACAAATCAGCCCCGTATGTGATTTCTCTAAAATCCTCGGGAAGGCCCATAATTACAACTTCACAAGCTGCAGTATCATTATCAACTGCAAAACTAACCATATCCGCTGTTACTAAATAAGGTTGATGTATTTGAACAACAATCTCATTTTTGGCAGTACCGCCAATAGGTGCGAACAATAGCCTTCTCTCAGCAATAATGTTACTCATAATTCGAACACTTAATACACATAACATTTTATTATACGAATTTATTCGTAAGACTTTATTATCATTAATCTTTTTTTACAAGTTTCGATTTTCTGGACTAGGTAGAGATTAGCGACCCGCAAATTCAGTATATCGGTATATTTCAAATAACAGAATTCTAAACTTAAGCTCTATTAAAGAGCAGATTCTGAGTTATCCAAGGGCATTCCGGTTGGTCACTGTTCAGAATGACAACACTTGATGAAATAACTGCATAACCTATTGATTATTAATGCCCTGTCGCCTGTATGTCACCTCAATGTCGCTCATCCTTCGCGAAGATGTCGTGTTATACTTGGCCTGGAATTTCCATAATTCAGGCTCACCGCTGTATCAGCCAGCGTTACTACTAAACACACAAACGGATTGATTATGATTGTTAGAAAATTGAGATTGAAAAGAGGTTGGTCACAAGAGCACTTAGCCGAGTTGATGGGTGTTAGCACTCGTACTATTCAGCGCATTGAGCGTGGCCAGACTAAGCCCAGTCTTGAAACTCAAAAGTCTTTAGCCGCTGTGTTTGAGGTTGATATAGCAACATTTGAACCGTCCATATCTATGGACAGCACAGGAGAGCCTGATATGAACACCACCAATACCAATGAAACGACCCAAGAAGCTGAGCAAGGCGCGAAACCGAAGCCAGCTGTTGAAACAGTGAGCAATGAGGAAGCCGAAGCAATGGAATACGTTAAAGGGATTAAGGACTTTTATGGACATTTACTGTTCTTCATCATTTTTACTGTCATCTTTATTTTCACGGGGAAAATTTCTGAGATGTTAATCCCGTGGGGAGCCTGGGCATTGGGTCTTACCATCCATGGATTGCAGGCCTTTGAGGTCATCAACCTTTTCAAGATCAATTGGGAAAAGAAGATGGTGGAAAAGCGCTTAAAGAAAAAGTTGTAATTAGTCATCATAGTGAGCAGACTCTAAGTCTGCTCCACTTTAAGAGTCACTTTAGATGAATTGGATTTTCAGCCTCATCATTCTAGTCGCAGCCATATTTCTTATAGGCTTCGCATTCATAGCTTTTATTAAACCTGCTCCTGCAAAACACTTCTTACGACAGTTTGCCTCATCTAGCCAAGCACATTACAGCGAACAGCTGGTTCGAATCATCTTTGGTTTATCCTTGATTCTCTACTCACCGCAGATGTTATACAGCGAAGTCTTTTTCTATTTTGGTTGGTTACTGGTGGTTACCAGTATCGGGTTATTGTGTATTCCCTGGTGGTGGCATAAAAAGTTTGCTGACAAAGTTATTCCCTGGGTGATTCGATTACTTCTTATATATGCGATTGGTTGTTTAGCACTTGGTAGTATTTTGATTTATGGAGTTTTGGGGTGAGGTTATTTACTGTTCGTGCTAAGTTAAAAGTAATCTTCCTAGTTACAGTCTTTTATACGTCAAGCTTATGAAATGCTTTAAGGAAGTCTTTCTTAGATTGCTCGAATCTAATATGTGACTCATGGTTAATAGATCTTTTTTCTTCTTCAAATGCTGGTGCAACCAAACCCCAATTGGAATTTCTTGCAAAATAAATTACACAATCAATATTTCCATTAACCCATTGGTTGCGCAAAACTTGATCATCTCCAGAAGAGTTTAGCGTTTTAACTTGGACTCTATAAAAATTTGGACCATCTGATATTAAAATGTCAGTTTGGTGCCCATGATCTAAAACTGGAAGGAATACCTGCCAGCCATCTTGCATTAACCAACTTACTACCCTACTTTCAAATGATGAATTCTTTAGTGCTTGATGTGTGTTCGGGTTTGTTTGTGTTTGACGTCTTGGCATAGAGCCTCCATTTATTGGTGCGTCGTGACGCACCCTACATCCCTAGTTTAAACAACTAATATTCAACCCTGGCATCAACACAGCCGGGGATGTGTTTGAGGCTGAACACTAATGAATCAACTGGCTGTACGCACCAGTCTTCGCTCATGACGAAATCACCGGCGATTTGTTTTTGTTGGTACTGGAAGTTGATAATTACTGGGCAGGCGCCGTCGCGGTTTTGGCTGATTTTTTCTTCAAGCTCGACCATGGTGTCTGGGCCGATGATGGAGTCGGAGATGGTGATGACGATTTTTTTGCAGTATTGTTCTCGCGCCTGTTCAAATGACATGACGCTATTAGCGCTGACGCTGGTGCCGCCAGAATAATCATCATGGCGCGCTTCGCCATCAACCACAATGACGTTATCACGACTCAGTAGATGACGATAAGTTTCGAAGGTTTCTGCGTAGACAGTGACGTCACAGCGACCAGATTTATCGTCCAATGTGAGAATTGCCATTTTATCACCGCGCTTGGTATTCATGACGCGCATGCCAACAATCAAGCCGACCACTCTTGCTGAATTTCCGCGGCCTGTAGGTTGCAGATCACGCAGTCGGGTGATGCTCATCTGTTTGATTTCTGGAATGTAGCGATCGATTGGGTGACCGGTTAGATACAAGCCTAACGTTTCTTTTTCGCCCTGTAGAACCTGTTCATCAGTCCAGGGCTTAACACGAATGTATTGATGCTGTTCGGTTGCCGTTGTGGTAACAACGCTTCCAAACAAGTCATCCTGCCCTGCAGCCTGGCTTTTATTAAACTGTTCGGCAGCTTTTACCGCCTCATCGAGCGAAGCCATCAACGTTGCGCGATTCGGCCCTATAAGGTCCATCGCGCCAGCACGAATCAAGGCTTCTAAAGTACGGCGGTTGGCTTTTTTCAGGTCAACTCGACTACAGAAATCGAACAGGTCTTTGTATGGGCCATTGGCTTCACGTTCTTTGACGATGCTTTCGATAGCACCCTCACCAACTCCTTTAATGGCACCGATTCCATAGACGATACGACCTTCTTCATCCACCGAGAAACGGTACTGCCCTTTGTTCACATCTGGCGGCGTAATTGTTAATCCACTGTTTTGCGCATCTTCCACATAAGTCACCACCTTGTCGGTATTATCCATATCGGAGGACATTACCGCAGCCATGAAGGCTGCCGGATGATGCGTTTTCAGCCATGCGGTCTGATAGGCTACTAATGCATAAGCAGCCGAATGCGACTTATTGAAACCATAACCGGCGAATTTTTCTACCAGGTCGAAAATCTTCATGGCCAGATCGCCATCAACACCATTCTTGATCGAGCCTTCTTTGAAGATACTACGCTGCTTCTCCATCTCTTCGGGCTTTTTCTTACCCATGGCACGACGCAAAATATCCGCGCCGCCAAGCGTATAACCAGCCAAAACCTGAGCAATCTGCATCACCTGCTCCTGATAGAGGATGATGCCGTAGGTCGGTTCGAGAATTTCTTTTAGGGATTCATGTTGGTAGTGTGGGTCGGGGTAAGAAACTATCTCGCGACCATGCTTACGATTAATAAAGTTATCAACCATGCCGGACTGCAATGGCCCGGGACGGAACAATGCAACCAGTGCGATAATGTCTTCGAAGCGGTTCGGCTTTAGACGCTTAATCAGGTCTTTCATACCACGCGACTCAAGCTGGAATACAGCGGTGGTATCTGCGCGTTGCAGCAAATCGAAAACCTGCTGATCTTCGGTATCAATGGTTGTGATATCGATTGGCTCTTCGCCTTTCTTGGCAATAATCGCGTTCGCTGTTTCCAGTGCCCAGTCAATAATGGTCAGGGTTCTTAGACCCAGGAAGTCAAACTTGACCAGACCGGCACTTTCCACATCGTCCTTATCAAACTGAGTAACAATATTATGGCCAGTTTCGTCACAATAGAGTGGTGCAAATTCTTCCAGATCATTCGGTGCGATAACCACACCACCAGCGTGCTTACCGGCATTTCGAGTGACACCTTCAAGCTTACGCGCCAAGTCCCACATCTCACGAACGTCTTCGTCTTCCTCGTATAAACGTGGTAATTCTGGCTCCTGTTCAAAAGCCTTTTCCAGCGTCATGCCGACTTCGAAAGGAATCAGTTTGGCCAGCTTATCAACAAAGCCATAGGGATGACTTAGCACACGGCCCACATCGCGAATCACCGCCTTGGCGGCCATGGTTCCGAAAGTAATAATCTGCGACACACTGTTACGACCATAACGTTCGGCAACATAGTCAATGACTCGATCACGCCCTTCCATACAGAAGTCGACGTCAAAGTCAGGCATCGAAACACGTTCAGGGTTCAGGAATCGCTCGAAAAGCAGGTCGTATTCCAGCGGATCAAGATCGGTAATTTTCATGGCGTATGCCACCAAAGAACCAGCACCGGAACCACGACCAGGGCCTACTGGCACGCCATTATTTTTCGACCATTGAATAAAGTCGGCAACGATCAGGAAGTAGCCGGGGAACCCCATCTGATTGATAACGTCCAGCTCAATCTGCAGACGCTCATCATATTCTTTGCGGATTTCAGCAAAGTTCTCAGCACTGCGGTCATACAATTGATCGAGCCGTTCTTCGAGGCCATCTTTCGAGACTTTCTCAAAGTATTGCTCAATGGTCATGCCCTCTGGAATGGGGAATTCCGGCAGGAAGTATTCACCAAGGCGCATATCCAGATTACAGCGTTTAGCAATCTCTACGCTGTTTTCCAGTGCTTCAGGAATATCCTGAAACAGCTCGACCATTTCTGCTTCACTGCGCAAGTACTGCTGTTCACTGTAGTCGCGCGGACGACGCGGGTCGGCAAGCACACGCCCCTGATTAATACAGACCCGCGCCTCATGCGCATCAAAGTCTTCTTTGTGCAGGAAACGCACATCATTGGTCGCTACTACCGGCGTGCTGGCGCCCTGCGCCAGGCCAATTACCTGATGAATATATTCATTTTCCTGTGGGCGACCCGTGCGCTGGAGCTCGAGATAGAATCTGTCTTTAAAATGATGATTCCAGAAACCCAGATTAGACGCTGCCTGATCCATATTGCCGGCCAACAAGGCCTTGCCCACATCACCCTGGCGTCCGCCAGATAGAATGATCAAGCCTTCTGCGTACTCAGGCAGCCATTCTTTTTTCGCTAACGGTAAACCGCGATGCTGGTTTTTAAGGTAGGCGCGAGAAATAAGATACTTGAGATTGAGGTAACCTGTATTGTTCATGCACAGCGCTGTGACACGAAAATAGTCGTCCTCATTGTTCGGATTCTGGATTAATAAGTCAGCGCCTGCTATCGGCTTAATGCCTGCGGATACTGATTGAGAATAGAATTTGACCAGACCACACATGTTCATCTGATCAGTCATGGCGATTGCCGGAATATTGTGTTCCTTACAATGCGCGATCAGCGGCTTAACCCTCACGACACTATCCACCATAGAGTATTCGGTATGCATTTTGAGGTGAATAAAGCGTGGCGTCATAGTCTTCTGTCTGTTAGCTCTTGTGGTTCTGGCTGGTTAGGTATCGTTATAATCTGACTTATTATAAAAGCCAGCCAAATTGTTTCCAGTGTTTTAATGGTTTTGATAATTTTAATTATAATTTCAATGAGTTAGCGTTCAATTACTAAAACTCTAGCATTCGCTGTACTGGTGCATAGGAACGGCGATGAATCGGCGTGATTCCCAACTTTAAGATAGCATCGCGATGCTGCTGAGTCGGGTAGCCTTTGTGTTTCGCAAAGCCATAGCCAGGATAAGCCTGCTCCATTTCAACCATTTCATTGTCACGTGCCACTTTGGCCAAAATCGAGGCAGCACTGATCGCCGGTTCCTTACTATCACCTTTGATGATAGCTTCCATACGACAGTCCAGTTCAGGGCAATGATTACCATCAATCAAGGCCAACTCGGGTAAATGGCTTAATGTTTCAACCGCGCGCTTCATGGCTAGGAGACTGGCCTGTAAAATATTGATACGGTCAATTTCTTCGACTTCTGCTCGCGCTATCGACCAGGCCAGAGCTTTTTCCTTGATCTCAAGAGACAAGGCTTCACGGCGCTTTTCGGTCAGCTTTTTAGAATCAGCCAGTCCGGCAATTGGATTTGCTGGATCAAGAATCACCGCAGCCGCAACCACTGGCCCTGCCAATGGACCGCGCCCTACTTCATCAACACCTGCAATTAATATTGTTTGTTCCATGAGGTTTTCTTTTATATTCAAAATAGGCTGTTAGCGTGCATTATCCAGCCACCACTGGGTAATAGAATTAGCGGCATACACATCGGCATTCTTGCGTAGCTTATCATGCCACTGGTCAAATACCGCTTTTGTTTCTTGCCAACGTTGACCATCGTCTTCAAGCCAGGCGCGAACCTCGGCAAAAATATTGTCTGGTGTGCACTCGTCCTGAATCAGCTCAGGTATCAATGGCTTTTTAGCCAACAGATTTGGGATGGCAAAGGTATCAATAATCAGTAACCGTTTAAAAATCTGATAGCTGAAACCGCCAACCTTATAGGCAACCACAGTTGGCCGCTTAATCAGCATAGCTTCAAGAGTGGCAGTACCGGATGCCATCACCAATAAATCGCTGGCTGCCATGCAGTCTCTGGATTGACCGTCGACTAACTGTATATCAGGCGCATCGGTTGTTTCTTGTAACAAAGCTTCAAATTGCTGACGGCGTGCCTGATTCGCCATCGGTGCAATAAATTGGGTGCTGGGGTAATAATCCTTAATCAATTTAGCAGTTTCGATAAAGTCCTGACCCAGAAACTTCATCTCTGAGCCACGGCTGCCGGGCATGATACAGATAACGCGTCTGGCATCCACATCTGGTAATTCCAAACGCTTTCTGGCCTCTAACTTATCCATCTCCATTGGGATCTGATCGGCAAGAGGATGTCCAACGCAGAAGGTATCAATCGCGTGACGCTGGTAAATGTCCTGCTCAAAAGGGAATAGGCATAACATCAGGTCGGTGGCTTTGCGAATTTTGAAAATACGCTTTGGTCGCCAGGCCCAGACCGAAGGGCTGACATAATGGATGGTTTTGATGCCTTTTGCTTTGAGCTTCATTTCCAGACCAATATTGAACTCAGGAGCATCAATGCCAATAAACATATCGGGCGGTGATTCTATCCAACGTTTGGCAAGCTCGCGGCGCATTTTTAATAATTCTGGAAGACGTTTAAGAATCGGCACAATGCCCATTACCGCTAGAGATTCCATGGGATAAAGGCTTTTGCAGCCTTCAGCCTGCATCAAATCACCGGCAATGCCTTCAAACTCGGCATTAGGAAAGTGCTTTTTTAGCTCTTTGATTAAACCGGCACCTAAAATATCGCCGGAGGACTCCCCGGCGATAATGGCAATTTTGGTCACTGAGTCTGCTACGGTATTGTCAGCAAAAGGCGATGTCTGCATCGCTATACCCCTTTATTCTTTTGTACTTAAGATTGATATAAGCAGATCGGGCGTTTGCGACAGTCTGTCTATCAGCGATGAATCGCTTAGCGCAAAATACCTCGGTTCGCATTCTGCAAAAATTCTATCATTTGTTGCACATGCGGATCGGAACTTTCCGACATTTCAGCAATGGCTTCTTCGGTTTTCAGTGACTTACGATAAATGGTTCTATAGGCACGCTTGAGCTCACTAATACTTTCTGAAGAAAAGCCGCGACGCTTTAAACCTTCAGAGTTGAGTCCATAAGGGGCGTTTTCAGCAACTAATACAAAAGGTGGAATATCTTTACTGATAGCACAGTCCATGCCAATAAAGGCATGGGCGCCAATCTTGCAGAACTGATGGATCTTGGCAAAGCCGGAAAGAATCACATGGTCACCCACATGAACGTGGCCGGCCAGGGTCGCATTATTGGACATGATGATATTGTCCCCCAACACGCAGTCATGTGCTATATGGGTATAGGCCATGAACCAGCCATTATTGCCGATACGCGTTTCGGAGCTGTCCTGCACCGTGCCACGATGAACCGTACAGCACTCACGAAACACGTTGCCATCACCAATGATGGTACGAGTGGGCTCGCCCGCATACTTTTTATCCTGATTTTCTTCACCTATTGAAGAAAACTGGAAAAAACGGTTATTTTTTCCGATGGTGGTATAGCTTCCTATCACGACGTGAGGGCCTACTACAGTCCCGGAGTCGATGGAAACCTCTTTACCGACAATCGAATATGGGCCAATTTCTACGTCGTCAGCGATATTTGCTGAAGGGTCAATAATGGCGGTTTGATGGATCACACAATATCCTTCTTTGCACACATGAGTTCGGCGGAACAAACTACTTTGCCGTCAACGGTGGCAACAGCAGAAAACTTCCACATATCGCGTTTGCGTTTCAAGACAGTTACTTCCATTACTACTTGATCACCTGGTTCTACTGGTTTCTTGAAACGAGCATCATCAATACCAACAAAATAGAATAATGAATCATCTGTTGGCAAAGCTTCAGTAGTTTTAAATGCCAAAATACCACTGGCCTGAGCCATGGCTTCAAGCATCAAAACTCCTGGAAATACTGGTCGGTGCGGGAAATGCCCCGGAAAGAATGGCTCATTGACAGTCACATTCTTAATGGCTTTCAAATACTCCCCTTTTTTAAAGTCGACCACTCGATCAACCAATAAAAATGGATAGCGGTGAGGCAGGTGTTTCATAACCTCATAGATATCCATTGAATTCATTTCTGTTACGTTATTCTCACTCATCATTATCATCTCTTGAGTCTTTTAGCTGCCCTAATTCTTTTTCCAGCTGTTTTAGTTTACGCCACATTTCATCCAGTTGTCTGAAACGTACAGCGCTTTTATGCCATTCCTTATTGGTCTGGAATGTTGTGCCCGAAGAGTAAGCCCCAGGCTCAGTAATCGATTTATTAACAAAAGTCGTTGCTGTGATATGTGCTTTGTCACATACCTCAAGGTGGCCAATTATACTCACTCTGCCAGCTATTGTGCAGTGCTTTCCAATTGTTGTGCTGCCAGCAATCGCTGTACAGCCTGCAATCGCAGTATAATCGCCAATTACCACATTGTGCGCGATATGGATGTGATTATCGAGCTTAACGCCTGTTCCAATAACCGTATTTTCTAGCGCCCCGCGGTCAATTGCTGTATGCGCACCGATTTCTACCGAATCACCTATGATAACACTACCGACTTGCGGGATCTTAACCCACTCACCCCGATCATTGGCGTAGCCAAAACCATCCGAACCAATGACCACATTGGCATGAATAATGCAGTCTTTGCCGATTTTAACCGAATGATAAATAACCGTATTAGGATAAATGAGGGTATTGGCACCAATCTTAGCATTCTCGCCAATGACAACTCCGGCCCCAATGATGGCGTTGTCGCCTATCTCAGCACCATCCTTAATCACGGCATTGGCATCAACCGTTACATTGGCACCAAGCTGAGCAGATTCAGCAATGGTTGCACTCGATGAAATGCCCTGTGCTGGACGAGGGGTCGTGTCGAATATCTGAGCAACTTTTGCATAGCCCAGATAAGGATCTTTCATCACTAACAGATTGCCACTTAATTGCTCAGCAATCGCCGAATTGACGATCAAAGCAGACGCCTGACTGGTTTCGACGTGGCTAAGATATTTCTTGTCGCTGATAAAACTAAGCTCACCTTTTTGCGCCTTATTTAACGGCGAAACCGCAGTTATTACTAACTGCGGTTCTCCTCTAAGCTCAGCGCCAATATGCTCAGCGATTTCTTGAAGTGTTTTTTGCAAATCTCTGACTACCTGAATAGACCTTTGTTAAGAATAATACTACTCACTTATCATCAGGTTGCAATATTTTTACACTTTAATTGGCTTATTTAGATAGCTCAGCTAAAACTTGATCCGTTACGTCAGGTACAGAACTATCAATATATGGAGCAGACTGACGATCTAAAAGGATATTAAAATCACCTTTTTTCGCTACTGCTTCAACGGCTGTACGGATCTGATTACCTAGCTTGACCTGCTCTTCACGACTACGCTTTTCAACATCTTCTTTAAAAGCTGCTTCTTTTAACTGGAAGTCAGACATCTTTTGTTGGATTGCACGCTTTTTCTCAGTGGCCTGAGACTCAGACATTGTAGCAACGTTGTTAATGTATTCGGTACGCGCAGTTTCTATCTCTTCACCCAAACGCTTCAGTTCATTTTCACGACCAGAAAACTCTTTCTTTAACTTCTGATTAATTGCGTCTTTTTGTGGGACTTTGGCCATAACCTCACCAAAGTTAATGATACCAATCTTTGTCTCTGCATTTGCCATTAATGGCATGCTTGCTGCAACAAATAAAAATACTGCTAATAATTTTTTCAAAATATTTCTCCGATAACTTGCTATAAATAATTAATTAAAATGTTCGACCAATTGAGAAGGTGAAAGTTTCCGTGTCATCATAAGGCTCACTCTTCAGTGGTCTTGATAAGCTAAATTGTAATGGCCCCATGGCAGAGTACCACTGCAATGAAATACCATACGACGCTCTATAATCCTTGTAATCACTGTAATCAGGAACAAAGGATAAAATACTATTCGGCTCAACATTTAACCCTTCAAATCGCTCCGCGTCAAATTTGGTATCCCAAACATTCCCGACATCTACGAAGAAGCTGGTTCTCACATTTGAGGTATCCTCAATAAATGGAGTTGGGAAAATTAATTCAAAAGAATTCAGGAATCGAGCATTCCCTCCTACAGAATATCGACCAATATACAAACGATCATATTCGCTAGGCAAAATGACTGTTGTGCTGCCACCTCCAGGTATCGGACTTGGCACACTCTGAGTCGTTCTTACTCTTTGAATGTCTCTAGGACCAATCGTATTTGTTTCGAACCCTCTCAATGAAGAACTACCACCACCATAGAAATTTTGGAAGTAAGGTAAATCTTCCGTATCACCATAGCCATCACCAAATGCTAGCCCCCCTCGGATAGAGAAAATCCATCCATCATTTGAAATCGGGAAGTAATAGTCATAATCATAGGTTGCTTTGTAGAATTCAAGGTCACCAATAGCTGTGCCCACGTCCAAACCGTAACGATGGCGATTCCCTTTAGATGGAAAAATGGCACGATTCAACGAATTGATACTGTAACCAAAATTTACCGAAAAAATATCAAAATCAACTTCTGAGTCAACAGTCGCATCGTAGCCCAGTAAATCAAAGAAATCGATGACTCGTTGAGAGTTAGTAATTGGTGAAGTCAGTTCATTCTGAGAGGCGTTAAAACCAATATTAAAGGTTGAGTACTCACCTGTTGGAATATATACGGTTGAGCCAAAGCCCAGAGTATCTAAGCTCTGAGCAATAAGGTTTAACTTACCGTAATCCGTTTCACTGTAAACAATGTTGGATGACAGACCAACACCATCTTGCGTAAAGTAATTATCTGTATAATTCAAGCGAACGCTTTTGATAGCTTTATTGGTATTTAGCGCCAAGCCGACAGAGTTACCAGTACCCATAAAGTTGCTGTGGGATAACTCGCCATTGATGGTCATACCATAAAAGTCATTGTACCCAAGACCACCACTAATTTGCGCAGCACTACGCTCTTTCACTGAAAACATCACGTCAGCTCTGTCAGTGGTTCCTTCTTTTTTTACAGTATCTACCTTAACTTCTTCAATGTAAGGAAGTCGCTGTAAACGAATTTTGGAACGCTCGACTAGTGTTGAGGAAAGGGAGCCACCTTCCTGTAGGCGAAGCTCTCTACGCAATACATTTTCATCTGTTGAGGTATTACCCTCGAAGTTGATGCGATCAACATAATGTCTTTCACCTGGCTCCACCAGAACAATTAGCTTTGCTTCAGGAGTATCCTTTGACACTTCAGGAATGGTTCTGACCTGAGCAAAAGCATAACCATAAATACCCAGGAACTGCTTAATCTGCTCTTCAGCAAAAGTCATTGCAGCAGCGGAATAAGTATCACCTTCCTTTAGAGGAATCATTCGTTTAATGGTGTCAACTTCGAAATTAAAGTCGCCAATAACGTCTATTCCTGAAACGGTGTACACTTCACCTTCATCCACTACGATAGTGATATAGATATCTTCTTCGTTATTAGCTAATGAAATTTCAGTAGATGTAATTTTAAACTCAAGATAACCACGATCTTTATAGTATGAGGTTAGTGTTTCTAAATCTTTTTCCAGAGTGACACTATTGTATTTATTGTCGTCGGTTATAAAGGTGAATAAACCACCAGTGGTTAACTCAAACTGTGACAGCAACTTATCATCTGGGAATATATCGTTACCCACGATATTGAACTCTTTAATTTTTGCCGAACCACCTTCATTGATAGTGATATGAAGCTGTACTCTGTTACGGGACAACTCAGCAAGCTTTTTCTCTACACTGATGTGATAGTGGCCATTAGAGTAATATTGATTAGCAATCTCTTGTTCAATTTTTTCAAGAACAAAACTATTGAGAACTTCACCTTTTGAAATCCCTGCACTTTCCATACCTTCTAGCAACTGATCAGTTTTTAGAACCTTGTTGCCTTTAAGAATGATGTCAGTAATAACGGGGCGCTCAACGACGGTAATCTTTAGCGTATTGCCTTCTTTTTCCAGCTTTACGAACTCAAAGTTACCCGTTTGGTGAATAGCACGAATAATGCCAGGTGCTCGCGCATCATCAATCGTTTCGCCAACACGAATCGGAAGCTCGGTAAAAAATGAACCAAGCTCTACACGTTGTAATCCCTCTACCTGGATATCTTCTACAACGAAAGGCTCGATTGCGCCTGCTTTGGAAAAAAGTGCAGATAATACTAAAGCCGTAACTGTTTTTGTTATCAAACGCATTAATTGTTCTCTATTGGTTTATTCGGGTTATATCGAAAAATAGCGCAATCGCCATGATTGTCAGCACTAGTATGATGCCAACTCTCATACCAAGTTCCATAATTTTTTCAGAGACAGGCTTGCCACGAACAAGTTCGACAAGATAGTACATTAAATGACCACCGTCCAGCATTGGGATTGGCAGCAGGTTCACGAAGCCTAAATTGACGCTTATCATAGCGAGATAAAGCAAGAATGCAACCATTCCGGCCTGTGCAGTCTGGCCTGCTCCTTGGGCAATTCCAACTGGACCACCCAGGTTTTTAATCGATAATTTCCCCGTAATCAACTTACCCAGGAAACTACCAATGCGCTCAACCATCACCCATGTCTGCTCAGCACCTTTACCGATTGACTCGAAAAAGCCATAGTTGATGACGTTATAGCCTTTAAAAGCAGGACTGATTCCAACAAAGCCAATATTAGGATCTCGCTCATTAGGCTTTGGAGTGACCGTTAATTGTTGCTCAACACCATTTCTTAGCACTACTAGCTGCATAGGCTTATTGGGGTTATTCTCAATAAACTCTACCAGCTCGCTCCACAGGCTAATCGTTTGCCCATTGACAGACAGAATCAGGTCCTGTGCTTTTAATCCACCTTTATCCGCCGGTAATTTTTTAACTACACTACCTAATCTGGGCTCCCCATCAACTGGCCCAAAATCGAGCCCCAGACTGTCAAAAATAGTCCCTTCATCCGGCTCCTGCCATTGACTAACATCTAAAACAACTGTTGTTCGCTCCTGATTAAGCGGCTTCACCTCGACCTCTATGGTTTTGTCATCATCAATATGATCAACAAAGGCAAAGACTGCATCTTCCAGGCTGTTTACCGGCACACCATCAACGGAGAGAATTTCGCTGTTTTCTGGAAAATTGGCATCGGCAGCTACCGTATTAGGTAAAACATCAGTTACAAATGGCTTACCGACCGCAATGCCCATCATATAAACGGCCGCATAAACCAAAATGGCTAGCAGGAAGTTAGCCATGGGTCCTGCCAAAACAATCAAGATTCGTTTCCAGACTGGCTGGCGGTTAAATGCGTAAGGTAGGTCTTCTTCGGCTACCTCACCCTCACGCTCGTCAACAAATCGCACATAACCGCCTAATGGTATAGGAGCTATAACAAATTCAGTGCCCTGCTTGTTGGTTCGCCCCCAGATAGGCTTACCAAAACCGACTGAGAACCTGAGCGCTTTTACGCCAAGCTTCTTAGCAACCCAGTAGTGTCCCCACTCATGAAAAGTGACCAGAACCCCAAGCAGGATCAATAAGCCAAAAATACTGTAAAAAAAATCGGTCATCAGTTAATCATTCTCAGTTTTTTGCCCACATTGTGAGCATATTAATTAGCAGCCAGTCCATCGACAATAGAGTGCGCCCGGTCTCTGGCTTGCTTATCAGCTTCCAACACTGAATTTAAATCAATCACATCAGCATACGCAGTCTCGGTTAATGTTTGCTGAATCACCGAAGCAATCTGATCAAAGTTTATCTTTTCATCCAGAAATGCCGCGACAGCTACTTCATTCGCAGCATTGAGCCTTGCCGGTGTATTGCCGCCCTGCTCCATCGCTTCCTTTGCCAACTTCAAACACGGATAGCGTTCATAGCTTGGCTGTTCAAAGGTTAACTGGCTAATCTGCATAAAATCTAATGGCTCAACACCTGCGCTGATTCTTTCTGGAAAAGCCAGCGCATGAGCAATTGGCGTGCGCATATCAGGGTTGCCCATCTGTGCCAACACAGAGCCATCCAGGTAGCGCACCATCGAATGAATGATACTCTGCGGGTGCAGCACCACCTCAACCTGCTCAGGATGGACATCAAACAACCAGCAGGCTTCAATCAGCTCAAGCCCTTTGTTCATCATGGTTGCAGAATCAACGGAAATCTTTCGCCCCATAACCCAGTTAGGATGTGCGCAAGCCTCATCCGGGCTAATCATAGGAAATTCTGCCAGCGGCTTCTTCAGGAAAGGACCACCAGAGCCAGTCAAAACGATATTATGAATACCGCAGGATTGGATACCCTGAGCCACGAAATGTTCCGGCAGACATTGGAAAATAGCATTGTGCTCGCTATCGATTGGCAGCAAGGTTGCACCGCTGTCTTTAACGGCCTGCATAAAAATCGCTCCCGACATTACCAGCGCTTCTTTATTAGCCAATAATACTTTTTTGCCAGCCTTGACTGCTGACAAAGTCGGTAACAGACCTGCCGCACCAACGATTGCAGCCATTACCGTATCAACACTTTCATGAGCGGCAACCCAGGCCAGCTGCTCGTCGCCTACCAGCACCTTGGTGTCAATAGCATGCTCACTCAGTCGCTTCTGCAAGGTAGCGGCATGCTCAGCATCTGGCAGCACTGCATATTCAGGCGAAAACTCCTCACACTGCTTAAAAAGCAAATCAATGTTCTGATTAGCTGTCAGAGCGAAGACATGATAGCGCTCCGGATGACGTCTAATAACATCCAGCGTATTAGTTCCAATTGAGCCGGTCGCGCCCAGGATACAGATGGATTCGCGTTGTACAGTCATAATTACAAACTAAGGCTAAAGCCATGCTCGACAATGAGCAAGGCAACAACAAAGAATGGAGCTACAGACAAAGTGCTGTCCAGTCGGTCCAGCAAGCCACCGTGACCCGGCAAAATCTGACTGCTGTCCTTAATATTGGCTTGACGTTTCAGCATGCTTTCAAATAGATCGCCAATCACTGAAACAGCCACCAGAATGACTGCCAGCAAAGCAAACCAAGCCAAAGAGAAAGATAATCCAATAAAGTATGCGGCAAGCGTCGACAATGCCGTTGCAGTCACCAAACCGCCAATCGCGCCTTCCCAAGTCTTATTCGGGCTTACAACTGGTGCCAATTTATGCTTACCCATAGTTTTACCAAACACATAGGCACCAACATCCGCTCCCCAGATCACAACAAACATAAGCAGTAAGAGCCAGCCACCATAATAATGATTCTGGACAATGTCTGTACTTCGAATCATAACAATCGCCAGCCAGGCACTGACTAAGAAAACCAGACCAAACAAAGCACGTAACCAGGGCCCGCGTAACCAAACTCGACCTGCCCTGGGATAGAGCAGTATCAGCACGAAAGCCACTATCCAGCCCATTACCGACACCATCAACAACTTAAAAGGATGAATCTCAGTCCAGTTAACTGGAATAACCGGAGAATCAAAAAACTCTCGTTGGTTTAACCAATAATAGACACCACCAAGAGCCAGCAGGACAATCACAATAAATAGCGTTTTGATAACAACATTGGTTTGTAACAGACGACTCCATTCCCAGGCAATGACCCCAAAGATAGGAACCAGAATCAGCGAAAACACTTTCAGGCCTGGGTAAAATAGCAGCGCCATCGCCAACGGCAATAACACTAACGCAGTTATAATTCTTTGTTTCAACATAATTTACCCTGTTACCTGTTCACCGGTTTTGCCAAAGCGTCTTTGTCTTTGTGCATAGTCAGCCAATGCCAACTTTAAATGTTCGCTATCAAAATCAGGCCACAGAGCATCGCTGAAATAGAGCTCGGAATAGGCAGCCTGCCATAATAAAAAATTGCTAATTCTTTTTTCACCACCCGTTCTGATTAACAGATCGGGATCAGGCGCATCGCCAGTGGCCAAATATTGGCTAAGGTTCGCTTCCGTTATTTGCTCATTACTTTTCAGCAACTTCTGGCTAGCCTGTAATATATCCCAGCGCCCACCGTAATTGGCTGCAATATAAAGTGTTAATCCATCGTTATCAGCAGTTAATGCTTCGGCTTTATCAATGGCTTTTTGTAAGCCCTTGTCGAAACCGGCCTTATCGCCAATAACCTTCAGTTGGACATTGTTTTTATGAAGCTTTTTGGATTCATTTTTAAGACTGGTAGCAAAGAGCTCCATCAGGAAGCTGACTTCATCGGCTGGGCGATTCCAGTTTTCGCTACTAAAAGCAAACAAAGTCAGATGCTTAACGCCCAGCTCACCACAGATTTCCGCCATTTCGCGGGCTCTTTCCATGCCTGCTTTATGGCCAAATACGCGCTTTTTACCCCGCGCCTGAGCCCAGCGACCATTGCCATCCATAATGATAGCAATATGCTGAGGTAACTTATCTGCTGTAGCTGGTTGGTTACTCGACACCCTGTTCTACCCTAAATTTCAAAGACTTAAATACAAGAACGCCGCGAAGCATAAGCCCACGGCGTTCATGAAATAGCACTGAGGAAATTAAATTTCCATCAATTCTTTTTCTTTCTCCGCCAAAATATCATCAATACGCGCTACCTTGGCGTCTGTCAACTTCTGGATAAGGTCCTCTGCACGACGCAATTCGTCCTCAGAGATTTCTTTTTCTTTTTCTAATTCTTTCAATGAGTTATTCGCATCACGACGAATATTGCGAACAGCAACTTTAGCGTTTTCAGCTTCGCCCTTAACCACTTTAATAAACTCTTTACGACGTTCTTCTGTTAGTGGTGGAAGTGTGATGCGAAGTACCTGCCCTGCTACACTTGGTGTTAGGCCTAAATCTGATTTCAGAATCGCTTTTTCGGTGGCTTCGATGGCACCCTTGTCGAAAATTTGCAACAACAGGGTACGGCCTTCCTGAACGCTGATGCTGGCGACCTGACTGATCGGCGTATCAACACCGTAATATGGCACCATAATGTGCTCAAGCAAACTAGGGTGAGCACGACCGGTACGAACCTTTGCCAAGTCACTCTTAAATGAGTCAATGGTTTTATCCATACGCTGGTCAGCGTCTTTTTGAATGTCGTTAATCACAGAAAATTCTCCTATTTTGCTTGTTCTTTATTAGCAAGGGCTATTATGCCCAATTTCGGGCTGGGATCAACGGCCGGCGATATTTCCGGACGCCTGGATTATCAGGGGTGAATCAAGGTCCCTTCATTATGACCCAAAACCGCTTTTTCCAAAGCTCCTGGTTTGGTCATATCAAATACACGAATATTCTTTTTATGGTCACGGGCCAGGCAGAATGCCGTTAAGTCCATAACCGCAAGTTCTTTGTCCAGTGCTTCTTTATAGCTTAACTGCTCATAGCGCACTGCACTCTTATCTTTAGCGGGATCTGCCGAGTAAACACCATCAACCTTGGTCGCTTTTAAGATTAAATCTGCATCAATCTCAATACCGCGCAAACAGGCTGCTGTATCTGTGGTAAAGAAAGGGTTGCCGGTTCCGGCACAGAAAATAACGACACGACCTTTTTCAAGGGAATTGATGGCTCCACGACGGGAAAAACCCTGGCAAACACCATCGATAGGCATTGCCGATAAAACTTTCGCTGGCTGTCCAACACGCTCGAAAGCATCTTGCAGAGCCAGCGAATTCATTACCGTTGCCAGCATGCCCATGTGATCACCTGTCACACGGTTCATGCCAGCTTCGGATAGCTTCTGGCCACGGTAAATATTACCGCCGCCAAGAACCACGCCAATTTCGATTCCCTGCTCACTCAACCCTTTAATTTCTTTTGCCATACGCTCCAGAATCGAAGGGTCGATTCCAAACGCCTCCTGCCCCATCAGTGCTTCACCACTTAATTTCAACAAGATTCGTTTGTAAGCCGGGTTTGTCATGCGCGGTTCCTCTTTAACTATCGCGACTATCGAGAACTGTTACTTTAAGCTAAACCTAGCTTACTTTTTGCCCATTTGAGCTGCAACTTCAGAAGCAAAATCTTCTGATTTCTTCTCGATACCTTCACCCACTTCGAAACGAGTGAATGAAACAACTTCAGCGCCTTTAGATTTTACTAAAGCACCAACAGTTGTTGATGGATCTTTAACGAAGTTTTGACCTTCAAGAGTGATTTCACCAACAAATTTCTTGATACGGCCAACCATCATTTTCTCAACGATCTCTTCAGGCTTGCCTTCCATATCAGGTTGAGCTTTGATGATTTCTTTCTCTTTTTCAATAACTTCTGGAGCAACGTCGTCAGCTTTGTTGAACTGTGGGTTGCTTGCTGCAACGTGCATAGCCACGTCTTTAGCCAAGCCTTCGTCACCACCTTTCATTGAAACCATAACACCGATGCGGCCGCCGTGGATGTATGCACCCAGGTTGTCGCCTTCGATTTTAGTTACACGACGTACAGTGATGTTCTCACCAATTTTAGCAACCAGGTTAGCGCGCGCTTCTTCAACAGTCTCGCCTGATTCCATTGCAGTGCTGTTCAAAGTCTCGATGTCGCCGATACCTTTTTCTAACGCCAGGTCAGCAACTGCGTTAGCGAACTTCAAGAAGTTCTCGTCACGAGCAACGAAGTCAGTTTCTGAGTTGATTTCTACCAAAACACCAACGCCGCCGTTTGATTTTGCCAAGATAACACCTTCAGCAGCGATACGGCCTGCTTTTTTAGCCGCTTTCGCCTGACCTGATTTACGCATGTTATCAATCGCTAACTCGACATCGCCGTCAGCTTCAACTAGAGCTTTTTTACACTCCATCATGCCAGCGCCAGTGCGCTCACGTAATTCTTTAACTAATGCTGCAGTAATAGCCATGATTTCTCTCCGCATATCGTTCGCTGCTTAAATCTTGCAACGAATATCAGTAAATAGTTCAAAAAAGGGGGCATTGCCCCCTTAGAATAGCCTTTGTAGCCCGTTGATTAAGCTTCTTCAGCCTCAACAAACTCGTCGCTTTGATCGGCAGTAGTAGCGCTGCTTTGCTTGCCGTCAAGAACCGCATCAGCAACCGCTGCGCAGTATAAACGAATGGCACGAATCGCATCATCGTTACCAGGAATGATGTAATCAACGCCTTTAGGGCTAGAATTGGTATCAACAACAGAAACAACTGGGATACCCATTTTATTAGCTTCTGCGATAGCAATGTTTTCGTGGTCAGCGTCAATCACGAACAATACGTCAGGCAAACCGCCCATGTTCTTGATACCACCGATAGAAGCTTCCAATTTCTCCATCTCACGACGACGCATCAAAGCTTCTTTCTTAGTCAAACGCTCGAAAGTACCGTCTTCAGACTGTTTTTCTAAGTCTTTCAAACGGTTAATAGAGCCACGAATAGTTTTGTAGTTGGTCAACATACCGCCCAACCAGCGCTTATCAACGAAGAACTGACCACAACGAGTCGCTTCTTCTTTAACAATTTCGCTAGCGGCACGCTTAGTACCAACAAACAGAATTTTACCTTTGTTCGAAGCAACTTTACCTAAGTAATTCAACGCGTCGTTGAACATAGGAACAGTTTCTTCAAGGTTGATGATATGGATCTTGTTACGCGCACCAAAGATATATGGACGCATTTGAGGGTTCCAGAAACGGGTTTTGTGACCGAAGTGCACGCCCGCCTGTAGCATGTCACGCATACTAACTTTAGACATAATAAATTCTCCGAATTTCGGGTTAAGCCTCCGCAAATCCCATTTCCCGACCCAAGCCAGCTTTAATCCGACTGAGCACCCCGGCAAATGTGTCGATTTGCGTGTGTAGTTTAGGTTTCGTGACCAGAAATCCATCTAAAACAGACGCACTTACGAGCCACGGCGCGCTTTATACCATTTTTAAGGGTTTGAAGCAATTATTTATGTTGGATTTCGGCCTTCGAATCCCCTCTTCACACACTCCTTATTATTAGAGTCCTCTCATGCGTCATTCCCGCGAAGGCGGGAATCTATTAATTCTGCCATTATTGGTACATAGGATGAGTTAGCGCAGATTAACTCGTCAATAACAGACTTGTTCTTATTACTCACGTCAAATACACTTCAGAACAATAAATTCAAGGAAAGATCAATACTATGTTTATATACCTGCTTGCTTTAATCATTCTGGGCATCATCTCCTGTATTGCCTCAGCCCGTATTTTAAAAAGCTTTACAGAGCATTCACCCCTACATATTTTTGCTGGAATTATGATTTCAGTTCTATGTACTGTAAGCATTATATACATCATTTCTAACTCATATACTCAACACTCATACAAATCCATTATCCAAATACTGTTTGTAAGCTTAATAACTCCATTTATAGTCACCGGAATCTTCGGACTCATAAAGAATATAGTTAAGAAACAAGTGGTTACAAACTACATAATAGGAGGGTACTGTTCAGTATGGCTAATTCCTTTTGGATATATGTTTTTATGGGAGCCGTTAAATAACTGGCTCTTCTCCTATTACATAGGAATTAATACCTCATGATGGAACCCGTCTTACGAATTAACGGTGATAACGCTAATCCTAATGAGGGTGAGGGTGAGGTTGTAGTTGATTGTCCTAAAGCTGTTTGGAATCTCGGGATGCTTCTGGCTTCGGTTATTTTAATACCCTTTTATACCACTCCCGGTTCAGTTCTGCTTTTTGTTGTTTTAACCTACTTTACCCTACTGATTGGCCATAGCGCTGGCATGCATAGAATGATGATTCATAGGTCATTTAAAGCTATTAAACCCGTTGAACGAGTTTTAATTTATATTGGTGTCTTAGTGGGCATGTCTGGGCCTTATGGAGTAATAAAAATTCATGACTTGCGAGACTGGGCCCAGAGGGCAAGCCAAGTGTCACGACTTTTTCTCGCACAAACGGTCTTACTGGAAAGATATATGGTGGCAACTGACCTCCAGATTTGAATTTACCCATCCTCCACACCTTCAGATAGAAGATAATCTTTACCAAGACCCATTTTATCAATTCCTCGAAAAGACCTGGCGTCTACACCAGATACCACTGGCTTTCATTCTTTATTACTTTGGTGGATTGCCATTTGTGGTTTGGGGGATCTTTGCCAGAGTTTCTCTCAGTGTCGTCGGACATTGGACAATAACTTACTTTTGCCACAACCCCGGCCAAGGCAGGTGGAAAGTTAAAGGCGCCTATGTACAGGCATCAAACTTACCGGGTTTAGGGATTTTGACTTATGGAGAATGTTGGCATAATAACCATCATGCATTTCCTGAGTCAGCAAGAATTGGGATTGAAAAAGGCCAGTCCGATCCAACTTGGCACTTTATAGAGCTTCTTAGAGCTTTCGGATGGATCATTGAAGTTAAACTCCCACGCTCACAAGACTCAAGAGAAGATTTGCAGGAAATTACTAAACAATAAAAACCTCTAATAAGGAAAACTAAGATGATGACAATCAATGATGCACAACAAAACATGCGACGCTCATACTATGGCGGTGCGCCAGGCGTGGTGACTTCTGGCCTGATTTGGTTAATGGCCGGAATGGTCACTGTTTATAGCACACCGAAATACGGAATTGCTGCGCTGATTATTGGCGGCATGTTTATTTTCCCGCTTTCCATCCTTCTTTGTAAGCTTTTCGGTGCTTCTGGCAAACACGATAAAAACAATCCATTGGGGCCATTGGCGATGGAAGGTACTTTCTGGATGCTGCTGTCGATACCGATTGCTTTTGCTGCATCGTTATACAAAATTGAGTGGTTCTTCCCTGCTATGTTGTTAGTCATTGGCGGGCGCTATTTAACTTTCACCACCCTTTACGGCATGAAAGTCTTCTTGGTACTGGGCGGCACCCTAGCCTTGTCAGGTTTTGCACTATACTACCTAAACCCTCCTGTTATGTTTGGAGCATTTGCTGGTGCCGCAATTGAGCTTGTATTCGGTAGCATAATTTTTGCATCCTACAAACAGGAACTTATGACATCGTCGACCTGATTTGATATATAGAGCATCTGTATATTTAAAACACCCATCAGAATATTTAAGAGAGAACATTATGGATAACAAACAACCTGAGCAGAATGATAAGAAAGAACCGCAAACCTTTGTCGGCGTTTTTATGGCAGTCGGTGTTGGTGTTGGCGCAGCGCTTGGGGTAGCCCTGGGTAATATTGCGTTGAGTATCCCGTTAGGTATTGTCGTGGGTTTAGTCGTTGGTCTGGCAATTGATGCTAAAAACAGAAAATCTAAATAGAAAGTTGGGCGCTGGATCGGTCAAAAAGGGATGTAATGATGAACATATTTACTATTATTCAAGCAATCGATGAAGGTTGTTGCTCTTAACATGTATTAAAGGATTGATACCACACCCTTTCCTCAATCAATAGATCATAGAAACCGCCAATAATTACTGGCGGTTTTGCTATCTGATGACTACCAGTAATAACCAACAGATATACCAATCTCTTCTTGATCACTTTTTCTGTAGAGGAAACGGCTTTCCCAGTTATTTGCAAGTTCTAATCTCAGGTTTACTTCAATGGACTCTTCCGAGTTGCCTTCAAAGTCGGCTCGGTGCTCATAAGTCACTCTACCCCGTAAAGCCGATGAGAAGTTGACTTGTGAGAAAGCCTTAGCACGCCCAAAGTAGTTATCAAATACAGAACCGGACTCTTGCAGCCCGCCGCCTAAATACCCAGCAATGACAAAATCTTCTGAAATAGCTATGCTATACCCCATATCACCCTGAATCTTGAATAGCGAACAGTCTAAGCAAGAAAAGGTGTCTCGCTCCCAGCCAACTCGCAGATTCCAGGGACTACCGCTGTCCTGTGGCAAACCGGTTGCTTTGCTGTTAATGCTTTGAATGTTGATTACATCCAGGTAGTCCAAGGCATAACTACCATCATGATGGGTTAACCCCAGCTCACCCATGCTAAGTTGAGAAAAGCCAATATGTGCGCTACTAGCGTCTAATGAATCATAATAAGCAGGCCTTAACTTTATGGTTTCATACTGCCCCCAGACTTCATGATTAACAGTACCAAGAGATATCAGGCTCGGTTTTCGACCTGAATGTGGGCCTTTTTGTTTATTGTATTTTTTCTCAAAATTAGACTGTCCCTGCTCAACTTTAAATCGAGCCGCCAAAACCGCCTGGTAAGCTCTTTTAGACTGTTCATCTTCGGAGTCTTCGATAATTTGGTAATAATCCAGCAAGGTATCAAGAACCCTATGTTTGCTTTGAGTTGAGAGGTTTTCGTAGTTAGCACTATTCAAATAAGAGGTACTATCAATTACAGCTTCAACATGCTTTTTTTCGTCAAAAGAGAGCTGTGAGTACTTGTTATAAAGGCGAGTTTGACGCGAAGGGTATTTATAAATATCTCTTATTAGTTTTTCCCCATTTCGTTCAAGCGACGGCAGCAACTGAACTACATCTTGCGGATATGTCCAGAACTGCCCATCTGGTACAACATCCAGGCCATCAATAATACTGAACAACTCTGCCATTCTGTAAGCACAATTTTCTTTCAGGAAATAGTATGTGTATTCTTTTCTTAAGACTTCCCAGGAGTGGGCTACCAATAAGTCAACTTCATCCTGACTCAGGTTCAGCTCATATTCCCACATATCCCGGAGCTCGCCTTCGCCATAATTGCCTTCATGGAAGTAAAATTCTATTTGTGTAAAGCCAGCGTCATAACCGCCAAACAGTCCTTTAAGGATATACACAACAGGGTTTTCATTATCTGGAACAATTGCTCCATAATTTAAACTTGAATCTAGAAGGTGTGTGTTTTTATTTTCTTCCGAGGAATTAAATTTCAGCAAAGTGTGACCATAAAAAGAAGCAGGATTTCCTAAATATCCGGTTGCATAGACGATGCTTATACTGTTGATACTGCCTTGTCTTGTCCACTCTCTATACTCCTCACAACCGTTTAATATTTTTTCTTTAGCAAAATCATTTCCTAGCTGAGTGCGAAGCCATAGCAATCTTGCAGGGAATTGGCAGTGATATTGTTTCAGTTGAGCCTGACTACTATCGCCTGTGAAAGCATCAATGGTTGCTATCAGCTCTTGTTGAGGTTCTGTTTTTCCAGACTTGGAAATAAAAAAAGCAGGATTATGAATTGCACTAGTGAATCCTGATGGACTTGATGAGTCTTCTTCGTAGTGCAACAAGTTAAGCCAGGTGCGAGAGTGACTTAATTGAGTTAATTCTTGTTCTGATAGTTGCTCATTGGCTTGTGCCATGATCTGAAAAGTAAGCAGACACAATAAAACAAACTGCCCAAAGGGCTTAAAGGTTTTCATAGAAGTTTATTAACAGGAGAGAATTCAGAGAAAAAGTCAGCCATCAAACGATGACTGACTCATATTGCATTACGCTGCGCAAGTACCTGCTGGGCTTGAGCTTACTACGTCATTTACGATTAAGTAGTAATTTTCGGCCTTTTGACCGTTAGTCATTGAGTTGTAGTCATCACTGCTTACAGACTCACCAACTTTACCACGAATATTAGAGGTCATTTCAGTGCGAGCAGTTGCACTACAACCGTAGATATCTAGCATTGCAGTTAAATATTGACCTTCACCACGCGCAGTATCTTCAACCAGGTTGTCATATGAAGTGCTGATAAACTGAGCAACTTCAACGTTCTTACCACTACAAGTCTCAGGGCTTGCAGTTGCAGATGTTACCGCTGTTGTACCTACGTCCCAAATGATGTTAGAAGTTACTGCAGCCCAGTGAGTATCTGGGAATAATGCAGCACCGATACCACAATCAGTAAATGGGTTAGGACCTGTTCCAGGCTTACCCTCTTCTGCTGATACGATACCTGCTTGAGTTGATAAAATAGCCCCAAAAGTGATAGCTAATACTTTTTTCATTGTTTTTTCCTCAATTTAGTAATTGTTATGTATTTACTACTATTAATTATTATTAATAAAGCGCAAACACCGCTCGGATAATATAAAACAAGATCTGGCATGTCAAAAAAATATACAGTTCATAGTTTAGCCTCCTTATTGATAGTCATTTACTTATCCTGTTTCCCTTGTTTCCTACAATTCGTTAGAATAGACCGCAAATTACGAGTTACCGTTTCAGCTTCCACTAACCCTTTGAATCATAAGGTTTTGTGCAAGCATCATTTGGGCAGAAGATGACGATTAAGATTAAAACTCCTGAAGAGATTGAAAAAATGCGTGTTGCCGGGCGTCTGGCGGCGGAAGTATTGGAAATGATCGGCGAGCACGTCAAAAAGGGCGTGACTACCGAAGAGCTAAATGACATCTGTCATGAGCATATTGTTAAGGTGCAAGGCTGTTACCCTGCACCTCTGTATTATGGTGGTGCGCCCTATCCTGTGGCTTTGGATGATGATGGCCAGCCAACCGAGCCGGTACGCAATGGCGGCTTCCCTAAATCAGTCTGTACTTCAGTCAATGATGTCGTCTGCCACGGCATTCCGAGCAAGAAGCCACTGCGCAATGGGGATATCGTCAATATTGATGTGACTGTCATTAAAGATGGTTATCACGGCGACACCAGCAAGATGTTTGTGGTCGGCGAGCCAACGCCACAGGCGAAAAAGTTAATCGACACCACCCAGGAAGCGCTCTACCTGGCTATTGATATGGTTAAACCTGGCGTACGTTTGGGCGATATTGGCGCTGCCATTCAGAAATATGCCGAAGGTAAAGGCTATTCCATCGTGCGCGAATATTGCGGGCATGGCATTGGCGATACCTTCCACGAAGAGCCACAGGTCACTCACTATGGCCGTCCCGGCACTGGCGTTGAGCTTAAAGAGGGTATGACCTTCACTATCGAGCCGATGATTAATGCGGGCAAGCGATTCGTGAAGCATCATAAAAAAGACGGCTGGACCGTAATGACCAAGGACAAGTCGCTGTCTGCGCAGTGGGAGCATACATTATTGGTTACCGCTGATGGTGTTGAAGTATTAACTCGCCGCAGCGAAGAGCCCTTCAAATAAATCGTGGCTAGTCCGGATAAATACAATTACCTACCAAAAGCAGCAGAGCTATTTAAAGGAAGCGATGCCAGCGATCCTGTAGCACGCCTCAAAAGCTACAAAGATTATTTACAGGCTGGTCTGGATGCGCTGGTCAAGCAATTCAAGAAAGGCACCAGTATCAATCAGCTGCTTAAAGCTCGCAGTGCTCTACTCGATCATATCCTGATTTCCAGCTGGCAACAGTTTCAGGTCAATGGCCATTCTGCTCTGATTGCAGTTGGCGGTTATGGTCGCGAGGAACTTCAGCCCTATTCCGACCTTGATATTCTGGTGCTGTTAAGCGAAGAGGCAAGTTCTGAACACACTCAGGAACTGGAGTCCTGGCTGGCCTTTTTATGGGATATTGGCCTTGAAGTCGGCCATAGTGTCAGAACCGTTAGTCAATGCGAAGAACTGGCTCGAACCGATATTTCGGTTGCCACTAACCTTATCGAATCCCGATTTTTGTGTGGTGGAAGCGCTCTTTTTAAAGACCTGCTCAGGGTGATAAAGTCCGAAAGCTTCTGGCCTTCTGAGCAATTTTTCCAGGCCAAGGTCAGCGAGCAGCGCGCCCGTCATGCCAAGTTCAAGGATACGTCCTTTAACCTCGAACCAAATATTAAATCCAATCCGGGCGGCCTGCGTGATTTACAGGTCATGCAGTGGATCACGCTCAAGCATTTCAAAACCAGCAGCTTGCACGATTTGATTGCCCATGGCATTTTCACGCGTCGCGAATATAAGAGCCTGATCAATCATCAGCAATACCTTAATCGGGTTCGCTTTGCTCTGCATGTGCTTTGTGAAAAACGTGAAGATCGGCTCTTGTTTGAGCACCAGAAAAAAGTGGCTGAATGGCTTGGCTATGAGGATGACGATCACAAGCTCGCCGTTGAGCACATGATGCAGCGCTATTATCGCGCAGTGATGTCGATCCGCAATCTCAATGAGCTCTTTATTCAGGTATTTGAGCAAGAACATCTACGTCCTGATGAGCGGCAGGAAGTTATTGATCTGGACGACGACTTTTATATTTATAAAGGCCGCATTGGCGCCAATGATCCGGATCTTTTCTATAAAAAGCCTCACTGTCTGATCAAGATTTTCCGGCATATTTCGCTGCACCCCGAAATACATGAGATTGAGGCGCGTACATTACGCATCATTCGTTCGAGCCAACAGATCGTCAATGAGCAATATCGGAACGACCCGATTAATATCAGTTTCTTCAAAGAGTTTTTATCAACCAAGCAATTAACCAGCCGTGGTTTTGCTTTGATGAAGCGAACCAATATTCTCGGTGCATTAATACCCCTGTTCGCAAAAATCGAGGGGCAGATGCAGTTTGATCTGTTCCATGCCTATACGGTTGATGAACATACACTTTTTTTGCTGCGCCACATCATTCGCTACAACAAGCCGGAGTTCCAGCAGGAGTTTCCGCTGTGTAGCAAGATCATGAAAACACTGGTCGATCCAACGCCTCTTTATCTGGCAGCGATTTTTCATGATATTGGCAAAGGACGAGGCGGTGACCATTCTGAGCTGGGTGCCGTTGATGCACTCGAATACACCCAAAGCATTGACCTGGAACCGCATATCTGCGAGCTCGTATCATGGCTGGTGAAAAACCATCTCATTATGTCATTGGTGGCACAACGAAAAGACATCAGCGATCCGGATGTGATTGAAACCTTTGCCAAACAAATTCCTTCGATTTTACACCTTGAATTACTCTATGTTTTAACGGTTTCAGATATTCGTGCAACCAATCCAACGCTGTGGAATTCCTGGAAAGAGTCGTTGCTTAAAGAGTTATTTTTAGCAACCAAACAGTATCTTACTCAATCCACGCCTCGCGCGAATCAGAGCGAAATGGTGCAGGATACACGCCAGCAGGTGCTTGAGCAGTTTGGTAAGGTTGGCGACTCAATCGAGCCAATTCGAGAGCTGCTTGAAGAACTCGGCGATGAATATTTATTGCGTTACCACCCTGAGCAGATTATCTGGCAAACCGAGCAGTTGATGTCGCAACCTGAGCTTCCTTACGTTGCGATTAAGAATCACCGTTCTCAGGCAGGCACCGAAGTATTTATCGCGATTGAAGATCAGCGCGATCTGTTTGCCGCGATCACTGCGCTGCTCAGTCAGAACCATCTGAATATTCAAGCCGCAACTTTATACACATCTCCCAAGGGCTTGTGTCTGGATACTTTTATTGTGCTTGATGAGCAAGGCCACCCGCTATCATACGAGCGACGCATTCAGGAAATTCAGGAAAACCTGATTGATGGTCTGTCCGATCTGGAGCATCGCAAGCTGGATGTTAGTCGTGCAGTTCCGAGCCGCTTGAAACATTTCAATGTCAAAACTCGCATAGCCTTTAGTTATGACGAGAACTCGAACCTGACCACTTTAGAAATTACCGCTTTGGATCGCCCTGCACTTTTGGCAAAATTGGGGCAGGCTTTTATGGACTGCGAACTTAAGGTTCACTCAGCCAAAATTGTGACCCTTGGCGAGCGGGTGGAAGATACCTTCACTCTAAGCCGTCGCAATAATCAACCACTGAAAGACAAAGCAGATTTGAAGGCAGTGAAACAGAAAATTTTAGAAGCCATTGCTGGCTAACCCACAATTCCTAATTTGATTGTAAAAGAGAAACACTATGTCATTACAAACTACTATTGAACAAGCATTTGAAAATCGCGATCAACTATCGCCAGCATCAGCACCACAAGAAGTTAAGGATGCAGTTAGCGAAGCTTTAAATCTTCTTGATTCAGGCAAGGCTCGCGTTGCGGAAAAGATTGATGGCGACTGGGTTGTGCATCAGTGGTTGAAAAAAGCGGTATTGCTATCGTTCCGTTTGAATGACAACAAAGTGATTGATACTGGCCTTGCTCAGTTCTACGACAAGGTGCCAATGAAGTACCAGAACATGACTGAAGAAGAGTTCAAAGCTGGCGGCACACGAGTAGTGCCACACGCTATTGCCCGTCATGGGTCATTCATTGCTAAAAATGTAGTTTTAATGCCAAGCTATACCAACATCGGTGCCTATATTGATGAAGGTGCAATGATTGATACCTGGGCCACGGTAGGTTCGTGCGCGCAAATTGGTAAGAATGTCCACCTGTCTGGCGGCGCTGGCATTGGTGGCGTATTAGAACCATTACAAGCTGGGCCAACCATTATTGAAGATAACTGTTTTATCGGTGCACGTTCTGAAGTAGTGGAAGGTGTCATTGTCGAAGAAGGCTCTGTGCTTTCCATGGGCGTTTTCCTTGGCCAGAGTACCAAAATTTATAACCGTCTGACCGATGAAGTGTCTTATGGTCGCGTACCAGCTGGCTCTGTGGTTGTGCCGGGCAGCTTGCCTTCTGATTGCGGTAAATACAACTTGAACTGCGCCGTTATCGTGAAGCAGGTGGATGCGAAAACTCGCGCCAAAACCAGCATCAATGATTTACTACGCATGGACAAATTTTAAGAGGTAGCTTTCATTATGAGTCAGTCAGTCAAAATCTATGGCATCCCAAATTGCGATACAGTGCGTAAAGCTGTTAAATGGTTAGAGGCTAATGCGATAGACCATGAGTTTATCGACTATCGGAAAAATCCTCTGCCGCGAAAAGAAATCGAAAGCTGGGACAAGGCTATTGGTTGGGAAACTTTTTTAAATAAGCGCAGTACTGCCTGGAAGCCGCTTGACCAATCAGTCAAAGACAATATCGACCGAGATTCTGCTTTGGACTTAATGTTGGAAAAGGTAACCTTGATTAAACGCCCAGTGCTGGTACTGAAAGACGGCAACAATATTGATGTCCACTTGAGCTTCAAGCCTGAACAGTATCAGGCGATTTTCAATTAACGAGATAATTCTATGAGCGAAACGCTGGCCCTCAGTAAAGATCTGATTAATCGACCTTCGGTAACGCCGGAAGATGCTGGCTGCCAGCAAATGATGATGGATTATCTCGAAGTTCTTGGCTTCAACAATGAAATCATGAACTTTGAAGATACCAGTAACTTCTGGTCTTTGCGTCAAGGCAAAACCGAAGGGCCGGTATTTGTTTTTGCCGGCCACACCGATGTGGTTCCGGCTGGGCCATTAGACAAGTGGAATACACCTCCTTTCGAATCAACAGAAAAAGCTGGCTATCTCTATGGTCGTGGTGCTGCAGATATGAAATCCAGTCTGGCGGCCATGATGGTTGCCAGCAAACGTTTCGTTAAAGATTATCCTGATCATAATGGCTCAATAGGTTTTCTGATTACCAGTGATGAAGAAGGCCCTTTTATCAATGGCACTGTCCGCGTTGTTGAAGAGTTGATGAAACGAAACCAGCCGCTTGATTACTGCGTCGTGGGTGAGCCTTCCAGTAGCGAGCAGTTTGGTGACGTCATCAAAAACGGGCGTCGCGGCTCACTGACAGGATTTTTAACCATCAAGGGCACGCAAGGTCATGTGGCCTACCCTCATCTTGCTGACAATGCCATTCATAAATCGCTCAAAGCGTTAGATGAATTGGCTCATACCGAATGGGATCAGGGCAATGAATTCTTTCCGGCCACCAGTTTTCAGATTGCCATAATCAAAGCTGGTACCGCAGGCAATGTTATTCCGGGCGAAAAGTACGTCGAGTTTAATTTTCGCTATTCCACTGAAACGACCCATGAAGAATTGCAGCAAAGAGTCCTCGCAATTCTCGACAAATATAACCTTGAGTATGACCTTAACTGGAAACTCAATGGCGAGCCTTTCCTAACCGACCATGGTCACCTGCTAGTAGCTGCCCGCAACGCCATCAAAGCAGTCTGCCAAATTGATACAGCTCCATTAACTAGCGGCGGCACCTCGGATGGTCGCTTTATTGCTAAAACAGGTGCCGAAATTGTAGAGATTGGGCCTGTTAACAAAACCATTCATCAGATTAACGAATGCGTTAAGATTGAAGATCTCGATAAGCTCACTGAAGTCTACTACCAGATTTTGGTAGAGTTATTGGCAACACCAAAAACATTCTAATCAATAAGCTTAAGGCACTTTATGCACTCTTCGATGATGACAGCGGAACAGATTATCGGTCTTAATCAGGATCACCTGTTGCACATTGCAGACAACAGCGAACTGCTGGGTCAAAAATTTCAATGCCATCATGAAGTGCTGGTGCCGATTGCAAAACTAATTCGTCGCTCTGAGCTTGATGGTATTCCGCTACGTATTGTCAGCAGCTACCGTTCATTTGAGCATCAGCTTTCCATCTGGAACAAAAAATATTATCAGGAAGTCACCCTTAACCTGCGCGACGGTTCGACCGTTAACTCCCAGGATCTTGATGGGCAGGAAAGAGTGAATGCGATACTACACTATTCTGCTTTACCCGGAGCCAGCCGCCATCACTGGGGCACTGATTTTGATGTATTTGATGCCAGCGCCATTGATATGGGCCATGAAGTGGAACTAACCGAGCAGGAGTTCGCCAAACAAGGCCCTTGCGCCAGCTTGAGCGATTGGCTCGAAGATCACATAAGCCAATACCAGTTTTTTAAACCTTATGCTCAGGATATCGGTGGGGTTGCCTGCGAGCCGTGGCATATCAGTTATCAGCCCATTGCAGAAAAAGCACTGCAAGAATTTCCGCTGGAGTTATTAAGGCAAACACTGGAGCAGTCAGATATTGGCGGAAAGCAATTTATCATGCCAAAGCTCGATGTTCTGGTGCATAAATATGTTATGAATATCTGCAAGCCTGCATAGCTCCAAAACCAAACACATTAGCGAGGTACAGGATGTTAAAAGCAATTGCCGTAACCTTTATCATTTTTGCCATTTTGTTTTCTGGCATCATTGCCTTAAAACGATCGGCAAATCATTGGAAGGTTCCAAAAGGGGTTAAACCGCAGCCTTATGATAATGAAAAACAAGGTGATGAAGGTGGCTCAGACAATGACCATAAAAAAGAAACACCTCAATTGACCGACCAATCTAAACCAGACTCAAAAAAACAGGCAGACAAACAGCAGACAGACACTCAAGACAAACCATAAGCATCAGCCATATCGCTTAACTAAATGGGGGCGTTAAGCAATGCAACAAAAGATTCGACAATTTGCTTTACTTTTAGGGCCAGCGCTTTCAGTGCTGGTCTACTTTCTGATGATCAGCTCTGGCTTTACTCATACAGCTGCAATCACTGCAGCGATTGCTAGCCTGTGTGCAATCTGGTGGATTTTCGAGCCTATCCCGATTCCTGCAACTTCCCTCATCCCCATTGCGGCTTTCCCTGCATTTGATGTGCTTAGCGCGAAACAGGTTGCGGAAGCCTATGGCCACTGGTTAATTCTTTTATTAATGGGTGGATTTATTCTATCCACTGCCTTAGAAAAAAGTGGTACTCATAAAAGACTGGCATTGGGTATGATTCGTCTGGTGGGCTCGCATTCCGAAAAGCGAATTGTGTTTGGCTTCATGGTTGCTAGTGCGGCTCTTAGCATGTGGATTTCTAACACAGCCACAACGTTAATGCTTTTGCCTGTTGCTATGGCGATTATTCAATGTGGGCCAGACAATGAAAATACTCGAAAGTTTGCTATCGCCTTACTGCTTGGACTTGGTTACGCTGCCAACATTGGTGGCGTTGGAACTCCGATTGGCACACCTCCCAACCTCTTGTTCATGAACTTCTACGCTCAGGCAACTGGCGAAGTCATCAGTTTTATTGACTGGATGATGTGGGCATTACCCATTGTTATCCTGTTTGTACCATTGATGTGGATATGGCTGACACGCAAGCTGGAAGCTCATCAAAGCTATGACCTACCACCTGTTGGTAAGTGGCGCCCAGAAGAAAAACGAACCATGGCAGTGTTTGCTATTGTGGCCCTGCTTTGGATATTTCGTACCGGCCCCTTCGGTGGCTGGAGTGAGCTGTTAGGCCTGGAACATGCAAACGATGCCTCAGTTGCGCTTTTAGGTGTCATTGCCATGTTTATGATTCCCAATGGAAAAGGATGCAAACTACTTGACTGGGAAACTGCCAACAAAATACCGTGGGGAGTCTTGTTACTGTTTGCTGGAGGCATCGCCATTGCCTCAGCCTTTACTGCATCAGGACTGAGTGAAATTATTGGTAACTCAATGAGCTTTCTGACAAATTTACCGCCATTATTATTAATCGTTTCGGTTTGCTTAATTGTTACCTTTGTTACCGAGCTGACCAGCAACACAGCAACGGCTGCATTGCTAATGCCAATATTGGCTGCTGCCGGTATTGCTGCTGGGATGGATCCTGCAATCCTGATGTTCCCAGCAGCCATCAGTGCCAGTTGTGCCTTTATGCTGCCAGTTGCAACAGGGCCCAATGCAGTGATCTTTTCAAGCAACAAGTTAAGTGTCGAACTGATGGTTAGAAATGGTTTTGTAATGAACCTGGTTGGTGCAGGGATTATTACCCTGGTGGTTTATTTCCTGGTAGGTCATTAATCATTTATGCTAATAAAAAACGGACCTCGAGTCCGTTTTTTATATAACTTACTGCTACTTATCCAAAAACTTCTTGAAGATGGCTTTTGCTTCATCGCTTTTCAGAAGCTCTGAGAAACTTCGCGCTTCTCGTTCTATGGCCTGTCCTACCATGCTTGCATTGGAGCGAATCAACTGACGACTGACCTGTAACGCATGGGCTGGTTTTTGGGCCAGCTTTTCTGCTTTTTCCTGAGCGAATTGCCAGTAGTTTTCTGACTCGACGACATCGTTGATAATGCCCCACTCTTTTGCTTTATGGGCATCAAAAGGTTCAGCCAATAATAGTAACTCTGCGGCTCTGACGTAGCCAATCTGGCGTGGCAATAAATAGCTTGAACCTGCCTCTGGACATAATCCCAGATCCACAAAAGGTAAACTAAAATAAGTTTGCTCTGTGGCATAAACCAAATCACAGTGCAGCAAAAAAGTGGTACCAATTCCAACCGCAGGGCCAGACACTGCTGCAACTATCGGCTTGTTAAAGCTGTAGAGTTCTTTTAGAAATGACAAGACTGGACTACCACTTTCAAGAACGGGTTGTTCCAGGAAGTCAGCAATATCGTTACCCGCACAAAAGCAGCCTTCACCCCCTTTAAACAATACAACATGAATATCGGAATTTGACTTGGCTTCGGCGAATTCTTTGGTCAATGCAGTATACATATCCGAAGTTAACGCATTCTTTTTGTCGGTACGACTTAACTCAATATGCAGAACTTTATTATCGATATGGCTTAATACAAACTCAGACATTCTACCCTTCCTGTTGATTCCAGATGGCATTATTCAATGACTCCAGCTTTTTCAAATGTGCTTCAGCTTCTTGCTCACTAGCTTTAATCACTTTAAGCGGCTGACGATTGCTGGAAATACGACGAATGGTGGTTTCAGTTGTTTGTTGACTCGAGGCGTTTTGTCTACCCAGGGTTAAGCTGGTTTGACCGCCGGTCATGCGCAGATAGACATCCGCCAGGATTTCCGAATCTAGTAATGCGCCATGCAGCTCACGATGGCTATTATCAATATCGTAACGCTTACATAGAGCATCCAGACTGTTTCGTTGCCCGGGATGCATTTGTCTGGCCAGAACCAATGTATCCAGTACCGTACAATAGTCGGAAAGCTTTCCTTTGCTGCTGTCGAGTAGACTCAACTCATGGTCAAGAAACCCAACGTCAAATGGGGCGTTATGGATAACCAGCTCAGCGCCTTCGATAAACTCCAGGAACTCATCCACAACATCAACAAATCTTGGTTTATCAACCAAAAATTCATTAGTGATGCCATGAACTTCAATAGCGCCCTCATCAATCTCACGGTCAGGTTGTAGATACTGATGATAGTGATTACCTGTAAATTTTCGGTTAACAAGCTCTACACAACCAATCTCAATAATTCGATGGCCGTCAGAGGGTTCAAGACCCGTAGTTTCTGTATCTAAAACGATTTGTCTCATATCAGTAATCTTCTCGATTATACGCCCGCAGTCCGCAGTACTTTTTCTACACCTTTATTAGCAAGCTCATCGGCAATCTCATTTTCTGCATGGCCACTGTGCCCTTTGACCCAGTGCCAGCTGACATGATGCCTCGCAACTTGATGGTCCAGCTCCTGCCACAAATCCTGATTTTTGACAGGCTTCCTGTTAGCTGTCTTCCATCCTTTTGCTTTCCAGTTTTCCAGCCATTGGTTGATGCCATTTTTGACATAAACAGAATCAGTGGTCAGTTCAACCTCACACTTGCCCTTGAGGGCTTTCAAAGCCTCTATTGCCGCCATCAATTCCATTCGGTTATTGGTGGTATTTAATTCACCACCAAAGAGATGTTTTTCATGCTTACCATAACGCAACAAAGCGCCCCAGCCTCCGGGTCCTGGATTGCCCTTGCAGGCACCATCTGTATAGATTTCTACTTTTTTCACAAATTGATTCTTCTAGTTGTTTGCTTGATCTAGCTGTTTAGTCGATATGTTTGCCAACTTACCGGCCATGGCCACCGATAACTTTTCTTCTAACGACCTAATTGGTGTCATGGTCGACACTTTCTTCTGCACCTTGAGCATATAGGCAATCGGCGCGGATAACCAAGCCTTGTTCATCTGGCTTTTGCGTTGAAAACTTTTAAAGCCGCGCCACCAGGGACAACCTATAGTTTCCACTTCTATCACTTTAAAACCGAGCAAGTTGAACCAGTCCGTATAACGACTCAGCGTATAACGGTGAAGCGGCAAATTACGTCGCTTGGCGGACAGTCGTAACTTGCCTTGCCAATACCAAGGGTTGTCCGGTGCATAAATCAGCGCATACAAATAGCCCTGTGGTGCGAGACTGCGATGAATTTCACCTAACAGAACGCTTGGATTTTCAGTGTATTCCAGTGCATGACTAATGACCACGCTTTGTAGGGAGTCAGTCATAAAAGGCAGTTGTTCCGGATCTGCTTCGACGCAATGCTCAAGCGTTTTTCCAAGTCGGATTTCGTGCTCGAACACATTATCCGGCAAACTTAAACACTGAGTCAGGCTGTCCAACGTCAACAGATAGCCACCATGATATTCTTCAAAATGGTTTTGTAGCCACTCTTGCCAGATATAACGAATCCGATTACCGGCGGGTAATTCTGGCCAACTGAGTTCAGACAGTTTTATGGTCATGGCTAATTCATCTTTCGAAGGACTGGGCACGGCAAGTTGCCAGTCACTAGTCGGTTATGTACATTAGGGGTCATGCTAACCTGACAATAGGACTCAAGCAAGCCAGTGCGTATTATTCCTTTAAAAGCCTTCAGTGATAACTATATCTGGGTGATTTTTTCGCCTGATGGCAAGCAGGTATCAGTGGTTGATCCTGCCGACAGTCGCCCAGTCATCGAGTTTCTCGAAGACAAGCGGCTAAAATTAAACAGCATTCTGGTTACCCATTATCATAATGACCATATTGGAGGAGTTCAGGAGCTCAAAGACCGCTATCACTGCCATGTGTATGCCTCAAGGCATGATAACTTAAGCTTTACCGATACTTCGCTTGATGAAGGGGATCAAATCAGCTTATTTGACGGTAGCTACTCCTTTTCAATAATTCATCTACCCGGCCACACCATGGGGCATATCGGCTACTATGGCCATAATCAGGACCGGCAGAACCTGATATTTTGTGGCGATACTCTATTTAGAGCAGGTTGTGGCCGAATGTTTGAGGGAACTCCCGAGATTTTTTATCACACTCTTCAGAAACTGGCGAAGCTTCCTGCCAATACTCTGGTTTACTGTACCCATGAATATACTTTGGCCAATATTGCTTTCGCCAAAACCGTGGAGCCAAACAACACTGAGCTGTTAAACCTTGAAGAAAAGTGCGTGCAATTAAGGGAAAAGAATCTGGAAACCCTGCCGTCTACCATTGAAAGTGAACTGAATACCAACCCCTTTTTACGTTGCTCGCAAGCGACTGTGATACAGGCCGCAGAAAAGGCAACCCTTAAAAGTCTCTCTGATCCTGTGGAAACTTTTGCTACAATCAGACGACTAAAAGATAATTTTTAATAAATATAAATGCCTATGAAGCGCTTTCTATTGATAAGTTGTTTGGGTCTGACAGCCTGTAGTTCCCTTGTAAAACAAGAAGATGCAGTCAGCGACCCTCGTTTTGATAACCCTCAAACGGCCCATGATGGGAGTCCGTTACCCGCTCCCGAGCTGAACAGTGATAATCCATTATTACTGTCTGATTCTGAGATTCCACCCTTTGTTCCCAACTTATGGGAGCACCTGGCCAGCGAACAAAGTTTCTCCAATGTCCAGCATCCGCGTATTGATGCCTTTAGAGAACAATACCTTAAGAGCCCGCATCTGCTGCTGAAGCGTGCAGATAAAGCTGCTCCATACCTCTATTACATCATTACAGAGCTTGAGAACCGCAATATGCCGGTGGAGTTAGCTTTTACCCCTATGGTAGAAAGCAACTTCGACCCATTGGCGCACTCAGTTGTTCAGGCTGCTGGCATGTGGCAGTTTATGCCCAAAACCGCAAAAGGCTTCGGTATCACCATTGACGAATGGTATGACGGTCGCCGTGATATTGTGGCTTCTACTCATGCCGCACTTGATTACTACCAATATCTAAACAAAATGTTTGATGGCGACTGGTTATTAACGGTTGCCGCCTATAATGTTGGTCCCGGCAATGTCAGAAAAGCCATTACCCAAAACAAGCGCCAGGGCAAACCCACTGACTACTGGTCATTAAAGCTACCAAAAGAAACTATGCGCCATATCCCGAAATGGTTAGCCTTGTCTGATATTTTCTTAAATGCTCCAAAATATGAGGTTGATTTACCCCTGATCGACAATCAACCAGCGTTTGTTGAAGTGGAAGTGGATGCGCCCGCTAACCTGATGGAGCTGGCGAAAATCGCCCAAATTGATAAAGATACCTTTTACCGTTTAAACCCAGCCTACAACCGATTGTTTGTTCCTGAGCATCACAAAAAAGCAACGATACTGGTACCAGCTGATACAGTTGATCATTTTAATCAAGGTCTTCTTGAGATTGATCCAAAACAGCTGATGGCTTCAGTCAGTTATAAAGTTAAATCGGGTGATAATTTAAGCCTGATTGCCAAACGCCATAACACCTCTGTCAAAACGATCAAGCAGCTAAATGGGTTAAAGTCTGACTTCCTGAAAATTGGTCAGGAACTGAAAATGCCCGGCATCATTAATGCCACTGAGTATGAGAAAAACTTTTTTGCCACACTGAGCAAGAATCAACAGCGTCGTCGTTACCAACTTTATAAGGTGCGTTCAGGTGATAGCCTGTGGACCATTTCCAGAAAGTTTGGTGTCAGCACTCGTCAACTGGCCAATTGGAATGGCATCCCCCAAAACAGCACCATTCGCATCGGGCAGAAGCTAAAAGTCTGGCCTCGCGGTTATGCCAACTATGCATCGAATAAAAGTTCTTATCAGGTAAAAAGCGGGGACTCTTTATACACCATAGCTCGACGCTTTAATGTAAGAGTCAGCGACTTAACCAAGTGGAATAGTTTAAAAAATTCATCGCTAATCAAACCAGGGCAAACCCTGACCATTTATCGTAAATAGGACTTTATGACCATTGCCTGATTCTTCAAGCAAATGATAAAAAGAAAGGGGCTACTAAGCCCCTTCTTTGATCAACACTACAAATGTTCTATGTAAGTGTACTAACTTCTGAACAGGACCTTTTCCTTCTTAAAGAATACAGTCGTCCAGTAGAGTAAACCGCCCGCCAATACTGCCGTTGAGATCAGAAGAATGGTAATCAATCCATAATCAACTGTTCCTTTAATCAGGTCCTTCATCGCTAGCGCAACATTAGTTACCGGTATCATGGCGGTTTTCATATTGAGCTCCATGCCTGGCACGAAAGCCACGATAACTGGCATGAAACCAATCATAAAAATAGGTGACATATAGGCCTGAGCTTCTTTCATGTTCTTAGCGTAAATGGACGCGCTCAGCATGATCGAAGCAAATATGCTGGTCAATGGTACTAATAACACTGCTACAAGCAGCAGATCGAGGCTTGAAATATTCGACAGGAAGTCTAAGCCACCACCTGACTGTTTGCCAGTCAAACTATCCGCATCAGCAGCCACTCCCGATGGCTCAAAAGCAAAACTGAATATCCAGACCCAGAACAGATAACTGACCAGCGTCACCACCACCGTAAAGAAGCTGGCAGTGAAGATAACACCGAACTTGGCCATTACGATTTGACCTTTAGACATTGGCGTCAGCAATAAGGTCTCAAGTGTGCCGCGCTCTTTCTCACCGACACCTAGCTCCAATGCAGGATACATAGCACCTGATACAGCTAAAGCTATCAACAAGTAAGCCAACATAGGTCCAGCAAACTCGCCAGTTTTCTCACGCTCAGAAGCAAAGTTATTTTCTTCAATCAGAATAGGCTTATTGAAAGCTTTTACATTATCAGTGGTTAAATTGAATTTACGTCCCAGCTCCATTCGCTGCGTATTATTAAAAGCATCAACCACGTCATCGACACGCTGCCCCATAATTCTATCTAGTCTGGTTGACTCTTTTGAGTATACTTTCAACACTTCCTGCTTTTGGGAGTCTGAAGGTAGAGCCACGCCTCCTGGAACCTCGAAAATATAGTCTACTTTTTTATCCAGAATCGCTGACTTATAGTCATCAGACTCAAGTTCAACTTTAATAAAACCCTTCTCTCGGGTAAATAAATCAGCAAAGCCAGGCAGCATAACACCATTAACAAATGCCACTTTGATTTCTTTGTTTTCCGCTTCTTCTGTCTTACTTGCCGTAAACTTACCAATTGCAAAAAACAATACCGGAAAGATTAGCGTCGGTAATAAAATCGAAAATATTAACGTTTTTTTATCGCGCAGAATTTCAAGTAATTCCTTTTTATAAACTAACCACATCTTAAGCCACCTCTTTCTTATTATTTACACTGGCAAGGAAGGCATCATAAAGCGAGCCTGATTCAGTACTTGCAGCAAATTCTTCTGTTGGCCCGAAAAACTTTGTTTCGCCCAAATCAATGAGGCAAACTCTATCGCATAGCTTTTCGACCTCATGCAAATGGTGCGTGGAGAAAATCACTGCCATTTCACTGCCTTTATAACTTTGGATAAAATCGAGCACTGTTTTAGCAGATATCACATCAAGTCCGGTTGTCGGCTCGTCGAACACCAATACTTTTGGCTCATGAATTACTGCTCGGGCAATAGATGCTCTTTGCATCATACCAGTTGACAGATCATCAGCTCGCTTTCCAGCAAAAGAGTGCATATCGAGCATAGTAAATATTTTTTCAATTCGCTCATCAATCTGTTGACGTGATAAGCCATGCATACGACCAAAATAGGCCACATTTTCGCGGACACTTAAACGGTGGTATAGGCCAGTTTTTCCAGATAAAAAACCGATCTGCTTTTGAGCATATCGTGGTTCTTTGGTGACATCATGACCATTTATAAGTATTTGCCCTGCTGTTGGCTCAAGTGCAGTGGATAGCATACGCAAAGTCGTTGTTTTTCCAGCCCCATTAGGTCCTAACAACCCGAGCACCTCGCCAGCATTACAGCTGAACGAAACATCTTTCACTGCATGGAAAACACCCTCTCCCTCACGCGGGTCAGTGACGGTCTTCCCTTTTTTCTTTTTTGCTTCCTTTTTATCGTAGGCAAATGTTTTTGCGAGATCTTTAATCTCAATCATCTTGCTCCCCTTTTGTAATAGTCGCGCCATTTGAAGGCTCGCTTTTCTTTAAAAGCGTTGTAAGCCTGTTATACAAAGACTTTCGAATGTAGCTAAGTTTAGGTCTGTTGTCATCAGTAAACTCGACTGGCCTGCACAGTTTCATGGTCTGAATACCCATACGAGCAATTAGCAACCCTACACCAATCCCCTGTGCAACTTTGGTAGACACAGTCGCGGCCAGGCTTTTGCCTAATAACTCTGTGCCGGCATCAGCCAGCATGTCGCTTGCACCAGCCAACATCATATTGGTCATGACCTGCTTAGTCAGACCAATTCTGCCCAAAGTTGTCTGTGGGCAACCATAAATACGCGAAACTTCCTGCAGCATCTTACTGCTACGCCAGGCAACCAATGCCATATCGGCAGCTGCTAATGGACTCAAGGCTACCATAACGGCGGACTCTGTAGCATGTTTTGTAATGGCTTCCAGGGCCATGCTGTCCAGCCCCTCGAGAACCGTTTGCGAATAAAGCTGAATCAGCTCACGATCATTATGTACCTGCTGTTTCTGCCCACGATAAGTAGACAGCGGTCCTGAGAGATCAAGATACTGACCGATTTCGGTATTAACTTCATCAATCAACTGCTGACCCTCGCCGTAGGTATTCTCCTCGATTAACAAGCCAAAAGCCTGCTGTTTCTCTTTTCGGCTCTTCAGCTTACGCCTACTTAACCAGCCCTTTATCAAGCCCGCTCCACCGCTTATTACAGCCAAACCAGCGACAGCAGTGGCCGCAACACCAAGAACTGAATTAAAGGCAAATAAGCTATCAATGAACAGGTAGGACTCATAAGCAGCCGCACCGGCAACAAAAGTAAATAGTGCAGGCCAGAATAACTTCCTTAAGCCTTTCTTGGGCTTTGAATTAAGCATTTTTGGTCCGGCAGTGGAGGACAAGGCGCCACCAGCTTTGCTCCCACCAACCTCTAATGACTGACCACCATGCTCCTGAAAGACAGTTTCACTTACTTTTTCCACTTGTACATTAGCAGTTTTAGTGCGGATTTTTACCGGCTTATCCTTCATCGAAACTTGTCTCCAATTAAAAACTGCATAACCTTATCCATCCTGATATGTGGCAGGATACCACTGCTCAAATTTGTGGGAATGGCAAAGTTAATAAAGTCATATTGATGTTCTCGCCATGTGTCACGAGACAGTATTTGAGGCTGAACCTTTCCTGGGTAATTAATAACTTCTTCTCCGCTATCAAGCTCTATTCCTTTGACGCACATCAGTTTTTGTCCCTGATGTTCTGCTATCACGGCTTCGGTAACCTTTATAGCGCTAATGACCATTGTTTCCAGCTCAATACCCTCATATTGAATATCATTTTTAGCTTCCTGCAACATGTTCTGCAAAAAACCTTCCAGGGCACGATGTTGCTCGGGTGGGACATGATCGGCTTTGGTTGCAGCAATCAACAACTTATCAATGGATGGGTTGAACATTCTTTTGAGCCAATTAGATTGGCCATAATGAAAGCTTTTTAGCAGCTCAACCAAAGTAAACTGCATGTCGCGAAAGTTCTGATAACCACCATTGAGAACCTCAAGACAGTCTACCAGTAATATTTGCCGATCAACCTTTTCGAAGTATTCTTTAAAAAATGGCTGAACAATCTGTTGTTTATAATAGTTAAATCGCTTTTCCAGAGTTTTTATTACACTGTCTTCAGCCAAGGCACTCCAGTCGGAGTTTAGGATGTCAATATCAAGCACTGGGAAAAAGTCCAGAACCGGTGCCCCTTGCAATTCACCAGGCAAAATAAAGCGGCCTGGCTGTAACAGGTTATAAGTCTGCTGCTGAATAAAATGTTCTTTAATAAAGTCTTTGTATTGCAGTGACAGTTCCGCAATTGACTCATCCGCTAAAGGTTGTTGATAAATGACTTTAGTAGATTGCTCGCGCCAATCGCTATCCTCAGCAACATGACTTTGATCTAGCAGCTGCAAACACTGTACTGACCATTCTTTATAGGACAACCTGAGTAAAGGTAAATCAAGCAACCACTCTCCAGGGTAGTCGATAATATCAATAGTCAGATGACTCTGTTTCTGCAGTTTCTGCAGCCATTGATTTTTGATGATATAGCGCACATTAAGTTGAGCCTGTGAAATGCCCGTCGTGGAAGCTGGCCAGGATGGTGTGGTATCTATGATAGAGTCCAGAGACTGCTTGTATTTAAATTCGGGAATATGCATTTCATCGTAAGAACCAACCTTGCTAGCTAAAACTCTACCTTCTTTGGCTGCACGAAAAAAAGGTAATTGGTCATTGTCAGCTATATGTAATAGCTGATTCATGAATGAAGTAATGAACGCTGTCTTACCAGCCCCGCTCAGCCCGGTAACTGCAATTCGAACGCGCTTATCAATGCCACGCTCAATCAATTGCTCAGCTTTATGCAAAAGCCGTGATAGCGAACTTTTTTCACTCATAAATGAACCTGATAGATTTTTTTAACATTATAGACTAGAGAGTAACTGGGGGTTATATCCAATCGTAAACAGATATTTCCGGCATATTTATGGCTAAACCAGCAAAGCGTCCAAGACAAAATCAGTTGTCATATCCAATACTACTGATATGAATCGTTAGCTAGGAGTCACCTACAATCTTGTTAAGGGTCTTATGAAAGACTTCCTCTAATTCCTGGTTGGTGGTTATGGTAATAGTCTTGAATCCTAATTTTTGAGTCAGATAGGCTTTAAACTGTTCATAGCTAAGGTTTTGAATACGCTGAATAAGCCGCTGATGGGGAGCATCTAAGTCGTATAGCTGTGATATATGTAGGGTAGCTTCGTTATCACCATTAAGTAAGCTTAAATTGGTAATAATCCCCTTCTTATATTTGACAAACTCATCACGCGATATCTCTTTTGGGAGCTTGCCAATCACCTCCATCAACGCCTCTAACAAATCTTCAACTTCACTCGGTGCCTTAAAGCCAAAATCGACGTAAACAGGCGAACTGTTCACTTTGAGGAAAATATTACTAGAAAGCAAAAAGCTAACCAGTGTATTAGCTTTATTAACCCGGGTATCGGAATCTAATTCCTGAATTTCACTCGCTAAAATATAGTAGTAGAGTTCAGACTCTTCCCAATGCTCACCACCAGGCACCGCACTAAGCTCAATCGTGACTTTACTACTATGTTCTTTGCTAATATGAAAATTTAGAGTTTCTCGTTGATTAATATTAAAGTTAGGCTTATTTAAACTGACATTAACCAGAGATAGTTTTGCCATCAACTTAAAGCTTTCGTCATACGCTTCTTGCAAGTAACCGCCTTTTAGAGTCACCTGAACATGCTCCTGGGCAATTCTACTTGAAGTTGACAGAGGGATAAACAGAACCTTGTTTAGCTCACTAATAACCGTAGTTTCGTGCTCTGCGGGATAGACCATTGAAAATAGGTGCATGTCTTCAGACGATGAGTATTTAATATACGGCAGGGCAGCCAAGCTAGCACAGTTCAGCTGTATACAAGCATATGAACTATCAATTGCTAGGTCGAACCTAACCACTTTAGAGTTATCGGGAGCAAAATAAGACTTCACACGATAATCAGGAGGGAGATTATAAACTGAAACATTACTAAGGGAGCTTTTGGTAGTCTCAGATTCAAGCTGGACATTGAGAATCTTTTTGTAGTGATACTCAAGTATGCTATCAATTGATAGGCTGGGCAGAGTGTTATAAAACGATTGAGACAATTCCAATCTTCGATCAGATTTAAATGAGCCAATATAGGCAAGAAAGCCTTCAGGGCTAGCAATACTCAACTGTATATCAGAATATAAACGATCTTTAAGGTTAGCCACTTCTTTATCCGTAAGGGATTGGTTTGGAGAGTAGTTATTACATGAAAATTGCTGCTGCTGATAATAAAAACTCACGCCTGAATCATTCCGATAACTGCAATTTATCAATGCCGCACTAAGAGCAACCATCCAGCTGGATGGTTGTTGATTTCCTTGTACTGTGTCTAATCCCTGTACCGTTTCTAAGGGCGACAGCATGGTTAAATTTGACTGCGGATTTGCATCGCTAGTAGCGGCCTCAAAGATAAGTTTCTTCGTATTAAACTGACGGTTTATTATTCCTAGAAGTCTTTGCTGATTAATACTTCCTAATACAATTAAGTCCATTGATGACAGCTTTGTTGTCGACAGGTGTTCAAGTAACTGTTCTAAAGCTCCATCCACAGCCTCTTTGGGCAGTTTTATCATGAGCTGATGGAAATAGGTGTTACTGATATAACTATACTGAAATCCTTGGTGTGTAAACTCTCGAGACAGGCTAAGGAAAGCATCTTCTGATTCAGTAGTAGCGTTTGTTTGAATTAAGATGTAGTGACTAGAGATACTTGCGTCTATTAGTTGAATCTGAAGACCATCATCAATAGTTTCTGACAGGCTTGATTTAACAGACGTAAAGAGATCCGCAGAATTAGCTGGAAAACAAAACAGTAGAAGAAAAAAAGTAATTATTAACTTACGCATAAAAAAAGGCCTCTATTGAGGCCTTTATAAAGCATTAATCGTTTAATGCCAACTCTTTCTTCATACTTTCAATCTGTTGAATATAAGAAATGTAAGCATTGGCATTCTTAGATACGTTTTTATAATTTTTGGCTTTTTCGAGAGCAGTAATAGCCTGTTCTGGCTGACCAAGTCTCTGGTAAGCTACACCCATTTGTAGATAGGCGTAACCTGCATCTCCATCCCTTAGATTACCTTTTCTAATAGCAGTACGGAAAGAGTCAACTGATTTAGTATACTCTTCATCATTGAAGTAAATACTGGCAATCTCATAATCGTATTTTCCGCTGCTAGTGTAATTAGATGCTTTGTTATAGGCATTAATAGCTTTTGAACTAGCCTTTGCAAACTTGTAGCTGTTAGCAATACTTCGCCAGATATCCTCATCAGCTTCAACTATACCTTTATTGACACCCTCTTCCAGTCTTTCTGCAGCCAGCAGAGGGATCTGGTTGTTTGAATATAGCGCTGATAATTGCTTGTAATTGGTTTCGGAGTCCCACATACCGTTCATATAAGCAAGTTCAGCTAGCGCTAGCATATCAGCAGACTTACCACGCTGGCTTAAAACAGCAAATAGATTGTTATAGACAGACTTGTCATCTGCGAAAAGCTCCACCATTTCACGTCCAATGACTTCAGCACCGGGTAAATCTTTTAGCTCAATATGAGCAGCGAAAAGCATACTATATAAGGGTTTTGTAGACTTACTGCCTTCCTGAATTGCTAAATAAGCGGGACAAATTGCTGAGCGAAAATCTTGGTTTTGATAAAACAAGCTAGCATATGTTGCATAAGAAGTAGCCGGTGGATTAATTACCTCTTCAAAATACTCCTTCATCCATCGCAATGCAGCGGTGTAATTTTCCTGTGAAGCATCGATCTGGGCAAGTCCCAACCTCAAGTTTACCTCGTTTTGCTTACCCAAAACGCCAGTTTCCATTGCACGAATAAACTCTCTTTTAGCAGCTGCATATTGAGACTGCTCTCGATAGTTCAAACCCAACAAATAGATTGCTCGTCCTGCTGCGGCTTTATCTCCTGAATTGGCGATAAGTTCTTGCAGAATTGCGATTGACTCCGCATATTTTGCGTCTGCATAAGCTTCGTTAGCTGCGGTAATTTTCTTGTAAGCAGACTCAGAGGTTATCGTTGGAACCTTCTCCTCATCATACTCACCTTCTTTAGGAGCAAGCAGCTGGCAGCTACTTGTGTATTTTGTCTGTGGCAACGCGGTTGCCACAGTACCAAATGCCAAAGTAATGACTCCAACAATGTATGAAATTTTAATCATAATTCTTACTTTACTCAGAGTTAGTTATCCAGCTGGAAGTCTAGTTTATACTTCATATCACGCTGATGGATTGGCTGACCATTAACAATTCGCGGTTTAAACTTCCACTTACGAATTGCTCTTAATGCTTCTCTACGGAACATTCCTCTAGGATTCTCGTCTATAACTCGTATATTTGACGGAGAGCCATCAGGAGCAATGTCAAATTGGAACATTACATAGCCTTCTATACCCTCAAGCGCTGCTTTTTGAGGATACTCAGGTGGCACTGTAACTAATGGTATTGCTTCACCATCACCCATACCAGAGAAGTCAGTCGAGCCAAGCCCACCAATAAAAATACCTCCACCGTCCATTGTTGCATCAATATTATCAATTTTGATGTCAACTAAAGCCGTAACAACCTGCTTTTGCTCAGGCACATCTTGTTGCTGAGGTGGGGGCGGCTCTTTTGGTGGTGGTGGCTTTTTAGGAGGTGTACGCTCTTTACGTTGTACATCTTTTTCCTCTTCGATAAAGCCAATATCCACATTGACATTTTCTCTGTCTCTTTCTTGATTGCCAGCAGTGTCAATCAAGGCATTCATTAATAAGAAAATGCCAAGAACGATACCAATAGCTAATAATGCACTTAGTAATACTCTTGCCATATTATTCAACCCTTTCCGTTGCCACAGATACTGTAGCACCAGAACTCTTTGCAATATCTAAAACCTCAAGTACCAATCCAGCACGAGCCTTTTTATCCGCCTGAATAACGACTTCGCCTTCAAGGTTCTCGGTTCTAAGTGACTGTATTTTTGCTTTGATTTCAGAAGGCTGCAGCATATCCTTGTCGATAAAAATTTGGTTCTTATCATCGATTGCTACGAAAATATAAGCATTCTTTCGCTCTTCTGCTGACGCAGCAGAAGGTTTACTTACATCAACACCGGCCTGCTTAACAAAGACAGTCGTAACGATAAAGAAGATTAGCATGATAAACACAATGTCTAGCATCGGTGTCATATCAATTTCTACATCTTCCTGTTTTTTTTGAGTCTCAATAGCCATTAAGGTTCACCAAATTCTAGTGATGTGGGAGATTATCAGCTAACTGATGCGACTTAATATAAGCTGTTTGCTCAAGGCGGCTACTAAAGAAAATTCCTGATAAAGCTGAAACCATGCCAGCCATTGTTGGAATTGTTGCTTTAAAAATACCACCAGCCATTTGTCGAGCACTACCTGAACCTTGTCCAGACATACTCTCAAACACATCAATCATACCAGTTACGGTACCTAACAAGCCAAGTAATGGACATATTGCAATTAGAGTCTTAATTAATAGCATTCTTTGATTAAGTGCTTCACGGGCAATTGATACCCAGGCTTCTCTAATTCGGTGGGCATGCCATGACTTGGTGTCTTCGCGAGCGTTCCATTGTGCAACCATCATTCTGGCTTCTTTGGGAAACTGGCTGTAAATGTACCAATATCTTTCAATAATAAAGGTCCACATCAAGAAGAGAACGAGTCCTATCCACCATAGGACCCATCCACCTTTATCTATAAAATCTAATATCGTATAGATTAATTCCATAAGAATTACCTAGCCGTTACTTTCTTCGTGCTGGGCCATTAAGCCTGTGCTTTGCTCTTCAAGAACATGGATAATACTTTTGCTCTTGCCAGCAACTACAGCATGTAAGAAAGTTAAAGGAATCGCAGCTAATAGACCCCAAACCGTTGTTACCAACGCTTGTGAAATACCGTCAGCCATAGTTTTCGGGTCGCCTGTACCGTATAGGGTAATTGATTGGAATACTTCAATCATACCTACGACCGTACCTAATAGACCTAGTAAAGGACCAAGTGCAGCAATAACTTTAATTAGGTTAATACCACGCTCAATCTTAGGTGTTTCTTTCAGCACAGCTTCATCAAGCTTCAGTTCAAGATTCTCAACATCTTCATTACGATTGGCCTGATAAACCTTCATGATACGACCTAGAGGGTTGTTTCCAGGAGTAGAAGATTTCTTCTGCGATTGAACTTTTGGACCTGTAACAAAGTATAGAGTAAAGATTCTTTCTAGCGCGATTAGAAGACCAATTACAAGAAGAACCATTACTGTTTTACCAGCAAAGCCACTGAACTCCCACAAACGGTCAATCAGACTCATTTTCTGCTTTTCAAGCTGAAGGATTGCGCCTTTACTTGGATCAAGGAATAAGCCAGCGTAACCAGAGTTAGTTGACTGGAACTCGTCTACTTGACTTAGAACACGCGAGTCTGGTTGTACCTGCAATGTTTTGATAACGCCTTTATCAAAGAACAAATACTCACCACCTGAAATAAGGTTGAAAGTACCAACACGCGTTACTGTCTGCTGTTCAGAACGACCACCTTCATTGACTACGTCCGCAGTAAATGTTGTTGTTTCGCCTTGCTCAGACATCTCTTGAAGCATTAATACCCAGAATGCACGTAATTGTTCCATCTTAGGAAGTGAATCAGCTTCGGTTAGAGTATTTAGCAAACCCTGACGACCTGGATACTGAGCACTAACCAATGAAGTGCCAATGTCACCCGTCATACTGTTTGCAGCCTGACGAACCACACCGAACAACTCACCAAGGTTGCCTTGCTTGATACGTAAATCTTCGGCAATTTGTGTCAATTGCTTTTCGTTTTCATCAAACTGTTCTTTTAAACGCTCACTTTTAGCTTCTTCTGCAGCTAAACGTGCTTTTGCATCAGCTAAAAGCTGTTGTTGACGATTACGTTGAGATCTGAACTGTTGAACACGCTGCTCGTTTACTTGTTCTTGAATACGTTCTTTATCACGAACCTTCTTCAAAAGATCTGCGTGTGACAAACTCTCTGCCGCATTGGTAGCAACAGATGCCAGCGCGAAGACGCCAGCTAATGTGATAGCTAGAATATTTCTCATTGTGCTGCCTCCGCTACAGGAACTGGGACTTTAAATAGAACTGGCTGTGAAATACCACGAGAGAATTTGATCGCGTTATTAACTGAGTCCAAATACTCTTCCGGCAAAGTTTCCCATTTGCGCTCCAACTTATTCCAGTAGGCACCACGCTTACCGTCTAGTGTTAAGTATACGTAAGTCAAACGACCGACACGTAGAAACTCAACTTCAAGCGGCTCACCGTTAGCATCAATACTGCCCGTATCTACAGATACTGCATTACCGTACTGCATTTCGATTTGGTAAGCTTCAAGAATTTTACGGTACTTTTCTGATACTGAAACGTTAGCATCATCCATTAAAGCATAAAGATTTTGAACACGAGTTTGACGCGCATCTAAGTTGAAAGGAATATCCAACTCGACAAACTCATCAAGAGTGGTGATCATTTCATCCATCAAAGGTAAAACACCCTTCTCTGTTTCATCGATGCTTTCCATTTCCTGGACGCTATCAACGATTTGCTTTTCCTGACTAGCAATCTGCTTTTCAAGTTGAGCATTATAAATACGAAGGCTATCTACTCTCTGAAGAGTATTTCGATATTCAAGCGATAAATCAGTTGCTTCTTCAGCTAACTTATTTACCGAGGACTGGGTACTCGCAGCAGCACGATCAATCCGTTTCTCAATATTCATTGATGATTCAAATTGGCCAGCTGCAAATGCACTGCCCATGACAGCAGAAGCCAGGACGGCAACGGCTGTTTTCTTTAAAAATAGTTGTTTTTTCATAAACTTACCCAAATTTCTGTTCAGAAATCTTTGCTTTTGATTGCCAATGCTTTTGAAAACTAGAGCTTTCAGACAAAAAAATCAAGTGATTTATCGCCCAGCAAAAAGCCTTAATTTTAAAAGCATTAACGCCAGCCTTACGGCCTAAACTTGTGGACAAAGAGGCCAACTATAAAGAGAAAGGCGGTATGGGTCAACAAATGTATCGGGGGAATTAACAATTCTTTATGCAATACATAACTTTATCTTATAACTCAGTAAAGCATCCGAATTGCTTGCAAAACTCTGCGTTACTAGAAGTTGATGCTACCGCTTAACTTTATATACTTTGGGCTTTGGAAAGTGTAGGGAACCAAGCCTCTGGCATCTAAATCCATTGATTGTGACATAGAATCATCCAAGTGCGCAGCACCCAGTAAATTCATTAAATCAATTCGTATAACTAATCCGGTTTTGTTCCATTTGGTCTGATACTGGAGACCGATATCAAGAGTCGTATCTTCAAACTCAAGCAAATCAGAAGTACCCGTATCCAGGGCCACCTTGCTATCTTGCTTATTGAGATTGGCTGCGAGAGTCCAGTCTTGGGCAAGGCGCATTCCACCATAAAGCGAGATTGCGCTGGCTTCAAATGGGGTTTCCTGCTCATTAAGACCTAAGTACTGCTCCTGATATAAGCCCTTTGCCGCTTCCACAGAAGCACCGAGAGTAAAGTCATCGCTGACCTGACGAGTGATTTTTATTTCAATCCCTTCCAGATTTTGCTGAAACCCTTCAATTCCCGCTAAGTTGGACTTAAGATTGATTGCCTCTGGAGAGCCATCCTGATTAAAATCATAATAAAAGCTATATCCAGCTTCCTGTTTTTGCATTTCGGCCAGAGTAGATTCAGTAGTAACCAGGTCGATATCCGACTTCATATAACTAATAGTTACATCCCAGCCTTTGTGTACTTCCTGGCTAAAGCCTAAAGCCATGCCATTTTGCTGCAAGTGCTTCTCGCCAAACACACTCTTAACAGAGTCATCAAAACTAACCGAAACTGGTAAACTTTGTTTTCCATAATTAATGAAAAACTGAGAGGTCTGATTAGGCAGCTGATAACTTGTCAAGAAGTCAGCGTTGGCTTGAGCGGGGCGCCCAGAATTGGACAGGTCTAACGACACCAGCCACTCCCCCTGGCTTTCATCTTTGATACTAAATGACAGGGGATCGCTTTTCAGTCGTTCAGCACCGAACCCATTCAGCTGATTGTTAGCCAACAGGCTGACACTGATGTCATTGGCAGTGACTCGCACACTGGAATCATCAATTACAAACGGTTTAAAACCAGCAAACTGAGTGCCAGGCAGGCTTTCCATAACAAACAATTCATCATTCATGAATGAACCACCTTGCTCCACGCTTTCAGCATAACTATTAAGCGCAATTGAGCTGATCGATGCCAATAACAACGCCCTAACCGCAGGCACTCGTAAAGGCTTTGACATAGGTTTCATCATCATTGTACGACTCTTGTTAAATATAAGTGTAGCCATTGTAATTCTTTGAAGAGACAGATTTTGTGTTGTTTATCAAGAACTTAATGTTCTTGGGCCACCTAAAATCAATCCCTTTTAGCATTCGTCCAGTATAGGTAAATGCCTGATTTCTTTCAATGATAAGAGTTGTAAAATTAGGTAAAACTCACAAGTTACTATGCTAACTGCCTGTATTTTGTGGCTTTATTCCCAGACTCGGCTATTCATGCCAAATTAACATTGGTATGATGAGAGCTTCTGACAAAAACAATATTGCTGAATGAGCACAAATCCTTGCACTAGCTCCTTGCTTTTGGCACTTCTGAGCGGCCTTGTGTGCTGGTCCTGCCAACCCCAGGGAGATTCTGAACCAACGCAGAAGGACAGTTTGCTTGTCTACTGTTCAGAAGGTAGCCCAGATGCATTTAATCCGCAACTTGTCAGCTCAGGCACATCCTATGATGCCACCGCCCACACTATTTATAACCAGCTTGTAACCTACACACCAGGTACAACCGATATTGCACCTGCATTAGCCGAATCATGGAAAATCAGTAAGGACGGAACCCGTTACCGATTTAAGCTCAGGGAAAACGTCAACTTTCATGGCAATCAGGAGTTCACTCCAACACGTGCGTTAAATGCAGATGATGTCATTTTTAGTTTCAATCGCCAAAGGTTGAGCGATCATCCATTTCATAATGTCTCGGGAGGCCGCTATCCTTATTTTTATTCTCAGGGGCTGGATCAGCTGATCCTCGACATCAAAAAAATTAATGAATTTGAGGTCGAGTTTGTTCTATCTCGTCCAGAAAGCCCTTTTCTGGCCATACTGGCAACTCCTTTTGCTTCAATTCTGTCAGCCGAGTACGCCGAGATGTTAAATACTCTCGATAAGTTAGAATGGATAGACAGCAAGCCCATTGGCACTGGCCCATTTCGTTTTAAGCGTTATGAGCCTGACTCCTACATTCGCTATGAAGCCTTTGAGGATTATTTCGCAGGCCCACCCAAGATAAAAGATCTGGTTTACTCGATTACTCCTGATGCAGCCATGCGTTTTGCGCGCTTTAGTGCCGGGGAATGCGATATCATGAGCAATCCGTTACCGGTTCACCTTCGCATTGCTCGACAAAATAAGCTGAACATTTTAGAAGTGCCTGGATTCAATGTTGCTTATTGGGCGTTTAATGTGGAGAAGCCACCGTTCCATGATGTGAAGGTTAGGCAGGCTCTTGCAATGGCCATTAACCGGGAGGCAATCTTAAAAGCGGTTTACGATCGACAGGCACAACTAGCAACCAGCCCCATCCCGCCTTCTTCCTGGGCCTACAACAAGCAGGTCTCTCGTGTTCGCCACAATACACAACAAGCTAAACAATTATTAGCGGAAGCTGGCTATGAAAATGGCTTTACCATTGACATCTGGGCCATGCCAATTCAAAGGACTTACAATCCTAATGCTAGAAAAATGGCTGAAATGATGCAGCAGGATTTAGAGAAAATCGGCGTCAAAGCGAGAATCATCAGCTATGAGTGGGGAACATTTCTTGCCCGAGTTGCTCAGGGCCTGCATCACAGCGTACTACTCGGCTGGAATGCTGATAACGGTGATCCCAGCAACTTTTTGAATCCATTACTCAGTTGCGCATCCGCTCGCAGCGGTAATAACTACGCCAAGTGGTGCCACCCTGAGTTTGACCAATTAATCCTTAACGCCAGCCAGTCTTCCGATATCGAAAAACGCAAAGAATATTACCTGCAAGCTCAGGCACTATTTAAAGAAGAAGCCCCTTGGCTTACCATTGCGCATGCCAATAAAAGCCTGCTGACCCAACCAGAAGTCACTGGTCTGGTAATTTCACCGGTGGGTAATGTGGAGTTTGACAAGGTCACTTTTAAAAAAGATCTTGCCAGCACGGATGAGGTAGACAACTGATGCTTAGACTACTTCTCAGGCATGGAACTACATTATTTATCAGTCTGTTTGGCTTAACACTGCTGACTTTCGTACTAAGCCAGCAGGGCGATCGCGCTCTGCATGTCTATCAAAGCCAACACTTTATGGGGCAATACCTTGAATACCTGCAGTTACTAATTGCGGGAGACTGGGGATACTCCAGCATTCACAACCGGCCAGTTCTCTACGATTTTCTGCAACACTTTCCCGCTACCATAGAACTGGTGGTATTAGCCCTCTTATTTGCCATAGTTTTTGGGCTTACCCTGGGCATTATAGCCGCGAATCGGCGTGGAAAATGGTTGGACAACACCTTAATGGGCATAACACTGGCGGGGTACTCCATGCCAATCTATTGGTGGGGAATGCTGCTGGTTCTGCTTTTTTCACTGACTCTTGGCTGGACACCGGTTGCAGGAAGAATTGACTATATTTATGACGTTCCTCCGGTGACTCGATTTATGCTGATTGACTCATTGTTGAGTCAGGATCAATATGACCTCAACGCATTTTTCAATGCCCTGCTCCATCTCATACTGCCGGCGATAACATTAAGCACTATCCCGATGGCAATAATCGCCAGAATGACCCGCTCATCATTGCTGGGAGTTCTTAAAGCTGAATACATTCGTACAGCCCGTTCCAAGGGCCTTAGCCAGCAGAGGATTATCTGGGTTCATGCGCTACGCAATGCTCTTATTCCGATTCTGACGATCAGTGGTGTTCAGGTCAGCATTATCATGTCGGGCGTGATCATTACCGAATATATTTTCGCTTGGCCAGGAATTGGCAAGTGGTTGCTTGAAGCAGTTTCGCGGCGTGATTTTGCCAGTATCCAAGCCGGAATTCTGGCGCTGTCTCTGCTGGTAATAGCGTTTAATCTGGCACTTGACTTACTGGCAAGCTATATGAACCCTAGATTGCGGAGACCGTCATGACGCTCTCTAATACTAAGTTAGCCTGGCAAGTATTCAGCCATAACAAAAGCGCCATGACCGGCAGCTTAATTTTATTAGTGGTCTTGCTCATGAGCCTGGTTGGACCCTGGTTTGCTCCCCACGACCCAGCCCAACAGTTTAGTGATAAGATCCTTACTCCACCTCTTTGGTACGATAATGGTGACTTTGTAACCCCGTTAGGAACTGATGACCTTGGCCGTGACATGTTGTCACGCTTGCTTCATGGGGCGCGTCTATCACTCAAACTGACTCTAATGGTGGTTTTCGCGGCAGCATTTATTGGTATTATTCTCGGGGCAGCAGCTGCTTTCTTGAATGCAGGGCTGCGGTCACTGCTAATGCGCTTTATGGACCTAGTGCTGTCACTGCCCTCTTTGCTATTAGCCATCGCCATTGTTGCTATTATTGGGCCCGGATTACCAAATGCAGTCTATGCCGTGGTTATTGTTTTAATCCCTCAGTTCGTGAAAGTAACTCAAAGTGCTATCTCGGAGGAACTTGGCAAAGATTATGTAATGGCCGCCAAACTCGATGGTGCGGGTCATATCAGATTACTGCTACACCATGTCTGGCCCAATATTATTCCAGCGCTAATCGTGCAGCTGACCTTTAGTTTCTCAACGGCTCTTCTGGATATTGCCGCTCTGGGTTTCTTGGGACTTGGCGCTCAGCCACCCATGGCAGAATGGGGAACCATGCTGTCCGAAGCACGAGCGTTTATCCAGTTTGCTCCCTGGACAATGACCTTGCCGGGACTGGCTATTTTCTTGACCGTCTTGTCCATAAACCTTGTTGGTGATGGGCTCCGGGATGCCTTTGACCCACGCCTGAACAGGTAATCTTATGAGTTTACTGCAAATTGAAAACCTGAATGTGGACTTTATGACTGACGATGGGCTGGTTAGAGCTGTTGACAAGGTCAAGCTCAGCATCGAAAGCGGCCAGGTGATAGGTGTAATAGGCGAGTCTGGTTCGGGTAAAAGCGTGATGGCACTGGCTATTGCTGGACTACTATCCCCCGCTGCAAGAATGCAGTCCGATCTGTTTAATCTGGATGGGCACGACCTGACTCGAATGACTCCATCAGAGAGACAGAAGCATATCACCAGTAATATCTCAATCATCTTCCAGGAGCCCACCTCCAGCTTAAACCCTGCCCTTACCATAGGCTACCAGCTGGATGAAACCATCCGTTTTCATGAAGGTGGCACGCCAAAGCAGCGAAAAGAACGTGCCCTGGAGCTATTAACTCAGGTTGGCATTATGGATGCCAGGCGTCGTTATAAAGAATACCCTCATCAGTTATCCGGTGGACTTAATCAAAGGGTAATGATTGCCATAGCACTAGCATGCCAACCCAAATTGCTGATTGCAGACGAACCCACGACCGCATTGGATGTTACGGTGCAATCACAAATCCTCGATCTGCTTCTTAAAGTCAAAGAAGAACACAATATGGCTCTGATGCTTATCACTCATGACTTTTCGATTCTTGCAGAAACTACTTCAAAAGTTCATGTCATGTACTGTGGACAAATAGTAGAGTCAGGTAGAACCTATAATTTATTGAGTCAGCCTTATCACCCCTATACAAAAGCACTACTCGATAGCGTTCCGCACTTTGGTATGCGCTATAAGAAAGGACGTCGTCTCTTTAACCTACCAGGAACAACGCCACCTATAAGCCATCTCCCTGTCGGTTGTTATCTTGGACCTCGTTGTCCCTATGCAGCCAAGAAGTGCGTGCAGGCGCCGGAATTATTTAATATCAAAGGGCGTAGAGTACGTTGCCATTTCCCTCTAATTGATGAGGAGGAATCCTGATGCCAAGCCTGTTATCAGCCAAACTGATTCGTAAGTCATACAAAATTTCCAACAACCCCTTTAAGCAGCGCTATCTTGAAGTAGTAAAAGGCATCAGCTTTACTTTGAATGCAGGACAAACTTTAGCTGTTGTTGGCGAGTCAGGCTCAGGAAAGTCCACACTGGCCAGAATTCTTGTTGGGGCAGAAAAGCCAGACAGTGGCGAGTTACTATTTGAAGGCGACAATATCCTCAAAGACAGTTCTTTTAGCTGGTACCGAAATATCCGTATGATATTTCAAAATCCAGCCGCCTCATTAAACCCAAGAGCAACTATCAGGCAAAGTCTGGAAGAGCCATTAATCAACGCTAAACAGGGTAACAGTCAAAGCCGCAAAGATCGCATTGCAGAGGTGTTAGATCTGGTTGGATTAAGACCAGAGTATGCTGACCGCTACCCCCACACATTTTCCGGAGGTCAGCGGCAAAGGATCGCGATAGCCAGAGCTCTAATGCTTAACCCTAAAGTTATTGTTGCCGATGAGCCAGTTTCGGCACTAGATGTTTCTGTTCAGGCACAAATCATTAACCTGCTACTGGACCTACAAGATCGGCTCGATTTAGCTTATGTCTTTATTTCGCATGATCTGGGACTGGTGCAACATTTTAGTGACAAAGTGCTGGTCATGCATAACGGTGAGCAGAAAGAGTATGGGCGAGTTGGCGAAGTATTTAGTCAGCCTCAATCTAAGTATACCCTGGAATTGCTTAATGCCTCGTCAAGCTACCGAAAGGCGATCGAAAAGTAAAAAAAAGCCACTCAATCAAAAGTGGCTTCTCAATTATTTCAGATATGAGCTTCGCGTTATTTTCAAAGATTACTCAGCAATACCTGATTTTTCTCTAAAGTTCTGCATGAGGCTTTGCATTTCAGCCTGCGCATTAGCATTGGCGAGTCTTTGCTCAATTTGCTGACGCGTTGCATCATCCATGCTATCAGGATCTGGATAGTTTACTGCATTAACTTCAACAACTGCATAGTCACCATTAAACAACTGTTCGACGGAGCGGCTAACCTGCCCTTCAACAGGAGCTTTAATGCTAAAGATAGCGTTCGTCAGGTCAAAACCAATTGCTGTATCACGTCGTTTCAGGCCTGTAGTCTCGTTCCAGCTTAACCCCTGCATACTTAACAAGGTTTCGGCACCGCCTTCTTCTTCAAGCCTGGTCAGCACCTGGTCAGCAAACTCTTGTGTTGCATTGCGAACTTTTTCTTCTTTCAAGGTCGCGACAACCGAATCTTTGACTTCTTCTAGTGGTTGAACCTGAGCTGGCTGATAATCCTTGACTGTCACATACACAATGTCATTGTTTGTCAGCTCAATCATGTCACTGACTTCTGTAGACTCAAGAACTGATGCTGAAAATGCCTTTTCCAGGAATACTGGATTAGCAGCAATGCCGGTCGCAGAACTTTCACTAAATAAGCCAGTTTCTTCAACTTCAAGACCAACCTGCTCTGCAAAATTGTCCAGATTATCTCCAAATTCAAACAAGTTCTCATTTAGCTTCGATTGCTTTGCAAAAAACTCTTCTTGGGCCTTTTCTTTAGCAAGAGTGTCACGAATGTCGCCCTCGACTTCCGCCAATGGAGTTGTTTGACTTTCTTTCTTATCAACCAGCTTAATAATATGGTAGCCGTATTGAGTTTCTACGATATCTGTCATTTCACCTACACTAGTTAATGCCAGTGCGGCAGCTTCAAACTCGGGCACCCAACCAGTACCAGTGGGGTTTTCGTCAGATGTCGGAACAGCATCTACCCAGTCAAGTTTACCGCCATTCTCACCACTGAAAGTGTCACTTGAGTGCTCTTTTGCCAGTTCAGAAAAATCAGCGCCATCTTTTAGCTGCCCCAATAGTTCATTAGCTTTTGATTCAGCATCTTCAACAGAGCTATCAATTAGAATGTGGGCAACCTGGATTTCAGCCGGATCCTGATAGTTTCCCTTATTAGCTTGGTAGAACTCTTGAACTTGTTCATCAGTGATCTGGTCACTGTAACTTTGTGCTAGTTTCTCGGTTGATAAGCGCACATAACGCAAGTTCACTTTTTCAGGCTGCTGGAACTGAGCTTGGTTTTGTTGATAATATTCTTCAATTTCAGCATCGGTGACCATAATAGAATCAGCGAATGCTTCCTGAGAAACTCTTACATAGCGAACATCACGACTTTGTTCTTGAAGCCTATAGAAGGTTTCTACCTCATATTGTAAAGCAAAATTGGTTGCACCAAGCCCTTGATTAAGCTGCTCTTGCGCGATTTGCTGGCGAGCATACTGGCGCAACTGATCTTCAGTCCAGCCAAGCTGAGCCATGATCATTTTAGCTTGCTCGGGAGAATAGATACCGCCAATCTGGAATTGCGGAAACTCTCTAATCCAGGTTTTAATTTGCTCTTCGGATGCAGTTAGTCCTGCTTTATTCAAGTTTGCTTTAATAACCTGCTCATTAATAAGCTGTTGCTTGATCTGCTCACGCAACAATTTTTGGCTGGCTTCGGTTGCATACTGCTGGTCAAACTGCTGCCCCATCTGTTGACGCACCCGGTCAACTCTCTGCTGAATCTGGGCGTTAGTGATCTCAGCGCCTTCCACCTCTGCAACCTTATCTGGGTTACCGCTGAATAAAGTACCTGTAAAATAGCCTGCAAAGACAAAGAATATAATGATGACAAATAGCACCACCTTCATAATTGGGCCTTGCATGCTTTGCTGTATTCTTTCCAACATCATGGCTGAAACTACCTATTTGTTAATTATTCAGTCCGAACATTAAACTTTAAATTATAATCCAAACTATCCAGTTACTCAGTAATACTTCACTACAAAATTAATAGCGGACAAAAGGATAACCTGAAAGCTCAGGAAACAGACTTTGGTTACTGGATAAAAAAAACGCGCCTTGGTAGGCGCGTTTAGTTTCTGGCGGAGCGGACGGGACTCGAACCCGCGACCCCCGGCGTGACAGGCCGGTATTCTAACCAGCTGAACTACCGCTCCTAAATTGTCGTCTTACGGACGCCATGCTTAATGACACTAAAAAGCATGGTGGGTGGTACTGGGCTCGAACCAGTGACCCTCGCCTTGTAAGGGCGATGCTCTCCCAACTGAGCTAACCACCCGTAAAAACGGCGGCTAGTTTACCGCGTCTTTAAGAGCTTTACCAGCTTTAAAACCAGGAACTTTTGCAGCCTTGATCTGAATAGTTTCACCAGTTTTTGGATTACGACCTGTACGAGCAGCACGCTCTTTAACAGCGAAAGTACCGAAACCAACTAGAGATACTTGCTCGCCCTTTTGTAATGAATCTGTAATTGCGCCTAACATAGAGTCTAGTGCACGACCAGCAGCCGCTTTAGAGATATCCGCGCCAGCTGCGATAGCGTCGATTAATTCTGATTTATTCACTCACTTTCCCCTTTTATTTAGAGTAATCTGATGTACAAAAAATTAGCAGTAATTATTAGCGTTCTACTGCACAACTCAAGGTCTGCTGTTATATCAACTGACCCTTTTATGTGTCAAGAAAATTTCCTTTAAACGGTCAAAAAGCCTGCGAATTGCAGGCTTTTTGTGCATTAGTGTGCATGGAGCTTGTCTTGGTCGTCAACTTTAGCTGCTTCACTTTCTGGCGCTTCAGTAGCCGACTTGGTGATTGGTTCAGGCGGTCGCTCCAAAGCAATATCAATGACTTCATCAATCCATTTTACGCACACAATCTTCAAATCCTTTTTAATATTATCTGGAATATCGGCCAGATTGCGTTCGTTTTCCTTCGGAATAATAACGGTTTTAATACCACCTCGGTGGGCTGCCAGAAGCTTCTCCTTGAGTCCGCCAATCGGTAACACCTCTCCTCTAAGAGTGATTTCACCAGTCATGGCAACATCCTTTCTTACCGGAATATCCGTTAAGCTGGAGATAAGAGCGGTACACATACCAATACCCGCACTTGGTCCATCCTTCGGCGTTGCACCTTCAGGAACATGGATGTGGATATCCTTTTTCTCGTAGAAGTCAGCTTCGATTCCAAGTGCCAGACTACGACTACGTACCACTGTCATGGCAGCCTGGATTGATTCTTTCATTACGTCACCCAGCTGGCCGGTATAGGTTGTTTTACCCTTACCATCAACCACTACCGACTCGATGGTAAGCAGCTCACCACCCACAGATGTCCAGGCAAGACCTGTCACCTGCCCAACTTTATTGGATTCGCCGGCACGCCCATAATCATAAATCTTGACGCCAAGATACTTATCAAGGTTTTCATCATTAACCTTTACTGTCTTTTCCGGCTTATCGGCTAAAAGCTGTTGTTTTACGGTTTTGCGACAAATTTTAGAAATCTCACGCTCAAGATTTCGCACACCAGCTTCTCGCGTATAGTAGCGGATAATGCCCAGAATGGCTGAATCTTCTAATGCTAGCTCCCCTTTCTTTAAGCCTGCGTTTTTCATCTGCTTTGGCACAAGGTAACGCTTCGCGATCTCCAGCTTTTCCGCTTCGGTATAACCCGGAATACGAATAACTTCCATACGATCCAGCAATGGCGCAGGAATATTCATCGAATTGGAAGTCGCAACGAACATCACTTCAGACAGATCATAATCAACCTCGAGATAATGGTCATTGAAGGTATGGTTCTGTTCAGGATCCAGCACCTCCAACAAAGCTGAAGATGGGTCGCCGCGCATGTCCATCGACATTTTGTCGATTTCATCGAGTAAGAACAATGGATTTTTAACCCCAACCTTACTCATTTTCTGCATCAGCTTACCAGGCATTGCGCCAATATAAGTGCGACGGTGACCGCGTATTTCTGCCTCATCACGAACGCCACCAAGCGCCATACGGACATACTTACGACCGGTTGCCTTAGCAATGGACTGACCAAGTGACGTTTTACCAACACCAGGAGGCCCCACCAGACACAAAACTGGACCTTTCAATTTTTTAACGCGCTGTTGAACCGCTAAATATTCTAGTATGCGATCTTTAATCTTTTCCAAGCCATAGTGATCAGCGTCCAAAGTCTCTTCTGCATTCTTCAGGTTATGCTTAACGCGGCTTCGTTTGCTCCAAGGCATGCCTAATAGCCAGTCGATATAACCACGCACCACAGTCGCTTCTGCGGACATGGGTGACATCATTTTGAGCTTTTTCAATTCAGCTTCGGCTTTTTCCTTAGCCTCTTTAGTCATTCCTGACTCTTCAATTTTACGAGCCAGCTCTTCATGCTCAGATACAGTCTCTTCGCCTTCACCAAGCTCCTTCTGGATCGCCTTAATTTGTTCGTTCAGATAGTATTCGCGTTGGTTCTTTTCCATCTGCCCCTTAACACGACCACGAATCCGCTTCTCAACCTCAAGCAGGTCCATTTCACTTTCCATCTTGGCCATCAGCTGTTCAAGGCGCTCAGCAACACTCTCCATTTCAAGGATTTGCTGCTTATCTTCGATTTTCAGCGACATGTGAGCGGCAATGCTATCCGCCAGGCGACTCGGATTCTCGATGCCTGACAGAGTGGTTAAAATCTCACCAGGCACTTTTTTGTTCAGTTTGACATATTTATCAAAACTGCTTAATGCAGCACGCGCCAGTGAGTCCGCTTCTTCACTTTGCTCGGAGCTTGATGGAATCAGTTCCACCTCTGCAACAAACATTGGGTCAGTATCAACATATCTTTTAACTTTAGCGCGCTGCACGCCTTCTACTAGAACTTTCACATTACCATCAGGTAACTTAAGCATCTGTAGTATAGTAGCCACACAGCCATAGTCATAGATTTGCTCGGTATCGGGCATATCTTCTGTTGCTTCACGCTGAGCAACCAGCATTACCTGCTTATCGCCGTTAGTTGCTTCTTCTAGAGCAAGGATTGACTTCTCGCGACCAACAAACAGCGGGATCACCATATGTGGAAATACCACGACATCTCGCAGTGGTAGCAGAGGAAGTTGTTTGGTAGTAGTTTCTGTTTGCATGAATCATTAATCCTGAATAAGTAATAAAAAAGGGGTGAAGTTAACCTCCTCCCCTTTACTCAACTATCTTTGCTCACCACCAAGCTCTTTATGGAGCCTGATAACGAAAGCTATTCAGCTGCAGCTTGTTGCTGGTTGTCATAAATCAGTAGAGGCTCAGCCTCACCTTTTACTACAGCCGCATCAATACATACTTTGCTGACGCCTTCGAGGGAAGGTAAGTTATACATGGTGTCTAATAAAATTTCTTCAAGGATCGAACGCAAACCCCGAGCGCCGGTTCTACGTTGCATTGCTTTGTGAGCGATGGCAGTCAATGCATCTTTACGGAACTCTAGATCCACATTTTCCAATGAAAACAACTTACTATACTGCTTGGTCAGAGCATTTTTTGGCTCAGTCAAAATTCTGACCAGGGCTTCTTCATCCAGCTCCTGTAAAGTTGTAACAATTGGTAAACGACCAATAAACTCTGGTATCAGGCCAAATTTTACCAGGTCATCTGGCTCAACCGCTTTTAGCATTTCGCCAATAGCCTTGCTTTCTTTGACCTGTTTAACATCAGCACCGAAACCAATGCCGCCCTTTTCTGTCCGTTCCTGAATAATCTTCTCAAGACCGGCAAAGGCACCACCACAAACAAACAGGATATTTCCAGTATCCACCTGCAGGAATTCTTGCTGCGGATGCTTGCGACCACCTTGCGGAGGAACCGATGCCACAGTGCCCTCAATCAGTTTTAGCAGCGCCTGCTGAACACCTTCTCCTGATACGTCGCGGGTTATAGAAGGGTTATCCGATTTACGCGAAATCTTGTCAATTTCGTCGATATAAACGATACCACGCTGAGCTTTCTCAACGTCGTAATCACATTTTTGTAGCAATTTCTGAATGATGTTCTCAACATCTTCACCGACGTAACCAGCTTCGGTCAAGGTCGTGGCATCCGCCATAGTAAAAGGTACATCCAGCATTCTGGCGAGAGTTTCGGCCAATAAAGTCTTACCGCTACCAGTTGGGCCAATCAAAAGAATATTACTTTTACCTAGCTCAACGTCTTTATGCTCGCTTGAAGCCGGTTCGCTTTCCAGGCGTTTGTAGTGATTATATACCGCTACAGACAATACTTTCTTAGCCCGTTCCTGGCCAATAACGTATTGCTCCAAAAATTCAGCAATTTCTTTGGGTTTAGGTAAGTGACTGCGCGATTCTTTTGCAGCAACTTCCTGAATTTCTTCAATAATAATATCGTTGCACAAGTCCACGCATTCGTTACAAATGAATACTCTAGGACCTGCAATGAGCTTTTTCACTTCATGCTGGCTTTTGCCACAGAAAGAGCAATATAACGTTTTGTTGTCTGAGTTATCGCTACTCATTGTTACCTCATAAGACTGTCATCACAGCCCGTTAGACATTTTCCAGCGCCTTAAAATAGTGGCGTTGCTATAACGGATTAGTGAGGTCAAACCCATGAAACTCAAGGCCTAACGCACACATTCATTCCTCTCTATTAATTACAGTATCAAAATAATTCCTTCAACAAAAGAACAATTCTGCTTTCGCCTTAAAGCATTACAATTAATAGATAAAGAATCACTTGAATAGGAAGGAACTAAAGAATTGTAAAATATCAGCTCTCACATAAGATGAGAGCTGAATCAATTAAGCCTGTTTTCTCGAGCTGATAATCGAATCAACTAAGCCATAGCTAACAGCTTCTTCTGCGGTTAGGAAGTTATCACGGTCAGTATCGCGCTCAACTTCTTCTACAGTTTTGCCACAATGATCTGCCATGATTGAGTTAAGTCTATGTTTCAACTCAGTAATTTCCTGAGCGTGAATCGCAATATCAGAAGCCTGCCCCTGGAAACCGCCAAGCGGTTGGTGGATCATCATGCGTGAGTTAGGCAATGTATGACGCTTACCTTTTGCACCACCAGCCAATAATAGAGCACCCATACTTGCCGCCTGACCAACACAAACCGTTGAAACATCAGGGCGAATAAACTGCATGGTGTCATAGATAGCCAAGCCAGCGGTAACAACACCACCAGGTGAGTTAATGTATAAATGGATATCCTTGTCTGGATTATCAGACTCAAGGAATAACATTTGAGCAACAATTGAGTTAGCCATGTAATCTTCAACCTGACCAACACAGAAAATAACGCGTTCTTTTAAAAGTCTGGAATAAATGTCGTAAGAGCGCTCACCTCGAGAGGTTTGCTCAACAACCATTGGGATTAGGCCAGATGCCTGAGTTTCAATAATTTTACTCATGTTGTATTTTCCTTGCCTGAAAACAAAAGAAGCGGAACAAGTCCGCTTCTTTTTGAGAATAAACGCTAGTTTATCGTGCTACTTTTAATCCTGATTTTTGTTAGGATTTAAAAGCTCATCGAAGCTTACTGATTTCTCAGTTACTTTAGCTTTTTCCAGCACCAAGTCAACTACTGTATCTTCTAATACTAATGACTCAACTTCGCGTAAGCGGCTTGGATCGCCATAGTACCAGTCGATAACTTCTTGTGGCTCTTCGTAAACACCAGCCAAGTCTTCAACTTGTGCACGAACTTTATCTTCGTCAGCTTTTAAGCCTTCAGATTTGATGATTTCAGAAACAACCAAACCAAGCTTCACGCGGCGAGTAGCCTGTTCTTCAAACAATGAGGCTGGTAGGTCTGGAGTTTGGTCTTTTGGAGCACGCATCTGTTGAGCCATTTCCTGACGCATACGCTCGATTTCTTGATCCAGCATGGCTTTAGGAACTTCAACTTCATGCTTTTCAACCAATTGGTTCATCACCTGACCTTTCACACGAGACTTGATAGCGTTACGAAGCTCGCGCTCCATATTCTTTTTAACATCAGCTTTCAAACTGTTGATGTCATCAGCGCCTAGCTGTTCAGCTAATTCGGTTACTGTTGGAAGTTCTTTCTTATTAACAACATGAACGTGAGTTTCAAAAGTTGCTTCTTTACCTTTCAAATCATCAACATGATAATCTTCCGGGAAAGTTACTTTGACTTCCACGTCATCACCAGCAGAAACGCCGACTAACTGTTCTTCAAAGCCTGGAATCATGTTGCCAGCGCCAAGCTCCAATGGGAATTCTTTTGCTTCGCCGCCTTTAAATGCTTCACCATCGATGAAACCTTTAAAGTCAATAATCACCTGGTCGCCATCTTTAGATTTACGCTTAACCTCAACCCAGCTAGCACGTTGACCGCGCAGGGTATCCATCATTTTAGTTAAGTCTTCATCAGATACTTCAGAAGTGGCCTTTTCGATTTCAATAGAATCAAGATCAGTTAACTTAACTTCAGGATAGACTTCAAAAGTCGCAGAGAACTTAAGGTTGGCGCCATCGTTATTTTCGATAAGCTCTAATTGAGGATAACCAGCAGGCATCAATTTTTCTTGCTGTACCGCTTCGAAGTAGTGACGCTGCATCACATCACCAAGCACTTCTTGACGTACTGAAGCGCCGTAACGCTTCTTTACAACGCTAAATGGGACTTTGCCTGGACGAAAACCGTTCATTTTAACGTTACGTGCCAAGTCCTGTAGGCGCTTTTGTACTGCACCATCAATGTTCTCAGCAGGAACATCAATAATTAGCTTTCTTTCTAAACCGTTGGTGGTTTCAACTGAAACTTGCATTCGCTGATCTCCAATAGGCTATCGTTAGCAATAGCTATTCTTTACATAAAATGAATATGATAAGGCTTTTGGATGAAGACTTGAAGGGAATACCATTTAATCTCTATATCGATAAATGCTTACTGTATAACTTTAAAACTAAGCACCGAGATTAAAATGGTGCGAAAGGAGAGACTCGAACTCTCACGCCTCGCGGCACTGGAACCTAAATCCAGCGTGTCTACCAATTCCACCACTTTCGCATTTTTGAATGCGGGCCCTGAGCCCTCATCGTACCATATTGTTTATTCTAACTGCTTGATTCTTAGAATCATAATACTTTTTGCAGCTAGAATCTGGGGTGGACGATGGGACTTGAACCCACGACAACCGGAATCACAATCCGGGGCTCTACCAACTGAGCTACGCCCACCATCAACCGCTACTCTCTCCTCATGTCGCCCATTTTTTTAAAATGGCGCGTCCGGCAGGATTCGAACCTGCGACCCACGGCTTAGAAGGCCGTTGCTCTATCCAGCTGAGCTACGGACGCATGTGAATCCAGACGTACGAGGCGAGAAAAAATTGGTCGGAGATGAGGGATTTGAACCCCCGACATCCTGCACCCAAAGCAGGCGCGCTACCAGACTGCGCTAATCTCCGAACTTCACAAGGGCTTGCCCCTGCGAGACGCGCATATTACTGATTTCCCCCATTACCGTCAACACTTTTTCTTTTGTTTTTTTACAAAAAGTTGCTTCTGATAAAAGCATTGAGCCGATAGCCAAATATTGCGACAATAGCGCCTTTCAAACGCTCATTTGAATTTATCGAATCTTATGTCTGCTCAAATTCTTGATGGCAAAGCCATTTCCGAAAAAGTTAAGTTACAGTTAGCCGAAAAAGTCAAAGCTCGCCTTGATAAAGGCCTTCGCGCACCGGGGCTTGCGGTTATTCTGGTTGGTGTTGACCCTGCATCACAAATCTACGTTACCAAGAAAGTAGAAGCCTGTGAAAAGGTTGGCTTTATTTCTCGTAAAATAGTCCTTGAGGAAACAACCACTCAGGAAGAACTATTAAAGCATATTGACCAGTTAAATGCAGATCCTGCTATTGATGGCATTCTGGTGCAGCTGCCACTTCCTGAACACCTGGATTCCAATGTGATCCTGGAGCGAATCAAAGCTGATAAAGATGTGGACGGTTTCCACCCTTATAACATGGGTCGTCTGGCACAAAAGATGCCTACCATGCGCCCCTGCACACCTTATGGTGTGATGGTCATGCTTAAAGAAACGGGTATTGACCTTGTAGGTAAAGATGCCGTTGTGGTTGGCGTATCTAATATTGTCGGCCGTCCGATGGGTCTCGAGCTGTTGATGGAGCGCTGCACTGTCACTTTCTGCCACAGCAAAACCAAAGACTTACCTAAGAAAGTATCAGAAGCCGATATCGTTGTAGTCGGTGTTGGCATTCCAGAAATGGTCAAAGGCGACTGGATCAAGCCAGGCGCCATCGTGATTGACGTGGGCATTAATCGTCTAGAAAGCGGCAAGCTGGTCGGTGACGTGGAATTTGATGTGGCTAAAGAACGTGCTTCTTGGATTACTCCTGTTCCAGGTGGCGTTGGCCCGATGACCGTTGCCATGTTAATGAGTAACACCTTATTTGCTTGTGAGAACTTACACGACTAAGCGGATACAATCATAGCGAGATTGAAAAGCCATGCCTCAGCGCACGGCTTTTCTTCTTTGTGCTGGAAAGTTCTGTATTGAAAAGTTCTATTTAGCAAAGTGCTATGAAGGAAAGTAATAAAAGTACAAAGCATACACCACTAGCCATACCCCACCCCAAATAACAACTAAATGATGTCGCTGTATAGGCTTCAACAGATTAGATGCAACCCAGCGAGCAATATAGGCAATCGCCAGAAATCGTACCAACCTTGCCGGAATACTGATCAGTAAAAACTCAATAATTGAGATATGTGCAGCAGATGCTTGTATCGCAAAAGTCTTGTATGGCAATCCTTGCAGTGGACCAGTAAAAACCGCGAGAACTCCGGATGACTTCAATTGCTCATTAACTTTAGCCATCAATTCATCATTAATCGCAGGAACAGATTCAACCAGATGGTATGCAGTATCAAAGTTGTACTGTCCCCAGCAGTACATAACTCCACCACCTAATAAAGCCCCCAATAAAGTGATGCAACACAAGCGAATCATATTATGCTTTTTATCCAGCGCGTAATAACTCAACAGCACGTCAGGCAAGATAAAAAAGAGGGTTGCCTCGGCAAATCCCCAGATCCCACTAAGCCAACTTCTTTTCATAGTCTTCTACCCCTATGCCATTTTAGTTAGTAATAGTGGACATCAATCCCACTTTGGCAACTTGACTGACGACTGCATTTCATCGAATCGTGCTTTTATCTGCTCCAAGAAATTTCCTTGAGCGCCTTGGTAATGCAGCGGTTGTGAGAAAACCACATCACAGAAGAAAGGCACCAGTAAGGCATCACCTTTGGGCAGGCTTTTGCCCAACCCATGCATATAAATCGGATAGACCGGAACCTCTGGGCACTTCTCTGCGAGTTTGACCACCCCATACTTAAGTTCCGACATATTCTCCGGCTCGCCACGCGAACCTTCAGGGAAGAAAATCAGTATCTTGCCCTGCTTTAAGGCTTCTGCGCACTGCTCAACCGGGCTTCTGGTTTGACGCTCGGACTGACGCTCAATCGGCAAAATACCAATGATGTTCAGTGCAAACCAGGCGATAAATTTATTCTTCAGGAAGTAATCCGCGGCAGCTACCGGCTGTACTTTATGCAATACCTTTAGTGGCAACAGCGATATCAGAACCATGGTGTCCAGGTGACTGTTATGGTTAGCGATGATAAGTGCCGGCCCATCCTGCGGAAGAATGGGTTTGTTCTGATAGCGCAGGCCAATGACCAGCTTCACAATCGGTTTAATAATGATGGCGAAAAAGAACCAACGAAATGCTCTATTGATAATCTTCATGCTCATGCTCCTCATCTTATCTAGTAATAACAGTAGCGAATAACATGGAAGAACAGAGGCGCTGTAAAGGTAAGGCTGTCCAAGCGATCCAGAATGCCGCCATGACCAGGGATTAACTGACCACAATCCTTGATGCCAATATCGCGCTTAATAGTTGACAAAGACACATCACCAATAAATCCGGCAATACCTATGCCAAGTCCAACCAACAAACCATGCCACCACAACATTGGTGTTAAGGTTTCAGCCAGAGCCATCGCCAATAAGCCAGTGGTCAAAACACCACCAATCAATCCTTCACGCGTCTTGTTCGGGCTAATCGCTGGAGCAATTTTATTTTTGCCGAATAACTTACCCCAAATGTACTGGCTAACATCATTCAACTGAGTCAGTAGCACCAGGTATAACAATAGGGCTGCACCCGAACCGGAAACCATCAAGTTTTTCACTTCTGCTTCGTTAGGCAAAACGACCAGATAAGCCAGGTGACTCAAAGTAAAGACGGTCAGCATCAAACCCCAATGGATATTACCCACCGCACGCAAATAGTTTTTGGTTTCGCCGGCCAGCACCATACGAAAAGGAATAAACAGGAAGGCATAGACCGGAATAAAAATGATGAACATGCCGTACCAGCCGATTGAAATGAAGTAGTACTGCAACGGAATGGTCAAGTAAGCCCAGAACAGAACGCGACGATCAACCAGCCTTGTTGGTGTCATCGAAAAGTATTCCTTGAGCGCAATGAAGCTCAGCATGGCAAACATCAGAATGGTCACCATCGGGCCCATGTAGAGCGACAGTGCAAATACGCCCATCATGATCCACCAGGAGTTGATACGTTGAGTAAGTTCGGTGTAATCAGTTTGCGGTTTAGAGCGACTGAGTAAAAAAGACACCAGGGTTGCCACTAATAACAGGACAAACAAACTGCCAAATACTTTAGTGACCGGTTGTAAGCTACTTATATCGAAAAACATATCCATATCCTCTTGTTAAATTTGCTAGCGTTATAGCGCAGCACGAATTCGGTTAATGACAGTCCACACTGACAACATAGTGACCATGACTAAAACGGTATTTAAATAAACGGCCGGTACTGAAACGAATGGCACCAGTAAGCCCACAAGGCCTATCAGTAAGGCTCGATCACTTTTCCCCATCGGCCCTTGGTATTGACGCTCAGCGCCAACCATGACGCCCAGAATGCCTGCAAACTCGGTTAACAAAGCTGTAAAAGCAAAGCCAGCCAACAACCAAAGGCTTAATTCAGGAATAATGATTAAAGGAATGATTAAGAAGAGATCAGAAATCACGTCACCGATTTCGTTGAGAAAAGCGCCCTGCTTAGATTGCTGCTGATGTTCTCTGGCTAACATACCGTCGATGGCATTCAGCACCATACGAATTAATAAAATAATCGGCAGCGCCAGCAATGCGATCATGCTATTGCTGATAACAATGGCAACTCCAGTTATAACACTCATCAGCATCGCTACCACGGTTACTTCATTTGCGGTGACGCCTTTACTGGCTAGCCCGTTAACCAGCGGTCTTAACAACTGCTGAAACTTGGGTTTGAGTTGGTAAACAGAAATCATGGTATTTCCTTGTAAATCGTTGTTTTGATGGGGCTAAGTTGTCATAGGCGCTACCTTTAATCTACTTTTAATGCTAAAGTCGTTTCTATGTGACCGCATGGTATAGTATTTATAGACTATGAGTAGCCAGACCCTCGAAATCATGGATGCTTTAAAGAAGGAACTTCGTAAACAGGGAGTGACTTATAAGTCACTGAGTAAGGCTTTGGAGATGAGCGAAGCCAATATCAAACGTATGTTCTCGCAACATAAAATCGGCCTTGAACGGCTAGAAAAGATCTGTGACTTACTGCATCTGGATATTCTGCAACTGGCTCAATCCGCCCAGCAGCAACGCAAACAAATCTCGCAATTAACTCTGGAACAGGAAAACCAACTGATCACTGATCAACGCCTGTTATTAGTAGCACAGCTGTGTTTGTCGGATTGGAAGTTTGATGAAATGCTAGAGCGTTACAGTTTCACCGAACCACAGTTGATCAAGTATCTGGTGCAACTGGACAAAATAGATTTTATTGAGTTACTGCCCGGTAATCGAATTCGCAAACGCGTCAGTCCACACTTCAAATGGCATCCCAAAGGCCCTGTACAAAGCTTTTTTGCAGAACATATTCAAAGCGAATTTTTCCGCTCCAGCTTTACCGAAAAGAATGAAAAGGTGTTGTTTATTTCCGGCATGTTAAGCGATAAATCCAATCAGAAGATTCAGGAACTGATTGATGAGCTGGGCATAGCCTATCGTCAGCAATTGCGGGAAGACAAGAATCTTGAGCTGGCGGAGAAAAAAGGCACCAGCCTGGTGGTCGGTTTAAGGAATTGGGAACTTTCGGTGTTTAATGAATTAAGAAGAAAGCCGCTTTAAGCGGTCGGTAGCAAGTAGTAATCTATTGCTTGGGCTCAAAGATTTCAAGCCTACATATTAAACCACCCGAAATTATCCTTTTTGTACAAGAAACTATAACTTCTTCCCCTTTTCTTAAAACTGGTCCGGTCACATTGGTATAAAAAGCTTTACCCTTAGTGTTTATAATACGCAGGTATAAATTGCTACGCTTATAACTCATCCCAACAATGTCACTTCTTTCTACTTTAGCTTTAAAATACTGTCTTTCGCCAAACTCAAATCCGTTAATCATCAATAACATTACAAGTACCATTACAACGGTAGTAATAATTAATGATGTTTTACGGTAAAACATTTCCATGTTGATACGACTTCTTTACTACTTCCTACGCCAGCTGGTACCACCCGCTGCATCTTCCAGCTCAATTTTCATGGCATGAAGCTTGTCGCGGATTTCGTCGGCCAGAGCCCAATCTTTATCGGCACGCGCCTGTAGGCGTTGCTGAATCAATGTGTCGACTTCCTCATCGGAAACATCGCTTTCGCCAGCACCAGATTTTAGGAAATCTTCAGGGTCCTGTTGCAACAGGCTTAGAACGCCTGCCAGCTCTTTCAGTTTTACTGCGATAGTCGCTGCTGTAGTCATATCGGTAGCTTTCAGGCGATTGACCTCTTTGGCCAGATCAAACAATACAGGCATGGCTTCCGGCACGTTAAAGTCATCATCCATTGCTTCAATAAATCGTGCTTCAGCCTGCTCTAAAATGTCCAACTTGTCATCATTTGCCTGGCTTAAATCCACACCACGTAAAGCATTATACAAACGCTCAAGACTGGCGTCGGCAGATTCAAGATTGGCCTGTGTATAGCTGAGCTGACTGCGGTAATGACCACTCATCAGAAAGTAACGCACTGATTCCGGACGATACTGCTTTAACACATCGCGAATGGTAAAGAAGTTGCCTAATGATTTAGACATTTTCTCTTTATCCACCTGCACCATACCGGTATGAATCCAGGTGTTGGCAAAGGTGCAACCATTAGCACATTCTGATTGAGCAATTTCGTTTTCATGGTGCGGGAACTGCAGGTCCGAACCACCACCATGGATATCGAAAGTTTCACCTAAGCACTTTTTGCTCATGGCCGAACATTCGATGTGCCAGCCCGGGCGACCTTTACCCCACGGCGAATCCCATGAAGGCTCGCCTGGCTTTGACGATTTCCACAGGGCAAAGTCCATCGGATCTTTTTTGATGTCATTAACATCAACTCGCTCGCCAGCATTGAGCTGAGTTAAATCCTGCTTACTTAGCTTGCCGTAGTCTTTAAAGGCTGGCACATGGAAGTACACATCCCCATTGTCGGCAGCATAAGCTGCGCCCTTTTCGATCAGGGTTTGAGTCATTTGGATAATTTCATCCATGGTCCGCGTGGCCCTCGGCTCAATATCTGGGCGTTGCAAACCAATCGCATCGAAATCTTTATACATTTCCTGAATGAAGCGTTCGGTCAGCTCACTAAAGTCTTCACCGTTTTCATTGGCTCGGTTAATGATCTTGTCATCAATATCGGTAATGTTGCGCACATAAGTCACATCATAGCCACGAAACTTGAGGTAACGGTTAATAACGTCGAAAGCCGCATAGGTTCGAGCATGGCCAATATGGCACAGATCATAAGTTGTCACGCCGCACACATACATGGAAACCTTGCCTTCAATCATGGGCTTAAAAGGTTCTTTCTGACGGGTCAAATTATTGTAGATCTGTAACATAAGTATCTTTTCTCGGTTTTGAATTTAGCTTTTAGTGATAAAAAACATTATCATAGGCGGCAAACTTAGAAGCCCGATATTGTAACCATCATCAGGCCTACAGGCTAGCTCAATGCGAGATTTGGCCCGGTGATAGGTTAAAAAACAGCTAAAATCAGGATAAAAATCATGAGCACAACACACCCAAAAGTCACTTTAACCACTAATCATGGCGACATCGTTATTGAGCTTAATGCTCGCAAAGCCCCGAAAACCGTGGAGAACTTCATCAGTTACGCGGAGAAAGGCCAGTACGACGGCACCATATTTCATCGAGTAATTTCGAACTTCATGATTCAGGGCGGTGGCTTTTCTGCAGATATGGAACAACTTCCTACCGATAGTCCGATTGAGAACGAAGCTAACAATGGCCTGGCTAATGCTCGCGGTACAATTGCTATGGCTCGTACCATGGATCCTCATTCGGCAACCTGCCAATTCTTTATCAATGTCAAAGACAATGACTTTTTGAACTTTTCTCAGGAATCGATGCAAGGCTGGGGTTACTGCGTATTTGGTAAAGTGGTCGAAGGAATGGACGTAGTTGACGCCATTAAAGAAGTCGAAACCGGCAGCTACAGCGTTCACCAGGATGTTCCGGTTGAGCCTGTCATTATTGAAAAAGCAGTAGTTCACCAGGATTAAGACCAGAGCTATCAAATAAGCTGTATTAGCATCAAGTTAATACAGCTTTCTCTTTCTACCTAATCCAACATCCAATAAAAGATAACTATGATTCATATTATTTCCGACTTACACCTTTGTGAAGAACGCCAAGACCTGACCGCCCTTTTCACTCAGTATATGGATGAGATTGCCCCAAAGTCTGATGCTCTGTATGTGCTGGGAGATTTATTTGAAAGTTGGATTGGTGACGATGATGATTCAGAGTTTGTTAAAAGTATCATAGCCAAGTTCAAAGCCTATTCTGATTCAGGCAAGCCACTTTATTTTCAGCATGGCAACCGCGACTTTTTATTGGGCGATGAGTTTGCCAAAGCCACTGGCGGTGTCATAGTCGGCGAAGTTCATCCGATAACCATTGGTGCCAAAGAAGCCATCCTGATGCATGGCGACAGTCTGTGCTGGGATGATAAAGAATATATGCAGTTTCGCCAAATGGTTCGCTCAGTTCAGTGGCAACAGCAGCTACTCTCTCAGCCTTTAGCCGTACGCCGCGGAATTGCCGCTGACCTGCGTCAAAAAAGCCGCGAAGCCCAGGCCAATAAAGCCAGTGCCATCACAGATGTGCATCCAGATGCGGTTAAAGAAGCCTTACAAAACCACCAGGCCGATATCCTGATCCATGGCCACACCCATCGCCCTGATTTCCATGACATTGAAGTCGACGGCAAACATTGCCAACGCATCGTACTCAGCGACTGGGGCAACAAAGGCCATTACCTGACTATCGAAGGCGATGAAATCGATAGTCATTATTTTGGATAAATAATTGAGGTTATAGGGATATAAAATGAAAAAGCTAATTTATGTAATATTGTTTCTATTATTGCAAATTTCTGGCTGTGCAACTTTTGACTCCAATCAGCAAGATACAAAACCAGAGACCAAGATATTTATTGAGCAAGATAACACCTTGAATTTTGTAGGTAGCATTAATGAAGAAGCAAATTTACGTTTATTCAATCTTTACCAGCAATCCAAAATAAAACCTACTAAGCTTAAAATTTCGAGTCTAGGTGGGAATGTCTTGGAGGGACTTCGACTAGGCAACTGGGTCTTTGATAATGAGTTAGACGTCATAGTTGATAAAGTGTGCGCCTCATCCTGTGCTAACTATGTATTCCCCGCTGGGAAAATAAAATATCTTCATAAGCACTCTGCACTCATATGGCATGGTAACTCTTACCAAGAAGACATCAATGAGAATTATCTGGACGGGGAGCAACATGCGGTCAAGTACAGAGAAGAAGAGAATGCTTTCAATAAAAAAGTTAATATTCATCCAATGTTGGCAGAGTACGGACATAAAGAGTTCACTTTCTGGAACTTTTTATATCGCTACTTTAAAGAAACTGTAGGCTATGACTACTCAATAAGTGACATGCAAAAATTTGGGCTGACTAATATTGTACTGTTAGATAAAACGTGGGAATGGCGCAAGCACCATCCACAGCATCACGTTATAAAAGTTAAAGTAGATGCTAATGACTTAGTTTCGGGCACTCCCGTCAATTAACAGAAAGGATTCTTTAAAAAAGCTTCTTCTGCTGGCGTGCTTTTTCTACCCAAGGCTTTATTGCGACCGGGAAACCTGCCAAAGCGCACAATCTGGTCGCGATGACACAATGCAAATTTTAGCGTGTTGGGATCTCCCAGTTTGATAAACAATTCGATACTTTTCTCTTGAAGTTCCAAATCTTCTGCATGCATAAAAGGCATGTAGAAGAATTTTCTCTCTACTGTCAATAACCCTTTATCAAAATCATGCTTCAAAGCCTGTTCAGCATACTTCTGCGCCTGAAGGTCGTTGGCAAAAGCCTGTCCTTGATTGCGGTAAATATTGCGTGAAAACTGATCGAGAATAATGATTAACGTCAAAGCTCCTTTTTGAGTTTGCATCAAATCGTCCAACTTACCCTCTGCGGCTAGCTGATGAGCTTCGCCAAATCGATCGCGAACTTCCTGATCAAATTTTGGATCAGACTGAAACCAGATGGCGCGGTCAGCGCCCAACTCTGCCGAGTCAGGCGCGCCGAACCAGAAGTCCAACACATCCCGTGTTAAATCATCTAAGTTCATAACAAGATTATTTCCTTTTCTTACTTTCTTTTCAAAGACGGCTTGGCTGCATTTTCTGATTCAATCGCTTTCAGCGCTGCCTGCCACATTGGAATGGCTTTAAATGAAGTCACCATATCATAATCCAAGCCAATGCTGCCTTCGTCCGAATCCATGGCTTCAGTACCAGAACGGCTTTGGAACCATTTCATCCATTCTGTAGAGCCAGGGTCGTTGAGTACCAATGCTTGCTTAGTACTTGAACCGGGGGCATTAGTGACTTGAGGTGGATAGGTAGTAGCCGGCAACAAGAATGACTTTTGTGGGTACTGAGCGCTACTATGACAACCTAAACAACCAGCTGATGCTAAGCCTTTTGGATAATAATGACTACCGGCCCAAGCTGGAGTAACAACCGCACCATCATTTGGCCCCGATAAACGACCATCCCAACCTAAAGTTTCAGTCGCATATTTTGGAGCTTGAGGATTGATCCAGTTCTGTTTCAGATTGGTATTCACCGTTACTGGGGGTGTTAAAGCAGTACTTGCAGTGTTAATGATATCCGGATCACCACCCCAGGTGGCACCCAACGGAATCATTTTATCCCACGCATCTTTACCCGGTGCATTCTTATCATAGATCAAAGTTGAAAATACCCAGCCGGTTTCAGGGGCAGCCACACTATCTTTAACAATAATATCGAACTGCATCAGATAGACATTAGTCAATGTCGGATCCGCGGTCGAACCATCAGAACCATTGTTAGGACATTTCGAGACGCTTGGGTTATTACCCGAGCCGTTACTTTCATTCAGGGTCGAATAGATCGGCCACGACGCTGTTCCTTCCATTGGTGCCCAATCAGCCCCACAAGGAGTAACGAAAGCGAACTTGACGATAACACTGCCTTCGGCGTATTGCGCCGCAGGATTAGTCAGGTTTGGATTATAGGCCTGCTCTTCTGTGGTGCCCCAGATGTTGCCCAAAGTCACAGCTGCGGTTTCATCGTATAGAGTTAACACATAAGTGGTTAAATCGAGAGTCTGTTCAGGCATGGTGCCGGCAGGAAAACCTGAGCCCACATAAAAACCATGAATTGGTTCACGCTCAGTTCCTAACCAAATTGATTGCCACCAGGGTTCACTTTGCGGATCCCACTGGTCATAGTTATTCAGTAATTTTCGCATATCCTTGGAAACGTAATCTTTTAATGCCTGAACATAGGCCAAAGAGTTTTGAGTCGTAATAGGCCCATTATTCGTAACCTTTTTCCAGGGAAAGCTTTGTCCTGATGGTACCGAGGATGGATAGTCATGGCGCAATTGAAATAAAGGGCCTGAATAGACATCTTCTGGAGGGTTGGGTAATGCCGAATTAAGAAAAGGGTGAATCGGTGAGTTGGCGTAATTTAAATTCTGAGCAGTAGAAGTCAGAAAAGGCACTTTGCCGTGTAATTCATCATCGTGTTTAGGGTGTTGTGGCTCGGAGGCGTGCGCGGATGATACTAATGATCCAGCAACGATGATCCCTCCTAACCATGAACTCAACTTTAAAAAGTTGTTCATCGTTAGATCTCCTTGGTGCTATATGGTTAAGTTTTAAGTTACCACCAAGGAGGCCTTTGAAATTATGGTTTGAATAAGTTATCCATCCTTGGCTAACTTCAATCCTAAAGCAATCTCTAACTAATTGATACTAAAAGATTATTTGGTCATACCAGCAAATCATATCAGGTCAAATTTGCATTAATTGTAAAGCCTTATAGTAGCCAGCTTATATCACTATCCGCTTTAATGGTTTTGATGCCTTCACCATCACGGAAAATCAGACCATCTTTCTGTCCACGCAAAAATAACTGCTCACCTTGACGTTCCAACGCAGTACCTTCTTTAATGCCCACCACATAGCGGTGAGGATTGGCACGAGTGTATTCATAGATACGCTCCGCACGAGTTTCGCCATTGTGATTCGGTGGCTGATAATCGGTGTAATGTGGATTAATCTGGAACGGTACCAAGGCAAGTGCATTAAAGCTTCTGGGCTGAACAATCGGCATATCATTAGTGGTACAAATCGTTAAACCCGCCATATTGGAACCGGCGCTCCAACCCATATAAGGCGTTCCTGCATTGACCTTCTTGCGGATAGCATCCACCAGCTCATTGTCATACAGCTGTTTCAGCAAATAAAAAGTATTGCCACCACCAATAGCTATGGCCTGAGCATTCTCAACCGCCTTAACCGGATCATCAAATTGGTGAATAGAAACCACTTTACGCTTAATGCCTTGTAAAGCTGTGCTGACTTTTTGCTCATAAGCGTCATAGCCCATTGCAAACCCTGCATAGGGAATAAATAGGATTTCGGTGACTGATGAAGGTAAAAAAGCATCCATCATCGGTAAAGCATGCTCAAGATAATCGGTCCGCCCTTCTCTTGAAGCGCTCAGTAGTAATAATTTCTGTGATGATTGTGACATAAAGGTCTCTCCATCAGTTCATGTAATAAGTCTATGCGGGCACGCCAGAGTGGAAGCGAAATTGCTTATCAGGACTTTCAATCAATTCCTGCTCTTTCTCGAGAAAGAACTGAATGCGCTCATCAATGGGCTCTTTGGCGTAACTCTGTGCCAGCTCCAGATAATCCGCAAAATGACGTGACTCTGATTTTAATAAAAAACGATAGTACTTTGAGAGCTCCGGCTCGCTCTCTTTAAAATAGGGAGCCAAGGCATGGAAACGTTCACAGGATCGAGCTTCAATAATGGCTCCAATGATCAAACCATCGATTAAGCGTTGCGGTTCATCTTTGCTGGCATACTGGTGCAAACCTGCTGCGTAGCGTGAAGGCTTAATCGCACGATAACGAATATTGCGCTGCTCCATAAACTCCAGAACCTGCTCAAAATGCAGCACTTCTTCACGAGTCAGTTGCGAGAGTTTTTTCAGTAGCTCAATGCGCTCCGGGTAACGAAACATCAGCTTGACCGCTGTGGCAGCGGCCTTTTTTTCGCAGTGAGCATGATCAATCAGCAAAATATCTATTTCCTGAGTTGCTCGTTCCAACCAGACTTTTGGCGTTCTGCAGTGTAGAAAATCGTGAATTGGCGTTATGTCAGCCATGGCGATGCTTTTAAGGTTTGAATGTGGGCGCATTATACCCACTTGCCGATTAGTTGTCAGTCAGTGTGCCTGCTCAAAAGTTAATGGTAAGCCCTGGCACTTTTGAGGAAGCTTTGCTTATTGGCATCCGAGACTTTTTGCTTCTGGTAACGAATCGCGATGTATCGTTTAATGACGCGCTCAGCTTTTGGATACAGCTCCGGGTGCTCCTGCTTGATACGACGCAACAAATCTTTAGGACCTTCATTTAACTTCTGCTCAATACCCTGTTTAGCCAAAGTGGTTTGAAAGCGTCGATAGGCAAGCTCAACTTTATCGCGACTTTTGGCCTGACTTAAAATCCACAAGCCAAAACCTGCACCAGCCAACAAAATAGTAGCCAGTAAAGCGTAACCCAGATAACGCCACTGATTATTATTAATACCCATTTTGGACAGCCAGTTAAACTGCATATCCTTGTCATAACCCATCAGGCTCTCATTCCAGAAACTTTGCATAGCATCCCAGCGCAGACTTATCTGCTGCCAGATGCTTATGGCAATTTCACTGTCAGTAGTTGTCAAGCTATCAAAATCCGTGAACCAGTCATCCCGTGAACTGGTTTGATCCAATAACGAATCATCTACTCGGGAAGGATGGATCGCTGCCGTAGGGTCAACCCGACGCCAGCCCTCACCGTCCAGCCAGACTTCAGTCCAGGCATGAGCATCCTTCTGGCGAATAATGTAATAATCACCATATGGGTTGTATTCTCCACCCTGATAACCTGTCACCACGCGAGCCGGGATTCCAGCAGCACGCATGATAAACACAAAGGCACTTGAGTAATGCTCACAGTAACCTTCCTGACTGCCCAGCCAGAAACCATCAATCACATTTTGTTCAATAACCTCAGGCAGCAATGTGTAATGATAATTTTGCTGTCGAATATAACTTAATACGAAACGAACAAATTCTTCTGGGTCACCCACTTGCTGATATTGCTCAACGGCCCACTCTTTGGTTTGCTCATTACCATCCTCCGGCAGTTGGGTATTAAGCTGTCGTTGCCATTGAGAAAGCTCAATGCCGCTATAATCCAATTCATAAGACTGGGCGGAATAAAGTAGTCGTTGAGTAACTCTCTGAGATTGTCTCCATGTGTAGTTATTGAACAGATAAACTTTTTCTTTAGGAGGTGTAATTAAATCTTCAAGGCCAAAAATCCAACGACGGTTATGAGGTTCAAGTTGAACCCGATATTGGTAAGCCGGAGTTCCGTCAGGATAACTCTCACCACGCAGCGGGGATTCGACACCAATCTTCCAGGCAATTCCATCAAACTCAGAAAGGACCAGGCCACGCCAATACATTTGATTAATGGACGGGGCTTCACCTTCAAAGTCTACTCGGAAGGCAATTTCATCAAAACCGTACAGGGAACTGATTGCCCCGGGGCTCATTTCATCATCAATTCCCATCCCGGCCTCTGCACTTGACGGCATTGCCCACAGCGGCCCTGACAGCCTTGGAAACAAGAAGAATAATACCAGCATAATAGGAAGCGCCTGCAGTAAGGTCACTCCAGAAATTTTGCCGAGGTTTCGAATACCGGCAACACCTTTTGTACTGTTTAGAGCAATCAGCCCCATCAGGATCGACATCATTGCAATCAGCAAATATACGCCCATCAAAATGGATTCGTCATACAGAAATGCTGTCACTAAAATAAAAAAGGAAATAAAAAGTATTAACGCGCCATCACGATAGTTTTTGGCTTCCAGCAATTTAAAGGTGTACATCAAACTGATCAGTCCAACGCCCGCTTCACGACCGCTGATGGTCCTAAAATAGAGGAAGACCCCACCCAGGGCGCATAGAGCTAAAACTAAGATTAACCAGGAAGGAAGCTTTATCGCTTTTTTGTAAACTACTAATCGAGTCAACAATAATGCTATGGTCGAAGCGGAGATCCAGGCCGGCAAATGAAACCACAAGGGAGAAAGTACAATGGCCTGTACCATGATTAATAAAGGAATAATGCCTGGGCGGGTTAGTGGTAAAGATTGCGTATTCATAATTATTAGCTCACCACTTATTCCATCAAAGCCAAAGCACTGAGACATTGATGCAAATGTTCTGCACCCTGCCCTTTACCAATTCTAACATTGGGAAGTTCCAGACCATACAGATTACCAGCCTGTTCTGCCTTGATTATTGCATCGGTCAAATAAGAAATTGCCAACTCTTTATCGTACTGACTGACACTTTCCCAAGTCAGTAAATGCTGCTCACCGACCAGTTCTTCAAACTCTTTAGTCAGTAAACCGCGTTCGCGAGCAAAAGCCTTCCACATCACCTGCTTGATCGGATCACCCGATTGATAATCACGCAGGCTATGAAAATCCTCAGAACCTTTTTGCGCGAAAGCTCCCTCTTCCTGCCCCTGAGATTGAGGCGCTAAAATTTGCGGGCATTCGATAGGCTTGGGATAAATTAACGCAACATGATTGGGCTTAAACCAGGACCAGACCTGAAAAATGCCAAACGGAAAAATACTGGTACAGACCAATCGCTGTGGCTTCAATAATCCGCGCTTAGTCGCTTTAACTTTGACCTGGAACAGGGTTTTATTTTGCGGCTCAACATCGAAGTATTGAACCTGCTTCTTATTCTCCCCGATGCCAATGGATGAACGATAGCTTTCTGACGGGTTGTAAAACTCAAATGGAAAAGAACACTGCTGGCCTACATACACCGACTGCGGCTTTAAAGCACGAACTCTCAAACCGCGAACATTGCGATAGGTGTAAAATACAGACAGCATTCCAATTGCCAGCAGAATAAAACCGGCCATAAAGCCCATATTATTTTGATAATTAGTTGAGGCGACCAATATCAAAATCAGAATCAGCAACATCAGCCAACCGTATCGTGTTGGCAAAATATAAATGTTTCGCTGACGGAGATAAACTTCCTGCTGCTCAGGGCTGCGTTTATCTACCCAACTGAAAAACTTCTGCTCGATGGCACTGACAAGCTTCATGAATAATATTTAATCAGGCTGGCACAGGTGTATCATGAATGATCTGCTCAACCAGCACTTCAATTTTTTCGCTGGATGTTTTCACCGATTGCAGACGATGAGCAACGGTTGGCACAAACACCTTCTGAATATCTTCAGGCAACACATAATCCCGTTCATCAAGAAACGCCCAGGCTTTCGCTGCACCAATCAGCGCCAGGCCTCCGCGTGGGGATATACCGTGTGCAAAGTCAGGGCTTTGACGAGTCGCATTAATCAAGTCCATCACATAATTTAATAGATGATCACTGATAGTCAGAGTTTGAACGAACTTTTGAATTTCAATCAGCTCGTCGAGCTCAAGCAGGGTTTCTATCTTGTTCATCTGCACACGTCCTGAGTCACCACGAAGTAAAACCTTTTCAAAGCCAGCCTCTGGATAGCCCAGTTGTACACGAAACAGGAAACGATCCAGCTGTGATTCTGGCAAAGAATAGGTGCCAATCTGGTAGGAAGGATTTTGTGTTGCAATCACAAAGAAAGGCTGTGGTAATGGATAGGTCTTTCCCTCGATCGTCACCTGTTGTTCTTCCATGGCCTCAAGTAGTGCACTTTGAGCTTTTGGAGTAGCGCGATTAATTTCATCGGCCAGTACTAACTGCGAAAAAATTGGCCCAGGGTGAAACTCAAAGCTGCCTTTTTCACGATCAAATATATTGGCGCCAACTATATCACCGGGCAGAATATCACTGGTAAACTGAACCCTTTGAAACTCCAGGCCAAATACTTTTGCCACAGCCTGGCCTAACGTTGTTTTGCCCATACCTGGCAAATCTTCAATCAACAAATGCCCTTTGGCTAATAAACAGGCAACGGCCAGTTTAACTTGGTGGGGCTTTCCTAAAACCACCTTATTAAGCTGGTCAAGGACAGGGGTCAATTTTTTGTGCATAAAGTAACCTGATATAAGTTCTGTGAACCCATTAATGTTTCAATCCAGTGAGTTCAGTTATCGTTCAGATACTGTTGAGGATAATTGACCTCGCATTATTTAACAAGAATACATGAGGAGATAATAATGTCATTAAAGAAATTGTTCGTTGCAACTACGATCGCACTCTCATCAGGTCTAGCAATGGCGAACAACGTTAGCTATGACTATATTCAAGGTGGCCTAATTGATTATGACAATCTAGATGGCGTCAACTTTGAGTTTTCAAAAAGCTTCACTGACAACATCTACGGCAAGATTGATTACAGCGACCTGGAAAACCGTGGGTTCGACGTTAGCATTTTGCGTATCAACGCTGGTTTCAATATGGAACTAACCAATAATACTGACTTTGTTGCTGAGTTAGGTTATGAAGATGTTGATGCTGACTTCGGTTTTGATGATAACGGTTATAACATTATGGCCGGTTTCAGAAGCATGTTTACCAATGACCTTGAGGTCGGTGCTTATGTTACTCAATCTGATGTATTAGACTCAACAGACATTACTGTTGAAGGTCGTTACCACTTTGATCGAAACATGTCAGTTGCCCTTGAGTTCGGTAATGATGATGAGCTTGATGAGCATATCGGTGTCAACTTCCGCTATAGCTTCTAGTCAATATCGCAAAACCCCATAAGCCACTTACTTTTAAGTGGCTTTTTATTTTCTCATCCGGATTTGGTTATAGTATGATGGCCGATGAAATTTTATAGATATGGAATGATAATGATGAAAAAAGCTTTATTCTTAGCACTGATGAGTGCTCTTGGCTTATCTGCGCAAGCCAGCGATAAACTGAGCTATGATTATTGGCAAATCGCTTACGTTCATAGCGGCGGTGAAGCTACCAGCGATAAAACTGGATATAAAATCGACATGGTAGGCAGCTTTAATGACTCTACCTATCTGCGATACATCATTCAGGAGCAATCTGCTGATGTCTGGGCTGCAGGGCAAAAGGGTGATGTAACTGCCAAAGAATACTCTTTAGCCTTTGGCTGGCATACACCAATGGGCCGCAGCACAGACTTCTTTGCTGAAGTAGGTTATTTGAAGCAAGATGCTGAAGATATTTTTAACGGCTCAGTCTACGGTAATGACGAAGATGGCTATCTGGCTAATATTGGTATCCGCAGTCGTTTTTCAGCTAATTGGGAATATACTGTTTTCGCCGGATATCGTGATGTAGACTTCTCAGCTTATGTTGATGAAGTCAACCATGAAGACGATAGTGATTCGGTATATGGCTTTGAAACTCGCTATTACTTCTCAAAGTTATGGTCTATCGGGCTTTCGGTCTCAGAAGAAGCAACAGGCCCAACTTCGGGGCTTCAGTTACGTTTCACGCCTTAGTCCTTAAATCTATTTGAGCCATCAGCCATAAAGGCTTTTGGCTCACTTTTAACGCTTAATTTTCCTGGTAGTTATAACTCTGTAAAGATTTCTGACGTTTTTTGCAAACTGTTTCACACAAGCCCCCGACTCAGTGAGAATCAGCACACAGATCATTTCTGATAATTCCCTAAAATACACACCATACGATGTAAACAAACCATATGCGTAGGAAATTAAGATGAAATATATACTTGTTATTGTAGCTGCCTTAGCAGGTATCAAGTTTTTAGCAGACACACCATACTTTGCTCAGCTTTTTGCTGAAAACAAAGAGTTGTTTGTTGCATTGGTCCTGACTATAGCTTCCAAACCCTTGTTAAAGAAAATCTTTGAGTAACAACTCCTCCCTGTAGTTTTTCAAGGCGACTTCGGTCGCCTTTTATTTTCTTTTTACTTTAGCGTTTATTTAGAGTGTTCCAGACACAAAGAAGCCGAGCATGATGCTCGGCTTATTTGTTTGTATTGCTTAAATAAAGGCTTCCCTATTAATAAAAGCTTTCCTGATTTTGCTTCATCTTGACCAGGATATCTGCTGGCTTGAAACGCTCCCCATAAAGTTCCTGATAATGCTCCAATCTATCCACAATGGTAGCAATTCCGCGCTTATCCATATAGCGGAAAGGTCCGCCATGGAATGGTGGAAAGCCAATACCAAAGATAGCACCTACATCTCCATCACGAGCACTACGAATAATGCCCTCATCCAGACAGCGAGCAGCCTCATTGGCCATTAACAAGATACCGCGTTCAGCAATCTCCGCTGAGCTAACTTCTTTTCCTGGCTCAACGCCCAGAACCTTATACACGGTTTCATCAACCTGCTTCTTCTTGCCCTTGGTGGGATATTGGTAGAAACCTCGGTTATTTTTGCGGCCTTTACGATCATCATCCAGCAATTTACTAAAGGCTTTAGGCGGCTCCATGCGTTCGCCAAAGGCATCCTGAAGGATTGGCGCTACTTTGGTCGCAACATCGATACCTACCTCATCAAGCAGTGTAATAGGCCCCACCGGGAAGCCTGCTTTAACCATAGCTTTATCCAAAGTTTCAATGGCCACGCCTTCACTGAGCAAAATTCCAGCCTCATTAACATAAGGGGCCAAGATACGATTGACATAAAAGCCTGCACCATCATTCACCACAATAGGTGTTTTACCCTGCTGTTTGCCTAAAGCAACGCAGGTTGCAATAACCCAGTCTGCGGTTTTGTCAGTTTTGATGATCTCCAGTAAAGGCATCTTCTCGACAGGCGAGAAGTAATGTAGCCCCACTACCTGCTCAGGACGCTTAGCACCGTCAGCAATTTTACTGATTGGGATCGAGGAGGTATTGGTGGCAAAGATGGTTTTCTCTGAGCAGTTCTCCTCAACATCTTTGACCATCTGATGCTTCAGATCCAAATCTTCAAACACTGCCTCGATGACCATGTCGCAATCTTTGAATCCTTGGTAATCCGTTGAACCAGTCAGGAAAGACATGGTATTCCGTGCATCACTGGGAGAAATAATGCGGCGCTTCATTTTCTTGCTGATAATTTTCCAGCTGTAATTGAGCGCACCGTTAACACCTTTTGCGCTAACGTCCTTAACGCGAACCTGCTTGCCTGCTTTGTCCACTGACACATAAGCAATCCCCGAGCCCATCAGGCCTCCGCCCAATACGCCCACTTTATCCACTTTCACCGCTTCAACGTCACCATCAACGCCTTTGTCTTTTTTCAGCTCAGTTGTGGCAAAGAATATGCTGATTAGTGCTCTTGCCTCTGGCGTTACCACCAGCTGGCCAAAGTTTTTGGCTTCTACCGCAAGACCGGCATCGAAACCTTGGCTGTAGCCTTTTTCCACACACTCAATAATCTTATGGGGTGCAGGATAGTTGCCCTTAGTTTTGCTATCTACAGTTTTACGCGCCTGATTGAAAACCAGGTTGCGACCTAATGGGTTAGCTTCTAATATCATCTCCTTGATACCTGGCAAAGAGAAGTAATAGGTCCACGGCTTTTTTCTGGAGCGTTCTTTACGCAAATCATGCAATCGTTTGGTTGCTGCTTTCATCAAGTTCGCAGCTGGCACAATCTCATCAACCAAACCTAATTTCTTAGCCTGCTTCGGAAAAAGTTGTTTGCCAGTCAGCATCATATCTAACGCTGATGGAATGCCGACCAGACGAGGCAAGCGTTGCGTTCCGCCGCTACCCGGCAGTAAGCCTAATTGTACTTCGGGCAATCCCAGCTTTGATTTTGGACTATCGCTCACCACTCGGCCATGACAGGCCAATGCCAGTTCAAGACCACCACCGAGACAGGCTCCATCTATTGCAGCCACTACAGGCACCTTAAATTTTTCCAACTGATTGAAAAGACGCTGACCTGTTTTAGCAATCTCTTCTGCTTCTTCGGCGGTATCAACACTTTTTAGCACGGTAATATCGGCACCGGCAATAAAGCTGCCTTCCTTGCCACTGCGAATAATCACACCTTTGACGCTGATATCATCACCCAGCTTTTCTAGAATTTGTCCTACCTGCTCACCGAATTCAGGTTTCAACACATTCTGCGTTTCCCCTGGCAGGTCAATGGTGATGACTGCGATGCCATCATCTTGCATGTTAAGTTCAAAAATAGACTCAGACATTATTCAACCTCCAGAATCATTGCTGCACCCAGACCACCAGCGGCACAGGCAGTCGTTAAGCCGACACCTCCACCACGGCGTTTCAGTTCTCTCAATGTTTGCGTAATCATTCTTGTACCGGTTGCGGCAAATGGATGGCCATAAGCCAGCGACCCTCCGAGTACATTGAATTTATCCATATCGATATCACCAATCTTGGTGCGCTGACCGAGCTTTTCTTTGGCGAATTCGGTGGAACCAAAAGCCTGAATATTGGAAATGGTCTGTGCCGCGAAAGCTTCATGCATATCGATCAGGTCTAAATCCTTAAGCTGCATTTTGGCTTTCTTTAGCGCCATCGGTGTTGCATAGGACGGCCCCATCAACATGTCATGAGTTGCTTCGATTGCGGCAAAAGCATAACTCTTAATATAGCCAAGCGGCTCATAGCCCAACGCTTTGGCCTGTGATTCTTTCATCATCAGAACCGCAGAGGCGCCATCACTCAATGGCGTTGAGTTAGCTGCTGTCAAAGTACCGTACTTACGGTCAAAGGCCGGACGCAATTTGGCGTAACCTTCAAGCGTTGAGTCGAAACGAACTATATTGTCACGATGCAGCGGCTCTTTGGTGTAGGGCTCGGCATAAGCAGTCAATACTTCATCATTCAACTTCCCCTCTTCCCAGGCTTGCGCCGCCAGAGTATGTGAGCGGTGAGCCAGGGCATCCTGCTCTTCACGTGTAATGCCACGATCTCGCGCCATCTGCTCAGCGTTTTCACCCATCGTCATACCGGTTGAATATTCTTTAATGGCTGGCGGAACAGGTAACAAGTCTTTAAAGCGCAGCCCTTTAATAATAGAGAGTTTCTGGCCGACCGTTTTTGCCTTCTGCAAGTCAACCAAGGCCAGCTGTAGCTTACGACTCACACCAATCGGTACCACCGAAGAAGAGTCAGCACCACCGGCAATACCTATCGACACATCACCCAAAGCAATCGAATCTGCCAGGCTGGCAACGGTCTGAAAGCTGGTGGCGCAGGCGCGCGAGACTGAGTAGGCATCGGTGTGAACATTCATAGGAGTGCCCAGCACAATTTCGCGTGCAATGTTAGGCGCTTCCGGCAAAATCACAACCTGACCAAAAATGACGCGTTCGATCAACTTAGGATCAAGTTCGCTGCGTACCATTAATTCGTTAACCACCATCTTGCCCAGTTCAATGGCATTGATGCCACGGAAATGAGTTGCCTGTTTAGCAAACGGTGTTCTTAAGCCTGAAACGATGGCGACTCGCTCCTGTTTCGCCCGCGCTCTTTTACCTGCTGCTGTTTCACTCATGCCTGTCTCCTGAAAAAAGAGTCATTAAAAGAATATTCACCCGATTGTACCTGAACAGCCCAAGTTTTCAAACGAACGTTTGAATGTTGCCAATTCGCTGCAACCAACCTCCAGCCCCAGAATTTCTGCAAAGAAACAATTAGTTGCATTTTTAAAGTGTTTTTTGATACAACTCAGGAAGCTTTTTTACTACATTGAACTATTACTCAATTCGGCTTACAAAGCATTACCACAACTGGATACCCCATAATATGAGTATCAAACAAAAATTTATTGAATTAGAACAATTCCTTAAGTCAAGAATTATTGGCCAGCACGAGCTGGTGCATAAAATGCTAATCGCCCTGCTTGCCGATGGTCACTTACTGGTTGAAGGCGCGCCGGGCCTTGCGAAAACGCGAGCCATCAAAGAATTATCAACTGCCGTAGAAGGTAACTTTCACCGCATTCAGTTTACCCCGGATTTATTACCGGCAGATTTAACCGGTACCGAAATTTACCGCCCACAGGATGGCAGTTTCCATTTCCAGAAAGGTCCATTGTTCCATAACATGATTCTGGCGGACGAAATTAACCGTGCACCAGCCAAGGTTCAGTCAGCATTATTAGAAGCCATGGCGGAACGTCAGATCACGGTCGGCAGCCAAAGCTTCCAATTACCACAACTCTTCCTGGTAATGGCGACCCAGAATCCGATTGAACAGGAAGGCACCTACCCACTTCCAGAGGCACAGCTGGATCGTTTCCTGATGCAGGTTATCGTTGACTATCCAGAAGCCGAAGCAGAAGCAGAGATTTTGGCTCTTAATCGACAGGAAGCCTTAACGGGCGAGTCAACTCCCGCAAAACCTCTTAGTCAGCAGGATCTGTTCGAAGCGCGCAAAGAAGTGCTTTCCACTTATATGGCTCCGGAGATTGAAGAATACCTGGTACAGCTTATTATCAGCACCCGTCAGCCGGAAAAGCTCGGCGGCTCGCTGGCAAACTATATTGAATACGGCGCCAGTCCGCGTGCCACCATTGCTCTTGATCGCTGTGCCCGCGCCAACGCCTGGCTCAACAATCGTGATTACGTTACACCGGGGGATGTGCAAACGGTTTTGTTTGATATTCTGCGCCACCGCATTATCTTAAGTTATCAGGCTGAGGCTGAGGGCGTTACCTCAGATGCCATTATTGATGAGCTCATCAAACAAGTTCCAACACCTTAATGCCTAAACTGCTGAACCATTGATGACACAAAAAACCATTAGCTCCAAACAAGTCGGCTCAAACTCTATTGAACTGAGTTTAGAGCAGCTGATTGCCTGCCAGTATTGGGCACGCGATACGATTCCGTTGCCCAATAAAAAATCCAAGGCACACCTGGTCGGTGGGCACCTGTCCCCCTATAAGGGCCGGGGCATGGAGTTTTCTGAGGTACGGCAGTATCAACCTGGTGATGATATCCGAACGATTGACTGGAAAGTAACGGCTCGTACCGGTGAAGTGCATACCAAGATATTTCAGGAAGAAAGGGAAAGACCTGTCTTCCTGCTACTCGACTTGCAGGACTCCATGTTCTTCGGTTCGAAAAAACGCTTCAAGTCGACACTGGCCTGTTTGCAGGCTGCTCGAGTATTCTGGACTGCGCATAACTCAGGTAACCGTGTGGGCGCCCTTTTTAGTACCGCAACCGATCATGTTGAACTGAAACCGTCCAATCGTCGTCAGAATGGTCTGCGCCTGCTGCAACACATGCTGGAACTGCATAACCATCGTCTAGACTCGATTTATCGTCAGCAGCAAGCTTTTACCATCAATAGCAATTCGCTCTGTGATGCCTTGTCCCGGTTACGTCATCTGGTAAAAGGCGGTAGCCTGATTTATATTTTCAGCGACTTCACTAACCTGTCGCAGTCCTGCAAGCAGGACCTGATTCATTTAGCGCAACACAATGATATTCATGCAGTTATGATTACTGACCCATTGGAGCAATCAATTCCGGTTGCCGGAGAATTTATCGTCAGTGATGGTGACAATGCAGTAGCCTTGAACTCAGCGAGACCTGGCTTTAAAAATCGTTACCAGGAAATGTTCCATGACAAACTGGTTAAAACACAAGCCTTCTTTCAGGAAGCCCAGTGCAGCTTTGTTGAATATAGTACAGCTCAAGAGCTAAGTGACTTTGCCATCAATCCCTATCGCAACCGTTCCATTTCCGGAAGAAGGACATAGACTGAATTCTTATGGCAAATCCACAACAGACTCAATTACTGGAACAGTTACGCGATATCCATCTTCCCGATGGGGTCAGCTGGTGGCCACTCGCCATTGGCTGGTGGGTCGTCATCGCAATATTGGTTGCAGTCATAGTCCTATTGATCGCTAAAGCTATTCTTAAGCAAAGACGCAAACGATTTGCGCGCTACGCTCTGATTGAACTCGAGCAGATTAAACAGAAAGATCAAAGTGACTGGCTGATGCAAACTCACAACATTATGCGCCGCGCCAGCCTATGTTATTTCCCAAAATCGCAGGTAGCGGTTATGGATAACAAACACTGGGTTATTTTGCTTTACCAGACCGGTAGTAATATCTGGAGCCAGCAAAGCCTGCAGTTGCTGGAAGAAGGTGTTTATCGCAATCCGGACACTATTGATGCAAGCCACAGAGCACAGTTCTTGGCAGAAGCTCATTCATGGCTGGAGCAATTGCCCGAGTTGAAACAGTTACCTGCTTTTACTGAGTCGCTGACTGTTGCAAAACAGGGAGGAACAGCAAATGTTTGAGTTTGTCTGGCCCTGGGTTTGGCTTCTATTACCATTACCTTTACTGGTGTGGTGGCTGGCCGAACGTAAGCGACAGCAACAGGCCTTACGTGCTCCTCTGTTTTTATACTGGCGCAGTATTCAGGAGCAGCAAGGCAAATCCAGCAAACGCTTCCCTTGGCTAACTTTTTTAATCTGGATATTAATCATCACCGCCCTGTCGCGTCCGCAATGGGTTGGCGACACAATGGAGTTGCCGGCAACGGGCCGCGATTTGATGTTAAGCATTGATATTTCCGGCTCAATGGAGATGCCGGATATGGTGATTGAGAACAAAGAAGTGGATCGACTGGTTGCTGTGAAAGCATTGCTCACCGACTTTATTGCTCGCCGTAAAGGTGATCGCATTGGCCTGATCCTGTTTGGTGAGCAGGCTTATCTGCAAACCCCATTAACCTTTGATTTAGAAACGGTTCAGATCATGCTCGACGAAACCAGCATCGGACTGGCCGGCTCTTCGCGCACCGCAATCGGTGATGGTATTGGCCTGGCCGTTAAGCGCCTGCGTGAGCGCAACGCTGATAACCGTGTGCTCATATTATTAACCGATGGCCAAAACAATACCGGCGTGCTGAATCCGCTGCAGGCAGCAGAGCTTGCCGAGCATGCCGGAATTACCATCTACACTATTGGCGTTGGCGCCGACGAAATGATTGTTAAAAACCGCTTCTTCGGCAATCGCCGCATTAACCCGTCGCTGGAGCTGGATGAGGAAACCTTGATTGCAGTAGCAGAGAAAACCGGTGGCAGATATTTTAGAGCGCGCGACACCAAGGAAATGGAAGAAATTTATCAGATCATTGATGAGCTGGAGCCGGTTGAGGATGATTACCAAAGCTATCGTCCGATTAAAGCCTTATTCTATATACCGTTGGCTTTAGCATTACTGATTTCCTTACTATCAATTTTAATTAGAACTATTATCAGCTGGCGAATGAATACGGCTCACAATACCAAGCAACAGGCAGCAACCATAACATCGGAGGAATCTCATGTTTGATTTTCTTCCTGATATTACACAGCTTCATTTTATCCGCCCCTGGGCCTGGCTATTGTTGTTGCCCATCATTATTTTGTGGTGGCTATACAGAACTAAAGGCCAGCAAGCCAGTGGCTGGGCCAAATTGATCGACCAGCATCTTCTGGGCTGGATGATGCCTAATTCGCAACTGGGCAAAAGTATCAAATGGCAAAAGAATCTACTGCTAATTTTATGGATACTGTTAGTCATAGCCCTATCAGGCCCAAGCTGGAACAAACTACCGCAACCGGTGTTTTCAAATCTGGCTTCACGCGTGATTGTTCTCGATTTGTCCACCTCAATGGACGCACAGGATGTTAAGCCAAGTCGATTGGCCCGAGCCAAATTTAAACTGACCGATATCTTAAAAAATATCCAGGATGGTCAAACTGGCTTTGTAGTCTATGCCGGTGACGGTTTTATCCTCAGCCCTTTGACCAGCGATACCGATACCATTGATAACATGGTGGATGTACTTTCAACTAATTTAATGCCATTAGTAGGCAGCATACCCAGCAAAGGTATCGAAAAGGCGATTGAGCTATTAGACAATGGCGCGGCTGGTGAAGGCGCTATTATCTGGATCACCGATGGTGCCAAAGAGCAGGAGCTCGACAAAATTAGCAGCTTAATCAGCAAGGCACCTTATGAACTCAATATTCTTGCCATAGGCACTGCAGAAGGCGCGCCAATCCCAATGTCGAATGGCTCAGGCTTTGTAAAAGACACCAATGGCAATATTGTCATTCCTAAGCTTAATTACAATGAACTGGCAAACTTTGCAGATGATATCGGCGCCACCCTGACACCTATGACCGCTGGTAACCAGGATATTGAGCTACTATTGCAAAGACAGGCGTTAAGCCTTGAAGAGAAGCTCGAGAAACAGGATATTATGGCTGACAGCTGGGAAGATGCTGGTTTCTGGCTACTGTTTTTAGCTCTACCCATTTTGCTACTTGGATTTAAACATCGCTCCATGTTTGCTGTTGTTTTTGTCATAGCATTTGGAGTAGTCGCTAGCCCTCAGGCCACTGCCAACCCACTCGAAAAGATTTTCCTGAACAAAGATCAGCAGGCCAAAAAGTTGCTTAATGAAGAGCAGTATAATGAAGCCTTCAAAACATTTGAAGATCCACAGTGGAAAGCTGTAGCAGCTTATCGCAATGGAGATTACAAGGCGGCAGAAGATTATTTCGCCGATGTCCAGCGGATATCGCCAGCAGATCAAGCATACAACAAAGCTAATGCTCAAGCTCTCGCTGGAGATCTGGAAGCTGCCATTAAAAGCTATAACCAGGCTTTAGAGATAAACCCCAATCATCAGGATGCCCTGCATAATAAAAAAATTGTTGAAGATCTGATAAAGCAGCAGCAACAGGAGCAGGAACAAAACCAGCAGCAGGATGAGTCTTCCGAGTCAGAACAGGAGCAAAATGATCAACAACAGGAGCAACAGCAGGATGACAATTCACAAAGTGATGAAACCAGCGACCAGCAACAGGAATCCGGCGAGCAACAGCAACAAAAACCAGAATTAACGGAACAAGAATTGCAGCAACAGTTTAAAGAAGAGGAAAAGGATCAGGAGCTGGAGCAATGGTTGAAACGTCTTCCTGATGATCCCGGCGGTTTATTACGTCGAAAAATGTATCAGGAATATCGCAAACGTGGCCATAAGCAACACGTTGATGAAACATGGTAACCATATTCTGAGCGGGTTTATGTACGATGCAAATAATTAAACAAAAATTCATGTACTTCTTACTGGTCTTTGGGCTTTTATTTGCCCAGGCACTGGAAGCTAAGGTTCAGTACTTCTTAGATCGAGGCGAGATCCGCGAGAATGAAACCTTTCGCTTAAAAATAGTGGTACAAAACCCGTCGACGCTGGCCAATGCTCTTACGCTTGACTTTTTACCTGAAGAGCTTGAGCGTCTCAGCCTACAACAATTTAACAACAGCACCATGATCAACGGCCAGTTTCATAGTGAAATGGGCTGGGAAGTTAAGCTCCTGGCTAGACAGGCCGGGACCTATACAGTACCAGCCATGAAGCTTGCCAATGAAAGCGCTGACTCATTTACCATTAGAGTGTTGCCAGCCATTGACGAGCTAAGGGACGATAACAGTCCAGCGACAGTTAAGCTGCGAGCGGCTCTCAACCTTGAAGAAGCCTACGTGCAGCAACAACTTATCCTAACCGTAAGAATCTATCGTTCGGTAGTGACGCGCCACGAAAGCCTGACACTGCCCAAAGCCACCGGTGCAGTGCTAGAGCAACTGGGCGATGATCGTACTTTTGAAATGGTACAGGGTAATACCAGTTATCGTGTTGTTGAGCGCCAATTTGCAGTCTTCCCGCAACAAAGTGGCAACTTGTTGATTGAGCCAATGACCTACACCGCGACTATCCTTGATGAGAATCAGTCCTCCAATCCTTGGGGATTAAGCCGCACAAAGCCTATCTCTTTGAGCACTCCAGAATATAAAGTAAAGGTTAAACCCAAACCAGCATCAGCCGAAGAGCCCTGGCTACCAGCAACAAACCTTAAGCTTGAAGCAAGTTGGCTACCCGCCAATCAAACCTTTGAAGTGGGTACGCCTGCAACTTTAGAATTTAAGATTAAGGGGACGGGGCTTTTGCAAACCCAGTTACCCAACATAACTTTTCCGGAAGTTGATGGGGTGAAAATCTATCGTGATACCCCTGAGTATCAGCAACTGATTAACCGCCTTGGCGTGACCAGCCATCATATTGAAAAGCTGGCGATTGTGCCGAGTCAGGCTGGCGATGTGACAATCCCTGAGTTGCGCATTCCCTGGTGGAATACGGTTACTGATAAGCAGGATTATGCGGTGTTACCTGCTATGACAATCAATGTGGTGCCACAGTCGCGCACGGGGCAGTCGGCATCTAGCCAACCGGTGGTTTCCAATAAACTCAATGATGATCCAAGCACTGTAGACACAGGTGCTTCTTCTATTAACAGCCAGACGCAACAAGATGGCCTGAACCTCTGGCAAATCATCAGTATCGTACTTGCAGCTTTATGGATTTTAACACTGATTCTATGGCGCTTTACCAAGCCTAAACCAGCTGCCCAAACTAGCGGTAGTCGAATAACTCCGCCTAGCCAAACCGAGCAGCGCTTTAAAGCCAGTCTTGCCGAGGTTGAAGCTGCCTGCAAAAGCAATAATGCCAAACAGGCTCAACAGTTATTATTACAATGGTGCCGCAATCAGCCGCACTTAAGCCACATTAAAAATCTCAATCAGCTTAAACAGATGGTTGAACATAATTCATTGCAACAGCAGCTGGATTTATTACAGGCAGCGCTTTATTCACCTGAGCGTGAACAACCGTGGCGAGGACAGCCGTTGGCAGATGCCCTGCAACATTTACCCAAGTCTGCAGCCAATGACCAGCAGCAAGGTCTACCCAAGCTCTATTCCTGAATCTCTATCACGACTGTCGCCTGGCTGCCAGATTGGCACTCAGGCTGACTGTTGCTACAATGCCCCTTTTTGATCACGAGATAACACTATGCAACTCAATCAATCGAAAGCCATTATTAGCGGCGGAGCTTCTGGTTTAGGCTTCGCCACTGCCAAAAATATTATTGATAACGGCGGTAAGGTCGTTTTACTGGATATCAATGAAGAACAGGGACAAAAAGCCGCTCAGGAACTGGGAAGCAATGCGATGTTTGTCAAAACTGACATCAGCAATGAAAATGATGTCGAAACAGCTGCTGACAAAGCTGCCGAGTTTATGGGTGGTATCAATCTTGCGGTAGGTTGTGCCGGAGTTTTAGGCGCTGGACTTATTCACAGCAAAAAGGGCCCGATGCCCGCGGAATACTTTCAGAATGTGGTCAATATCAATTTAGTCGGAACTTTCCTGCTGACTCGTGCTGCTTCTCGCCACATGCAGAATAATGAGCCGGTAGATGGTGAACGCGGGGTGATTATTCATACTGCATCAATAGCAGCTTATGAAGGTCAGATTGGACAGACCGCCTACTCAGCAACAAAATCTGCAATCGTCGGAATGGTTCTTCCTCTGGCGCGTGAGTTTGCCCGCATCAATGTTCGCGTTATGGCAATCGCACCGGGGGTATTTGAAACGCCGATGATGGAAAAGATTACTCCAGAAATCTGCGAGCAGATCGCAGCGGGCATCCCTAACCCATCTCGCTTTGGTAAGCCTTCTGAGTTTGCTTTGACAGTTCAGCAAGTGGTTGAGAATCAATACCTTAATGGCTCAACCATTCGCCTTGATGCCGCAGCAAGACTGCAATAACCAATAAAACTCAGCGCTGGCCAAAGGGCAACCTTATGGCTGGTGCTGATGTTTAACCATCTCCAGAAAACTTCTATCCTGACGTCGCTCGGCAATCACTAAACTGTCATCCAATTCAGCTTCCTGCTTCAATTCTTCATCAATGTGCTGTTGATCGATAGGTTCCTGCTTGATGTAGGTTTCTTTATCTTTTGACTGATAATTCCAAAAGGCCTCAAATTCCTTTGCAAAACGGGCCGGTTCTTTAAGCTCTTCTGATAATACTAATGTACACATGGCTTTTTCCTCTTTGTTTATTTGACGATTCCATTACAGCACCCAATTCTGAAAGCCTTATGAATGAATTATGGCGAATTATGGCAATGTGCTTCTTAAGCTATTGAAATAAGATTAAATCTCCTATTTCAGCTAAAAAAATACCCAGCCAGGCTGGGTATTTATTATGTCTCTTAACCAATCAGGCGATGACTTCGCTGCACCAGAATCTGCAACTCACGCAGTGCCACCGAAAACTTGGAGAACTCATGAGTACTGGTTTGTCTGAAATCAGCGACCATTTCTTGCCAGCGTGACAAGAGGTCATCATGGTCGGCCAGGAAGTGCTTAATACGCGTATCAGCTGTTTTATATTTATTAGTCAAAGGCAACACCGCCTCGATCAAATTACGCTGCTGATAGTCCAGCTCTTCGCGGAAAGCGGCACGGGCAAAGGCCTGCCAGTGATTGAGAACTGGCTGGGCAATAATTTGCGTCAGGAACCAGTGCAAATTAATTTCAGCGCCCAGTTTGTAGTAAACCTCAGCAACCAACAGAATTGGCAAGTCATGTTGCTTAGCCATCTCAATAATATCCATAGCCGAGAACATGGTACTCAACAGTGAAACCTGACGTGCCAGCTTCTCTGGAACACCTTGCGCTATCAACTGTTGTGCTTCTTTCTCGATGCCCTGAGCTTCCTTAGCTTCCAGTGTCTTATGCACATTGCGTTGTAACTCAACAACGCCATCACGGAAATAATTGACCACTTCAGCAATAGTCTGATCCTTGCGACGGTTGCGCACAAACCAGCGTGTAGCACGACGCACAATGCGACGCGCCTGGAACATCATCTGGATCTGAACGTTGGCCGGCACCTTATTATCAAGCGCTTCAATGCTGTCCCACAGCCCCTGCATACCGAAGGTTTCTTTGGCCATGGCATAACACTGGGCCACCTCACCAATGTTAGCACCAACCTCATCAATCACACGGAAGGCAAAGTTGGTTCCCATCAGATTGACCATTTCATTTGCTACGCTCATCGCAATAATTTCATCGCGTAGCGGGTGCTTGGCCATCACTTCCGCATACTTTGCGCGCAAAGGTTTCGGGAAATATTCCACCAAATAACGCTCAAAATATTTCTCGTCGGTCACTTCAGGAATTCGTAATGAGTCCTTCAGTTGCATCTTGCCGTAAGCAAGCAGAACCGACAGCTCAGCGCGGGTTAAGCCCTGCCCTTTTGATTCGCGCTCCAACATTTCTTCGTCAGTAGGCAAATACTCGAGTTCCCGATCAAGCTGTACATCTTTTTCCAGACCATGGATAAAGCGCATATGCTCTTTAACCATGCTCGGTGCACGCGACTCAGTGATACTGATTGACTGTATTTGACGATAGTTATCTTCAATAACAATCTGCGAGACTTCATCAGTCATCTTGGCCAACAGCGTATTACGCTGCTTTTCAGTCATATTATGCTCAGCCATGACGCCATTAAGCAGAATTTTAATGTTGACCTCATTATCTGAGCAATTCACACCGCCGGCATTATCAATAAAGTCAGTATTGGCGCGACCACCATTGAGCATATACTCAATACGGCCCAGTTGGGTACAACCAAGGTTGCCACCCTCACCTATCACTCTTGCATTCATCTCATTACCGTTGACGCGAACTCCATCATTGGCACGGTCACCGACATCGGCATGAGTTTCTTTCGATGATTTAACGTATGTTCCTATACCACCGTTCCAGAACAGATCCACCTTCATTTTCAAGGCAGCGTTGATAAATTCATTGGGTGATAAAGACTTTGCCTTAACGCCCAACATATGCTGAATTTCGGGCGTCAAAGTAATCGATTTAGCACTACGCTCAAAGACTCCACCGCCTTTTGAGATTAATGAGGCATTGTAATCATTCCAGCCTGAGCGCGGTAACTTGAATAGACGCTCTCGCTCTTTATAAGAAGCAGCAGCATCAGGATTAGGGTCGACAAAAATGTGCATGTGGTTGAAAGCAACCTGTAAACGAATATGCTTTGACAACAACATACCGTTACCAAATACGTCACCAGACATGTCACCACAACCGACCACCGTAAAGTCTTCGCTCTGGCAATTAATACCCATTTCGCGGAAGTGGCGCTTAACCGACTCCCAGGCGCCTTTCGCGGTGATGCCCATCGCTTTATGGTCGTAACCATTACTGCCGCCAGAAGCGAAAGCATCACCCAGCCAGTGGCCATATTCCAACGAGATACCATTAGCGATATCCGAGAAGGTCGCTGTACCTTTATCTGCAGCAACAACAAGATACGGATCTGGCTCGTCATGAATCACCACATCTTTTGGATGAACCAGCTTATCGGCAACATAGTTATCGGTGATATCCAGCAATGCACGAATAAAGGTTTTATAACACTCTACACCTTCAGCAAAGAAAGCATCGCGCCCACCGGTAGTTGGCAACTGCTTGCAGACAAAACCACCTTTTGCGCCAACCGGTACAATTACCGAGTTTTTAACCTGCTGCGCCTTGACCAGACCCAGAACCTCAGTACGGAAGTCCTCACGACGATCTGACCAGCGTAAACCACCACGGGCCACTTTACCGCCACGCAGGTGAACGCCTTCAACGCGGGGCGAATAGACAAATATTTCGAACATCGGCACCGGTTTTGGAATGCCGGTAATCATTGCTGGTTTTAACTTGAAGGAAATGTAACTTTTATCTTTACCATCTTCAGTTTTCTGATAGAAGTTTGTGCGCAGAGTGGCGTCAATGACTTCAAGATATTTGTTTACGATTTTATCCTGATCAAGATTACTAACCTGCTCAAACTTCTTCTTCAAATTCTTTTTAAGAGCATTGTATTTACGCTCGTCAAACTGTTGCTGAGGATTAAATCTAAGTTCAAACAGCTCTACCAGGCCATGAGCAATCTCAGAATATTGCGACAGTGTTTGCTCAATATAGGTCTGACTGAAGGTGAAGCCAATCTGCCACATATATTTAGCATAAGCACGCAGCATGGCAACTTGACGCCAGTCGAGACCGGTAGCAATGATTAGACGATTAAAGCCATCTTTCTCTGCCTGATTAGTCCAGGCTTTGGCAAAAGCTTCCTGGAATTTGTCACGAACCGAATCAACATCAATCTCATTGTCATAGCGAACACTGAAATCCATGATCCAGATGGTGCCAAGCGCCTCTGAAGAAATCTTGTACGGAGTTTCATCAATAACGGTCAGCCCCATATTCTCTAATAAAGGCAGGACTTCCGATAATGGGATAGGTTGTTCGCGATTAAATAATTTAAAGCGTAATAAGCCGCCTTCAATCTGCTTCTTGTAGAGCAGCATATCAAAAGGACGCTCTTCGCTGAGGCGCTCAATGTGTTTGATGTCGGCAATAGCTGACAAAACACTTTGTTGATTCTGGTAGCCCGGTGAGAAAGCGCTCGCGTATTTTTTTTGTAGTTTGGTTGCTTCCGCAGGTTCATAAACATAGGCAAGCGTATCAACCAGTACATCTTCCCAGCTCAAAGCGGCTTCCTGTAAATCAGCCTGAAGTTTCTTCAGGTCATACTCAATTGCTTCGGCATTTTCAACTGGCACACGAAAATGGGTTCTTACCAAGTTTGACTCTGAGAAGTGAGTATTGAATTCAATTTCACCCTTGCTACCAAAGGTCTCTGACAGAATTTCCGTCATACGCAAACGAACTTTGGTGTTGTAAGTATCTCTTGGTACAAAACAAAGGACAGAGAAATAACGGCCAAACGGGTCGCGACGAACAAAAGCTCTAACCTGGCGGCGTTCCTGAATATGCAAAATACCCATTGCAACATTCAATAACTTCAGGGTTGGGATCTGGAACAGCTCATCTCGAGGATAAGTTTCCAGAATATTTTTCAGTGCTTTATAGTCGTGGCCACCCTGTTTTAGACCCGATTCAGCCAGAACATTGTGGATCTTCTTACGAAGGACGGGGATAAACTGCGGATCCATGTTGTATGCCGCAGAAGTGAAGAGGCCAAAGAAACGGTATTCACCAATCACTTCACCATCTTTGTTAAAGCGTTTCACACCAATGTAATCAATGTGGCTTGGGCGATGCACCGAAGAAACCGTGCTGGTTTTAGTCAGCACTAAAATATGCTCATTGGATAGCGCCAGCTTTTGCGCACCTTTAGGTGAGTCAGACAAGCTGTATGCTTTCTGCTTAGCAGCTTCAGCTAAAGTTCCAAGGCCACTACCCTTAACCGGTTTAAGCACCAGATCTTCTTTTGACTTTTTCAGGTCATAGGTCAAGGAACCCATAAATACAAAATGGTTCGCCTTAACCCAGCGCAAGAAATCAAGCGCTTCTTCAATTCGGTCTTTTCGCAATGGCGGTGGCGTTGATTCCAGCTCATTAATGATGCTGGCCAACTTATCTCGCATCGGCTGCCAGTCACGAACAGTGGCTCTAACGTCACCTAAAATGCGTCTTAAATCAGCTTCTACCTGCTGAATGGTCTCATCGTCAAGTTGCTTATCGATCTCAAGATACATTGGTGTTTCGATGTTGCCACTCTTTTCGCACTCATCGTCAACACACAGATTAACCGATTTGACTTTGCCATTTTTATCGCGCATAACCTGCATTGGCACATGAATATGTAAATGCACATCAATACCATGACGGTTGAGCTCCATACGAATTGAGTCCACCAGGAAAGGCATATCCGCGTGATTTAACTCAATGATGGTATGCTTGCTTTTCCAGCCACTCTTATCATTTGAGGGATTGTGCACACGAAGCTTGCAGGTCCCATCAAAGTCCTGAATGAACTGCCACAGGCTGTAAATTGAGTTAAAGATTTGCTCAGGAGTACGCTCGATAAATTCATCTTCAGAGACACTACTGTAGATAATTTCAGCGAATTGTTTGACGAGCTCAGATTGACGTTTTGATGCTTTTTGTTCGATCAGTTGCTTAACATCATTTAGCAACTTGGAAGAAGTGTTTGAACCGACCATTATCCTTTCCAAAACCGCTTGATTGGGTGAAGAAAATCAAAAATAAATTGTGACAATTCTAGGCCATTTGAAAGCAAAATGGCACCTAAATTTCACTTTAGATGCCATTATTTCTAACTGGTACGCGCTGTTAGCGCTTTTACTATTTTTATTAACGGCGATAGAGAAGAGCCGCTAACGCAGGTAATAGAATAATTGCGCCCAGCATGTTCACCAGGAACATAAAGGTTAGCATGATACCCATGTCTGCCTGGAACTGTAGATCAGACATCAACCAGGTGCTAACACCAATCGCCAGGGTTAAGCCTGTGAACAGAACCGCATTACCGGTGAGCTTCAAGGTTTCGAAGTAAGCGTCTGCAACACTCATGCCTGAGCGGATAAAGCCAACCATTCTGGAGAAGATGTAGATACCATAGTCAACACCGATACCCACACCCAGTGCAATTACCGGCAAAGTTGCCACCGTCAGACCAATTTGCAGCCAGGTCATTAGTGCCTGTGCAAGGAAAGACACCACCACTAACGGCAATATCACACAGATGGTACCGCGCACTGAGCGGAAGCTGATCAGGCAAAGCAAGGTCACAGCCAGGTAAACCCAGATCATCATTGGGATTTGCGCTTCTGAAACGGCCTCATTAGTAGCGGCCATCACACCAACTGGTCCAGTTGCCAGCAAATACTCTACTTCTTCATGTGCTTTATTCGATCTGAAGTCCTTAACCGCTGAAACCAGTCGCTCAATAGTTTCAGCTTTATGGTCATCAAGGAAGATCATTACTGGCATCACGCTACAGTCAGAGTTCAGTAATCCTGTGCTGGTTTCGACACGACTGATGGATTGCACCAGAACGGCTTCATCCTTTGGCAACATTTTCCATTTCAGGTTGCCTTCACTAAGCATCCCATTCACGACCTTCGCAACCTGAGGCAAGCTAATGGTCGACTGAACCCCTTTCACATTGTTCATTTCCCACTGGAACTGATCAATGTTATTCATGATGTCGTAGTAGGTACAGCCGTCCGTCTTGGTTTTAGCCAGAACATAAATCACGTCTGTGCCAATCGCGTAAGTATCAGTAATGTACTTATTATCCAGATTGTAGGTCGAATCCTGTCTCAGTGCAGGAGCACCAGCCTGTAAGTCACCGACTTTCATATTGAGCGATTGCCAGTAGCCAATAATACCCAGCAAGAGTCCAGTAACAATGACAATAGTAGAAACTGGCTTGCGGGCAAATCCTGCAATCTTCTTCCACCATTTCTCACGAGCATGCTCACGGTCACGGACACCCTGCACAAATTTATCCGAAAAATGGGTATAGGATAAGAGCAGTGGCAATAACAGTAAGTTCGTTAAAATCAGTACCGCAACACCAATACTGGCAGTGACAGCCAACTCACGAATAATATCAATTTCAATCAGCTGTAAAGTCAGGAAGCCGACGGTATCACTGATCAACGCAATGCCACCGGGAACAATCAAGGCAGCACATGCTGCAATGGCAGCGTTGTAGGTTTTCATTCCGTGCGCCACATTGTGCTGTACACCGTTGATCATCTGCACGCCATGGCTAACACCGATGGCGAAGATCAAAAACGGCACCAGAATCGACATTGGATCAATGCCATAGCCGAGAGCGGTCAAAAGACCTAACTGCCATACAACCGCAATAATAGACGTCAGAATGGGTAACGCAGTGAGTTTGATCGAACGTGAGTACCAATAAACCAGAAGCGCGGTAATGGCCAATGCAATCAGGAAGAATACTATCACACCGCCAGCCGCATCACTGACATCGCCAATCATCTTAGAAAAACCAATAATATGGACTTCTACATTAGGGTACTTTGCTTCGATGTCAGTTCTTATATCCTCAAGATCCTGGGCGACACGTACGAAGTCGGTCTGCACCATCTGCTCGCCATTTTCACCAGTAACTTCAACATCTGTCGGGTTATATTCTGATAGCAATTGCGCGGAGACCATTGCTGACTCAAACTCATTTGAGACCAGACGCCCAACAATACCGGCCTTAAGTATATTCTCTTCAACCTGAGTTAATGCTCTTTTCGAGCCGTCGAAGCGTGCGGGGATAACTGGGCCGCCTTCTAGACCTTGCTCACTGGCCTCGATATAACGTGTGTTAGGCGTAAATAATGATTCAACCTGAGGCTGATTAACCCCAGCAATACCAGCAACTCGATTGGTGGTTTCTTTCAGTGCATCAAAAAATGTAGCGTTAAATATATTACCGCTAGTATCCTCTAGGGCAACCAGTACTCTATTAGCCCCACCAAATTGATCTTGATACTCGATGTAGGTTTGCATGTACTCATGCTGAAGTGGGATATTTTTTTCGAAGCTGGCATCTACGCGTAGCTGAGTAACAAAATAAGCCATGATTGCTGTAAATACAGCAAACATGCTTATCCACAGAGCTCTTTTTGAGAAAAAGACCTTTGAGACTATTGTTTCTAATTTATTCTTCGTCATTCTATATAACCTTTAAAGAATACTTTGGCGAATTACTGTTGTGAAAGGCTCAAGCGCTCAACGCCGCCATCACCAACTACAACTAATGTGTCGTCATCTACCGCCACAACAGCTGCACGGCCCTTTAAATCTTTACGTTTTTTTATATCGGTTGAAGTCAAAGTTTTATAAACCAATACACCACCTGTTCCAACCAATACCCAACGATTCTCATCTAATATAGCCATATCATGAAAACCCGAAGCGGTACTTAGGAACTGGCCCTGCCATGACTGCCCTTGGTCCTTTGAAATATAAAGATTCCCTCTTAGTCCATAAACATAAAGATAGCCATTATCATCCACCTCGATGCCGAAGAAGGAGCCATCATAAGGAGTGGGTAACTTTTGCCAGGTTTCACCGCCATCTCGCGTTTCAGCAGCTAACGCTGAACTGGTTTCAAAACCATCTTCATCAACACCATCAATAAACTTTTCACCAGACATAACCCAGTAGTCATCAGTGATTTTCTCCAGCGAATAAAAGTGGCTGAAATATCCATAATAATCCGCTAGCCCTTCTATTTCACGGGGCTCCCAGTTTTCTCCGCCATCATTTGTTTCGAGATACAAGCCGTAAGAGCCAACAGCCACTATCTTTTCACTGGTGATAAAATGAACATCAAATAATGCAGGTTGCTCAAATGACTCTTCCTGATGTGTTAACTGCCAACTCTCGCCACCATCGTTTGTCATCAATATTGTCTGACTGAAACCCACCGCAATACCGCGCTTATCATCCAAAAAGTCTACCGCTGTTAGTTGCTCTCGGGTTGGCACTGGCACTTGACGCCATTCAACGCCTTGATCATCTGACAACAATATATGACCACGCTCACCGACAGTAATCAGTCGGCCAGATTCCAGCTTTTCAACATCTAACAGCAAAGATTTAACGGCTTTATCAGCGATAATGGCGGGCTCAGCTTCCGCATTCAATGGAACCGCTATTCCGGTGACCAATAGCACCAAAGGGAATGCATACTTAATGATAGCTTTCATACAGAACAGTATTCTCTGGTTATTATAAATGTGTAAAAAAAGCGGCCGAAGAAACGGCCGCTTGCATTGTCTTACTAGCGTCTACCGGCGCGACGTAATGCTGAAGGAGTGAAGTGAGAACCACTAAACTCAACTTTGAAGTTATACATATTTTCCTGGTTATCCAAACCGATGACCAGGTAACGACCCGATGGTAGATCGTAATATGCTTCAAGTGTTGACCACAAAGTTGGAACGTCATAGTAGTTAATTAGATAAGCCATAGCCACACGCCACAACTCACCGCGCTCGTCATACATTTCTTCAGCAGCAATCTGCCAGCTGTCTTCATCAATATAGAACACACGTTTCTTATACTGATGACGCGTATCTTCTTTCAGGTTTGCTTCCAATACCCATACACGATGCTTCTCATAACGAACCAGATCAGAATTAATCACACCTGGTTTTATGATTTCATCGTAAGTCACTTCGTCTGAATGTAACTTATAAGTGTTGTATGGAATATAGATTTCTTTCTTGCCTTTAATGGTCCAGTCATAACGATCAGGAGCACCGTTAAACATATCAAAGTCATCTGTTGTACGTAGACCATCCGAAGCAGTACCCGGAGCATCATAAGCTACATTAGGAGCACGACGAACACGACGTTGACCTGTGTTATAGGTCCATGCTTTGCGCGGCTCTTTAACCTGATCCATTGTTTCATGAACCAATAATGCAGTACCTGCCAGACGTGCCGGAGCAGTTACGTTTTGACGGAATAGGAACAGAACATTACCTTCTTCCAGTTTTTCTGGAGTCATGTCTGGCTCATTGTAAATATGGTGAAGCTCATCTTTCAGCTTAACCAATACATAATCACCATCAGGTAATGGAGCTGCCTGCCCAACTTCACGCTCAACAGAAACACCGCGGTAGCGAGTAATTGAGTTCCAGATCAACTGAAGACCGTTTTCAGGAAAAGGGAAAGGAATACCAACCGCAGCGCCTTTAATGCCGTTACCTTCCTGAATCAGTTCAGCGCGAGAAGCATTTGCCTTGATCGCGTCAAGAACATGCTGAGGATAAGAAGCACTACGACGAGTAGGATAAATGTGCATCTTGAAGCGATCTGGATAAGCTTTAAATAAAGCAATCTGACCTACAGTCAAATGTTCTTCATATTGCTGATAGTTCGATGCATCAATTGTGAAAAGCTTTTCATCATCGGCAAAAGGATCTGGATGATGATCACCCTCTTGGTAGCCCGCAGGTATCATATCTTCCGTGATACCACCTGTCCAAGCTGGTATAGAACCATCTTCATTGCCTGCGCGAATGGAACCCATGGGTGTATAGATTTCTCCGCCTAATTGCGCAGCCTTGTCTGCTGAAACTTTAGCGGATGCTACGCTCGAACATAATGCCGAAACGACTGCACCTGCCAATAACCATTTATTCATCATTTTAGCCATATCTTATACAACCCTTTTATTAAAACGAATAACTTAATGCAAGAGAGACGTGATCTCGGTCAGAGATCAAGTTTGCAGAACCGCCACCAAAGTAGCTGTTATATGCAAAGTCCCATTTCCAGGCACTGAGGGTACTTAAACTGACGCCCGCTGATAATGACTTACGACCTTCCAGGAAGTTCGAAATAGGTGCAGGCGTGTTACCGCTTACATCATGCTGGAATACGATGCGTGGTGACATATTCCAGCCACTGAATACATTGTTGTAATCCCAACGCATAGCCATGCGGTAACCCCATGAGAACTCATCAGCAAAACCATTTTCGGTCATACCTTCACATTCAGTACGTACCCTTTGATTGGTTACAGGGTGAGTAAAACCACAGGGAGAAGTACCTGTTGGATCTAGTGCGAATAGACCCTCAATTGTGCCATTTCCATTATAGTCAACGGCTCGGTCTGGATTACCTGAGCGGAAAGTACCTTCTGACTCAAAGCGAAGTTCATCTTTGCTTGGCATATCCAGTATTTGGTTGGCGCCAACTTCGATTAAGAAAGCAGTCTGGTCAGAGCCGAAAACCGGACCCAGTAATGATGTAATAGTCATCTGCGCCTGTACGGTATCCAGCAAACGATAACCAGAGATTTCTTCACCTAGGCCAACACCGCTGGCAACCTGACTGGTTCCGACCGGGATTTGACCAATTGGCTCAAGAGTTGCGAATAACAGCTCAACGTCATCTACCTGTAATGGCTCATCAACACGGTAAGAAATCTCACCGGCAACAGACAGGCCGCTGTCAGTCGCAGTGTTAAAACTTAAGCCATACATCTGAATATCTTCTGGATACTCAAGGAAACCTGTTACCACACCCTGAGCATTAGCAGCGTTCGCCGAGATGATTGGGCGACGGTTATGGTAATTCATGTAATAGAAGCCAAACTCGGTGCCATATTCAGTGAAATAACCCACTTTCACACCGAACTGACCTTCATCATCTGCGAAACGACTGGCTTCGCGTAGTGCGACCGTACCAGGCGTACCTTCGCTGTATTGAGCAAAACCTAGGTGCACCTCATAACCTTTAAGACCTAAGAAGTCACGGGTTGAGAAAAATGTGCCTGGCTCGTCAAACTTTACTTCTTCAAATTCAAATTGATAGAAAGCTTCCATATTCCAGCTTTCGCTTAAGTCAAGCGAAGTCCAGATCATACTGGTAGGAATAAAGGCTTCTTTAAGCTCAGCACCAGGGTTTCTTAGAACTCGTAAATCAACGGGGTTTGCTTCTGACAAGCTGTGCTGAATAAAGGTACTTTCACCCCAACTCACCACCTGCTCACCAAGACGAACCTGCATAACGTTGCCACTATCAAACTCGAATGTTTTCCATACATACATGTCTAACATGCGAGCGTCATAACCTTGTTCGGTTCTAGCTGTATTACGATCACCGCCATAACCGCCTGCAGGGTAGCTATCTAAGTCACGGAAAGGAAGCTCAGTATCCATCAAAATACGATCGTAGTACCAGAGACCACGGGCAAACAGGCCTTGGTCGCCATCTTTATGACGCACATCCAGCTCATGCACCCCTTTGATGACCTGCGAGAAAAAGTCGCCTTGATCAAAGTTTAAGTTACCGTCATCGGAGTTATTAGACCAAGCGCCAGCTGGTACGGTTCCTGAGCCATATAGAGTAGAGATTGGCTGACCAGTTTCTAATTCATAAAGATTAGACTTACCAACTAAGTTGCGGTCACGGTCTTCAACGCGTACACCTACGCCAACAGATAGCGTGGTATCAAAGTTGACATCGTAATTTTCTGTGTCCCAATTCACCGCCTGACTGCTGGCAGCTGACACAGCTAATGCAACACCGGCTGCGATTTGTGATAAGCGTGTCATTGGAGAACTTTTATGGTTTAACCCTGTATTTTTCATACAATTCCTTCCCCCATCGATAGGAATTAACTGTTCGCTGTAAACAAAAGTAAACGGAAGACGGTAAGACGTCATACCACTTATAAATCGCATACTATCAATAATTTCTACTTATAAGCAAGCAATATAACGATGCTTAACTGTCAACTATTTTTGCAGGATGATTTTTGAAGCTGGAGGAGGTTTTGTACAATAAACAAGCTGATTAAGGGCTAAAACTTAAGTTCAGCCATCAATCTTGTACAAGTTTTAATCAGGTGTGTTCTGACCACCGCTAGGAAGAGCATAACTTCTGCTCTTCCCTTTGTATCTTTTCAAGTGGCCTCATCAAGTAGGATATTATCGATTACTTGAAGAAACTCTTAAGAGTCAACTGGAGCTTATTCACTGTCTCTAGCGAGTTTAGAACCTCTATCTCTGGTACCGATTGATTCCATTGGATGGCTACAATCGTTATCAGGGCTCCCATGCCAATATAAAGGCATGCTCTGCTCAACCATTGAGTGCTTTTTTTGTTGTAAACCATAATCTTTCTCCTTTCTCGTGCGTGATGAGCTCTTAGAGAGCCTCATCACGGTAACGTCGAATCATAATCGCGCCGATGACAAATACCGCACCGACGACAATCCCTAACCATAAATCCATATTCATTAGATGCTTGCTGAAACTTAACGGGATCCAGTCCTCGCCGATAAAGTCAGAAGCATCACTTTCCAGTACATCACTAAAGTCACCTGCAATATTGGCCACTGGCGTAACATAAGCGGCCCAGATCATGCCAATGCGTTCACCTATATAAGAGGCAACATGCCATGTGTTAGTGACGATACTCTCCGCGATAATCACCAGTACTACTGGTACCGTAGAAACCAGGAATGGCACCTTTTTAGTCCAGCTTGATACCAGCAGTAAGTAGCCGATAATTGGCGCAGCCCAAAGCGTTGCTACATAAAAAGCCTGTAGCTGGTAAAAAGCAATCACAAACAGATTAGAAGGCTGCCATATATTGTTCCAGGCGCTGGCATCTGATATCCAGGCAAAAATGGTGGCTAATATCATGATTGCCAGAGTCGTTGCCTGCAGTATGACCCAGAAGAACAGAGGGGCTACCAGCATAGCAGTTACCACTTTCGACAGGACAGTCATGGTGTCCGAAATGGGCATCGACTTCCAAAACAGAATGCTGCGATCTTTACGGTCATCATATAGCGCACCCAGGCAATAGAAGAAACCAACAATCGCCAGTACAAAGCCGAAGCTGAAGATACCACTATACATGCCCATCTGTACGCCAATGGCCTTAGTACGCGAATCAACGCTGACGTCATACAGCTTGAACAGGCTAGTTAGATCATGACTGCCAACGCCATTAATTTGCACATTACTGGTGCTGAATACAAAGACTCCAAGGAAAACACCAAACACTGCAATACCGCCAATAATTAATGGTACCCACTGTAAACCGGTCTTATTTTCCCAATATTCTCTTTTCAATAAGGTTAGAAACGTTTTCATGCGGCCTCTCCTTTCATTTTGGCAACAAACAGATCGGCTACGCTGGGTTTGCGAACCTTACCTAACTCTTGAAGTTGCTCCTTAGCGATACCACTGAACAGACACACCTTCTGTCCGAAGACTTCCCTGACATTCAGTGGCTTCATCGCTAAGGCAGCTTCCTCAAACTCCTTCTCAACCATGACTTCAAAATACGAGTCTGCAATCGCATCCATGGTGTCATCCAGCACAATCTTTCCATCCTGGATAAAAATCAAATCACTTAAAATGTGCTCAATTTCTTCGACCTGATGCGTGGTTATTATTATGGTTCGATTATCGTCAAAATAATCATTCAGCAGTTGCTCGTAGAATGATTTGCGGAACAGGATATCCAGTCCTAAGGTTGGCTCATCCAGAATCAACAGATCCGCATCAATCGCCATAATTAAGGCCAGGTGCAGTTGCACCACCATTCCTTTGGATAGGGCCTTAACCCGGCTATTCCTTTTTATTTTTGTTTGTTCCAAGTACTTCTCACACAGCTCACGACTGAAGCGAGGGTGTACCCCCTCTACAAAGTCGATGGCCTGACTTACTTTAATCCAGCGAGGTAACACGGCCACATCAGCAATAAAACAGACGCGTTTCATCAACTCATCGCGCTGTTTATGCGGATCCAGACCAAAAATGTTTAAGTCGCCTTCGAAGGGCGTTAAGCCCAACAGTGATTTTAGTAATGTTGTTTTTCCCGCACCATTCGGGCCAATAAGACCCAAAATACGTCCTGACTCCAGTTCAAAGCTGACATTATCCAGCGCCTTGAAGCTGCCGTAGTTCTTATTCAATCCCTTTGCTTCAATGATATTACTCATGATTGCTCTCCTCAGCCTTTGTGCGATTGAAGAGTTCATCCAATGAAATCTGCAAACGTTCAATTTTCTTTAACAAAGCAGGCCACTCAACAGTCAAAAACTGCTCACGCTCCTGCTTCAATAATTTTTCTTTCGCACCTTCTGTTACGAACATGCCTAGTCCCCTGCGTTTTTCTGCTAGTTCACTTTCCACCAATAATTGATAAGCCTTGGACACGGTAATCGGATTAAGCTGATATTCCGCTGAAATGTTCCGTACCGAGGGCAAGGCATCGCCTTCCTGCAAGCTTCCATCAAGGATCATATTGAGCACCTTGTCGCGGAGTTGCAGGTAAATTGGCTGTGTGTCATCCCAATGTATTTGCATATTTAGCTACCTGTTGGCAGTTACTTCCTGTTGTTTCGACTGTAAAGATATCAAAATCAACATCTTAGCTTAACAAGACAACTAATCTTACGTGCAGTGTCTTGCTGACATGGTGTTATACTAAGATATAACACCGACTCTGTAAAACACTTTTTGCAAATTTTTTATAAAAAGCCTGTAACAAAGTGTGTCGTAAATAGCTATATTAAAAATATCTAATGAAGTGTCCGGCAAAGGCTAGTAAACTCTTGGCTTATGTTTTTCGGTTAATTATCAACGTGCAAAACACAAAATTATTCCCTCTGACTCCAGCTAATATTGCCTTGCTTGTGCTCAGCCTGGCTTGCATATTCAGCTTATTACCCGCCAGCTATGCTTTGGCAGCAGGCCTGATCTGGGGCTGGTTTTTTGCGGATCAGCAATCCTTGCCGCTTTCCAGCTGGGCCAGCCTACTGCTTAAAATTGCCATTGTATTACTCGGTTTCAGCCTACCATTGGCTGAATTATGGGGAACCGCAAGGGACAGTTTCGTGTTAACAATCAGTGTCATCGCTGGGGCCTTAATTCTGGGACTGTTAATTGCCCGGCTGTTTAAGCTCGATAATCAGCAAGGCTGGCTGATCAGCTCTGGTACTGCGATCTGTGGCGGTAGTGCCATTGCCGCGGTGGGTTCATCGATCAAGGCCAACAGCCATAATATGGTCATCTCACTGGCTATTGTCTTTATTCTAAACGCTGTCGCCCTGTTTGTTTTTCCTGCGATTGGTCATTGGCTGGAGTTATCACAAAATCAATTTGGCTTATGGGCAGCGCTGGGCATTCATGACACCAGCAGTGTTGTCGGTGCCGCGGCGGTTTATGGCGAGGAAGCCTTAGAAGTAGCAACCACCACCAAGTTGTCTCGCGCCTTATGGATTATTCCTTTGGCAATTGTTGCGTCAATCTCACAGCATTCGGGCAAGATCAAATTCAGCCTGCCGCTGTTTATCGTATTCTTCCTGCTGGCCAGTGCCGTTAGTAGTTTTCTATTAAGTCCAGAGCTTATGGCGCAAGTAGGCACTTACATCAAGCCTGCATCCAAGAACCTGTTCGCGCTGAGCCTGTTATGGATGGGGACCAGCTTAAATAGAGCCGCCATCAAATCCATCCCTCTTCGCTCCATGCTACTGGGTATCATTCTTTGGCTTGCGGTATCCATCAGCTCACTGTACGTTGTCATGCATTGGTACTTTTAACTCAAAATTAAACAATAGAAATTACTATGTTTGCACTGCAATTTGATCAACTGGATCGTCAGGCCGAGCTAAGAATCAACCCCAGTCAACTGCGCGATCTGGCCCAACAAGACAGCAGTTATATTGTGCCGGCTCACCGCCAACAGTTATTCACTCAGGGCGATAAGTTGCTGTGGCTGAGTTGGAGTCAATTACAAAACCAGGTCGGTACGATTGAGGATAAACACCTGATCTATCTTGGGCAGATCAATCTTGAGACTGGTCCTAAGCATTATTTTAGCTACCGATTAACCCAGCCGGATGACTTAATCCACCAAGCAGCACATGCCGAGCTACAAGGCCTACGACAGCTGTTTCCAGTTTTGTCTGAAGCAGATTCTTACCTTGCCAATGTAGCGACAGGCATTGAGCACTGGCACAACACCCACCAATATTGTGGTTATTGTGGCCATGCCACCTATTCCAAACTGGCTGGCTTTGTTCGCCAATGCAGTAACTCTGACTGTGGTAAAGAGCATTATCCTCGAACCGATGCAGCAGTAATTTGTGCTATCACCTTTCAGGATAAGATTTTATTGGGACGTCAGGCTCAGTGGCCGGAACATCGCTATTCGGTAATTGCCGGATTTGTCGAGCCCGGAGAGAGCCTGGAACAGGCAGTGGCTCGCGAGGCTAATGAAGAAGCAGGACTAACGGTTAGCAATATTCAATATGTTGGTTCTCAACCCTGGCCCTTCCCTCAATCCTTAATGACCGGGTTCACTGCTGAGGCAACCCACCCTGCGATTAAGTTGAAAGATGATGAGTTAGAACACGCAGCCTGGTTTACCCGAGAGGAAATCAATGAGTTAAAGGAGTCTGGTCAGTTGATCTTACCTTATAAATACTCCATTTCCAGAACACTGATTGAGCAATGGCGAAAACGCTAAGTGTTTGATAATGTGTTATTTAACTGTTTTGGCTTCTGGTTTTCCGTTTAATTTTTAAACAATTATTGACGATTTACCCTTTCTCAAGTACAAATAGTAGCAATCCTTATAACTCTTTTTCATAAAGAAGGGTTAACAGGAGATACAGGATGTTTAGGAAACCGCTGACTCTTTAGCTCAAAACAAAGACTCAGCAAGATTTAGGAAACAAGGAGTTCTTATGTCTAAGATCACGATCCTCGCTGGTGACTTCCCAAGCGGCAATGGTCACTTTTCATTTCGTAATTTCACCCTCCCCGGCGATAGCAACCATTACCTTTGCGAAACCGTCAATATTAACCAGCTGGAATCTTTCAACCGAATAAACAAAGAAATGGTCTCAATGTTAGGCGTTGGCGAGCGCACTATGCGTATGCTGGACGATCTGACTCAGGATCAGGTCTTGTTTATGGCTCGTCTTAAAGACAAAAGACGATTTGTCGGCCTGGCCGATAAGCGCACCTTTGACAAGATGAATATGGCGAGACGAATTGAAGGCAACAGAAGCGAAGCTTTAAGCAAAGCTCCTTCAGCAGCTTAATCAGCAATCAGGCTCGATCCCAGGGAAAGGCAATAACGTCCTGAATATTGTTGGTCTTTAGCTGAATCATCAACAGGCGATCGAGCCCTAAAGCAACCCCGGAACACTCGGGAAGCCCATGCTCCAGTGCGACAATCAAGCGTTGATCAATGGCTATTTCTGGCAGATTATTCTCTTTGCGCCATTGATTGTCCGCCTCAAATCGCGCTTGCTGCTGCCTGCTGTCAGCCAGCTCGAAAAAGCCATTGGCCAGCTCAATGCCTTCAATATACAACTCAAAGCGATGGGCTACCCGTGAATCAGCTTCTGAAATTCGCGCCAAAGCTGCCTGGCTGGCAGGATAGTCGTAGATAAAACAAACCGAATCATTCCACCCAAGCTGCGGTTCAATCTTATCCTCAAACAACAAACTCAGGTAATCATCACGTTCCAAATCTTCAGGAAGCAGCCCCAGATTAGAACGGGCAAACTGCTCAAGTGCTTCGTCACTAATAGATAATGGATCGATATCAAGGAACTCGATAAAAGCCTGCTGATAGCTCAGATCCTGTCGCTGCTTCGGCCCAAGCACCTTAGCCACAAGTTCATAGACCTCATCCATCAACCGCAAATGGTCAAAATCTAAACGATACCATTCCAACATAGTGAACTCAGAGTTGTGCCTGCTCCCCACCTCATCCTGCCTAAAAGCTTTACAAATCTGATAAATAGAACCATAACCTGCCGCCAATAAACGCTTCATGGCATATTCTGGTGAGGTCTGGAGAAAACCTGTTTCAGAGCTGCCCCTAGCAGAGAAACCGACATCAGCCGTCATCGAACGCATATAACGATCAGTCACGCCATGATGAGATAAAGCAGGCGTATCTACTTCCAGAACTTCGCGCTCGGCAAAAAAGCTACGAACAGTTGATAGCAACTGTGCTCGAGCTTTGAGGTTTTGTAATGGAGCTGAAGGTTTCCAGTGGGTCATAGGGTTATATGATGGTACGGTTTTGGTCTAATCATTCCTGGTAAAAGGGACATTCATTTACTTTTTGAACTTGCCTTCTGTTTGTGTTTCGCCCCTCGGCGAGATCCTTTTCTTTGCACCACGGGCACTTCCTGCGGTCGCTTGTCCAAAGAAAAGGAACCAAAAGAAACGACACCCAGATATTGAGGCCACGCTTCGCGTGACTCCCTGCGCCACTCCCAAAATAATTGTCGCACCAGAATTTACATCACATCCTTGTGCTGAAAATTCTTATCAAAATCATCTCCCTAAAGGGATTCCCTTCGGTCACAGATTTTGATTGCTATATTTTGTACGTCTCTTAGCTCAATATAAGGGGATTATTGGTGCTAAATTCAAACACCCTTTCCAGATAAACATCATCTAGAACTTTAAACCAGCTACAAACACTACCTAGCGGAGATAAAATTGTTAGGTTCACCGGCAAATCAATATTGTTCGCAAAATCAACCTGTAAACCTAGCGCAGGGAAATTCTTGCTAGACAAGGCTTGCTTATTTTTAAATGGGGGGAGTTTAGATCCACTAAACGACCTTCTTTAAAAATAAGCGTAACGCAGTATAGCGAGAATTTAACAAGCTAGGCGCGTGAAACGTAATCACCAGTTCTAGTATCGATCTTTAGCTTGTCACCAATATTCACAAACAAAGGCACTTTAACAACTGCGCCTGTGTGCATGGTTGCTGGCTTTGAGCCGCCGCTTGAGGTGTCGCCACGTAGACCTGGGTCTGTGTCAGTTACTTCTAGTACTACGAAGTTTGGTGGTGTGACGTCGATTGGGTTACCGTTCCATAAGGTGATCAGGCATTTGTCCTGCTCGATCAGGTAGACGGCTTTGTCGCCTACAGCATTTTTATCGGCTGAAACTTGCTCGAAGGTATTTGGATCCATGAAGTACCAGAATTCACCATCGTTGTAGAGGTATTCCATATCCGTGTCCATGACATCGGCAGTTTCGATGCTTTCACCCGATTTAAAAGTTTTTTCGACGGTGCGGCCGGTTAGCAAGTATAATACTTTGGTTTTACTGAAGGCCTGGCCTTTACCGGGACGAACGAACTGGTTGTCGACCACCGTACAGGGTTCGCCGTCTAGCATAATTTTTGTACCATTACGTAAGTCGTTAGTGGTAATTGTTCCCATGTGTTCCTCTGGATTTCAATTAGGTTTATGATTCAAAACTTGCAGATTCTACCGCGAAATGACTCATATTGGCAGGAGCGAGAGTGGAAAAAGTTGCTCGCAGGAGCAATTTCTTCGCCTTTTGAGCTCTTGTCATGGTTAGATCTGTCGGTTGATAGCCTGCCCTATTCCATTCTGCCTGAGCATCGCTTTGTTCAGAAGGTTCCTGCACCTTTCGTTGAGCGTATGCAAAAGGGCAATCCTCGCGACCCGCTTTTGCGCCAAGTACTGGCGGTTAGCGATGAGAATCAACAGGTTGCAGGGTTTGTATCCGACCCTTTGCAAGAGCAGGAATCTGAAATCCCGGGACTTCTACACAAATATAAGTCGCGGGTGCTGGTCATGCTGTCTACCGCCTGCGCCATCAACTGTCGCTATTGCTTTCGACGTGAGTTTCCTTATACGGAGCACCAGACAGGACGCGAGGGCTGGCCAGCAATTTTTGAGTATTTAAGTGCTCATCCGGAGATCAATGAAGTCATATTAAGTGGTGGCGATCCACTGGCGGTCAATGACTCATACCTAAGTGACTTCATCAAACAGCTTGAATCAGTCCCATCTATCGTTCGCTTACGGGTTCATACCCGCCTGCCGGTCGTCATTCCACAGCGGGTGACACAGGGCTTGATTGGCGCACTTACTGAAAGCCGTCTGCAAACCATCATGGTGTTGCACATTAATCACCCACAAGAGATAGACGAACTGTTTACAAAAGCGATGGCTCGCCTGCACAGCGCTGGCATAACCCTGCTTAACCAAAGCGTACTTTTAAAAGATGTTAACGACAGTAGCGCCATTTTAACCGAACTTAGTGAAAAGTTGTTTGCTAATCACGTACTGCCATACTATCTACACCAACTGGATAGGGTCAGTGGCGCGCACCACTTTCTCGTTTCCGATAAGGAGGCAAAAGCCATTATGCATCAGCTTCACCAAAGCTTAGCCGGTTTTCTGATTCCAACCCTTGTTCGCGAGGAACCCGGAAAGGCCAGCAAGTCCCCGCTAGATCTTGGTTTTTAGCGTTAGATAATCAAAGACTTAGTAGCAAATAAAACTAGCGCTTATTGCGCCTATTCGCTAATATAAAAGTTATCAATTCAATCAATAAGAATACTAAATTGCCGGCACTAGGCTAAGGAGAACGGAGTGGCCTTAACTCAAGGACAATTGGGGCTCACGGTTCGAGTAAGAAACGAATCCATGGTCGCTGACATCCCTGCGAGCGTCAAAGCAGCAGAACATTGGCTGGACCAATTGCCAATTGCGGATATGGGGGAAACTGCCTCCAAGATTTTTCATTATCTGTATGACCTCAACCAATCACCGCTAGCTCCCAAAGAACGCCTACAAATTCTTGAAGCTATAGTTCCAACCTGCGAAACCTTGATTGACTCTCTTTCAGAGGTCTATGTTCACAGCCCGCTCAAATACTCACAAAAATTACAGTCCGCCTCCGAACTGGTCCACGCTTTAGCTTCCGAACTAGTGTTTGGTTTTAATGCCGTTATCGAAGATATCAATCAAAACCCGCAATTTCTGGAAAAATACAACAAGACAATATTGCCTGCAGCCTGCGCAAATGCGCTGCACTATCTTGGTGAAATTCAACTGCAACGGTATCAGCTGTACAAGTCTGTGGGCGGTAAAATCTGGCGTCAGCAAAATATTATCTTTAAGTTAGCTACCGCCAATGATTTCCTTGAACACAAACTCAAAAAGTCTTCAACTCCACTAGTTAGTGTTAAAAAGCAGCTGCTCATCAATTTGACCTTATCAATCTGTAACCCATATCAAATGAAACATGGTGAAGCGAGCGCGGTCTATGACTCCCTCAAAGTTCTAGCTAATTATATTGAGCTAGTGCCAGGCACCAATAGCAATACTTTGTTTGCCTATTTACCGGAAACGGAAATTCCACCGCAGCCAGCCAACGCTATTGAAAGTGAATCGCAAAAAAAGTATGGCATTGATCTGACCCAGGCTATCGGCATGCTTGAAAACAGCATGATGGAAAAAAGAAGTGGCTTCCTTTCACGCCTTAAGAAATCCGCGGAAATCACTCTGGACGAGGACTTAAAAGCGCAGGTACTGGAAAGCTGGAATACTGTCAAAACACGAAATTTTATCCGCATCAATTCAAACGAAAGCACTCAGGTTGCGGTCGGCCTGGCCAGCTCTCACCATTTTCTGGTAGAGCGTGGTGGCAAAGCGCTTCACGATCATTTCTTTGGCACTACAAAAAAAACAAAGGCGTTCCAAGTTGAATCCCTGCAACTTGAGCAGGAGGAAAGTCAGCACGGGTTTGTCTGGAAACAGTCGCGCCCTCGAGGTATGGATATCCAGGACAAACGAACCACTGAAGATGCATTCGCCTCTATTTATAAACCACGCACATTTGATCAGCGCAAGCTGGAAAAAGAAGATCATCCTTATAAGGAATTAAAAACACGGGCTAAATTTGAATGGATTAATGGTGTAGTCAAAGACGTCAGCCCTGCAGGCTTTTGTGTAGCATTTGAAAAAGCACCTTCACAATATGCAGAAACCAATGAGCTGGTGACAGTAAAGAACTTCAAAAATGGTCAGGAAATGTACAACCTGGGGCTGATTCGCTGGAATCGCTGGCAAGGTCATGATGTGTTTCTAATCGGGGTTGAGCTTATTTCCCCGGAAGCAACTCCAGTTCGAGCAACTCTAGATTGGGATTACGCCAAACCAGCTTATCACCATAATGGGCTGCTGCTTCCTGAAATGCCTAATGCTGGCGTTGACTCCAGTCTCATATTGCCACCTTTAGGCTATCGTTCAGGTCAAACAGTCGCTATTATGACTCCCGATGAAGAGTACAAGGTAGAGCTAACGCGCAAAGTGATTGAAACAGATAATTTTATTCAGTTTCACTATCGACAAAAACTTTAATTGTAAAACATCCCAGAATTAATATTTATGGGGACTTGGGTATCAATCCAGGTTAATGTTAAATTTGTGGGGCAGTTAAATCATTTTCTAAAAAAAGCGGATACCATAAGGGATCCTCAAGGTAACTCGATTTGTGATGAAAAAACAGAGCAATAATTCACCAATAAACACCCTGATTTTCTCGAACTCAGCCAATGAGAGCGAGCAACTTGCCAGTCATTTGAAAAATCAGGGTCTTCCAATTCGACATCAGGTAGTTGCTAACAGCGAACAGTTAAAAGCAGCCATTGATGAAAAGCAGTGGCAACAAGCTTTATTCCTGGATGAGCTTGATAATCTGCCCATTCAACAGGCATTGACCCTGTTAAAAAGCCAAAAGCAATCGGTTCCGGCCATTCTACTCAGCAGCAATTACTCAGAAGACCAACGCTTTGATGCCATTGCAAAAGGGGTCAAAGACTGTATTCCAAGTAGTGCTAAAGACCTGTTGACATTGCTCATTAAGCGCGAACAACAGTTAGTTAATGCAGAGGCAAAAGTTACCGCGGCCACAAAGATGGTGTCTGAAACTTCGAAGCGCAACCAGCTGCTACTTCAAAGTTCCAAAGATGCCATTGCTTATATTCATGATGGAATGCACATTTATACTAACCCCACTTACCTGGATCGCTTCGGTTATGAAGAAGATGACATCATTGTCATGACCATTATGGATTTGATTGACTCGGAAGATACCGACAAAATCAAAGCCCTTCTAAAGGAGCAGACGAAGAGTGGCGAGGAAGTCAAACAGGTTCTGAAAGGTAAAAATGCCAACGGTGAAATTTTCGAAGCCGAGTTTATCGTTTCTTCTGCAATCTATGATGACGAACCTTGCGTTCAGCTGGTCGTTCGTGAAGTCAGCGACCAAACCGAATTACTGAAAAAGCTCAAAGAAGTCAGTGAAATTGATCAGGTAACAGGTATCTTTAACCGTCCAGCATTTATGGACAGGCTAAAGAATATCACTGAAAAATCTCGTGACACCAAAACTGATACGGTTCTATATCTAGTCGAAGTTGATAAATTCTCTAGATACCGCTCTGAATTCGGAATAGCAGCTTGCGATGATCTGTTAAAGGATATCGCTGACTGGATGAAAACTCACGTCAGTGACAAAGCCATAATAGCCCGAATCAGTGATACCAGCTTTGGTATTATCCTCTCCGAGAAAGGTCTCGCTCCAAGCGAGCTACCGAAGAAATTACTTTCTGAAATTGGCTCTCATCTCTTTGAAGTTTCTGAGCAGACTCTGCACCTTACTTTCAGCATTGGCGGCGTTACCTGCCAAGACAATGATCTTGAACCAGACAAACTGGTATTACATGCAACAGCGGTTAGCCATAAAGTTCAGGATGCAGGTGGTAATGGATTTGAGTTATTCAACCCCTCCATTGATAGTCTGTTAACAGAAGAAGAAAAAGTGCTGTACGATGAGTTTGTGCAGGCAAGGGATGAAGGCCACATGACCCTCTTCTACCAGCCAATGATGAGCTTGCAGGGTAGTCCCGAGCAGCAATACATCTGCTATTTCCGCTACAAAATGCAGGACGGTAAATGGGGACTGGGCAAAAACATCTTCCCGATTTTCGAGAAAGTCGGTATTGATGCCGATATTGATAAGATCACCTTTACCCATAGCTTGAAAATGCTAGCCAAAGAAAAAGCTGAGGGTAAACCGACTAAGCTCTTCCTGACCTTACACCCAAACACATTATTACGTGAGGATGCCAGCCGTTGGGTTCGTCAAAGCATTGCAAAGGCCGGGATCGATAGCAGTAGCCTGATACTGACTCTTAAAAGTCATTTCGCGGCAACTTACCTGAAAAAAGCTATCGAATTAAAAGATGTTTTTAATAAGGATGGTATCAAGTTCTGTTTATCAGGTGTACAGGCTGACGAACTGGAGCTGATTCAGTCCATTCGACCAAACTATGTTGCCTTTGATGGTCGCATGATTGAGGTACTGAAAGAGCAAGGCACCGACAAAATAGTCCCATTAATCCAGGCGGCCCATAATGTCGAAGCCAAGGCTATTATCACAAATCTGGAAGAAGCCTCTTCATTAGCACAAATCTGGCCATTGGGCGTGGACTTTGTAACCGGTAACTATATTTCAAAACCGATGTCCAAACTCAGCTATGACTTTGCTGATAATGACTTCTAAGTGAGCATTTAGCCTTGTCCCTGCTGCTTCTCGATTAGAGGCAGCAGCTCAACCAAAGAGTCCAGATAACCAACATTCAAAACGCAATCAGCCGACTTCCCTAAAGTCGGCTTTGCTTTAAAGGCTACCCCAATTCCGGCCTGTTGCAGCATTTTCAGATCATTGGCACCATCACCAACTGCAATACATTGCTGCTCAGTTACCCCCGCCTCCGACGCCCATTCTTTCAAACTGGCCGCTTTAACGTCTGCATTAACAATTGGATACTCAACCTGCCCCGTTAACAGACCCTTTGACTCAATCAGGCGGTTTGCCCTCACTCGAGTAAATGGAAGACGCGTGGCAAGCTCATCCGCAAAAGGCATAAAGCCTCCTGAAGCAATAGCAATCTCACCACCCTGCTGCACAAAAAAGTGGCAGAATGATTCTACTCCAGTATTAAAAACCAGCTGCTCCTTAACCACATTAATCGCCTCCAAGGGCAGATCTTTCAGTTGCTTTACCCTTCGCTCCAGGCTTTGATTAAAGTCCAGCTCACCGCGCATGGCAGCTTCTGTAATCTGAGCCACTTCCTGCCCAACACCAGCCTGAACAGCTAACTCATCAATAACTTCAATCGGGATCAAAGTTGAATCCATGTCAAATACCACCAGTTTAAATGGACCATACTTCTGATTCTTTGGCAGCAGGCAGTAGTCAAACCCTTGCTCAAGACTCAGCTCATACAGGGCTGATTTTAAAGGCACTTCATCAGCACCGATCACGCTATACACCTTGATATCTGAATGAACCGGTAGTTGCTCATCAATGGAGTCGGATGCGTTGCCCGGAATGTTGAGGTTAAGTTTAGATTCAGCATTTCGCTGATTAAATAGGTATAAAAAGTAATCGGCCATGGTTAAGTCAGTCGACGCCACTGTTGCGTGGTTCTATTCATCAGAACAAACTATGGTATATTAACCTCAAATAAAAGCCCATTTTAATTTATAGAAAGGGATAGCAGTATTAAACCATCACTCATTAAAAGCGCTAACACCAAGGCGCTCATTTTTTCTGCGCTGGTACTGGCTCTTGCCAGTAGTCTGCTACAGCTTTGGCTAACCAAGCAGCAACAGCTTCAGCAACAAAATTACATTAACAGCTACACTCAAATGCTGACCACTGCCTCGGCAAGTCAGCTTGGTAGCTTTATTTATGCGCAAGATACAGACTCCATAGAAGCCGTGGCCAAAGGCCTCTATGAAAACGACAGTGTCTTTAAAGTAGCAATCTACCAGCGCGATGGCACAGAAATGGCCAAGCTGGAAGCAGATGAACTACCGGCAGATCTTCGCTCGGTGGTTGCCGACATCTATTTTCAGGAAAAGAAAAACGGTTACTTAACCATTTATTTCAGCCCCAATGCTCAGGCATCACTAATATCTCAAGTAGTTTCAGAACCAACCATGATATGGATTATCAGCGGTTTTAGCTGGGGGCTGTTACTCTTCATTATTTCTTTTAGGAACATTAGTACCTGGTGGAGAAGTCGTCAGCCAAAATCTACCATAGTTAATAATGGGCAGGATTCACCCAGCCAGAATCAGCTACTGCGCCAACTCCTGAAACACAGTAATGGCAAAAAGAACCACTCCGGTAGCAACGACAATTTATTGGTCATCAAAGCTAACTGGCAAAGGCTTAATGAGCAACATACTCATCGGCTGCTAACCATGTTTAATCGTTGGTTACCCAAAAATGGTGTCTATTTTTTAAACTTTAAACAGTCATTATTAGTACTGGGTAAGGAGTCCACGCTAATTGAGCCAAATTTATTGACTCAATTGCAGGTTCTGCTTAAAGCCATGAGGCGACTCAAACTGGATCCAAGCATACTGGTTCATAACCTTGAATTTGATCGTGAAATCTATCAGACCTTTTTTGATGTGATTGAACCGGGGATCTGGCTCGAATCTGATATAAGGCATGCTTCACTCATTGATAGTGAAGAACGTATTGAACTTGATATTGAAGCTATTGGTGAAGTCGAGTTGATCAAAGTACCGGATGTTGAGGCATCTCAGCGCAATGGTATTGAGCGCCAGGTGCGCTTCCTGCTTGGAGAATAACCAGTCAGCGATTCACAAACAAAAGGCCATCACATGATGGCCTATTTGGTTTTAAACTTTATAACAAGATAACATCTTAATCTTTGGACTCTACCTCAATCCTATCCACTCGCTGGAACCCTCTTGGCAACTTGTGGCCACGACGCCCTCGCTCACCACGATAATGCTCCAGATCCTTAGCCTTTAATGTCAGATGTCGCTTGCCTGAGTGAATGACCAGATTATCTTCTTCACTGATGGCAGCAACCGCAACCATAAACTCTTCGCGTAGCTTCAGCTTGGCGGTTGGGATGCTGATAATTTTATTACCTTTACCCTTTGCCAGTTCAGGCAGGTCAGCAAGCGGGAATACCAGCATGCGGCCTTCATTAGAGACGGCCACACAGAATTGGTTTGCAGGGTCTGTGACGCTGGAAGGCTTTACCACTTTGGAGCCTGATGGCAGGTTAAGGAAGGCCTTACCATTACGGGTCTTGGTCACAAGGTCACTAAACTTAGCCACAAAGCCATAACCAGCATCAGTTGCAAACAGGAACTTATCATCATCCTCGCCCATCAAGGTGGCCATGAACTCAGCACCCGCGATCGGATTGACACGTCCTGTAACCGGCTCACCCAAGCCTCGCGCTGATGGCAAGGTATTGGCCAACAAGGAGAAGGTTCGCCCAGTGGAATCCAAAAAGACAGCGTACTGGTTACTCTTACCCTTTGCTGAATCCAGGTACTTGTCTCCCGATCGGTAATTCATACCTACGGCATCCACATCATGCCCTTTGGCACAACGCACCCAGCCCTTTTCGGAAAGGATGACGGTCACTGGCTCAGTAGGCAACAACTCGGTTTCAGACAAGGCCTTAGCTTCTTTTCGTTCAACAATCGGTGATCGACGTTCGTCGCCAAACTGCTCAATGACTTCTTCAATTTCTTTCTTGATCAGGGTCTTCATGCGCTGCTTGGAGCCAAGCGTCAACTGTAACCAGTCAGCTTCGTCTTCAAGTTCGGCCTGCTCGCCCTTAATTTTCATTTCCTCAAGTTTTGCCAAATGACGCAATTTCAGCTCAAGGATCGCCTCCGCCTGACGGTCCGATAAATCAAAACGCTCCATCAATTTTAACTTTGGTTTATCTTCAGTACGGATGATGTGAATCACTTCGTCAATATTCAAATAAGCAATCAACAGGCCGTCCAGAATATGCAGGCGATCCATAACCTTATCAAGTCGATGCTGCAAACGTCTGCGTACAGTTTCATGACGGAACTCAAGCCATTCTTTAAGCATCACACGTAGGTTTTTAACCTGCGGACGGCCATCGATACCAATCATGTTCATGTTGACGCGATAAGTTCGCTCTAAATCAGTTGTGGCAAACAGGTGACGCATCAGCTCTTCCACATCAACACGATTGGAACGTGGCTCAATGACCAGGCGCGTCGGGTTTTCATGATCTGACTCATCACGAAGGTCGCTGACCATAGGCAATTTCTTAGCCTGCATCTGAGCTGCAATCTGCTCCAATACTTTGGCACCTGAAACCTGATGTGGCAGAGCGGTAATGACGATATCGCCCTCTTCTTTCTCGTAGCGGGCGCGCATACGGATCGAGCCACGACCTTTTTCGTAGACCTCAAGAATTTCACTTCTTGGTGTAATAATTTCAGCGTCGGTTGGGAAATCTGGGCCTTGTATAAATTCCAGTAAATCCCCAACCTCGGATTTAGGATTTTCCAGCAGATGGATGCAGGCTTTACCAACTTCTGAAAGATTATGCGGAGGAATGTCCGTTGCCATGCCCACTGCAATACCTGTCGTGCCATTAAGCAGCAGATTAGGAATACGCGCCGGCAAAACTTCTGGCTCATCCATGGTGCCATCGAAGTTAGGAATCCAGTTGACTGTACCCTGCCCTAATTCGCTCAATAGCACTTCAGCATAGGCTGCCAGGCGAGATTCGGTATAACGCATAGCAGCAAATGACTTAGGATCATCAGGCGCCCCCCAGTTACCCTGGCCATCCACCAATGGGTAACGATAGGAAAACGGTTGCGCCATCAACACCATGGCTTCATAACAGGCTGAGTCACCATGCGGGTGGAACTTACCCAGCACATCACCAACGGTACGCGCTGATTTCTTATACTTAGCGGTGGCTTTTAAGCCAAGCTCACTCATGGCATAAACAATACGGCGCTGCACCGGCTTCAAGCCATCGCCAATATGCGGCAGAGCACGATCCATGATCACATACATGGAGTAATTTAAATAAGCCTGCTCGGTAAACTCCGCCAGTGACTTCTTCTCAATACCTTCGTAATTCATTTCTTCCACGACAGTTCACTTCTCGTTTTAAATTTCTGCTTTATTGCCTTTCAGCTCTAACCATTCTTTTCGATCAGATGCGCGTTTTTTCGACAACAACATATCCATAATATGCTCGGCCTCTCCATCACCGCCCAAAGTTAGCTGTACTAAGCGTCGAGTTTCTCGGGCCATAGTGGTTTCACGCAACTGCTTAGGGTTCATCTCACCCAGACCTTTAAAGCGCTGCACCTGTATTTTGCCACGCTTATTTTCAGCTTTGATTCGATCGAGCAAGCCCTGCTTTTCATCTTCATCCAGCGCGTAAAACACTTCTTTGCCGACATCGATTCGATACAGCGGAGGCATAGCAACAAAAACATGCCCAGCGCGAACCAGTGGTCTGAAGTGACGAACGAACAAAGCGCACAAAAGCGTAGCAATGTGTAAACCGTCTGAATCAGCATCCGCTAAAATACAGATTTTGCCGTATCGCAGTTTGCTTAGGTCATCGGAGTTGGGGTCAAGGCCAATGGCGACTGAAATATCGTGTACTTCCTGTGAGGCCAGAATCTGGTTGGAATCCACTTCCCAGGTATTCAGAATTTTACCGCGCAACGGCATGATCGCCTGATATTCTTTGTCACGCGCCTGCTTGGCCGAACCGCCCGCAGAATCACCCTCGACCAGAAACAGTTCACTGCTTGTGGAGTCAGCTCCTGCGCAGTCTGCTAGCTTACCGGGCAATGCTGGCCCCTGAGTGACTTTCTTGCGCACCACCTTTTTACTGGCACGCATACGCTTATGCGCATTGCTAATGGCGCGCTCAGCAAGCGCATCACCAATCACCGGATTTTGATTGAGCCATAAACTGAAAGCATCTTTTACCACACCGGCAACAAAGGTTGCGCATTGACGGGATGACAGGCGCTCTTTGGTCTGCCCCGAAAATTGAGGGTCATCCAGTTTGACTGACAGGACATAACTGATTCGGTCCCAGACATCTTCCGCACTGAGTTTGACGCCACGCGGTAGCAAATTACGAAACTCACAGAACTCACGCATGGCTTCCAATAAACCATTACGCAACCCATTCACATGGGTACCGCCCTGCGGTGTAGGAATCAGGTTAACGTAGCTCTCGGCAAGACACTCGCCACCTTCTGGTAACCACATAAAGGCCCAGTCAACCGCTTCGGCTTCTCCCTGCAACGAGCCAGTAAAGGGCTCTTCAGGAAGTTTCTCAAATCCACCGGCCTGCTCTAACAGATAAGCCGTCAGACCATCTTCATAGAGCCATTCATCCTGCTCACCCGCAATCTTGTTATCAAAGATGACCTTTAGGCCGGGACAAAGAATGGCTTTAGCTTTGAGCAGATGCTTAAGGCGCGAAACAGAAAATTTTTCACTATCGAAATATTTGCTATCGGGCCAGAATTTAACGCTGGTTCCGGTATTGCGCTTACCAACTTCACCCACTACTTCGAGATCTTTAACTTTAAAACCATCTTCAAAGGCCATGAAGTACTGTTTACTGTCGCGCTTCACCGTAACTTCAACACGTTTCGACAAGGCGTTAACGACTGAAATACCGACACCGTGAAGACCGCCTGAAAATTGATAGTTTTTATTGGAGAACTTGCCACCGGCATGTAACTTGCTCATGATCAGCTCGACACCAGGAATCCCCTCTTCAGGGTGGATATCAACCGGCATACCACGCCCATCATCTTCTACTTCAAGCGCTCCATCTTTATATAAAGTCACCTTTATGGTTTTTGCATGGCCTGCTAATGCTTCGTCCACACTATTATCGATCACCTCTTGTCCAAGGTGGTTCGGACGACTGGTGTCGGTATACATACCGGGACGTTTTTTAACTGGATCAAGGCCGCTGAGAACCTCAATGGATTCAGCTGTATATTGGTTATTCGCCATAAGTAAATTATTGATTTTGTGTTAGGAGAGTCAAATTGACTCAATATATTGTTATTCGGCTCTTATCCTATAAAGGCCGATCAGCAAGTGCAAGTAAAATTATTGACGGATTCGTGCGCTTTTCGAGAGAGTTCTTTAAGGCACTGATTAATAGCCAGAAATGGCAAAATTCACTTTGGGTAAATAATGATCAACGCGGTAATTGTGCATTTTTATCGAGCCATCCGCCTGACATTGATAAACCGCATAGCCGGGGGTTTCCGCACTGGCGGCAAAATCGGCTGAGTGTCGCTTGAACTGAACGCAGGTTGATGGCACCGAACAATAGACTGCATTATCAATCTTATGCTCTGAGAATTGGTGAACATGACCAAAGCCACACAGCTTGACTTGAGGGTGCTGAGTGACCAGCTCCAACAACTCATCTTTGTTACTAATACCAATCTCATCCAGCCAGTCACATCCGACAGGAACGGGATGATGGTGCATGTAAAGCATGGTCGGCAAGTCAGAATTATCTTCGAGACAATTTCTTAGCCACTCAAGCTCAGACTCACTAAGCTGGCCATGGACTTCATCTTCGATATGACTGCTAACCATCAGAATCTGCCAATGGTCGGTCAGAATCTGCTTATTGTTAAAAAGTGGGGGCGTTGAAAGGCAACTGCTTAAATGTTCAACTTCATCATGGTTGCCTGCCAATGTAAAAACAGGTTTGCCAAATTGAGCCATCTGCTCAGCGAAAAATTGATAGGAGGCTTTAGAATAATCTTGTGAGATATCGCCAGTGACGATAATGACGTCGGGATCGATTGCCTTTGCACGAACATCATCCAGCACCGCGCAGAAGCTTTCCTGTGTATTAACCCCTAACAGACTTCCTTTATCATCAGCAAACAAGTGCGGATCTGAAAGGTGTAGCACAGTCATTTCAGGTCGCCCGATAAATAGGCGTTTGCAGTCGTAAGTCAAATCAATCTCCTATTCTGTTAGTGTTATTATCGCTTATCTGCTATTGCAAAAACGCTAAGTGGGTCGTATTCGCAGTGTGAGATTGACCAAATTGTAGACAAAAGTTGAGCCATTCACCGAGAAAACGGTTTAACTGGAGTTTTTCATCAGGCTGCTTCATCTCAGTATTTGGGTATTGATAGACGGGTGGCAACATACCTTCATTAAGACCCGATAACACTTCCGCCATCTGCGCATCGTGATACAGACGAACCAGAAACTCGCGATTGACTGCTGAAGCATAGGGAGCCTTAGCATCACAAAACTGCCGCAATCGGTAGGTCACGGTATAGCGGCTGGTCTGCTCAAGAGTAATAACAACATCGGGCTGCTTATCAACACTCAACAAAACAGCATCAGATTCATGACTCAATGATTTGCCAGCACTACCGAGCAGTTTATTCAACTTCAGGTAATTACTGGCACACAAAGCCATAAACTCTTTCAAGTCTGGTACATACTTTCTTGCTGAACGCATAAGCACCTATTCAATAGTCAATAATCTGTCCGTGATACTATTTTCCTTGGGACTACTTTCCTTGAGAACAGTTATCAGCAAGATCCAGTTGCTGCTCATTCAATAAAAACCACTGGATGGCAATCAGGGCCATAGCATTACTAATACCGCCATTAGCCAGAAGTTGCAACATTTCTTGTCGCGTGACTGCTAACACCTTGATATCTTCATGCTCATCATCCAAACCGGCATAGTCTAGCAAGTTTGAGCTATCAACCAAACCCAGGAACAGATCGACATATTCTGTGGTGCCACCAGGACTGACCCAGTAACCGGGCATCTCGAACAACTTTTTGATGGTGCAGTGCGATTCTTCCAGGGCTTCACGGTAAGCCACCTCATGCGGATCCTCGCCCTCTTCAACCATACCAGCGACAATTTCCAGTAGCCAGGGTGAATGCTTATCTTGCAGAGCTCCGGGGCGGCACTGCTCAATCATGACAAAGCGATCAAGTTTCGGATCATAAAGCAAAACCCCGACCGCATTACCACGCTCGAAGATTTCACGCTCAATAACTGGACTCCAGCCACCCTGATATTGCTTGTGGCGGTAACGGTATTTCTCCATACGGAAGAAACCTTCAAATAGCGGCTCATGACCAAGCACTTCTACATCATTCGGACCAAATTGTTTCTTCAAGAATATCACCTTATATTCACAGCAAGTTTACTTTACTGATGTCTTTGCAAACAAAGCGAGCTCCGCACCGATTTAGGCTATCCTGCCACAGGCCTGACGGGATGTTAACACTTCATAATCTGTTACACTTACTGTATTGTTTGAAATACCAATAATTACTATGCTTTAGCCAACCAAGAGAGGTATCCATGGAACAGCCAGTGTTTGATCTGGAGCAGGCTCGACTCAATATGGTTGAACAGCAAATTCGCCCATGGAATGTGCTGGATAATCAACTTCTGGATCTGATCTCGGGCTTGCCCCGAGACAGATTTGTACCGGAAGAGTATCGCACACTAGCTTATGCAGATACTCAAATTCCGATTGGCCATAGCCAGTGCATGATGCCACCTCGCGAAGAGGCCCGAATGCTCCAGGCTCTACGCATTCAGCCGAGCGATCATGTGCTGGAAGTTGGTACTGGTACAGGCTACTGCACAGCACTGATGGCACAGCTTGCACGCAAAGTATACAGCGTGGATATCATTGGCGAGTTTGTCGAGCAGGCCAAAGAGCGTACTCAAGAGCTTGGGCTGGACAACATAGAGTTTGAAGAAGGCGATGCCGCAACTGGCTGGCCTCACTATAAGCCTTATGATGTTATCGCCATAACAGGAAGCTTTTATAAATTACCTAAAGCTTTCAAGCGTCATTTACCCATTGGCGGCCGCCTGTTCTGTATCGTTGGTCAGGAACCTGCGATGAAAGCCAAACTGATCACCCGCACCGGCGATGACCAGTGGCACGAAGAAGTTTTATTTGAAACCGTTTTGCCTTATTTAATTAACGCAAAACGTGCTGAACAATTTGAATTTTAGAAGTTACAAACCTTAGCAACAAATAACGATTGCTAAATACAACCATTTTGGAATTTGGTATGAAACCGACAACAACAATGAAACTGGTCACTCTTGCAGTTCTCTCACTGAGTGGCTTTACCACGCAAGCCAACACCGATCTACTGGACGTTTACCAGGATGCTCTCAAAAATGATCCACAATACAAAATTAGCGAAGCAAACCTGAAAGCAACCGAACAGGGTGTCCGCATCAATCGCTCTAACCTGTTACCACAAATTAGTGCATCTGCTACTAAAGGTAGAAGTGATTACGATTATTCAGGTCAGGGTCTCGATGGCAGTCCTTCCGACCCCTTTACCAATGAAGTCGACTCAACTACTTATCGTGTTCAGTTAAGCCAATCATTATTTGACTGGAGTCGCTGGGTTGCATTGGAACAGGCTGAACTACGCGTTCGTGCAGCAGAGCTAAACCACGCCGCCAGTTTGCAGGATTTAATGACTCGTACAGCTCAAGCCTACTTTCAGACTTTGAGCCGCAAAGAAGTGTTAGAAGCGACTCGTTCCGAAAAAGAAGCACTCCAAAAACAACTGGACTTAACGCGCGAACAATTTGAGTCGGGACTATCGACAGCAACGGACTTTCTTGACGCTCAGGCCAATTTTGACCAGGCGCAGGTCAGCGAACTTCTAGCAGAGAATGAGTACAACAATGCCGTCGAAAGCTTGCGTGAAATAACCGGGCAGTATTATGCCGAGTTAGAAGCCGCCGGCAATGACATGACTCTAACACCACCGAGCCCTGCCAATATTGATGACTGGATGCGCGCAGCTCGTGAAGCTAACCTGAATTTGAAAGCAAAACAGTTTGAAGTTCGCGCAGCACGAGAAGAAGTTAAACGCAATCGCAGTGGCCACTATCCCACAGCAGATCTCAGTGTCAGTTACTCCGATCAGGAAACAGAAACTGACCGCTACTTTCCTATTCAGAATATCGACCAAAACACCCTGAATATGCAGGATGGTTATCAGGCTGGAATTACGGTAACCATTCCATTGTTCTCAGGCTTTAGAACCTCTGCCCAGACTGAGCAGGCCAAACAGAATTATTTACGAACTACGCATGAGCTTGATCAAAGCGATAGGCTGGTCCAAAAGAATACCCGCATGGCTTATACTAACCTACAAACGGCGATCAAATCATTCGAAGCCAATAAGCGTGCCTATGAATCAAGCATCAACTCATTGGAATCTACTCAGGAAGGCTATCAGGCAGGTACACGAAACATTGTAGATGTGTTGATTGCCACTCGTGGTGCTTATTCTGCTCAGCGCAATATGATCCGAGCCAAGTATGACTATCTGATCAGTAGCTTGCAGTTAAAAGCAGCGACAGGTACATTAACCGAAGAAGATATTCAGTCAGTTAACAAGCTACTGGAAGATTTTTAACAAACGACACAAAGTGTCAGCGTTATTTAGTTTTCTGATTACAGATAAGTCTCAATAACGCTGACCGTTTTATCCAAAGCACCGCGATTAGCCTCAATGACCTGCAATGCCTTTTGACCCATGCCAGATGCTTTAGAAGTATTTTGCATCAGCTCAATGACCAGCGTGGCGAGTTCTTTCTCATCATTGACCATTTGCGCACCACCGGCATTAATCAAATCACAAAAGATTTCATTAAAATTGAAGATATGAGGACCTGTGATTACTGGCCTGGCCAATACAGCTGGCTCAATGGGATTGTGGCCACCAATTTCAGCAAAACTACCACCAATCCAGGTAATATTCGATATATTAAAGGCTTTCATCATCTCACCCATGGTATCACCGAGTAATACCTGAGCTTCCTGTTTCCAGCCAGATGGTTGTGAGCGTCGAGCCATGACAAAACCTGACTCTCCCACTAAACGCGCCACAGACTCAAACCGTTCAGGGTGACGCGGAACCAGAATCAAACGCGCATCCGGCACTTGATTACAGATCAACTGGTGTGCTTTTAAGATCAACTCATCCTCACCTTTGTGAGTACTGGCCGCTATCCAGACAGCTTCATCTTTCCAGTCGGGATAGTATTCATGATCCGTAAACTGCGGGATATCCATATCAAATTTGATATTGCCCGTTACCACGGACTTATCGCGACTTAAGCCAATCCTTTGGAACCGCTCCGCATCATGTTCATTAACCGATAAAACTTTGACAAAGGCATCCATCATTTCATCAGCAAGCGAATACACCTTCTCATACTTTTGTGCCGATCGCTCTGACAAACGGCCATTAGCTAAAATAACCGGAATGCGTTGTTCTTTTAAATGATGCAGCCAGTTCGGCCACAACTCTGTTTCCATAATGACCAGTAATTTTGGCTTAGCGCGACGTATGAACCGCTTAATGGTTCCAGGAAGGTCACAAGGGGAGTAATGATGAGTCACTTTATCACCCAGACCATTATGTATTTGCCGAGCTCCGGTCGGTGTAGTGGTGGTGACAATGATATTGAGGTCAGGATATTTGATCAGTAAACGCTTGATAATAGCGATAGCCGCATTAGATTCCCCCATTGATACAGCATGAAACCAGATACTTTGGTGTGTTTCCCTGCTGACAATCCCAAAGCGCTCTCTTAATGGCTCGCGATATTGCGGTGGCTTAAAACTTTTATAGACCCAACGCACACACAGCAGCGGCGCGGTTAAAATATACAACAGTGTATAAAGGTAACGTAACAACTAATTGTCTTCCTTATTGACTCGGACTTTATGCTTTATTTTTTTGTGCTCTTTGCTTTCGCACTTCTTTCGGGTCAGCAATTAAAGGGCGATAAATTTCTATTCTGTCGCCATCATGCAAAGTATCTGACAGTTTAGCAAGCTTACTGAAAACACCGACTTTGTTTTCTGATAAATCAATTTCAGGATACAGCTCTAAAATGCCGGACTGTTTAATGATATTTTCAATAGTCGCAGAAGCTTCAATCTCAAGCGAAAGCAAAGTCTGCTTATCAGGCAAAGCATAGCAAACTTCAACTTTTATTTTGCCTTGATTGCTCATTATGTATACACCTGTCGCGCTCGTTTTGAGAAAGCATCCACAAATGATTCGGCCATCTGGTTGAATACTGCACCAAAAGCAAGATTAGTAAGCGGATTGGAAAATTCAAACTTAACCACCAGCTCAATTTTGCAGGCGGACTCGCCTAAATCCTGGAATGTCCACTGACCAGTCAAGTGCTTAAAGGGACCTGTCACCAGCTCCATGGCAATATTTTTATAAGGCTGATTGGTATTTCGAGTAGTGAACTCTTTAGCAAAACCACCCTTTGCTACCGACAATGTTGCGGTGACCGTATGGTCGGTTCTTTCCAGAACCTTAGCATCATTACAACCCGGCAGAAATTCAGGGTATTTCTCGATATCATCCACCAAGTCAAACATCTGTTTTGCCGAAAAGGGTAAAAGCGCTTGTCGCCGAATGGTTTTCATTCAAAAGCTAATAAATCAGGTTTAAAAGTGCGGCAATTGTAACACTGCAGCAGCCCGAAATACCAACTATTGAGCAATAGCACTCAGACACCTATAATTGCGGTCTAACTTTGCAATAACTCCATACAGGATCTACCTTGGCTAAAAAAAAGGGTAAGCCATCCGGCAATACCATTGCGCTCAACAAGCGCGCACGTCATGACTACTTTATAGAAGATACTTTCGAAGCAGGACTGGTTCTACAGGGCTGGGAAGTGAAAAGCATACGTGCAGGCAAAGTCAACCTGGCGGAGAGTTATGTGCTACTCAAAGACGGTGAAGCTTTTCTATTTGGCTGTCATATCACCCCCTTGATCTCTGCTTCGACTCATGTAGTGGCAGATCCAACCCGCACACGAAAACTGCTGCTGCATAACCGTGAATTAGCACAGCTGTTTCGAGGTGTCGAACAGCAGGGCTACACGGTGGTTGCCTTGGCCATGTACTGGAAAAGTCATCGAGTTAAGATGGAGATTGGCCTGGCAAAAGGTAAAAAGATGCACGACAAGCGTGCCACAGAGAAAGAACGAGAGTGGAACAAGGCTAAAGAGCGCATAATGAAGCGGCATTGAAGCGCTCTACCCAAGCAAACTGAATTAAGGTATAACATCTGGATATTTCACAACTGTGGCTTAGGCCACATTGTCATTAATAACGGTTTGATAGTATTAGCCGAAAATTTATAGCATATTGATTTTAAAAGGTTTATATCACTGGCTTTACCAATTCATTAGAACGGGCTAAGTCACCACGGATTAAAAGGTAACTCACTTGAAACGTTACACCACTATTTTTCTAGCACTAACCTTAAGCGGCTGTTCCTTCATTGAAGACCGAAGCGCAGAACAGGTTCAAATTGTTGATATCAGTGATGGCTCTCGTACCTACACTTCTGGTAAATCGGGGCAATCGGATACCATCCAATACACGGTTCGTTCCGGTGATACGTTGGGCTCAATAGCCAAGAAGATGTTAGGTAGTGCACAACGGTATCTGGAAATTGCTGAACTTAACAACATTGAGCCACAGGCTCCAATCTATGTAGGTCAGCAACTCAAATTACCAAGCAAGGGCTTGATTCTGGTTAAGCCAAAAACCACGCAGCAAACGGCCAGCAAGCCAGATGATAAGCCACAAGAGATTACAGAGACCTCAGAAATGGAAAAATTACTTTCTGAGCAACGCTATTATGAAGCCATAGAATATGCTCGAGCACAGGAAGACCTCTCTGACAACAATGAGCTACAGGAGCAATTAATCATCGCAGCTCAAAATCAGGTCAGACAAATGCGCCGAGAAGGTCTTACGGGCGAGGCTGAAGGGCTGTTACAGGTTTTAATTGATGATGGCCGACTGTCTGAGTCAAGTCAGCAAATTCTGCTATCTAATCTTGCTGCGCTCAATGTAGAGCAGGATTTGGCAGAAGCAAAACAACTGGCCGATGATGAGAAGTTCGATGAATCTTACAATATTTTATTGAGCGCTTGGCAGGTTTCAGGTACTGAACTTGAATCTAACGCTCTTTTTACAGGAACCCGTAACAAGGTTAGTGAGTATTATCATCAACAGGCACTGCGACTTTATCGAAATCAAAAGTTGGATGAAGCCCTAGTCTATTGGGACCGCATTTTGGCCATTAACCCATCGGATGATTTGGCTTTGGTCTACAAGGACAGAGTAAAAGCTCTTAAAGAAAAGCTGGAGTCACTCTAGCAAATCACTTGCCAGCAAAGTCGGTATTTCAACCAATGAAAAGGCTATCACAAGATAGCCTTTTTGCTTTGAAAACATAACATAATAATCATTCATTGCTGGATGGCTCTTTTCCTTCTTCTGTTTCCGTCTCATCCTGAGAAATAATGAGAGTCTTGTCCATGTCTGTAATGGTTTCAAGCAAACCAGGGTCAGGATTAGTGCTTATATACTGTGTTTGCGTCAAGCCAGCCAACTTCTGAGAAAGATCATTCACCTCCTGCTGTAGACGTCCTACTTCATCATGTGTATCCACTTTAAGGATGTCCGCCTGACCATGGTTTCTAAGTTCTCGAATGACATGACGAGTCTGGTTAACCCGCTGAATGAAACGATTTGCCAGCCAATAGACGCCTGAAAATACAGCCAGCATAATCAGGAACATCCAAATAATCATCGCCAACAAGGATGACTGGGTAGCACTTTTTAAATTACTGCGGCTGATTGCAATAAAGGCATGGCCGATCTGTTTGTCCTGATACTTTATCGGCGAATCAAACAATACCACTTCTTGGTCGTAGTCACTCAAATTCGAGTATATTTTGGCATCAAGAGTACTCTGTTGTTGCTCACTGGACTGAGGCAATATAAATGGCTTGTTAATCTGTTCTGGCTGACTGCTACTTTGGACAACTCCCTGCCCGTCTCTTATCGACAAGTGTTGAATCTGCGAGTTATCGGCAATATCAACGGTAATCGCCTGTAACGCAACATCCTCACCAAGTAGTAAAAGCTCTGCAGTTTCCGAGGAAATAATCTGCACCATGGAATTGCCATAATCAAACACCAGCTGGTTCATGAGCTGGTTCTGCTTGTTATAGACCCAGACCATGCCCAGAATCATCACCACCAGAACTACCGCTGATAAGCTAATTGCCCAACGTGCACGCATCGAAACAAAACGAATGCCTGCCAGTCCTTCCTTATTCTGAGTCAGTTCTTTTGTTAGTGTTTCTATCTCTTCCAACAGCTCATCACTGGTTTCGTAACGGTGATCTGGATTTTTCTGTAACAAGCGGAAAATGATGCTCTGCCACATAAACCCCTGCTCAGAGACGATATTAATAGGCTGTGGGTTCATGTGTAGAACGGCCTGCATCATGGCCGCATAATTAGGGGCCTGGAATGGCAATTCGCCTTTAGTAACCTGATAAAGAATCACCCCTAGAGAATAAAGATCGGTTTTGAAGTCAACGCCATGCCCCGTGATTTGCTCTGGCGACATATAGGCAGGCGTGCCCATAATTTTGTCTTTGCTTTTACCTCCTTCATCTTCAAGAAAAAGGTGCTCCACATGAGCGATACCGAAGTCCGTGATTTTAAAGCGCCGCCCACCATCTAACACCAGAATATTATCAGGTTTCAAATCGCGGTGAATCACACCGTTTTGATGAGCATAATCAAGCGCCAGGGTCAGCTGTTTGGCTAGATCAGCAGCCTGATCCAAGCTGAGGGTGCCATGTTCCTGCAAATAGTCATCAAGGTTTTCACCTTCTAGTAGCTCCATGGCAATAAAAGGTCTTTCTTGCCAGATTCCTACATCATAGATGGTCACAATGCCGGGATGACCCAGGCGGCCGGCAGCTTTTGCCTCACGCAAAAAAAGCTCGCGATACTCCTCCTTTTCCACCAGTTCGTGTTTTAAGAGTTTTATCGCGAGCATGCGACCGATTTCGGGGTCTTCTGCCTGATAAACCACAGACATGGCCCCACGGCCGATTTCTTTAATGAGTTTATAGCGCCCTATGCGCAATTCATTTTCTTGAGTCATTGACAGTTACAGGAATAGCCAGGCAAGAACTCCCAATAGAATCACGGCTGCTACACCTAATGAACCCACCAGCATCCAGTTCATCTCTTCTTTTTCTTCTTGAGGCTGGGCCTCGCTACTATCGACTAAAGTAAACAGAAACTCAGTATGCCCAATCTGAATACGGTCGCCAAACGATAAAATACGCTCAGAAACCTTTTCACCATTAACAATGGTGCCATTTGAGGATAACAAATTAAGGATACGCCACTGACCTTCAGAGAAAGTAATCTGGGCATGAGTTGAAGATGCAGCAGGATCATACAGTGTCACACTGTTACCTTTTCCGCGCCCAATGACATTCTTTCCATACTCCAATAAGAATGCCTGGCCAGCATGCGGCTTAGTCGTTGCAAGTAAGGCTGGAACCTTGGTTCCATCATCTTCCAACTTTTGAATTTCCTCTTTGATCATCCTTTCTACTTGACTCGAATCGAAGACCAGTGTTCCTTGTGGTCCTGCTTTATCTTCACGAAATTCAGACTTATGTTGTGAAGGACTTTTCTCAGAAGACATACCTACCTCACATTAACCTAGTTTAAGGATTGTTTTGATTTTTGTTATAAACTTCTCAATCGGTGTTTCTTTCTTCTTCGGCTGTGGCTCAGTAACAGGTGATGAAATCAGCAGTAAAGAAATATTATCGCTACCCCCATTCTTACATGCTAATTCGACCATATACTCAACCTTAGCCTGATTATCACGAGGAAGCTTCAGCGCTGCAATAATTTCTTGCCTCGAAAGCTCCTCATAAAGGCCATCGCTAGCCAATAATAGAGACTCACCATAACCCCACTCACGATTTAACGAACCAATGCTTAAAGGAGTTTCGTTCTCGATACCCAGGCATTGTGTGATGACATGGCGTTTGGGATGGCTCTTAACTTCCTGTTGCTCTAGTAAACCGGCATTTACCAGTTTCTGAACCAAGGTGTGATCCTCAGTTAACTGAGTTAATTCACCTGTTTCCTGATTCCACAGATAAGCGCGGCTATCACCTACCCAGGCAATTTCATAATTAGAGCCATTGGAATGCACTGCAACCACAGTTGCCCCGCGGTCTTCCTGCTCATGTTTATTATGAGCCTTGATCACAGAGTGAGCTGAATGAACTGCGCTATGCAGATTAAAGCCTTTTTTGATCGACTTTGAAATTTCTTCAACTGCGTATTGACTTGCTTGTTCGCCTTGCTTGAGACCACCGACACCATCCGACAAAAGCCACAACCCCAACTCTGCGGAAGCAAAAACCTTGTCATCGTTGTTCTGGCGCGACATCCCCTTATGCGACAGCATGGCAAACTGTATTTTGGACGTTTGTAAACTACTCATTGCCCCTCCTATTATTCCAATGGAGTGTAGCCGTTTGCTCTAAAAATGAATGTTAACCAAGCCACAAAATATCTTGGCCTACCCCCTTGATATTAATGTACTTGGCCCAATAATGCACTATAATGGAAAAGAATCTGGGGACGATTTGGATTCGACGTGGATTACGAACCTCCAGGTGCATGCCGAGATGTCAGCGAATCTCGTAAAATCAAAGCTGAAACTTAATAGTTGCAAACGAAGACAACTACGCTTTAGCCGCTTAAGGCTAACTGTCTACTCTGAGCGTCCTTGGTAGGAGCTAGACAGTCAATACAGGGACTCGCAGGTAACTGTGCTCGGCAGCCAACTGTTAAACTTTCCTCGAGACCGTCTTTGAATGCCTGCCCATCGGCACGTCAAAGATTAAAATAATGATGGACCTAAGCATGTAGACCCTCGAGCAGAGGATTCGCGGACGCGGGTTCAATTCCCGCCGTCTCCACCAATACAAAACCTCAACTCGCAAGAGTTGGGGTTTTTTATTGGCTATAGATTGTTGGTATTGAGCCCGCGGAGCGGGTTCGACCAATTTGCCCGGAGCAAATTGGAACATCGGTGCTTGCGACGATGGCCCCGAAGGGGTGAGCACTAGGGATGGTGCGAATAATTCCCGCCGTCTATCCAGTTCCTTTCGATGGTTTACACTTCGTTAATCCATCCTATATCACTTTAAGTGGCCTTTTTTATTGTTCATGCGAAATGCGAGTTAAGAACCCGCGGAGCAGGTTCAAAAAATTGTCTGGAACAATTTTTGACAGCATTAGCTGGCCTGAGCGCAGCGAAGGCGAGGCTCAGGGATGAGCCGAGCAATTCCCGCCGTCTGTCAAAGTCACTTTAATGGCTTGTCGTAACGCATGGATGGTGCGAATAATTCCCACCGGTTACTGCCCGCCCTTTGATGGGTCACGGCTACTAGCTAACCCATCCTTGTATCTCTCCTGATAGAATGATTAGCTATCTTTCTATCGCCCAAAGCTGAGTGAGTTTGAACCCATCCTGAGAGTTTTAAACTCTGTTTTATAGATTAAACCCTCA